>JACKAG010000002.1 GCA_020635195.1 Deltaproteobacteria bacterium | reverse complement strand
TGCCGGCACTGGAGTTTGACCAGAAACTACCTCACCCTTTCGATCATGACTATGTTGTCCACCGGGCCCTGTATCAGGGCCAGAAAAGTACGGCCCGCAATTTACCCTAAAACCGGATCATATCTGCTATGGAAAAAGACATTACCCCCAAAAAAACCATTTTATTTCTGGCTGTCATGCTGTCTGTCTCCTCATATTTTGCCCTTGATCATCACTATAAATCCCGGGCAAAAGATGTGATTTTTACCATGATCAATTCATCGTCAGAACTGATTAAAGTTAATGATTTCATTCAGTTTTCGTCAAACCTGAAAAATGTTATGAGCAAGGAGCCTTACATCAAGGCCGTCCAGATCTTTGACAGAGAATACCGCCGTCTGATCAACCTTGGAGACGAGATTGATGCAGCCAGCGATTACCACAGATTCAACGATGAAAGAATCCAGCTGATCCACAAGGGGCCTCTGGAATACGCAATTAAGTACATCTTCCAGAACGATTCAGATCTTATCATGATTACTTTTCTCGAGGATGATGATCGTTATCTGAATCTTTTCATTATGGTTGTCATTATTTTCGTCCTCTTTGGGTTTATTTATTTCCTCTGCCAGAGACTCGATATCGACAATCTGAATTCACGGGCTGCGCGGCATGCCATGGACCTGATGAGTTGTGGCTTTCATGAAATGAAACAGACCGTTGAATTATTCCGGATTCTTCAGACTCAGCTGAGCTGCAATGAGGTTACCTTCAGAAACCCGAGTTATAAGGACATTTTTGCTCAGGATTTTAAGAAGAACATGATCGCAGTCGACTCCATGATGTCCATTCTGAAACTGACCAATAAAAACGGTCTTGACGGAAAAACATATAAAACAGACCTGAAACAGATCATTGAAGACTGTATCGATACCTATCAGAACCAGCATAAAAGTATGGATGTCAAATATGAGCACAGATCAAAGCTCAGGCTCCCTGAAGATATCCTCTATGCCACCATCGGCAACCTGATTAAAAATGCCTATACCTACTCAGACAGCCTGATCTGGATCAGAACGACAGAATCTGCAGACGGGCTCACATTTTCTATTGCCAATACCGGGAAAATGATCCCCCGCGAGCATCAGAAAGCCATTCTCAAGCCAGGAATTGCACTAAAAGGACAGACCGGACTTGGACTTCATATCTGCCAGACCTGGTGTAAGCGAATTGCGGTCAAACTCAGACTCGAAAGCACCAATACCGCCACACAGTTTTCTCTGACATTCCCTGCCGCTCATCTGCTTGTTCCCAGCCGCGCACAAGCCACAGTCCGCAATACTCCTGCGCCTGAGCCCGCAGAAACAAACCCGGCCACAGAAAGCGCAGCTTCCGTAAAAAGTCAGGAAGAAAAAGTCGTCGCTGTCATTGATGATATTGAGACCTTTCGGGTTAGCATCTGTGAGCAGATCTCAGAGCTCTGCAACGCGACGGAGCACTTTGCCAATATGGACATGTTCCTCGACCAGCTGAAAGATTCCCCGAAAAAATTCAATTATATTCTGATCGACCGCCATGGCGACGGCTTTGATGCAATCCGGGACCGTTTTCCGGACTCCTGCCGCTATTATGGCTATCAGGGTAAAATCATCCTCTACTCAAGCGATATTCCGGAAATGAACGAATCCGAATACAGAGCCAAAGGCTTTGATTACCTTGTCAGGAAGGGGCAACAAATCAACTGGGCTTATTACCTCAGCTAAAGCCGTGCTGGTGAGAGTACTTGCTCCGAAAGAAAGAAGCCATTAATCTATGGCGGAAAAGCACAGATCAGGGAGGTGCGTGATGGGATTCCGGATTGAAGAAAACTCTTCTTCTGAAGATGTTGTCATCATTTCTGCCAGCGGTCAGATTTCTGCTGAAGATTACCAGGAAGTGATTCTGCCAGTTCTGGAAAAATTCCAGACTTCCGGCAAAAAAGCACGCCTGCTTCTTCACTTTGGCGATGATTTTAAAGGCTACACAGCCAAAGGAGCCTGGGAGGATGCCAGAGTCGGTCTGCGCTACATGCATGCCATCGATCGCTGCGCTCTTGTCTCAGATCTCCCATGGATGAGAAATATTGCTCATATCACCGGCAGTCTGATCCCCTGTGCTGTAAACACCTATACTAACGACCAGCTTTCCGAAGCAAAAAAATGGCTCGACTCTGGCGAACTGGGGCTGGACCACAGCCTCGACCGCAGTGCTGGTATCGTTAACGTAAACATTTCAGCTCCCCTGAGTTCTGTAAATTTCGAGATTCTGGCTCACACCGTTGACTCGCATATACGGGAAAATGGCCATCTGAATGGCCTCGTGATCCATGCAAAACATTTTCCCGGCTGGGAAAACCTCGGCAGCATGATCAGACATATCAGCTTTATTAAAAACCATCACGAGAAGATCCGCCGCGTTGCCCTGGTCATCGACAGCTCCCTTGCAGATCTTGCAGAAAAACTCGGGGGACATTTTCTGAAAGCAGAGATCAGGCACTTTCCCTATGATCAGCTGAATCAGGCAAATCAATGGGCACGTGAAATCTCCTGACCTTTTTGCAGGGAGCTGATAAAAGACGCTTACAAAGTCCGAACAGGAACAATATTACGGAAATTCCGGAGCAGAGTCCGGAAAAACTGCCAGTAAGCAGCTGGACTGAATTTTTGTTTCCCGGCAGATGGCAGAAGATCTTTTTCCAGGACCCTGGCGCGTATCTCTTCCAGATGGCGCAGATAAGGCTGATAAATAAATAGTTTTACCCGACTGCTTAAGCGGTAAGAACCAAGGTCAGCAAAGCCTCTGCTCAGGAATCTGAGCCTGTGAAAATGATAAAAGACCAGAGGACTGAGCATGTCCTGTGACCCTTCCTGGATAAAGACCGTCTTTTTTTCTCCCATGATAAAACGGTATTGCTGCACATTCCACGGAGCAACACCTCCACCGATATGGCGCAGCTCATGAACACCCTTAAAAAGGTCCGGCCAGTGATCCAGATATTTCTGATCCCCGAATTTACCATCCTCACTGCGGGCATAACACCACTCAAGACAACGATCCTGCCACCAGCGAAGAACAGTTCTGCCATCTGTGTTATTCCTGAAGGTCATAAATTGCACACAATATTTGCCACTGACTGCTGTCTGATCATAGCAGGGCGTATAACGATGTTCCGTAATCAAAACAGAAGATGTTTCTGGTATTTCGCGGATAAGTATCCCAGGATCTGAAAAAAAATAAATATCCGCATCAAGATAAGTACAGGATTCCAGAGCAAAATGATCCAGGCAATACGCGATGGTAAACGGAGTACAGGTCCAGAAATATTCAGCAGCGGAACGGCTCTCTTTCACCTGAAGCAGGTCATCTGATTCAAATTCTGATAAAGAGATCACGGTCATATGAGAATAATTTAATAAACGCAAGATCCTGTAACAGTCTGAATCAAATGCAATCACATAAAGATGGAAGGACTGAGTATGGCGCAGCATAGACTCATAAAGGGCAATCCCCTTTAAAAGATACGCACTGTCGAAAGCGGTGCAATAGTGTTGCATCATATGTTCTGCCTTTTTTCATTTTCAAAAATAAATCCCTGTTCCCGATAACGTTCGGTTCTTGCCAGACTTGAAAACCTTTCAAGACAGCGATATCCGTGCAGCTGCATATGCAGGAGTAATTCTGTCTCTGAGAGAAGGCGGCAAACATAACTCGCACGGTAAATCTCTGGCCGGACTTTCTGGACAGTAATGATGTCTCTGTCTTCGTGAGAAAATGGTGTCCGGTCCACCAGAATATAGTCAAATGAATTTTCAGTTAAAACAGAAGATAAAAAACCCTGATAGTCCGGAAGATACTGCAATACACTTGAGAAAATCAGAAGATCAGACTTGTGATCCTGCTGAGATTCTTTAATCCCCGGATAAAAATGCAGAACAGTATCTGAAAATTCTTTTTGCCCAAGCCTGACAAAATTTTCCTGCTCCACAATATTCCATCGTTTCAGATGAATCTTTTCAAGGAATTTAAGGTTCTGATAATATGTTGTTCCAAGACTTCCACCAAAATCAATCACACTCAGGTCCGGCTTCCCGTATGCAGCCAGAAGAATTCCGGAGAGCAAAGGCCATGAATACTGAATTTCATCAAAAAGCACGCCATCGCGCTCATACACAAGCTCCTGATCCCTGACTCTGAGGGCCGCACGGTAAACATCCTCCAGAATACTATCCGCATGATAGCCCCCTGCCAGCTTTTCTGCCTCTTCCCAGGAAGCAAAATCACCGAGGCATCCGTAATGACGGCCTGTATATCTACGGTAAAACATTGGAACAAAAGGTGGAAGCAAAGACCGAAGCATGGGGCGCCAGCTGAAACCGGAAAATCTATCCACAGAGCGAGCCCAAAGACGCCTCAGCAGAGAGCGGCTCTGATGCAGACTTCTTTCGACACACTGTCTCGAAGCCGTATCTTCCTCAACAGAAATTTTCTGCAATTCTATGCGCCCCGAATGCACACTGACATCCAGCGACGTAGTCGCATCGCAATGGGAGCCACTGCCGTCAAGACCGATGTTTCTGACCAGAGATTTTCCCGGATAAAGAGTCAGCATATCTTTGAGAAAAGCAGAGGCATACCATCTGATAGCCCACGAGTTATTCTTTCCATGAACCCAGCCTTCAAGCATATCCGTATAAGGATAAGTTCCTCCAAAATCAAAGTCCGCTTCCAGTCCTCTTTCTCTGATCTTTTCGAGCAAACATCTGCCATCCGGATTAAAATGCTTCCAGGCCCGACGCCAGGTAGCCCATCCCCAGCAGTCCGCTCCCCTCAGGAAGAAAGACTGAGGCAAAGGCTCCTGATGAGGGTAGATATAGCCATGAATACTGGCAACCTGTTCATCCGCTTCATAGTGGCTGAGAGCCTGATTCATATAGCTGAGAAAAGCCTCTGATGTCAGCATATCATCTTCGAGAACAATAACGCGATCGCTACGTTCCAGCACATAACGGATTCCTTCCGTGATATTATCTGCCAGACCATAGTTGCGTTCTCTAAAAACCTGAAAGACCTGCCTGAAACCATAGATATGCTCTGATAATTCACGAACTTTCCTGACAGAAGGCTGATCCTGAGGCGACCTTTCGGCATCACAAAAGAGATACAGATCACTGTCAGAAGCTAGTTTATTTTTCCGTAAAGACTCAAGGGTCCGGAACAGATGACGAGGCCGATTATAAGCAAAAACAGCAATCGGAGCAGGCTGATCACGACAGGAGGAAATATGAGTTTTTTCCTGCTCCCCTTCTACGCAGAACATAGCAGACTCCCTCTGTTCAGCAGGTCGTAAGGCGGCACATCTTTAACTGGCCGGACAAGGAGCGGACTGCTTCCATCCCTGTATGAATAAAAAAACTCTTTCTCTGCTCTTCCGCGGATCGCAGCAAACTCTCACGGAGCTCCTCGTCAGACAAAAGCTGCTCCATGCGTTCCAGAGCTTCTTTGATTGTTTTGACCTCAAAGCCACAGGAGCGTGCTTCAAGATCAGGATAGTACCTTGGCATCGGTGTCGGATTAAAAATCAGAGGAATCACTCCACGGATCATCGATTCAAGCAATACAGTCGAGAAGACAGAAATCGCAATCAACGAACGAGAGAGGAGATCATCAAGGGTTTCATATTCCGGAAGACTCAGAACAATATTCGGCAAAAGTCCAAGCCTGTGTCTCTCTTCCTCAGAAAAAGGATAATTCGGATGATTTCTGACGACAAAAGTCTGAGTCCGATACTTCCTGGCAAGAGTCTCTGTCAAAAGAAGACACTGATTCCAGTGATCTTCTGAGATAAATCGTGTGGGTGACTGCATAAAGAAGCTCACAACCTTCCCTGATTTGTCTGGATTGATGGCAGAAGAAGCCTCAATCCCATGATGTCCCACCTCGACAAAACGTTGCTCTGGGCTGTATTTTTTAAGAATATCAGAAAAAACTGATCCCCATGTCAAAAAGAGATCAAAAGACAAATTCCGGAAACCACATGAGATGACAGGATTCCACCCATGCTGCACACACACAACCGGAATCCCCAGAAATGATGCGGCTCGCGACATCAGTTCATCTTCAGGGGTATTTCCTTCTGCAAGAATGACCATTTCCGGCGTCTCTTTCCTGAGCAGCTCACAAATTTCTTCAAACAACAAAAGAATAGCAGGAAAGTCTCTGAAACCAGCAGGAACAGAAGCACTCAGTCTGAAAACGGAAAGAGCTCTGGCTCCGGAAAATATCCGGACACCTTCTGTGGCAGGCTTCCCACGATCAGGAGGACAATAGAAGATGATCTCCGTTTCATGATCCGTATCAGAACTCAGAACATTCCTGAAAAAGCGATAAAACTTAGCTCCGGCAAGAAAAAAAAGTCGTTTTCCCTGTTCAGCAGTATCATCACAGGATTTCCTTTTTTCTTTCCCTTTCTCAGAAGGATGAAAAAATCTGGCAAAAAACGATCTCACGGATGAGATTCCAAGGATCATATGATGGACAAAACGCTTCTGAAGACTCTTTTGAGATCGAACCTGATCTCTGCTTAAGCCACAAAGCGATCTTAAAATCCCTGCATGAATATCACGTCTGAGCCAAATCGTCTGCCCCGGCGACGTAAGATAGGCATTCCGGAACAAAGGATTTCCAATCAGTTCAAAAAATAACTGTCTGAAAAAAGCAGATTCAAGATTCTGTCCTTTATAAAAAAAAGCACCTGGACAGTTTTCTCTGATCATTTTCAGCTCGTTTGCAATTGACTCGTCCAGATCCACTTCAAACGTATAAAGATTTCGCTGATCTTGTGGATAGCTCATAGCACTTCTTTTCTTTCAGGTCATATTAAACTGCCGAAAAAGTTCAGGTCCGATCCTTGTATTCTCAAAAAAATAAGTAGTAAGGCTCATCCTCTCTCCTGCCTTCATTGGACTGCCCCGATGTATCGATGATGAATCGAAATAAACCAATGTCCCTGCCTTTGCTGTCAACAGCCTGGGCTGATAATAACCCTTATCTATCAGAATCCTGACCTGTTCATCTGGCAAACGATACTGACTAAAATCAAGGTCAGCAGCTCCCATATCTCTGAGGATATGGCGCAGCTGATGAGACTTTTCAAGAATTTCGAAGGGGCCATTATCTTCCCCCACATCCGTCAGATAAACCATCGCCTTAAACTGAGATAAAAAACCATCTCTGTGCCAGCCTTCTCCGGAGGAGCCATCCACAGTATTCAGCCAACCGGCCAGGGTAAATGCAGCAGATGACGGAGCCAGATTAACAGCACTGGCAATCTTCTGCGCTTCAGAATTCAGATGAAAGGCCATGATTTCCTGATCAAATTTTTCAATTCCAAAAAAGCGCTTATCACTGCGTATCTGAATCTGCTCTTCCTGCTGTTCCATTAAAGCCTGAATCCTGGATCTCATTGCATCACATGCTGATCTGCTGAGAAAATCCGGCCTCAATACATATCCATATTTTCTGATACTCTGTACCAGAGAAGAACATTCTCCTCCGGACATCCGAACGAGCTTTGCAGGAGAACGATGCCTTAGATAGCTCAGGCAGGTTGCAGCCCGTGGAAAAGACTTTTTAATATGTTCTTTTGAAAATATCATGTTTCAGCTCCCTGCCATATGCCAGACAGACTCAGGAGATTCCGAGAATGTCCTCATAAAAGGCTCCAAAGGAACGAGACTCTCCCTGTTCCAGAGGCAGATAATTTCGTCGATAACAACGCTCTCTCAATTTTGCAATACAATCTTCTATTTTGCGGGCCATATGCTCCGGAGAATCTGATTCAAAAACAGAAAGAAGCCCCTGCTGAAAAAAAATCCCAAGGTTTCCGTTCCCTGAAGAAAGAACCGGAACACCTGCCTGCATTGCCTCCACAGCGGTCAGACAAAGCGTTTCATCAATATAAAAAGAAGGGATTACAAGTAAAGAAATCCTGGAGTAAAAAGAAAAGTCTGTATCCGTAATCCCGTCATAAGAAATCCGTTCCCGGACAGGTGAAGATGCTATCCTCTCCAGAACCGCTTCCCGATCCTGACCATCACCTACAATCAAAGCCTGCCATGGCTGATCCAGTTTAAGCTTTCCTATCGCATTCAGAAAAGAAAAAACACCCTTTTCACGAGAGAGCCTTCCGACATAAGCAATCACAAGAGGATCTGAAGGGATCAGAAGATCAAAGCTTCTTTCCTTCCATTTTGGTGGAGGCAGCGGAGAGACAGAGGAGCGGACAGCTTGAAATCCTCTTAAAAACCAGAAGCGATGATAGGTATACTGACTTGAAAAAATCAGATGCTGACAAAAAGAAAGAACCAGACGGTCAAAGATACGCGACAACATCCGTTCTGTCGGAAGCAGATGGACATGAAAGACAAGTTTGACACGGGGGCGCAAGCATTTATAAATAAATGCTGAAAGGATGTGTTTTCTCGTTGTAATATAGATTTTAAGCGGAGAAAACCGGAAGAGCAGCAGGAGAGTCCTGTAAAAAAAACTTAGATTAAAGAGCAGAGAATGATAATTGCTCTGCCTGATTCCCAGAATTTCTCTCCGGATTCTATCCGGAATTTTCTGATGCCACCAGCTGTTTACAGAATCAATCAAAATCGTGTCAGACCCAAGATCAGCCCACTTCATCACTTCAAGAGAGATCCGCTGACCTCCACCAAACTGACTCTGACTTGAATCTTCCAGAATGACAAGCACAGCGGCCATCAACTCTCCTACCCATAAATCTTTATATGTACATGACTTAAATATCACCCGAAACAACTGAAGCCCGGCCCTGACGGGACTCCCTTATTGTCCCCCAGAAAATCAAAAAGAGCTGAACCAGATCCTTTAAAAGGCTGAGACGAAAGAAGCCAAGATGAAAGATTCTGGCCAGAATGACTTCTTTGCGGCTCAGGCTCAGCTGACTAAAGCTTACTCCCCCAATACGATGATGCGCAATCACCACATCTGAAGCATGCAGACGATATCCGGATTTCATTGCCCTTAACCAGAGCTCATAATCCATGGCAATTTTCATCACCGGAAGATAGCCTCCCGTCTTCCGGAAGAACTCAGCAGGAACCAGGGTTGCCTGATGTGACAAAGAACAATACCATGGAAGCTTTTCAAAGCAGGGTGTATGTTCTGGAAAAAACTTCCCCATCAACTTTCCGGATTCATTCATATATTCGGAACGGAATGCAATAATCTCTCCTGAATGTAGACGACAAAGGGATGCCGCCTTCCCGAGAGACTGAGCATCCGAAAGAGAGTCTCCGGCATTAAGAAACATAAGATAATCTGCTTCTGATGCCGCCAAACCTTCATTAAATGCATTGGATATTCCGTAGCTGATCTGACGAATCAGATGAAATCGTGCATCACCACGAATCAGAGATTCTGCGATTTCATACGAACGGTCTTCGGAATGGCCATCAACAAGAATGCATTCAAAATTCTGAAAATCCTGATGCAAAAGACTATGAATCGTTTCTTCGATATGTTTTTCTTCATTTCTGAAAATAGTAATAACTGAAATTTCAGCTTTTTCAGACATCACGTAGACCTTCTGAAACAACGGATACATCCTGATAAATTTTTTCTACCATAGGATTGACCGTGGACGTTTGATAATGTGTCAGATAATGCTCTCTGCTATGATTTGAAAATGCACAGTATTTACTATATTCCGAGAAGATTTCAGCGATGCTTTCAGCCATTTCGTGGATATTTCCTGGTTCTACGACAAAGCCGGTATGACGATTCACATTCACAACACCCGTTGCAGATCCGGTAATTTTAGTTGAAATAACAGGTGTCCCTGCTGCCATAGCTTCCAGTAAGACAATACCAAAGGCTTCATTTTTTGTCACAGAGGGCAGAACAAACAGACCACTTTCCTGCATCAGATGATATTTCTGCTGATCAGAAATCTCGCCCATCATATGGACCCGATGGCTCAGTTCTTCTGACAGAATAAGCTCATTCAGTTCTTCAGCAAGGGGACCATCTCCGGCAATGATAAGAGAAAATGAAGTATCCAGTAAACTCATAGCCCGGATCAAATGCGAAAGACCCTTATATGGAACAAGCCTTCCAACAAACAGAATCTGTTTCGAAAAAAACTTCTTCCTTAACAAATCATCTTTCTCATCATTCGCTCTGACAGAAGTAAAAGGATCGGAGATCCCAAGAGGGACAATCACGCACTTACTCTGCCATTTCTTCAGAGGAAGTGAGTTTTTCATATAAATATCAGATGTACAGATAATTTTATCTACCCTTCGAAGCAACATTTGTTCAAATGGTCGGATCAGTTTATACAGATATTTCTGATCAATAATATCACTGTGCCAGTGTACAATCATTTTCACACGAAAGAAGGCCAGTAATAACCCTGCAAGGATCGCTGAGGGATTAGGCAGATGAATATGAACAATGTCATACTCTTTCGCATGAACAATCATCCAGAAAAAATATCTGAAAGAAAACGGTGCAGATCTCAGCCGGATAAGCTCTTTCATCAGAAGAATCCGTCCCCGGCCACGCTGCAATCGTACAGACGAGGGCTGATCCCGACAGAAACATAAGGTATCAACATGATAACCACGGCAACTTAAATAATCGCCGATATCCTTCACCATAACTTCCATCCCTCCAGGAGAAGGTGGATAGTATTTTCCAACATGCAAAACTTTAATGTCATTATTCATTTCGAGAATCACCTGTGACAGTTCCACAAAAATTAAGCTGATTATTCAACAATGCTGTATTAATCCATAGAAAAAAACTATACACCGGATAAACAGAAAACATCATCAGAAAAAACATCATAGATGAAGTGATTCCCAGGAAAAAATCGGACGAACTGATGTTTCCTTCTCTTCGCTTTCTCCTGAACTTCATAACAATGCTGAAAAAGAAGGCAAGAAGAAATCCATAACCAAGAAAGCCTCTTTCTGCAAGAATTTTAGCATGTGCATTCTGTGGAGGCATCGAATGACTGATCCTTTCTATCGTCGGAATCGTTTCTGTCGCAAACTCATATTGCCACAAATGAAAGTAGGAGTTACCGGATCCAACCCCAAAAACAGGGTAATCCCGCAACAGCTCAATTCCAAGCCGGGAGGTATAATGCCGCATTGCCCCCGAATCATTCGTATGCCTGGCTCCGGATAAAAAATAAATAATTTTTTCACCAAAAGCATATCTCATTGCATGCAAATCAGGATGATCTTTTGCCATAAAGATAGCCGAACAGACGAGCAGTGAAGATAGTATCATTCGACGCAAGACAAGTCCGGATGCACATAAGAAACCACAAAAGATAAACGCAAAAACAAGGGCAAGAATTGCTGATGACGATGTCATCATGATCGCACTCAAAACGAGAAGGATCAGAGCCCATCTCACATAATTCTGAAACAAGTGTTTCTTCCAGATAAGATAGAGCAGCATCCATGCCAGTAAAAAAATAAACGTGCCCGGCTCCGCTGAAAATCCGGAAATCCTTGGTTCATGCTCTGGTCTGGCATTTCGTGAATCCAGAAAGTCTGGGATAATATCCGGAAAACCAAAACGATACACCATCATATGAGCATAAAAGGAATAAAGAATGACCAGAACTCCTGAAAAAATAAACACTCTGATCAGCCTGTTTTGGTTTTTGTAAACCAGTTCAGATCCTGAAATTGTATTAAATCCGACCCAGTTCAGGAGATCATAAAAACAGATCAGAATAGGAGCAATCCATGGATTAAAACGCTGCCACTGCCTGGCCTCCGGAAATCTATAATAATATCCTTCAGGATTGACAATCTCTGTATAATAAAGAATCAATCCCATAAAAGGACAGATCACAAAAAAGAAAAATAACAGAAAGCAAATTCCATCCGACACAGCTGGCTGAGGCAAAGAGAGAAAGAGCAGAACGACCAGAAGACATTCATAAATCTTCAGACTTCCACCTATATGAATCGTAAAAATCTGCTGATAATAGATAAGAAAAAACAAACACAAAATCACAGAGAACCTGAAACGACAGATGCTTATTCCGGAAGTTCCCATCATGATCTGAGCCTGAACACCTGATCAGCAGAGGAGGCGTGCGTTGCACCAGCTATGCCCTATACACATAGACGGACACAGCCAAAGCCTACCCTCATCTGTTCATAGACGTTTATAAATTTATACGTAACTCTTGACTATATTTTGTCGATCTTATCTGGACAAACAAAATATAAACGAATTATACAGACTTCGTCTTTGCCTGTAACAAAAAACTGTTCTCATCACAAAGCACGACGCTGATCTGTGCCCAGATGATTTTACAGAGACAAAGAACATAAGCCTTCTACAGCCCGGCAAAGAGACATCTTCGTCCAGAATTTTTGTTGCGGTTGATCTCAGTATGGGTAAGATGATATCAGCTTTGTATCATGACGATAATGATCATCTGCTGTAAATGCATTTCGCCTGAAACAGCACATAGATCAGGCAGTACCTGGATAATCCATGAATCAGTACAAATCCATCGAACTGGAGGAAATCCTGAAAGCCGCCTGGGCAAAGAGAAAGACTGGTGTCATCCTGCTTCTTCTTGCCACCTTTGGATCTGTACTCATTTATACTCAGATACAACCCCTGATCAAAGTAATTCTGCCCGTTGGAGCCAGATGGGAAAACAGCCATCAACCGACAGAACATCTTAGTGAAATTTATCAGGAATTTATCTCAGACTTTAACGCCATGAAGCATTTCGATCAGGCCTTACTCAAACAGATCAAAGCAAGCCCTACAATTTCTGCTATGAAACGATCACTTTACCCGGATTTTCAGGATCAGGAGACCCTTTTGCCATATATCCTGAAAAAAATGTCTCCTTTTATCTCCAGACAAGGACTGGAGGCGATCCGACAACAGCTTCCCTTCTTTTTCACCCTGAATCAGCGCAGCTCTTCTGGCCCTGATCAGTATGAGTGGATCATAGGCATCGACCTACAGCAAAAATCAGAAGCGGAACAAGCCATCAACGAAGTCACCACAGCCCTTCAGGAAGCAATTAAATTCTTTAACCAACACCGGATCATTCGCTATCAGGAGGCCCTCCGACAGTTTGATCAGGAATCTTCTGATATGCTTCACAGCAGGACAAACAATGCCGAATACGAACAGCTCATCAGCAAACTGAACCAGCTTGCTGATGAGCTGTCGAAGCTAAGTGGCCGAAACAGAAAAGAATGGTTGGTAACGACCTCCGGCGAGCTACTCCCCTTCCGGATTACCATGTCAGCCTCTGATCCCAATGAATCATTTATTGCAGAACAAAAATACCTGGTTGAAAAGAAGATCGCCGAAGTTTCCAGTTACATCAAAGAAGCAGACACCTTAAAGCTCACAGAAAAAGAAAAGGCTTCTCTGATCCATTCAACAAGCACTCTCCAGAACATACGACAGGAAAAAATTGTTCTTGACCACAACACAACCAAAAATCAGATCCGACTTTCATCGGAGCAGAAGAAAAATATTTCTGATTATAGTCAGATACAAAAAATGAAACGAACTCTGCCGGAACTCAAGCTCGCAGAGCTGGACTCTGAGAGAATCCGGATGGTTTCAGATTTTATCTCAAACAGAAAAAGTTTTCTTTATTATCTTCTTGCAGGAATATTTCTGACATTCAGTCTTTATCTTTTCTTTGTAGCAAGACACCTGTTCAGAGAATCAAAAGGAACATAAAATCTGGTGATCAGGAGACTGAAACGACTCTTGCCTGTCATGATCCTGGCTTATGCCGGAATGTATCCATATCTGGCATCGATTCTTTACAGAAAAATTTCGCAACACGGACTCACAACACAAGCTGACTACCCATATTTTGATATGCACCGCGATGCCCGCAGCCTCATATTACAGATCTCTGAGCAGACGGATCGCATGCTCTGTGATCCCCGAGAAATTTTTCCCCTGAAGTTCACTGTAACCAATCATTCAGATTCTTCTTTATCCTCAGGAACAGAAGAAAGGCCAGGAAAAGGAGCTCCCGTAAACATCGCCTATCGATTATTTCTCCCGGACGGGAGCCTGCTGACAGAAAGTCGCCGTACCTTTTTCAGCCCGCCTGCACTTCACGGACAGTATCTGGCTCCGGAAAATAGCAGGGAAGTCACACTCCTTGTCACATGCCCGGAACCAGGAGAATACCAGCTTGAAGCCGAAGCTGTTCAGGAAGGTGTTGCCTGGCAAAGCGACATCACCGGCCGAGAACTCAGCATCCGCATCAGAATTCATGCCCGTAATCCAGAAGAATCTGACCCGGACAGAAGCGAATCGTTATAAGCTATTTTCTTTCTGTTTTTTTGTCCGGGAAGAAAGCCTTTGTCTGCCTTTTTAGTTGGTGATCTCTTTCCGATCTGATTAAATCAAACCTTAGAGAGGCGGATCAAAAGTATCCGGAGGGGGAACGGTGGCAGCAATTCTGGAACTGCAGGAACATAGCGATGAACGAGGCTCTCTCTGCGCCGTTGAAGAACAAATCCCTTTCGCAATCAAACGAGTTTACTGGATATACCGTGCAAAAGGAATCCGGGGGGGACACGCCCATAAAGAAACGATTCAGGGGCTGATCAGTGTCAGGGGACATTGCCTGGTAGAAGTTCATCGGGCAGGCTCCACCCGCTCTTTCCAGCTGGACAGGCCAAACAAGCTCCTCCTCCTGGAACCAGCAGACTGGCACATTATGAAAGATTTTTCTGAGGATGCTGTTTTGATGGTTCTGGCATCCGAACCATACCGCAAAGATGATTATATTACAGAGGTCCCCCGTTGATTGCTTACGAAGAGCTGAGCAAAGTAAATGCTCCTTATTTTTCTGAACTTGAGGATACCTTTCGAAAGGTTCTGAGAGGAGGCTGGTACATTCTTGGCCAGGAAGTCGCCAACTTTGAGAAAGAATGGTCTGAATATCTGGGAGACGGAGAATGCATTGGTGTTGCTTCAGGCCTCGATGCACTGCAACTCACACTGGAAGCGTGGGACTTCCCTGAAGGCTCCGAAATCATCATTCCCTCCAACAGTTATATTGCAGGATTTCTTGCCATCATCCGGGCAGGTCTTGTTCCGGTCCCCGTCGAACCTGATTTTCACAGCTGCAATCTCAATCCGGACCTGATCGAAGCAGCTCTCAGCGAAAAGACCAGAGCCATTATGCCTGTTCATATGTATGGAAAAGTTTCCGCAATGGGGCCGTTACTGAAACTTGCCCGAGATCATAATCTGAAAATTCTGGAAGACTGCGCCCAGGCACACGGAGCAACCTGGCAGGGACAAAAAGCCGGAACATTCGGAGATGCCGCAGCCTTCAGCTTTTACCCCACCAAAAATCTGGGAGCTCTGGGTGACGGAGGAGCCATTGTAACCCGTGACCCTGATCTTGCAGACAAGTTGCGAAAGATGAGAAATTACGGCTCTTCCGTCAAATATTACAATGATATTAACGGAGCCAATTCCAGACTGGATGAACTTCAGGCAGCTTTTCTGCGAATCAAGCTGAAGTCGCTTGAGCATCTGACTCAGCATAAAAGACTTCTTGCCCAGCACTATCTGGATGGCCTGAAGGGAGATATGATCCTGCCACAGCCTGAAGAAGGTTGCCTGGATGTTTTCCATATTTTTCAGATCAGAGTAAAAAACAGAGATAAGATAAAAGAGCAGCTTGCAGATATGGGGATTATGACAGCCATTCACTACCCTGTTCCGCCCCACAAGCAAGCAGCCATGCGTGGAATTCTTAAAGGTCCTTATCCCATTGCGGAAGAGATTCACCAGACCACCCTGAGCCTTCCGGTTTCAGCGGCACACAGTATTGCTGAAATTAAGCAGGTCATACAGAGCGTCAATACACTTTGCGGAGGTCCTCATTGAAAGGGATTATCCTGTCAGGAGGTAGCGGAACCCGTCTGTATCCAGCGACCAGCGTCGTCGTTAAACAGCTGCTGCCTGTTTACGATAAGCCAATGGTTTACTACCCCCTCTCTGTCCTCATGATGGCAGGGCTTCGCGAAATTCTGATTATATCAACCCCCAGAGATACAGACCGTTTCCGTGAATTATTCGGGGACGGGTCCGCTCTGGGACTGAAATTGTCCTACGCCATCCAGTCAGAATCCCGGGGCATTGCAGATGCCTTTCTTCTTGGCGAGGATTTTCTTGACGGTGATGCTGCCGCCCTCGCTCTCGGAGATAATTTTCTTTATGGAGATGGAATCCGGACGATGTTTCAGTCCAGCTGCCGGCTGGTCCTGAATGAGAATCGTGCTGTCGTCTTTGGTTATAAGGTCCGGGAACCACAAAATTATGGCGTTGCAGAATTTGACAGCCAGGGACGGGTCATTTCGATCGAAGAAAAACCTGCACAACCAAAATCCAAATATGCGGTGATCGGATTTTATCTGTACCCATCCGATGTGGTACAGAAAGCAAAAGCCTTGTCACCTTCTGCCCGGGGAGAAATCGAAATCACCGATCTGAACCAGAGCTATCTTCTTGAAAACCGGTTATCAGTTGAACTTCTTGGCCGTGGCTTTGCCTGGCTTGATACCGGAACCCATGGAGATTTACTGGAAGCAGGATCTTTTGTTCAGGCCATCGAAAAAAGGCAGGGACAGAAAATCGCATGCCCTGAGGAAATCGCCTATCGTTCTGGCTGGATTGGGACCGGGGATATGCTCACTGCAATTGAACGGTATAAAAACAGCAGCTATGGCCAATATTTAAAGGAAATCCTTGATGAGTAAAGCAATACTGGTCACCGGAGGCCTTGGCTTTATCGGCTCTAATTTTATTGAGCAACTGATACAAAAACAGACGGACATCTCGATTGTCAATCTTGATAAGATGACATATGCATCGAATATTACCAACAGTCATCATTTTAAAAATAACAGCCGTTATACAATGGTCCGAGGGGATATCTGTGACCCCAGAACCCTTGCATGGATCTTTGAAAAACACAACATACAGCACGTGATTCACTTTGCTGCTGAATCCCATGTCGATAATTCGATTACAGGACCAGAGGCATTCATACAGACAAACTGCGTTGGAACCTTCATGCTTCTGGAACAGGCCAGACAATCATGGCTTACAAAGACAGAGCATGACCTTAAATCTGTTTCAGACAATCTCTTTCTTCACGTCTCGACCGATGAAGTCTTTGGACAGCTAACAATGGAACAGGATGCATTTTCAGAAGAGACCGCATATGACCCGAGCTCTCCATATTCTGCATCTAAAGCATCCAGCGATCTGATTGTCAAAAGTTACTTCAGAACCTATGGATTGAAAACGATTGTCACCAATTGTTCAAACAACTATGGCCCTCATCAACATAAAGAAAAATTAATCCCCACCATTATCCGTTCTGCTCTTAAAGGACATAGAATTCCGATTTATGGTGACGGAACGAATATCCGCGACTGGATTTTTGTCAAAGATCACTGCAACGCACTTATCAAAATTATGAAAGAAGGAATTCCTGGAGAACGCTATAATATCGGTGGATCCTGCGAAAAATCGAATATGGATATTGCGAAACAGATCTGTGCCATCCTTGATGAAATAACGCCAAAAAAAGATCAGACATCTTACAGAACACAAATTGAATTTGTCAAAGACAGACCCGGCCATGACTTCCGATATGCTGTCAATACAGCAAAAATAAAGCAGACGATCGGATGGGTCCCAGAGACTGCTTTTTCCGACGGACTGAAGTCAACCATAGAATGGTATCTTAATCATCCTGAGTACCTGTATGAATCATCACCATAATCAGATGATCCGGAAAGGATTAGCATGAGCCGAGTCGCATTAATCACAGGAATCACAGGTCAGGACGGGGCATATCTCGCAGGATTTCTTATAAATAAAGGATATTTTGTTCATGGTGTCAAGCGAAAGACGAGTCAGCTAAACACTCAAAAAGTCGATCACTTATACCGACAACTTCAGGATAAAAGTAAAAGGTTCTCCCTACATTACGGTGATCTGACGGACAGTACCGTCATGATCAGATTGATTCAGAAAATACAGCCTGATGAGATCTATAATCTTGGGGCCCAAAGCCATGTGCAGGTCAGTTTTGATCTTCCCGAATATACGGCAAATGTTGACGCTCTCGGAACTCTCAGATGCCTGGATGCAATCCGTATTCTTGGACTTCAGGATAAGACAAAATTTTATCAGGCCTCCACGAGCGAACTTTTTGGCCAGGTCCAGGAAATTCCTCAATCTGAAAAAACAGCCTTTTATCCGAGAAGTCCATACGGAGTCGCCAAGCTTTATAGTTACTGGATTACAGTCAATTACAGAGAATCTTTTGGCATCTTTGCCTGCAATGGCATCCTGTTTAACCATGAAAGCCCACTGCGGGGAGAAACCTTCATCACACGAAAAGTGACCCGTGAAGTCGCGAAAATTGCCCTCGGAAAAAGTGACTGCCTCTATGTCGGCAACCTGAATGCCAGAAGAGACTGGGGACATGCCCGTGAATATATCGAAGGCATGTGGCAAATGTTACAACAAAAAGAAGCTGAAGACTTTGTTCTGGCGACAGGGAGAACCAGCAGCGTCAGAGACTTTATCAAAATGGCGTTTAAGAATATCGGAAGGACACTGAGCTTCCATGGAGAAGGCAGCGAGGAAGTCGGCATCTGTCAGGAATCCGGGAAAACACTGGTTCGGGTTGATCCTCAGTATTTCAGACCCTGTGAAGTTGATCTGCTGATAGGCGATCCATCAAAAGCCAGAAAGCTCCTCGGCTGGGAAGCCAGAATATCTCTCGAAGATCTCTGCCACGAAATGGTTCAGGCGGATCTTTACCGGGTCAGATACGAAAGCGGAGAGCTGGCCGCTCAGCAAGCGGAAAGCGCAGAATGGCTGATTGGCCACGATCCCGACCATTTTTCTCCCAACCATATGAGATCCTCAAAAAAGATTCCGGCAAGCGGATCATTTTTGCAACCCCAGTAATCATGAGTGATAAGCATGGAAGAACTGAATCAACATGACAGAATCTTTGTCGCGGGCCATAAAGGCATGGTAGGCAGCGCTATCTGTCGCTCGCTTCACAGACAGGGATTTAAAAATCTGATCCTGGCTGGCAGGGATGAGCTAGACCTGACCCAACAGTCTGCGGTCCGGTCATTTATGGCAGAGCAAAAACCAGATTGCGTTGTCGTCGCAGCAGCTCATGTGGGAGGCATTCTTGCCAACGACCACTACTCCGCAGACTTCATCAGCAATAACATCATGATTGGCTTCAATCTGATTCAGGAAGCCTTCCGCTCTGGAGTCAGACGCCTGGTCTTTCTGGGAAGTAGCTGTATTTATCCAAAAGAAGCCCCCAACCCCATACGAGAGACTCAGCTATTGACAGGAGCTCTGGAAATCACCAACAGAGCTTATGCCATCGCAAAGATTGCCAGCATGGAACTGGTATACTCTCTAAAAAAACAGTACAATGCTTCTTATTACAGTCTTATGCCCTGCAATTTATACGGACCAGGGGATAATTTTCACCCGACACATTCCCACGTCATCCCTGGCCTGATTCGCCGTTTTGTTGAAGCAGAAAAAAAACAACTTCCGGAAGTCGTCATATGGGGGAGCGGAACAGTCCGGAGAGAATTTCTTTATGTCGATGATTGTGCAGATGGAATCGTTCATACTTTGCGTCATTTTAGCAGCGAGCAACTAGATAAACTCTGTAAGGATAACCACTGGTCCCATCTTAACCTTGGCTACGGGTCTGATCTGACAATTGCTGAACTGGCTGAAATCATCCGTTCCGCTGTCGGTTATCAGGGGATGATCCGCTATGATTCCTCAAAACCTGATGGAACCCGTCAAAAGCTCATGGATTCATCTCTCCTGAGATCCACCGGATGGAAACCCCTAACTGACGTAGAAAGTGGAATCCGCAGAACTCTCGACTGGTACCATAGCAGCGAGAACCTCAGGCTATGACAGCTCAGATTCAGAAAGCAGCCCCTCTGCTTTTTCTGAAAAAAATTTATGATCGTTGCAGCACCGAAAACAGACCTAAAATTCCTGATTGGTTCTGTTTTTCAATCCTTATTCCTTTACTACTCAACCTGATCTTTTTCTGCCATCTCTGGCTGGACCAAAGATCCCTTGTTCCTCGTCTTCTGATCTGGCTGTTCTTCTTTAGTGGAATGCTGCTGAACCGGGTCTGGTGTTTCCGGATTTTCATCCTGACTCTCTGTTCTTTTGAAAACATCACCCTGAGGTCGGGCTATCCTAATCAATTTTTAATAGAGACAGGAGCTCTCTCTATTATTTTTGCAGACGCTCTTTTCTCTCTGCATAAGCAGGAGAACACAAAAGAACAGAGCTCCGGAAGATTTCTGCTGCTGCCTGGTAGTATTCCTCTAATTTTCGCGATTTCCTTCACCTGCTTTTCCTTTGTGAATTATCTGATCATGCTCCGTCAGCTATCCCCGGAAGTTTACGACATGACAAAACTCATAAGGCATACACTTATCAAAATTCTGGACTGGGACGTCTCTGAACAGAATCTGGTCCATCCAACCTCACTGGTATACACCCATTTGATTTATTTATGTTTTACCTGGACACTCTGCAAAAAATGGAAGCTTATTTTTACATCCATATCAGAGACATTTTTCCTGATCGTGTGTGGATCTGTTCTGGTTTACGCATATGCTTTCCTGGAGCTATCTGGCGTCATCAGCCTCTATCAGACAGCAGGAATTTCCGGACCGTTCCAGAATCCTAATCACTTTTCTTTCTATTCCGGTCTGATTAGTCTCTTATGCCTCTGGCTTCTGGCCTCCGGAATACGGCATCCTGTGATTTATATAAGCACAGTCCTTTCTCCCTTTTTTCTCTTTCTCGGAAGAGGGAAAAGTTCCTGGCTTTCTGTCTCTATTGTACTGATGCTTTGCGCCTGTCCGATTTTATTCCGGATCATTTCCGCAATCCGCTCAGGAGATAAAAAGTACACACAAGGCATCATAAAAATTCTGATTGCCTGCTCTCTTCTGGGACTCATGACAGCCTTTTTACTGAACTCACCTGTCCTTCGTGAGAAAACAGATGTCGCCAGAGAAATGCAGATCCTTGGAGAAATCTTTGATGATGCAAGGACCAATGGAATCCGGAAAATCTTCTACAGTAGTGGACGAGATCAGCATCTGTTATACGCGCTTGCCAGTATCCGGGATCATATATGGTCAGGTTACGGCTGGGGTAATTTTTTTGTCATGTCCGGATCAGGCTATGACCTGCACTTTACCTACCTGACATGGCTCTATTGCTTTGGCCTTCCGGGATTTTGCGCAATGTTACTGGGTTTATGGTCTTTTCTCAGAGCTGCCGTTTTCAGTAGCTTCAGAAAAGCGCAGCTTCTGAAGCTGCCAGAGTGGCTCCTTTCTGGTATCCTTTTGTATATAGCCCTTGCCCATATTGTGGACGTATTTCTGACATACCGTCCACTCCTCTACCTGATCAGCCTGATCTTTCTCTGTATCGTGATAAGACAGGGGCGCCCTCAGTTCTGGAAAAAGCCGGGCATGGTGCTCTTTCTGACAATCTTATCAGGAATCTTCGCAGGATCAGCAACCATCATTGCTCCTCAGCTCAGACAGCCCCTGACCCTGAACTATCTGAAGGAGCATTCTGCTTTTGGCAAGCTCGGGGACTTTGCCTGGCAGAGTCTGGCCACATACCGAAACCTGCCTCCACAGCAATGCTGGTCTACTCTCGTCAGCACCAATATCACCAGACAAGCCCTGCCTCTGGTGGTTAGCCAGATCCATTCTCCGGTTCGATCCGGACAGCTAACTCCCATCGAACAGCATAACAACCTGTCACTACAACAGATAAACCAGCTCGAAGCTGCCGCTATCCACAAAGTAACACTGAACATCTGGCCAGGATTCTGGTCGGAGCTATGTATCTGCAACAACAGCCCGCAGATGGCAAATCTTCAGATCAGAGGAGCTTATGCACTGGTCCCTGGTATGATATCCTCCTTACAATCGGAAGATATGAGGTTGCTGTCCTTCGCTCTTTCAGCAGAACGCTATACGGATGAACGTGACCCACCTGTCTTCCGGCAACGGCGAGGCTGCGACCACCTGATCCGCCTGTAATGAGGACGTCTTGTTCTGTTTCCCTTTATGTGCCAGAAAAGGCGGCTGGCCACCCGCAGAGAACAGAACATCACAAACACGTAAGACACGTAAGAAAGGTGGATTAAGTATTATGATTACGGACACTTGTGTTAAATGGACACACCTGAACATCCCTGTTTTATGCCTCCTCCTGAACAGTTGTTTTTCTCCACTTCTCAATCAAGCTCCCTCGCCTACAGAGATGACAGAAGATCTGGAAATCTTTACAGCCCCGGCATCAGAACAGGACAGAGCAGGGTCTTCGGAAGATCAGGAATCCGCAGAAAAAGCACGTCACCTGGCTTATGCAAGCAGGCTTCTGAATCCATCCGAAGCCTTTATTCCGGGAAAAGATGAAATTTTCCTGCAAGCCCTGTCGGACCAGCCGGCTCCAGGCTCCGCAGCAGAAGCAGCCCTCTTTGTTGGATTACTGAGAAACTTCCTCTGGCTGCGAGAAGGAGCCGAAGACTTTAACCGGCCTGTATCCAACGCAGAAGGAGCAGAAGATCCCATCAGGCATCAGACAGGGCCGGACTCACTGGAACAGATGGCACAAAGGCGGCAGATCGACCTCCCAGCAGCTCTTCTTAGCAACCCCCTTCTGAAGTCCGCATCATTGCAGACGATGCTACTCAGAGCTTTACGTCTGGGCCGGAAGCAAAGTAAAGAATTTCTTTCCGGAATTCAGAATGCCATCAGACAAAATATGGAAGAATGGGAGCGACTCAATCAGGATCTGAGTCAGAGCCCACAGGAAAATACAAACAGCGACGACAGCACAGACAGTCAGCAAAGCCCAACCTACGGAACAACAGGCTCAGCACTACCATTTGATGAAGAAACAATATCAACCCACGAAACAAAACTAAAAGAAGCACTGGCACTCAGCGAACGTCGACAATATCCGGAAGCCCTCACAATCCTGAAAACCATTCCTCAGGACAGCCTTTATCAGGCAGAAGCAACAGATAAGATACGGGAGATTAGTAACCTTGCCGTACAGGAACTGCGCCACAAAGCCGCAAAAGCATTCCAGAGTGCCAGCCCCATTTCGGATCAGGCGACACGAAGTGCTTATCTGGAAGAGGCCCGGGAACATCTCGAAAGCGCCCTGAAAGACTTTCCGGACTCAGACCAGCTCCGGACCGTCAGAAAAAATCTCGATATGATCAATAAAGCTCTGGGCAGGCATGCACAGGAATGAATATCACCCGGGGTTCGGCTCTCCTGTGGAGATAGCCCCTGATAAAGACAAAACATTCCCAGAATGACAGAGATCTTATAAGCGCCAGAATTTCCTGGACAAGAGTGCAAACACCGTAAAAACCTCCAGCCTCCCAACCGCCATCAGAAAAATCAGCAGACATTTTGATGGGACTGAAAACCAGGCATAATTCTGAGCTGCTCCGACAAGAGAAAAACCCGGACCGATATTATTCACCGAAGCCAGAACTGCTGTAAATGACGTCAGCAGGTCTGTTTTTGATCCTTCAAGAAGCAACAGGATCAGGGCGCTGAACAAAGTAAGAGCACAGACAAATAAAATATGGACCATAATACTATGTTGTTGTTGCGCTGAAAGAGGAGAGCCTCCGACCATACAAGGACGGACAACATTGGGACGAAAGGCTCTTTCTGTTTCTGCTGCAAGCATCCTGAATAAGGCCACAAAACGAATCACTTTAATGCCACCCCCTGTTGAGCCAGAGCAGCCCCCAACAAACATAAGAAGAATCAGAACATATCTGGCAATATCCGGCCAGGCATCAGAATTCACATTTGAAAAACCGGTTGTCGTATGAACAGAAACCACCTGAAAAGCAGCATCAAGTCCAGCTCTTGCAAGTGACGGCCTCTCAATCATCTCTCCGGTCATAGACGGATAGGAAGCTTTATTCAGAACAAGAGCGATCACAAAAATCGCAATCAGAATGGTACCACCATAAGCCCTCAGTTCCGTATTTTTCAGAACAGAAGCAATCCTTCCTTTTATCAACTGATAAAAAAGAGCATAGTTAACTCCGGCAAGAAACATAAATAAGACAACAACCCACTGAGCGCTAACACTGATGCTTCCGGCACTCTCATTGAGCACACTAAAGCCAGCCGTCGCCGCCGTGGAAAATCCAAATGTGATGCAGGTAAACCAGTCCAGATCCGGATCTGCAAACTTCATGAGCAGGATCTGACATCCTGTCAGAGCAGCATAAATGATCCATAAAGTCTGTGCCATATTCTGAAGGCTAGGCGTATCCTGATTACTTCCGATGCTGCTGGTTTCTGCCTGAAAAATTTTTTTATTATCCATGGCAATCATCGGCATCACTGCCACAAACAAAACGACAATCCCCAGTCCTCCCAGCCACTGTATCATCGCCCGCCAAAGAAGAAGGCCCCTGGGAAGCTCTGAAATATTAGCCAGAACCGAAGACCCCGTTGTAGTAAGGCCACTCATCGCTTCAAAATAACAATTCACAAAATCACTGAAGACATGAAAGCCATGACCAGAATAAAGAGCCCATAAATAAAAAGGCAGTGCCCCAATACCCGCACCTGTAAACCAGGCAAGAGAAACGATCAGAAAGGCTTCCCGCCTGCCTGGCACAACCTGATAACCCGCACCTGCGACCAAAAGGCTGCCACCCGCCACAAAACCAAGCAGAATTGCAGTCCCTAATGCATAAAAAACACTCAGATCCGGAGATCCGGACACCGCCAGTTCATAAAGACTCCACAGCAGAACAAGGCTCATGGACAGGCTCAACAGCAGCAGCAAAACCCCAAGCACCTTGAAAGCAGATCGCAACTGCATCTTAAGCCTCCTGACAGGTGAAGGTCTTTAGCAGATATTTCCTGATATCATGAGGGCCAATCACAATCAGCACATCACCAGAGCTGATCTGGTCCCGGAAAACAGGACAGAAAACAGATCCTTCCCTCTCAATCGCAGCAATAAAAGCATTGTCCGGAAAATCCATATCAGCTAATGCCTTAGCAACTCCGGGAGAATCCGGCTGAACCTTAACCTGATAGACGAGTGCAACTCTGCTATCAAGACTTGCCAGATGTTTAACAGGAGCTGTGTCAACAATCTGGAGCAAAGCCCGTGCAGCCTCAATTCTGGGGCTATAGAGGTGATCCACACCAGTTCCCTTCAGAATCCTGAGTAAACCCGAGCTCTGAACCAGTGCAATGACATTGGGTACTCCAGCAGATTTCGCCTGCATCGCTGCCAGAAGATTATGCTCCTGATTGCCTTCGAGAGCCAGAAAAGCATCACATTGCTCCAGATGTTCTCCTGTAAAGATCGAAGCCTCCATAGGATCTTCATGAATAACAGTAATCTGCCCAAACTTCGAAGCAATCCTCTCTGCCAGATCCAGATTTTTCTCAAAAAGCTTGATCCGGTAACGGTTCAGATCGAGTTTTTGCAGCAACCACTCGCTGACAGGACCAGCTCCTGTCACGGCCAGATTCTGAATACCGCTGCTCCCCTTGCCAAATAAAGCCAGAACATCCTGAAAAGCATCTCCTGGGCCAATCACGGCGACACGATCCGAAACAGATAAGACTGTCCCGGCAACAGGAGCCAGGCTCTCCTTGTGGCGGCGAATCAAAGCAATCCGGACGCCAGGCGGTAGCTTAAGATCCTTCAGGGCTACATTCGCCGCCGCGCTATTTTCACTGACAATAAAATTTCTGATCTCGATTTCATTCTGAGCAAATCGAGGTATCTGCGATGTATTGGGCTCTGTCAGATCAGATGCAATCGTCCGGGCCGTCAGCTGCTCCGGACACACGAAATGATCCACACCAAAAGTCATACGGTAGTCAAATTCTTCATCAAAATAAGAGGTGTTGTGAATACGGGCCATCACAATGCCCGCACCCATTTTTTTCCCTATGGATGCTGTCAGAAGATTAACCTCATCCAGGCTGGTCGCAGCCATCAGAACATCACAGCTGCTGACATCCGCCTGCCGTAAAACCTCTGCATGACAGGCCGAACCAGACACAATCCTTGCATCAATGCTGTTTTCCACACGAGCAATGGCCTCATCGGACGTCTCAATAATCGTGACGCGGAGCCCTTCCTTCCTGGCCACCTGCGCTGCATAACGACCGACTTCACCTGCTCCACTGATCACAATATGTTTCATCCCAGATCCTACCCACCACCGAACTGAAGTTTTTTAAGAGACAAGCGTCACGCATTCCAGCATAGCCCTTCGATTCTCAGGCTTAAAGCACAAATCCCACTCCAGCAAGCCAGAGTGGGATTCAGATCTCCCGATGCTTCAGAACTCTGCCGAACCTTCAGAAAGGCATGTCGTCAAAGTCCGGAACGAGACTCATCTTATTTGGATTCTGACGAGCTCCGCTATCCGCTTTAGGGAATGTCGTACTATTGTTTGTATCCATCCGGGGGGTGGACTCAGCTGCAAAGGGGTCATGATCAGAGCCATAACTCCCTCCATCAAATCCCCCTTGATAATCCTCACCGCTCTCCCGCCAGGAATCTCGGCCACCTGCTGCAGGCATGAACTGAACATTTGATGCGATGATTTCTGTTGTGTAGCGTTTCTGGCCGCTCTTATCATCCCAACTTCGATAACTGATCCGCCCTTCTATCAGGACAGATCGACCTTTTTTCAGATATTTATGACAATTTTCTGCCTGGCGATTCCAGACGATAACCCGGTGCCAGTCTGTCTGTTCCTGACGCTGCCCATCCGCTGTTTTGCGAAACTCCGTAGTTGCGATGCTCAAAGTTACAACAGGAACCTGATTCGGCGTATAACGAAGCTCGGGATCTTGTCCAAGGTTGCCAAGAATTGTCACTCTGTTCAGGGATGCCATACCCTTTTTCCCCCTCTTTTCTGAATATGTTTGGATTGATGCTCTCTGCCGGCTTCTTTTTTGCTGTATCACGATGCATCTGCACAGCTCCAGCCATGAGCCTTTCTGCACCGAAAGATATCGCCCTGCATATCTCAGCCACCACTGCTTCACAAGGAGAATTTAGCCAGCTCTGACGATTTTTCCTGTCCTTCCCCTGAGAAGGCAAGAAAGCAAGCTATCATGCCACAAAATCGCCCCCTCCCCCAATTTCAGTCGTCCACCCCGGTCAGGTGGACAAAGCCTGACATTATTTGTACATTCATCGTCATAAGGCCAGAGAGATCGAATGAGAGAGCCCCGATTCATGCTGACAGAGAAAAGAAATAAAAGATCAGCGGATCTCCCCTCTGGATCAAACAGCAAAAGCCAAGGATAAACAGCCATATGGGTGCTTACAGAAGACCTTTTCCCATGAATCTACCGTCCTTTATTGCCCTGATCTGCCTTCTGCTCACCTTCTCCTGCCAGACCGGGGTAGATGCTCCGGCAATCGGAAATCATATTTCAGCGCCCGTCTCAATCGCCAGTAGTTCTGATGAGATGACGTTCTATGCATTAAGTGGAGATTTTAACCAGAACTACCCGACGGGCTCCATCAGCATGATCCGGTCGCAGGATGGTACCGTCTTACGATCACTGGAAACTCAGCACTATGGACGCGTTCTTCGTATTGCCGGAGACTCTATGCTGGTCGGCTATGATGACCCCCCCGGGAAAGAGCAACACTCCCAGATCGAGTTATACAAACTCGGTAGCGGTCCTGATCCGGCATTACCCGAGCGACAAAAAAGCTGGTCTTTTCCCGGCTGCCGGGTCGCCGACATTGCTCTGAAGAAAGCCCCTACTGCTGAGGCTGTCCATTCCACCTTTGCAGTCGCCTGTGAAGATGGCACAATTTTGCTCGGGACGTTGAATCATGATGACATGACTCAGACAAAGCTCCACAAAGCCAGAGACCGGGCCGGATCAACCCCACTGACAACGCTACATCTGATTCCTCAGCTGGATCTGCTGTTCATCTTTGCAAAAAAACTGGATGACCCAACGATCTGGCGAGATCGTATTATGAAAACCAGCTCGGACGGGGACATCCCTGATGAAATCGCAACAAACAAAAACCGGCGACAAAAAGTAGAGAGAGACGGAAGTGAGTATCAGTTCCGAATCATAGACCTTGCAAATCCTGATAATAAAAATGCGGAGGGCGATTTTACTGAGCGCCCCCATAATGAAGTCCGGGATCAGGAGTTTCGCTGGCTATACTGGACGGCAACGCAAGAGGCTGACGAGCATGAGTTCAAAGCCTTTGAAGAAAGCGTCAAAAATGCGGAAAGTAAATCTGAGGCGAAAGATGAAGAACTGGCTGAATTAAAAAAGAAGTACCACTATTACAGAAGTAATATATCTGCGGTCGTCGATGCTCCGGAAGACCTGACCGGACGCTCCTTCTACCTTGTCCATCGGGGGGATCAGTCAGATCTCGCTTCTCCTCACGCCAATGGGGTGATCCGTATGAGCCTTGTGGATCAGATACAGGTGTCAGATCTTTTTGATAAAGGCAAGTCAACACAGCAGCTCCTGCATTTCGAAAAAGTTTACGGACAACGAAGCCACCGCATCCTGACAGACCCGACAAAAAGTGGGGAAGACAAAACCCACCCTGATAACCTCAGAAAAAGCTATCACAGCTCAATGGCATTTGTATCACTGGGTGATCAGGATAAGTCTGTCATGGTGGTCTGCCATCATCGGGGCGCTGAACTATTTACAGACCCCTTATATGCTCTGACAGCGGTCAAAACCACGTCAACAGAAAGCCCCCGCCTCTGGGAATCCGCCAATATGGCAGAAAAAGAAGGAGGGGCTTACTACAGCCAGATCGCTGTCAGCAACCTGGAAAAACAAGCTGTTATTGCAGCCCTTTCCTTCTTTGACGATTCTGTCCGATTGCTCAGGCTGACAGAAGAAGGCCAATTCGAAGAACTCCGGCAGATCCGCTAAACAGAACACATCCTGTGATCCGGTATCCTGGCTGGCAGGTTTTTGATATTCTGACAGCCTGTCAGTTTCAGAACTGTAACTTCAGACCGGACAGTTTTTATGTTCCTGAAAAAAATTATTACAAGCGGATTTAAGTCTTTTGCAGACCGGATCACCATCACTCTGGACAAATCACATATTACAGGGATTGTCGGACCAAATGGTTCGGGTAAAAGCAATGTGATTGATGCCGTCCGCTGGGTGATGGGCGAGCAGAATGCCAGAATGCTCCGGGGAGAGAAGGCAACAGATATCATCTTTGCTGGTTCAGAAAAGCGAAAGCCCCTGGGTATGGCCGAGGTCAGTCTGGTCTTTGATAATGAAGATATCTCGACCTTTTGCCCGCCAGAGTACCGCCAGGATCAGGAAATCACTCTGACCCGCCGCTTATATATTGACGGAGAGCGGGAATTCCTGATCAACCGCAAACCTGTCCGTCTCAGAGATATCGTGAGCTTCTTTGCCTCGACAGGTCTGGGAGGGCGCAGCTACTCCATGATCCAGCAGGGACAGGTGGACAGGATCTTGCAGGCTCGCCCAGAGCAGCTAAGAGAGATGCTGGAAGAAGCTGCCGGAACCCTGATTTTCAAGACCAGAAGGCAGGAAACCGCGAAAAAGCTGGAAGAAACCGCCCAGAATCTGGACCGTGTGGGAGACATTCTGGCAGAACTCGAACGGCAGGTGGAAAGCCTGAAATCACAGGTAGACAAGGCGGAAGAGTGGCAACGCATCAACACGGAGCTACGCCATAAAGAGACAGAACTCTTTATACGTAATTACCAACACCTGAAGACAAAACGTGAAGAGCTCAGGCAGGAAGTCGAGAACAACTCCCTGAAAAAAATCGCCTGTGTCAGTGAAATCGCCAAACTTGAACTCCGTTATGAAGAACTGAAAATCCGCCTGGATGAAGCGGACCCTGCTCTCCATGCCCTGACTGAAGAAATATCACGCCTCAGGGAAAAGCTGGCTGCCAGCGAGGCTTCTCTAAGCAGTGCCAGGCAGCTACTGGAGAACGGAGAGGCTCAGATCACGGAATTGAGCTCTGAGTTAACAGAAGAAGAACAGAGCCTGCAGGAGATCCGTCAGGAATCCGAACAGGCAAAAGAACGTCTGGAAGCGGCCCATTCTGAAAAAGAAACTCTGGAAGAAAGTCTGGATGAACTGCTAAATCAACTGGAAATTCTAGATGAAGAAGATCAGGTTTACCAGAGTAAAATCAGCGAAATGCAGGAGGAAAAACGCCAGCTTGAGCGAATGCTGGATAACCACAGAATTCGCAGAGAAGCTCTGGAAAAAGACTTTGCAAAAGCATCACGACATATGCACGAGCAAACAGAAAAAGTCCTGGCCCTGGAAGAGGAACTGTCCCATGAACAGATTCTTCTTGATGCTCAGAAACTCAGGCTGGCAAATGAAAAAAAAGGGCTTAGCCAGGAAAGTGAAAAACGAGCGGCCCTTGAGCAACAGCTCAGCACAGAACAGGGGAAGCTGGAAGAACTCCGACAGGAACTGGATGACTGCCGCAGCAGCTGGTTTGAACAGAAAGCACGACTGGACTCTCTGATCGAGCTGGAACGCAATGCAGAAGGATGGATACCCCCATTCCGGAAACTTCAGACAGAGTCATCCTCTGATCTCTGTGTCCTTTTGTCTGACCTTATCTCTCTGAGTCCGGCATTTCATGAACTACCAGAGACGCTTAAAACAGCCTTTGAACATTGGGGAGAAAGGGCCCTGGTCCGGAGCAGGGAAGAACTGGAACAGTTGACCCAACTCTGCCACAGAGCCTCCCTGAGCAGCATCCCGGTTTCCCTTCTCCAAAGACCTGATCTTAATGATGAGTTTCATAAGCTTGCCGCTCAGTGGAACATACAACCCCTGGCTCCGTTTCTGAAGGCTGAAAAGAACAGCCCCCATATCCAGGATTTTCTCGCAGCTCTGTGGTATCTGAAGAGCTCAGAACTACCAGAAGCACAACTGCTCTGTCAGCTTCCTGCAGGACTGGTCCTTTTTACAGAAACAGGTCTTTGTATGCAGGGAGCATACGACTGCATCATCAGTGCCAGCGAACATCACGAAGGCTCTCTGAGCAGAAAAGACAGGATCGGGGAGCTTCATCGCCTGGTAGAAACTCTTGACGAAGAACAGGCAAAACTAAAATCCAGCATATCAGAACAGGAAAAAACTCTGAGTCAGACCAGAGAGGCAATCCTTCAGATTGAGCGCGAGATCAGAGATAAAAACAAAGATCTCCTTGAACTGATGAGTGAATTTAAAATACGGGAAGGAAAAATCAGCCACCGTCAGGAAAGCATTCTTGAAGTCAGACAGCAGTACCGCCAACTGGAAGAAAGCTGTGAAGCTTTCGGAACAGAGCTGACAGACCTGAAAGAGAGCCGCCAGGCCCTCAGCGAAGAAAAATCTCAGGCAGCCGAAATTCTCGAAGATGCTCTGGCCCAGTGTGATGAAATCAGAGAGCGCCGTGAAGAACTTAAACGTCAAAGTGATCAGCAGAAAATCGATCTTGCATCCGCCAAAACTCTCGCCCAAACACTGGCAGAACATTTTCACAGAGACAGAGAAAAAGAAACACAACTTCTGCTTCGGGTTGAAAAAAAACGAGAGAGCCTCAATCAGCTGAAGAAACGAATCGAAGATTCCGGACAGCTTCAGCAGGAATTGACAGAAGAGATCTCCCGCTGTCTCCAGGGCAGAGAACAGCTTGAAAATGAGCTGAACCAAAAAAAGGAGGCTAACCGTGAAATCGTAGATGAACTCCGGCAAACCGAAACAAGCCTGAAAGAAGCCAGAGACATCCAGCATAAAGCTCAAAGAGAATTGTCAGATCATGAGCTGGAACTGGAGCGCATCCACCTCGGCATCGAAGGAATCAGACAGCAGGCTCTGGAAAAGTACCAGATAGACCCGGCTCAGGATTCTACTTCCCTGCCACAGGAAGATCCGGATTTTTCTCCTGACCAGGCCAGACGCCTGGTCGGCCAGCTACGCAGCAGAATCGAAAGTTTTGGGCCCGTCAATATGATGGCCCTGGAAGAATACCGTGAGCTGAGCCAGAGACGGGAATTTATGGAAACTCAAAAGGGTGAAATCATTTCCTCTTCTGAGCTTCTGCAACAGGCGATTGCAGAAATTGAAGAAAGTTCACGAAACAAGTTTTTAAAAACCTTTCACACCCTGAATGAAGAGTTTTCTTCTTTATTTCCTGTCCTTTTTCCAAGGGGAGAGGGCCAGATTCAGCTGACTGATCCGGAAAACCCTCTGGAATCAGGAGTTGAAATCATGGTTCGCCTGCCAGGTAAAAAGCCACAGAATATGCGCTTATTCTCCGGTGGAGAAAAAGCTCTGACGGCAATTGCCCTGATTTTTGCCCTTCTGAAGTCAAAACCGACGCCTTTCTGCTTTCTCGATGAGGTAGACGCTCCGCTGGACGAAACAAACGTCGGTCGCTACAACAACGTACTGGAAGCATTGTCCGACCGCTTTCAGTTTATTGTCATCACCCACAGGCGGAAGACAATGGAAGTTCTTGACACTCTCTATGGAGTCACGATGCAGGAACCCGGAGTTTCAAAGGTCGTCGGAGTCGATCTTGCTAAAGCTCTGCCTTCTCACCTGCAAAAATCGTTTAGTGAAGAAAAGCGCCAGGGAGCCTCCGCACACCCCTGATGAGGGCTGACAGGTAAGGCAGAGATACACAGACAGATCTTCTTCTGCGGAAAAAATTTCTGCGCTTCATGCCCTCCCTTTTGCAAGGTCCCCTCATGGGAGAATATTATCAATTCCCCACCTTGCAAGGCCAACATTGATGATCTTTTTGAGCAACTCTGCGTAGGATAGCCCGGCAAAACCCGCCATCAGATTGAGCTTCCCATCCCAGCACCATCCAGGATTTGGATTGACCTCAAGAAGTTTCGGATCGCCCTTTCCATTACATCTGAAATCAAAACGAGCGTAATCAAGGCACTCAAATTTTTCAAATAGCTTGAGAGAGTAATGCTCCAGAGTCCTTACCATCTCCTCATCGAGCTGGGCTTTCCGATATTTAATGCAATCCCAGTATGGAGAATCAGGTTCCCATTTAGATTCATAGGATAAAATCGGGGGAAGATCCGAAGGGAGCTGACTATAGTCGACCTCAAGAATGGGAAGAACCTCAAAGTTCCCCCTGTTACCAATCACCGCAACACTGTATTCTGTTCCGGGCAGATACTCCTGAATCAGAAGGTTCTGACCGGGGAGAGTTTCTGAAAGGAACTGGATGTATTCAAGAAATTTTTGGGCAGAATTCACCACAGCATGCCTGGTAATTCCAACAGAACTATCGCCACAATCTGGCTTGACCAGGACAGGAAATTCAGAGGGAATATTTGCAGCGGGATCTGCAGAGTCATAATACGCTTCTGCTGGTACCGGGACTTCAATAGTATCCGCGATGGCTCTGACCATAGATTTGCGGTAACAGATCGCAAGACAGGCTGGGCCTGCACCCGTATACGGAATATCAAGGGTTTCCAGCATTGATGGAACATGAAGCTCTTTAAGCGGATCATTGCGGAAGCCTTCATCACAGAGATTAAAGATGATATCTGGCCTCTTGCGATTTGTCAGTCTTCTTTGCAGGTCCTCGTGATTATCAATATAATCAACTTTCAAAGCCTGTATCTGACTCAAAGCATCTTTCATCTGTTGTACGGTTTCGAAATCCGCTTCTGAAAATTTTCCTTCTCGTTTGACCGCATCAGGAAGCCGTGGATCACCAAGCAGAACCAGTATGGATGCTGAAGGAGCCTTACTCTGGATGGTATAACTCTGCTGCGGAGAGACAGCTGTCAGAATCAAACGGTTCCCCATCATACCAAGATCCTGATTACGGGAGGAGTCTGGAGCTATATTTCCATGGCAGGTCACATTCAGAAATCCTAATTTCTGCAGCCTGTTGCTGATTTCACTTTTGCTATAGAGGCGTTCTGCATAGAACTGATCTGCAAGTACGCCTTTCTCTGCATGGCAGATAATTTCCCTGGAAATGATGCGTTTTCCATCTTCTCCCAGGCTTCGTTCCCGGTTTACGAAATGCGACTGATCAATCCATTCCCAGGAACGTTTTTCAAAATGAGATTTCATCCATTCGCCATCTACGATATCAAGAAACAGTTTGCCTCCTGCTTTCAGGCTCCGTTTGACGGATTCCAGCACAGCCGTATCGTCTTCTTCCCTGTCAAAATATCCGAATGAATTTCCCATGATCAGAATGCAATCTTTACTCTGTGGAGCAACCCGGAATTTGCGGGCATCGCCCTCAGAGAACTGCCCCTTAAGCCCTAACGTCGCTTGTCTGCGCCTTGCGAGCCGGATAAGATAGCGGGATCTGTCAATACCCATCACGTTCCGATAGCCTCGTGAGGCAAGCTCCAGAGAATGACGCCCCTGTCCACAGCAAAGATCGAGAATCTGATGATGTGGCTCCAGCTCACACAGCTTTACCACGAGATCGATCTCTGTGGCGGTGTTTGTCTCGTTTTCTACCACATCACCATCTGTTTTAAGATAGAGGCTGTTAAAAATATTGCGCCACCATTCGATGGGAAGATGCTGCTCCAGATTGGCAACGGGTCCTATCGTTCTTTGTTTAAGGACTCCACCATTTTTTGACCTGATATTGTCATGAGCCATCAGATTAATCCCTTAGTTTGTAGATTTCACGCTCGATACATTCCGGAATAACAGGACAGGCACTTTGAAAGTGATTAGCGTACGAGAAAACACTATCGCAAACAAATGCATATTATCATGCCAGCATTTTTTTCCATCACACTGTGACAACAAAAAACATCCCAGCTCGCTTCTGGTTCAGCAGACAACGCTCCGGAAGTCCTGAAGGATTGATTTCGCAAAGCAAAGATCGTGCTAACTCCACAACAAAGGAAATCATTTTACCGGAATGTTTCGATCATACATGGCAGAAGATATCGTTCGCAGCAATCTTTTAGTATAGTCAGATGAAATCAGGAGCTTCCACTGAGGGAAGCCAGAAACAGACAGGAACAATCATGATCCGCATTCGGAGATGGGCAGAGAGTTCTGCTAATGACAGGGCGATTCTTGCTTCCGTTCTTGGCATCTACGAGCGAGCCTTTCCATACTATCCGAACTATTCTGCAAAAATTGCAAAACTGGTGACAGGCCGACATACATATCCCTGCGAGGTCTTCCTTCTGGTGGCAGAAGGCCATAAGGGGCGTGTCCTGGGATTTTCTCTGTTCTTTTTATTTGCAAAAGAGCGCTTTGCCTACCTCGACTACATCGCCAGCGACCCCATAAGGGCGAGCCGTGGCATCGGTGCTGCCCTGTATGAAGCCACCCGTGAGTGGGTTTTGAAACGGAACATAAAAATTTTAGTCTTTGACGTTCCCCCTGACGACCCTGATCTTCTGGAAGATCACTCGAGGTTGGCCATCAATAAAAAAAGACTTGCTTTTTATGAAGGATTTGGAGCCCGCCCTATTATCAATACTTTTTATGAGAGGGTTTCCACGAAAGCCAACGAGGGTTATCCAACCTATCTGGTTTTTGATCCTTTGAGCCCTGAAACACTTCTCCATAAAGCTCAGCTAAAAAGAATCATCACAGAACTCCTGAAACTAAAGGGGAATCTGTCCATAAAGGATAAGAAAGTTAAAGACATCCTGAAATCCATCGAGGATGATCCGGTCAATGTCAGGCAACCAAAATATGCATCTAAGCCGCCCCAGGCAAAAAGCTGGTCAGTCATCGATCTGGTTGATGTCGGAGATACGCATCAGATTCATCATCTACACGAGAAAGGCTATGTTGAACGTCCGGCAAGAATCGCCGCTCTGAAAAAAGGTCTGGAAGGATTTTCCGTTCAGATCCATAAAACAAAAAAATTTCCTGTCAAACACATATACGAAGTGCACAGCAAAGAAATGGTGCATTATATTGAGCATGCCAGTAAAGCACTCAGCGCGGGGGCTATCCTTTATCCCACAGTTTTCCCTCTGCGAAGACCGGAGCGGCAGCCTAAAACCTGGGATATGAAAGCGGGTTATTTTTGTATCGATACCTTTACACCTCTGACTTCGAATGTCTTTGCAGCAGCTATGCAGTCGGCATGGGGAGCGCTGACGGGGGCTGATTTGCTGCTGCATGGATCAGCCATCGTCTATTCCCTCTGCCGCCCTCCAGGGCATCATGCAGAAAGGACAGTCTATGGGGGTTTTTGCTATCTTAACAATGCAGCCATTGCGGCTCAGTACTTAAGCAAACATGGACGTATCGCCTTCCTTGACATTGATTATCACCACGGCAATGGTTCTCAGGAAATTTTCTATAAAAGAAGCGATATCTATTTCATCTCCATACATGGACATCCCTCCCAGGCTTACCCGTATTTTTCCGGCTTTGCCGATGAACTTGGAGAGGGTGAAGGCCTTCATTTTAACCGTAACTTTCCCCTGTATCCGGACACGGATGATAAAAAATATCTTTCCACCCTCGGCAAGGCCTGCAAGCTGATTGAAACCTTTAAACCTGATTATCTGGTGATCTCTCTGGGGCTGGACCTGATGAAAGGAGATCCCACCGGAACATTCCTCGTCTCCCTTAAGGGAATCGAGCTCATCGGACACCGCCTTGGTCAGCTCAGACTTCCAAGCCTGATCGTTCAGGAGGGGGGATACTCCCGTTCTAACCTCCGTCAGGGTATCTCAAAATTCTTTAAGGGATTTCTGACTGCTTAGCAGGAGCCACACACTTGCAGAAAAGCTTCCGGCCTTAATTCCGCATGGCAGAGTTCCCGGAGCAACTGTCCTGATCCTGTCAGTGCAGACCGCTGGTAGACATGTTCCTTTAACCAGTTCTCCAGACTAAGAACGTCAGGAAGCCCGTCACAAGCTCCGGTAAATTGTAACCAAAGCTGCATCCCCAACAATTGCCCCAGACCATAACAGGGAAAGTATCCGAAATAACCGAGATACCAATGGATATCCTGCAAACATCCTTCCCGCATAGAGGCGGGGCGATACTTTAAAAACCTGACACTGTTTTCCTCCCACACCTGAGGCAGATCCCTGACCTGAAGACACCCTGAAAGCAGATCCATTTCCATCTGAAAGCGCATGATAATATGAAGCATATAATGAGAAACATCCGCATGGATTCTGCTTTTTCCAGGGCTCAGCACATTCAGGCTTCGATATATTTCATGAGGATCTTCCTCCAGTATATTCGCTAAAAATGAGGCTCCGGCATGACTTCTGCCAAAAGCATTTTCCCAGAGCAGAGCCATCCCTTCATGCATAATCATACCAACCTCCCGGGCACAAGGGCCCAGACCATACGCATGAAACAATGACGCATCATAAAGTGCATGCCCTGCCTCATGCATAGCCGCCAGATAAGTCGGCAGGACATCATGCTCATCATAGTTGATACCTATGCGAATATCTCCAGGCCAGGACTCCGTAAAAGGATGACGTGTAGAGTCAATCCTTAAAGATGATTCTGTCAGACCAGCAGAGGACATCAGATCTCTGACAAGCTTTTTCTGTTTTCGTCTTTCCATAGGAAATCGTCTGGCCTGCCCTTGTGCTGGATGTTCCAACAGCAAGGAATTCAAACGATTTTCCGTATCAGAAAACAGGCTCACAGTTTCTGACAAACTAAATTCCGCATCATATTCGTGTGCCAGCGCCTCGTAAGAAGAGAAGTCTTCACCCTCTTTCAGATAGTCTCCCTTTTCCCGGATCAGCAGAACAAGTTTCTCAAAATCCGCGGCAACCGGACCAAAGCTATTCTGATCCCAGGCAGCCCTCCACTTTTTCTCCGTCAATGACTGCATTCGGACGATTTCATGATCCAACTTCGCGGGAATAGCAAGGGTCCGTCGGCACTTGCCAATCATAAGATCAAGGCCGCGCCGACTTTCATCATCCAGAGAAGTCATAAGCCTGGCTTCCTGCATATCATCGAGTAATTTCTGCGAACAGGTCGATCTCAGTTGTTGGTTTAGCCAGGCAAGCTGAGCTGCACGAACCGAAGCACCGCAAGCCGGCATCATCACTGCTTCATCCCAGCGAAGCAGGTTAATGCTTGCCTGAATGACTCCAGCCTCCTTCCAGATTTTTTTTATCTCGTTCAGGTCTTTTGCCATCTTGCTTTTTTCCCGATAAAATTGAATCAATCACTCTTCTTTCCAAGTATCTGTCATAGCATCTGAAAAATCATCTGGATTTTTCAGATGCTTAATATAGCGTTTCACAAAGCGTGAAGATTACTTTTTTCGACATCGATATCTCATAAGAAATGCCTACACCTTTCTTTTTTTAGCGGGAAAACACTTTGCTGTAGCTTTTCAGAAGAAAAGCTACAAAGGTGATCGCGGTTCATTGCATCTGACAGCACAAATAAACGTATCAGGACGACTTCTTCCTGAAGATCTGTCACGTATGATAGAAAAAAAACCCGTATCTGAGAGCTGCAACTCCCGACAAAAAAATCTTATAATACTCGAGCATTTAATAAAATTTTCCTAAATCAGGCCCCTTCCGACTCCTTCTCTTAGTCTAATCACTCTATCAAAGCATTTCTGACAGTTTCTTGTGGAATTTGAATGAGCTTACAAGTATACTATGCTCTTGGCATATTTCTTAACTTCAAAAAACACTTGAGAATAAGCCATTAAATTCTCCTCATCAACCAAATTTGACCATAGTTCATCTGGAGTAAGCTTCATGTCGAAAGCCAGAATTATCATCTTATGTTTATACTTTTTCTTATGCCTTTCTGCACTCTATGTAGGAATGGGACCTGTTGGAACAATGGATGGTGATTTCAACTCCGATTCTGCCATTCCGGTGATTATGATCAATAGTCCTGAATTAACTCCCTATCATTTATACTACTTTGGTCAGGACAGATTAGGTGGCTGGCCCTTTGTGTTACAGTGGATCATTAATTTTGTAACACAAGGAAATTTTACTGCGATCTTCATTTTTATTTTCAATTGTTTTTGTATTGTTGCCGGAAGCCTTGCCTGTTCAAGGCTCTTCCCCGGAGCACCGGCTGGAAATATACTTTTTATAAGTGCCTGTCTGTGGAGCCCGACTGTCCGTCAATATTTGCATGAAATAAATAATCCATACTCAATTCAGTTAGCAATCTCTCTTATCTACTGGTATGTACTATCTAAAACGAAGCTCTTAAAACGTAGTATCCCCTTTCATTTTTCTGTCTTGATCTTTATCGGAACCCTTGCAGTCTGGACCTCTAACGCAGCAGCTATTGCTCTTTGCATCTTCCATTTTTTTGAAGCAATTCCTTATATGACAATGAGAGCCCGAAAATCCTACAAACTAGCTTATTGGCTCATTCCCTTCCTCTGTTATGGTCTGGAAAGGTCTATAAATAAATTTTATAATTTTTATGTGGAACATCATTATTCTGAATTCATGGAAAAATATGCATTCAGAGTCAAAACTCCTGTAAAACTTCAGTTCAATGATGTATTTGAAAATTTCGGAACCGCAATTAAGATTATTTATGAGTCTCATCCGTTTTTTTTATACTATTTTATTATTTTTATCATCTTTCTTTTTGTATCAGGCTTCCGCAGAGGTTTCAGAGGTCTGCTCGAAGATACACCCAGACGTATTTTAGCTCTTTTTATGATTGTCCTTGCAACAAGCTTTGCAAGCTCTCTCACATCATGGATCAGAATACATAATCATTTAGTTCGCTACGCTGTCAATCAGATTTTTTTTATGGACTTTTCGCTCCTGATCATGCTTTCCTGTTGCATAAATATACTCATTTCTAAGAAATGGAATGCTCCCGCCATTCTTTCATCACGAATCATTCATTTCGCTTCATGGATTTTTTTATTTTCATGTATAGGATTAACGTCAGCTCAATCTCGTTTTGAACACTATCATTCGTTAGTTGATATCTCACAACAAATGATAACTGCTCCAAAAAAAACAGGGGTAATTGGCAACTATTGGGAAACCTATAAATGGGAAGGAATAGCTCCCAGGCAACTGATAGTACTACCGCATAAATCAATGGACTCAATAAGGATACCCTGGAGAGAAAAGGATTTTCATACCGTTGATTCTATTATTCGTTGCGATCATTCTGGCAGTGATAATATTGTTGCCGGATCAAATGTCTTTGAGGCTACTACAAGAAAAATATCTGCGCCTTCCTGTACGTATCAGCTATTCGAGCGAGTCAGGGCACGTTAAATCGCAAGTTTGAAAAAGGAAACAGTTCTATAGTGATCCGGAAGATTAATTTGACTCATTGTATGACTAGTCTTTTTGACGTACATCTTTGATGTTTTGCACTTGCTCACTCTTCCTCCAACTCCAGAGTATCTGGTAAAAATATTTGGGCTTCATTTGTCGGCAAATCTTCCACCTTTGTTAGTTTACGTTCAATCATCTGTGATCTCTTTGCGAGATATGATCAAATTTAGTGGATGAGGAGAATTAAGTAGCGTACCCTCAAGTGCTTTTTTGGAATTTAAGGAATACGCTATGAGAGAAGCTACTTGCAATTCAGTTCAACTTCCACAAGAAACTATCAGCGATGCATTGACAGAGGTATTAAGAGAAGGTGCCCGAAAGATGCTGGCTCAGGCAATAGAGGCTGAAGTCTCCGACTATATTGAGAGATTCAGATCTGTAGCAGATGAGAAAGGGCACAGGATGGTAGTCAGAAATGGCTATCACCCGGAAAGAAAGATCCAGACCGGTCTTGGTGCTATTGATGTAAAAGCACCAAAGATAAACGATAAGAGAGTTGATGAGGATGGCTGCCGGAAAAGATTTACCAGCCAGATCCTGCCACCGTACCTGAGAAAAACTAAATCGCTGGAAGAGCTTGTCCCATGGCTTTATCTGAAGGGGATTTCAACCGGAGATTTTCCAGAAGCGCTTCAGGCTCTTCTGGGTAAACATGCTAAGGGTTTCTCAGCATCGACTGTGACAAGATTAAAGAAGGTCTGGGAAGGAGATTTCCGGGAGTGGGATAAGCGATCTCTTTCCGGGAAACGTTACGTGTACATGTGGGCAGATGGGATACATTTTAACGTGCGCCTCGGGGAAGATGACAGAATGTGCATTCTGGTGATTGTCGGAGCAGCAGAAGATGGCAAAAAAGAGCTGGTAGCGATAGAGCAGGGCTATCGTGAAAGCGAGCTGAGCTGGAAGAATGTTCTGCTCTCTCTGAGAGAACGAGGGCTGGAGAGAGGGCCTGAGCTTGCCGTTGCGGATGGTGCCCTTGGTTTCTGGAAAGCGCTGGAGGAAATTTTTCCGTCCTCTAAACAGCAAGCCTGCTGGGTTCATAAGACCGCAAATATTCTGGACAAGATGCCAAAGACAAAACAGCCTGAAGCTAAGAAAATGATTCATGAAATATATATGGCAGAGAACAAAAAAGATGCGGAAAAAGCGCTTACAAAATTTCAGTCAGTTTTTGAAGATAAATACCCGAAGGCTGTCAAAAGTCTGCTGAGGGGTAAACACAGGCTCCTCAGCTTCTATGATTTTCCTGGTGTTCATTGGCAGCATATCCGGACCACTAATCCTATTGAATCCACATTTGCGACAGTACGACTCCGGACGAAGAGAACGAAAGGCTGTGGCTCTGTCAATGCCACTGTGCACATGGTTTTTAAGTTGATTAAAAGTGCAGAAAAGCGCTGGAGGAAACTCCGGGGTTACAAACTACTGGCGGATGTTATTGATCTTAATGTTAAGTTTGAGGATGGGGTAAGAAAACTTGCTGCTTAAATCTCTGATCCACTAAATTTGACAATTACTCTCTCTTTGCTGCTTTCTCCATAGCTGAAGATGCATCGTTAAGTTTCTTCTGAACACTTTCAAGCAGCTTTGAAAATGTGTTAAATTGTGTTTTAACAGCTCCCAGAAGTTTCCAGATTTCTGCAGAGCGCTTCTGAATGGCAAGCTTTTGGAAGCCAACATTAAGAGAGTTTAGCAATGCAGCTAATGTTGCAGGACCAGCAATCATTATCCGAAATTCTCTTTGAACTAATTCAGCAAGACCTGGGCGACGAAGAACCTCTGCATAAAGACTTTCAGTTGGCAAAAACATAACTGCAAAGCATAAGTGACCGGGATTTTTTTATCATTTTTTTGATGTTACGCATGATATAGCCTTTCTGCTGTTGTTTTCCGGTTTTTAAAATTAGGATCAAAAGCACTCCTTAGAATGGGTAAAAGCATTCGTACTATTTGCTCAGTTTTATATGCTGTTATTCTATGCCCGAGCCGTATCAGTGAATAAAGACTGCCTGCTGTTTCTCTTAAAATCAGCGCGGCCCTCTGGATAGATGATATTGTTTTTGTTTCAGAAGAGTTTTTTTGTCGCTTATCTGCCTCTGCTCTGACAATTGATGCCATAACAAAATTGCAAAGTGTGAGCAAACAAAGTGATAACACAGCATTCTGAGAAAGCGTCGGGATTCTGTCAAAATTTAAGGTGCTCTTCATGGATTTAAAACAAAGTTCTGCCTGCCAGCGCAGACGATACGATTCATAAATTAAAGCTCTCGGAGCTGTTAAATTTGTGACGTACCAGTGATATTTTTTTCTTGACTGTTCCAATAACCGACAACCCTTACATCTAATCTAATATTTTTATTGAATAATAGGGCGCAGAGCTCAACAGTGTTTCCGCATTTTTGCAAGATTGGGGTTTTTCGTAAGTCAGAGCCGACTCTGCGTTTACTGATCTGACCAAAAACCACTTTTGTTATAGTCAGATTTGCATTTCCCTTGAGCCTGCTAAGGAAAAATCCTTTTTGTGCCTGAATTCTGTGAAACAGGTCCAGAGACCAATAGCCCAGATCAAAGATGTAAAGACACCGGCTCCTGATTGCAGGGAATCGTTGACTGTCATGAGTCGCGCCAGAAGTCAGGTCGTACCATGTTAATGCTCCGGTTACGAGATCTACTGCCAAATGGAGTTTTACAGCGGCCGTGGTGAAAGTGCCCTTAAAAAAAATCCTGTAACCCATGCCACAAGGAAACCAGGGGCCCGTCAATCCCAACGATCCCTTCAACGCCTAACTTCTCTGAAATTTTCTGGGCGGCTTCACTGTTTTGTGATGCCATCGATTTTATGAGGACCGCAAGGACCATTCTGGCATGCTCAACGAGGCTGGCTGTCTGCCTGGCAGCAGGAAGCACAATTGGCAGGAGCTCATTTAATGAAAGAATCGGGACAGCCAGACGCAACGAAGCCAGCGTAAATATCATTGATCTTAATATCAAGTTTGAGGATGGGGTCAGAAAACTTGCTGCTTAAATCTCTGATCCACTAAATTTGACAATTACTCTAAGTAATCCAGAACTGACGATACAAAAATGCGTTTGAGAATATGAGATCATAAACTAAATCAAATTAAATCTTATATTGACTTTGACTAGAAACATTAGTAACTATTGCTCGTTTTGTAATTGCGATTTAATCAATGGGTCCACATGCTGAGGGATACATGGAATATATAACTTAGATGTTGCGCGAAATCAGACTTCCCAGTGAAAAAATCTGTTCTGGAAAGCTTTTTAAAAAAAAATCTATCGTAATGACCAGATATTATAGAGTATTGTGACGGGCAGAGCTGTCGAGACACTTTTTAAAGTGCTCATCCAAGCGACTATATCCCGAGAGGTGCCCGCCTTGAGCAACCCTATCGCAAAAAAAGCTGACTGTCTTCTGGATATTCCCTGCCGCCTGAAGCAGGTCGCGTTTGCTTATCTTTTATCTCTCATGCTGCCAGGAAGAAAACATAGCCTGACCCAGGCCTCTCAGGCCGGATCTCTGCATAAGTCACAGTTTTCAAGGTTTTTACGTAGGCATGGTGATCTTGCGGTAGAATCTCTTCAGCGTACGGCAGCCAGAACATGCAGAGCAATCCAGAGGCCGCCTGTTGTTGCCGGAGGGCCCTGGACTATCGCCATTCTGATTGATGCGACTCTGCAATCAAGATCTTCCAGACACAGTGGAAACAGCCATAAGTTCAGTCATGGTAAAGGCTATGTTATTGGCCACCAGTGGACAAATATCCTGCTACTTATCAATGGCAAGAAGATTCCACTCCCTCCCCTGGCATGGATTTCCGGACGTGAGCGTAAAAGACGGGGCCTGAAAAAAGAAACCGAACAGGAAGCTGTCATCCGATATCTCTCTGATCTGGATTTGTCGCAATACGTCGGAACTTATGAAAATCATGAAGTTGTTGTGCTCGCAGATTCTGGCTATGACAATAAAAAGCTTCAAGCCTCCATTCTGTCTCGTGGGTGGGATTTTGTTTTCAGCATGAAATCTTCGAGAGGATCTCGACTTTCTTCCCAAAAAAATGCAGGCGCTCAGGGCAATTGCTCCGTCGCTGACCTGTTCCGGAAAGCCAAAATTTTTCCCTGGAAAACTATTCGTGCTTATGCGAATGGATGGAAAAGAAGAAAGCGGAAGGAGTTCCGCGCAAGAGAACTCACCGGTTTTATCAGTGGAATCACTGATGAAGTCAGGCTGGTTCTTTCAGAAGAGCGAGGGAGTCGCAGGGGGAGAAAGTATCTGGTTTGTTCCAACATCAGAGTCAGGATGGGTGCGATTGTCAGGGTTTACCGAAAAAGATGGGAAATCGAGCTATTTCACAAAGACGTCAAATCTCTGATGGGGTTTGAAGATGTGAGTTGCCACGATTTTCAATCCGTAGAGTCTCATGTTCACTGGGTCTACTGTGCATGGCTCCTTTTGCCGGAAATTTCTGGTAAGTCCGGATCTGTTCTGGATGCTATGACTGCTTTGCAGCAGGAGGTCGAATTATCTCCTTTTAAGCATCTGATCCAGCTTAGCACAAGGATTCATGGGTTCAGGGATGTGCAACGCTATTGCAGGGAGGTAATAAATGCGAACAAAGCAGCATAAGCGCTTTATTTAAAGTAAAAACTTATGCGATTGCAATTTTCGCGCAACATTTAAGAATTAAGACTTAGTAAGGAGCTAAGTTCTGATATTCCCTTAGTCATTTGCTCTTCAACTTCTTCAAAAAAGGAGCTTCATCGAAAGTATTTTCCATGCGATTACCCCGATCCTATCCTTCAGAAAATATTGGATAGCATGATTGCTGCAATCACCCTCGGAGCCAACCTGCTTCCTATCTCTAAGCGATTACAGAGCCTACTACCAAATAAAACTATATTACTTGGATGTACTGAGTTCTCATATCTGCATGAAAAACACCCAATACGAAAGGGTAAAATTTATGATCCAAACATCATTGCGGCTGAAGAATTAGCAAAAGCCTATTTCTTAGATGTTGCGCGAAATCAGACTTCCCAGTGAAAAAATCTGTTCTGGAAAGCTTTTTAAAAAAAGTCTATTGTAATGACCAGATATCATAGAGTATTGTGGCGGGCAGAGCTGTCGAGACACTTTTTAAAGTGCTCATCCAAGCGACTATATCCCGAGAGGTGCCCGCCTTGAGCGACCCTATCGCAAAAAAAGCTGACTGTCTTCTGGATATTCCCTGCCGCCTGAAGCAGGTCGCGTTTGCTTATCTTTTATCTCTCATGCTGCCAGGAAGAAAACATAGCCTGACCCATGCCTCTCAGGTCGGATCTCTTCATAAGTCCCGGTTTTCAAGGTTTTTACGTAGGCATGGTGATCTTGCGGCAGAATCTCTTCAGCGTACGGCAGCCAGAACAGCCAGAGCAATCCAGAGGCCGCCTGTTGTTGCCGGAGCTCCCTGGACTATCGCCATTCTGATTGATGCGACTCTGCAATCGAGGAGATATGATCGAATTTAGTGGATGAGGAGAATTAAGTAGCGTACCCTCAAGTGCTTTTTTAGAATTTAAGGAATACGCTATGAGAGAAGCTACTTGCAATTCAGTTCAACTTCCACAAGAAACTATCAGCGATGCGTTGACAGAGGTATTAAGAGAAGGTGCCCGAAAGATGCTGGCTCAGGCAATAGAGGCTGAAGTCTCCGACTATATTGAGAGATTCAGATCTGTAGCAGATGAGAAAGGGCACAGGATGGTAGTCAGAAATGGCTATCACCCGGAAAGAAAGATCCAGACCGGTCTTGGTGCTATTGATGTAAAAGCACCAAAGATAAACGATAAGAGAGTTGATGAGGATGGCTGCCGGAAAAGATTTACCAGCCAGATCCTGCCACCGTACCTGAGAAAAACTAAAGCTCTGGAAGAGCTTGTCCCATGGCTTTATCTGAAGGGGATTTCAAGCGGATATTTTCCAGAAGCACTTCAGGCTCTTCTGGGTAAACATGCTAAGGGTTTCTCAGCATCGACTGTGACAAGATTAAAGAAGGTCTGGGAAGGAGATTTCCGGGAGTGGGATAAGCGATCTCTTTCCGGGAAACGTTACGTGTACATGTGGGCAGATGGGATACATTTTAACGTGCGCCTCGGGGAAGATGACAGAATGTGCATTCTGGTGATTGTCGGAGCAGCAGAAGATGGCAAAAAAGAGCTGGTAGCGATAGAGCAGGGCTATCGTGAAAGCGAGCTGAGCTGGAAGAATGTTCTGCTCTCTCTGAGAGAACGAGGGCTGGAGAGAGGGCCTGAGCTTGCCGTTGCGGATGGTGCCCTTGGTTTCTGGAAAGCGCTGGAGGAAATTTTTCCGTCCTCTAAACAGCAAGCCTGCTGGGTTCATAAGACCGCAAATATTCTGGACAAGATGCCAAAGACAAAACAGCCTGAAGCTAAGAAAATGATTCATGAAATATATATGGCAGAGAACAAAAAAGATGCGGAAAAAGCGCTTACAAAATTTCAGTCAGTTTTTGAAGATAAATACCCGAAGGCTGTCAAAAGTCTGCTGAGGGGTAAACACAGGCTCCTCAGCTTCTATGATTTTCCTGGTGTTCATTGGCAGCATATCCGGACCACCAATCCTATTGAATCCACATTTGCGACAGTACGACTCCAGACGAAGAGAACGAAAGGCTGTGGCTATGTCAATGCCACTGTGCACATGGTTTTTAAGTTGATTAAAAGTGCAGAAAAGCGCTGGAGGAAACTCCGGGGTTACAAACTACTGGCGGATGTTATTGATCTTAATGTTAAGTTTGAGGATGGGGTAAGAAAACTTGCTGCTTAAATCTCTGATCCACTAAATTTGACAATTACTCGCAAAAAGAAGGAATCAACCATGCAAGATGAAATGCCTGACATCCTCATGGGAAGAAAGGCTTCGGAAGTTTTTTTAGAATACTGCAAACCTTTCCTTAGTGCATCTGCCGCCGAAGGTCGGAAGGATCTTAAGGATGTGAGAAGAGGTCTCAGATTCCCTCACCTGATTTGGAATGTCTTCATTATGGATGAACTTAAAGGCAAGCCATTTACTAGGATTCAAAATGTAAGAAATAGCATTAAAGAATCAGGTCCTCAAGGGGAAGCCTATCTCAATTTTTGGATTAAGAGAAGAAAAGAAGAATTTGGAAAGTATAGGTACACCATCGGTGATTTTCATCTGTGCGGAAAGGATATCCATGATTTTGTCATGCGAGTTGATGCCAGAGATCCAAGTAACCCAACCTGAAATCAGGAAGCAACGCTGGAAGAATACAAACCTTTATTGGTAACATGCATTTAGATTTGAATGAAAGGAATAGCATATAATGACTAAGAAAAAACAAGTTCAAGTGATAAGTGATAAAAAAATCATGGGATTAGATGGCCATTACGCAGTGGATTTTCATATCTCTATTATTGGGACAGACCCATTGGTTTGGCGAAAAGTACGACTATCAAACCATATGACTCTGAATGATCTGCACTGGGCAATTCAAGGCGCCTTCGGATGGGAAAATGCACACCTTCATGCTTTCTATGTAAACACTGGTCGAATATCAGGAAACGAAATGGATGACTTGGATGACCCTGATGGTGATGAAAATACTGACAGTAATGGAATTAGTATTCATGATCTAATAGAACAGAGAGAAAAGAAATTTACTTATGAATATGATTTTGGAGATTCATGGCACCATGAGATAAAAATAGTAGGTACAGAACCTTTAGAAACGCCAATGAAAGTACCGGAGTGTATTGATGGAGAACGATGCTGCCCTCCAGAAGATTGTGGAGGAGTGTGGGGTTTTGAAAACTTTTTAGAGGTTATGGCAGACCCTAGCCATGAAGAGTATGCAGATATGAAAGACTGGTATGGCAGACGATTCAACGCTGAAAAATTCAGCATTGCGGATGCTAACAAAGAAATAAAGTCATTTTTGAGACATGCATAACAACTTTTGTGAGGATGCATCAAGATGCACAATCGTTTCGATGTCGCCACTCAAAAACCAAAGCCTGAACAAAATGCTCACGCAATCCCCACCATAAAGAGCCGAAATGGTACCAAGTATCGGAAAAAATGAGGATTGTTTAGGCTCAAGAACGCGGCAACCCCACGGGAAATTCCCACAAATTTTCCCTGGCACAGTGCGTATCTATTTATTTGATATTATTTAGATTTATCAAAATTCGCTAAAGTTTGCCCTAAATCCACCGATGTGCATCTATGCAGCTACTTGCATAGATGCACAAAGATGTGTATTATGCAATGTGGGGGGATAGACGCAAAATATGCCGGAGGCTGGATCAATCGATATCGAATCAAAACGGCTGGATAAGTTTCACACGACGTTGAAACAATATTGCTGCAAACGGAACACGTTTAAGGACAATGTTCGGGTTGACGTTCGCCATATCAGCTTTAGAGCAAGCCAGACCGACAACAATATAAGGCGAGCAATCGATAACATGCACATAGCAGCCATTATCCTTGGTGGACGAATCAACTACAGAACCAGTAACGCAACTCCCCCCATGGAATTGGCTCTTGAAGGAAAGTTGGTCGATTTTTCTGTGACCGATTGGAACACGTTTAAGTCGGAAAATGTTGATTACGTCTGTGTCAAAGTTGTTGTTAGAGAGAAAGGAAAGGGGAAAAAGCATCTGGTTGTTACGGTCTATCCAGATAACTCGATGGACCACAAAACAACACCGGAGGTAAATTATGAAATCTGGTAAAAAGAAAAAGTTGATCCAATTTAAAGGATCAACAAAGTTTAATTTAAACGATTACGAGCATTCAGAGTCAGGTTGTAAAGGTCGTTTTGGTATCGAGATTCAGCAGAATTCGGTATTCAACTTCGATATTCTCGGACCTGTAAGGCTACCATTGCTCCCCTTGGTATCATGTGAAACCTGCAAGGCAACTTATGAGCTTGAAGACTATATGGAAACAACGGAACTTTTCGTATCGTTCCTTCTCCTACAGAACCAAAAGCTTCTCACGAAGAAGCAACTTAAGTTCCTTCGGGTTTTATTTGACAAATCGCAGGGAGACATTGCACAACTCTTGCGAGTTGACAGGTCTCACTATTCAAAAATGGAGAGTGAAAAGACAAGTGTCTTCATGCAACCGGATCAACAGGTGCGAGTTAAAATTTATTACCTACATGAATTAGAAGAAAAGATTGGCATCCCGAAAGATGTCTTTGCTGACGTGGTTGTGAAAATCAATGCAATCGACGAATCAGGTATGCCAGTTGTTGATAGCGACCTTCTTGCAAAGCAGATGGAATCGATCAATGAAAATTTGCGTCAAGCTTTTAGATAAATAGCAATTTTTTCGTGAGAGAAAAGGCTGCTGGTGTCAGTCCAGACCAACTCAAATCGTGCCAGATACAAAAGTCTTCTTTAGAGCTGTCGTGATCTACTCGGCCCTAAAGGACCGAGCTTCGGGCACCTTCTCTTAATACCTCTGTCAACGCATCGCGGATAGTTTCTTGTGGAAGTTGAACTGAATTGCAAGTAGCTTCTCTCATAGCGTATTCCTTAAATTCTAAAAAAGCACTTGAGGGTACGCTACTTAATTCTCCTCATCCACTAAATTTGATCATATCTCTATTATAGAGTATTGTGACGGGCAGAGCTGTCGAGACACTTTTTAAAGTGCTCATCCAAGCGACTATATCCCGAGAGGTGCCCGCCTTGAGCAATCCTATCGCAAAAAAAGCTGACTGTCTTCTGGATATTCCCTGCCGCCTGAAGCAGGTCGCGTTTGCTTATCTTTTATCTCTCATGCTGCCAGGAAGAAAACATAGCCTGACCCAGGCCTCTCAGGCCGGATCTCTGCATAAGTCACAGTTTTCAAGGTTTTTACGTAGGCATGGTGATCTTGCGGTAGAATCTCTTCAGCGTACGGCAGCCAGAACATGCAGAGCAATCCAGAGGCCGCCTGTTGTTGCCGGAGGGCCCTGGACTATCGCCATTCTGATTGATGCGACTCTGCAATCAAGATCTTCCAGACACAGTGGAAACAGCCATAAGTTCAGTCATGGTAAAGGCTATGTTATTGGCCACCAGTGGACAAATATCCTGCTACTTATCAATGGCAAGAAGATTCCACTCCCTCCCCTGGCATGGATTTCCGGACGTGAGCGTAAAAGACGGGGCCTGAAAAAAGAAACCGAACAGGAAGCTGTCATCCGATATCTCTCTGATCTGGATTTGTCGCAATACGTCGGAACTTATGAAAATCATGAAGTTGTTGTGCTCGCAGATTCTGGCTATGACAATAAAAAGCTTCAAGCCTCCATTCTGTCTCGTGGGTGGGATTTTGTTTTTAGCATGAAATCTTCGAGAGGATCTCGACTTTCTTCCCAAAAAAATACGGGCGCTCAGGGCAATTGCTCCGTCGCTGACCTGTTCCGGAAAGCCAAAAATTTTCCCCTGAAAACTATTCGTGCTTATGCGAATGGATGGAAAAGAAGAAAGCGGAAGGAGTTCCGCGCAAGAGAACTCACCGGTTTTATCAGTGGAATCACTGATGAAGTCAGGCTGGTTCTTTCAGAAGAGCGAGGGAGTCGCAAGGGGAGAAAGTATCTGGTTTGTTCCAACATCAGAGTCAGGATGGGGGCGATTGTCAGGGTTTACCGAAAAAGATGGGAAATCGAGCTATTTCACAAAGACGTCAAATCTCTGATGGGGTTTGAAGATGTGAGTTGCCACGATTTTCAATCCGTAGAGTCTCATGTTCACTGGGTCTACTGTGCATGGCTCCTTTTGCCGGAAATTTCTGGTAAGTCCGGATCTGTTCTGGAGGCTATGACTGCTTTGCAGCAGGAGGTCGAATTATCTCCTTTTAAGCATCTGATCCAGCTTAGCACAAGGATTCATGGGTTCAGGGATGTGCAACGCTATTGCAGGGAGGTAATAAATGCGAACAAAGCAGCATAAGCGCTTTATTTAAGGTAAAAACCTATGCGATTGCAATTTTCGCGCAACATTTAAGAATTAAGAGAGAGCCCACTGGTAAAACTCTCTGCGATTTTAACCATGTACGATTTTCTATGCAACAAGCTATATTAAGACAAATCCACTGAATACAGAAATTCTTTTTTCATGAATTCACAGAACCATCAGAAAAAATTTTCTCGATGATGCCATGAAGTTCTTCAAGATCAAAAGGCTTGTTCAGAACCGCCCTCACAGGGTCGCCGAAATCACAATGATTTTCTGCATATCCCGACACGACAATGACCGAAGCGATGAAATCTTCTCGTTCTTTCAGAGAAGAAATAAGCTTAAATCCGTCAACTTCCGGCATATTAAGATCTGTAATCACCAGATCAACCCGTTCGGAACAGGCTAGCGCTTCTGCTCCGTTCGATGCCGGAATCACCCGATACCATGTCTCAAGGTACTCCTGCATATAGGATCGGATATCTTCATCATCATCCGCCAGCAAAAGAATTTTCTTCTTTTCCGGATTTTTCTTTTTATCTGCATCTTCACTTCGGTCCGTCTCTGTTAACAGGCTGGTTTTTGTATGACGATTCACCAGACTATCAATACAGAAGTTCCAGTTACTGATTTTTTCAAGAAAGGAATCCGTGATGTGTCGATACAACTCAGCAGAAGCGGTTCCTGCATAAATGTCTGCCCCAAGATTAAAACACTGATATGCCATAGGCACATCATCTGGCCCTGCTAAGAAACTGATAAAGATTCCATAGTCCATTTTTTTACGGAAAGCCTGGATCAGATCCTCTGCTGTCATTCCGGATAAACGAATCGATGCGATAACATAGCGAACCGCATGTTCATGAATAAAGTCAAGGGCATTATCCGGGGAGGCAAAACAATAGCTGTCAAAATAAGCTGTTTTTTTCAGTGCTTTCTGAGCTACTGCACGCCCGGAATCATCAGAGTCAATCACAACCAATTTTTGTGGAAAAAGCTGTTTCACAGCGGGCCTCAATTTTTATGATAATGCTGTCCTGATACAAGCGGCAAGCTCTTCTATCCTGTACGGCTTTTCGAGAACAGCTTTGACGTTCGGTGACTGTTCGAGATTTTCTCCTGATACAAAACCAGAAGTCACAATAACCGGAATCTCAGATCCTATCTCCAGACTAAGAGAACTCAGGATATCCAAGCCACTGACATCAAGCAGGTTGATGTCAAGCACCATCAAATCAGCCCATTTGATTTTGTCCCCAATCGCACGACCATTATTCAGCCATTCAACGGTGTAATCACTTGCAAGAAATTCACGAACAACCTCAGCAAGACTTGCTTCATCCTCAACTAACAGAATACGCTTCCGGGACTCTCTTCCGGAAGGCTGATGCTGATTTTTATCCCAGGCCACTGTCTCCAGGTAGTGATTCCACAAAAGAATTTTTTTCTTAAAAGACTGAGCAATCGCATGATACTGCTCCAGGCCTACGGGTTTAAGGTAAAGAGCTGCCCCCATATCATAACAGCGACGCGCAATTGTCAGATCCATATTGCCGGACATCACCGCTGCACAGACGCCGAAAGGTAGCTTGCGCAGACGCTCAATCAGCTCTGATCCATCACAGTCAGGCATTCTGATATCTGTGACAACAAAGCGCACACCATGCTCTGATATAAAGCTCAGAGCCTTGCAGGCATCTGTAAACGTTACAACAGAAAAATGATAATCATGCTCAAACGCTTTTTCTGCCAAAGCAAGGATAAGCGGATCATCATCGATAACCACAAGAGTCTGAGGGAATTTGAGAATCACGGTTTAGCCTTTCTCTGACAGACACAGATTCTGTATGATCAAAGTTCTCCCGTATTCAAAGCTCAGAAAACAAGCAGGAGCAGTAAAATAAACAGAAATTAAAGCCTTATTATTTTTTCAGACTATTCTGATTATACATGGAGGCAAAACATACTGAAAGCAGCTCTCCCAGAAGTTCCCCCTCATCCTCCTTCGGGAACTCTGATATGACTGAAAATAATATCCCTGATTTCCTTAACTCCTTGTTTTTTAAGAGATGACACCGGAACAATCGCTTTATATGCGATCCCGTTTTTTTGCAAAGCCGCGGCTGCTTTACTGACAGCAAGATGTGCCGACTTCCTGTTCACCTTATCAGATCTCGTCAGAGCAATGATCAGCGGAGTTTTTGCCGCAAGCCAGTGCATATATTCCAGTTCGAAGGACTCAAATTCTCTTCGGATGTCCATAAGATAGATAAATTCCTGAATTTCATCCCGCTGTAGATAGTTCGCAATCAGACTGTCCCAGAGCTTACTAAGATCCTTGCGAGCGACATTGTAACCATAGCCGGGCAGGTCAGCCAGAATCAGCTCAGGTTCCTTATGAAAGCTCAGACCAAAAAAATTAATCATCTGTGTCCGCCCGGGAGTTGAACTACTCCGGGCAAGATTCTTCCGCTCCAGCAACGCATTCAATAATGATGACTTACCGGAATTAGAACGCCCCAGGAAAGCCACTTCAGGCAGAGAAAACTCGGGAAGACGCTGAGCTTCCCGGGCACTTGTGATATACAGGCTATGCAATCTGGCTCCTCGTTACTCTTAAGGTTCACGCTATGGCTCGTATCCATTTACTTGAAGATGACATTATAAACAAGATCGCTGCAGGAGAAGTCGTCGAACGGCCCGCAAGCGTTCTTAAAGAACTTCTGGAAAATTCGATCGATGCCGGTTCCGGCGATATTCATATTGAGCTTGAAGAAGGAGGCTGCAAAAGGATTACAGTTCGTGATCATGGCTGTGGCATCCCTCCTCAGGACATGGAACTGTCGCTAAAAAGGCACGCTACCAGCAAAATCCGTGCAGCAGATGACCTCTTTCAGATTAAAAGCATGGGCTTCCGGGGGGAAGCCCTCGCCTCCATCGCCAGTGTCAGTCGCTTCCGGATCAGCAGCAGACTCGCAGATCCGCAGATCACAGAAGGCTGCCTGCTCCGCTGTGACGGAGGAGGCCCTCCGGAGCTCTCCCCCTGGAACGGGGCTCCGGGAACCACCGTAACGGTTGAGGATCTTTTTTACAATGTACCTGCAAGAGCCCGCTTTCTGAAGTCCGCTACCAGCGAATACAGCCACTGCTTTGAGCTCGTCCAGGCGCTGGCGCTTTCTCACCCTGAAGTATCGATCAGCCTGAGCCATAATGGCAGGGAAAAATTAAGAGCGCCCTCAATCCAGGAAACGCCGCACCCGGAGCAGGATGGAGAGCTAAAAGGGGAAAGTGTCCTGCGTAAAAGGCTGGAGGGAGTCTGGGGAACTGAACAGGCGCAAAACCTCATCTACATCCGGGAAGACGACGCATGGGGAAAATTTGAAGCCCTGATCTCCCCGCCCGGAGTTGAGCGTGCCACAGCCAAGCACATGATGATGTTTGTCAACCAGCGCTGGGTCCGCGATCCGGTTCTCAGATTCGGTTTGCTAAGAGGCTATCATTCTCATCTCCTGAAAGGACGTTATCCACAAGTCCTGGGCTTTTATTACTGTGATCCAAGCCTGGTGGATGTCAACGTCCACCCCCGCAAAACCGAACTTCGTTTTCAGTATGCTGCGGAAGTTCAGAGCCTGATTGCCAGAGCCATCCGCGCTGCAATCCGCAAAGCAGACTGGGCAGGCAGATTGCCAGAAAGCCGGCCTGAAGAGCCAAAACAGACATTCTCCCCGGACAGTTCCAGCTCTTGCGGAAAAGGACAGGAAAGCGAAGAATCCTCCGTTTATTCTGCTTATCCTGATAAAAAACAGACGAGCAAAGCTGATGAGAGTTCTCCCCGGTATACACAAAAGACTCCGCCCATGGCGGCAGTCTCCCATTCAAGGAGACAAAACCCGGCCCCTGAGTTCATGGAGGCCTCTGCTACCAGCACAACAGCCCCATCCTGCTATGAGAGAGAGCCCTTAAAAAGCACCCTGACCATCCCAGCTGACTCTGATCAGTTCAGAGAAAAGAAGCAGCTTTTCCCTGCTGATAACAGAAGTGATCTAAACTCCGCCCATGATCCGGACAGGACTGATACGAAACGATATGGAGCGACTGCCGCAGTAAAGCACAATGATGCTCCTGTTCCCTGGGACGAGCTTGTCTATCGCGGACAGCTTTTTCGCTGTTACCTGATCTTTGAAGCCTCCAGAGACAGCCTCCTGGTTCTGGATCAACATGCCTTTCACGAGCGCATTCAATATGAAAAACTCGTGCATGATCCCGGCATCCTGAAGACAAGACAGAGACTGATGATTCCCGAAATACTTGAACTTTCTGCGAGCCAGGCTGAGTGCTTCAGGGAAAGGGAAACTCTCATCCGAAACAGCGGCTTTGACTTTGAATGGATCAGTGAACTCTGTCCGGAAATCCGTTCTGTGCCTGCTATCCTGACAGGCTGCCAGCTTGACCGGGTCTTTGCAAAGCTGACATCAGAAACAGACCATAGCGGGAATGGCCAGGAAACCATTCGTCAGCTGGGACACCAGATTTTATCGACGATCGCCTGCCACTCCGCCATCCGGGCGGGAGATGAACTATCCGACCATGATCTGAAAGATCTGCTGGGACAGGCCAAAAATGTCGATTTTTATCATAACTGCCCCCATGGTCGCCGGGTCTTCCGCTGGTTTCAGAAAAGAGACGTGGAGGGATGGTTTGACAGGCTATAAAGAACGTCCTGCACAGCAGACCTTTGCCCCCTACTGGCTTCTCTGCGGTCCGACAGCCAGCGGGAAGTCAGGTCTGGCTCTCAGACTCGCTCACTTACTGGATGGAGAGATCATCAATGCCGACTCCGTGCAATGTTTCCGTTATCTGAATATCGGCTCTGCCAAGCCATCCCCCAGCGAAAGGTCGTCGATTCCTCACCACCTCTTCGACGTCCTCAACCCCGATGAAGATTATGATGCCCATCGTTTTGCGGAAGAAGCACATGCTCTGATCTACAGCATTGCCAGACAGGGAAAAAAGCCCATCGTAGTCGGAGGGTCAGGACTCTATCTGAGGTTTTTGCAGCAGGAGAACATCCACTCACTTCCGAGCGACCATAGCGTCCGCCAGACCCTGCTTACAGAAAATACCGACATTTTGTGGCACAGACTCAGGGAAAAAGACCCGGAAAGAGCAGAACAGCTGCATCCTCATGACCGCAACCGCATCCTTCGCGCTCTGGAATTGTTTATAATAACAGGAAAAACATTCCGGGAACATCAGGCTGACAAGCCAAAATCAGGCCTATTCCGGCCAGAGCTGAGTATTTTTCTCAACCTCCCAAGAGCTCAGCTTCACCAGCGAATTCGTCAAAGAAGCAAAGAGATGCTGGCTGCCGGACTGATCAAAGAAGTACAGGAGCTCTTACACAAAGGATATGCTCCAGACTGCCGGGGCCTCCAGAGTATTGGCTACCGACAGGTCACAGCATGTCTGGCCGGCGAGTTTCATGAAGCAGAGCTGGAAGACCGGATTGTCTTTGCCACCAGGCAATATGCAAAGCGGCAGTGTACCTGGTTCCGAAAGTGCTCTGTCGATCTTCAGCTGGAAAGCGTTCCTCTTTGTGATGAGGAGCTGATGAGCCTCTGCCAGGCTGCCTTACCTGTTATCAGCTTTTAGAGAGAGAAGAACGAACCATATTTTAGCTCTTTTTAGCTCTTGTTTTTCCCCTGATTTCGGTGTTTTTCGCGCATATAGTCCATCTGTTCTTTACGGCTCACCTTGATCTGCTCGTTTTCTTTACGATTCTTCAGTTCCCGCAACTTATGAAGAACCCTTTGTTTCAGGGAAGGCATGCTATCAAGTAATATCTTCAGAGCTTCCCAGTCATCTCTTGCCTCTTTATCCCCATCCTGTCTGCTATTGCGTGAACGGTTCATATCATCTCGCCCATGAAAGAGGATGCGACAGAAAGGCCCGGCCTTATTCTGCCATGAACAGCTACGCCTTTATTATACAGGCTCTGCCAGCTTCACTCTTCTCAGTGCAGGGCCTTCAGATAATATCGCCATGGGGCTGGATAGCCCTCAATAGTCCGTTCAGGATGATCCGGGTGCAGAAAATCCGTCAGACTCCTGACCGGAGCAAACTCCGTTGATCGCTGTTCTTCACAGTTGAGAGGGGCCTGATAAATACACTCAGCCGAACGAAAACCAGCCCGCCTGACCCAGTTCATCAGAGCCGGAAGAGTGGGTAAAAACCAGACCCCTCTGGCCGAGGCATAGCGTCCAGAAGGCACCAGCGCCAGTGGCTCTGTTCCGGGAATCCCCTGACAATCAATCAATAATTCACCACCCTTTTTCAGAGCAGAACGGATTTTCCTGAGAATACCGATCGGATCAGTATGGTGATACAAAATCCCAAGACAGAAAATTTTATCAAAAAAAGCAGGGTAATAATGGATATGCTCCACCCCCAAGCGCTCTGCGGCAAGACACGAAACCTGTGCATATGATTGCATCATCTGAAAATTAAGCCAGTTTTTCTCATAAGGCTCAAAACCGACGACCAGTCCGGGCTGTTCCGCAGCCATCCGGAACATAAAATAACCGTTGTGACTACCAATATCCGCGATCTTTAAGCCTTCCAGAGAGCCGCAATGGGGCCTGATACGCTCCCACTTCAGATCTGACCTCCATTCTCCGTCAATATCGACACCAAAAAGTCTGAACGGACCTTTCTTCCAGGGAATAAAAGCCCGGACAGCCTTCCGGAACAGAGCAAGCTCATCTTCTGACGAGAATTCAGCAGCATCACCAATTTCAACGATCGCCCCATCAAAGCGCACATAAGCACTTGGGAAAGGCTTCAATGCATCCACAGCTGCCCAGTACTGAGAAAACTTTGTACTCCTCAGCTCATCCATCAGGCGGCTCCGGACTTTCCGGATTTTTGCACTCAAAAGAGAGTCCTGAAACTTCCTGAGATAAATGTGTTCTCCGTACATAATCACTCTTTTACTGCCACAAAGGTTGTGAACTGATGCCACTGGAAAATCGTTTCCCGCTTCTTAAAGCCTGCACAGTCGAGTAAATTCAGATGCTCTGCGCGCGTAAAAGGCAATAAAACCTTATCCAGAGCCTCCTTTTTCCGACTGATTTCATTGACAGAATAACCATGACGCCGCTTAAAAGACTCATAAGAACAGGTCATCATATTTGCCAAATCAGGAATCTGCGAACGGGTTTTTTCACTATAAAAAAGAAGACCACCCGGCTTCAGACTCTCGAAAATACGATTCATAATAGCCTGTCGCCGTTCCACAGGAACAAACTGAAGGGTATAATTCAGGATCACAAGAGAGCAGTCTTCCGGAAGTGCGGATTCAAGATCACCATGATGCAAAATAATCTGATGGAGAGGCTGTAGAAGCGAAAGTTTGTCAGCAGCCCGGGCCAGCATTGCTTCCGACTGATCCACTCCATAAAAATGAAGAGGAAATGATATCTGCTGACCAATGGCCTGCATGCTCGTCCCGGTGGAGCAGCCAAGGTCGCAGACCCGGTCCCCGGGGCGCAGAGTGAGCCATGCCCATTCGACAAGACAGTGAATCACCTCCTGATACAAAGGGACCGAGCGGGATACCATATCATCAAAAACCGCAGCAACTTCTTCATTGAATTCGAACGGATGAGGATAGCCAGGGTGGCTGAACAGACTATCCTCTGAGCCCTTCAATAATAACGGAAGACGCTCAGCAGGCAGTGGATCATCTTCTGAAAAATCCCTGTATTTATTCACAGTCAACTCCTGAGACTCTCTTTAGTTGGGCAAGTGTTGTAACACCGAAACCCCTCCCCCACCAAAACAAAACATTTACTTTACTGTAACCCATAGTTTTTAAAAGGAAAAGAACCGATTCATTATCTAATCTCAGATTTTTTACCGGAACCATGCAAGATAAAAACAGGACTTAAATAAAAAAAACTTTGTGATATCCGGATAAAGAAATCTGCCCTCTTAAAAAAAGTCCCGGGAAGTCGAAACTTGTCATGGAGTTGTACATCTGTCTTTCCGAAAAACAGAGCTGCAATTCTTCTTCAGAGGACAACAGACCATGCATGATGATCATAATCAGGAAGAAAGTGCTGAAGGCGGCAGCGTCTGGACCAGTTACAGCGATCTTTTTATGACAGTTGCGGTGGTCTTCCTGATCATGTTTGTCTTTTCGATTATTCAGGCTGGCATCACAGCAACACAGGCCGTTAAAGAGACACAGGAAATGGCAGAGTATGCCCAGGGAAAAGTCCCTGAAAAAATCAGAAAAGCTAATGAAGATAATCATAAACAGATCGAATCAACACTGAACCAGATGGAAATTCAAAAGAAAAACATTATAGACTCCATGCAGAAACTTGAACAGTTTACCGATGACCTTAAAATTCAACAATCCTCTATAGAGCATCTCGCAGCTGATCAGAAAGAAAAAACAGCCATGCTGGCTATTGCCAATGAGAATATCGAAAAAACGCAATCCGAACTAAAAAAAATAAAAGAAGAACTGGAAAAAACAAAATCTGAAAAAGATAAGGCACAAAAATCTGTACAATCAATGACACAGACAATAGATAAATCCAGACAGGATCAATTAAAAAAAGAAGCAGAATTAAAAAAACTTCAACAGGAAATTTTACAAAAAAAATCAGAAATTAAAAACCTGGAAGACTCTGTCACAGAAAAAAACAAAAAAATAACAGACCAGGAAAAAATCAATAAAGAACAAAGTGTTATCAATGAAAATCTGATGATGCAGAATAAAAAAGAAGCAGAAAACCACAGAAAAATAACTGAAAAAATACAGAAAGAAAAACAAGAAAATGAAGAGACTCTCTCCTTACAAAAGAAGGAGCTATCTGCCAAAATATCAAAACTGGAAAAAATCCGGGATGAACAGATCGAAGAAATCAGAGAAAATCAAAAGAAACAGCAACAGCTTGAACAGAAAAATAAGGACTTATCTCAGATAAAAAAGGAACTTGAAACCACACTAACTCACGAACAAAAAAAGAAATCAGAGTCAGAGCTCACCGTCCAGAATCTTTCCGAAAAACTCAAAGAAAATCGTAAAGAACTTGAAACAACTCAGAAGAACAACCAGTCTTTGTCCCAAAAATTAACGTCATCCAGAGAGAGTGAAAAGCTGCACCTCAGACAGATAGAAGAGATGGCCTCAGATCTCCAGAAAACAGAAAGTTCTCAACGAAAAACTATGCAGGAACTTAAAAAATTACAAGCTGATTATACACAACTAACAGAGCAGCAGAAGACAACAGAAACAGACAGGCAGAAAAAACAAGAAGAGCTTGAAGAGGCGTCAAAAACGATTCAGAAACAAACAGATGAAATCAAAACAAACAAAGAAAACATCAGGGATCTCTCACGCAATCTGGAAGAAAAAAAATCTGAACTTTCTCAGCAGGAAAATCAGAACAAACAACTCAAGGAAGAACAGCAGAGCCTGAGCAAAGAACTGGAAGATTCACAAAAGAATCTAGGCGAAAGTCGGAAACAGTCTCAGAGCCTTGCTGAATCGCTGTCTTCGGCAAAACAGGATGTCACAAAATTAAAAGAAAATCTCGTAAGTGCAGAAAAAGAACTGATCAACAGCAGAATTCAATCTGACACACTCCGCAAAAACCTGAAGCAAATGGAACAAAAACTGGACGCATCACAAAATATGGTTCAGGAGCAGAAAACACAACTTCAGAAATCACAAGAAACAAGAGAAAAATTAAACAATCAACTCAAAGATACACAGGGGCAACTCAGTGCTATGCAGGGCGAAGCTGACAACCTCAGAGGACAACTCAAAGAGACACAGGGACAACTCAGTGCTGCGCAGGGCGAAGCTGACAACCTCAGAGGGCAGCTCAAAGATACACAGGGACAACTCAGTGCTGCGCAGGGCGAAGCTGGCAACCTCAGAGGGCAGCTCAAAGATACACAGGGGCAACTCGGCGCCGCGCAGGGCGAAGCTGACAACCTCAGAGGGCAGCTCAAAGACACACAGGGGCAACTCGGCGCCGCGCAGGGCGAAGCTGACAACCTCAGAGGGCAACTCAAAGATACACAGGGACAACTCGGCGCCGCGCAGGGCGAAGCTGACAACCTCAGAGGACAACTCAAAGATACACAGGGACAACTCGGCGCCGCGCAGGGCGAAGCTGACAACCTCAGAGGACAACTCAAAGATACACAGGGACAACTCGGCGCCGCGCAGGGCGAAGCTGACAACCTCAGAGGGCAGCTCAAAGATACACAGGGGCAACTCGGCGCCGCGCAGGGCGAAGCTGACAACCTCAGAGGACAACTCAAAGACACACAGGGGCAACTCGGCGCCGCGCAGGGCGAAGCTGACAAGCTCAGAGGACAACTCAAAGATACACAGGGACAACTCGGCGCCGCGCAGGGCGAAGCTGACAAGCTCAGAGGACAGCTCAAAGATACACAGGGACAACTCGGCGCCGCGCAGGGCGAAGCTGACAACCTCAGAGGACAAATGGAAAACATGAAAAAAGCAATGGCAGAAGCGGATAAAAAGATAAAAGCAAATGAGACAGAAATAGCTCAGCTTAACGCACAGATTGATCAGAGCAATGATCTGAATCAAAAACAAAAAGATCTTCTGGCACAGACAGAGCAAAAAAATAAAGAGTGTCAGGAAAAAGAATCCAGCCAACAGTCCAGGATTCGTGACCTGACTCAACAGCTTGGAGACAAAGAACAAAATCTCGACCAGGTTCAGAATCAGTCCGGCTCCTTGTCAGACACAATAGGAGACTTACAAAAAGAGCTTGATAAGACACGTAATCACCTGATCGATTCCGGAAAGGCAAACCAGGATCTTCAGAACAATCTCTCACAACTCAGGCAGCAACTGGCGGATCGTGATAAAATCATTGATAATCTTCAGAAAGCACACACTCTGAAGGCAAAAAATCCCGAAAATAGCAGGACAAATCCTGATAAACTTGTCGCAGATGTCGTCCGGGAACTTCAGCAAAAAGGAATCTCAGTTCACCAGAATCAAAGCAACGGATCTTTAATGCTTTCTATGGATGAAAGCTTCTATTTCGCACATGACAGTGCCAACCTGAACGAAGTATCAAAAAACAAACTCAACCAGGTGATTCCAGCTCTGATGGAACATATCACACACTATATCCGCCGTGGTCATGAATTAAAAAGTATGACGATCACAGGCCATGCCAGCCCGGTTTTTTCAGGTGTGAATCAGGACCCCTCTGTCAGCGGCACATACCCTTACCAATATAATCTGCGCCTGAGTCAGGCAAGAGCCGTCTCTGTCAGAAACTATATTCTGGGCAACAAAATTCGTTCCTATCCTTCCCGGGAGCTTCTGATCAAAAAGCTAGGAGTTGGAGGGATGAGCTATAGCACGCCAATTCCGGAAACACCAAAAACACAGCCCGCAGACCTCTGTGGAGCATGGGATTGTCGCCGGTCAAGACGCGTTGAAATCGAAATCAAATGGGCAGACAGACCTTAATATTTTTGCCGTGCGGAGTAAGATATGAACGTTCTTGATTTATTTTCAATCATGTCCACACACCTGATCGAGTTGATGGGAATCGGACTATGCCTTGCGTTGATCCTTCGTTTTATCGCCTTTCGCTCCGGAAAGAAAAATCTGGTGTACTTCCGGACGCTGTCCCGCAGTATGGAAAAAAATCTTGATAAACCGGAAAATCAGCCGGGAGATCTGAAAGAAATCGATGGTTGGTTCGAACGCATGATGGACACCGTCAAAACAGAGCTCCCATCCCGGAATCTGAGAATCAGTGATGATTTCAAGCCAGAAAATGGAAAGGCGGGATTCCGAAGCCAGGGAAAAAAAACACTTTCAGAATTTATGACCACCAAACGAGACATCCTGTACAACATTAACAATCAGATCAATGCATTAAGAAGTCCATTCCCCCCTAATTTTATGGAACTTTCCAGACGAGTTCTGAGACAAGACCCTCTCTGGACAACAATTGTTATGATTATTCCGGTCGATACACTTCAGAGAATCCTTGGCATCCTACCAGGTCTTTTTATCATCGGAGGAATTTTTGGCACATTTATCGGTATCACAGCAGCACTACCGATGATTGCAACCATTGATCTTTCCGACCTTGACGGCGCAGCTCCCATACTCAATTCATTTGTCGCAAACATCGCTTATTCTATGAAAACATCGATTGCTGGTATTATCTATAGTGTTATTCTGACTCTTTTGAATACCATTTTCCCTATCACATCAGTCAGAACAGAGATTACAGAAGGTCTTGCCAGAACCTTTGAACACATCTGGACCAGGATTCATAAAGATAAAATGACGCCAGGAGAACGTGAAATTGTCGCATCTGTGACAAAACTTTGTACTTTGATTGAAAACAATATGCATGAAAAAAAATCAAAATCATAGCCGGGTCATCATAACGGAGATCTCTTATGTCGATACCATCTGAACTTCGTAGTTGTCCCTTGTTCTATGAAATGTATGAAAAAGAGATCAAGAAAATAGCCAGCCGTGGTCTGGTCGGATTTTATAAACCCGGCGATTTTGTCGTCCGTGACGGAGAAACAGGAGAAGAAATTTACGTTGTTCTGGAAGGTCAGCTGATGGTCCGAAAAAACACTTCCGAAGGACTACTGGACATTGCACCGCTAAGTAAAGGTGACGTTTTTGGAGAAATGGTTCTCCTGGACGAAAAAATACGCTCAGCTGATATTGTCAGTATTGAGCCCTCATGGGTCCTTGAACTCAGCTATCGACAGATTTTTGATGTTTATGAAAAAGAACCGAGGATATTCGGCGTTATGCTGCTCAATCTTGCACGATTGCTCGCAAAGCGCCTGAGATCTACCAACAAAATTATTGTCGATCTGAAAAAACACCTGACTCCGGAACAGAAATGAAAAACCATCAGATAAAACCGGGACAACCTAAGCAGAAGTAATAATCTGCCCTTACAAAGTCCCATGATAACAGGTCACATTTTGGATGTATGGAAACTTAGCAGAACGAAAAACTTACTGATGCTGATTCTGTTTCTTCCCATGCTGGAAAGCTGCGGTCAGAATAGTCAGGCTGATTGTGAGACAGCTCCTTCATCTCAGTGTCAGCCTCTGAGTGAGGATGAACAATCCGTCATCCTACTGAACGAAGGTAAGACAGATGAAGCCATCAGCCTTCTGGAACAACTGATCCTTGAAGAGGATGAAACTTATTATGTCAGGAATGTGCGACTTGCTGCTGCCTATGGAATCAAAGCCAGACTAGACCTGCCTTCTCTTCTGGAAGCTTTCCAGAACAACGCATCTTCTTCACTCTTCTCCGAAGATATGACCTTACTCAACAAGGATACATTTCTTGACCGTATTGTTTACATGAATAAAGCAGTTGATATCATCGAAAAAATACCAGAAGATCATAGAAAAAAAACATCCGAACTAAGCGAATCTGAAAAGAGTGATAAGTTCTACAGCGGCAGTGCGAATACTCAGTATTTTCTCTATAGCTCTGTCCATACCGTCTTATGTGAAAAGACACTGAGCTTCATTTCTGCAAATCTCACAGAACGATACTTATTATCCAGTGATGAAAAAGGAGAGTCATGCGGTCCACTCTCTGTTCTGAATGATCTTCAGTCCATTTTAACTCAGATTGATACAGACGAATGCGATGAAGTATGTGCAAAAGTTTCAGAAAACATAGATGATATTAACCAGAAAATTTCAGACATCATTGGTGAAGAAACCGACATCACGAAAGCAACCGACATATTGCTATCTCAGCTCTGTGAAGAACAGAAACAAACAAACCCGGAAATTGATTGCTCCATCCCGGATATCCCTTTATAGAGATGTCCTCTATGGATATAAACATAAGAAAGATAACATATCATGTTCCCTGCTAAAGACAGTAAACAAGAAACAACAGATCGTAAATCAAAAAGAAATGGACATTTTTTTTATTTATATATAATACTTATATTGTCTTCATACTCCTGCAAAACTTCTTATAATTATCTTGGAAAATATGCAAGACCTCTGAATGTTGAACAAAAATCAATCAAATATCTGGAAAACCACCAATATGATGATGTAATCGAATCCATATTATCACTAATACCAGAACATGAAAGAGTGAGATTTCTGTCCAATGACACTAGCTCACAAGATCAGTCTGATATTATCTATCAGAATCTGAGAGAGTATCAAAATCGGGCACTTCTGATTTCGCTTTTTTCATCTGCTTTACTTGGAAAAAAAAATATCAATGTTTTAAATATATCTGTTTCACTTCTCATGAAAAAAGAAGATATAAAAGATACCAGCCGTATTATTCCTCTCCTCGTCAGAGAAATACCCGCAGATGAAAGTGTCATTAAAACACTTAATACTGTTCTCCTCCTTTCGGATCTGACAGAAAATGATGAAAAACCTGTTCAGATTCTGTTTCACGAGCTTATTTTCAGACTGGTTGCAATTGCTGCTAATATTATCGTCATGGATATTAACCACGACAATCAAATCACTATGGAAGATATTCATCATATAAGCAAAGAACGTGCCGAAGCAATTTTTCATATGATTGAACTGGCAGAAGAAAAAACAAAACAAATTACTGAAAAACAAAGCCAGAATATATACGAAAACCTACTGATGAAACTAACTGAAATACGCACAAACATAAACAGTCAGAAGGGAGCTGATTTAAAAGAAAAAGTACTCCATTATCTGGTCGATATTTTTGACAAAGCAAACACAGTTTCAATCTCACTTGAGAAGGTTAAATCAGACGATCAGAATATAATTATGATCCACTCAGACGACACATCGCGCGATATCCCTATTAGCGCAACACCACTGACAATCGACACCATCCTAAAAAAAGAAGCCTATTATATAAAGCACATTCAGCATGACGAAGCTGGATGGCTTCCGGACAGCAGGTGCGACGCCTTACTGTTTAATTCTCTCGCTGCTGTCAGTGGACTAAATATCAATATAGAACTGGCAAAAGACAATGATGGTCGCTGGTATCGCCACCACAGCAAAGATTGCTTTAAAACGGGTGAATCAGAGAGCACAATTTCAAGAGACATGCTGATAGGATTACTGATATGGATTCGATTTGAAAGGAAAAAAGAGATACTGCAACAGATCATCCAGTATGGAGAAAATCATATGGATGAGGCCGGGAACTGGATTATGGGAGACGGAGATAATACCAGAACAAGGGTCGATAAAAGACTTCAGTCGACATTCTATCTGGTCAGAAAATTCCTGTCCGGAGAAACGACAGACGCAGATGAATACATCTGGTTCTATCAACAGGGCTATCAGGCCCACCTTGAAGTTCTGCACATGCTTTTGATCATTTCCATCAGGCAAAAAATTTTTGAAAAAGAAATCACGTTGCTGCAACGATATGCTGATGAAAACCCTGAAAACGCTTTATTTCAGGTTGTATACCATAAAGTTACCGATGGTCAGCTATCCGGAGTTTCTGATATTCTCCTGAATCAGGATATCTTTCCGGAAAACCGTCTTCCGGATAGCCATGATCGATGCAGCTTTTATCTCTGGGAAAGACGTCACAAAGAAGACGATGGTTCCATAAATCCGGACTGGGCTCCCTGTTCCGGAGAGCTTAAAACATTTTCTGCGATTGATTTTTTATTCGTATCTTTTCTTTTAAAGATGGGAAAATTCTGACCGGCAGTACTTTCCTCTTATGACACCCTTGTATGTTCCGAAGCAAGATCGAAGGAACATACAAGGGTGTACTGTGTCTGGACTTTCTTATAAAGACATCACGAAGACTCTACTCTTCTGCATGCTGAGTGCAATGCATCCCATCGCTTCTGCTCGTGTCTGGAGTATCCTGCCACCAGAGATCAAAGGAAGCGGACTGGCCGGAGCTATGCATCTCAAAGGTTTTTCCAGGGCCTCTTATCACCCATCCGGACCTTTTATTACATGCAATCTTCCAGAAATAAATCCTCAGGAAAGTTCAGACAAAGAGCTGATCGAAAATTCTGAAAATCAGGAGACAACAGAATGCCAAAAAGAACATATCGCCGTAGCCTGGCCATCTCTGGAATTTTCACCCACGATACCAGATCTGATCCGTCAGAAAAACAATGAGGACAGAGCCGAATATCTGACGCATCATCTCGGTAGTTATCTTTCTTTGCAAAGCCAGGCAGGAATGGCTTATATACGAGAACAATCCGCAATAGGACTTGAAATACAGGAAAATACGAATATTTTAATCACCCACGACATTGATCAGTACGGAATCGAAGCCCTGATTGCTGAGCGCCAGCGACAATTTAACCTCTTTCATTCATCGGTATATCCACTGAATCCTTCTTTTACATTTGGGATCAAAGCAGGATTTTCACAGCTGGGATACTTCCGAAACTCCGCCGCTTTGCTTGATGTTGATGCTCTCAGACAAATTCAGACGAACCATGGGCTTAAATTCGGCTTCATGCCACTTCTGGATCTCGCTTTCAGTTACCATTCTTATTTCGGATTAATCCTGCGCAATGCAATAAGACAGAACTACCGTACATCACTTTTTTCAGGGAATTTACTCAAAAACAACAGTACAAGTCTCGATCTGGCCATAGCCGCTCCTCTGTTCCAACACAGACTTATCAGCGTGGATGCCTTTCTTGAAATCTTCGACCTGATCAATGAAGAAAAAGATGATTTCATCAAAAAGTTTCACTCAGGCTTTGTCGCCAGCTCAGGAATGTTTGCATTCAGAGGAGGAATCAGTCAGGGAAACCTCAGCAATGCTCTCATCGCAAAGTCAGAACACTACTGGTGTGGCATCGGGACCATTTCTTATGAGCTTGGAAATACAATTGCGTTCCGCACAGACCCCCGTTATTTCCTTTCATGCAAATCGATCTTCTGACAGAAACCTCACATAAAAGCTATTGATAAAAAGTTTCTTTAAAAAGTTCTCTGTCATTTCAGATAACTCAGGAGCCCCGCCAGACTTTCCAGCCTGTCCGCAGTTTTTATCCGAAAGATGACAGAGGCTGTCCATGAACTCTGACTTGTATTGACAATCAACAAGGACACAGTTAAACGTTAGCCATACAAATGAACCGTGGTAAGTTCATTTATCTATTATGGCAAATATAACAGCCCAAGGAGCAAAAATGAAATCCGGAATCAGAACAGTTTTTAAAGTCGCAGCTGTCGCTTTCTCGTGCATCTGGACTCCTGCTGCTTTTGCAGAGACAGAGATGACAAAAACCACCTTATATGCCGATCATCCTGTCTTCCTTGACTCGACTTTAGGTATCCTCCTCGGGCTTCCGGACTTTGGTCTGGGAGTCGGACTGACACCCGAATACAGTGTCGGAGTCAGAGTAAACTATGTGGACCTTAGTTCTCTATCGGATCGGAATGCCAGTTACTATGGTGCTCAGTTCAATACAACGTGGTTCAAACACGGCCTCACAAATGACAGCCTTTATCTTAAACCGTTTTTAGGATACCAAAGACTGACGATCGGCTCTTCTGACAAGAGGGTTTCTGAGCGGTATGTCAACATCATGACACTCGGAGGCATTGTCGGCTATCAGTGGCTATGGGAATCTGGCTTCAACATTCGTCTTGGAGCAGGAGCTCAATACTACAGTGCGAATGCTTCCGTTAGCATACAAGAAGATGATAACAGAGCAGAGCGCGTCACATCTTCAGGTGGCATCCTGCCAAGTTTTGATCTGACATTTGGAATGATGATATAAGCTCTTCATGACAGGAGAGCGATTTTGCTCTTTGTACTCCCTGAACTTAAGAGTATCCTTTATAGAATCATAGAGCATTCTATAAGAGCTCTGTCTATATAATATAGCTGCCTATAGAAGTATCTGATGTTTTCCTGATAAAAGCAGAAAAGCCTCAGATACCCAACAAAGACATACGAAGCCGGACTTATCTAACAGCTTATTTTTTAAGATAAACTTATCTTTTTATCTTAAAAAATAAAGTCTCTTTCTCTCCCTTCCGATAAGACATGGGGCAAAAGGAGACTCACGTTTGATTCCAGAACAACAACATGATCAGATCAGAAGCCAGAAAAGACAGAGGCATCGAGCTCCTTCCGTCTTTATTCTGTTTATGTCAGTCTTTCTGATGATATATCATGTTTCCTGCTCTCCGAAAGGAAGCGAAAAAGGGACAATCACAGAGAAAAAACTGCCGCCGTCATCCATCTCAACAAGCAAAGATACTGGAAAAAATAGCGAAACAGAAAGTGGAAAAGACAAAGAGAACGCAAAACTGGAGAATTCTGATCCTGATGTGACAACTTCAAAAAACCCCATAATAAGGCCGAAAGTCTCTGCTTTTGCCATCGATGATAATCAATTTCAGATCATCCAGTTTACCGTCGGCCTCCAGGATTTTATGTCCTCAGAAACACCTGTTCTGTCATATAAGATACCTGAAGCAGCCGACTATGTGGAAATCCTCCGTTGCCACTCTGAAACTAACGGACTAAATGCAATTCTCGATCTCGAACTATCAAACCAGAGCGAAACACAAAAATCACAGGAATATCGATCAAAAGATTATTTTGTTGTCAGCGAAGCCGATCACAGCTGTGAGCTAATCAGTGCTGGCCATGCTCAGCCAGATTTCGCGGATAGTTTCGCCCCTTCTGGCTCTTACAGATACCTCATCAGGGCATGCCTTTCTCCTGACAGACTGCTCCACAAGGAAGCTCTATCTTCAAGAAATTGCAGCAGACGCGTTTCTATTTCATCTGAACTAAAAAACTTTATCAATAAGCGAAAAGAAAAAGAAAAATCGGCTCTCAGACTTGCCACTCTCTATGGAACTAAAATCGACAACACCACAAATGCAATGCGGCAACGTGCAGAATCTGCCATCGTGGTGCTTGAAGAGTGCGAAGAACGCAATCGCCAGAGGCTGATCACACAAAAAATCAGAGATGCATGGCTGACCATTATTTCTGCCACCATCGAAGTTGGCTTCGAATTTAAAAGCCTTGAAGCGGGAACCGCAGGAGCCATCGCCAGACATTATACATTCAGAGGCCCTTCAAAATTTCAGAGTTTTGTTGACCTGATGCAGCTAGGCGGAGCCCTTCAGGGCTTCATCCTGGCTGACACATTTAAAAAATTAAGCGCGACGTCTCAGGATATGGTCAGGACCTGCGCTACTTATAAACGACTACTGGATGAATACACAATTCTTGAAAACAGCCTGGGTGACTATGCCTATAAGTATCACTACTACTACGGACTGGCAGATCAGGCCAGACAGGGACAGCTGATTGCTGATGGCGAGGACATTCAGCTGCCCGCTGTAGAAAGTGCCAGATCCTTTGAAGATCCGCCACTTCCGGAATCCGAAACAGAAGAAGAGACAGAAACACAAGAGAGCAACGGATCATAAACCATAAAAGCACTCTGAAGATAACGAATCAGAGACAGGAATCCCTATATGAGACAAAAGCAGACAATACAGCAGTTCTTAATAATTTCTCTGCTTTTATATGGCACTCAAAACTGCTCGCAAACAAAAAGCACAAACGAGAGCAAGATCGCTCAAAAAAGCAGCCGAACTACGACAGACTCGCTTAAAAATAATACCATTAATATAAACAAAAAGTCTCCGGACTTACAAAAGAACGATTCCGGATCTTCTGAAGAAACCTCTTACAAAGCTGTGGATGAGCAGGCGATCTATTTTGATATCAATCGGGCTACAGCCGTCATTGACCCTGCTGTCAGCCTGGGAACATCCGGTATCATCGATGGGATGAATGTTCCCAGAATTTCTATAAAACTCGGCACAGCCGACCATGTTCAAATGCTCCGCTGTGCCGCAAGCTACAGAGATAAAATGATTACAAACACTGGAGAAAGTATACAAGATTTAAGTGATGATCCATACAATCGCAAAAAACTCGAATGGGTCTGGGCTCAGGCGAAGGAAGACCGGAACCACTGCAAAATTGTCGGAACCAACATCGTCATGGAACTTTATCCGGATCTTACCGCAGCAAAAGGTGAATATTTCTATATTATCAACCCCTGTATCAGCAAAGAACGATCCCTCACTCAGAAAGAAGGTTGCAGCAATCAACTTTCCATGACAGATACGATAAAAGTCAACAACAGCCTGACTCAGGCATTACAGGAAAAAGCTGCTGAATTAGCCATCGCAGAAAGCAGCCTGACAGCAACATTCCAGAACACCATATTCCTGGCAAGAAAAATTGAAATTCATCTGCGAGCCTGTGAAAATAAGGTCGCAAATGACAGGCAGATTCTGGGCTTTAAGCAGGGCCTTGTTCAGCTAGGATTTCTCACCGTCGGTGGAGCTCTGGGTTCGTTTTTCGGCCCTTCAATGGCTGTTATGGGAGCTACACTTGCATCACAAATGGGAAGTCAGCTTCTTTTTGCATACGTTCTGAACTGGCCTCCCTATCTTGCCAATGAGTGCATTGATCCTAACGTCGTGGCCGCAGCAGAAGCTCAGAGTACTGAAGCAGGAGCCACAGAATATGTCAGCAAATACGAATCCGAATTTCAGGTACAGACAATGACACGTAAATTACAGGCCATCCTTGATCCGGAGAATGGAGCACTTGCCCTGGCCAGCCAGAGAGTCACAAAGCTTCTGGAAGAAATGCAAAAACTTGACATTAATGTTCTGACTGTCGACCAGGCTAAGGCCAGAGCATCCAGCCAGGGGATTGACATTTATGATCCGGCAACATTTTCCAGTTCAAACACAGAAAGCAGTAACAATCCTTTGCAAGATTTACTCCTTCCCGGAGTTTTCTAAGCTTCAGAGAATTATTCAATTCAGATATCAAAGAAAAATAAGATCCGGGATGCTTTGTCTCCGGAAGACAAAACTATGCCTCTCCAAAAAATCGATGGACATACTGAATGAGACTAGAAGGCGTTCCGAACGGTTTGGAAAGAAAACCAAGCTGTTCTTTTGATCCACAAAATCCAAGACTTTCTGTTTCTGTAATATGCCCACTCATAAGAATAAATTTCATGTCAGGGCAAATTAGAAGGATGTTATTCATCATATGAATCCCATCCTTTGTTGTCATCTTAAAATCACTAATCACCATATCATAGTGACACGACGCAACCATCCGTTCAGCGACTTCAGGCTCGACCGTAGTATCCACATCAAAGACATCCATCAGATAGTTTTCAAGAAGATCACAGATCCCTTCTTCATCGTCCACAACCAGAATCCTTTTTCTGTCATGCGGTCCGATCTTCTGATGACCTGCTTTGCTCTCTGATTCTCTGAGACTCAACTCTCCAGCTTCTTCCCGAGTTAAAAGCAGATCCATAGGGAAGGTGAGAAAAAACGCAGAGCGGCCATCCCCTTCAGATCGAACACGGATGCTGCCGCCCATCCGGCACAGAGTGCTGTATGTCACCGCCAGACCCAGACCAACACCATGAGCTTCTGCTTTTGAGGAAACAAAGGGTTCAAAAATTTTTGGCTTGATTTCTGCAGGAATTCCACCAGCATTATCCTCGAACACAACAACCAGATTCTGATCTGCATCCGCACGACAGCTGACAAGAATAAAGCGATCATCCACAGGAGTCTGATTTCGGTCAAAGGCTTCAATAGAATTCATAATCAGGGCATGAAAAATTTTTGTAAGAAGGCCTTCATTTGCCCTGATATAAAGGCGATCCTCTGGCATTTTTACATCAGGGCAAATGTTCCGATCACGAAGACGGCGCTGAAAAAAGACCAAAGAATCTCTGATAGCTCCGCCTATCAGAACCGGTTCCCGAAGGTTCCCCTTCGAAATAACCGAAAATTTCTGAAGATGCTGGATAAGTTTACGCATCCTTTCAATATTGTGCAGAATCTGTTCTGTATAGCGATTCAAGTGTTCCGGATCTGCCTGTTTACGGATCAGATAAGCAGCTCCCTCAATCACGGCCAGAGGGTTATTTAGCTCATGGGCTAAACTAACGCTGAATTCATTGTATGTATCAATTTTTGTCCTGAAGAGCAGTTCTCCCTGTTTTTCATGAAACTTCTTTTGCCATTCTTTCAGAACAAAATTTTCTCCAAGAATATTAATGGTGTTTTCAATCATAATTTTATCAACAATCAATGTCAGATTATTGGTATCAAAAGGCTTTTTCAGATAAAAAATATTATTCTGAAATTTAATTTTTTCTTTCACTTCATGAACAAACGCAGAAACAAATAAAACAGGGGTATTCTGGTTTGGATTATCAGGATCACTTCGCAGGCCATTGATCAGCTCTGAGCCTGTCAGATAAGGCATTTTCTGGTCCGTACAGATCAGATCAAAACGCCGGGACTTACAGTGCTGAATCGCATCAGCGCCATTTCCTGATCTGGTCAGATGAGCTTCAGGGAAAAAAGCCATAAGAAAAGCGGCCATCATCTCCAGCACATCATCTTCATCGTCGACGACCAAAATGTGATACCCTGAAGCTCTGTCAGAATCTGATTTCATCAGCAGTTCCAATAGTTCAGCTTGCCTGTTCCGTAACGGGTACCTAATCTGAATCGGGAAGCTGCTCGCTAACTTTAACTTCTGATACAACAGAACATCAGGAGAAGTAAGGAAAGTTATGAAAAACAGAACCGAAACCGACAGTCTTGGCACCATAGAGGTCCCTGCCGACCGTTACTGGGGAGCTCAGACACAACGCTCACTGATGAACTTTAAAATCGGCAACCAACGTATGAGCCGCTCCATGATCCGGGCTATGGGACTTGTAAAAAAAGCTGCCGCCAGGACCAATCTGGAACTGGGAAAACTGAGCAAGGAAAAATGCGACCTGATTTCAAAAGCCTGCGACGAGGTCATCTCCGGAAAGCTGGATGACCACTTCCCGCTGGTCATCTGGCAAACTGGCTCAGGAACCCAGAGCCATATGAATGCAAATGAAGTCATCGCAAACCGAGCTATTGAACTCAGTGGTGGAGTCCCCGGCTCAAAAAGCCCCATCCACCCCAACGACGATGTCAACAAATCCCAGTCCTCAAATGACACCTTCCCCACTTTTATGCATGTCGCTGCAGTCGATGATATAACAGAAAACCTCCTGCCCGCGCTCAGAGAAGCAGAAGCCATCTTTGAAGAAAAAATAAAACTATTTCAGAATATTGTAAAAATTGGCCGGACTCATCTGATGGATGCAACCCCACTGACCCTCGGCCAGGAAATGAGTGCTTTCCATAGTCAACTTGTATTCTGCCGGAACGACCTGGAAATGCACCTGAATCAGCTCTATGAGCTTGCTCTTGGTGGCACTGCTGTCGGCACAGGCCTGAATACCCACCCCGAGTATGCAGAGCGGGTCGCAGGACATATCGCAGAATTGAGCGGACAGCCCTTCAGAACCGCAACGAACAAATTCGCAGCCTTGTCAGCCCATGATGCTCTGGTCAGTACCAGCGGCTCTCTCAAAACACTGGCAACAGTATGCATGAAAATTGCAAATGATATCAGACTATTATCTAGCGGCCCCCGCTGCGGTATAGGAGAGCTCATCATCCCGGCCAATGAACCCGGCAGCTCTATCATGCCTGGCAAGGTCAATCCGACTCAGTGCGAAGCCCTGACGATGATTGCAGCTCAGGTCATCGGACAGGACCTGGCCGTCAGCATCGGTGGGGCCAGCGGGCATCTTCAGCTGAACGTCTTCAAGCCTATGATCATCCATAATGTGCTGGAGTCGGTCCGGTTACTGGGAGATGGAATCCGGAGTTTCAGCGCTCATTGTATCAGGGGAATTCAGCCAAATCTGCCTGTGATCGAACGCAATCTCAGAGAATCTCTCATGCTGGTCACAGCCCTGAATCAGGTCATCGGCTACGACCGTGCAGCTCAGATTGCCAAAAAAGCCTGGGCAGACGGTTCCACCTTGAAAGAAGCCACGATAGCTCTTGGCCTTCTCAGCGCAGAAGACTTTGATCAATATGTCCGCCCGGAAAATATGGTAGGGCCTGGCTGACAGGCTCATCTGGTCATTGTATACGCGCAGCAGCAGAGTCAGGTGCGCCATATACTTTTTTATTTTGTCAGCTTAGCTTCCCTGAAGTCCACATGTTTGCGGACTTTTGGATCATATTTCTTCAGAACCAGTTTGTCCTTACCTTTTAGTTTATTCAGAGTATAGTAGAAACCAGTTCCGGCAGTCGAAACCAACTTTACTTTTTCTCTTCGTGTAGATCTGGCCATAATGCAAACTCCTGGATATATTGCGCGGGCTCTTCAGGCTTAATTTTGTTCGTTTGCTGCCCTACTGACAGCGAAATAACCGAATCTTTTCAGACAGTTCATCACGAACATAAAATCTGAAAGCAGGATTTTACCCCGTTTTCGAGAATTGCGAAACTGTTTTTTATTCTACACATGGACGCCCATCAGGGATTAGAAAACCGCCATCCCTGTGAGGTTCATTTTGATGACAGAAATGAGGCTTACTTAAATCAGGCTGATATTTGCCTTGACGACAGGACTTATCCTTAATTCTTCAGGAAAGATCGAGCAAAAAACCTGCAAATACAAAGGGTTTAGAGGCTTTCCCAAAACTAACTCAATGAATTTACCTTTTCGGATTTGTGATCCTGAGCATATGCTGCTTCTGATGGATGGCGGAAAACTCTGGCAGAGCTCCGGAAAACAGAGAAAAGGATTCATCCTATTTCAGAATGTAGATGTATTGAAAAAAGTTTGTTGTTTCTCAGGCAAAAATCCTCAGATTACTTTCAGGTAAGCGAAGCAGGCTGGGCCAGAGGCAGAGTAATTCTGAAAACAGAGCCATCATTGAGCCTGCTTTCTACCTTCAGCGATCCATCAGCATCCTGACAAATTCCGTAGCATATAGAAAGACCCAAACCTGTCCCCTCTCCAGGTTCCTTTGTGGTAAAAAAGGGATCAAAAATCCTTTTCAGATGCTCTTTGGCAATCCCCACTCCGGTATCCTCGACCTCCCAGAAACCAAAAGATCTTCCATCTTTTCCCTTTTTCTTCCCTGATCGTAAGGTCAGGGAGCCACCATCTGGCATCGAATGAAAGGCATTCTGCATAAGATTTAAAAACAACTGAATAAATTTATTGCGCTCTCCCATGACCAGAAGCTCGCTCCCATGCCATTCTTCAATAATCTCAACTTTTCTGGCGTTCTGATGAACTCTGGCAAATCGCAGGGCAGTCTTTGCCGCTTCTGTCACATTTACCGGAACCAGGGCGTTCCCACTGATATCAGAAGGCTGCGACCTGGCAAAGTTCAGCAGACGTTCCACAATACTCTTACATCGCTGCGTGGCAGACTCAATTTCCCTGACATCATGAAGAAAAGGACTGTCCTCTGGCAGTTCTTTTAAAAGCATCTGAGAAAAAATCAGAATGCCACCAAGGGGATTGTTGATTTCATGGGCAATGCCACCAGCCAGAAGACCAATCGACGCAAGCTTTTCACTCTGAAAAAGCTGTTCCTGCAGAGCCTTTGCTTCCGTCCGGTCCCGGTAAACATGAACACAGCCCTCCGTCTGTCCATCCTCACCAAAAACAGGCTGGGAGCTCACTTCAAAAAAATATCGTCCCCTGACATCGTTCAGGCTAAAGGTTTTCAACGTCCCTTCTTCGAACGAAGACCTCATCAGACAGCCAGGACAAGGCTGTTCCCGGGCAGCGAATACCTCATAACATTTTTTACCGATGATTGATCGCAGGTCTGGCTCAGAGACAAAAGCAGCCAGCGCTTTATTGACTCTGCCAATTTTATAGTCTCTGTCCACAAACATCAGAGGATCTGGCAGAGCATCAATCGTCGCAAGCCAGCGCCTCTTCAGTTCCTCAACAAAACGGATCAGTTCATCTTTCGACTGATCATCCTTAGACTGATCATCCTGGCGCATTTCTTCGTACCTTATCCCGGGAAAAGCGATTTAATGGGGCATTGCTGCTGAAAAGACTTTTCCCTGCGCCTCAGTAATCTGGCTCAGCTTTCTGAACAGCTCATCCTCAACCCCCTTATCATCCTCATGCCAGACAAGGGCATGTATCAGCACTTCATCCATATGCTCAACCGGAACAAACTCAATCGCCTTTCTGGTCGCTTTTGGAATCTCATGCAAATCTTTACGATTTTCAGCTGGAAAAAGAACCTTACGAATCCCCCCCCTGTGAGCCGCAAGAGCCTTCTCCTTCAGACCTCCGATCGGCAGAGCACGACCACGGAGTGTAATCTCGCCCGTCATCGCAAGATTGCAGTGAATCGGACGCTCTGTCAGGGCACTGGTTAAAGCTGTTGCCATCGTCAGACCAGCAGATGGCCCATCTTTCGGGATCGCTCCTTCAGGGATATGAATATGAATGTCGATCTTCTGATAAAAATTATCCTCAAGCCCAAGAAAGTCCGCTCTCGAACGGACATAGCTGAGAGCTGCCTGAGCGGACTCCTGCATCACATCACCAAGCTTACCTGTTACTGTAAGTTTTCCTCTTCCTGGCAATATCGCAACCTCAATAATCAGAAGTTCGCCGCCCGTTGGCGTCCATGCCAGACCAGTACAGATTCCCACCTCATCTTTTTCATTCTGCCGTCCAATGCGAAACCTTCTTGGTCCAAGATATTTCTGTATAGATTTCGAGGTAATTTGCTCCCGTATCAAGCCCTTACCCGAAGGTTTCACAGAGACAGAATCGGGCTCAGCAGCAGCATTTTCTTCCGTTTCCGCTACATTTCCTTTATGAGCAGACAGACGCTTCATGTGTTTTCTGGCTGCCTTTCTCAGGACTGAAGCAATCTCCCTCTCCAGATTCCGGACGCCCGCTTCTCTCGTATAATGCTGAACCAGCTCACGGATCGCACTCTGGTGAAAATCCACTGCGTGATCTTCGAGGCCATTTTCTCTGAGCTGTTTTGGTATCAGATATTTCTGAGAGATCTGGATTTTTTCTTCTTCTGTATAACCAGCAATCGAAATCACTTCCATACGGTCCATCAAAGGCAGAGGAATTCCATCCAGAGAGTTCGCTGTCGCAATAAAAAGGCATTTGGACAGGTCATAATCCAGGTCCAGATAATGGTCGTTAAACGTTGAGTTCTGTTCCGGATCAAGAACTTCCAGAAGAGCAGCAGAAGGATCGCCGCGGTAATCCTGACTGATTTTATCAACTTCATCTAAAAGAATGACCGGATTGGATGACCCTGTCTTTTTCAGAGACATAATAATCTTGCCAGGCATCGATCCTATATAGGTCTTACGGTGCCCCCGAATCTCCGCCTGATCCCGGACTCCACCAAAACTGATCCGGATAAATTTTCTTTCCAGAGACTCCGCAATACTCCTGGCAAGCGAGGTTTTACCAACACCGGGAGGTCCGACAAGGCAAAGAATCGGTCCTTTCATCAGCTCGACCAGGCTACGAACAGCAAGATATTCAAGAATCCGGTCTTTAACCTTTTCAAGGCCAAAATGGTCACGGTTGAGTACAGTTTCTGCAAACTGGACATCCTTGATATCTTTGGTGTATTGCCCCCATGGAAGAGAGAGAACCGTTTCAATGTAATTACGAACGACGGTCGCCTCAGCAGACATCGGTGACATATATTTCAGCTTTTTTACTTCCTTTCTCAGCTTATCTCTTGCTTCTGCGCTGAGCTTTTTCTTTTTAATCTGAGCTTCCATTTCTATAATTTCAGAGTGGGTATCATCCTTATCACCAAGCTCTTTCTGAATCGCAGCCATCTGCTCATTCAGATAGTATTCTTTCTGTGTTTTCTCCATCTGGCGCTTAACACGTGCCCGGATCTTTTTTTCGACCCTCATAATTTCGATTTCAGACTGAATAAACCCATACAGATCCTCCAGACGCTTGCGCGGATCTGCTTCTTCCAGCAATTTTTGTTTATCCTGTAGCTTCAGGTTGGTCAGATGAGCGACCAGTGTATCTGCCAGCTTTGACTCATCATCGATCTGAGATATCGACAGAAGCATCTCCGGTGGAATCCGCTTATTCAGCCGGACATAATTGTCAAAAGACATCTTCACAGTCCGGATCAGCGCCTCGTTTTCAAGACCCTCCTGACTTTCTTCTTCCATCAACTCTGCTTCGACCAGAAAAAAGCTCTCCGTCTGTAAAAAACGACTGACTCTGGCCCTTGACTGACCCTCAACAAGAACCTTAACCGTCCCATCGGGCAACCGAAGCATCTGAAGAATATTCGTAACCGTTCCAACACGGTAGATATCCTCCTGCTCCGGATCATTTGTCTTCGCCTTGGTCTGCGCTGCCAGCAAAATTTCCTTATTAGCTGCCATCGCATGCTCAAGGGCCTGAATCGACTTATCCCGGCCAACGAACAACGGAACTACCGTTGAAGGAAACACCAGAATATCCCTGAGTGGCAAAAGTGGAATCTTAATCCGTTTGCCCTGATGCTCTCGACTATCAGACATACACGCAGGCTCCCTTCGACAGATCCATCTCCCGGACCTGAATATGTCCTGACGTCCGTCAACAGGTGATTCCGGAACAAGAGCCCGGAGCCACACATCTTGCGGAACAATCTCGCATACCGGTCCATGTACACTGGCTATGGATTTATTTTAACCGCCTTCAGAGGATTTCTCCATCCTCGAAAAAAGCTGATCCGGATAAATGAGGGAAAAACAGTAGATTCAGAAGATCTGCGAAATTCGCAGATCTTCCTCAGCACCAGGTAAGAAAGTTCCTTAGTGTGAAGAGCCTGTACTTAAACCCTGGGGACCCTGCTCATCGACATCAGGCTTCTCTTCACCAGCCCGCTTTCTGAGCTCTTCTTCGGAGCGAAAGACCATAATCGGATCTGCATTCAGCTCGATACACTCTTCCGTTATAATGACCTCTTTCAGATCATTCTGGCTGGGCATGTCATACATCACATCCAGCATGGCTTCTTCCAGAATGGCACGCAAGCCCCGAGCCCCGGTTTTTCGCTTCAGAGCTTCTTTCACCACGGCCCGAAGTGAGCCCTCAGTAAACTTTAAATTGACATCTTCAAATTCAAACAATTTTTTAAATTGTTTTACAATTGCGTTTTTGGGCTTCGTTAAAATCTGAATCAGAGTCTCTTCATCCAGTTCTGTCAGAGCACAGACAACAGGAACCCGGCCAATAAATTCAGGAATCAGACCAAACTTCATCAGATCTTCTGTACGCACTTTCAAAAGAATGTCACGTATGGCTGTATTTTTAGAACGGACTTCTGCCCCAAAGCCCATAGAGCTGATCTCAATTCGTTGAGAGATGATCTGCTCAAGGCCGGCAAAAGCACCACCGCATATAAAGAGAATATTGGTAGTGTCCACCTGGAGGAATTCCTGCTGCGGATGTTTCCTTCCACCTCGGGGAGGAACATTTGCAATCGTACCCTCAATAATCTTCAGCAAAGCCTGCTGAACCCCTTCCCCCGAAACATCACGGGTAATGGAAGGATTCTCACCCTTTCGGGCAATCTTGTCGATTTCATCGATGTAGGCAATCCCTCTTTGTGCCAGCTCCACATCATAATCTGCACTTTGTAGTAGATTAAGAATAATATTTTCGACATCTTCTCCGACATATCCCGCTTCTGTCAGATTGGTCGCATCAGAAATTGTAAAGGGGACATTCAAAATTCTTGCCAGCGTCTGAGCTAAGAGAGTTTTGCCACTGCCGGTGGGTCCAATCAGAAGGATATTGGATTTTGCCAGCTCGACATCATCATCTTTATCCTTCAGCTTTGAATCAATGCGCTTATAGTGGTTATGAACAGCAACCGAAAGAGTCTTCTTTGCCTGTTCCTGACCAACAATGTAATCATCTAAAATTTTTCTTATATCACGAGGGTTTGGAACTTTACCCCCCGGATCAAGCAACTCTTCTTTCTCGACTTCTTCTGCAATAATGTCATTACATAGCTGAATACACTCATCACAAATATATACATTAGGGCCGGCTATCAGCTTCTTTACTTCCCTTTGTCCCTTACCACAGAAACTACAGTGCAACCCGCTATCTTTTGCCGCCATATCTACCTCCTCCTCTGTTCCGGAGCTGCCTGCTGAAGCTGTTTGCAACCACCCACCATCCGTACCGACTCCGGAACATCAGGCAGTCCGCGCACTGGGCCTCTATAAACAGAGCACGGATTTATGCTTTATCTGTCTCTTTCTTTTTGACCCCTGAGACGACTTCGTCAATAATTCCATATTCTTTTGCTTCATCCGCAGACATAAAGTAGTCTCGGTCAATATCCTTCATCACCTGCTCTGATGCTTTCCCTGTATGGTGAGCTAAAATTCCACACATACGCTTTTTAAGAGAAATAATTTCCTGAGCCTGAATATGGATATCTGTCGCCTGTCCGGTGGCTCCGCCCAAAGGCTGATGAATCATAATTCTGCTATTCGGCAGACAAAATCGTTTCCCGGACTGCCCTGCTGCCAACAACCATGCCCCCATACTGGCACACATCCCAATACAATAAGTCCGGACCTCCGGCCTGATATGCTGCATTGCATCATAAATTGCAAGACCAGCTGTCACTGATCCTCCTGGCGAATTAATATAAAGATGGACATCTTTATCAGGATCCTCACTTTCCAGAAACAGCATCTGGGCGACAATGACATTAGCTTCTGCATCGGTCACCGGGCCGCCAAGCATAATAATCCGGTCCCGTAACAGGCGCGAATAAATGTCAAAACTGCGTTCGCCACGACTTGTATTTTCTACGACCATAGGAATGAGTGGCATACTTTTCCAGCTCCTAACTCAGTTTGTGACACGCCACGCCCGGAAAGGGTCTAAACAACCCCTCCGCAATTCACCTTAAGTCAGAAAAAGGCCCAAGACAAGGCTCTTCATCACGGAAAGGTAGCATAACCCCGTAAAACCTGAGTTTTTTTCAGGCAGGGTATCAGATCAGAGCATGACGGCAGAAGTCACATTTTCCAGATAAGAAGACTCTCTGCAAATTCTTAAAGACTCCGCTCTGTTTTAGTAAGATTTGCATGCTCTGCAAGAAAGGTCAGCGCTTTTTCCTCCAGCAGGCTGACTTTCTCGCCCGCTTCCGATGCGCTATCCCCGGAAGTTTTTTCCCCTGTCTCAGCTTCGGGCACTTCCAGGCCCTCGTCCCTGGCAACCTGCAATAAAAGAAGAGTATCTGCAAGCTGACGCTTCACGGCAAGCTCCATATGCTGCCGGGATAATCCAGCCTGAGCAGCATGTGAGAACGTATGATCATGCTCATGCTCATGCATCATCTTCTGTAACAAAGCTGGAGGCAGTTCAAAGGAAACCCGCTTGTACAGATCATCCATCAGAGCTTTTTTCTTCGATGAATGGGTCCACTCACTTGCAAGAGATGTCTGATGCGTTAAGATAGCCTGCCTCAGATGATCCAGATTCTCGAAATCATAATCTTTTGCCAGTTCATCATCGATTTCAGGAAGATGACAATGACTTAGCTTTTCAAGATGGATGGAGAAAACGGCCACCTTAGGCTGCGAAGAACTCTCACCCGATAAGGATTCCTGATCTTGTGGCAACGACAATTCAAGATTTTCCCTGGATTCTCCAGCCTTCATCCCGATCACATGCTCTTCCAGGAAAGAAGGCATTTCCTCCATTCCTAAACACACAGACCGGAGTTTACTACTAAGTTCAGGATTCTCCACACCATCAATCATTCCGGTCCACCGAAGCTCAGCCAGGTGCCCCGCTTCCGCAAGAACAGAAGCATCCTCAATCGCCTCTGTCTTTGCACGAGATCGGGCCATCAACCTAAGGTGCTTCATGATCGTTTCATCATTAGCCTGGAATTCTGTATAAGTTCCCTCAAGACCCTTATGTCGACCATCCAGATTGATTTCTGGCATAATATCAATAAGAGCTGAAAAATTGAAAGTTTCACCATAAACGGGGGCGGCCTCCAGCTCAATTGAAGGATCGACAACAGGTCTGACTGCTTCCTGTATAAGGGCATCATTGAGATGGCGAGGGACCAGATCTTCTATAACCTGTTGCAGGATTGTTGAGGCATACCTCTCCTTCAGGAGATAAAGGGGTGCTTTGCCCTGTCTGTAACCATCAACCTTTGTCTGACGACGGATCTGCTCATAGACCTTGCTAAAACTCTGGCTAACCAGCTCCGGAGGGATGCTCATCCTGAGCCGCTTCTGAACGCTGCTAATATCTTCGATGCTTGCTCTCATGGATCATTCTTTCCTGGAATTTCTGTGATTAATCAAATCAGAAGACGCGCACGGCCCCATCTGTTTTTTTCATGTCTGCCCCGACCCGGACGGGCGATTTTAACTATCAGGCCAGGTTGTGTCAATGAAAGGCCGGAAAATGTTCCTGAGAAAGACTCAGCTTCAGCTCTGAAGAGAAAGTTTTCGAATAGTGGAATGAAATTTAAGCATTTTCTGAATACTCTTTTTGTTTGACTGAATCCCCGGCCCTGCGGATGCTCTGATCACCTCAAAATCTTTCCGGTCACAGGTCCTGAAATAACTAAGACAGGATTCCCACTCATCAGACGTTTTCAGATGAAGCTTATGGCCGATAATTGCCAGATCAGACAAGCTAGCAGAAAATTTCTCATAAGCGCTCTGTTCACCGGCAGAGGCAGCCGCCTGCAAAAGATCCATGGCTGCATCAGGCAGCACAGCATAGCCATCGTGCTTCAAAACCCGCGAAAAAAAATCCAGAAAAATTCTGAGATTACCACGGCTCCCCAGACTCAGAAGAGCTGAACCATAGCTATTACTCGCTCTTCCGAAAAGCCCTTCCTGAATCAGAACCTCAATCACTTTTGAGACAAAGGCAGCATCTTCAGAAAAAATAGTACTGATTTGAGAAATCAGAGTTTCCTGCTCTATCGTCCAGGCTTTTCCTTCTTTGATTCCATCCCGGTGCCAGATCAGTTCAATGATATGAAGAATTCTCAACACATTCTGCATATGTTCCATAGCCGGAGCCTTCCGGGCTTCGGTTTTCTCAAGTCGCTCATTCGTCGCTCTCAGGCGCCCTGAAAGCGTCACCATAAGGGATGTGAACCATCTGGGGATCTGTTTCAGAAGCTTTCGGAAATCTTCATTGGTAATCTGCGTCACTTCTGAGGCTGAGATGGCCTTAACAGATGCCGAGCGGGGCTGCTGATCAAACAGCGCCATCTCACCAATCATTCCCCCGTCTCCGACATTAGCCAGAGTAACCTCCCGTCCCTGCTGTTCCAGGTAGACCTGAAGTTCTCCCCGACGGACAAGATACATGCCATCGGAAGCATCCCCTTTACTGAATAAGATCTGACCAGGCTTTAGCGACAGGTTTTTTCCAGGCACCAGTCTCCTCCTGCATATCAGATCCTCTGACCCTGACAGACTGCAGAAGCAGATTTCGGCAATTTTGCCCGGAAAGTAAATAAGGCACGCTCTGAACCGTAAATCCATGAGGCGGTGCTGATGAGAGTTATTTCTGTTTTAATAAATAACAACAAGCAGTTGGGATTAGCTCCCGAATGATTCCGGGAAATCTTCCAGATAAGATCTGAGATCCTGCAAAAACCTGGCGCCACCCTCTCCATCAATCAGCCTGTGATCAAAAGTCAGGCCCACCTGACAGACCGGACGAATCACCACCTCACCTTCCCGGACCACAGCCCGGTCTGTAACCGCTCCGAGACTCAGAATTGCGACCTGAGGCTGGCTGATAATGGGCTGAGAATGCAAACTACCATAAAGGCCTGGATTCGTAAGAGTAAAGGTTCCACCCCGGACATCCTGTGGATTCAGGCGCTTTTCCCGGGCTCTTAACGCAAGGTCGTTCAGAGCGACAGCCACCTCCTCGAGAGAGAGTGACGACGCCTTCCTGATAACCGGAACGATCAGTCCGCTTTCTGTCGCTACCGCACAACCGAGATTAATATCCTCCCGAAAAAGGACATCCTCTCCATCAACAGAGGCATTCAACTGCGGATGCTTTTGAAGGACCTGAGCGACCGCATAAAGGAAAAAGGCTGTATAGGTAAGCTTTGAACGATGTTTTGCCAGAAAATCCTCCGCCAGCTCTCTGCGAACCCTGGCCAGGGCGGATAAATCCATCTCAAATGTTGTTGTCACATGCGGAGACACCCGGACAGAGCGGAGCATATGTTCGGCTGTTTTCAGACGGATCGAAGACATTCTTTCCCTGCGCACAGGAACACCATCCAGAAACTCCTGTCCATCCTGCATCAGCGTCTGCTGAGTAAAAAGCGATAATTCTTCTGACTCTGGCTTCCTGTGCCTCTGCACCTCCGGCTCAGCAGCACGCGGATAACGACTGCGCCCAAACATCAGATAATGCTCAAAGTCTCTTCGTGTAATTCTGCCATAGAGGCCCGTACCCGGAACCTGATGCAGGCTGATACCATGCGATCTGGCCATCTTTCTGACGAGAGGCGATGACCGTGCCATCCCGGCATACAGACCCGGAGTCAGAGGATAATCCTTCTCCAGATCTGCCAGAGAAGAGACTCCTTCTGCAAGAGGAGCTCCGGAACTCGCCTGCATGACTGTCCCTGAGCCAAAGGCAGCAGGAACTGATGTTTTTCCCGGAGCAGAAGAGCTCTGGGCCCCTTCTGCTTCTGAGAGCAGCTCAGAAGGCAGCACAACTCCAGCCTCCTGAGCAATCCAGGCGAGAACCTGGCCAACCCGCGCAATGTCTCCCTCTTCCAGGCAGCGCTGGTTCAGAAATCCGGAAGCAGGAGCCGGAATCTCTGTATCCACCTTATCTGTCGAAACTTCCAGCAAAGGAGCATCCTTCCGGACGGCATCGCCTGCCTGATGAAACCATCTGACAACCGTTGCTTCCAGAACACCCTCACCCATAAGGGGCAGGCGGACAGGACTAAAATCATCCCTCATACCAGCTTCCTTCTCACCGTGATGCATCAGATATGAATCGGACCACCCTCCGCAATATGGGCAGCTTCCATAATGGTCTCCGAAAGGGTCGGATGCGGGTGAATCGCCAGACCAATTTCATCAATGGTGGTTTCCAGGATTTTACCAAGGACAAACTCTGAGATCAGCTCTGTTGCCTTGGCACCCACAATATGAACTCCCAGTAACTCATGATACTGAGGATCGTACAGGATTTTCACAAAGCCTTCAGGCACATTTTCAATTTTTGCTTTTGCAAGGGGAGCAAAGGGAAATCTGGCAGTTTTATAAGGGATCTCTTTTGCTTTCAGCGCTTCTTCCGTCAGGCCAATGGACGCAATTTCAGGATACGTATAAACAGCAGAGGGATTGCTTTCGTAATTAATGGGTACAGGGCTGCCTCCGGAAATCACTTCGACCGCATGCTTTGCCTCTGCTGATGCAGTATGAGCGAGGGCCGGAGTCGCAATAATATCTCCGACGGCGAATATATCAGGGGCTGAAGTCCGGTAATGCTGATCGACCTCAATAAAACCGTGCTTGTCCGTACGAATCCCGAGCTCCCGAAGGCCCAGATGTTCCGTGACTGGCTGGCGTCCAATTGCGACCAGCACCGTCTCAAAAGATCTGTCTTCCTTTCCTTCTACCCTGACCCGGCAAAAACTGCCTTCGTCTGAAACAGAAAGAACTCTGGAAGAACTTTCCACCCGAACATGCTGCTTACGCAGAGCGCGCAGCAGTTCACGAACAGAGTCAGAATCCTCTGCTGGCAGGACCTGATCCATCGATTCAATCACCGTCACCTGACTGCCAAAACGGCCAAACAATGATGCGAACTCCATTCCGACAACACCACCGCCGATCACCGCAAGGCTCGCAGGAATATGGTCAATATCCAGGATGGTATCAGATGTCAGAATATTCCTGCCATTGGCGGGAGCACAGGAAAGCTCACGCACCCGAGAGCCTGTTGCCAGAAGACAGTTCTTATAGCCAAATGCTGTTTCTCTTCCCTCATCGTCCGTCACCGTCACCCTTCCCCGCTCAGTCAGACGGCCACGTCCGCGGATGACTTCTATTTTATTTTTTTTCATAAGAAAACGCAGACCCTTTCTCTGCGCATCCACAATTGATAATTTACGGGCCATGATTTTTTCCCAGCTGAAGGCTGGCGTTCCCACATCAAAGCCCAGCTCATGAGCATGGTTCAGCTTATCCCACATCCTTGCAGATTCTGTCAGGACCTTAGTCGGGATACAGCCCACGTTCAGACAGGTCCCTCCCAGATGTTCCCTGACTTCCACAACCGCAACTTTCAGACCAAGCTGAGCAGCCCGGATCGCGCCGACTTCCCCGGCAGGACCTGATCCGATAATCAGCAGATCAAAAGATTGTTGACTCTCCATGGAGGCTCCCTGTATATGCTTGCGGGCAGTAAGCCCGGATCTATGACTCCGGCTACATGCCAGATATTCTCTGTGGCTTGCCTCTTATATCAATAACGGGTTAACTTCAAAAAAGAAATGAGATTAGCCTCAGAGGAGGGTCCGCCCTGTCCGATAGAGGATCATAAACGACCATCTTTCAACCTGGGAGACAGCCTATGGGAAAGGTGCTGGAATTTCCGCAAGAAAGACGAAAAGATGCCGGGCTACTCCGGCTCAGGCGAGCTTCTGACAAAATCGACCAGGTCATCCTTGAAGCCGTCTTCTCTGATGGCGTTGCTCCCCATGAGATGGCGGGTATTCTGGCCCACCGGCTGGGAGCCCTGATCGGGACCACCGACCAGAAAGCCGACCTTCTTGGGCTCTGTGAAAAAGTCCTGAAGAAAAAAGCAGGAGCAGGCCCCTCTGCAGAAAGCGGAGGCTCTCTTTAATCAGATGAGTTCTGATCCTCTGATCACATAAACAAAACAGGACATGATTCCAAAAGAGGAGTCGCGACACCTGCTGTTTTATGCTTCAATGATGCGTCGTTTCAGCGGGGCGTTATTATTGAAGCTCCGTGGAGATTCTCCATAAACATCTGGTGAGCTATGAAATTCCTGTTGTCTTTATGCCTGAATCTGCTGCTTCTGGTATCCCTGTCAGGCATATGCCTTCCCTCTCTGGCAACAGAAAACCCACAGCACTGTCCTGATTATCTCATCGAAATAGACGAAGCAGACCAGGCAGAAACGGAGGCTATCGAACTACCGGAATGCATGATCTGCAAAAAAGAAATAAGCATTCCGTCAGAACCCTGCCCGTCTGATCCGATCACTTCAGAAAAACACAGCTGTGGAAGTCAGGAGATGCACCTCTCCTGCCTGATCGGACAGCTGAAAAAGGACTCCTCTGGTCTCAGCTGTCCGGAATGTCACAGCAAAATCTGCTTCTGCTGCCAGCGCCTTCTGGAAGACAATGACAAATCCACTGCAAACACCCTAAGTCATTTGATACAAGACGAGCAATGCCCGCTTAAAGCTATCCATGCTTTTTCTGCTGATGATGTAAGATCCTGGTTACAATCGCACGCATTGAGTATAAGTCCTTCCGGAGTTTTTGCCCCCTCAAGACGGCAAGTAAAATTCGACGACGCCTTTATTATCACGTGTGGAATTCTCAGCCTTGTTGGCACCTCAACTATTATAATCATTCATACAACCTGAGTCCGGCCTGACTCTATTCCATACGACTGTTCCGGAAAATTTATTGCGGTGAGCATTCACATGACGCTTCTTTTTCTTCTGTCCTGGTTCTTCTGCCCTCCTGAGCTTTTTCAAAAAGACTGATGAGATTCTCATTATCTCATCCTTCACACAATCCAGAGCCCACCCGGCACCATCACTGCCATTCATGATAGTGTCGTCATAGCTGCTATTTTGTGCTTCAATGAAATGTCGTCTCAGCAGAGCTTCATTGGAGTTTTGTTGAGATTTCTCATAAGCATCTGGTGATCTATGAAATCCATGTTGTTTTTATGCGTGAAAGTAATGTTCATAGCATTCCTGTCAGGAATATCCCTTCCCGCTCTGGCATCAGAGAATCCCTGCCACGAGGGTGATATGACCAGGACCGTGACCATAGATGAAGCCCCTGAGCCCCTGAGCTGCTGCATCTGCAGAGACGAAATGATAGCCCAGTCAGATCCGCATATCTCCGGTGAGATTTCCACATGGAAACGTTTACAGCAACAACACGGCTGTCTTCAGGCGATGTGCCCCTCCTGCCTGCTCACATCCCTGAAAGAAGCCCCAGCGTCCCCCAGGTGCCCTTTATGTCGCGCCCCTCTCTGCGGCTATTGTCAGCATCTTCTGGAAGATTCACAGCGTTTCGTCACAGAGGAGCAGATATGCCTTCCGCAGCATGAAGAGCTCAAAAATCCCGGCTGTCTCATTGCTGCAAGCCATGATAATCCTGACGAGCTTAAACGCTGGGTACAATCAGAATGTCCGGGTCCTTTCAGATTTCCCGACAGATCTAAGGCTCAACACAGAGACAGAAACACAAGGGGCCAGGCAGAAAGCCAAACAAGCAACCCCGAATATTACATAGCCGCTGGCTGTATCTGCCTCATAACTCTCAGTTCTATAGCCATTAATATGAGCATCATCCTGCGCTGAGAAAATCTGTCTGGCAGACACAGTCAGATAAGACTCCGGACAGGATCGCCATGCCTGCTGTTTTATGCTTCAATGGGGCTCGTTATTTTAGCAGAGAGCCATTGAACCCTCAAAGATTTCCACATAAGTATCTGGTGAACTATGAAAAAATCCCTGTATTTGTACCTGAAATTTCTGCCTATGATCCTCCTGTCTGGAATATGTCTGCCCATGCGAGCCACAGAAAATCCCGGGCACTATCCTGACTATATTCCTGATCACATCGAGCTAGATATGACAGAGTCTGAAGAGACAAAAGAGTCTGAATCCCAGGAGATTCCAGAGTGCTGTATCTGTCTGGAGGAAATAAAAATGCAAGTAGCTCCGGATCTTTTCGATCCACTCACATCCTGGCATTTACAGCAAAAACATTCATGTTTTAAAGCGCTGCACCCCTCCTGCATGCTCCTCTGGCTAAAAAGCACCCAAGCTGCCCCATCCTGCCCGGCATGCCGCGCCACCATCTGCCCCTGGTGCCAGCATCTTCTGGAAGGTTCCGACCGGTTAATAACAAACCAGCAAACTTTTCTTCCTAAAAATGATGACTGCCCTCTTGCAGCAAGCCATGACTATAATCCTGATGATATTAAAAAATCGGTACAATCGAGGTGTTCCGGCCCTTTCAGATTTCATGACAGCTCCAGAGCTTCCGATGTCCGCAACAGCTCCACAGCTTCCCCTGTCTGCAAAGATTTTAAGTTCAGACTCCTCATGTTCACAATGGTCGTGACTCCCTTTATTTTGGTCCCGGTTTTATCTACATCCATATAATTTTTTGTCGTGACATGCATCTTACAATGCCCTGAGCGCTCCTCTGGCAAAGCCCAGTGCGCCCATAAGCTCGCTATGCCTGCTGTTTTATGCTTCAATGGCCCGTTGTTTCAATGGGGCACTGCCTGAAGTCCCCGAAATTTCCCCATAAGCATCTGGTGAACTATGAAAACAGCCCTGTATTTGTCCCTGAAACTGCTGCCTCTGACATTCCTGTCAGGAATATGCCTGCCCATGTTGGCGACAGAAAATCTCCCCTACGATTCTGACCATACAACGGTAGACATAGCAGAAGCTGAACAGCCTAATACTTGCGTTATCTGCTTCACATACATAGAAGAAGAAGTCTTTCCAGATCCTTTCATGCCATATTTTTCAGAGGAGGTGCATAGGCACTTTGAAACGCTGCATCCATCCTGCCTGCTTCACTGTTTGCTAACAAGTTCCGCACCTGCCCCAAGCTGCCCTCTGTGCCGCACCCAAATCTGCTCCCGGTGCCAGCACCTTCTGGAAAGCGGAGCTCCAATCACCACAGACAAGCAACATGATCCGGAGCAAGAGACAAAATGCCTTCTTGCCAAAATCCACCCCAAACTTAATGATGATTTTAAACACCTGTTAGATGAATTCGTTAAGAAAGAACAGCTGCTCCGTCCACGGATCATAAATCCCTCCCCAGCCACAGCCACAGCCAGCACTGGCATGACTCAGCCACAGAACAGGAGCAGCCAGCCATACGGGACAGAATCCACAGAATCGACACAAAACAACTCATGCTTCAGAGAAATCATGATCCGGATACTGGATCCAAAAACTCTGGCCTACTGTCTCCCTCTTTCCTGCTGCGGCATCCTGGTCGCTGGGGTGGCTCCTGTTTGTATTGGAAGATTTCTTATGTAGTTTCAGAAGATCGCCGTAATTTGCGAAGCTGAGCCGCTTTATGTTTCATCTTTTCCGACTGCTGACGCAGTTCAGCGGACGACATATTCTTAAAATAGAGGTTCTTATCCTCCTGATCTTTTGTCCATGCCTCAGACAAACGCCGGAGAGCCTCTGCTGCTTTTTCCAGAGAATTGATAATCTGCTCCTGATAGCGGGCTGGAGCAGTATCTGCCAGCTGTATATGCCTGTACGCACAGGCATGCCAGATTTCCTGGCGACAGTAAAAATCTGCTACGAACTCTTCTCCCAGAACATGAAGCTCTCGTCCCTGCTCTATCAGCTTCCTTGCCTGATCAACATAAGAGGACTTCGGATACTCCTTTATCAGCAATTCCCATGCCCTGATGGCTTTACTGATAAATTCGAGATCCCGGTCAGCATCCTTTGAGGCATCGTTCCAATAACACTGACCTATTCTGAACTGAGCAAAGGCACACTGCGAATGCTGCGGATGCAGGGTGACAAAGCGATGATACGCATCCGCTGCTTCCGGATAGTGTTTTATCTGAAAATGTGCATCGGCTATCAGCAAAGCAGCCTCTTTCGCATACTCGCTATACGGAAAAACCGATGTAAACTCTCCCAGTTTCGTGATGGCAAGCTCATAATTTCCATCATCATACGGTTCTTTGGCAATAACATACGAACGTCCGGGGTTTTCCGGATCAAAATCTTTTGCAGTACAAGCCAGCAGAAGTCCCACGCATATAAGCGAGGTTAGAGCCATCCTGAGCATGAAGCCTCCTGAATTTGGGATTATCTCTTAAATCCACTCACTTCCTACCGATAACAGTGGGTGTCATATGGGGAGAGCAGAGCTCCCTGCCGGCAAAGCCAGCCTGAAGCAGGAGAAGCTTACCGGGCCGACAAATTCCACAGGAAAAAGAAGTGGAGCCACTAGGTTGTATGCTATCCTGAAATAAAAACAAGATTTTTTATTTCAGGATAGCATAGTCAGAATCTGAGGAGCAAAAAGGGTGGGAGAGCAGCGAGATCACACAAGATCAGGGCTCCGGATGCCATCATCGGGCTTATGGCTCATTCTGAGCTTTATGGGCATCTCCTGGCTCATTCATATGATCAGCCTGCTTCTTCTATCTTCAGAATATCATAATTATTTTCCAGAAAATCCGCCACAGAAACCAACTCTCGTCCGGATTACATTTCAAAAGCCCTCCGCTGAAGCAAAAAAAGCAGAACAAAAAGATGATCAGAACAGAGAAAAGGAAAAACCCACAAAACAAATTGCAGAAGTGATCCAGAAAAAAACCACGAAAGCACCAGACCCAAAGCAGGCAAGACTGGGATACCAGACCCATCAGACAGAGAAAGAAACCAGAGTAAAAAAAATAAGTCGGGCCAGAACCCCTGGTCCCTCCAGCAAACAAACAGTCACCGCCCCACAGCAGCAACAAATAGCCAGAAAAAAAACACCAAGACAGAACAAACAGCCAGAAAAGACTCTGGCAGCAAAGAATCAGAAAAGCCACAAATCTCTTTTAAAATCAGGTTTGAAAATTTCCGAGACAGGAGCTGGCCTTCAGTTGCACTCCGGAAAAGATGCAAAAGAACAAAACAACTACGAAAGATTACTGGGTAACTCACTTCCCGTCATGGCAGAAGAGGTCGCTGCCGGCTACCAGGACTATATAGATGACAGCATCGAAGCAGGACAGGTTCTCGATCTGAATACACAAGAATACAGGTATATTGGATACTTTACCAGCCTGAGAAAAGCCATCGAACTCGCCTGGGTGTATCCATCCAACGCTGTCAGAAAAAGATTATATGGCAATGTTTTCCTGAAATTCACAATCAATCATGACGGAAAGGTATCAAAAATTATGGTGCTGGATTCTTCCGGACATAAAATTCTTGATTCTGCAATTATGGAAGCTGTCCGGATGGCTGCTCCCTTTGCTCCCCTGCCTCATTCCTTCGGAAAAAAAATAAATATCCGTGGAATGTTCCGCTACGTCCTCAATTAAATATATTTTGTTCTCTCTCTTTTATTTTGTTCTGTCATCATAACTCACTTTACTGATATCTTTAGTCCGTGCTTCAGTTTTAATAAAAAACAAGGAGTTCTGACGTTGCAAAATATAGTTGCGCGATGGTCTCTGATATTTTTTTTCTCCGTTTATTTTTACGGAAAAATATTTGCTCACCCTTTTCTCATCAGCCGCGACCACAGTACATCAGAAATAAAATCTCTCTCTGACGACTTTATCGAAGAAACATTTAAAGAGAATGGCCTCTTTTCGTCTGAAAAAGCTGACGCATTCATTCAGCGGCTCATTCAGGAACGAAACTTTATTGAAAAAGATCTTTATGAGACTAAATTTACAGAAAAAGTCAACATCGATGTCAAAACTGATCTGAGCTCACATACATCCGCTTTAAAAAATAAAAATACACATCCTATCATTTTTGTCTTTGACGAGTATCTACTGCCCATGGCTAAGATCATCTCAGAAAGAATCAGAGAAAATGATCCTTCATCTGACCGTATTCAGGCAGCCATCGATACTTTTATCCGTGGATACCTTAGTTTTTTTTCCCCAAAAGCTCACAGAACTTACTGGAATTATGATAAAGACATGTCACCAATTATTAAAAATATGTTTCGTTCTCACTACATTCGTAAAAAAAATAACGAAAAAAATCCTGATGCAATCAATCTGGTCACATCAGATGCATACAAAGAACAGATCGCTCATTGTCTCGGATATAATATAAAAGCAGGAAAATTTCTCACCCCAGATGAACTACGTATTCTCAAAAGCCCGGCATGCCACTTTGATCTTTCCCTGCTTGATCCCGGAATCAGCCCTTTCTGGACCAGCCCTGATCCTGAATATCGCAAACATATCGGCCAGGAATATCGTGAAGACTATCCAGACAAATCCACAAAAATCACCTTTAAGAGAGTCCGCTTCAAAGGAAACTTTTCACCTAAAATTACAGGGTTATATAGAAAATCAGACCGCTTTTATAAAGTCAAAATCAAATTCGGTCCAGAAGTCCACACCGAAATTGCAGTCAGTATGTTGGGTCAGTATGCTGGTTTTAACCACGATCATATGCGCTACGAACCTATGCTGAAAATATGGCTTGGCGATCTTAGCTATGAAGATTTCCGATCAAGATTTATCCAAAAGTACGGATTAAAAGACCTGATCCGGCTGGTCATTTCTCACGGAAAAGATCCGGGGGGTGAGGAATGGTTTGTTCTTAATGACGCTCTGATTGAAATCCACCCCGACGATGAGCTACGGGTTTCCTCTGCTGATCCGGGAAGCTGGGACCTGCCGCTTCGGAGGGAGTTTCGCGGTCATTTACTCTGGAAAGCATGGCTAAACATCAATGATACAAAGGCAGAAAACTATAAATTTATCTTAAAAAAAACAGAAGAAGGTATGAAGCCCCTGATCCGACTTCAGGATACAGGGTTCGCCCTTGGCCCCTGCATGCTATTGAGAAAACCATCTCATATTCTCAATATCAGCGATAAATACAAAGTAAATGAGTTTGAAAAGAGTATGATAAAAACAAACTCTTCCGGAGATATAAAAATACGATGGAATGATTTTTACAGAAAAAAAAGTGTCGACAAATATTCAGACTGGAATGATCTCAAATGGATGGCAAGAAAAATTGCCAGTATTAGCTCAGAAGAAATCAAAAAATCACTTTATTTATCAGGAATGCCAGATGCTGTACAGAGGGTTTATAGCATCAAGATCATGCAAAGGCGTAATGAAATTATAAAATCTTTCCAGCTTGAAAAAGAATATGATCTTTTTGAAATTCCGGATCTTAAAAGCATTAATATCGACGGTGCCGTAAAAAAAGGCCGTGTTGTTCAGACAGCATTTGAAGGGAAAAATGATTTTGTCCTGACTCAGCAAACATGGATTACATTTCTGACCGGGTTACTTGGATCAATCATCAGTCAGGACACCATCACTCAAAGACTCAATCTGCATTACCAGACAAAAGTCAAAAATAATCAAAGTCATATCCTGAACAATCACACACATGCAGAAGCCGACCTTCCTTCCGCGGCAGATCATCAGATTCTTGGCGAACACTCTCTTGGCACCGGCATCAGTGTCAGTCTGAGTCGCTCTGTCGGGATTTCACCACAGCTTTTATCAGCTCCGGATAAGAAAGGAAACATGAAAGGACATCCCTATATGATCACGGACACACTCAGTTTTAATATTGGGGTGTCCTCCGGACTACTCAATAAATTACTCAGCTGGTTTCCCGTTTCTGTCTCTGCCTCATTCGAAGTTTTTAAAATGCAATTTCAGATGATTCAGTTTGCAGAAACAGTTAAAAAAGCCTATCTGCGCCCATTCAGATTATTCCGTCTTATGAAAAATCCTGCTAAATATGCTCTGGTTGACATGAAACCCCTGGAGGTCTGGCGGCAGGAAACAGCATGGGGTATTTCTCTTGCGTCAGACGTAGATGCACGATTCCCCGTCAAAGATGTTCCTGTCATCAGCTCCGGAGCCGGGGCAGCGATCCACTGGATACAGAGTCATCCAAAAAATATATTAAAAGATCAGTATGGATCGATACACCTGATTCAGGAAGCCATAAAATCCTCCGGAGCCTCTGGTCGCCTTAATCTTCTTGATCTTAATATTGTTGCAACAAGGCGTTCACTCCTCCATATAGCAGCATCAATACAGAAACAGAAACAGAATTTACAGGATTTCGTCCTGTCTCCTCCGGGTTTTGATCGTTATCTTTCTGCAACAGCGATTGGTGAGTATCACTATAAAAAATATTATAAAAAGTTAAAAAACTTAATTCATCATCCCAGCCACCTTCCGTTCGACCAGTCCCTCAATGAAGAAGATGGATTCATAAAAAAATTTCAGATAACAGGCTATCATAAAACAAAAATAAAGGATTTTCACATCGGATTTATCTTTGATTACTTTCGTCAGAAAAGTTCTGACGCTGTGATGATAGAGCGAAACAACGGAGACAAAAAGTCTTTTATCAGGCAGTCGGTAACAAAAAAGAGCGTGGTCGGGATCGAAAAAATCACGCCTGACTTTGGCGAAAAAAATATTCTGGTTCCTCTTGGAAACAGTAAGCGTTTGTGGATTGAAATGGACGAAGATAATCCTATGAACTGCGTTGGAGTCATCGATGTAACGGATTACCACAGAAGCCTGAAAAGAGACGGAGTGTATCGTCTGATCAATGAACTTAACCGAAGGTATTCACCAGAAGGGGGAATCTTTTATGAAGAAAGACAGCTTCCTGATGAAATATTCGCCCCGAAATATAAAAAAATTTATGCAAAAACAAGAATTCTCATCGATGGAGGAACCTTACTGGAACGTATACGAGATCAGGATTACCAGGAGTTTAAAGAGTTTGTACGATCGTTTTTTTCAAAAGAAAATATTCAAACACACTGCAACATCCAGCTGAATCAGATACAGAAAAAAGCTCTTTTTTTTCGAAGAAGAACCTTGTTTAAAAAATTTTTAAAGATACAGAATATGATTTCTGCGGAGCATCGAGATCATAGAAAAATGGCTTCTGCACTTCTTGATTTTATCTATGCCTTCTATAATTCGAATATTGGAACGAAAGCTCTTGAGCAATACCTCGGATCTGATGGAATGCTCGTTATCGGAGAGATTTATGGAATTCACAGATCTTACTCTAATCTTCAGGATCTTCAGCAACTGACAGCACGACGCTACATGGCTCAGCACTGGGGAAAACTGCAGCACCTTCCCCCTGTACAACATTACCTTCGATACGAAAAAATTTTTCTCCCATCCGAACTTGTTAAAACATCGGTTTCACAGTCAGATTATCTCGGAGAACTTTACTCAGGTCTTCCCGGTAACTTCACCGGACTATGATCTTTCAGAACAGGAGTCTGTATGAAGTACACCATTATTTTTCTTCTGTTTCTGAGCCTTGAGTCTTTTACATCTTCTGGAGCAGAGATCGCATTATCTGAAAATGGAGCGGAATGGCTGTCCTATCTCAGATCAGAACAAGTCTGTAAAAAATTCTCGATTCCGACATATAAAGGGATACAGCTCATCACTGATCTGCGAAAAATATCCGGTCAGACAAACACAACCAATAACCGCAGGGAAAAAAAATCCGTTCTCAGACAAGAAAGCTGGAATTCTATCCAGAATTTTCTCAAAGAGCAGTCAGGTATCCACTTTGTTTCCAGAGAGCATGAAGACCCAGGTAAAATACGAGCAACAGTTACTTTTTACGGTTTATCAGCCAGATTTTTTAATCATGGCATCATGACAAAATTAAGGATGAGGGTACGATTTTATATGACATATCAGCAATCACCCTCAGGAGAAATCTCGGCTATAATGCGTTCTGAGGCCAGCAGAACGTCCGGAATCCTTGAGCTTAAAATAAAAAATCCAAGCCCGTCAGAAGAACATTCTGTGCATAAATACCGAATTTCTGTCCCTGATGCACTGCTGATCCGGCTTTTTTCTGTCCGACCTGGCAGCCGAAACGCTGAAAAATTATTCTCAGAAATTCTCGAAGAATCAGAAAAAAAGAAACTCAATCCCCCCGGACAAGACAAAATGCTTCTGGATACCATTCATTTCCTTGCAAAGCGTAATCCTGCCTTTCTGAAACCATTATGGGTCATAAGCTATAACCGTAAGGCCCTTGCTTTTGATGAAAAGCAATATCCCTTAGCAGTCACTCATAAAAAAGAAAAATCCGGCTTATTTTCCAGATTTTTCAAAAAAACACGGCCTGTTCCCCCGGATCAGAAATTCCTTTCCGTTCAGTATCAGATCACAATGGATGAAAATGTCCGTTTTCACAGACCTGTCTGGCATAAAAAGTCAGATTTCATTCCTCTTGATATCTATTTCCGAAACGATTCGGGAACCGCCTTTGCAGCCTATCCAAAGGATAGTGTGACGGTTGAATTTAAAGTTCCTGCACCTGTGGCATGGTACGGAAGAAAAGATCGCTCCAGAATTCATAACATCTTACATGACAGACTTCTTATCCCTATGAAAGATCAGATCATACAGGGCTTCTCAATGGAGAGAGGAAAAGCAGGGCACCTGAATACCTGGCTAAAAGAAGCAGAGTCATGTCCGGAAATTTACGCTATAGGACAAGATCTGCGCCCACCGGCGGACTGAACCGTAAAATAGACACCCCCCCCCTATTCCATCGCAGACAGATCTTATAAGATTTCCTTATTTATTTAACAAACTTTTGTTAAATCTTTATCCCATAGCTATCAAAGGAATTTTTCTGAAAATCTCCTGTCTGACCTTAAGAATCACATATCGTTTCCGATCAGTCGCGTGGAAGTTTGCCTCACTGAGCTGACAAAGGATGAAACAAGCCTATGGACCTGACCTTTCAGACCAAAAAACAAGACGACGGAGAGTACGTATACTTCAACGGAGAGATCAACGAAGATGCCGAAGTATCTCTTGCCGAACTTCCAAAACATCTTGAAAGTACATGTGTTTTCAACATGAAACATGTTACATCTATCAACAGCTGTGGCGTTCGTGCCTGGATTAATTTTCTAAGGGAAGCTGAAAAATCACGAAATATCACGTTTGAAGAGTGTCCTCCGGAAATTGTAAGCCAGATCAATATGATCCCGAATTTTCGAGGGAAATCTCATATTCGTTCTGTTTTTGCAAGCTACGTATGTGAGAATTGTGATTCTCAGCATCTTCAGTTATTTACCGAAGGAGAAAACCTCCCGACAAGTCCTGATGAAGAAGTCCCGGAAATCACATGTCAGAAATGTGGTGAAACCATGGAAATGGAAGAGCTTGAAAATGAATTTTTCAGCTGGCTTGATCACGCTAAATAGTCTTCATTAAAGCAAAAGGGTATCTGTCGTGACAGGAGCAACAGGAAAAATAAAAGAAAAAAAATCGGAAAAGCCTGCACTTGAAGCCTTCCGTCCATTTGAGCACTTCTGCAAAGCCTTGCTCGATGCCTATGCTCTTGTTGACAAGACGGGTCAGATACTGAAATGCAATCAGCTTTTTTCTTCCCTGACAGGAAAAAGCTCACGACAAATACTCAAAGCAGATAGTTTTGATCATCTTATCACAATGAATATTGCCGGAAAGCCTCTCAGTATACAGCAGATTCTCTCACATCAGACACCCACGAGAATAGATGAAGTCAGAGGAGATACAGAAGACCGAAGCGGCCTTAATCTGATTCTTGGTATCTATCCCTTATCTATCCCTTCCGAGGATCAGTCTCCCGGAAGCTTTATTCTGATCCGTGATGTAACAGCAGAAACAAATCTTCAGGATAAATATAAAGTAAAAGCAACGCAGTCCATTACAGATAAATTAACAGGATTATATAACCGCGTATATTTTGAACAATACCTTCCAAATGCTCTGAGAGATTTTTCCAACAATCCAGGATCAGAGCAGAAAATATCGATTATTATGGCGGATATTGATCATTTTAAATCTGTCAATGATACATGGGGACATCAGGCTGGTGATTTTATTCTTGAGAAGGTCGCACACATATTCCGGCAGAACTTCCGGAAATCTGATATTCTATGCAGATATGGTGGAGAGGAGTTTCTTGCGATTCTTCCTTCAACAGAAATCAAAGGAGCTCTTCTGGCAGCAGAAAAGCTTCGTTCGGCAATTGAAGCCGATACTTTTATTTTTAACGGAACAAACATACCGGTAACCATGAGCCTTGGCCTGTCACAGATAAAAATCGGATATGAATCAGGCAACGAAGCAATATCCCGTGCGGATGCCGCTTTATATAAAGCAAAAAAAAACGGCAGAAATCGTGTCTGTCTTCATGATGATGACAAGCATAAATAAACAGAAAATAAACTCAGTATACCGAACAATACTCCTGACAAAGGAGAGCAGAAGAAACGGATAAAAAACTGATGAAGAATCTGAAACATTCTAAGATGTTAAGCAGATTTTTTTATTCTGGCCTGACTTTTAATATCACCCTCGCGACAACGCTTCATTTGTCTTTTCTTTTTTTGCTTAACCACAGATATCTTCATCAAAAAAAGGAATCCTCTTATAAGAGGCCTGTAAAGATTACGGTCTCAAAAATAAAAAAAACATCACCGGAAGTCATTCCTCAGAAAGAGTCCGAAATAAAAAAAATAGAGGCAGACCCTGAACCTCCGCCATCCGTGAAAAAAAAAATAAAGCCGCCTTCTGAAATCAAATCAACTCATAAAAAGAGTAAAAAAGAAAAAGTTAAAAAAAACAAAAAAATAAAGGTAGTACAGGGGCTCAAAGCAGAATCTTTCAGTTCAAAGTCTTCGGGAATCTCAGCTCCTTATGGCAATACATTGCTGGCCCCGGATCAGGGTATCAGGACGATGAAGGTTGATCAAATCACAGAAGATTTATCATCTCCTGCTATTCTTATATCATATACACCTCCTGCATATACAGAAGCAGCTCTCGATGCTGAAATCGAAGGAAAATTCCCTGTAGATGTTTATATTGATAAAAAAGGTTCCGTCATCAAAGCAAAGCTCAGAAGAAAGATTGGTTTTGGAATGGATCAGAAAGTACTAAACTCCGTCTATCAGGCAAAATACCGTCCAAGAAAAAATAAATCCGGCCTTTTTGTTGAAAGCTGGAGCACTCTGATCTGCACATTATTACTTGATTAAAAATCAAAAATATATCTGTTAACTTTCTTCTTTAGATTCGGAAAACATCTTTTGTATAAGAGCAATCAGGTTTTTCTTTTTTAATGGCTTACTCAGGTAATCATCCATACCTGCATCCAGACAGCGTTGCCTGTGTTCATTAAAGGCATTTGCTGTCAGTGCAATAATTTTTGTCCTCTGATGTTCAGGAAGACTTCTGATCTCTCTGGTTGCAGTAATTCCATCCATAACAGGCATCTGCATATCCATAAAAATAAAATCATAACTATAATTTTTGGCCATCCTGACGGCCTCTGAGCCGTCAACAGCAATCTCGCACGATAGTCCGATCGAAGAAAGATATGCCTTAAACAATTCACGATTCACATCATTGTCTTCTGCAAGAAGAATTTTAATATCTTCTTTGAAATGAAACGCTGTATGAGAACCCATAGCCTGATCTGAAAGAATCTCATGTGAAAGCTCTAAAGGAAGTGTCACTGTAAAGATGGTTCCTTGTTGAAAAATACTCTCAACCTCAATATGCCCACCCATAAGCTCGGCCAGCTGTTTTGAGATTGTAAGGCCCAGACCAGACCCTCCGAACCTGCGGGTAATAGAGCCATCTGCCTGATAAAAAGGATTAAACAAACTTCGAATCATAGAATCCTGAATGCCAATACCGGTATCTTTTACACTTATTTTGAAAAAGTAACGTTCCGATTTTATCTGTTCAGCAGAGACTATAACAGAAATGCTCCCTTCCTTTGTGAATTTGACTGCATTGCCTGTTAAATTAAAAAGTATCTGTAAAATCCTGGTTGGATCTCCATAAAACTGTTCCGGAAGAGGAGAAAGAAGAGATAACGATAAATGAAGCCCTTTCTGGTTTGCCTGATCTTCAAACGCATCCATCAGGTTCTTAATAAGAGAACGAGGATTAAAAGAAACTTTTTCAACAAGCATCTGCTTTGATTCAAGTTTAGAGAAATCCAGGATATCGTTGATAATGGAAAGAAGAAGCTCACCGCTTTGCTGCAAAATTTTTACTTTTCCTGATGAATCTGAATTCTTCAGTTCTTCCGCAAGAATATCACCCACACCCAGGATTCCATTCAGGGGAGTTCTGATTTCGTGACTCATATTCGCGATAAACTCAGAACGGATTGAAAGAGCTTTTTCTGCCCTCTCTTTTTCCTTCTGAATTTCATATGTTCGCTCCAGAATTTTTTGTTCGAGTGAGTTATTGTTTTCAATCAACTGCTCTGTTCTACGATCAAAAGCTTTTGCCAGATATTCAATTTCCAGCCCTGCTCCTGTTGGTGAACATCTGGTATAATGGCGTAAATCGCTTCCTGAAATAAGTGCGACTAACTTTCTGATTGGCGAGATAAAATAATCAGCTATATTTTTTGCTATCATAAAAGAAACAAGAAAAACAAGACATGTTATAATAATAAGAGAATAAATTATGACAGAAATTAATTTTTTATAGGGATGATCTGATCTGTATTGTTCAAAAATAATATCCGATGTCATATCAGAAACAGGATTCTGAAAATTAACCGCGCCGATCAGATATCCATCCGGAGCAGATTTTTTCTGAGCTGAAAACTGATATAAAAAATCCGTATCCAGATATGCAGAAAACAGTTTTTCTGGGTTGATCACGACCTCAATAAAACCTTGATTTTTCATATAAAATTTTACAGGAACAGCAATATCAATATAATCTCTGATTTCAAAAATATCCTTTTCAACATTAATGAGTCGAAATCTATGCTCATATCCCATATGCATTTCAGGATAAGCTCTGCGCCCTGTCGCATCTACCGAAAAAATCAGTAATCCATCTGAATCACGAATCGATACAAATTCTGCCAATATTCTCTTTTGAAGGCTGGACAGAACAAATGACAATGTCTCTTCATCATAAGAAATAAGACTATTGATAACAACAGGATTCCGCGAACTTAATCGGATATCTTCGAGAGCTCTTTTTAATATTTTTGATATTGTATCTGCACTATTCTGAACCGTCATATCATCTAATTTTAACGAGAGATCATAAATATATTTGCCGGAAATAATTGATACGATTCCCGTAAAAAAAAAGGACACCGTTATCATGAGAAGAAAAATAACTCTTCTGAGCCTTTTTTCAAAGCTCTGATTTTTTTTAGATGTTTCATCATACAGTTCATTCATCTATAGTCAGATTCCCTATATGATTATAATAACCAAAAGCAAGATCAGATTCTTTCAGAGCCTCCTGCTCACGACTTTTTTTATTAAAAAGGTTGGTATGCTTTCGATAAATCCCATCATATTCTCTGATTGATCTCATGGCATTCATGATATGTTCAGGATTTTCTGATACAGACTTCTTCATTGAAAAAAACAATATTTTCATGAGTTCATACGCATGGACCGTTCCGTAAATCGCGGGAATGTGCTGTGTCCTGTCTGTATGATATTTCTTATGATACAGATTCATAAAATGAGTAAAACGTTGTGATGGATTTTTCTGAAGACCAGCTTTTGTGACAAGAAAATTAAGTTTTACCCGATTCAGAATATCTTTTGTTTCATTCCAGAACCTTCCACCAGTCAGGCCCCAATGTGAGACAATTGGTATATTCAGATGATGATTGACAAAGCCTCTGACAAAATGGACGGCTTCAGGTGCATTACCAATGTAAATAACAACATCACTTTCTGACTGAACAATATCCTCAACAACATCATTAAAATTAGTTTTTCCCCATTTAAACCATCGGACTCCTGAAACAGACGTACCTTTGATTTTTTTTAATGCTTTGTATATAGATTTTTCATTGCTCCTGCCCCATGGAGTTTCTTCCAAGAGCAGATAAACATGCTTACCTGATTTTGATGCCATCCGTAAGAGTTTTTCTCCAGCATCAGAATCACGAACAGAATAACGGAATATAAATGGATTTAATTTCGAGACAATCGATGTTGCCGCAGCCCATGGAACAAGATACGGCACTTTTATCTGATTTATGGTTTCCTGTTCTGCAAGGATGACGGGGCTATGCATTCCTCCAAGAATTGCAACAGGATGGTGATTTTTACTTATCTCTGATATATTTTTAATTCCTCTTGCAGGGAAACCATCATGGCTTTTTGCCATAAGAAGAATTTTTTTTCCAAAAAGACCTCCATTTTGATTGATTTCTTCAACAGCTAATTCAGCTCCCCTCTTCAGAGAAACGGCTGATGCATAGTTCTCATAAGTAAAGCTGAGATCAAGAAAAACGACAATATGTGGTTCCAGAAACGGTAAAATATCAGGATTAATGAATGCTGAAAATTTTCTGAGTGTGGTCCTGTTTTCAAAATAGATAGGAGCAAAAGATTTTATAAACTCTGATCTTTGCTCTTTAGATAAAGACACAATATTGATACCCTGATGTTTCAGCTCATCCAGAAAAATTTCCTCATTTTTTCTGACCTGACTCCTCTGATAATAAGCAGCACTACGTGCAGCCGTAAAAATAATGTCTTTATCTTTTTCTGTGAGAGTCTCCATAATTTTCTGACTTGCAATCAATAACTGACCTAAATAGCCATGATTGCTGATCGTCAGATATTTCTGTCCGTTGTATAGCTTCATTGAAACGATCGATGAAATGGAATTTTCTTCACAATCAATCACTCCACTAATCAGAGCATCTCTGAGCTTATGAAAATCAACAAATTCCGGGAAAGCATTCAGACTGATGGCCTGATCATTTAAGACAGAACTACGCATAACTCTGAACCTTAAGCCATTAAAGTCGGAAGGTGTCAGCAAGGGCTTATTTCCGGTAAAATGTTTAAAGCCCGACTCCCACATTGACAGAGCTTCAATATGCTGATTCCTGAGTCCCTGAAATAAAGAAGATCCTGTTTTCCCGTCCAGCTCTTCATATAAGGATTCAGAATTTTTAAAAAGAAATGGGATGTCAAAAATTTCAAGAAGAGGGTCCAGAGCAGAAATTTTTGATGTCGGAGGAAGGCTAAAAGCCAGATCGCCACGTTGAACCATATCAACCATCTCAGCATCCGTCCCCAGCTTCTGGGATGGGAATATCCGGATCTGAAGACGACCTTCTGTCTTTTTTTCTACGAGCTCTTTAAACTTCAGAGCCCCCTGATGCTGAGGAGAATTTTCAGGCATATCATGACCGAAACGAAGAATTCTGTTCTCAGGATGAGAGGAGTCACGGGGGAAGAAATTCAGAGAGTACATCGCAAAAATCAGTGCAGATATCATGCATATCAAAAGAGCAAATTTTGTCTTCACGATCCACTACCCTCTATCAGTCATTCAGGAGCAGAAAAAAAGAGTCTGAAATCTACTGTGCCACCACCAAAATCCAACCTCCCGGAAGGGAGACAACAAACAAAGCCTTCCTGTGAAGCAAAGACCGTCCGCACCCTGTGCAGATACAAGCCAACACAATGCCCCCTGAAAACAATTCCAGGGCGATCTGCATATAAAAAAGATCAGAATAATCTTCGGCTGTCCGCAGGCAGGACTTGAGAAGGGAAAAGTCATGGATAAACATAAAAATGCTGCTATATCCGGCAAGGATATCTCTCAATCATCCAGGTCAATGATTGTCACTATCTGGGTGCAGACATAGCTGAAAAATACGGAGTCAGCGGGCCCCATCTACACAAAAGTATTTCTGATTGTGTCTTTTTTTTCAGACAGCAAAATCCTTCTGTCCTTTTCTCTGGCAGTGATAAAAATCACAAAAAACCATATCTGCATCGGAGACAGTCAGCTTCAGCACGCTGTTATATACGATAATGCTATATTATTCTGATGTATCAGGTAAGCCGTGATAAAATGAAAGAGGATCTGGTTCTTTTCAGATCTTTAGAAGAGATCATATAATAAAGATCAGGTCATTCTGGTGGAGGTAAGGAGAGTCGAACTCCTGACCTTTGGAATGCAAATCCAACGCTCTACCAGCTGAGCTATACCCCCACGAGACTGAAAAGCAATGTGCCTCAGACTGAAAAAAAATGCAAGTCTTTCAGAAAAAAAAACACGGCCGCCCTTTCCGGACAGCCGCGAAAAAACAAATCCGATCCCATCTCTGATATTGAGGAGCCTGAACATGTTCATCCCAGCGACACTCAAACAAAAGCCGCTTTGCTTCAGACTCATACCGTATCTTTTTGCTTTCATATCTGTAAATTGCGGAGATAATGGCCATGAAGATAAAAAGGAAGATCCCCGTTCAGTATCAGAGAGGGTTTTTGATGAAGCCGCAGGACATTCCGGAATTCCGGTACGCCTGCTGATTGCCAGCGCTTACATTGAATCTGGCATCAAACCGCTGGCTTCCGGCTCAGAAGGGCAGTGGGAACCTGCCAGCCTACAGAGCGCCTTTGGCCTTTCACGCCAGACACTGGGCCTGGATAACGGAGCTCGCGGAGACCGGCTTGATTCACAGATCACAGCCTATGCCGACTGGCTATCCAGGAAAATGCCGCAGGGTCTGAAAGCATCTCCTCAGACAGACGAAGAAAAATACAACTGGATCTGGGCAATGGCGGAAGCTCACCGGAATGACGACAGCACCAGAACTCTCTATGCAATTGAAATGATAGAAGCTCTTAACAAAGGCTTCCTCTGGACAGATCCGGAAAACAATAACATTATTGCCTTCAGAGAAGAATCTCCGCCCATAAATCTGGACAATTTACGGACCGTTTCCAGCAATCATCTTCAGCTATCGAACCTGACCACCAGTTCCCCGAATCAGGTCTATGCAGCCCGATTTCTGCGCCTGCACAACCAGGGAACCCATCACCGGAGCCAGACACCCACTAAAATACGCATCGTTCACTGCCCCCTCTCTTTTTCAGGATGCATTGAGGAGCAGCTATGGGATGGCCAGTCTGAGAAAAAAATGTGGATGGGAGCCCACTACCTGGTCCCGTCTTCTGCCAATATTTCCGAAATGCCCCTTCAGATCTACCCCCATGATGAAGCGGTTCCTGTGACAGACTCTCAGGGAAGGATGAATTTCAGTCAGGACGAAGTCGTGATCGCACTGACAGGCTTGTCAGGGAAAATCCGCGATGGCGTGAGAAAATCAGCAAACCCCTTATGGCTCAGTGAGTTTCAGCTCAGAAACCTGAATGCTCTGACAGACTATATCTGCGACCGTCTGGCATATGACAATCCACAGATCACCAGGATCGGCTGCCTCGAAACAGGAAACGGAATCCACTTTCAGACAAACCCGGCCAATACCCCACTGACCTGGGGGGATATTCCTGACTTTGATCCGATTATCTTCCACTCTTATATTGGAAACCGCCACTCTCTCAGCGGAAAAACCGTAATTGAGCACCCGGACAACAAAAGGATTTACAAAAGCGGTGATGCCGTCCGCCTGAACCTGACTTTCGGACTCCGGGCTAAATCCCTGGAGCTGGAAAGGCTCATCCGCTGCCCTGATAATGAAAGAGCTTACTGGTCTGTCATTGACCGGGAAATGATACGCTCCCAAAACAGCTTCATGTTTGAAAAAACAATCCTCGGCTCAGGACCGAATCAGGATGGCAATCACTATTTCAGAGCAAAAGTATTTGATGAAGATAATCAGTTGCTTGGATGGGATCAGGCACATATCTACATCACAGATTATGAGCCCGGGCCCGACCCTGTCTTTCCCGGAGACTGTCTCAGCAGGCCCTGAATCCCCGGCAACAGCCCAGAGCTCCTATGGCCACCTGAGATAACGGTTACTCCTTTCAACATCTTTCTCCTTCCCTGGTCTGTAAGCCACTTCTTCTTCCAGCTCAACATCAAAGTAAGGTGTAAATGTCGTATCTCCCTCAGAATTTTTCAACTGCAGTAGATTTGGAGCCCGGTAGCTAACATGTTTTACACTGACAGAGTCTCCTTCCTGCCAGTCATCTCCCCGTTGTGTCTTTAACTCGACAATATCTGTTGGTAAAATATCGTGTTGCTTTTCCGGCGGCCTTCGCCTGATCTGCCTGAGCTCTCCTGAATGAAAATCCTTATAGACCACGGTATAAGGCTTTCTTCTGAACCCTAAAGATCCCAGCATATCCAGGCTCCCCCAGAAATATAAACAGAAAGAGAATTACGGAATATTTTCCGAAAAACCCAAAATCTATTCCAGGAAATCGTCAGATTTTTTTAATAGCTAAGAAAAATTATTTAACAGACTGACATCATAAGAAAGAGATGAGTCCTCGCGAAGGAGAGCGCCGAAACAGCCTCAGATGATTTCTCTTCCAGCCATATATCCGGTATTTCTCGTGTTACAACCGCAGGTTCTGTTACCGGCAGATTCAAACGACTGCCCACATGCAATACACATACGCACACGAATCTTAATCGGAGCAAGATTAGCAAGTCGTCTTGCCTGATTTTTAAGCTCAATATCCTTCACCACCGAAGGAGGTAATCGCTTAACTTTACATGATTTTCTGTTTAATTCGGACGCAGTTTCCATCGGGAAGTCCTCGATTCTCTGAAACAGCTCGTTTCAATTAAGACAGGGATTAAGTAATTACACAATGATCATGCGATGTCAACAGTCATATTTTAATAGCTTGATATTTAAAGAAATAATTCACTTTCGAAAACAGGATTCTTCCAGGAACGACAAGCATCCCCTCCACAAAAAGAGCCCCCTTGCAGAATACAGAAGCGGCCTTACATTAAAAAAAGTACCTGCGCAATTCCGGAGGGACAGACAAAGATGCGATACATATATCTTCTGGTGATTTTACTGATCATCGCGGAAAGCCTGACATATCTGCTCATATCTTCCGGCCTCGAATATGCCCTGGGCGCCAGAACAGCCGGATGGGTCATGCTGGCAGAATTCCTCATCAGCACATGGGCAGGATACCGGATTCTGCGACAGCAGGGTCTGAGCAGCCTGACAGCCATCAGACAGGAAAGCGATCCCTTTGCCTTTCTGAGCCAGAGTTTATCCGGCATGATAGCAGGGGTCCTTTTGATTCTCCCGGGACTGCTTACAGATCTGCTTGGACTTATCCTCCGAAGCCATCTAAGCCAGAAAATCTTCAGTTCTGGATTCAGCAATATGGGTCAGGCAGCCACGATCAGAATCTTTCACATGTCCGGATCTGGCCACGACAAAAGCAGCTCCACACACAAGAGAGCGAAACAGCAGGAAGAGATCATCATTGATGCGGAAGCCAGGGTTTCAGAACCTTCTCACAACCCCTGATAAAACACGGCATCACATATGATCTTTCATCAGGCGGATCTGGGCAAAGACATCGCCTTCCCCTAAGCCTCTCGTCTCAAAGGGTAATGAAGCCACAAAATCTGGCTGATCCACCCTCAGAAAAGGATTGAATCGCAGCTCGTCGCGAAGCAATACGGGAAGGGTCCGCCCCTTTTGGCAGCTGCGATCCCGAAGCCTCTCAATGTAAGCGGCAAGCTCCCTGTCGCCCGGAGTCAGGTTCAGAGCAAAAGCTCCATTATCCAGAGTATACTCATGAGCACAAAAGAGCTCTGTCGCTGAAGGAAGATTTCTTAGAGTTTTCAAGCTCTTCCAGTACACTTCAGGCGTTCCTTCAAACATTCGCCCGCAACCCATAGAAAAGAGAGTGTCCCCACAGAAAAGAGCGGAAGATCCCCTGAGCAGAAAGCAAACAGCCCCCATCGTATGCCCGGGGGTGGAGATCACCAGAACCTCATCTCCGGGGATCATAAAGCTGTCCCCATGCACCAGCCCCTGGTCAAGACCAGAAATACGGCGCTTATCTTCCTGAGAACCCAGGACAGGGCAAGCGTAACGATGCTTCAGTTCGGAGTTTCCACCTGTGTGATCCTGGTGGTGATGTGTATTCCAGATAGCAAGAAGACGGAGCTTATTGTCGCTGAGATAACGAAGAGCTGCCTGAGCATCGCCAGGATCGATCAGTATACAAAAATCCCGCTGATTCCAGCGGATCGCCCAGATATAATTATCATTGAAAGCATGAATCGCTTCAACAAACAGGCTCTGCTTCATGACATTCACCCGTCAGAGAGTGGCCGGACACAGGGCGCTCTTCTGCGAGCAAAAGAGCATGTGCCTCACAGATCTTATCACGCACCCTCTGTGTAAAATTTTGCGCTGATTCTCCCGGAAGAGCCTCCATCAGAGGAAGAATCTGAATTTTGACCGTAGCCTTTTCCGGATACAGGCTTTTCTTCCGCAAAAGACGGCCCGCACCACACAAGACAACAGGCAACACCGGTGCAGCACAGGCCTGAGCCAGCCGGAAGGCTCCTGTCTTAAATTCGCCAGGAGTCCCCTTCACAGATCTGGTTCCTTCCGGAAAGAAAAGCATAGGAATCCCCTGACGGACGTACGCCTCACTCTGACTGAGCGCCTGTTGGTGACTTCCCTTGTTCCCTCTGACAATAGGGACATAACCAGCCCATCGCATTGCCATTCCAACTAAAGGAACCTGAAACATACTCTTCTTGGACAGCCAGCGAAACTGTATACCCAGAAAATAGATTGCCAGAATATCTGTTGAGCTCTCGTGATTCGCAACCAGAACGCAGGGGCTCCCTTCTGGCGGAAGATACTCCACACCCCGAACCTGAATATCCCAGCCCGGAACAGATTTCAGAAGCCTCTGGCCCCATAATGTCGCGATTTTATGGGCCTCCGTCTGGGAGGGAGCCCTTCCCTCGACTCTCGCCTTCAGACGAAGCATAGCCAGAAACGAGAAATGCCAGAATGTAATAATTAAAACCCAAAAAAAGAAGATCGTGCTCTTCATGAACCTGAGAAGCAAGGCTAAAGCCTCCATCCATGTAAGAGGAGAGCTCTCCAAACAGAGACTCTCCTTTCATTCAGCACACACATGATTCAACAAACAAAGTTGTTTGCTACTGATCTGATCTGCTGATCAGATCTTTCTGGCGGGAAACAGAGCAAAGTCTGTATTTAAGACTACTTCTCAGAAGTCGCCCGGGCAGCCTTTACTGCCTTCTCATAAGCATTCGGCATGTTAAGAGGAAGATTTGGAGCTGTTGACCCGTGGTTCTTATTTCTGTTTTTTCTTCGGCTTGCACGAGAGGCTTTTTTAAGTGCCCGTCGAACTTTTAACTTTTTAGTTGGTGAAGCCATGTCCGCCTTCTCCTGAATACTGTTTTTTTCTGCTAAGCAGAGGCTCTTTTATCGTGCCTGATGGCGTTCTTTGACGCTGAATCCATATCACAGACGCAGCCCGCCCTAGGCTTCTCCGAAACAAGCGGGCATCCTAGGCCAGATAACAATAAAATGCAAGGTGAAGTTCTTAAAAAACCTGGAAAGCGACAGCAGGAATCAAAAACAGCCCTCTTAACAGAGCTTATATCTGCTCGAAAAGCAGGCATAAGCTCTTTTTTTCATTAATGTTCCTGAAGATTTTCCATCAGAAAGTAGCAGGGAAGGTCCTGACCGGGCACTTCTGCAACCGGACGAAAACCGGATCTCACAAACAATTTTTTGGCTTTCACCATATTCTGGCTGGTTTCAAGATAAAGCCTCCTGTAGCCCAGCTCCTTCGCTTCGTCAATACATCGATATAAAAGGCGAGAACCGATGCCACGCCCTCTCAGGCTTTCATTCACGACCAGATCCCTTATCTCGCCAATCCCTTCACTGACAGGAAGCCCATGCAGAGGCCCCAGGCCTGCACAGGCGACCAGAGCGTCTACTCCCCTGCTGTGATCCAGCATTTTCGCAACAAACAAAGCGCAACCCTCACGTAAATAACTGTGTGTCAGAGCGCTCAAACGCCGGAACGTCGCAACCAGAACAGCCTCAGTCTGATCAAAACGCCCCATGTTCCGCCGGATCAGTTCCGAAACAAGCAGAGTATCAGTCTCCCTAAATCTTTCGATTTTGATATTGTCCACCATTCCCGGTATCCTGTCTTTCATGAACTCCATGAACTCTGTATTGTTTTCATCCATTTTTGTTCCTGATATGGCGTTACTGAATGAAAGAGCCCCATCAAACCTTCACAATGTCTTTTCGTGCGGGCAAGATCCGGACATCCGCCCGTCTCTTTCAATTGTTCAAGCGCCCAATACCCAGTATATGCCCGGTGAGGTCTGCGGCTATTGTAACGAACTTCGAGATCTTAACTCAAGACTGACAACTTAACCTCCTGTGATCAGCAAAGCTATTTTCTTGCAAAGCAATGATCTCCGGGGCATAACCTTAGATTAAGCGAGCAGAAGAATATCCGGAGACCATGAGGGTCGTTTAAGGAGGATCTTTATGAGGCTCATGCGCCACACTTTTGCAACATCATTGCTGATCACAATATTCACCTTATGGGCACACTTACACTCTGTAGTCCTGGCTTCAGAACTGAGTGTCCTTCAGGGCTTATACAGACATGCAAACATGGATCATCAGCTTTCAGGTTCAGAATTTGGCTTCGGAGCCCGCTACGCGGAACAATTTAACCGCAACATGTTCTGGTTTGCAGATGGATCTCTCACCTTCAAAACTTATTCAGGAGCCGGAAAACTCACCCCGGGTAACAACCAGGACATCAGAATCGGTGGAGGAGCCCGGATGTATCTGGAGCGATGGTCTGAGCACATGGTTCCTTTTGCTTCAGCTCATAGCCGCTTTCAGAAAACCTCTCAGGTCAGCACTTTGGGCAACTCCATTCTCTCTCTTTCTGAATCAGGAATTTACTATGGAGGCACCCTTGGACTCCGGCTGAATCTTTCAAGCGACTTTTTCCTGGATATAGAGACTCCACTCTTCGAAAGCGCATTGATCGCACGCCAAAACTCTGTGCATACAACAATGATCAATGGTCAGATCCAAAGGGAAAAATCGAGCAAAAATCGTCAGGAGTTGGCTCTCCAGAGCCAGGGCATTCTCAAAGATTTTCTCATTAGTGTCGGAATGCGATTCTAATATACAATAAAACGGCAACTTTATTATCTTCGTCTTTCATCTCAACATTTATCTGAGGCCAGATTATGATGTGTCGCATCAGATCAGTATACAGTCATAAGACAGGGCTCATCGGACTTGCGAAGAACCTTGGCCTGAGGCTCTTCCCGCTCCTGCTCGTCTCTTGTATCAGCCAGGGTTTTACCTCAGGCAAATCCTCCGTTAAACTGAAGTCCGAAGAGCCTTCGGAAAAAAAACAACAGCCCGCCTATCCCTATGAGGCATGGTTACAAAAATGGCTCCTGAGCCAGCATAAGGAAGGCTGGACCGGAGAAATCTGGTGCCTGTTTTCCAGTGGCGGCTTTGCCGGAGCTGGTCAGGGACATTGGCTGATCACCTCAGGCACAGAATATGAAGACAAACAAACGATCCGGGTTTTTTATATTGCTCCCGACATTCGCTGGCCAGAAAGCAGCAGTAGTGTCATATTGCCTCAGAAAGAGGTCAACAAAGAGCAGATAAAGATGTTTCTTGAAGCAAGTGAGCACTTTCCCGAAGAAGAGTTCCAGAATACAATTCCTCTTATGGACGGATATCGCTACCACTACATTCACCTGAAAAAATCCTCAACAGGTTTTCAACAGCTTCTCAGTTTTGAAACAGAAGAACCTAATCAACATGCAGAAAAAAAAGACAAAGACAGAGAACTGAAAACAGAACAGCACCATAAGCTCATTTCTGCCTTCAGAAACCTGACCAGGAAAAAGATACCTGCACAGCAGCAGCAAGAGCAGCCCTGATATTTTTATCCTGCTCTGGTCAGAGCTCCTGTGCCGGATCATAATATAAAGAAATACAGCCAAACAGAGAGAGAAAACAAAGACACCTGATCTTTCGGAGATAAATTTTGTGATGAAAATTGGTATTTGTACAGGTGGAGGTGACTGCCCGGGACTCAATGCCGCTATCCGGGCTGCTGTCAAACACGGAATCCGGAATCACCAAATGGAATTCACTGGAATTCTTGACAGTTTTAATGGCCTTCAGGATCGTCCCATGCGCACCATCCCTCTGAAAAATACTGATGTGATGGATATCCTCCATCGGGGAGGAACCATCCTCGGGACCTTTAACAGAGGGTGCTGCTTTTCAGGAGCTGACGGAGACCATAAACTTCAGCTGACCAAAGAAGGATTTGACGAGCTGAAACTCGATGCCCTGATTGTCATCGGAGGTGAGGGGACCCAGGGGATGTCTTCTCAGCTGATCCAGGCTGGAATCCCAGTCATCGGAATTCCAAAAACCATTGACAATGATCTGCCGGGGACAGATACGACGATAGGCTTTTCCAGCTGCGTTGATCTCGTCGCAGATTCTGTCCATCGCCTGCGTTCCACGGCAGAATCCCATGACAGAATCATGATTCTGGAAGTCATGGGCAGAGATTCAGGCTATATCGCACTACATGGAGGGGTTGCCGGAGGCTGCAATGTTGTCCTTATCCCCGAGATCCCTTTCTCATGGGATTCCATCATCAGCAAAATTAATTTTCGCAAAAAACTGGGGCGCAACTTCTCTCTGATCGTAGTCTCAGAAGGAGCTGTTCCCGCAGGAGAGCAGACACAGCAATTTCAGACGACACCAGATGGCCGTCAGGTTCTGGGAGGTATTGGCCAGATAGTGGGTATCCGGCTTCAGAAGGAGACCGGAATGGAAACCCGGGTCACTGTCCTTGGACATCTGCAAAGAGGAGGACAGCCCAACCCGCAGGATCGGCTTCTGGCCAGTCAGATGGGGATTCACGCCATCGACTTGCTGGCGCAGGGTCTGCACAATCAGATGGTCATCAAAAAAGGCGACCGTATCACCCATATTCCTTTTTCTGATATCAGCGCAAACTCCAGGAGAAAAATCAGCTCTGATGATCAGCTTCTGAAAGCTGCAGAAGGACTCGGCATCTGCCTTGGACGATAGATCACTCACAAAACTTCAGAGAGCGAATGGTCCGTGGTAGCGCAACGGAAACAACCTGAAGGTCCGAATATCGGAATTTTTTACCCGTATACTCGCTGATCTGCTCTGGGCGCAGCTGCAGACGACAGTCCTGTTTCATCGTTCGGCGATTTCTGGCGCAGACAGGAATATAACCCTCCTGAACTTTCCCCTTCAGATCAGGCTCAGGTTCAAGAACCCAGGCACAGTCTTTCCGACCTTCCGGATCACAGGAGAGAAGAAGCAAGGACAACCATACAAAAAAGAAAAGCCTCCTCACTATTATCTCCCGGAAAAAATCTTCTGTTTGTCAGGAGCTACGATTCAAAATTACAGCTCCATGCTATACATGATAGCATGACAAAAAGAGTCTTTGTTATGTCATGCACATCACTCTGTCTCTGAAAAGACTATATAAGAAGGAAATTACACATGTGGAGTTCTGACAGCATTCATCAGGAACTCGAACGATTTACCCTCCAGATGAACAATCTGGCAAAAGTGCTCACGGTCAAAGAACTGGCCCCTTATGTTTATACCATCAGCCCGGAAAATCCGATTCTTCATCAGGTCCATGACAGAACTCTGCCTCTGACAATAAGTGCTCTGATTCACGGAGATGAAACCGGCGGGCTTGCCAGCATTAACGACTTTCTGAATCTTCTGATCTCTTCGCCCCACTTCCTCGAAATCCCCATCGGCCTGGCCCTGGGCAACCCCGAAGCTGCCCTGAAAAACAGCCGCTATCTTGAAAGAGACCTTAACCGCAGTTTTGCCTTTCCTGAAAAAAAACTGCATGAACCCATAAGGGCTGCTCAGCTAGAGAAACTTCTTAGAATATCTCAGTATTATATAGATCTGCATCAGACCAGCCAGAAAAGTAGCAGCCCGTTTTTTATTTTTCCCTATACAGCAGAAAGCTATCAGTTTGCCAGAGAGTTGCTACCAGGAATCCCAATTGTCACACACTGGAAAGAAAGTTTTTCCAGTGAAGGCTGCTGCTCTGATGAATTTCATAATCAGAATGGCGGAACCGGCATTACCATTGAAATGGGGCTGAAAGGGATCGATCCATACCAGAGCAGTTTTGGGTTTTTTCTGATCACAAGAGCCCTTGGCCTGATCCGGCGCAGGCACGACCTCATCCCGTATACCGCAAATCTGACACCACCTGCAAAAGCCAGAGCCCCGCTGTATACATGGAGTGCTGTCCGGCGGGTCCACCTGAAAGATCAGGCACGATTAGATCATGGCTGGTATAACTTTCGGGAGGTTAGCAAAGGCGATACTCTCGGTCAGATCGGAGGCAAGCCTATGCTCGCTGAAGCTTCAGGAAAAATATTATTTCCAAAGTACTCTGATCCAGCACCTGCCTCTTCTGCCGAACCTTATGAGCTATACCGGATTATCAGAAAAATATCAGAAAAAGAGCTGCCAGACAGCCGATAAGCCTCCCTACCCATCTTCCCGAACACAGGTCGAATCCGCATGAATCGGGCTCTGCCTGCTCTGATCCCGACTCTTCTGATTCAGCCGCTTCACCCGGATGCCTGCTACGGAACGGTTTTGAGTTTCCATGCTATCCCTCTTATTTTTTACTACAGTTGCAAACTCATTCCACACTAAGCCCCGCTCAAAGATACAAGTCCTGCTTTTTTCCCATATCTGTGCCCCAGCAGGTCCTGATCTTTGCGCTAAAAAAAATCCGGCTCAGAGTTCTCCGGCATCCACCCTGCGACAATCCGACAAAGAATCGATATGAACAAAGTGATCAAGATCCTGTGCCAGAGATTGACAGAGAATCTCTCTTCCTGTCTCAGAAAGACGCGAATGATAAAACCGCAGAACTTTTTCAGCAAATATCGTCATCGCTTTCTGCATCAGAAGAAAATAAGGGTCCTCTCCTTCATGAATCATGACAGGATCAGAGAAGCTGCGTTCTGCCCAGTCCAGCAAGAACCTGCCAAGATAGCGATATCGCAACAGAGACTCCTCTTCCTTAAAAATCAAATATTTATAAAACAGATGAGCAAAGACCGCACCAATCGCATGAGGATCATCCCCGAACAGTCCATCAGCCCCTTCCTCTGAAAAGAAGGCGTGACTGAAAGATTTCTGACGAGCTCCATTCCTTGTATAGTGCCAATAAACTGACATCAGACGATTGGCAGCCGTCTTCCAATCAGAAGCGGACAGATAGAGCCTTTCTTCGCCCTCAAACATCTTCTCTGACATCGCAGCATATCTCACTGCCAACCATGCGAATATATCCGAGAATCCTTCCTCAAGTCCTTTGTCATATCGTATCCCTGTACCTTCCTCATCATTCCTGTCCCTCCAGAAAGGAGCCGCAGAACGAATCCGATAAAAAAGACTATGCCCCTGTTCATGAATCGCAACTGCAGGCTGCTCCCAGAAACGGTTTGCATCAGGCTCTGCAGATGTCAGCGGCATAAACAGCAGGCTTTCTTCTCCTGTCCTGATATTTTTCATCCAGTAAGCATTGTGTGGCTTTCTGCTCCGGAAAAGTGTGCTCTGATTTTTCTTTGTCTCATAAAAGTAATCGGGTTGCATCAGCACCCGAAATGGACCCGGACTCCTCTCAGGAGCAAGGGCGCGATAAAAATCCGAACCCACTTTCAGAGCAACAGCAACCGCTAATGCAGCATTTTCTGCGCTGTCTCTGGGATAAGATCGTCGGCAGAATTTCATCGGAGTCCGCGCCGACTGCTCCTGAATTCCCTGATATGAACTATTAATCACCCGGGCATGATGATAAAAAGCAGTGACCCCCGTCTTATGATCCGACAACCCATTTCCGGAAAAACCGTGCAGTGAATAATGAAGAGGTGCGATCTTCAGAGAATCTTCGTCACTGACAGCCATCCACACGCTGACATCTTCCATATCAGCAAGAACATCTCCGTTCTCTGCACAGTCAGGATCTGCCAGATGCAGAATAAGAGGATGACCCGTGGGGTGTTCATACTCATATTTCCAGACCTTTTCCTGTGATTCCTGTGATTCCTGAGGGCCGTTATCCACTCCACAGGAAATAAAGCAGGCAAACGAGAGAACAGAAACGACCATGCGCTTCAGGTACAGGACCATAAACCGCCTCATCATATTATTATACAAATCTGAATTTCCAGTCATACCAGGACGTGAATATACTTACAAACCCACAACAAAAATTCCAGTCCTACCGTTCGCATCCACCCAGCCTCACGGCAAGACTGTGATCCGTAATCACAAGTAAAAGGTCAGAAGTATTTCACTTACGATCAACAGATGAAGCAGACAAAACACATCTGCCCTACTGCTTTCTGAGCAACTCTCCTGAAAAAGCAGCGCCGCAGCGCAAGGCCGGAAGCAGGCTGAGATAATCCGGAAAATCTTCTTCTTGCGACTCTTTCCGTAATTTTTTCCTCCACAGCAACAACTCCTGATCTGTTCGCCGTGATAAGAAAGATAAGCTGAGCCCCTCCTGAGCCAGGCGATCCCGGACAAGTGAAGGCAGCTTCTTCCACGCTGTCAGCTCACTCCCGGAAGCAGCCTCGCCCTGAAGCCGCAGACAGGGAACATAAAAACTAAGACTGCGCATTTCATCATGTGAATAAACCGAGGCAAAAGAGGGCATTCTGCGATTTTCGCTGCCCTCAAGCAGAAGATTTAACACCATCAAAGGACTCTGACTTCTGAGGCTCTCAGGATGTCTGAAATCCATGATTTTGTATGGAAGACGAGGAGACAAAGGACCATCTCCCGCACCAACAGACCCATGACAGGACTGACAGTCCCGCTGATACAGACGTTTCCCTGTCTGAAAATCAGGAGATAAAGCAGGAGCATCTTCGACAGCAAACATCTCCAGCAGAGCATGCCGGAAGGCTCTGGCCTCCTCAATCCCGGCCCCACTGTGTTTCATAAGGCGATAATTCTGCACCGACAAAAACTTTTGTTTTAGAGGATCTTTCAGTGCCGAAGGGAGGCGATCTGATATCGCAGCAAAACCGATATCCATATTCTGCCATATTTCCGGAGATAAAGGCTCAAGCATACTCCCCCCTGTCCGGTTGAAGCTGCTTTCTACTTCGAAGAGCTGGCTCAGAAATTTCCGGAAAATTTTGCTATCATGACTCCGCGAACCTGTTGCAGAGGATGCCAGGATATACTGCGGAAAACAGGTCAGAATGCTACATATCACAGAAAAAAGAATCAACAGACGCAGGTTTGTCAGACAATTGCTGATCATCAATCACTTTCCCCCTTGTTTCCGGAATGAAACCCATCATTACCGGACCTCCATACCGTATGATGACAGGATCATCCGGACTTTTCCTGAGAATGTTTTCGGACTGGCAGAACACACAGCTTTCTGGTTATCATTTTTAAAGAACTCCGGACATCTCTCATGATTTGGCAACGAACGGCGAATCAGAAGAAACATCATATTCCCGAAACAGAGCCCTGAGGAGGTATCACGTGGCTGACTCATTCCGGCAGTGGCAGGAATTGGCCAGAAAAGAGCGGAAAAAATCAAATCAACAAGCAGACAGCTGGATGTCACCAGAAGGAATCCCCATCCAGAATCTTTATACATCCGCCGATCTCAGCCAGAGGGGCTATCAGGAATCCTTTCCGGGTGTCTCTCCTTTTACCAGAGGCCCCAGAGCCACTATGTATACCGGACATCCATGGACCATCCGACAATATGCTGGATTTTCCACCGCAGAAGAATCCAATCTTTTCTATAAAAAAAATCTGGCCGCAGGTCAGAAAGGATTAAGTGTCGCTTTCGACCTTCCCACTCACCGTGGCTATGATTCGGATCACCCCCGGGTCACAGGAGATGTGGGCAAAGCAGGTGTTGCCATCGATAGTGTTGAAGATATGAAAATTCTGTTCGACGGAATTCCACTCGATAAAATGAGTGTGTCCATGACTATGAACGGAGCTGTTCTTCCTGTTCTTGCTGCCTACATTGTTGCCGCAGAAGAACAGGGTGTTGCACAGGAAGCTTTATCCGGAACCATTCAGAATGATATCCTGAAAGAATACATGGTCCGGAATACTTATATCTATCCGCCACATGCTTCCATGCAGATTGTTTCTGATATTATCGGATACACATCCCGCCACATGCCTCACTATAACAGCATCAGTATCAGTGGTTATCATATGCAGGAAGCCGGGGCTGACTCAGCGCTGGAACTGGCATACACCATAGCGGACGGGATTGAATATGTCAGGGCAGCTCTTGAACAGGGACTCAGCGTCGATCAGTTTGCTCCACGGCTTTCGTTTTTTTTCGCGATCGGCATGAATTTTTTTATGGAAATCGCAAAGTTACGGGCAGCCAGAACTCTATGGGCAGAATTCCTGAAACCATTTTCTCCGTCTGACCCACGTTCCTCGATGCTCAGAACCCACTGTCAGACCTCAGGCTATTCCCTGACAGCACAGGACCCCTACAACAATATCATCAGAACCACAATCGAGGCGATGGCTGCGGGCCTTGGAGGAACACAGTCTCTGCATACCAATGCCCTTGATGAAGCGATGGCACTGCCCGGTGATTTTTCTGCGCGGATCGCAAGAAATACACAAATCATTCTTCAGAAAGAAAGTGACCTGTGCCGAACCGTAGATCCTTTCGGAGGCTCTTATTTTATGGAATCCCTGACCCTGGATCTGTGCAACAGAGCAAGGGCCATTATAAAAGAAACAGAAGAACACGGTGGTATGACACGGGCGATTTTATCAGGGTTACCGAAACTCCGGATAGAAGAAGCCGCGACCCGAAAACAAGCCAGAATCGACAGGGGGGAAGATCTCGTCGTTGGAGTCAACTATCTGAAGCTGAAGGATGAAGAAGAAACACATCAGGTGGACATCCGCGATATAGATAACAGTGCCGTACAGAAAGCACAGATGAATAAACTCAGGAAGCTACGGGAACAAAGGAATGAAGACAAAGTTCTGAGTAGCCTTCGACACCTTAAAGAAATTGCCTCTTCCGATAAAGGATCAGGGATGCTGGCCTGCTGCATCGATGCTATGCGCAACCGGGCAACCGTCGGCGAAGTCTCCCTGGCACTGGAAGAAGTCTTTGGTCGCTTCAGAACCGCAACTAAAGGAGTTCATTCTATTTATGGAGCCGCAATGAATCATAGCGACAGATTTGATCAGGCTGTCCGGGAAAGTGAAGCATTCGCCAAAGCCCATGGCCGCCGCCCTCGTATTCTGATCGCCAAGCTCGGCCAGGACGGACACGACCGGGGTGCCAACGTTACTGCCAGTGGGCTTTCGGATATCGGCTTCGACGTAGATATAGGACCTCTCTTCCAGACTCCGGAAGAAGCCGCCAGACAGGCTGTGGAAAACGACGTTCATATCATCGGTGTGTCCTCTCAGGCGGCTGGTCACAAAACCCTCATCCCGGCACTGATCCGGGCTCTCGCAGCAGAAGACGCCACAGACATCATCGTGGTTGCCGGAGGCGTCATCCCGGAACAGGATTACGGCATCCTGAAAGATCAGGGAGTCCGGGCCATTTACGGTCCGGGATCTGCAATTCCTGACTGCGCTCTGTCTATGTTAACCCTCCTGAAAGCTCAGGAGGATTGTTAAATGCACAATCTGAAGCTGCTGGCAGAACATATTTGTTCCGGGAAAAGACGGGCAATTGCAAAAGGAATCACCCTGGCAGAAAGCCAGCGTTCAGAAGACCAGCAGCAATCCAGAGAGCTGCAAAGCCTGATTCGTCACAAAAATGGCCGCGCTATCCGGATCGGAATCAGCGGTATCCCGGGCGCAGGAAAGAGCAGTCTGATCGAATGCTTCGGCTCCTGGCTTCTGAAGCGGAAGCCCGAAATGAAAATCGCCGTACTTGCCATTGATCCCAGCTCTCCCGTCCATGGTGGAAGCCTGCTTGGTGACAAAACCAGGATGGAAACTCTCTCCGTCCACCCCCGCGCCTTTATCCGCCCATCTCCAGGAGGAGGTGGGAGAGGCGGAGTCAGCCGCTACTGCCGGGAAAGTCTGGCCATTCTCGATGCAGCAGGCTACCAGCTCATCTTCGTTGAAACCATCGGAGCAGGACAGGCTGAATATCAGGTCGCTGCTGTCACCGATCTTTTTATTCTGATGCAGGTCCCCTGTACCGGTGATGCATTACAGGGAATGAAAAAAGGAGCCCTGGAACTTGCTGACATCATCCTGATCCATAAAGCAGACGGGATGCTCAGAAGCGCAGCTCAGGAGATGGCCTCTGACTTTTCCAGCACAAAACATTCCCCTCAGAAGGGATCACAGGAGAGGCCCGTACTGCTGGTCAGCTCAGAGGAAGGCCGTGGACTGAAGGAACTCCTGGAAAGCATGGAAAGGCTGATCCGGGACAGAGAGCAAAGTGGAGAACTTCAGGAAAAGCGAAATCATCAGCTGATTCAATGGCTTCATGATGAAATCCGCGATCAGTTCTGGGACAACTTTCAGAGAACAACACAAGATTCTCCAGCGTATAAAGAACAGCTGGAGGCGATTCTTGCCTCTCAGATATCTCCGGGAGAAGCTGCCACAGCACTGCTCCACCAGATACCCCGGACTGAGAGCTGAAAGCTCCTGTAAGGACACGCTTGTCGGCACATGAGATCCGGTGTTAAAATGACAGCGATTGCAGAGAAATCAACAGATGAGGCCTGTGCCTGTAAAAAGCCCTGTTCCCGGGCAGATCCTTCAGGAGTCAGAGTCTGAAACCTTCCCTGATCATTGCCAGTCTTTGTTTTTTTGCGGTCCTCACCAGCCTCATGACCATTTTTGACAGGATTACACTATCACCCGAAGAGACCCCAAAAGCAGCCAGACCAAACTCCCCGGAAACAGCATCAACACAGGAACTCTTTTACCGTACCCTGGGCAGACACCCCGGCCCCAAAAGCAACATCAGCCTGACAGAAAGCAAGGACAAAGAAGAACAGGATAGCGCGACAAAACGCTTCACTCTGGAATTTGCCAGAGTGGCAAGCCCGGATAAGGCTGAAGTCTGGCTTGACCGCCTGAAAGAGTCCGGAGTCAGTGGATTTTACACCCCTGTGCATCAGGGAAATCGCATCTGGTTTAAAGTCAGAAGCGGAATTTTTAAAAACAGGCAGGCCGCCAGTCAGGTGCAGAGTAGCCTGAAACAAAAGCTCCAGATTGATTCTCAGGTCATAGAGCTCTGAAGTCTGCTGAAACCGGACAGATTCCGGCTACTCTCAAAAAGCATCTGTTTTACAAAATAAGCTGATTAGCCCATCGTGCAGAGACAGCCCTTATATCCGATATTTTTTCATACGAAGTGATATCTTCCAAATCTTCTGTGATCCGCAGGCGATAAGACTCCCCATCCTCATCCTTTTCAAAATCATGTCCGCCCGATCGCACCAGACCAATAACATGATGTTCTGAATTAAAGACAGGAGCTCCGCTGGAACCACGAAAGACATCCAGTGCTGCATAGATAGTCTGCCCATGCCTCCCCAGGATAGTCCCGGAAGAATATTTTGCCAGAATGCCATGAGGATGAGATACCGAAAAAATATCTCCGCCTTCCTCATGATCCGTAGTCGACAGTTTCAGGCTTTTTCTCTGAGTCTTTCTGTCAAGACGGATCAGAGCAAAGTCACGTTCATCATCAAGCTGAACATCGAGCACTTCTTTACAGCGATAAACGACATCATTGCCTTTTATCTCAGGTGAAAAAGATATCCCATTATGGTAAGCGAAGACAAAAACAGAATCTGAGCAAAAATAGGGAGTTAAAAGAACACAGTGCCCCGCTGTCATCACAATGTCCGCCGATATCAGAAAGGCACTGCAAAAACCAAAAACGGTCTGCTCTCCAAAAGGGACCGCCTCTGATAATCTATAAGATCGGGCAAGAGATCTGAGCTGACGATAATTCGTTAGAGCATCTTCTGATGCAATCATCGCAACAGATGCAAATAATTCTCTGAGCGCAGAGCTTTCGACATCTCTGTAGTCTTTTCTTGAATCCTCAGAGTAAATCGCAGCGTGCAGTACAGAGAAAATGCAGTATATTATCCATAAGACAGAACAGCTCACGACAGAAAATCTCACAGCTCTCTGTTTTCCTTTACAGCCTTGTTATCCCGATCGTATCCACTCTTTCTGTCCCTGTAAGATGATTTGAATACGACAGGCCAGCCAGAATAGTTCTTTCAGCAGTTTTCCGGAAAAGCCTGATATTTGCTCCGGACAGGTAATAAACAAAACCATCTTCTTTTTTACTAAAAGCCTGCCAGGTCCGCGAGTCATCGATACGCTCAAACTCCGCCTCAGCCTCAGATTGGGCCTCTGTTTCCGAAACCACCGGAGTCATTTTTTCCAGGGCTGCCTCCTGGCTGCTGACACAGGCGACCAGAAAGAGCAGCAAAAGACAGGACGACGCAACGTTCACAGGGAATCCTCACAAAGCAATCCTGAGCAGGGCAGACAATATTCAGAGGCATCTGAATATTTATACTTTCGTTAATGTCGTCCGGTACGAATCGATCCTGTTCGTCGCCGTAGGATGACTGGACAGCCACAGATCTGCCAAAATTTTACCATCCGCTGTCTTTCTGAATTCCCTGAGTTTTATAAGGGATACCGTGTAGAAAAAGCCAATATCATCTAAGGTCCTTCCTTCGAGGACGACCACGCTCCCTCTGACCAGACGACCATAGAAAGATTCGTGGTATGAGGGATTTTTAATGCCTTCGCAGGGATTTTTTGGCTTCTCTGCAAGTTCCTCTTTCGTGTATGCAAACTTCATAGAAAAAACTGCGGCAACATAGTCGGACAAATAATTGTCCCTCTCCGCCTGGATTCTCAGACTTTGCTCAGGAACTTCATGCTGGACGATGCTCAGGATCACCTCACTTTGTGAGCCGTTTTTATCTTTAACAAAGCCACGCCAGGTCCCTGAATAATCGATACGCTCAGACTCCGCATCAGATTGGGCTTCTGTTTCCAAAACCACCGGAGTCATTTTTTCCAGGGCGGCCTCCTGGCTGCTGACACAAGCGACCAGAAAGAGCAGCAAAAAACAGGACGACGCAACGTTCACAGGGAATCCTCACAAAGCAATCCTGAGCAGGGCAGACAATATTCAGAGACATCTGAATATTTATACTTTCGTTAATGTCGTCCGGTACGAATCGATCCTGTTCGTCGCTGTAGGATGACTGGACAGCCACAGATCCGCCAGAATTTTACCATCCGCTGTCTTTCTGAATTCCCTGAGTTTTATAAGGGATACCGTGTAGAAAAAGCCAATATCATCTAAGGTCCTTCCTTCGAGGACGACCACGCCCCCTCTGACCAGGCGGCCATAAAAAGATTCATGATACGATGGTTTGATCCTGCCTTCACAGGGATTTTTTGGCTTCACCGCAAGCTGCTCTTTCGTGTATGCAAACTTCATAGAAAAAACTGCAGCAACATAGTCGGACAAATAATTGTCCCTCTCCGCCTGGGTTCTCAGACTTTGCTCAGGAACTTCATGCTGGACGATGCTCAGGATCACCTCACTTTGTGAACCGTCTTTATCTTTAACAAAGCCACGCCAGGTCCCTGCATAATCGATACGCTCAGAATCAGGCTCAGATTGGGCCTCTGTTTCCGAAACCATCGGAGTCATTTTTTCCAGGACAGCCTCCTCCTGGAAGCTGACACAAGCGCTCTGACAGAGCACAAAGAAACAAGGCAACAGAATTTTTTTCACAGCACTCCCCGCACAACAAGACTCTCTGATGAAGATCCTGAAACATCAGCCCCTTCATCAAAATTCTGTATTTCAGAATTAAGATATTCAGAAAAAGGCAAAATATTTTTACATTTAGTCCTGCTCTTATTTAGAGCTACAGTCCTCTGACGCAATACTGCAATTCCCTGTTGTCCGAACAATACTGCAGAATTTTCCGGACTCAGATCTGCATTTATCAAGAGCCCGCGTATAACCTTCACCTTTACCACAGCACTCATCATTCGCCGTCATTTTAAAATTTTCTTTTTTCAGAACATCTCTGGCTTCTCTGAGCTCTTCTTTCATTGCCTGAGCTTCAGGAGCCGTCCTGCTTGTCTCCATAGCCTTCTGCATGACCTTCGCCGCTTTTTCGATACTCATCGTACCTTCTCCCTCAGCAGCAGAGGCTTCTTCATTTACAGCATCTTCTTCCTCAGTAGCCGGAGCTTCTTCATTTACAGCATTCTCCTCTTTTATCGCGTCTTCTCCATTGCTGGCGTTTACAGAAAAAAAGGAGGCAAGACCCAGAGAAAGACAGACAAGCACATTCACAATCTTCATTTTTTTCTCCTGAAAAAAGATCATACAGCGGGGCTTCCCCCTAAAATCCGCAGCATATAAATTTACAGTTCTGTCTGCAATAGAAAAGAAGCAAACAGCTCTCTGAAAAACCATGGTTCAGAAGTCTCTACGTCAGAAAGAAGGAAAGGAAAGGATCTTCACTGCAAGTCCAGACAGAAGCAACTGCAATCATAGAATATGAAAAAATTCCATCACAAAAAAAACAAATCCTGTGCGGCGGAAAAAAATATCCCGCCGCCACCATTCTTAACCAGCTCAGAGCGGAGGACAGAGGAAAGCTTCATCTGCTGTCAGCAGAGCACGGCATGAGGCGGGCAAAATTAAGTCAGATTAACACTTGGACAGAAATGGCTGCTGTGATTAGTATATGATGGCATGGGAAGCGTTTCACAGTTTCTTTCTGCCGGGTCTTGCAGAGGGTGTTATTTCGTTCAGGGGACTTCCTGAAAGATCAGAGAGTATACAAAGCTCGTAACCCGGGTTTTTCGTAAGGTCTATACCATAGACAGGCCCATAAACACGAAAAACTCATGTCCGGAGGATTTATCATGGGCTCACTGCACGGTTTGCTGTCATTTATTCCACTTTGGTTAAGTATTTTGTTATTGTCAGGAGCCCTTTTAAGCCTCGGTGCGGCAGGCGCATCAATCCGGGTCTGGGCTCTTGCCGTTTTTGCCCTGTTCTGGCTCTTCGGGCTACCAAAGACTCTGACCCTGACCATCACGGCCATTCTGGTGATCATGGCCATTCCTCCTCTCAGAAAAGTCCTTTTCTCATCAAATGTGATGCGCCTTCTGAAAGCCATGAAACTTCTGCCTAAAATTTCAGAAACAGAAAAAGTCGCTCTGGAAGCAGGAAGCGTCTGGGCAGACGGAGAGCTGTTCTCGGGCCGTCCGGACCTGAATCATCTGATGCAGGAACCCTATCAAAAACTAAAAGCAGAAGAGCAGTCCTTTCTCGATCATCAGGTCGAAACCATTTGTCAGATGACCAATGACTACCAGACCTATCAGGACGGAGACCTGGCTCCGGAAGTCTGGGCTTACCTTAAAAAAGAAAAATTTCTGGGTCTGATCATTCCCAAAAAATACGGCGGCCTTGGATTTTCCAACCTGGGACATAGCGAGGTCGTCAGCAAGCTGGGAACCCGGTCCATCCCCCTTGCCATCTCTGCTATGGTGCCCAACTCACTGGGGCCTGCCGAATTACTGATTCATTACGGAACAGAAAAACAGAAAGACTATTATCTGCCAAGACTGGCAAGCGGCGAGGAAATCCCCTGTTTTGGCCTGACAGAACCAGGTGCCGGCTCTGATGCAGGAGCCATGACTTCGACAGGGGTTATTTTTAAAGATGAAAATGGCAAGCTTTGTGTCCGGCTAAACTGGGAAAAACGCTATATCACCCTCGGAGCTATTTCCACCCTCATAGGTCTTGCTGTAAAACTCTCTGACCCGGAAAAACTGCTGGGGGGAAGCAGCGAGCCAGGAATCACCTGCGTGCTGGTCCCTGCATCGACTCCGGGAGTCACTCTGGGACGACGTCACGATCCTCTTGGAGTCCCTTTTTACAACTGCCCTATCAGCGGTAAGGACGTGGTCCTGTCCGTCGATCAGATCATTGGCGGAGCTGCCGGAGCTGGCCAGGGCTGGAAAATGCTGATGGAATGTCTGGCAGCAGGCCGCTCCATTTCCCTGCCTGCTCAGAGCACTGGCGGAGCCAAGCGAACCGCCAGAATTATCGGAGCTTATGCACAGGTCCGGAAGCAGTTCGGAATCTCCATCGGTCAGTTTGAGGGAGTCGGGGAAGCCCTGGCTAAAATCGGTGGCATGACCTACCTGCTGGAAGCCTGCCGGATTTATACCGCAGGAGCCCTGGACAAAGGGATAAAGCCTGCGGTTGTTTCTGCAATCGCCAAATTCAATTCAACTGAAATTTCGCGCAACCTGATCAACCATGCCATGGATATCAGCGGCGGCTCCGGAATTTCCCTGGGGCCTGCCAATATGCTGGCCCACAGCTATATTGCAGCCCCCATCGGTGTCACCGTCGAAGGCGCCAACATCCTCACCAGGACGATGATTATCTTTGGTCAGGGAGCCATCCGCTGCCATCCTTTTGCCTATCAGGAGATGAAAGCCCTTGAAGCAGGAGACCTGACTGTCTTTGACAAAGCTTTTGCCTCTCACATCGGCCATATCGTCCGCAACGGCTGCCGGGCACTGATTCTGTCACTCAGCCGCGGCCATCTTGCAAAAGTTCCGTCCGGACCGATGCGACGCTACTATCAGAAACTCAGCTGGACCTCTGCTTCCTTTGCCTTCCTGGCGGACATCGCCATGGGAAGTATGGGGAGTCGCCTTAAGTTTCGTGAGAAAATCACCGGAAGATTTGCGGATATCCTTTCCTGGATGTACCTGATCACAGCAGTCCTGCGACGATTTGAAGCAGAAGGCCGTCAGAGTGAGCACCGGGCCTTTGCCGATTACGCCATTCGCTACGGTTTCTCAGAAATACAGAAAGCTTTTGACGGACTCTATGAGAACATGGAACTGCCATTTCCGGGCAAACAGATCACCGCTCTCTTTGCTCTCTGGTCCCGTTTCAATACACTTGCTGTTCCGGCAGATGATCAGACAGGAACAAAGATTGCACAGGCAATGATGACTCCCGGAGATGTCCGTGACGCTCTGACAGCCAGAGGAGTGTATATGCCGGAAGATGTGAAAGAGCCTATGGGACGACTTGAACATGCCTTCCTTCTGTCTGTTGAAGCCGATCAGATCATGAGACGAGTGAACCGGGCTGTCAGAAAACGCGAAATACCAAAAGGCCGCCCCGAAGAGATTCTGCTTTCTGCACGGGAAAAAGGTCTGATTACAGAAGAAGAACGAAAAGTCGTTGAGTCCGCTACGGAGGCATGCCGGAAAGCCGTCGAAGTCGACTCTTTCGCACTGGACGAGTACAAAAAAGGTGTGGTCAACGCATTTACACAAGGAAAAGACAATAGAAAAGGGCCATTGGCCTCAGTTTCCGGTGCATGATCACCATGGGGATATCATGAAAAGCCCTTTCTTTCAGGAATCCTGGTCTGAGCGGCTGCAACATGAAATATCAGCAGCCGCTCAGCGTCAGGCGGATATTCGCCAGCTCGCATGTCGCTACAAAGAACTCTTACCTGACAGATTAAAGCAGCTGACCGCAGAATATCGTCGTCAGCGCCACCCGGCAGGTAAAGCCACCCGGATGGCACTCAAGGACCCCCGTTACCTGAAATGGCTGGACGAGCTGGCAGAGCTCAGCTCTGAAGCCCTGAAAACACGCATCAGGTGGGAACACCTCCGCATGCTCTGGGACGCCCGTAAAAGCTCCGGACTCCCTCCCCACTCTGCGGCTACTCAGAGCAGAAGGTTTCCCACACCATATCCGGCCGGGAAAGATGGTAGCCCGGCAGAACACACATCCGGGAAAGCACAAAGATGAACATTGCACTCAATCTGTTTTTTCTCTCTCTGACGATCGCTGTGTTTACATGCTTCATCTTTAATATCAGAAAGACCTGGCGAAAGATACGGAACACAGGACAGAAGGCTGAGATCTGGAAAAAGGGTGAATTCCGACAGCGTCTACAGCTGATGCTCAGAGAAAGCTTCGGTCAGAAACGGATGCTCAGCAATCCCGTCCCCGGCATCATGCACATCATCATATTTTCCGGCTTCATGGTGATCTGCCTCGGAACCCTAGAAACCATTTTCTATGGAATTTTCAGACCACTCTCCTTTGATGACTTCCTTGGAGATGGAGCCCTGTCCTCACTCTTTTACCGCAGTCAGGATCTGGCTAATTTTATGGTCTTTCTCGCAATCAGCTTCGCCATCCTCCGGAGGTGTTTTTTCCCTCCGGAGCGCTTCCGTTCTCTGAATCCCGCTGCCAGAAAAGACGCTTTTATTGTCCTCGGGATGATCTGGCTTCTGGTGACTACAGCGCTACTCACCATGGGGTCCAAATCCCTCGCAGCCACCGCCCACAATAAAGTCATCGCAACCCCTCTGGCAAGGTGGCTCATTTCTCCTCTCGAAGCATTTCCGGGAAACCCTGCCGGACCCGGATCAGAGCTTTTCACAGAACTGTTCTGGTGGATTCACGTAGGGGCTCTGTTTGCCTTTACCTCATTTCTGCCATTTTCCAAGCATCAGCACCTTATCTGGGTATGGCCAAATATCTTTTATAAAAGCAGAAAGAACTCTGCATATCTTAGCCCCATGAACTTCGATGAAGATGCCGAATCCTTTGGAGCCGGGAAAGCGGAAGATTTCACATGGAAACAGCTGCTGGACAGCATGGCCTGTGTCGAATGTGGCCGTTGCAGTAGTGTCTGCCCCGCCTCTGTCAGCGGCAAAGCCCTCGACCCCAGAAACATGATTCACCACCTCCGGGACGCTATGAATGAAGCCTATGATCAGCCTGATCCGACACAGCGCCGGGATCTGATCAACGGGATCGTCTCTCAGGAGGAAATCTGGGCCTGCACAACCTGCGGAGCCTGTATGGATGCCTGCCCTCTTCACATTGCTCACATCCCTGCCATTGTCGACATGCGAAGGTATCTGACCATGACACAGGGAGAGATGCCCCAGGAACTACAGGGGACGTTGGAAAAGCTTGAGGCCAGCAACAACCCATGGGGCTTCAGTAATGAAAGCCGGGCAGACTGGGCACAGGGGCTCGGAGTCACCAGCATGTCAGAAAAAAGTGATGTCGAATATCTGTTCTGGGTGGGCTGTGCAGGATCTTTTGACGAACGCTATAAGCAGGTATCCCGCTCTATCGTCCGGATTTTGCAGGAAGCAGGGATCAGTTTTTCAATCCTTGGCCGGGAAGAATCCTGCAACGGGGATACCGCAAGAAGAGCCGGCAACGAATATCTTGCAGACATGCAGATACAGGCAAATATCGAAACATTCAAACGTTACAAAGTCCGAAAAGTCGTAACCGGCTGCCCTCACTGCTTCAACACCATCAAAAACGAATACGAAGATTTTGGCTATAAAACAGAAGTGATCCACCATAGCGAACTGATCGGACAACTGCTCCGTGAAGGACGAATCCAGGCACGCCCGGAACAGCAGCAGGCAACAGCTGCCACTTATCACGACTCCTGCTATCTTGGCAGACACAACCAGATTTTTGATGAACCAAGGCATCTTCTGAAAGAAAGCGGACTCTCACTGCGGGAAATGCCCGCCAACCGGGAGAAAGGTTTCTGCTGCGGCGCCGGGGGGGCAAGGATGTGGATGGAGGAAAACGAAGGCAGCCGGATCAATGTCCGACGGGCCAGAGAAGCTCTCGAAACAGGGGCCGAGACCATCGCAACGGCCTGCCCTTTTTGCCTGACTATGCTCGCTGATGGTGTCAAAAGCTGCAACAAAGGAGACGATGTCCGTATTATGGATATTGCAGAAGTTGTGGCTGAATCCCTGCCGGAAAGGGTTCCATAAAAGAAGCGTGGCAGCAACCAGAAAAGATCCGCAGGAAGCTCTAGCGGAGTGCTGCCATCGCCTTTCCGATATCCCGACCTGTACTGATCAGAGAGCACTCAGAAACAGAAGGTAAGATTTTTCTCGCAAGCCCCGTCAGAACCGTTCCCGGCCCGATTTCAGCAAACATGCGACATCCTGCCTCATATGCAGCATGAACACTTTTCGCCCAGAGTACAGGATGATTAATCTGATCGGTCAATAGCCCGGCATGATAACGCTCTTCAATACATCCTGTCAGGTTCGCGATCATCATCCCCTCACCTTCTGAAACATCCAGACTGCTGAGCAATGGTGCCATAGCATCTCTGGCAGGAGTCATCAGAGAGGAGTGAAAGGGAGCACTGACAGGTAAGCGGACCGCACGGATGCCTTGCTCAGACAAGAGGAGACAGACATCTTCGACAGCAGCACGCTGTCCCGAAATAATCTGCTGCGACGGGCTATTATAGTTCACAACCTCAACACAGAGTCCAAGCTCTTCACTACGACCAGCACAAAGATGTGTCAGGCGCTCTGCATCATAACCTATGATGGCAGCCATAGAGCCGCTGCCCGCAGGGGCTGCTTCCTGCATAAACTGCCCGCGACTCCGGACCAGCCTGACCGCATGGACAAAGTCCAGTCTGCCAGAAGCAACCAGCGCAGAATACTCTCCGAGACTGTGACCTGCAAAAAAATGCGGAGACAACCCGGCTTCTTCCCTGAGTACCCGCCAGATAGCGACACTCAGAGTCAGAATACAGGGCTGCTGATTGATTGTTTTCTGAAGTTCGTCCTCGGGGCCGTTAATGCACAGATTTCTGACAGACACACGGATGGCATCTTCCGCTTCTTCAAAGACGAGTCTGGCGGAAGGAAAGTCATTTAGTAATTGTCGTCCCATCCCGACCTGTTGCGAACCCTGGCCGGGGAACATGGCTAATATTTTTGCCATGTTCAGTTGTCGTCAGATGGAAGATCTTGCGTATCCAGACCATCCAGAGACATTTCTGACATCTTCCGTGGCATAATCACCTGACGACCACCATAATGACCACAGGCAGCACAGGCTACATGAGGTTGTCTGACTTCCTGACAATTGCTGCACAATGAAAGCCCTGGTGATTTGAGGGCATGGTGCGAACGGCGCATATCTCGTTTCGACGCAGAGGTCCGATACTTGGGTACTGGCATCTTATCCTGATCTCCTTAACAGAACACAACGGTGATGTACGTCACTCACCGGAATCACATCAGATAACGTTTTCAGAGCCGCCGGTCAACCGAAAAGCGCTGGACAGCGTCCATTCCGGAATCTTTGCAACCCAAGAGAAGTCACAAATGCCTATAGTAACCGCATGATATATCAAAAAAACAATATTATACCCTTGAAGTTTTCAGATAAACAAAGCAAAATCGGACTTTGTTTCGCCTGATTGTATATCGTGATGACACAGGCATGTGTTGCGTGAAAGCCTTTATATTAAAATGAAAATTTACATAAAAGACCTGAAAGATAGCCCCCTTCATCTGATGATAGACGGGACAGAGACATGGCTGGACCTTGCCTACAGCTGGTTCCCAGCGCCAAAAGAGGGACAGCGCCCGATCCTTTCAGGGAGCCTATCCTTTGATTTATACGAAGAAGCCGAAACCCTCTCGGTCCAGGCTGCAATCTCTTATGCTCCTTATATCCCCTGCGACCGTTGCCAGGAAGCCATCCAGGTCCCCTTGTCTGTCGATATAACAAGAAATTACTTTTTCTACTCCCATGCGCCGGATATCCCCGGACGAGAGCTGGATCTGAGTTCTGCTGAACTCGAAGAACTGTATCTTGAAAAGGATGGAAGCCTGGACCTGGCAGAGCTGGTCAACGAACTGATCCAGCTGGAACTCCCCTCTGCGATCCGTCATCAGCCAGGAGACCCTGACTGCCTTAATGCCTCTGAACTGCCAGATGGACTCTGCGTCTGGGGAACCACGCCTGACGATACAGAAAAAGCCGAAGGCCCTTTCTCTGTTCTTGCAAAACTTAAAGATCCCCAGGGTCCGTTAAAAAACTAAAGCACTTCCCATACGGCGAGATCTGTGCTAACAAGGGTGGCCTGAAGTCCATGTCGCAGCTTATCCGGAATCTGCAATCTGCCTGAAAGGGCCATCAGTCCGGAAAGCCCACAGGACAAACGATGTCTCAACCCTCCCAGAGAAAGTTGTACGAAACGGTCCTTTAGCTCAGACAAGACCGCTTCGTGTTCGGGAGGGCGGCGTAGAAACCTTCTTTAATTAAGGAAAATCAATGACTGTCTCAATCAACATGCGGGAATTTCTTGAAGCAGGTGTGCATTATGGACACCAGTGCCGTCGCTGGAATCCGAAAATGCGAAAATTCATTTTTGGAAGCAGAAATGGCATTCATATTATCGACCTGCAAAAGACCGTTCGTCATTTCAAAAAAGCCTGTGAATTCGTAGAGAATGTTTCTCTGAAAGGTGGACATATCCTGTTTGTCGGAACTAAACGACAGGCCAGAGATGTAATCGCTGATGAAGCCAGCCGCTGTGGAATGTACTACATCAACCACCGCTGGCTTGGAGGAACTCTGACAAACTATCCTACCATCCGCCAGAGCATTCATCGCCTGAAGCGCCTTGAAAAAATGGCAGAGGATGGAACTTACGACAAACTAACAAAGAAAGAAGCCCTGAACCTGGAAAGGGTTCGCTTTAAGCTGGAAAGAAACCTTGGCGGAATCAAGGACATGCCCGGCATGCCCAAGGCTATTTTCATTGCAGATGCTCATAAAGAGCACATCGCGATTCAGGAAGCCAGAAAACTAGGGATTCCGATCATTGCAATCACAGACACCAATGCTGATCCGGATGGTATTGACTATGTGATCCCCGGAAACGACGACAGTCTGAAGTCACTCCAGTTGTTTATCCGCGTTATGGCTGATGCTGTCCTTCATGGAAAAGAGCGAAGGCTACACGAAGGCCACACAGCAGATGAGCAGCGCCCTGATTCCTCCACCCAGGAAGGGACAATCTACGATAACGAAGGACACTCCGTTAAAGTCATGAAGAAAAAGCGCAGTGAGGATACTGAATCCCTGGAAAACAGTCCGGAGTAAAAACAGGCAAACTTTATAAAATCTGACTGATAAGACGTTATAAGGAAATATGTCATGGCGATCACAGCCGCTCAGGTAAAAGAGTTGCGTCAGGCAACTGGTGTTGGAATGATGGAATGCAAAAAGGCCCTGCAGGAAAGTGACGGGGATATGGATAAAGCCGTCGTCTGGCTTCGGGAGAGAGGACTCGCCAGAGCCGCAAAGAAAGCTGGCCGGACTGCTGCTGAAGGAATCGTTATCTTTAGAATTTCAGAGACAGGACGGGAAGCTGCAATCCTGGAACTGAATTGCGAAACAGATTTTTCTGCAAAAAACAGCGCCTTCCTCGATTTTGCAGATAAAGCAATCAGCCTTGCTCTCAGTCACAAGACAGACAGCATTGACACGCTGAAAGCTATTGACTGTGATGGTATCCCCCTTGGAGATGCTCTGGCAGGCTTGATTTCTAAAGTCGGAGAAAATATGACACTCCGGCGTGTCCGCTATCTTAGCGTCGAACAAGGTCTCATCAGTGGCTACAGCCATATGGGAGGCAAAATCGGTGTGCTGGTTGCGCTCTCAGGTGACATCACAGAACAGCTTCCTGCTGTCGGAGCGGATCTGGCGATGCACGTCGCAGCCTGTTCTCCTAAGTATCATCAAAGAGATGAAGTGCAGGCTGATGAGCTTGAGCAGGAAAAAGAAATTGCCCGTGTTCGCCTGAGAGAACAGGGCAAGCCAGAAGAAATCATCGAAAAGGCTTTGATGGGTCAGGTCAACAAGTTCTATTCTGATGTCTGCTTTCTGGAGCAGCCTTTTGTAAAAGAACCTAAACAGTCTGTGACTCAATTTGTCCAGCAGTCTGGGGTCAAAGCCAAGCCAACAGGCTTTGTCCGCTATCAGCTTGGGGAAGGTATCGAAGTCCGGGAAGAAAATTTTGCAGAAGAAGTCGCCGCTCAGCTGAAGCAATAATCTCCCTGTCTTCAGGAAGATTCCCTTGCAGACAGTCAGCTGCAAAGACCTACCTATGACGACAGGTACTGTTCTGCATCTGACTGCCCGGCGTTTCCCACATGTTTTTCTGATCGCTGACTTCCATACTGTTCGCAGCTCTGGCCGTTATTCTTGCTGAAATGACAGCTCGCGTAAGCAGCCGAAAAGCATCAGCCCTTTTTTCAGTCCGGATAAAATAAACGCCTCAGGCTCTTCCGGACTGAAAAAAGAACTGAAATCTGAACATACATATGAGTTCATATTTCCACATTTAAAATCCGGGCACAACACAATGAGTCAAAAACGCGTTTCAGGCAAATCTGCAAACAGTGTTATTCTGAGTCTTTTTCCTCTGGTTCTGCTGGGACCTTTGTCTATGGACATGTATCTTCCGGCACTTCCCATGATGCAGGATTTTTTTTCGTGTACGACAGATATGGCTCAGCACACACTGAGTATCTTTATCTTTGCTTTTGGCGTAAGCCAGATCTTCATTGCGAATCTGGTCGCCCGTTCAGGCCGAAGGCAGGTTCTGATTTTTTCTCTTTTGCTTTTTGCTTTAGCCAGCATTTCCTGCTTTTTTTCAGATAATATTTATGTGTTTCTATTCTCCCGCCTGCTCCAGGCTTTTTCTGCCTGCGGCAGTATGGTCGTAACCTTTGCCTGGATCAATGACTTATGCCACGACCGCGAAAAAAGCCGGAGCTTATTCAGCCTGATCTCTGCAACCACAGCTCTTGCTCCTATTCTTGCTCCCGTTATGGGAACTCTGCTTCTCAGATATTTTCCATGGCAGATGATCTTTATTCTTCTTGCACTTTATTCCTTCTTTTCTCTGCTTGTTTTCCTCTACTCTGGCCCTGATGATGCCGGAAAAAATAAAAGTCCCCATGTTTCCTCTTATCAAAAGGTCCTGTGTTCTCTGAAATTCTGGAACTATTCCATCATCACAGGTGGAATGATGAGCTTTATATTTATCTATTTTTCTGTTTCACCCTATCTTCTTATGGGACATTTCCATCTGAATCAGAGTCAGTTTTCCCTGGCTTTTGCAGTCTGTGCCAGTGGTTTTCTGGCAGGAAGTCTTCTGAGCCCGAAAATACAAAAAAAGATCTGCTTAGAAAAACTTATCTATATTATTCTGTTCTGCCTTCTTATCACAGGAATTATATTGATCGTCTTCTCTTTGGACGTGACGACTTTTTGCACTCTTATGTTCTTTGCAGAGTTGCTTTTCGGCTTGTGTTTTGGCAGCTCTGTATCAGAAGCCCTGTCTGACTTTCAGGAGGAAAGCGATCATGCCTCCTCTGTTCATGGTTTTCAGCAGTTTTTCGTTTCATCTGTGATTGGTTTTATTGCCATCAACTTATCGGACAATAACCCTCACGATTTTGGTCTGATCATGAGCACCCTGAGTACAGGACTTCTGATTCTGTACCATGTCATCTCAGGGATGAGGCGAAAAAGACGATACATAGAAAAGAGCTGCTAAATCCAGAGGAGCCGTCCATTTAATAAGACCATCAATAAACCACAGCATCCGGAGGACAGAATTGTGAAGAGCAGATTTATACTAACCCTTACCGCATGTTTACCTTTCATAGGCAATTCATGCGCATATGAAGACTCCAGAGCAGCTCATAAACAGAAAACATCCGATATCATCGAAGACAAAGCACCGATACTTTACGCAGTAGAAAGCGACTTTTCTGACTCTCATGCCGAAAATCTGAAACAACCATTTTATTCCATCGTATGGTTCACCGAAGCTGATGAGCAAGGAGATCTTCGTCTGATCCGCAGGCCATGCAAGGGCCTTCATACAATCGATAACGACAGCTACAAAAATTGCCAGCTTCCCGAAAATCATCATGCCGACGCCGTCTCATTTAAAAAAGCGGAAGATATTCTGAAGCAACGAGCTAAAGAAGAGGGTATCACAAGTGAGCTTACAGAAGATTTTACAGAAGATTTAAAAGAGGATGGTTTTGTACATAAACTCCGGAATATGAACATATTCGGACAAAATAACTCACTTAAACAACAATACCCGGCAGATTATCCAAAGCTTTGCAGAATACTCAGCGAAGTATTTGAGCAGCTTCTGAAACCCGATCAAAAGACCTGATGGTCCACATAACCGACTCATTCCGAGGGCTTTAATCAACAAAACATCCAGGGGCTGCTCAGAAGCCTTCCTCACAGAGTTTTTGCTTCTGTCAGAACTTCATACAGAAAAAACTGCTTATCAAAAACCAGCAGAAAAGGAAAACATAGCATTTCTCACAGGAATGATTTGAGTTCAGGCGACAAGTGACATACAAATCAGATTGGCCTGGGAATCGGGCGCGGCTAACGCCTGACAATCAAATCACATGAGTGGTCGGCAACAGGAAGCAGTGGGAGCCGGAGACCAGGTTCCAATCCCGGTTGTTTCAGTCCAGAGCTCATCCCTGATAAGCTCTTATCAGAGAAAGATGGATACCAAACTGATCTGACCCATTGTTGTATGAGGCACTATCGTGACAAAAAAATCCTACAAAAGGGTCCTCTTAAAGCTATCAGGTGAAATGCTGGGAGGAGAAGAAGGTTCCGGGATTGAAACACACGCGATCGAAATGATCGCCAGTGAAATTGCGGAGGTTCACCGGAGGGGCTATGAGTTGGCCATCGTGATCGGCGGAGGGAATATATTCCGGGGATCACAGGCCGCAGCTTTTGGAATGGAGCGAGCCTCGGCAGACTACATGGGAATGCTGGCAACCTGTATCAACGGACTCGCCCTTCAGGCTATCCTTGAAACTCAGCATCAAATCCCAACCCGGGTCATGACAGCCATTCATATGCCTGAGCTTGCTGAACCATACATCCGCAGGAAAGCAACAAAACACCTTGATTCCGGGCGATTGGTCATTTTTGCCGGAGGAACCGGCAATCCTCTCTTTACAACAGATACCGCAGCAAGCCTCAGAGCGCAGGAAATCAGCGCAGAAATTATCCTTAAAGGAACCAAAGTCGACGGAATCTATGACAAAGATCCGGCTATTTTTGACGATGCAGTTAAATATCAGGAGCTCTCTTACCTTGATGTGATTTCCAGAAAGCTACAGGTCATGGATGCTACTGCAATCACCATGTGTATGGAAGCACAGCTACCCGTTCTGGTCTTTCAGCTGGAAGGCGGGGGAAGCGCCCTGAAAGCGTTAGAGGATTTTCGACGAGGAACTGTCGTCCGCTGAAAAAACGAGGGCGTCAGAATTTAAATACTAAAACATATCAGGCGGATATATGTATAATGAGATCTTAAAAGACTGTAATGACTCGATGACAAAACGGCTCACAATGCTGGATAAAGACCTCGGTAAGGTCCGAACAGGGCGCGCCTCTGTCAGTCTGCTGGACGGAGTAAAAGTCAGCTATTATGGCAATATGACAGCACTCAACCAGGTCGCCTCTGTTTCAACACCCGATGCCAGATCCATTATTATTTCTCCATTTGAAAAGAGCCTGATCCCTGATATCAGCCGGGCCATTCAGATGGCAGACCTTGGGATTCAGCCGGTTAACGACGGACATGTCGTGCGCCTTTCCGTACCTCCTCTGAATGAAGAGCGCCGTAAAGAAATTGTGAAATCGATCAAAAAACTCGGAGAAGAGACAAAAATATCCGTACGGAAAATCCGCCAGGACACCAATACCAGAGTACGAAAACTCGAAAAAGACAAAGAACTGCCAGAGGATGAGAGCAAAAAATTACAAAAAGAAATCCAGACAAAGACAGATAGTTATATCAGTCAGGTGGACCAGAAAATAGAGAAAAAAGAGAAAGAAATCCTGACGCTGTAAGCCTCTTCCGGAAGCAGAAAGCTCCTTCTTTTCCTGACGAATGCTTATGTACAGAGCCGCTTCTTTTGATATGAAACTCTGGCTCTTCTGAAGCTTCTTTTTTCTATCTCAGGGAAAAAAGCCAAAGCCATGGCTTGTCTCCATGCTTTCTGTCTGCCCGAAAACATCCCCGGAAGACTCTGACGAGCTCCCTATTTTCCTTTTTTTAATCCTCTCAACCAGAGTAGTCCGGTTAAGACCCAAAAGACGCGCTGCCTGATTTTTGTTATTACGGGTCAGCCTTAGCGCCTCACTGATAAAGGAGTTCTCCAGCACTGCAATAAATTCATTGAGCCTGAAACCTTTCTTCAGAAACCTGGAAACAAGAGCTGTTGCAGACAGCGAAGGATCTTCCTGCTCCGGAAAGGCTTCCTGCCCTGAAGAACGCTCTGTTGCTCTGGGTTCTGCCGGAGTATCTTCGGAGATATACGCAACAGAACTGCTGTTTAAAGGCCTGAATTCATCCGGGAGCTGATCAATACCCAGCCTCCCCCCACTATGAATCACCGTCAGGCGCTCTACCAGATTCTGCAGCTGCCTGATATTTCCTGGCCAGCGATAGTGTTGCAGCAGCTGCTTTGCCTCCGGATCAATCCATGCAGTGTTCATCTGCGGATGCTCCCGGTTGCTTTGCTCTGTAAAGTGGTCCAGAAGCAGCGTAATATCCTCTTTGCGCTCCCGGAGTGCCGGGATTTTAACGGGTAACACATTCAGCCTATAATACAAATCAAGACGAAAGTTCTGAGACTGAACCGCCTGCTCAAGATCAATATTCGTCGCTGAGATGATTCTGATGTCTGCATGCACGGCTTCCCGGCCACCCACCGGAGTAAACTTCTTCTCCTGTAAGACCCTCAGCAATTTTGCCTGAAGCCTCAGGGGCATGTCACCAATTTCATCAAGAAAAATCGTCCCTTCATGAGCACTGGCAAAAAGACCCGCTCTTCTGCGATCCGCTCCGGTAAAGGCCCCTTTTTCATGACCAAAAAGCTCTGCCTCCAGAAGATTTTCAGGGATCGCACTACAGTTGATTGCAGTAAAACACTTATGAGCCCGTGGAGATAAGCGATGAATCGCAGAAGCGATCAGCTCTTTTCCTGTACCACTTTCACCAAGAATCAGGACAGCGCCATGAGATCTCGAAATCTTCAGCACTGTTTTCAGAAGACGATACATCTCACGGCTTTGAAAGACAATCTCAGGAAAAAGCTCATGAAGATTCTCATTTCCTTCCTGCTCCCGCTCAACAGGCTGCCGGGCACCCAGAAGCGACTCATTTTCATTCCGGAACTGTTCATGCAGAACTGGATTCGATAATCCCATCGGGTGTGGTGTCTCCTGAACTTTTATCCTGTTGATCCTAACGAGCTAATTATGGAAAACTGAGGTCGGGGAAACTCCGGTCTGTTTATCCACGCGGCTTTCCCGATCCCTTTCAGTCTGGTTTTGAACTGGGGCATCTGTTTAAATCATAGCGTATTTAAAGCCCTGGGTGCAAACTCCATGATTAAGGGTCTTTTTTATTGTGATTCCATCGGGGGTTGGAAGAAGAAGCTTATAGAGGCACCGCTCCAGGCATTTCTTTCCTGTTTTCCCCGGAAAATCAGTTTCATCTGACATCACAGCGATTTTACAGAGGGTTCATGGTGAGAGTAGCGATTGTGCATGACTGGCTTGTAAGTTATCGGGGAGGGGAAAAGGTCCTCGAGACCATCGCCTCAGAGTTTCCTGAAGCTCCTGTTTATACTTTGTTTTATGATCCAGGATCACTGCCAGAGTCATTAAAAAACAGAGTCGTTTACTACCCTCCCCTGTTGAATCGCCTGAAAAAAATACGTAAAATCCTTCTCCCATTTCTGCCTGCCTGTATTGAAGCCTTTAATCTGAACGACTACGATCTTATTATCAGCACATCATCCTGTGTCGCAAAAGGCGTCATCCCTGCTCCACAAGCACGCCACCTCTGCTATATCCATTCACCCATGCGCTATATATGGGACCAGAAGTCCGAATATCTGAAACAGATGCAGGGCATCCCATTTGCCAGCCTGCTATTCCATCTCCTGGGAAGCAGATTACGCATCTGGGATCAGGTCAGCTCTCACAGAGTCGACCAATTCATCGCAAACTCTGCATTTGTCGCCAAAAGAGTCAAAAAGTATTATGGAGCAGACAGTCAGGTGATCCACCCTCCGGTGGATACAGAATTCTTTCACCCTCCGGAAAACCCAGACTCCCACAGCAGAAACTACTTTCTTGCCGCAGGTGCGCTGGTCTCTTACAAAGGTTTCGGGCGTGTCATTCATGCCTGCGAACAGGCGGGGCAACAACTGATCATTGCCGGAGCCGGTCCGGAGCTGAAACGCTTACAAAAAATCAGCGGAAAGCACACCCAATTTATTGTATCTCCAGATAATGAGAGTTTAAGAAAGCTCTTTCAGGGAGCAAAAGCACTACTCTTTCCTGGAGTAGAAGACTTTGGCATGGTTGCCATCGAAGCGATGGCCTGCGGCACCCCGGTCATTGCTCTCAGACAGGGAGGTTCCCTCGACTTTATTGAAGAAGGGCTCTCCGGTGAGTTTGTCGACACGACCGAAATTCCGGACTGGGTTCAGGCGCTCCGGAATTTCGGTCCGGAAAAATACGATGCCTCCACTATCAGAAAATTTTCAGAAACATTTCATCATCATATTTTTATAAAAAAATTCAGAGAATCTGTACAACAACTGCTATCAGAGAAGGTATAAGCTGAGATGGCTGATAAAAACAGGAAAGTTCTGACACGGCTGATTACTCTGGCAGATCTGATATCTGTTGTCGTCGGATGGCTGTTAGCCTATGGCATTCGCTTTCATTCTTTCTTTCCTGTCTCAAAAGGAATCCCTGATCTGATCATGTATCTGAAAATGATACCTTTTTTACTTATGACCTGGTTTATCGTGTTTTCTTTTTCAGGACTTTACAAGCGTATCGGTACACACCGAAGTCCTCTGACAGAAAGCCTTGATGTTTTGCAGGCATGCATCATCTCAACTCTTTTCTTTATTTCTATTTCATTTTTTTATGATGAGTATCGCTATTCCCGGCTGACTCTTGTTCTCTTCGCAGTTTTGCACCCCTCTCTGATCCTGCTCGGAAGGAGCCTTATCCGAAAGTGGCTCCGCCGCTACCGGAAATCTGCGCAGGGTCGTCGTTTTTTACTGATTGGAAGTGGCCCCTTACTGAACAAAGGCTTAGACATTATCAGGCAAAGCTATCTGGAAAACGTCACAATATCACAGCTGATTCTGACAGAAGATCCGGAGTATTCAGACGTCGACAAAGAATTCTGCCAGAAAACAGGAATTAAAAGCTGTGGCATCCCGGAGAACTGGGCCGATTTTCTGACAGAAAACCCATGCGACTCCGTCTTAATCGCTATTCCTTATCGTCAATATGACAGCTGGCAGACACAGCTGAAAGCCATTGCAGACCAGATCACAGATATCAGAATTCTTCCAGATTTGTACAGGCTCACCCGATTTGCTACCGGCATTGACCTGATCGCAGGCACCCCTGTGATCAGTATTCACGAAAGCCCTATGGAAGGATCTTCTGCCATCCTTAAACGCTGTATCGACATCATCGGCGCATTGACAGCTCTTCTTATATTTTCGCCTCTTATGTTACTGATTGCGCTACTGATCAGACTAAGCGCCGGAAGTCCTGTGCTCTACCGACAGCAGAGAATGGGCCTGGATGGAAAAACGTTTTCGATGATGAAATTCAGATCTATGCCACATGATTCTGAATCGACATCCGGAGCGGTCTGGGCCAGCAAATCAGATCAGAGAGCGACTCCCCTTGGAGCCTTCCTGCGAAAATCCAGCCTTGATGAACTTCCACAACTTTTTAATGTTCTCAAGGGGGACATGTCCCTCGTAGGGCCAAGGCCAGAACGGCCTGTGTTTGTTAATCAGTTTCGCCATAAAGTTCCGGGATATATGCTGAGACACAAAGTCAAAGCGGGTATGACAGGCTGGGCACAGATCAATGGCTGGAGAGGGGATACCAGCATAGACAAAAGGATTGAATGCGATCTCTACTACATTCAGAACTGGTCTCTCTGGCTGGATATCAGGATTTTATTTCTGACCGTTGTCCGTGGATTTGTCCACCCCAATGCTTATTAAATCCTGCCTCAGCTGATCTTTCGAAACAGATCCTTCTGCTCCGGGAAAAGAGACAAAAAAGAACAGGGCAAAAGCCCATAGCAGATGCATAAAGTACCTGATCATCAAAGCTTAGCCCCCCTGGACTCTGTCGCACCCAAAAACGCTGTCTTTCTGTTGACAGCCTTCCTTCAGATCTTCGTAAAATTTCTTCGATTACTTGAGCGTCCTCACTCAAGTGGTACATTTTTTGCCCTGCATCATCCAAAAAAGAGATTCACATGATTCTGCCTGATTCAACCTCTGAGTCAGGAAAGGACTCAGTCAGGCAGAGCCCTGCCCCTGGGAAACTAAAGCCCTGTCTTGTTGCCTCTCCATCTATTCATTAAGATGGAAATAAAAAAGACCGCGAAATCAGGAAAAAGCTGTCAGCTTTCATGGTGAAAAAGGACAGGAGAATGAATTCCGGAATCACAAATGAAACCATCATCGTTCTCGATGATGATCCGATGATCGAAAAGCTGATTGCAGCAAGCACCAGAAAAAAAACTCATCTTCTGACATCTGCAAAAGAATTCCAGGAACTTCCGGAAAACCTCAACGTACTGAGTGTCTTTGTCGATATCCACCTGGGAACAAATGATAATGGCCTTGATTTGCTACAGGAAATCAAGGTCAGATGGCCGTTTTGTCCGGTTATTGTCATTACAGGGGATCAGGATGACAATCTGGTGGGCGCCGCCCTTGCCGCTGGTGCTGATGACTTTATCCAGAAGCCAATCAAGCCAAAAGAGATGATTGCCCGTATGCAGGCCCGGATGGGAGAAATGGCCAAACGCAGAGGGCAGGCTATTCTTCAGACTGGTGACATCTCAATCGATCTTGTGCACCGGGTCATTTCCAATCCTGAAGGACATCAGCGATACCTCTCACCTACCGAGATGAATTTACTACGATGCCTTCTTGATGCTCATGGGACCGTTGTCCCACGAGATATTATGAAACGAAAGTGCTGGGGACAGATTTACGTGAGTGACAATGCTCTCAACCGAAAGCTCCATGAGGTCCGGCAAGCCCTGAAAGACATCAGTCGCTCAGTCAGTATCAGAACGATTTACGGAACCGGATTTTCCCTGAAAGTTACAGAAGAGCAAAGGAAAGAACATCATGAGATGAGATGATCAGCCTTCATTCATCATAAAAGGATAAACAATAAAGATCATTCGCATCATGATAAGATAAAAGAAACAGATCAGATAAAATGTGATTAATTTTTCATGATTTGCGATTTTACGTCAACATGTTATGTCTCAGGAGGCCCGGATTTTGGAGGATAAGAACAGCCATCTGATAAATGCTGAACAACTCAATGCCCTTCGGGAGCTCAGTGAGGACGACGAGGAAGACCTCCTGAGCGAATTAATCGATATCTTTTTTAAAAATTCCCCTGAAAACCTGAATCATATAGAAGAAGCCATCCAGGATCGGGAACGGGAAAGATTATTAAAAGAAACCCACAAGCTAAAAGGCAGCTGTGCAAATCTGGGCTCTGTAGAGCTGAAAGACCTTTGTCAGGAGCTTGAAGAACAATCGAATGTCATCGCATGGTCTGAGGCACAGACATCTCTCCAGAAGATCAGAGATTCATACAAAAGACTGAGTACTCTTCTTGAGAAGGAATGGTATCAGAAAAAGACAAAGAGATAAGCCCCATCGATAAAATCAGCTGATTATGATGTTTAGAGCTTCAACAGCTCCCCGGGGTATTGTACCTGTTTTTCGTGATCGTTTCGCATAGCTTCAAGAAAATTCCATATCACCCACGAATGACGAGCCCATCTTTTCATAATCTCTTCAGCAGCCAAAGAGAGTTTAAAGGAAGCGGAGCCATTAAGTATTTTCAGGAGTTCACCTTTATCAAAGGTCTTATTGTTAGCGGAAGAATATCCTCTCAGAAGAGCATAGCAAAGGCTGTGCATACTCAAAAATACATCATAGTTTTCATGCTTTTTAAGAAACTCTCTTTCCGCCTGAGAAAGATTAAAGGTGACATCATTGGCTAAGCCAAAATCGGTGATATACAAATCCGATCCGTCGGTAAGAATATTATGAAAGTGGCCATCAAAGTGATAAACTCCTCGGCTGTGCATAAACTCTAAGGTTGACAATATCTGTTGTTCGAATTCAGACACTTTTTTATCATGATTCCAGTTACTTTTAAACCAGGTATGCAGGGTCACAGGGATATACTCCAGAAACAGAACAACTTCTGAAGTTGCCTTAAAGACCTCTTCTTCTTTATTTCTTATGGATTTTGAATCCCCCCAGTATCTGACATATTTGTCTAATTTTTCCTGATGATCTTCCGGAGTCTGGTCCGCTAATTTTCTTGGTAACATTCTCCAATGATAAAGCAGAGGGAAATGGGTATTTTCTTTATTTAAGACCCACTGTGTTGATTTGACATGAGTGCTGACCTCTCTCCATATTCCGAATCCCCTGGAGCCAACGCCATATTGATAGTAAAGAGGGAGGTCAAAATAATTTAAAGTTGACTGTTTATACTCATTTTTTTCTCTGTCAGTTAATGGGATTCTTTTGATAAAGACCGGCACTGAATCAATGGCGAGTGCGCAGGTATTTCCCCCGATCCCCTGAGCGGATTCACTGCATTGTTCGAGCAAAGAAGAAAGTTCTTCATCACTGTTCTTCGTCAAACTTTCATGTAATTTATGGTACTGACGGATTCTCTGTCCATATTCTGAAGCCTCCACTTTTTCACTCTTTCCATTCGGATAAAAATTTCCGAAAATTCCATTTTCATTGATCTCAATATAATCATGACGATCCAGAGCTATTCCGGTTTTTCCTCATGTTTTCATTTAGAAAAGTAACAAGGCACGCAAAAAATGAGCACGCAGTCCTGATAAGTTAAGCAAAGCTACGACAAAGAGCTGTATAAATCAAGAGATCCGATCGAAAACTTTTTTACAAAATTGCAGCAATATCGTGCAATCACAACTCGCCATGACAAATCAGGACATGTCTTTTCAGGATCAGGAGATCTGACTACATCTGTCATCCGGCTTAACTGGCAACAGCCTGGCTACTCACCGATGCCTGAGCCGCTTCCGTCCGGGCTGAGGCACTATCCGCAGTAGAATCAGGACATCCTGTTATGGAAAAGGGCCTCAGAGGCAGACATTCCGTACGAGCGGACTCCGGAAAACGATTCACCTGAGTCACCAGACCAATCGCTTCAAGAGCCCGGATAAGCATCCAGGTCACATCAATCTCCCACCAGCGAAAGCCAGCCGGACATACCCTTGAGTAACGATGATGATTATTATGCCAGCCTTCTCCAAATGCCAGTATTGCAACCCACCAGTTATTGACAGCAAGATCCTGACTTCTGAAATTTCGATAGCCCCATTTGTGGGTCGCACTGTTAACAAACCATGTCACATGATAAACAGCAAACAAACGAAGAAAAATCCCCCATAAGACCCAGGATATTCCTCCGATATAAAGAAATATCAGTCCAAGAAGAATCTGAATACCGGCTGCGACCAGATCATTCGATAAAAACGCCAGCCATCGGTTGGACAGAATATCACGGGTAAATTTCTGCCCCTCTCCCTTTCCCGAAAATTCGTCCTGCTTGATCAGAATCCATCCCATATGACTGAACCAGAAGCCTCGTCTGGCATTGTGCGGGTCTCTTCTGGTATCAGATCCCATATGATGAAAACGATGATGACGAACCCAGTCCTTTACCGTTCCCTGGAGGGCAAGGGTCCCGCAAAGTGCCACAAATCCTTCTATCACAGGGTGCGCCTTAAAAGAGCGATGTGACAATAATCTGTGAAAGCCCAGAGTAATTCCGATACATGCTGTCAGAAAATACATCAGCAAAAACAGATAAAAGCCACTCCATGTAAACCAGAATGGCGCCAGTAAAGCAAGGACATGAACAATCAACATCCAACTGATAATAAACCAGTCTTTTTGACAGGATGTTTTGCTAATCTCTTTCATTTTTACAGGTCCCGTATGATAAAGGTGATTCATATGCCCAGAGCCCATCCTCAGGAACAGACTCTGATATTGAACGTTTCACGATGATGCCGGCAAAAAATTCCTCTTATATCTTAAGGAGATTCAGCAGCATTCACCTGAATATCATCGGTGTAAGAACTCACAAATAAAAGTCAAAGATTTGTAAAAGCCCCGTATACGAAGATAAATTGCATAAAAACAAAGGGGCCTGCACGAAAGGGTCGTGCCATAAGAAAGGATAAACTCAGGGCTCAGTGCCCCCGAAACCTGCTCAGAGTTTCTGCGGTGACCTGATCATAACGGGAGAATTCCATCGAATATGTTCCTCTGCCCTGCGACAAAGATCTCAGTCTGGTTGCATAACCAAACATCTCTGAGAGAGGAGCTTCTGCATGAATCATTTGCAAGTGTCCACGATGATCCACAGCATTTATTCTGGCCCTTCGGGAATTCAGATCTGTCATGACTCCGGACATATAGTCTTCCGGGACCAGAACTTCAACCATCATCACCGGTTCATACAACTGTGGATTTGCAGCTCTGACAGCATTTTTGAAAGCAGTCGCCGCTACAATCCTGAACAGGATCTCATCTGCCAGTTCTTCTTCCCAATCCACAGCAAGCAGATCGACCTTAAGCCCGACCATAGAAAATCCGGCAATGGTTCCGGCTCCTGAAGATTCAAGAATACTCTCTCTGATACAGTTGATAACAGATTCTGGTACAGATCTTTTCTCTAAAAGAGAGTTAAATGACAAAGCCGTCTGATCTTCACTTGGCGCAACCCGGATCGTCACCCCCGCTTTCCTGAGTGTCCCCGAAATTTCCCTTTCAAGGGCTTCCGTAGCCTGTGCCACAGAAGCAACACTTTCCCGGTAAGCAACCTGAGGAGCTCCTGTATTGAGATCTACAGCAAACTCCCTCCGCAGCCTGTCTACGATAATTTCAAGATGCAGCTCTCCCATCCCTCCAACCAGGGTCTGACCTGTTTCCTGGTCTTCACGAACGCGGAGCGAAGGATCTTCGGCTTCCAGGCGGCTCAGTGCTTTTGTCAGTTTGACTGAATCTTGTGTCCGCTTCGGTTCAATCGCAAGACTGATCACAGGTTCAGGAAACGTCATGGACTCAAAGGCGATCGGAGCCTTCTGATCACAGAGAGTATCTCCTGTCACGACCTCTTTCATTCCCACAAGAGCAACAATATCGCCAGCCTGAGCTCCGGAGACTTCCTGACGACTGTTTGCCTCCATATGCAGAATTTTCTGAATCCGCTCTTTTTTTCCTGTCCTCGGGTTAAAGACCATCATGCCTATCCTGATTTCTCCCGAATAGATCCTGACATAACAAAGATGACCCACAAAAGAATCTGTCATCATCTTAAAGGCAAGAGCAGAAAGAGGCTCACTCACAACGCGCTGCCTGAATTCAGGCTTCTGTGTATCCGGATGATGCCCTTCCACCTTCCCCAGGTCGACAGGAGAAGGCAGATAAGACACGATGCCATCCAGCAATGGCTGAATCCCTTTATTTTTAAAAGCACTTCCACAAAACACCGGGACGATCCGGAAATCCATAGTTCCTTTTCTCAGCCCTGCGACTAAAGCCTCTTGCGAAATTTCATCTCCCTCAAGGAATTTTTCCATGATCTGATCATCACATTCCGCGACTGCCTCAATTAAAAACTCCCTGGCCAGCTGGGCATCCTCTGCCAGATTTTCCGGGATCTCTTCCTCACGAAAAGAATGTAGCCCTCCTTCGCTCTCCTCTTCCCAGATCAGAGCCTTCATTGAAAGCAGGTCCACAATTCCGCTAAACTGAGCTTCCAGACCAATCGGTAGCTGTACCGGAACAGGGTTCGCATTAAGTTTCTTCCGGATTGATTCAACAGAATCATCAAAGCTGGCGCCGATCCGATCCAGTTTATTGACGAAACAAATTCTCGGAACCTTATAACGATCAGCCTGCCTCCAGACTGTCTCACTTTGCGGTTCAACACCATGTACACCATCAAAAACAGCAACCGCCCCATCCAGAACCCTCAGCGATCGTTCAACTTCTACCGTAAAATCGACGTGTCCCGGTGTATCAATAATATTAATCGTATGAGATTTCCAGTAACAGGTCGTCGCAGCAGAAGTGATCGTAATACCACGCTCCTGCTCCTGAACCATCCAGTCCATGGTCGCAGTTCCTTCATGGACTTCGCCAATCCGGTGGATTTTTCCTGTATAATAAAGGATTCGCTCTGTCGTTGTCGTCTTCCCTGCATCAATATGTGCCATGATCCCGATATTTCTCAGGCGGCTGATACGGGCATTTTCATCCTGTTCTGAATTCTTCATGTCATCCTCAAAAGATCAGTATCCCGCAAATCTCTGAACGAAAGTATATCTGATCTGAAAAAAAGAAACCCTCTCCCGGTCAGACCGAAAGAGGGTTTAAACGCTTTATGAAAATCCAGTGTACGTTACCAGCGATAATGTGCAAAAGCCTTGTTTGCATCCGCCATCTTATGGACATCTTCACGCCGTTTTACCGTAGCTCCACGCCTGTGAGCCGCATCTGCAATCTCAGCGGCCAAGCGTTCACGCATACTTCTTCCGGGACGTTTACGAGAGAAGTCAATCAGCCAGCGAAACGCCAGAGCTTCCCGACGCTCAGGACGAACCTCAACAGGAACCTGATAGTTAGAACCACCAACCCTTCTGGACTTAACCTCCAGCAAAGGCTTTGCGTTTTCTATCGCCAACCTGAAGACATCCAGAACACTTTCACACTTCGGAAAGTCCTGAATTCCCTTCTGGCTTATTGTTTCTAGCGCTCCGTAAAACTGCTTTTCTGCAGCGGATCGCTTGCCATGTTTCATCATGCAACTAATGAATTTTGTTACCATTTCCTCTTGATAGACGGGATCTGGCAACACCACCCGCTTACTCGCAGCACGCCGTCGTGACATGTCTTTTATCTCCTGAATAAGGTGCTAGCTTTTGGGCTTCTTAGTCCCGTACTTACTCCGCCCCTGCTTACGGTTATTAACTCCCTGAGTGTCGAGAGTACCCCGGACTACGTGGTAGCGAACACCTGGTAAATCTTTTACTTTACCTCCCCTGATCAGAACCACGCTATGTTCCTGCAGGTTATGTCCTTCACCACCAATATAAGAGGTCACTTCAATTCCATTTGTCAGGCGAACCCTGGCCACTTTACGGAGTGCGGAGTTTGGTTTTTTTGGTGTCGTAGTGTAGACACGAATACAAACGCCTCGTCGCTGTGGACAGCTTTGCAGAGCAGGTCCCTTGGACTTTGCTTTCTGCTGCCTGCGACCCTTACGGATAATCTGACTAATTGTAGGCATAAATCAAGCACCTTTACTTACATCATCACGGCAGACGCGATATCTACCAGATTTAAAAATAAAACGCAATCACTATCTTGCCTCCTGCATTCAGAGCAGAGTCGGCAAGATTAAAACAACATACTTACAAGAACTTAAGAAACATCCTGGCTCAGCTTCCGCTCAGTGCAACGTCCCGGGAATCCATATCATGTACAGGCAAAGCCTCCTGTGCAGTCAGGTTCCTGTAAAAAGGAGCTCCGGTACCTGCCGGAATCAGGCGTCCCATCGTCACATTTTCCTTCAGCCCTCTCAGATAGTCCACTTTGCTGTTGATCGCAGCATGAGTGAGTACCTTTGTTGTCTCCTGGAAAGAAGCCGCAGAAATAAAGCTGTCTGTCGAAAGAGATGCCTTAGTAATCCCCAGAAGCACAGGCTCCCATTCTGCCGGTCGCTTGCCTTCTGCTATCATCCTTTCATTGATCTCCAGGACCTCATGCTTCTCGGCTGTTTCTGTCGGAAGGAAACGAGTGTCACCAGGATCATTAATCAGAACCCGTCGTAACATCTGACGAATAATCACTTCAATGTGCTTATCGTTGATCTTAACACCCTGCAGACGATAGACTTCCTGAACCTCATTTACCAGATACTCTGCCAGAGCGACACTGCCAAGAACTGACAGAATCTCATGAGGGTTAGGCTGTCCGTCCACCAGAGCTTCACCCTTACGAATATAGTCTCCCTCACTGACAAGAACATGTTTACCTTTAGGAATCAGATACTCTTTCTGATCAGCATCCGCATCCGTCAGATAGATCTTGCGCTTGCCTTTTGTATCCTCACCAAAGGTGACAGTTCCGTCACGGTCCGCCATAATCGAAACATCTTTTGGCTTCCTCGCCTCAAACAGCTCAGCAACCCTTGGCAAACCACCGGTAATGTCCTTCGTCTTCGTCGCCTCTCTGGGAATCTTTCCAAGAATATCCCCAGGAACAACCTTAGAACCCTCGTTTACATTGATAATACAACCAATAGGTAGCGAGTACATCGAACGGCCAGACTCATTGCTCAACAGTGCACCTGATTCATCGACCAGCTCAATCCCTGGCTTAAGAGGCTCACTTTTCGACTCAGTCACAACCTTACGGGTCAGGAAGGTGATATCATCCACCTTCTCCTCAAGACTCTTGCCTTCATGAAGGTCAAAATAACGAACCTGACCAGCAATCTCTGCTACAATCGGAACCGCAAAAGGATCCCATTCCCCAAGCCTGTCACCAGCCGAAATTTCCTGCCCATCTGTAACAAATAAAACAGAACCATACACAATCGGATAAGAATCTCTGACCTTATCATCGACATCAAGGATTCTGATTTCACCGTTGCGGGAAAGAACAACCTCACGGCCCTCAGAATTTTTAACAGAGCGGATGTTTAAAAAACTGATCTTGCCGGTAAAGCGGCTTTCTACGGATGTAGACTCCACTTTATGGGTCGCAGTTCCCCCAAAGTGGAAGGTCCTCATCGTCAGCTGCGTTCCAGGCTCTCCAATCGACTGAGCTGCAATCACACCAACAGCTTCACCCACATCAACTTTATTGCCCGAAGACAGGTCCCGTCCATAACACATGGCGCAGACTCCCCTCTCAGCACGGCAGGTAAGCAGAGAGCGGATTTCAACTTCCTCAACACCGGCAGCCTCGAGAAGCTCACAATCTGGTTCTGCCAGTATCGTTTGGTGAGGCACCAGCATCTCACCTGTAACAGGATGAAGGATCTCTCCGACAACAGTCCGGCCAAGAATCCTCTCGCCCAGAGAGACACGAACTTCTGAACCATCCCGGATCGGAGCCACCCGAACCCCTTCAGACACACCGCAATCATCTGAATAAATGATACAATCCTGGGCAACGTCAACAAGTCTTCTTGTCAGATAACCAGAGCTTGCTGTCTTCAGAGCCGTATCCGCAAGTCCTTTACGCGCTCCGTGAGTCGACGTAAAGTACTGAAGAACTGTCAGGCCTTCCCGGAAGTTTGCTGTAATCGGTGTTTCAATAATCTCACCAGACGGCTTGGACATCAGTCCCCGCATACCAGCAAGCTGCCGGATCTGCTGTGCAGATCCCCGGGCTCCGGAATCAGCCATCATAAAGATACTGTTATCACTCGGAACCTTATGCTCAACACCATCTTTGTCGGTCACAGACATCTCTGCAATGTTATTGAACATACAGGACGCAATCTGTTCTGTTACGTTCGCCCAGATATCAACAACCTTATTGTAACGTTCTCCTTCAGTCAGAAGACCTTCAGAGTACTGCTCCTTAATACGCTTCACTTCATCTTCTGCATCCGCAAGTAGCTGCTTCTTCTCCTCGGGAATGATCATATCGCCAATAGCAATCGATAACCCTGCCCTAGTCGAGTATGAGTAGCCCAGCGTTCTGATCGCATCTGCCATCAGAACCGTCTTTTTAGGACCACATTTCCGGAAACAAACATCAACAAGCGCTGCAAGTTCCTTTTTTCCCATGACGCGGTTAAACGATTCATAAGGAATCTCAGATGGTATCGCTTCCGAAAGAAGAGCACGGCCAACGGTTGTCTGAATCAAAGAACCCCGGAGCCGAACCTTCACCGGAGCCTGGAGTCCAACTTCCCCGTGATCATACGCAGCCCGGGCTTCCTCAAGAGAGGAAAAAATCTGCCCTGCACCACGTGCTGTCAGATCTTGCTTTGTCAGATAATAAATACCCAGAACAATATCCTGAGAGGGCACAATAACCGGAGATCCGGAGGCAGGACTCAGAACATTATTGGTGGACATCATCAAAACCCGGGCTTCCATCTGCGCTTCAATTGAAAGCGGCAGATGCACAGCCATCTGGTCACCATCAAAGTCCGCATTAAAAGCAAAACAGACCAGTGGGTGAAGACGGATCGCTTTACCCTCTATAAGTACAGGTTCAAATGCCTGTATACCCAAACGGTGCAATGTCGGAGCACGGTTCAGCAGAATCGGATGTTCTTTTGTGACCTCTTCAAGAATATCCCAGACTTCCGGATGTTCTTTCTCTACCAGTTTTTTTGCGCTCTTAATCGTAGAGACAATCCCGTGTTCTTCCAGCTTCGAATAAAGAAACGGTTTAAATAGCTCAAGAGCCATTTTTTTAGGCAATCCACACTGATGCAGACGCAAATCAGGTCCGACAACAATCACAGATCGTCCGGAGTAATCAACCCGCTTTCCGAGCAGGTTCTGACGAAAACGTCCTTGCTTTCCTTTCAGGAAATCTGACAAAGATCGTAAAGGTCTTTTGTTCGGACCGGTAAAAACCTTTCCCCTGCGCCCGTTATCAAATAACGCATCAACAGATTCCTGAAGCATGCGTTTTTCATTACGAACAATAATATCGGGTGCATTCAGCTCTATCAGCCTGAGAAGGCGGTTATTCCGGTTGATCACACGTCTGTAGAGATCATTAAGATCAGATGTCGCAAAACGCCCCCCATCGAGGGGAACCAGCGGACGTAAGTCCGGCGGCTGAACTGGAATGACCGTAAGCATCATCCATTCAGGTTTTGCTGCAAAATGTCCATGTTCATCGCGCGTATTAAAGGCTTCTGCAACCTTCAGGCGTCGCTGCAGCTTCTTCCGGTTTGCTTCAGATGTCACCTCTGCAAGGTCACGGCGAAGCTCATCCACCAGATCTTCAATTTTCAGACGGCTCAGAAGCTCAAGAACGGCTTCGGCTCCGACTCCAATCGTAAAGCTACCATTTCCATGCTCAGCTAAAGCCTCTTCATATTCTTCTTCTGAAAGAACCTGCCCTACACTCAGGCCGGTAACCGAGTCATCCCCCGGGTCGAGCACAACATAAGATTCACTGTAAAGAACTCTCTCAATATCCTTGAGAGTGATATCAAGGATCGCGCCGATTCTTGAAGGGAGTGACTTCAGAAACCAGATATGGGCAACCGGACATGCCAGGTTAATGTGTCCCATTCGTTCCCGGCGGACTTTGGAATGGATCACTTCCACTCCACACTTGTCACAGACAATCCCTCTGTGTTTCATCCGCTTGTACTTACCACAGATACATTCGAAGTCCCGGACAGGGCCGAAAATTTTAGCGCAGAACAAGCCATCTCGTTCAGGTTTAAACGTTCTGTAATTGATCGTTTCAGGCTTTTTCACCTCTCCATATGACCAGCTGCGAATCTTTTCCGGAGAAGCTAACGAAATCTTAATCGCACTAAAATTTAGTGGATCAGCAGGCTTATCGAAAAAATTAAGTAAGTCTTTCAAACCAGTCTCCCCGATGCAGAGGTGAAATCACTGCGTTAAATTACTGAACACCTTCGATGCCCATTTCCTGTCCGTCAGGCCGGATAAGATTAATATCCAGCGCAAGGCTCTGTAGCTCCTTAACCAGAACGTTGAAACTTTCAGGCAGACCTGGTGTTGCAACATTAGTCCCTTTGACAATGGACTCATACATTCTGCTACGCCCCAGGACATCATCGGATTTAACCGTCAGCATCTCCTGTAGCGTGTACGCCGCACCATAGGCTTCCATAGCCCAGACTTCCATCTCCCCTAACCTCTGGCCACCAAACTGAGCTTTACCGCCCAGAGGCTGCTGAGTAACCAAAGAGTAAGGTCCGATTGACCTTGCATGAATCTTTTCATCCACCAGGTGGTGTAATTTCAGCACATACATCACGCCAACCGTGACTCTGTTGTGAAACTTCTCTCCGGTCAGACCGTCATACAGTTCTGTCTGGCCATCCTGATCAACCCCGGCAAGCTCTAGCGCCGATCCGATTTCTTCTTCTGTTGATCCATCAAACACAGGATTGGCGAGATGCACCCCTTCCCGATATTTTCGGATAAACTCTTTAAGGACATCATCTGAGCAGTTTTTTACAAAATGCTCGACCTCATCCCTGACATTTTCGGTGTCCCAAACCTGCAAACACATTTTTTCCATGGCCTGCCGATCAAAGGACGCCTCCATCATCTCATTAAGTTTCTTGCCAAGATTTTTTGCCGCCCAGCCAAGATGGGTTTCAAGAATCTGACCAACGTTCATACGAGAAGGGACACCTAGTGGATTCAGAACCACATCAACAGGCGTTCCATCTGCTGTAAATGGCATATCCTGCTCAGGCAAAATTCTCGAGACAACACCTTTATTTCCGTGGCGTCCGGCCATTTTGTCACCCACCCGCAGCTTACGCTTGATGGCAACATAAATTTTGACCATTTTAATAACGCCTGGAGGAAGTTCATCACCTTTAGAGACCTTTTTCAGCATCTCATCTGTCATAAACTTAATCTGGGTGATTTTATCCTTGAGATTCTGAAGAACTCTGGCAAGCAAAGCGTTCTTTTCAGCATCTTCAACCGTCAAAGAGAACCAGTCCAGATAACCCAGCTTCTCAAGTAATACTGATGTCACCAGCTCTCCGGCCTTAACGAGAACATCACCCGATTTATTCGCAACATCTTTTGCCAAAGATGTTCCATCACAAATTCTGATGATTTTACGAGCGGCCGATTCACGGATAATCCTGATCCGATCAGTTTCATCCTTTCTTAATCTGTTTGCTTCAGATTCTTCTATCTGTAGGCTCCTTGCATCCTTATCAGAGCCTTCTCTTGAAAAGACTTTACAACCAATAAGGGTGCCAGAAACTCCCGGAGGAACCCGAAGTGATGTATCTCTCACATCACCAGCTTTTTCCCCGAAAATAGCCCTTAACAGCTTTTCTTCGGGGGTGAGTTGTGTCTCTCCTTTTGGTGTAATCTTACCTACAAGAATATCTCCAGGCTTGACCTCAGCACCAATTCTGATAATCCCTGCATCATCGAGATTTGCGAGAGCTTCTTCTCCGACATTCGGAATATCAGCCGTAATCTCTTCCTGTCCCAGCTTTGTATCCCGGGAAATACACTCAAATTCTTGTATATGAACTGATGTATACAGATCTTCCTTCACAACCCTTTCTGAAATCAAAATAGAATCTTCAAAGTTGTATCCATTCCACGGCATAAAGGCGACCGTCACATTCTGCCCCAAAGCCAGCTCACCAAGCTCAGTTGCAAAACCATCCGCAATAACATTGCCAGTTGTAACGCTCTCTCCCACCCGGACGATAGGCTTCTGATTAATACAGGTATCGAGATTAGATCGTCTGTATTTCTTCAGCGTATAAATATCAACATCTGCGCCAACATCTGTCTGAGTGTCATGACCCTCATCGGCGACCTTGACAACAATCCTCTCTGCATCAACAGAAACGACCACGCCATTTCGTCGGGCAACAACCGATGCTCCTGAGTCACGAGCAACGACCCTTTCCATCCCGGTTCCTACCAGTGGAGCCCTGGTCCTGATCAGAGGAACAGCCTGACGCATCATATTCGAACCCATCAGAGCCCGGTTTGCATCATCGTTCTGAAGGAAAGGAATCAGATTTGCCGCAACCGACACAAGCTGTGTTGTCGCAACATCCATCAGGTCCGCTTCTTCGCCGCGAACAATTTCACTCTCACCTTTTCTCCGGACACCAATATACTCATCATCCGAAAAATCCCGATCATGCATAGCTTGTGCAATTACATGATCCTGATGCTCTTCCGATGCAGAATAATAACGGACCGTAAACTTACCATCCTGATCTTTCTCTCTGATATCTTTATAAGGAGTCTCAATAAAGCCGTAGCTATTCACCCTTGCAAAAGAAGCCAGAGATGAGATCAGACCAATATTCGGACCTTCCGGTGTTTCAACAGGACAGATTCGGCCATAGTGAGTCGGATGTACGTCACGAACTTCGAAACCTGCACGCTCCCGGCTCAGACCGCCAGGCCCAAGTGCGGATAATCGTCGTTTATGAGTCACTTCCGATAAAGGATTTGTCTGATCCATAAACTGACTTAACTGTGAGCTGCCAAAGAACTCTTTCACAACCGCAGATGCAGGCTTATTATTGATAAAGTCATGAGGAAGCAGGGTATCAACATCCTGAAGCTGCAATCTTTCCCGGATCGCTCGTTCAATCCGCAACAGACCAATACGATATTGATTCTCCAGGAGCTCTCCAACAGCCCTTACTCTTCTGTTTCCAAGATGATCAATATCATCCACTTCACCCTGACCCGTTTTCAGCTTAAGAAGATAAGCAACGGTTGCCATAATATCTTCTTTAGTCAGAGTTCTCTGCTCAATCGGCTCATCCAGCCCAAGGCGTTCATTTAATTTCAGACGACCTACGGCGCTCAGATCATAACGATCTGGATTAAAAAACAGATTATTAAACAAGGCTTCCGCTGGTTCAAATGTCGGAGGATCTCCAGGTCTCAGCCTCTTATAAATTTCCAGAATCGCCTCTTCCTGGGTTTCGATTTTATCACCCAGTAGAGTTTCACGGAAAGAACTGTCGGCATTTACACCGTCAATAAATAATGTATCGAAACCAGATATACCACCTTCCACAATCTGGCGTAGTTCAGCCTCTCCAAGCTCTGTATTGATGGGAATAAGGATTTCCCCATCAGAACCAAGAATATTTTGCGCCAGGATTTTTCCAACCAGTTGATGAATCTGGTAAGACTGATAAGTCAGCCCTGCCGCTTCCATCTGCCGGATGGCACCGACAGAAATACGGCGATTTTTTTTCACATAAACTTTGCCAGTTTTCGGGTCAACCAGATCAGAACTCGCTCTCTGACCTCTCAGAAGATCAAAATTCAGACAAACCCGGAATTCCTGGTCAACAATTTCAACACGCTCCCGCTTATAAAAATGAGCGAGGAGCTCTTCTTCTGTATAACCGAGGGCCTTAAGCAGGACAGATGCATGCATCTTACGACGCCTGTCAATCCTCACATACAGGATATCTTTTGAATCAAACTCAAAATCCAGCCAGCTTCCACGGTATGGGATCACCCGTGCCGTATAGAGCAACTTTCCGGATGTCGTATTTTTTCCTTTATCATGATCAAAAAAGACACCGGAAGATCTGTGGAGCTGAGAAACAACCACTCTTTCGGTTCCATTAATGATAAAAGTCCCGCTATCCGTCATGAGCGGGATTTCACCAAAGTATACTTCCTGTTCTTTAACATCCCGGATGCTTTTGACATTCGTCTCTTTATCAAGATCCCAGACGACCAGACGTATCACGACCTTCAGAGGAGCTGCAAAGCTCATCCCTCTCTGTCGGCATTCCCCAACCGTATATTTCGGCTGCTCAAAGCTATAGCTGACAAATTCTACCGAAGCTGTTTCTGAAAAGTCAGAAATCGGAAATACAGAATTAAAGACCGCCTGCAAACCTACCTGTTTACGCTTTTCGACATCAATGGTATCCTGCAAGAACTGGCCGTAGCTTGTTTTCTGGATTTCAATCAGATAGGGATGATCTATAGCCGGAGATACTTTTTGATAGCTTTTGCGGGGCCGCGTAAAAGATGCGTCCAGAGACGTCATATCATGCTCCGATCAGTCATAAGGAAGTAACGACAGATCCCATAGGCGTTAATGCCCATGGGATCATTCATGAACCAATTAAAATCTGGTAAAAAAACCGATTCACCATCACCCCGGCTAAGGGAGCCGATGACAGCTTATTTGACTTCGACTGTCGCCCCGGCTTTTTCAAGAGCTTCTTTGATTTTTGCAGCTTCTTCCTTGCTGACACCCTCTTTAACATCTTTTGGGGCTCCTTCAACAAGTTCTTTAGCCTCTTTCAGGCCAAGACCAAGAATTGCGCGGATTTCTTTGATCACGTTGATCTTTTTGTCTCCGAAGGATTTCAGAACAACTGTAAATTCAGTTTGCTCTTCTGCAGCCTCAGAGCCAGCGCCTGCAACGGCTGCAACTGCGACTGGAGCAGCTGCACTAACACCAAACTTTTCTTCAAGCTCTTTAACAAGCCCTGCTGCTTCCAGAAGGGTCAGGTTCTCAAGGTATTCTACAACCTGCTCTTTTGTCACACTAGACATATCTTCCTCCAAAGAACTATCCCGTAACATCCTCGTCGGGGAATTGTTAATAACAAGTTACAATCAATATTATGCTTTTTTATCCTTGATCGCATTGATCACCCGCACCAGATTTGAGCCAACTCCATTGATGCAATGGAGGAGACCTCTATGCGGACTCACCAGAGATCCGATAATTTTAGCCAGAAGTTCTTCTCTGCTTGGCAACTCAGACAGAGCCTGAATGTCCTTGACCGATAGTGCTTTTCCTTCGAAAACACCTCCGGTCACTTTGAATTTCTCGTTCCCCTTTGCAAAAGCCAACATAGCCTTTGCTCCAGCAGCAACATCTCCATTCAAATATGCGACTCCAACCGGTCCGGTCAGTCTGTCTTTTAGTTCTTCAGCAGAATGTGCAGAATCTTCAATTGCTTTTTTTGCAATACGGTTTTTAACAACCTTGAATTCCGTATCGATTTTACGTAATTCAACTCTCAGATTCGCCAGTTCATTTGCACTGATGCCACTGTATTCTGCGACAATTGCAGCCTGTGCTTTGTTAAAAAGCCCGGCAAGCTCATCTCTCAGAGCTGTTTTTGCTGCCTTATCCTTTGCCATCTTCTAAATCCTGCCCAAGCTCCCGCACGTGGGGAATTCGTTAAACTCAGCTCCGCCTGACAGCCCACTCTACCTGAATGGCTGGGGATCAACTTTAATGCCCGGTCCCATTGTCGGAGAAACAGCCATTCGTTTCAGATATGTTCCTTTGGCTGTTGACGGCTTTGCTTTTATCAGGCTCTCTACAACAGCCTCTATGTTGCCCAGCAACTTATCACTGTCCATAGAGAGCTTGCCAACAGATGCATGCACAATACCAGCTTTGTCAACCCGGTACTCCACACGTCCTGCTTTCATCTGCCTGATCGCTTCAACGACGTCAAAAGTAACCGTTCCCAGCTTTGGATTTGGCATCAGACCTCTTGGCCCCAATACACGACCAAGCTTACCCACAACAGCCATCATATCCGGGGTCGCGACGACCTGATCGAAATCCAGCCATCCAGCCTGAATTTTCTCTGCCAGATCATCCGCACCAACAAATTCAACACCCGCCTCTGAAGCCTCAACAGCTTTCTGACCTTTGGCAAAAACAACGATTCTGACTTCTTTCCCAAGACCATGTGGTAGCGGGCAAGCCCCTCGCACGTTCTGATCAGCATGCCGAGGATCAACGCCAAGGTTCACTGCCAGATCAAGGCTTCCACCGAACTTAGAATAAGATGCTTTTTTTGCCAGTTCTACCGCATCTGACAAAGGATAAACCTTGGTCAGGTCCATCTCTTTGCAAAGGTTGCGGTACTTCTTTCCACGCCTGCTCATTTATATCTCCGTAGTCTATCGAGAGCGTTCTATTCCAACAGAGCTCTCTCCTACTGCCCCAGTCATTATCAGACTGGCCATTCCCTGGATAATGGAGGGACAACCTCCTGACTTATACCTTATTTAACTTCCAGACCCATGCTTCTTGCCGAACCCGCAATAATTTTCGCAGCAGATTCAATGTCATAAGCATTCAGATCGTCCATCTTGGCTTTCGCGACTTCCCGGACCTGGTCCATCGTGACAGAGCCACAGACACTGCTTCCCGGAGTTTGAGACCCCTTCTGTAGACCAGCAGCTCTCATCAACAGCTGAGATGCAGGAGGTGTTTTCGTAATAAAAGAAAACGACTTATCTGCATACACGGTAATTACAGTTGGAAGAATATCTCCGGCTTGCTTTTGTGTTCGGGCGTTAAATTCCTTACAAAAGGCCATAATATTAACGCTCTTCGCACCTAGCGCAGGACCAATAGGGGGTGCTGGATTCGCCTTGCCGGCAGGAATCTGTAACTTAATAAAAGCAGTTATCTTTTTGGCCACGAGGAGCCTCCTTTTTTACCTTTTGCTCAGAGTTGCTCAGAGCTTCTTCCCGTCCCCAGCCCTGCCAGCTTTTTCCCGGAAGGTGCTGATACATGAAATCAGCATGGGGGCCTTTATTTATGCATACTATTCACAAAAGTCAAACAGAAACCCCAAGGGGGGACATTTTATCTCTTCTAACTTTGTTTTTCAACCTGGTTATAGCTGAGTTCAACCGGAGTTTCGCGGCCAAATATGCTGACGAGGACCTTGAGCTTCATCTTATCTGCCCGAACCTCATCAATAATCCCGTCAAAATTAGTAAAGGGACCATCGGTGACCCGGATTCCCTCTCCTTTTTTAAATATCTGCCGACTGGCATCCTCTGCTTTATTCGCAGCGGCAACTGCCGGATTCAACAACCGTAGAACCTCCCGATCCCCCATGGGGCGTGGGTTACGGCGATTCCCGACAAATCCTGTCACCTTCGGTGTTGAGGTAACACAACCCATCGTCTGATCATTCATGTTCATCTGGACCATGATGTATCCCGGAAATGTCGTCCTGTCCATGAGCTTCTTTTTGCCACTTTTCAGAACTTTTTCCACAACCATTTTCGGGACAAAAATCTCACCAAACTGCTCTTCCAGACCACCCCGGACGATCCGCTCCTTCAGAGCCAACCTTGCCGTCTCCTCTGAACCGGAGTATGTATTAACGATATACCAGCGATAGCGAGGGTCGGTGACAATTGTACGCTCTTCATCTGTCAACCCGGCAAACTCATCGACAGCTGCTCCCTCTGGAGACGCAACATCTACCGTCGTTTCCTGCGCAGGATGAGCAGACACCCCCTCTGCAGAAAAACTTTCAGCAGCAGAGCAAGCTTCGGAGCTCTGTTCCGAAGCTTGCTCTGTAAGATGATCTGTTTTTGTTTCTTCGACAGAATCCATGTTCACCCCAATAACACAATCTCAAAATAACAAACACAGCCTGTATCAGAAACAGACCATCCCTTATGAGCTGTCAGCACTATGAAAGGATGAACTGCAAGACCTTCGACCAGAGGATGTCAAAAATAGTCAGAATAACGGAAAAAATAGCGACAACAACAACGACCACCAAGGTCATTCGTTTCGTATCGGCAGCAGACGGCCAGGTAACTTTCCTTACTTCACCAATCGCAGAAAGATGATACTCTCGCCGGGATATCGACGAGCGGAGCCATAAAACAGCCCCTCCTCCTGCCAACAAGGCACCCATCCGGGACAACAGAGGATACCAGTCATCAAAACGGTCACTCCAGCCAGACTGAAGACCAACGGTATAAAATGCGCTAAAGGCAACATAAGCAAGAATTCCTGCTAAAGCCAGGTAGCAGATATTCAACCAGGTTGCATCATCTTTTCCCATAGCAGGAACCTACTTCTTTTTTGCAGGAAACATTTCTGAAAATAAAAAACAGGCGAGGAGGGATTCGAACCCCCAGCTTACGGATTTGGAATCCGTCGTTCTACCGTTGGAACTACTCGCCTACACCTATTTACAGCAACAAAAAATCTGACCGACTGAGCCTAAGACCCGGTCAGCCTGATCTCTATTATTGGATAATAGAGGCCACAACACCAGCACCAACTGTTCGGCCACCTTCACGGATCGCAAATCTCAGCTCCTCATCCATTGCGATAGGAGCAATAAGTTCAACATCCATGTCGATGTTATCACCAGGCATAACCATCTCAACATTCTCGGGAAGAGTTACTGCTCCGGTTACGTCCGTAGTCCGGAAATAAAACTGCGGACGATATCCCTTGAAGAATGGAGTGTGACGTCCACCCTCTTCTTTGGTCAGAATGTAAACCTTAGCCTTGAACTTTGTATGAGGCTTGATGCTACCTGGCTTAGCCAATACCTGACCACGCAACACATCCTCTCGCTTAGTTCCGCGCAGAAGGATTCCTACATTGTCCCCTGCCTGCCCCTCATCGAGAAGCTTGCGGAACATTTCTACACCTGTACAAGTTGTCTTTGTGGTGTCTTTGATTCCCACAATTTCAATTTCATCGCCGACATGGACGATACCAGCTTCGATTCTTCCGGTTACAACAGTACCGCGACCAGAGATTGAAAAGACATCTTCGATCGGCATAATAAAGGGCTTATCAACCGCTCGCTCAGGCACAGGAATCTCTGCGTCACAGGCATCAATCAGCTCGATAACCTTTTTCGCCCATGGATCATCAGCATTCTCAGAGTTAAGAGCATGAAGTGCAGATCCACGAATAATCGGAATATTGTCCCCATCAAACTGATACTGGCTCAGAAGATCACGGACTTCCATCTCAACCAGATCCAGAAGCTCTTCGTCTCCTTCTCCGATCATGTCGCACTTGTTCAGGAAGACGACGATCTTAGGAACACCGACCTGACGAGCAAGCAGAATATGCTCGCGAGTCTGAGGCATAGGTCCGTCTGTCGCGCTCACCACAAGAATCGCGCCATCCATCTGGGCCGCACCAGTGATCATGTTTTTAACATAGTCGGCGTGGCCCGGGCAGTCAACGTGAGCATAGTGACGCTGAGGCGATTGGTATTCAACATGAGCTGTTGAAATTGTAATCCCGCGAGCTTTTTCTTCAGGCGCTTTGTCAATTTCATCAAACGCCTTTGTCTCGCCACCGTGAACCATGCACATAACTTTTGTGATTGCCGCAGTCAGCGTCGTTTTTCCATGGTCTACGTGACCAATGGTTCCGACGTTAACGTGAGGTTTGGTTCGCTGAAACTTCTCTTTAGCCATTTCATCCTCCAGGCCGACGGCGAAAGTCAGCAGCTCTCCGCCAACGGGCATTCACCGTTTTATCCTAATAAATTGCTTTGTTGCCCTATCGTCATCCGTATCTTGTATACGATCCCGAATATATGGAGCCCGAAACCGGAATTGAACCGGTGACCTCGTCCTTACCAAGGACGCGCTCTACCCCTGAGCTACCCGGGCACTTTTTGCCTGCCCAGCCTACGCCGGAACCTGCAAAAGGCAAACCCCCCTTGCATATGCAGGGATTTGCCTTCCCATAAAACCTTTACAGAACCATTCCACCCTGCATTCCGCGTATATCCTACATCAGGATAAATGGAGCGGGAGACGGGATTCGAACCCGCGACCCTTAGCTTGGAAGGCTAATGCTCTAGCCAGCTGAGCTACTCCCGCTCACAATGGTGGAGGGGATAGGTTTCGAACCTATGTAGACCGAAGTCAGCGGGTTTACAGCCCGCCCCCTTTGACCACTCGGGCACCCCTCCTATGGAGCTGGCTATAGGCTTCGAACCTACGACCTGCTGATTACAAATCAGCTGCTCTACCAACTGAGCTAAGCCAGCCCTTTTGTTCCCATGACATCGCGTCTGGGCACGGGGTTAGTAACTATATTAGCTCTGGCGAAAGGTCAACGGAAGAATATTCATTTTCATTTTTTTTGTCTTTGTATGAGAGCGCGGAGCATAACACCAGCTGCAACACTCACATTCAAAGAGTCCATACATCCATCAACCCCTTTAATTCCAAGAGAAAAATCACATTGCCTCTGAATCAGCGCAGACAGACCTTTTTCTTCATTGCCAAGCACAAGAACCACCGGATCAAGCGGCCCCTCATGAGCCTCAGGCTCACATCCGGATTTTTCACAGGCGATCGTCCAATAACCATATTCTTTCTTTAATGTTCTCAGAGTACGGCTTAAGTTCACCACCTGCACCAACTCTGTCCATGCAAACGCGCCCTGTGAGGTATTAACCGAAGCATGAGACAGACCAACCTGCCGATCTTTTGGGAGAAGAATATACCTGACACCAAAGTAAGCAGCACTACGGGCAATCGCTCCGAGATTTCTGGGGTCTGTCACATGGTCCAGAGCCAGAAGAACTGAAGGCCGTTCTTCCAGACTAAGCCTCAATAAAAACTGCTTTTCTGTCAATGGATCAAGGGAGATCTCCGCCCAAAAGGGGATCTCACTGCCTGCTTCAGGAAGCTGAAAGTCAGGGACCTCCACCCCCTGAAGCCCTCCCCTGACTTTTTCCTGACACGAAGCATCACACCAGATACCAAGGATTTTTTCCGGGCAGCGAAGCAAAAAATCTCTGATAGCAGACAAACTTTCAACCCGAAAAACCCCCGGCTTCAGCTGATGCCCCCCACCCCCAGCCGAACGACGTTTTTTATGGTAGGGCTTGGATTTATTCTGAAAATCACGGCTATTTTTTATGCGCGGTCCCGCAAGCACAGTTTTTGGCCTCATCGATATGCAAACTTTCTGTAACTATTAATAACTTTTTCGGAATGTTCACTCCCCAACCGATCTCTGACCACCTGAATGAGGAAGCGAATCAGGCTGTCAACACCAGCCTCAAAATAAATGACCCGCTTACGAACTGCAAGGCACTGAAAAAAAACATGGTGTATAGACTCCGGATGAAGCTGTCCTTCGCTGTTTAAAAACAGCACCGGATATCTGTCTTCATTGAGGGTTCTTGCCATTAACTGCATTTCAGCAGCCGGGAATTGCTCACCAGCTTCTTCAAACAAAACATGCGCTTCCTCAAGCAACAGCTCATAAATATTCATCTTACTTTTCAGGCTCAGTAAATAACTCCGGCCCTCTGGCATCCTGACAGGCTTCAACTCCTGAAGATGACATAAACCCTCATTCATCAGAAACATCAATCCCATCAGGGTGTATTGTTTTTTAAGCTTCGAAACCTCAAGCAGCCCTTTAACGGTATTCACAGAGTGCAGAAGCTGAATCAGGTCTCCCAGAAAGGTTCCCGGAGGATACTGCAGGTCAGCCTGCTCCTGGTTGCTCAGACTAATTTCAGTGCTATCCTCCATCCGGGAAACAAAGCCCAGATACATATTACCAAAAGCAAAACAGCGTTCCAGGAGCTCTGCTGTACCATAAGAAAAACGAACTTCAGAAGTGGGCTCTTCATGAGAAAAAAACTCAACCCCTACATGTTCATCCATAAAAATACTACAGACAATCTGATACACCTGAGCTTTTAAAGCATCCCACAGGCGGACATGATCAAATAAACCAGAAGAAATCAGGACCTGACCAAACTTACGGTTCCGGGTGACCTGTGCAGCAGAGTCTGTCAGCTCATCCAGAGAAAGGTCCCCCTCCCTATAGATCACCTCACCAAGACGGTCATCGAACAAACCTGAACCGGCAAAGACAAGATCCCCATGAAGAAAATAAATAGATTTTGATCCGACACTCGTCTCTACAGATAACATGCCCGTCCACAAACTTTCATGTATCCCCTTCAAAAGAGCATACAGCTGATGTGCAGAAACCCAGGCGTAGCCAGGAATTTTTGAGTGCTCAACAGCCGGACGATCCTGCTCATTGCGGACAAGAAAACGCCTGTTTCCCAAAGCCTGGGCATACCATCCCTCATCCGAAACCAAAAGACTCTGATCGATCCCACTGATCGTCAGACTTCCATCTTCACGGACACTGACATCATACTGTCTGAGCTCATCTGCACCTGACCCAATCATAGCTTCAACCTCTTTGCGTCAATCCCATAAATCCTGAGTTTCCGATGCAAATTGCTACGTTCAACGCCAATCGCTTCTGCTGTCCTGGAAACATTCCAGCCATATTCTTCGAGCTTTTCCATGATAAAAGATCTCTCAAAGCTGCTTCTTGCTTCCTTCAGAGTTGATCCGAGCTGGCTCAGGTCACTCTCCCACTCTCCTCCCGCCGCGGCCGCTCCCTCCGGAAGCCTGATCATTTCCGGCAACTCACTGCGATCAATATAATCTCCGGCAGCCAGAATGCTGAGCCGCTCAATCAGATTTCGAAGCTCACGCACATTACCGGGCCAGGAATACGATTCCATGGCTCGCAGTGCTTCAAAACTCAACTGTTTTGGACGTTCTCCCAGCTCTCGTCCCATCTCCCTGAGAAAGAACTCCGCCAGAACAGGAATATCTCCAGGCCTTTCCCGCAGAGGCGGGACATGGACAGGAATCACATTCAGGCGATAATATAAATCTTCACGAAAACGGCCGGCTTCAATCTCTTCCTGCAAGTTCTTGTTGGTTGCTGCCAGAACCCGGACATTAACGTCGATGGTTTCTGAATCGCCAAGACGCTCAAAGGATTGCTCCTGCAAAATCCTCAATATTTTAGCCTGTGTTTTTAAAGACATATCTGCTATTTCATCAAGAAACAACGTCCCCTGATGAGCCTGTTCGAATTTCCCCCTGCGCAGACTCACGGCATTGGTGAAGGCTCCTTTAGCATGGCCAAAAAGCTCACTTTCAATCAACTCTTCCGGAATCGCCGCACAATTAACCGCAACAAAGCTTTTGTTTACCCTCGGACTTTGCAGATGAATATTCCGGGCCACGACCTCCTTACCCGTCCCGTTTTCACCTGTGATCAGAACCCAGCTGTTACGCGGAGCAATGACTTTAATCTTCCTGTGAATTGCAGCCATGGCCTCTGACTCACCAATCAGGCGAAAATCTTTACTAATCGCCTGAGTCTCCCCATGCCTCAGCTGACGAATCTTGCCAGCATGTTCAATCAGCGGAATCAGCTTCTCCAGAGACAGTGGTTTTTCCAGATAATCAAAAGCTCCCAGACGAGTAGCTTTGACCGCAGTCTCAATCGTTCCATGGCCACTCATAATCACAACCGGGACATCTGCTTTGAGATCCCGCAGCTTCTGTAATGTCTGGATACCATCCAGACCTGGCATCCAGACATCCAGCAACACAAGATCCACCAGATGCTTCTGAAAAACACGAACAGCCTCCAGACCTGAACGAACAGACAAGCTCTCCCAACCCTCATCAGAAAAAATTCCTTCAAGAGTTGAACAAATGCTCTCTTCGTCATCAACAATCAGCGCCAGAGGTTTATCCTGACTTTCGACTCTGACATTCACAGCACTTTCTCCCTAACCACTTCGATTTTCAGGGCTTCCCGCCGGCAGTTCAATCGAAACGATCGTTCCAAATGGCTCATTTTCACGAATTCTAAGATAGCCTCCATGATCACTGATAATCTGATTGACAATGGCCAAGCCAAGACCTGTCCCTTCATCCCGGGTCGAGTAATAAGGCTCCAGAACGCGGTCCTGAAACTCCTTTGGAATACCCCGACCATTGTCAGAAATCTCAACGCGAACTGTGCTCAGGTCTCTCATATACCAACTACACAAGCGGATTTCCCCCCGCCTTTCTTCCACAAAAGCTGCCACTGCATTGGTAAACAGATTGGTAACAGCCCTTCCTAACTGTTCTTTATCCAGAGGAAACTTCGGAATCGGACGCAGTCCAGAAGTGTCTATCCGCAGCTCCGGATAGCTCACCTGAAACACACGAGCCACATCTGTCAGGACTTCATTAATATCAGAAGGCACAGGCCGGATACCTGGTAAACGGGAAAACTTCGAGAACTCATTGACAAGATCCCGAAGTGAATCAACCTGACTGATAATGGTTTCCAGACATCCTCTGAAAACCTCATGCTCCTCATCTTTGAATTTATCTCGAAATCGGCGCAGAAGTCTTTGTGCATTTAATTTAATCGGAGTAATTGGATTTTTGATTTCATGAGCAATTCTTCTCGCAACCTCCCGCCATGCGGCCACACGCTGTGCCCGAACCTGTTCCCGGGCATCATCAAACACCAGCACATATCCAATTTCGACATTCTTTTCATCATAAATTCTGGTCGCATTCACCATAAGAGCAACATCATAGCCGTTGTTCAGAAGATCCAGCTGCCCGTGAAATGCACTCCTCTTCTTCAACCCTTCAAAAATAGGCAGCCAAAAAGCCTGATACAGAGCAGAAGGCAAAGCAGTCAGGACTGGCTGACCGGTCAGCTGCACACTACTGACTCTCAACAACTTTTCCGCTGCTGCATTCACAGAGGTAATCCTGTAATCAGAACTTAATGAAATCACCCCAGCAGTAATATGCTTCAGGACAATTTCCATATATTGTCGACGGCGCTCAAGTTCTTCATTGAAAAGTTGCAGATTTCTCTGCGCCTCCAGTGTCTGTTTCTGGTGTGCCTGCAAATCCTGGGTCATCAGGTTAAACGCCTGAACCAGCTGCCCTGTCTCGTCATCTCCTTTCACCTTAAGAGAAATATCATAGTTCCCCAGGGCAACTTCTCTGGTTGCATTCGCCAGATTCTGAAGAGGGCCAGTAATCCCCCGGGCCACATAAAAGCCCATCCAGGTCGCAGAAAAAACAATCAGTAACGTAATCACAACCATCAAAATCATATAACTTAAGCGAATCAGCTGAACTCCCGGCTTAAGATCTCCAAAATCGTCAATGATCTTCTCTATGCTTTTCAGAATCTGAGTTTCAAAGCGAACCTCCGCTAATACAGTACCAAGGAAGTCTCCCGTATAGGGATTTCTTAACGGAGCAATTCCTTTCACAACATCCTGACTATCTTCACCGACCACCGTCGACAGTTCCCGAATATCCTGATTATTCCTGAAAACCCCGATCGCCTTTTCAACAAAAACATCGATGACTTCAGGAGCATCACTGTCCCAGCCCTTCAGAGAGTGCCAGATTTGTCCTCCAGCCTGATTGTAAACTTTCACCGCACTCAGACCATACTCCAGATCAAAGCCTGTCAGCTTACCCGGATTAATACGGATGACCATCTGTCCATTATCTTCAGATAAACGTTCTACAGAAATCCGTTGCAGAGCTATCCTGGCAAGACTCTGGAGACGTTTCTGGTCCTGCTTATAAATCAAAGACCCTGCTTCCCGGGTCTTCTGCATAGTGCTCTGAACCTTTTCTGAAAACCATGCTTCAAAACTTGTTGTGATAAATTTTGTCGACACATAAAAGAGCAGAACCGTTGGTGCTAATGCAAAAAAAACAAGAGCATAGACAAGGCGTGTCTTTAAACCCGAACCGGGGACTCTCCGCCTGCGATCAACAATCAGACGGGTTACATTGCGAAAAATCAGAAAGCTCAGAACCAGAATCAGAATCACATTAAGATTAATCAGAGCAAAATAAGCCAGAGTCGTAAAAAATTCTCTGTTTTCAGAGAGGCTTTCACTGACTGAAAAGAGACGACTTTCCAGCTTTGACACCATCAGCAAAAGAGCTGTTGTCATCAGAGCTGTAGCCAGCTCAAATGCACGTTTCTTTTCTTCCGGGGTTCCCCCCCGACCCGCGATCTTCATCGGCTGACCTGCGTAACTGGGGGTTAAAGAGACTCAACCAGCATCGGGATAGCGGCAAACTCGTAGGAGCGGTGCTGAAAAATAAGCTTATAAGCACCCACATGATCTGGCAGGTTTTTCTGCCCTGTCAGGGCTTCCCCGCTGACTCTGAGCAAACGATAATGGACATGATCAAGATTTTTCAGATTTGTCACGATCTTTTCAACCTTAAACTGATCGCTGGCATTCATCCGGATCAGCTGTCCTTCCCTCATCACCCGAATCTGGTCATTGAGCCGAATATCTACATACTGGAGCTTAGGCTCAACCCTTTGCAAACTGGCCATACCCAGCATCTGGCCATCTCTGGCGGCAACCACTGCGTAAGTATCACCTTCGTTATTAATGCTCCAGTACTTCCGGTTCAGATATGATGCGGTATCAATAAACTGACCAAGATCCTGTCGGTCTTCCCCTGCTGTTTTGGCACGAAAACCGACGACATTCACTTCTGTTCTTTTATTTTTTTCACCATTTTTCAGGACCACTCCTGTCACCCTAAGCAAGTCCCCACGAATAAAACGCAGGACGGTGCCATTTTCCAGAATGATGCGCTCTCCATTCCTTTCAACAATGTAGTATCCCAGTCTCATTCCGGCATCTTCAGGATGAGGCATCTTCTGATAATATTCTGGTAAAGATGCCTTCACCTGCTGCTGAGATCGGGAAACAGCCGAAATAGCTTTGTCATCAGAGCGTCCAGCTCCTGCTGAGGGCACAAGCATCCATATTGCTATCAGAAAGCAACTCCGGCATATATAGTGATAAAAGCCGGATACCATAGGAACCTTTCCTGGTCATCTGAATGCAGTAAAGATCGGTGGGTATCACCCTACCCGATCGACTCTCTATCGATCTTAACATATGCCATGATGAGGCCTATGCCATGGATGCTGAGCTTATACTAAAAGAGTTCCGGAGCACTCTGCTCAAACAGGGAAAATCTGCCGCAACCGCCGAAGCATACTGTCGGGATGCCAGACATTATCTGCTTTATCTTCAGCAGCATCGGATCGCTCTTGATCACTCAGATCTCAACCTGCTCCAGCACTACCAGAAACATCTCGAGATAAAACACGGAAAGATCAATTCAGTCCGCAGATCTGTCATCGGCATCCGGCAATTTTTCCGCTACCTGAGCCATCAGGGTCATCTGACCCATAGCCCTCCAGAAGCTCTTATTATCCCCCCACGGGATGAACAGCTCAAAGAGCCCCTGAGTAATGAAGAAGTCCGCACCCTCCTGCGAACCGCACGGCAACAGGAGCCGAAACTGAAGGGAATGAGAGATGCTGTCATTATCAGCCTTCTTGGAACAGAGGGGCTAAAAGTCAGCGAACTCATCAAAGTACAATGGAGCGACTACATTTCCCTTCAGGGGATGGGATCTCTTCGTATCCGCGGCGGACGGACAAGAGTGATACAGCTACACCGGGAAACACATGAACTGATACGAGACTACCGGACACTCTTTAAAAGCTGTTTAGCCGCCGACAATGGAGACAAAAGCTACCCTTATATGATACTGGCCTACACGGGCCGGGACACCCGCCACCCAGCACCAAGCATTGGCCGTCATGGACTGAAATTTCTCCTGAGCGAGCTGGCTCCCGTTATTCAGCGTAAGACTCTGAATACCGAAATGCTCCGACATTATGCCATCTGCTCTCAGCTACGCTCCGGAAAAAGCCCGGAAGACATCATGCAACATCTGGGCCTGAAGCGACCTGGTAATATTACAAAACACCTGAGAGCAGCAATGAGAAAGCACCTTGCTTCTCCGGAAAAGGACATAAACCGATGTCTTACATGAAGGAGGCTCTGGAACTTGCCACCCAGGCTGCTGCCATAGATGAAGTTCCTGTCGGAGCCGTTATTGTCAGAAAGCACACAATTATCGCAAAAGCTTATAATCTGAGAGAATCGGATCAGTGTGCCACAAGCCATGCTGAAATCATTGCCATCCGACAGGCCTGCACACACCTTAAGAGCTGGAGGTTGACAGACTGTCATCTCTATGTGACCCTGGAACCCTGCCTGATGTGCAGTGGAGCCATTATTCAGTCACGCCTTCCTTTTGTGACATACGCAGCCAAAGATCCGAAGGGAGGCGCCATGGGAAGCCTTTATTCCCTGCATATGGACGACCGCTTAAATCATCAGCCAGAGGTCATCTCAGGCGAGCATGAAGAAGAATCCTCACAGCTATTGCGCCATTTTTTTCAGAAAAAACGTCAACAACAAAAAAATAAGCCATCCATGTGCTAAGGCTGTTTATGATGAAGCACAAGAAAAGAGGTCTGCACCAGTGAAAAAAACACAGCTTCGGAGCACGGGGCCCACACCCACAACTGTTGAGACTTATTTCGAGATGTTTGACTGGTGGCAGCCTGCACCTTTATCAAGAGAAAGCGGACTGGAACCCGAAAGGCTAAAATACTTCTCAAAACTTAGGCGCTTATGGAGAGAGGGGAAATCTCATAAAAGCACTCCTGATTCAGATTTCAGCCCCCTTGACGAATTTACAGAGCATCTCAGAGAAGATGAAAAAAAAGCTCTGGCTCCTTTGCTGCCAGCCGATATCTGCGGCCAGGATTTTGACTTTATCGATCTTTTTGCCGGGATCGGCGGCTTACGCCTTCCTTTCAGCCAGGCGGGGGGCCGCTGTATACTGACCTGTGAGCGGGATGAATATGCTTTAAAAACCTATCAGGCAAACTGGAAGAACAAAAAGCCACATCACTATGTTTCCGATATCCGGACATTAACGCAGCCAGCGAACAAAAAAGATTGTCCAAAACAGCATATTGCAGAACAGGTCCCGGAACACGACCTGTTACTGGCAGGCTTTCCATGCCAGCCCTTTTCAATCGCAGGAGTTTCAAAAAAAAATGCTCTGAACAGAGCTCATGGCTTTGACTGCCATGATCAGGGACAGCTATTTTTCGACATTGCAAGAATCCTATGGGTCAAGCAACCACCTGCTGTTGTCCTTGAAAATGTCAAAAATCTCGCGAGCCACAATGGAGGAAGCACATTCGCTGTGATCAGAGATGTCCTGACCAGACTCCCTGAGTACCATCAGCTACTCTTTGGCCACAGGCAGAAGAAGACAGAAACAGCCCAGCCCTACTGGATTGCTGACCTGTCGATTACCGGAAAAGATCCGAAAATCATCGATGCCAGACATTTCGTTCCACAGCACCGCGAAAGGCTGGTTCTGCTCTGCATCCGCGCTGATCTTGCGGATCTGCCCGGGCTCAGGCAGGCTCTCAGCCTGACCAAACTAAGCATACCGGAGCTACGGCCCTCTTTGCAGAATATTCTCGACCGGAACTGTGATGTAAACCCACGCTACACCCTGAGCCCCAGGTTATGGGATTATCTGCAAAATTATGCGAAAAAACACCGGGCAAAAGGGAATGGCTTTGGTTACGGTATGATCCATAGGGAGAAAAGCACAGTCACCCGAACCCTTTCTGCCCGATACTATAAAGACGGTTCAGAAATCCTGGTTTCTCAGGACGATCTGGCAGATGATCCTTTAAGAAAAGGGCGTCCACGTAAACTGACCCCTCAGGAATGTGCAAGGCTCATGGGTTTTTCCCGCAAAGAATATCGCTTCAGAATTCCAGTGTCTGATACCAGAAGCTACAAACAATTTGGAAACTCTGTCGTTGTCCCTGTCTTTGAGTCTGTCGCCGCACTTCTCAGCCCCTGGTTGCCGAAGCTCCGAAAAGCCGCCTCTTCTGCGGATGAGCAGAAAAGACAATAAAAACAGACCTCCGGAAGATCATGACCCTTCAGCGGGAGAAGGCGGCCGGTATTCTATAGCCCGGAGATCTTCTTTGTGTACCCCACTGAGCAGCTGCCACGCCTTCAGAAAGGGCAGTCTGCTCCGGTCTGAAGGCATCTGCTTCAGCAGGAGCGGAAGCGGCAGCCAATGAGGCCGGATCAGATGACGCGGCTGCAAAAAACGCCCCGCATAGACACAGCTGTCATGGCCTGGAAGCATTTCGCAAAAATCCTGAAAAATTTCAATCTGCATGCCAGAAACAGGCTCCCCAAGCTCATCGGAAACAACACGAATAAACTGGTCACAGAGAGGGCGTCTGTGATCTGGCTGAAAATGAAGCCCGGGATAGCGGGAATGAACCGAAGGAAATCTGAAGACCCCTTTGGAGTCGGGCAGAGCCAGGAACAAGATGGCATTCCCTGCCGGACATGATGTCAGAAAACGCATGATCGCCACACCTTTTAAGAGACAAAAAATGGTTATTAAATGAACCGGAAAAGTCAGGAGGCCATTTTCATCAGGACTTGTCTGGCCATCGATTGCAGGGTTTCAAGGGTTCCCATAGAGCGACTGGCAATAGCCTCAAAGTCCGGGAACTGGCCAAGGTTAAGCTCCTGACGCAGGACATCCACCGGAACAATATCATCAAGATCTCTCTTATTGTACTGAAGCACCAGAGGCATATGATCCATCTGATAGCGATGCTCCTCCAGCAGGGCCCGGATCTCCCGGAAAGATTCGATGTTAGGGGCCAGACTGCTCACCTGTGAATCTGCAATAAAAATCAGTCCATCCACTCCTCTGAGAATAATCTCCAGGACACTGCTAAACAAGCAGGACGAGGGCAGGGTGAATAAGTGAAGTTTCAGATGATAACCACAGACATGCCCCAGGCTGACGGGAAGAAAATCAAAGTAGCGAAACACCTGCTGTCCGGATTCCAGCTGCATCATTCCGGATCTGATTTCATCGGCATTTTCCCGATAAACAGAGCGAAGATTCTCACGCTTACCTGCGCCTGCCGGACCGCAGTAGAGAATCTTACAGTGAACTTCTTTTGTTTCCTGATTTGTAAATGCCATGTTCTTATTATAACAGAGACAGAGCCAATCAGGACTGAGGAGCTCTTCCTTCCTCAGTGCCCAGCAAGGTCACTTCAATATCTGTCGATCCGAACGTATCCGCCAGCACACGGGTCATAGGGTGATCCCTGACCTCTCTGATTGCACTACTTTCATCCCGGGCCTTCCGCAGCTTCCGCTCCTCCAGCAGTGACACACCCTCTTCCTGCGAAACCACATCATTTCTGGCCATGCGAAAACGTAGTTCTCCCTGAAAGCCAAAACGCTCCTTCAGGGTCTTACGTATATGATCTCCTGCTCCGGACTTTCCCAGCTCCGCAGCAGCCAGACTTTGCGGCTTTATGATACATTCAATCAGATCTGAACCATAGCGGACCAGAAGCAGTTCTTCAAGAATTGCTGCCTGAAGCAGGCTGTATTTTTTCCATTCGCTCACCAGTGCCTGCCAGGTAGCTGGCAGGCGGTCCACCGCTGTCCCGCTCTCATCCGCCTGAAGCTTTTCCTTAGTAGCTTCATCCGCAGCTTCATCTCTCTTCCTCTCCTCCTTCTCTGAAGTCGCAGATGCAGATAATGATTTTTCAGATGCTCCTGTTGCTTTTGCCAGAGCCTGAAACTGGCTCAGAAGAGGCGGACGTGCTCCCCCCACAGGCGGCCCAGATGAAACGGAAGTCCCGGATACCGGAGCCTTCCTGTCAGGATCAGCTGCTGCATTATGAAGCAAACGCTGCAATTGCCCAAAGTCCGGCAACCCCGGGTCCAGACACCACTCCAGGCAATAGTTTTCCAGGATAAAACGGTCCAGATCACCACCATCCATATCCTTCTGACAGCTAACGAAGGTTCTGAAAATACGGTTAAAATCAAAAGACTGACACTGCTGAGCGATATCTGCCAGCCTTTTGATTTCATCTTCTTCCAGATCCCGGGCCAGCTCAGCAGCAGTCCCGTCCTCCATAGCCTGCCCCAGAAAGCCGCCCCGGGCCAGACGGGCCATAGCGACAGCAATATCAGAAAAATCCCGCCCGTCCTGGTCCAGCTCCCTGACCAGACGCAGGCAGGCTGCTGCCTCGCGACGAACCAGAGCTTCCATCAGGTCCAGAAGTCTGGCTGTAGACACTCCTGAGAAAAGAGGGGCCAGGCGATCATAGCAGAGCTCTCCACCACTAAATGCGATAGCCTGATCCAGGCTCGTCAACGCATCCCGCATAGACCCCTGCCCCTGCCGGGCAATCAGAGCAAGACTTTTCGGATCGCAAAAAATCTTCTCTGCCTCCAGAATCAGACTCAGGTGCTTTTCCGTATCCGCGAGAGTCATTTTTCTCAGCCAGAATGTCTGGCAGCGTCCCACAATCGTCTGGGGAACCTTATGCAACTCAGTCGTTGCAAAGATAAACACAACCCGGGGTGGAGGTTCTTCCAATGTCTTCAGCAGCGCGTTAAACGCGCTGACCGACAACATGTGAACCTCATCTATAATATAGACCTTATATCCGGAACGCTGAGGCAAATACTGGAGAGTTTCTTTCAGGGAGCGGACTTCATCGACACCATTATGAGAGGCTCCGTCAATCTCACTGACATCCTCATGCCTGCCAGATATAATCGCCTCACAGCTAGCACAAAGCCCACAGGGTTCTCCTTCTTCGGAGCCCGGACTCTGGCAGTTCAGAGCCATCGCATAAATTCTGGCTGCTGTCGTCTTACCAACGCCACGGATTCCGGCAAAGATCACCGCGGCTGGCTCCCTCTGCAGACGAATCGCACCCTTCAAAGCCAAAGCAACAGCTTCCTGGCCGATCAGATCCTTAAATTTTTTTGGGCGATATTTACGAGCAAGTGGCTGATAAGACAAGATAAAGCCCCCATAAAAAAAGCGGAGCGCGCAGTGATGACCAGATGATCCGGATACCCGACCTGACCACTACCGTTGCTGCCTTCCGGCCCTGGCGGAGTTCATGGCTGGTCGCTATCCGGGATCTGGCCATCACTGCGCGCTCCCCGGAAGCACGAAACTCTTATATCCGAAAACCTAAAGAAAGGCAATGACCCGGCACAGAGCCACTCACAGAAAGAAAGACCTGCCGTGAGTGGCATATACCACGGAATTACTTCTTTTCTCCGTCTTCATATTCCGCATCGACGACATCCCCGTCGTTACTTTTTTCCTGCGCCTGCTCAGCAGAGGCCCCTGACTGTCCCTGAGAAGCTCCGGCCTGCTTATAAATATGTTCCGATAACTTATGAAGTTTCGACTCAAAGGCAGATGTCGCACTCTTAAGGGCCGCAAGATCCCCATCAAGTTTTGTGCGCGCTTCTGCGATTGCAGAGTCAAGCTCACTCCTGAGATCCTCCGGAACCTGCTGGTTGTCTTTCAGCATCTTTTCAGCCTGATAGACCATGGAATCCAGGGAATTACGGGCTTCAATCGTTTCACGTTTCGCCTTATCTGCGTCCGCGTTTGCTTCCCCTTCTTTAACCATCCTGTCGATATCATCATCCGAAAGTTTTGTTTCAGATGTGATCACGATTTTCTGCTCTTTACTGGTGCCAAGATCTTTTGCAATAACCGATACAATACCATTTGCATCAATATCAAAAGTCACTTCAATCTGTGGAACCCCTCTTGGAGCAGGAGGAATGTCCACCAGCTGAAAATTGCCGATTTTTCTGTTATCTGAGGCCATTTCCCGCTCACCCTGAAGAACCGAGATCTCAACCGATGTCTGATTATCTGCTGCTGTTGAGAAAATCTGGCTTTTCTTTGACGGAATGGTGGTATTACGTTCGATAAGACGGGTCATTACCCCTCCCTGTGTCTCAATACCAAGAGACAGAGGTGTCACATCCAGCAAGAGGACGTCTTTGACATCACCGCCAAGAATACCAGCCTGAATGGCTGCGCCATGGGAAACAACCTCATCCGGATTTACGCTTTTGTTGGCATCCTTCTGGAAAAAATCACGGACTTTGCTCTGTACGAGAGGAATCCTTGTTGACCCTCCGACCAGAAGTACTTCATTGATTTCAGAAGCAGAAAGACCCGCGTCTTTCATGCATTTACGGCAAGGTTCCAGAGTCTGATCAATCAGATCCGTAATCAGTTTTTCGAATTCCGAACGGCTCAGAGAAAGATTCAGATGTTTGGGCCCTGTCTGATCTGCAGTCAGAAACGGTAGATTAATCTCTGTCGTTGCTGCCGAAGATAGTTCCATTTTCGCTTTTTCAGCAGCCTCTTTAAGTCTCTGCATAGCCATCGGATCTCCGGAAATATCAATCCCGGTATCCTTTTTGAAAGCAGTGGTCAGAAAGTTGATCAGAACTTCATCAACATTATCACCACCCAGATGGGAATTTCCATTTGTCGCCAGAACTTCTACGACATTATCACCGACCTCAAGGATCGAAATATCGAAGGTCCCTCCTCCGAAATCATAAACTGCTATTTTTTCATGGCTCTTTTTGTCCAAGCCGTAGGCCAGTGCAGCTGCTGTAGGCTCAGCGACAATTCTCTTGACGTCAAGTCCTGCGATTTTACCTGCATCCTTAGTGGCCTGACGTTGAGAATCATTAAAATAAGCGGGAACAGTGATCACCGCTTCAGAGACAGTCTCTCCAAGGTAGTCTTCCGCAGCTTGTTTAAGTTTTGCAAGAACCTTCGCAGAAACCTCTGCCGGATTCACATCCTTCCCATCAATGACGAACACTGCCGCGCCGCCATTCCCTTCCCGGACTGTGTACGGAACTTTCTGTGCCTCATCCTTACGCTCACTGAACTTGCAGCCAATAAAACGTTTTGCAGAAAAAATTGTTTTTTCCGGATTCGTGACGGCCTGACGTCTGGCAGCAGCTCCCACCAGAATCTCTCCGTCCTTTGCATAGGCCACAACACTTGGGGTGGTTCGTTGCCCTTCCGCATTGGCGATGATCTTAATCTGACCACCTTCCATAACAGAAACGACTGAATTCGTGGTTCCTAAATCAATTCCTATAATCTTAGCCATATCTCTAACCCCCCTCCTGAAAATCAATATCCTGAAAATATAAGTAATTTTAATTCGTAAATCTCAGAGACGCCATATAGCCAGCATTTCAACTCCGGACTAATCAAAAGGTAAGGTTCACTCTCCATTTGTCAACGGCCAGACGTGTTAAAATTGCCAGTAGATCAGCACACCAGAATGGAGAGACCGGATTATGCACGAGCTGAGCTGCCCCAGCTGCAACGCACCCTCTCAGTATGATCTGAAAGATCATATACTTATGTGTCCATTCTGTTCTGTCAGCTTCCGGCTGAATATGGAGAATGGGAAAAAGGAAATTTATTCAGACCATTATATTGTGCCCAATGCCTGCGACACCCGGCAAATCAAGAATATCATGTATGAATGGCTGAAAAGGCTGCATCATCAAGCCGATTCTGTCGACAAGGAATATTACATTACAGATATTAATGGATATTCCATCCCTTACTGGATTATTTCCCTCGAAGCCCACACCATGTGGAAAGGGCTTGTCAGAAAACCTAAAGGACTGATGGAATACAACATCGCTTCAAACTCGATTCAGGAAACAGGTCAGTTCAGGCGCAATTATCGCTGGGCTGTCTCCGCCCGTTCAAATATCTGTGAACGGTGGGGGATGACGCTTCTGCACGAACCTAAAGAGCAGCTGGACGTCACCTGGGATGGATTTCCTCTGGATTCCACCCTTTCCAGAGGCCGGATCGAAATGAATCTTGGGGTCAAAAAATCAAAAGACTCAGAAAATGAAGAACTTTCGGCCTATGACGTCAGAGAATTCTTTGAATTCAAATATGCCAATGGTCTACCTATCCTTACGATACAGGTCAGCGATGAAGAGGCTCTTCGCCGCACGAGAAGCCATGTTCTGGAATATCACCACAAACTGGCCAGAATCAGCGTGGATGTCCTGATCGACCATCGGACTGAACTGGAAATAGCAGGGATACAGCTTATTCATCTCCCTTTCTGGCATGGACGTTATATTTACCAGCCAAGAAGTCTTTTGAAGCACTTCCATACACCAAAAGAAAAAAATGTTATTCTGGAGGGTTATTCCGGAGGAATCCTGAAAGGAGAGCTGGCTATTGTCAAAAAGGACAAGCTCTGGGTTAACGCCATCATCTGCGCATCGCTATCTCTTTTTTCTTTTATTTTAGGAATATTATGGCATGGCGCCTTCATGTTAATTGCTGCATTCCTGCTCATTGTTGCTTTTGCCAGTGGATATATGGCAATGCAAAAAGCCGCCCCTCGCAACCGCCTGGACAGAACGACGTTCATTCAAGAAGGGAGCACCGCCACTGCTGCAAAAACTGAGAAAACAAGCTGATCAACACTCCCAGGAGGTGCCTTTTTCCTCCGCAAGTCTCCTGTAGCGGACCCTTAGCAGCGATCGAAAAAGACTATTACTGTCACGAACCCACATCTGATAATATGCTTTATGAGCACCACGATCTAATAACGCGACTTTTAACCACTCTTTTTCCTTCAGACGATCATCCAGATTCATTTCTTCTTCCACAAGAGCGGCAACAAATGTTTCGGGCCTGGGATGTGTAAATTCCGGAACAAAATCAACCCACGGAGTTCCCGCAGGGGTCTTTTTTTCTCCGGGAGTTGAACCCGAAGTCTCATCCGCTCCCATTGATACTTCTTCTTGGCCAGACTGGCTTTCTGCGGTATTCTGAAGGTGTGCCGGCTCTTCCTGAGCGTTCAGTTCTTCAGCAGGCCCATTTTCTGAGCCCTGTTCCGTTTGTCCCAGCAAGGCATCTATATCGCTTTGGCTTGTCTGGTCCATGGAGGTCCTCCTGTCCTTCAATCTGACTTATCGGAACAACAGAGTTGGCCCTGAGAGCACGATTCTTGTTCACCAGGACTGATAAGAGCAAAAACAATCAACCTGGGACTTAAAAAAAGAAAAAAAGGATAATTTTCTGAATGATAAGCCGCGATCTGATGCCAACAGAGAATGAAAAGGAAAGCCCGCACCATGCACAACGACCGGATCTCAATAAGCTCCCGGAAGATCTGTCTGATGATGAGGCCACAACAGACTCCTGGGAAGAAGGCCCTGCCTTCAAAACTTTCACAGAATCCGGACTTTCCCCAAAACTCCTTGTGTCCGTCAGAAAAATCGGATGGTTGACGCCGACGCCTATCCAGTCTCTGTGTCTCCCCTATAGCCTCAAAGGCCTTGATGTCGCTGGTTTTGCTCAGACAGGCACGGGCAAAACAGGAGTTTTCCTGCTAACAGCAGGTCACATGCTCCTTGAATCCGCAAACAGAAAAAAAAGAGCCCCCCATCAACAAGGGCGGCCTTTTGTCGTCATCCTGGCCCCGACCCGAGAACTGGCAATTCAGATTCAGGATGAAAGTCAGAAGCTTCTGAGCTCCCTTGGCATTGAGTCTCAGGCCATTTTTGGCGGAGCCAGCTGGGAAGAACAGGCAAAAAAACTCGAAAAAGATGTCGATATTGTCGCAGCAACTCCGGGGAGGCTCCGGGATTACCTGGAAAAAGGCGTCCTCTCCCTTGAAGATGTCTGTTTATTCATCTGTGATGAAGCAGATCGTATGTTTGATATGGGTTTTGTTGAAGATGTTGAATATTTTCTTAAAAAAATCGACAGAAAAGCCCAAAAAATGGTCTTTTCTGCGACAACAAATCAACGGGTCAATGATCTGGTCAACCAGTACCTGAACGAGCCAGAATATATTTCGATAAGCCCTGAGTCTGTCACCCCGGACCGCATCCATCAGCACGCTCTGATCTGCGAAACCCCTCAGAAATTTAAGCTCCTGCTCTGGATGCTGAAAGAGCATCAGCCAAAGCGTGCCATTATTTTTACCAACACCAAGTTAACTGCTCTCTGGTTACATCATAAACTAAAGGCTAATTCCATCAATGCCGGTGTCATTACCGGAGATATGCCACAGAATAAGCGCCAGAGACTGATCAGCGACATCAAAGAAGACAAAACAAATGTCCTGATTGCAACAGATGTTGCAAGCCGTGGAATTCATATCAGCGACGTCACTCATGTCTATAACTTTGATATCCCGGATGAAGCAGCCAACTATATTCACAGAATCGGAAGAACTGCGCGCGCGGGTGCCTATGGCTCCAGCTACACCATCCTATGCGATCAATATTCCTCTAATTTTTTAGCGATTCAGGATCTTCTGGGGGAGAACAGCCCAACTAGCACATGGCCCGACCCGGCCTTTCTTCAGGTCGCGGACAGCTCGGGAAACCCCTTCGAAGAGGGTTTAAATTTCTTCCCTGGAGGTGATAGCCGCAATAAACAGGACAGCTCACCGAAAGAGCGTCGACAAGATCGGGCGCAAGGAAGAAAAGATGCCACTGAAGAAAGGCATCTGGATAAAAGAGAAAGACATCCGGATAAAAGAGAAAGACATCCGGATAAAAGAGAAAGGCAGCATAGATCTCATAGCCGAGGCGGCAACTCCGATTATGAGCGCTCTGATCATGGACGAAACAGAAAGCCCAATACTGACAGAAATGCTCCACATGGGCACAGGCCCAACTCGAGAGGATCATCACACGATCGTCCGTCCTCCTCCTCTCGTCATCGGAAGCAAGCAATGGCTGCCAACGAAAAACAGCAGCAGCAGTCGACAGGTGGTCTTGTCAAAAGATTTTTCAGTCTGCTTTTCCGAAAACGTGAAAAATCTGACTGAGCGTCTTTTTTCACAGAAAGAAAAGAAGAATAGTGAGACTCTGATTTCACTATTCTTCTTTTACCCATGAAAGAAAGAGTAGTAGCAACTTGCACCATCTCCAGTTATTGTGTCGCCTTGCATGAGCACAGCATGGTGATCATAGCCTGGTATGGAACCTTCCCCCAGAGAGATTTCCGGATGAACCCTGTCAGGACATTAGTACATTTTGCAAAAATAAACATGGAAAGCCGGACTTTAATCACGGATCTTATCCGCAGAGACTTCCGGGTCCGCTATCTTGGCTCTGCGATGGGGAGCTACTGGAATTTTATCCATCCGCTGGCAATGATCGCGATTTATACTGTGATTTTTTCGTATATTATGAAAGTCCGCCTGGGCGACGAGCAAACCAGCCCTCTGCACTTCACCATCTACCTCTGTGCAGGACTGCTCCCATGGACTGCGTTTCAGGAAACCGTTCTCAGAAGCAGCGCTCAGTTTCACGAGCACGCTAATTTCATAAAAAAGATAGCGTTTCCGAAAGAGATTATTCAGAGTATTACAACGGGTTCAACGACCCTTACGTTTATGATCAGCATGAGCTTTTATCTGCTCCTGCTGCTGTGTACGGGCCATATCCCAGGCCTCTCTGCAATTTGCTTACCTTTTCTGATTCTGGCTCAGCTCCTCTTCGCATCCGGAATGGGTATGATTCTTGGTGTCTTTAATGTATTTTTGCGGGATGTGCAGCAGGTCCTTAATATTTTGTTTCAGGTCTGGTTCTGGATGACCCCGGTCGTTTACAGCATTGACCGGATTCCTCCTTTTTATCAGAAATTCTTTTTGCTTAACCCGTTCTATTATTTCAGCAGAACATACCAGGATATTCTGGTGTGGCAAAAGTGGCCTGATTTCCGGATACTGGGGATATGCCTGATCCTTGGTCTTGTCTCTTACACTGTCGGTGCAGCAACACTCTTACTGTTTCGCGACCAGATTGCAGATGAGCTTTGAGAGCCATGATAACAATACAAAATATCAGCAAAAAATTTAAAGTTTACCCTACCCGAAAAGACCGTCTCAGAGAATGGTTGTCCTTCGGTAAAAAGACCTATCATCAGGATCACTGGGCCCTGCGGAACGTTTCTTTAAACATTGAAAAAGGTCAGATTTTTGGTCTGATCGGCCTGAACGGAGCCGGAAAAAGCACCCTCTTAAAAATCATCACCGGAACCCTGGCTCCGACAAGCGGCACAATTGAGCGAAGCGGTAAGATCGCAGCCCTCCTTGAACTGGGGACTGGCTTTCATGAAGAACTCAATGGCCGGGACAATGTCATTCTGAATGGCAAACTTCTCGGACTGACAGAAGAAGAAATTCTCTCACGCCTTGATTCGATTGAGCAGTTTTGTGAGCTGGGAGATTACTTTGACAAGCCTGTCAGAACCTACAGTACAGGTATGTACGTCCGACTCGCTTTTGCTCTGGCCACATCGATTGATCCTGACGTCCTTATTATTGATGAAGCTCTCAGTGTCGGGGATGCCTATTTTCAGCAAAAATGTGTGCGCCGCATGCATGAATTCCGTCAGAAAGGGACGACCATTTTATTTGTCTCCCATGACCTGAGCATGATCAAGCTATTCTGCGATCAGGTTGCCCTTATGCAAAAGGGCTCTGTTATTGCAACCGGCAGTGCCCGGGAAATTCTGGAACTTTATAATGCAAAACTGGCGGAACATGATGAACAATTCTGCCTGGGGCACAGCAGTCAACAGACATCATTCCACGATCCGGCCAGCTCCGGCAATGGCAAAGCAGAGATTCTTTCTGTCCAGCTTCAGAGTGAAGATCACAGTGACATCAGAGCGATAGAAGCAGGGAAGGCATGCCTGCTTCAGCTTAATGTCCTGTTTCATGAAACCGTCGACAATCCCACCATAGGTTTTTTAATAAGAGACAGACTCGGCTATGACATATTCGGGACCAATACCGAACGATTGTACCGGCCTTCAGGAACATGGCAAAAAGGCACACAGGCGGCCTTCAGCTTTGCATTTGATATGAACCTGGGTCCTGGTGAATATACGCTATCTGTCGCTATCCATCAGGACAGCACCCATGTTGGCGAATGCTATCAGTGGATCGACCGGATTTTCTCTTTCCGGGTCCTCCCCAGAACTGATTTTCAGTTTCTCGGAGTCTCCCTCTTACACACAACATTCTCAGCGGAAAAAGTTCCAGGCCCTCTTTGTCCAGCGGCGAGCCAGCTGAACTGAACCGACAGCAGAGCAGGAGAACGCAATGAATCATAAACAAGATCCATGCTCCGGAACAATTTCTGAAACACATGAAACAGAAGCATGGGCCGACTCTAAGCCGGTCGAACGCTTTTGTCGCCTTAAACAGTTTTACGGAGCAGAGCTCAGGGTTTTTTCAAGCCTCCGCGATCTCGAACAATACCTGGATCGCAACCTTTCCGCGGAAGGAGTCATCACTCAGGCTTATCAGATGATCCTGCGCCGTGAGCCTGAACCCGGAGGTTATGAAACTGCTCTTTCCCTTCTCCGCTCCAGAGGGCTCCGGGCCATGTTATTGAGCCTCTACTGTTCTGAAGAAAACCTTAGAAATAAAGGCTTTCCCGGACACAGCATCAGGTCCAGACTGGCATGGAAATTCCGGCAAAGATTCCTTGCGGCTGTTCTCAGGTTTAAACTGGCTTCATTATGCAGGATCTGAGCATGCTCCCACAAAGAAAGCGTTACAGAATCGGAATAAGCACCACCTGGTATGGCCAGGAGCTGAAGGGTGGAGCGGAAAGTCAGGCCAGAGAGCTCGCTTTAAAGCTTTCTTCTGCCGGACATAAGGTGACCGTACTGACCAGCTGTTCAGAGGGCTTCACCGGCAGCTGGGACAGGGACTTCTGGAGCCCCGGCCTCTCTATGGATGCCGCAGTCGAAGTGCTGCGATTCCCCCTTGGAAAACGCGACCCCAGCACATTTAACCGCATTGTCCGGAACTTACTTAACATTCCTGACAAACACTTAATTCCGGGTTTTAATCCTATCAGTATTCAGGATGAAGCTCACTACTGGTCTGAAAACGCCAATAGTCCGGCCCTTATCGACTGGATAGCTGAGCATCAGCATGTTTTTGATTTTGTCATTTTTATTCCTTACCTGTTTCCTCTGGCATGGGATGGGGTCCGTCAGCTGGGAAAAAAAGCCCTGCTACAACCCTGCCTGCATGACGAAGCGTATGCCTACCTCTCTGCCTGCCAGAAAATGGCAGGCATCTGCGGTGGACTGCTTTTTAATTCCAGAGGAGAGTACGAACTGGCCAGAGGAATCTTCGGACAAGAAATCAGCTACAAATCATTTGTGGTGGGTGAGGGAATTGATTTTCTTACAGCAACAGAACCCCCTCCCTCAACAGACTTTCTCCGGAAAGCCGGAACTCGTTTTATCCTTTATCTGGGCAGACGCTGTCAGGAAAAAAATACATGGGAACTGGTTAGTGCCTTTCAGAACTTCCGCAAAGGTCAGAATGCTGACCTTCGGCTTATCCTGGCTGGCTCCGGACACGTTCCTCCTCAGCAGCTCACGGAGGGCATCACCGACCTTGGCCAGGTTCAGGATTCTGAAAAACTCTGGCTGCTCAGAAACAGCCTCGCCCTGGCTGTGCCGGGTAAAAATGAAAGTTTTTCAAGGGTCATGTTCGAAAGCTGGCACGAAGGCCGTCCGGTGATTGTAAATGGCGAATGCCTGGCGACAAGAGAAGCCGTCAAAGACTCCGGCTCAGGAGGCTGGATCACAGGTCCGCAAAAAACCTGGGAGGATATCTTCCACGACATCGCAGCTTCCTCCTCTGAAACCCTTGCAGCCATGGGAAACAGCGGACGAGATTACTGCCAGAATACCTGCGCGTGGCCAGAAGTCATCCGCCGCTATGAGGATGTCTTTCAGAGACTCAGTTTCCCGCGGCCTGAAACAGAAACTCAGGCAACAGAAAACCGCACCCTGCTGATCCTTCCCTGGCCAAAGGCAGTCCCCTCATGGTGCAGAAAAGACCTTTCTGCCATCATCCGGGTTTTGCGACAAACATCCCACGAACCTGTAGAGCTCCTGTTCCGTGGAAATGCTTCTGCTGTCACAGAGGGACTTCGGCCACAAAGCCTGGAAAACTGTCTCAAGCGCCCTCCTCATCACTGGAGCAGGATATTCTGGTATTCCGAAGATCCATGGGAAGATGCAAGCGCCCTGATTTCAGAGCTGAGGGCACAGAAATACCGGCGCCTCTTATTGCCATTCACAACAAAAAGCAACCATAGTGACAACACACAATTTGACAGACTCCTGAGCCCCTTTTCCCAGCAAGCCGGGACAGACTGCCTCCCTTATCTCGACCTTGCTGAGGTGCGCCCGGAACTGCATATCGGATCTTCCCATCGTAAGACTCTGATGCAAAAAGGACTCAACATAAGCCTGATCTCTGCGGACCATCCGTCAGCCAGACAGGCTCTGACAGCCCTCATCCAGGAAGTCCCGGAGGAAAACAAAAAACATCTGCACTTTATGCTCCCTGATATCCGTACCTGTTCTCCCAGGCACATGGAAGAACTCAGCCACTGCCTTCCTCCCGATCACTATACTGTCATCAGGAAAGAGGACACATTTGCAGAATATTTTGCACTAAGTGAAGTTCTCCTGGTAATCGGAGATCCTCTGGAACAGCTCTCTGAAATTTATCAGGCCCTCAGCCTGGCTCTACCCGTGTGTTGCCTCCATTCACCTGTCCTGGCGACTCTGCTGGATTTGCCTGATTTTTCTTGCGGGATGAACACAGGCCCCTCTGATATCTCCAGAGCATGGGATCATATACACAGCTGCGGAACAGATCCGGACCTCTGTCTTCATATGAGAACAAAGAGCGCTGCTGTCATACAACGATCCCTCTTACGGGGATCTGATGAATCAGTCCGGGAATTGCTTCAACTATAAAAGAGAGTAAGGTAAGCAGAACATATGAAAGTTGCCTTTGTTGTCACCCGATTTGGTCAGGAAATCAATGGTGGCGCAGAATATCATTGTCGCCAGTTCGTCGAGCGCATGAAAGATATCTGGGATATTGATGTCCTGACCACCTGTGCTCTTGATTACTATGAATGGGAAAATTACTTTCCGGCAGGGAGAAGTGTTGAATCCGGATATAGCATCAACCGCTTCAGAGTGGACCACTGCCGCCCTGTCCGCTCTTTTTCTGGGCTTTATAATACCCTGATCAACCTCTATCTGCTCAAATATCAGGGCCTTGATCTTGACCTCAGTACAGATGAGCATATCAGGCGCCTGCATGAAGCTCCCCCGGAACGGTGTAAAGACACAGCAACATCTTTTTCTGGCCTTTCTTCAGAACTCCTTGATGAAATGGAACAAATGTGGATGAAGTTACAGGGACCTGTCTCTTCTTCTCTGACTGAATACCTCCGGTTACAGCAGCACAAATATGACCTGGTCTTCTTCTTCTCTTATAATTACGCCACAACTTACTACGGCCTTCCGGAAGTCGCACACAAATCGATCCTGATCCCGACAGCTCATAAAGAAGCATGCCTGGTCTTCAGGCTCTTCAGACCCATGTTCAAACATGTTGCATATTTTCTTTATAATTCACGCGCAGAGAAAAAAATGCTTGAACATGTTTTTCCAGACAGCCTTCGGGACAAACCAGGTGAAATCTGTGGCTCCGGCATTGATCTTCCCGAAGCTCCATCTGATGCAGCCACGACTCTCAATCGCTATGGATTAGAAGGCGTCCGTTATCTGATCTATATCGGACGCCTGGATAGCTCCAAAGGGCTCGATTTTTTATTCCGGAATTTCCTGAGTTACCGTCATCAACAGAAGGGGCCTCTTAAACTGGTAGCGATCGGTAAATGCTATATGGAGCTGCCAGAGCATCCGGACATACTGTTTCCTGGCTTTATCAGCGACGAAGAAAAACTTGCGCTTTTATCTGGCGCCAGCCTCTTTGTGATGCCCTCACCTTTTGAAAGTCTGTCACTCTCTTTACTGGAAGCATGGAGTATGGGAATCCCGGCTCTGGTCAACGGAAACTGCGAGGTTTTAAAAGATCATTGTCTGATGAGCTCTGCCGGATTCTATTACAATGACGAAGAATCATTCCACTTCTGCCTGCACCAGCTTCTTAGCCACCCTGAACTAATGAAAGGGCTTGGTATGCAGGGGAAAAAATATGTCCGAAAAAACTATTCCTGGAAAGAAGTCAGAGCCAAAATCAGGGATGCCGCAGCCTATGTCTGTCAGCACTCCGGAAAGAGACAGGATCTGAAACCGCAGGAAACTGAAGAACAAAGCCCTGAAAACGACTCTCTGTGACCATCCTTACAGAGATGAAATTCCTTTCAGATGGTGAACCGGGACCATACGCTTACCAAACTCAGAAAAGCATACCAGTGCCTTCATATAACGGTCGCCATTTTCCAGAGCCTCGATTTTGCCCTTACCAAAAGTAGGGTGAGAGACATAGGCTCCCGTTGCAAATGCCGTTGTCTGACGTCCTGAGGATGCGGAAATCACCGGAGCAGAAGGAGAAGCGCTCCGGATCAGAGACGAGGGAATTTCTCTGAGAAAGCGCGATGGTCGATGGGCTACCCACTGATTAAAAATCCGTCGTCTTCTTGCATAGCTCAGGCTTAACTTCTGCTTTGCCCGGGTCATGCCAACATATAAAAGGCGTCTTTCTTCTTCAAGAGCCTTGCTGTCTTCCATCGAATTAACATGTGGAAGCAGTTTATCTTCAACGCCTGCAATATATACTCTGTCAAACTCAAGTCCCTTGGCAGAGTGTAATGTCATCAGAGAAACACCTCCATCAGATTCTTCCTCCGAACCTGCGAGAGCCAGATCTCTGAGCCACTCTGCAAGCGATGTCTCAGGGAATGCTTCATAATAAGATGAAATCGCAACACTCAGTTCATGAATATTCGCAAGCCTGTCTTTCGCCTGCTCCGGGTCTTTTTTCTGCTGCCATTTATGGTAGCCTGTTCCTGTCAGAATCAGACCAATCACATCATCCGGAGATGCACCAAGACAATCCTGACGAAGCTTGTCAAAGTCACCAAGAAAAGCCTGTAATTTTTTTGTCACCCGTGGAAGTTCTGGCTGAGCGGCAAGCATCCTGAGACTGTCCAGCAGTGAGCTGCCCTCCTTCAGAGCCTGATCCTTAATCAGAACAAGAGTTGTCGCACCAATCCCCCGGGGAGGGGTCACAATAGCTCTCTGGAACGCAAGGTCATCACCCGGATTCACCATCAGACGAATCCATGCAAGAATATCCCGGATTTCAGCCCTGTCATAAAAGCGTAACGCTCCATAAATCCTGTATGGAATATTCTGTCGACGCAGGTTTTCCTCAAACAATCGTGACTGGGCGTTGGTACGGTAAAAAACAGCTGTTTGCGCAAAAGGATAAAGCTTCTGCTCTTTCCTTATATTTTCAGCGATCATCGCTGCTTCCAGCTCTCCATCATAGTACTCATCTTCACTGATCAGCTCTCCTGAAGGGTTCTCTGTCCATAACTGTTTATCAACCCTGGTTCGGTTGTTCCGGATCAGACTGGCAGCTGCCTGAATAATGGTATTGCTACAGCGATAATTCTGCTCCAGACGAATTTCATGGGCTGTCGGATATTGCTGCCTGAAAGTGAGAATATTACCAGGATCTGCCCCTCTCCAGCTGTAGATCGACTGATCATCATCACCCACCACACAGAGATTCTGATCCTCAGAAACCAGCTCTGATATCAGCGCAAACTGTGCCGGATTGGTATCCTGATATTCATCAATCATAATATAGCGATAACGCTTTCTCAGGCGCTCCTTTACCTCGTGATTTCTTCGTAATAACAAAACCATATTCAGCAAAAGATCATTGAAATCCATCGCATGACACTGTGCCAGATATTCCTGATATGCGTGATAAACGTCTCCGGCCATAGGAGGATAGCGATCAGGCTGAACTGCGACCTCTCGTTTCAGGTCTGCCGGCAACCATCCTCTGACTTTCGCCTTACTGATGGCATACCTGTATTCACTTACGGCTGCCCCCTGATCCACCCTCAACTGCTCCATAACTCGCCTGAGAGCAGACTGAGCATCTTTTTCATCATAAATGGTAAAATCTTTTGAGAAGCCCAGATATTCTGCAAACTCCCGGAGCCATCTCGCACAGGCCGAATGAAATGTCCCGATATGAACACTACGGCTATCAGGGCTCAGCTGACAGAGCCTCTCTTTCATTTCCCTGCTGGCTTTGTTGGTAAATGTCACTGCCAGAATCTGCCAAGGGTACACCCCCTGCTCAATTAACCATGCAATTCTGGTCGTGATAATACGGGTTTTTCCACTGCCCGCTCCGGCAAAGATAACAAGGGGCCCGGCCGTGCGTAGCACAGCCTCTCGCTGAACCGAGTTCAGGGACTTCAGTAGTTGGTTCATAGCAAACAAATCTCTCAACTTCGCCAGTCTGACCGTCACAGAAAAAGGAGGCTTATCATGGCAGGATCATCATTCAACGGTCACAGATTTTGCCAGATTTCTTGGCTGGTCAACGTCAGTCCCTCTGTGCAGAGCCATAAAATATGCAAACATCTGCAAAGGAATCACATTCAACAAAGCCTGTAACGCAGGTTCCGGACTTACAGGACAAGGAATCATATAACGACAAAGATCCTCAAGACGCCGATCTTTATCCTGACCAACCACAATCAGCTGCCCTTCTCTGGCATGAATTTCCTCAAGATTAGACAGTGTTTTTTCGAAATCCTGGCATGTATTGATGATAGCAATCACAGGCATATTCTTATCAATCAACGCAATAGGACCATGCTTAAGTTCTCCAGCGGCATAGCCCTCTGCATGAATATATGAGATTTCTTTAAGTTTCAGTGCTCCTTCCAGAGCAACCGGATAGAAGTGCCCTCTTCCAAGAAAAAGGCAGTGTCCTGACTCAAACAATTCACCTGCAAGCTCAGAAATTCTTGCCTCAAGGCTCATCAGGGAAGACACCTGATTAGGAAGTATCCGAAGAGCCTCCAGAGCCCGCTCCATACCCTCCGGAGAACGGACCCCCCGCAACCTTGCAAGCTCAAGACTCATAAGAAAGAAATTAAGGACCATAGAAGTAAAGGCTTTGGTTGAGGCAACGCCGATTTCAGGCCCTGCCTCCATATAGAGAGTGACATCGGACTCTCTTGGCACAGAAGAGTACAAAACATTACACAGGGCAAAGGTCTGGCAACCTGCTTTTTTTGCATGTTTAATGCAGGCCAGAGTATCGGCTGTCTCTCCGGACTGAGTGACAGCAATCACCAGAGTCGAGCGATCCAGACAAGGATTGCGATAGCGAAACTCGCTGGCGAGTTCACAGTCCACAGGCAATCTGGCAAAACTTTCTATCTGGTAGCGCCCCATCAGCCCGGCATAAAAAGCCGTTCCGCAGGCAACAATATGAATTTTCCTGACCGCAGCCAGATCGAGTTTACAGAGTCCTGTCAGTTCGCCTCTGACCTCTCCTGCCTCCAGATCCACCAGCCGTTCAATCGTATTAGCCAGAACCGCAGGCTGCTCATGAATCTCCTTGAGCATGTAGTGCCGATAACCCCCTTTATCCGCTCTGGCCTCTTCCTGGTTAAGAGAAACAATTTCCTTATCGAGTTTTTTTCCGAAAAAATCCCAGACTTCCACTCCATCCGGAACAATCCGGGCAAGTTCTCCATCCTCAGGGAAAATAAAGCGATTCGTATGAGGTAAAAGTGCGAGAACATCGCTCGCAAAAAAATTCTCGTTATGCCCTATCCCTAAGACAATCGGCGAGGCATTTTTTACAACATAGATCACACCTGGCTCATGCTGTGTCATCACTCCAAGAGCATAAGCTCCTTCAAGCTTTCCGATCACATTTAAAAGCGCCTTACGAACATCATGCACCAGCCTTAATTCAGCCCGAAGCAAATGAACAACGACTTCTGAGTCTGTCTCAGATAAAAACGAAACCCCTTCTTCAAGAAGCTTGATTTTAAGTTCTTTATAGTTCTCGAGAATTCCATTATGAATAATGGAAATTCCCTCATCCGAATGAGGATGTGCATTCTCCGTGGAGGGAGCACCATGAGTTGCCCACCTTGTGTGCCCCATCCCGACACAGGCATCTGCCGGCAAACTGGCAAGAAGTGGCTCCAGCTGGTTTAACTTCCCTTTGCTCTTCACAACGCTGATTCGTTGATCAGCCATAACCGCGATCCCTGAAGAATCATAACCGCGATATTCAAGTCGTTTGAGCCCGTTAAAAATGGAGGTGACACAGGGAGTAACCCCACTAAAACCAATGACACCACACATAAGAAACCTTTCTGCTGCAATCTTCAGCTGCCAGAGTGGAGAAACTGCTCAACTCTGCTTAACTGATCCGGGGTATTGACGCCCTGAAAATTCTGCCAGTTCCGGGTCCTGAACGCCAGCGCACAGTATCCCTGCTCATGAGCACGCGCAACGATATCCGTCAGATAATATTCCTCTTGTTGATTACAGGCGCTCAGATCTTCCAGCAGATGGAACAGAGTTTTGACTCTCGCATAAATCACACCAGAATTACAGAGTCGAATTCTACGCTGTTCATCATCCGCTTCTTTTTCCTCCACAATGGCAATCAGGCTTCCATCTTTTTCTGTCAGCAGACGTCCATAGCCATAGGGGTCGGGCACTTCCATTCCCAGAACCCCGACATCAGCTGATCTGGTACTGCAAAATCGGACAAATTGCTGAAGATCCGAACTTTCAAGTGCCGGAGTATCTCCGGCACAAATAAGAACAAACTCATGCCGGAATGCCTCACCCTGAACAAGACTATGCGAAGCATAAGAGATATCGGAGGCTTGTCCCAGACAGCCCGCAGCTGATCCCACCGCACCCGCAGTTCCATTTCTGACCTTCTGAATGCAGACACGAATCTCAGGATGAGCACACAAAAATTCCTGCCAGGGTTCAAGATCTGCACTGATTACCATACAGATATCCTGAATCCCACTTTTATGCAGGCGATCCACAACATGTTCAACCATGGCTTTTCCGGCAACCGGATGAAGTACTTTAGGCATATCACTTTTCATCCTGGTACCCCGTCCGGCTGCCAGTATCAAAGCGACCACATCCACTGGGTCATTCATGCTATCATTCCCTGAGTATACTGATATCAGTCCAGACCTGATCGGAGTACCCTCAGACCAGATATGACGACTACAGAAGGTCTTTATCTCCGGACAGGTACAGAATCGCCACTTCCGGAAATACCACAAGCGCGACATTTTGTGATACTAAAAGTAAACGGAGAATTTTTTGAGCCTCACATCGCTGAGCCAGAACTTCCCGGGAAAGGCCCGGAGCCGAAAGCCCTGAAGACAGGTGGAAATGTGAAATTAATAGAGAAATACAAACAATACAAGCAACAAAGGCTGGAAAAAGCAATCGCCAGAAATCTGAAGACCATCCGAAATCCTAAAGCAATCCGTGAAGACAGGACTGCTGCGATTGAGTTCTTTAAAGCCTCAGATCATGTGGAACACGCCGTTCCTCCGCTACTTCAGCGCTTCGACTTCTCCCTTGAGCATGGAATCAATGACAGCAGAGAAAAAGAATCTGCAATGGAAGGGATTCTTAATTTTAAGGAAGAGGCCATCCCTTACATCATTGAACATATCCGACAGACCTATCGGGTCGCCTGGCCCATCAAAGCACTAAAAGCACTCGCCAATGAAACACAGGTAGTGGAGGCTCTGAGTCAGTGCCTTGACTATGGTGACATCAGCTTTGATCAGAATAAAATAAACAAAAACTATGATTTACTATGCTATCTCAGAGATTACAAACTCAACGACGAGCTTTCCCGAAAGCTGTACCACTTTCTCGAACAGTACGACGAAAGGGTTCGCTTTGCTGCAACAGAGACTCTGATTGAACAGGACGAACCTGGTATCCCCCATAGGCTGGAAGCCTTTATGAAAGACAGCAGCCCGGAAAACACTCGTATCCGAAAAGCGGTAACCGATTGTTTTATTAATAAAAAATGGAAAGTCTCCGACTCTCAGGCTTTCCCTGAAGGTTCCCTTATTCAGGGAATCAACCTCAATTCAGAAGGAATCCTGGAAAACAGGCAGAACTGATCCAGCCCACCCTGGCGCCTTCTCAGCATCCACGAACCCTCAATATCCGAACCCGGTCATGATGCTCAGTGGCAGCATACGCTGTCAAAGGGCTTCAGGATTTCAGAAGATCTTTGACCACGTCACGCTCCTGCATAAGCTCCTGAGCTGTCAGTCTGAGCTTATCCTGTCCGGAAGCACTCAGGCGCAGAGAATCCACGATTTCGTAGTTTCCACGCCCATCCGACCGAAGAGGAAATGAATAGATAAGACCTTTAGGAACATCGTAGTGCTGACCATCACTAAGAACAGCTGCCGAAAACCATTGTCCTGCCGGGGTCGGACGAAGAAAATTTCTGACGTGATCCAGACAGGCGGAGGCCGCAGAGGCCGCAGAAGACTTCCCTCTGGCTTCAATGATAGCAGCGCCCCGTTTCTGAACACATGGAATAAACGTTTCATCAAACCATGGCTGCTCCGTAATGACCTGCGTCGCAGGCTGATCCGAGATCAGCGCATTCTCATAATCAGGATACATCGTTGTAGAATGATTTCCCCAGATCGTCATTCTGGAAACCCTGGAAACCGGCACCGATGCTTTTTTCGCCAGCTGAGCCCTTGCCCGATTTTCGTCCAATGCGGTCATCGCAGAAAAACGGGATGACGGAATGTCACCAGCATTATTCAGAGCAATCAATGCGTTCGTATTACATGGATTCCCAACCACAACAATCCGGACATCACGGTCAGCCCGACTGAGAGCCTTTCCCTGTCCGACAAAAATAGGGCCATTGCTGCGAATCAGATCACTCCGTTCCATTCCAGGACCACGCGGCATAGAACCAATCATAAGAACCCAATGTGCGCCTTCAAAAGCAGACTCCGGACTGTCAAAGCAATCTACAGAATCAAGTGTATTAAAAGCACAATCATCCAGCTCCATTGCAGTACCTTCTGCTGCCCGAACCCCTTGCGGGGTTTCAAGAAGCTGTAGTCTGACCTTCGTATCATTCCCGAAGAGCTCCCCGGATGCCAGACGAAACAGCAAACTATAACCGATCTGACCTGCTGCACCAGTTACAGCAACGTTCACTCGTTTCTGAGTCATATCAACTCTCCCTGCAAAGTTAGCATCATGAACAACAGTACAATCGCCTAAAGAAAAGCCAGACGAGCTGCATAGCAGATGCTATGACTATACCCCCTCAAACCGTTCAGACAATCGATCAATCCCTCTTATCACCTGGAATTGAGTGTAAAGTCCACATGATCCGAATCTGCTCTCATCAAAAGACAGCTCCGGATCATAAGAGCGAAAACACAAAGCAACATACTGAAATTATCATAAAATTTGCGACTCATTGCATCTGATGTTACCGTATATGTAATTCTGAAGAAGCTGTGATATAGAAACATGCGATCAGACAAAAAGCTCTGTACCAGTACATCAGGGATCAAAATGAGCCGAACAGACGATAAAACCGGTACATTTCGCATCACCGCAACAGAGGATGGCCTGCATATAAAAGACAGTATCCTTTGGCTGGACTCCCAACGATCCGGATCATTGTCGTTTCTTTCAGAGGTCCCGGAAGCAAGCAAGTTTGCGAAGCAACAAATTATCGCCACGGAAGAAACAGCTAAACTGCTTGAAATCATGAGAAAAAAGATTAAACCTCTCATCTGTCAGTACAATCGCCCCTTCTCTGTCGGTCGCCTGCGAATGGAGCTCTTACCTTCAGGCCACTCACTTGGAGGGGCCTCCCTCTATGTAGAATCCGGCAGCAGCTCTGCTTTGTACGCCCCTGCTGTTCAGATACAAAAAGTTCCTGTCCACCGGGGAATGCAGTTAAAAAGAGCAGACACTCTGATACTCAGGGCCAGCCAGCCAGAGCCTGGACAAAGCCCGGTAAACCGTAGCCGCGAAAAAGACAGACTCCTTCGTAAGATTCATGAACATATATCAGCGGATCAATGGCCTTTAATTTTTTGCCGTAGTATTGCAACAGCCCAGGAACTGACTCAGTTTCTATGCAAACATAGCATCCCGCTTTCTGCTCATCCACATATCTATCAGATCAATAAGATCTATCAGTCATACGGCTGTGACCTCGGTTCATATGCGTCCTATTCAGCCAAGCGGACCAGAAAAAAAGTCGTGCTCTGTCCGCTGCTCAGCTACCGTCACGGAGCAAGCTTGCCGGAAGCCACGCGCCCTGTCCTCATTATCCGCCACAGAGGAACAGAGCTTCCGGAATATCTGCAAAATCTGAAATCTGCTGATCAATTTGAACTTATAGGGAGCAGCTTTGGGCAAGATTATGTAGAAATTATTGACAAGGTTCAGCCAAAAGAAGTTCTGTTTTTCGGTGATTATGCCAGAGTATACGCAGAAGCATATCAGCATAAATCATCCACGATTACATTCCGGGCTCTCTATCCAAACGCTCAACCTCCCTTATTTTAATACAACCTTTAATGTGCTACATTTCTGATTCTGAGCTGAAGCTCTGCCAGCCAGTTCATGTAAAGACGAAACAAATAAGCTTTTTCTCTGCGATCCAGCTTTCTGACGATATCCCACATCTCTCCGAGCGTCCCAGCGCCTAATAATCCGGCTCCCGATTCGACAAGTCTGCGATTGACATCTTCGGGAAGCCCCGAAGTGCTGTCACTTTCCAGATCTTCCCCGGAAAAAGAATCCGGAGTATCAGGATAGAAAAGAATATGGTTCCCATGCATTGCTTCGAAATAAAGAACCTGCCAAAGAGGCGGAAGGTCCGGGCAAAGAAGCTTCGCCCACTCTTCTGTCAGAGAAAATTGTGCCATAATCAACAGACTCCTGATTTCTGTGGTCCAGGGCCATCCGCCCTTCTCAGTCAGTCCTGATAGGCAAAATTGCATCCATAAAAAAAACATATAAATTCAGATGATTATTTTTTTATATCTTTGCTGAAAGTGATGACCAACAGACGATTGTCTGAAAAACAGACACTTTGCCCATGCTATAATGAAGGGGCAAGGCCCGCGAAAGCGCACTCAACTATCATCAGGTCAGGATCGGAAACGAAACATATGATGGACAGACAGAAGGGAAAGAAAAAAAATATTTTGTTTTCAATACCCTGGAGAATGTCACCGTCCCTGTTTGTAGTTTCGGCGCTGACTCTGTATTACCTGATGACAATGGGAAGCTGGTCACCCATCGACCCTTCTCCATTTTCCGTCACCGTCCCTCCCCCCGCTCCGCAAAATCTGGGAGGAACGTATGGAGCATGGTTGAGTGGAACGATGATCTACTACCTTGGCTGGCTTGCATGGCTACTTCCTCTGCCTTTCATCGGGCTTCTGATCTTACAGTTCAAAACCAATTCAGGACTGCTAAGTCAGAGCCTCCTGTTCATCCGGGCTGTCTTTTTTTACAGCATCTGTTTTATCCTTCTGTCTATCCTTTCAGATCGATTCCTGCCTTATGCGCAGATGTCTGACATTCCGATCCCCTTAAGCGGGGCTCTGGGTGAGCTCACCGTCAGAATGTTAAAAGTCAGAATTGGTGAAGGTGGACTGTCCTTACTCATTGCAATACTTCCACTATGGATCTTGTCTGTGATCCTTCCCGTCTCCGGGGCTATAAAATATTTATACACCTGGAGGCAACATGCATAATCACTTGTGCCTTCTTTGCGTTTACGGAATCCTGCCTCTTTTTATTTCATGCAGCCCAAGCTTTGTCAGGCCAGGAGAAGCCAGAATTCCTGAGCCTGTCAGCGGGCAAGTCCCGCTGCCCTCTTTTGTCCAGGAAAGTAAGCGCCAGGGCTCCCAGAGTGGCGGAATTTTACTCCGGGGAAAGGGCTCCTGGCTGATTCCTGCCAGTCATAACGATGTGTGGGGAGGAATGCTCGAAATCCTGCTAAAAAACTATAATCTGTCCACAATCAGTGAAGAAAGTGGAGTCATCACAACAGAGTGGGACAAGTACTATAGCGGTTCCCGTCTGTACCGAAACAAAATCTCCTTAAGAATCAGCCCTCTGCATTATAAAACTGTATCCCTGACCCTGCGAAATACAACAGAAGAATTGCAGGGGGGTATAGACAACGGGGTTCTTGGGCAGACATGGATTCCGGCAGATGACAGAGGCGAAGAATCAGGGCGTTTACTCAAAAGCCTGGCTCTGTGGCTGGGGCTCCCTTCTCCTGCGACAGGAGAGCCTGGAGGGCCGCAAGCTCTTCACAGAGCAGACTGATGCCTGGCCACCTTCCGCCATGCAAAAAATCATGCCAGGATAAAAAAAACCTTTATTTTTTTTCTTTCCCGTTTTAGGTTAGCGCAGTCTGTTTTTTGAGCAGACCCTTTTCATGCTGTGGAGAGATGGCCGAGTGGCTGAAGGCGGCGGTCTTGAAAACCGTTGTGGGGCAACCTACCGGGGGTTCGAATCCCTCTCTCTCCGCCATGAACATCTGCAAAACCGTAGCAGGTGTCTTTGTAAACAAAACGGTTCCGGAGAGATGGCTGAGTGGCCGAAAGCACTTCCTTGCTAAGGAAGCGAGTGGGTAACTGCTCCCAGGGTTCGAATCCCTGTCTCTCCGCCATTTTTTTTATCTAAAATCAGCAAGTTGCAGATTTCACAATCACATTTATAGTGCTTCCTCTATGAAATTTAGTGGATCAGAGATTTAAGCAGCAAGTTTTCTTACCCCATCCTCAAACTTAACATTAAGACCAATAACATCCGCCAGTAGTTTGTAGCCCCGGAGTTTCCTCCAGCGCTTTTCTGCACTTTTAATCAACTTAAAAACCATGTGCACAGTGGCATTGACAGAGCCACAGCCTTTCGTTCTCTTCGTCCGGAGTCGTACTGTCGCAAATGTGGATTCAACAGGATTAGTGGTCCGGATATGCTGCCAATGAACACCAGGAAAAGCATAGAAGCTGAGGCGCCTGTGTTTACCCCTCAGCAGACTTTTGACAGCCTTCGGGTATTTATTTTGTCTTCCGCAACCGGGGGAATCATAGCCTTCGTATTTTGCATTTCGACGGGAGTGGAATATGCTTATGCACAAAACGTTTTACCACTGCCAGGCTGGGTAGAATCTGGCCAGAAATGGTACGTTTCCAGGAGAAGTCAGCTCCTCAGTCTTATGATAACGTGCGTAATCAGCAGGGAATACCGTAACAGAAACGTGGGTTTGATATCATGTTCTGTGACATCTCCGGGCTTTATGTTTTCTGACCTGTACTGATTGCCTGGCAACAGGAAACAGACGGACATCTTTCATACCATGGCATTCCAGATAGATTTTTGATTGGACGTCATATAGCTTCCGCCTGTTGAACTTCGGTTAAGTTTCAGTCACATGTTAACCTTATCAGAACGGGAGTCAGTGTTGCTTTTCAGAATCAGTTTGATTTATTTTCTCTTTCTTTCATGTTTAAACTCTCACGCATTCGCCTCAGAAGACGAGACCCGCATCCAGGAAATTAAGTTCATAAGAAGGATCATCCAAGATATTGAGTTCAGTATAAGTAAACTTGAAATAGAATTTGCTAAGGTTAACCAAGAATATAATAAGTTGGCCGATGAGTCTGACATATTATTAGATAAATACTCAAAACTTGATAACGCATACATCGGCGTTTACGGATTTAAATTAAATCAAGAAGAAAGGGATCGTCTATTATTAGAGATGAATAAAATTTTATCTCAACATACAAAGTATCGGGGTGAGATATATAATCTTTCTTTACGTAAAGATTATATATCTCGCCAAATAAATAAAAACAAATCGATGCTAATATCCTTTAAACAACAAGTAGTAAAAAACAACAAGAATTTAGATGAAAAAGACATTCTGGATCAGATTTGTTTTGTTCAGGGAACAAAAATTCTTCTCAAGAATAAAGATTCTTCCAATACCAGCGTAAATATCGAAGAGCTGCGTGAAGGAGAGAAGATCTGGAGCTGTGATGCTTCAACATCTGACTGTAAGGAAAAGGAAGTCTTACAGGTTCATCTGACAGAGATTCCAAAAGGCACAGCCCTGACCAAAATTACTGTTGGGGATACATCTTTTGTCAGCACTGTGGATCACCCCTATTACTTAAATGTTGCGCGAAAATTGCAATCGCATAGGTTTTTACCTTAAATAAAGCGCTTATGCTGCTTTGTTCGCATTTATTACCTCCCTGCAATAGCGTTGCACATCCCTGAACCCATGAATCCTTGTGCTAAGCTGGATCAGATGCTTAAAAGGAGATAATTCGACCTCCTGCTGCAAAGCAGTCATAGCCTCCAGAACAGATCCGGACTTACCAGAAATTTCCGGCAAAAGGAGCCATGCACAGTAGACCCAGTGAACATGAGACTCTACGGATTGAAAATCGTGGCAACTCACATCTTCAAACCCCATCAGAGATTTGACGTCTTTGTGAAATAGCTCGATTTCCCATCTTTTTCGGTAAACCCTGACAATCGCCCCCATCCTGACTCTGATGTTGGAACAAACCAGATACTTTCTCCCCCTGCGACTCCCTCGCTCTTCTGAAAGAACCAGCCTGACTTCATCAGTGATTCCACTGATAAAACCGGTGAGTTCTCTTGCGCGGAACTCCTTCCGCTTTCTTCTTTTCCAGCCATTCGCATAAGCACGAATAGTTTTCCAGGGAAAAATTTTGGCTTTCCGGAACAGGTCAGCGACGGAGCAATTGCCCTGAGCGCCTGCATTTTTTTGGGAAGAAAGTCGAGATCCTCTCGAAGATTTCATGCTGAAAACAAAATCCCACCCACGAGACAGAATGGAGGCTTGAAGCTTTTTATTGTCATAGCCAGAATCTGCGAGCACAACAACTTCATGATTTTCATAAGTTCCGACGTATTGCGACAAATCCAGATCAGAGAGATATCGGATGACAGCTTCCTGTTCGGTTTCTTTTTTCAGGCCCCGTCTTTTACGCTCACGTCCGGAAATCCATGCCAGGGGAGGGAGTGGAATCTTTTTGCTATTGATAAGTAGCAGGATATTTGTCCACTGGTGGCCAATAACATAGCCTTTACCATGACTGAACTTATGGCTGTTTCCACTGTGTCTGGAAGATCTTGATTGCAGAGTCGTATCAATCAGAATGGCGATAGTCCAGGGCCCTCCGGCAACAACAGGCGGCCTCTGGATTGCTCTGGCTGTTCTGGCTGCCGTACGCTGAAGAGATTCTACCGCAAGATCACCATGCCTACGTAAAAACCTTGAAAACTGGGACTTATGCAGAGATCCGACCTGAGAGGCTTGGGTCAGGCTATGTTTTCTTCCTGGCAGCATGAGAGATAAAAGATAAGCAAACGCGACCTGTTTCAGGCGGCAGGGAATATCCAGAAGACAGTCAGCTTTTTTTGCGATAGGGTTGCTCAAGGCGGGCACCTCTCGGGATATAGTCGCTTGGATGAGCACTTTAAAAAGTGTCTCGACAGCTCTGCCCGTCACAATACTCTATGATATCTGGTCATTACGATAGATTTTTTTTAAAAAGCTTTCCAGAATAGATTTTTTCATTGGGAAGTCTGATTTCGCGCAACATCTAAGTATTATGTCAAGGATCGTGGTAAGTTTACACAAGCATCCAATCTGACAACGGAAGACAAATTACTGAATGATCAACTGCAGCCGGTTCAGATTACATCCGTGACGCATATAACTGCCGATGAAGATATGCATGTCTACAATCTTACCGTAGAGGGCTTTAATACGTTTTTTATAGCAGATAATTCCGACGAGTCTTCGGGATATCTGGTCCACAATTGTAAAGGAGCTGAAAATTTTGCAGAAGGACTTACTGAGTCTATGCAAAATTCTCTGGCTGATTTAGCATCCGTGCTTGCTCATCCGATTGATGCAATCCAGAATGGAGCCACTGAGGCAAAGAACACAATTCGGGAATTACCTGATGCGGTCAAAGACGGCGTAGAACGTGCCAAAGAACTGGCAGAAGATACCGAGCTGCTCAAAGAAATCATAGGGGACGAAATCCGCCAGCTCGTAGATACCTGGTCGGGCTTATCCAGTGACGAGAAAGCCAGAGAAGCAGGTAAACTTACCGGAGAAGTGATCGCTTCCATGACCTCTCCCGGAAAGGTCGTCGTGAAAGCTGGCGGATACCTTTCGAAAATAGCGAAATCCACAAAAAAAGGACGTCAGTTTAATGAAGCACTGGTCCGGGCAAAAAACCGGATAGATACTGCCAAGCATAACAATAATGGGAATTCTAATTCTCTCCCTAAGTTCCAATCGAAGAAAGATCAGCAATTCCCCGCCAACATATAATATATTAATATTATTGGTATAAATCGAAGTGCTCTCCGCACAAAAAATACCATATATCTGATGAGATGGCTGATATAAAATGCCACAACTGCGGTCTGGTTTGTTATTCACCCGGGAAAATATATGGCATTATTTAAAGACAGCCGTCATGACGGGATGAAGAGAAAAAAAGGCCTTCTCAGCAGAGATTCTCTGGTTTCCAAAGCAAGGGAATTTTTTGCTGAAGAATTCCCTTGCTCACCACGAGGAGCTCCTTTTTCTACTTCAGATTGTCTGATCAGTGGACTGGCTATTTTTTTGTTCAAATATCCATCTCTGCTCAGTTTTGAAGGAGCTTACGGAGCTCCAAAAGCCAATCATAACCTCAGAAAACTCCTGAATCTGGAAAAACTTCCTTCCGATACATCCGTCAGATATCATCTTGATTCGGTTGATCCGGATAAAATTAAGCCAATATTTAAAGATATATTTAACGATCTTCGGAAAAATGCTGATCTGAGTGAATATCGAAGAGCAGATGGAAGTTTTCTGATAAGTATTGACGGAACACAGACATTTTCATCAAAAAAAGTTCACTGTCCTTCCTGTCTGGTAAAAAAGCACCGAAATGGCTCCGCCACTTACTCACATCAGATCATGACAGCGGTTTTAATCAGTCCAAGTAAAAAAGCCGTTTTTCCTGTTGATTGTGAGGAAATTTCCAATACAGATGGAACAAGCAAGAATGACTGTGAACTAAATGCTATACACCGTCTTCTGCGCAGAATCAGAAAGAATTACCCCAGTACTCAATTCACAATTACAGCCGACGGTTTATCTTCTAACGCCCCAAATATCAGCCTCATGAAAGAACTGAATTTCAGTTTCATTCTTGTTGCAAAAGATGGAAATCACAAATATCTGGTAAAAAAACAACTGGAAAGTATGAAAAATGACGATCTGGAAGTCTACGACAAGACCGATAAATCCGGATTAAAACATGTCGCAATATGTCAAAATTCCACAAAATTAAATAACTCTAGTGAAATATTGGTCAATTACCTGTGCTATTGGACGGAAGATCAGACAGGTAACCAAAAATATTATAATACATGGGTTACTAATACTGAGCTGACGGAAATGACTGCTTTTGAAGTATCCAGGTCCGGACGTACTTATTGGAGGATAGAGAACGAAACACACAATACTCTTAAAAATCAGGGATACAATCTTGAACACAACTATGGGCATGGTGAAAAAAATCTTTGTGCTGTATTTACTCACCTGACTTTGCTTGCTTTTCTGATTGATCAGGTCAACATGTCATGCCCAAAATTTTCGTTTTTAGTTGAAAAATTAAAAACAAGAGTTGGAGCCTGGAAGCAGATCGTTATCACTCTATTTGCCGCAGAAATTAACTCCTTTTCTTCTCTTTATAACAGTACTGTCGATCGTTTTAACACAAGTTAAATGAATTCTCGTTCAATGTTGTCGCCCTGATTTACTACCATAAATTCAGTTGTTATCTGCATCTTTTTCCAAAGGTGAAGAGGACCTCTATTGCATTATCTTTAAACACAAGTCCTTATTGACTATGTGCTCTCGATGTATGGCTCAGGGCCGATCTGGCGGGGAATTGCTGAAGAAAGATGCTTTTGGAGCGGCGAAAAGAGATTTGGGAATACCTAAAGGTCAACAACCTGATGCAGTTAAAAGTGTAGCCTTAGAAGATAAATGGGGTAAAAAAATACTTGATAGCAATGGTAAGGTCGTAAATACAAGGGAGTATCATTTTACTAGAAGTGATGGCTCCAAAGTCGTAATTCAAGAGCATAGTGCTGGTCATAAATTCGGACAAGGTGGTGTGGGAGATCAAGGGCCACATTATAATGTTCGACCGTATGATACTAAATCTGGCAATGCAGCGAGAAATGGTGCTGTTGATGGGACAAAAGACCATTATTCATATTAGGATATAGAGATGTTTGAGATTCATAGAGATTGTTTACAAAATAAATATCATAGGTTGTCCGTAAAGCATTGTCCATACGACTTTATAATTGAAGTGGCAAAGCTAGGAGACGACATTGTTACGGTTGAAAACTATAGTGCTGATGCAAATGTTGATACTCCTAAAGTGATGAATCTAGGCCTCAAAGATAAGGAGATTTTCGAGGTAAGTGTCAGATCTCTAGCGTGCAATTTTGATACTAGTAAAAATTACTTTCTAAAAATGTTACAGGGTTTAGATGAGCCTACTTTCTATGCTGTTTTCCATAAAAAGCCACTTAAGCTGACCGCAACAACATTGGATGATATTCCCAGATATCGAGCTTTAGATAATTTTGGTTGGAACCTGGAAATATCTACGCCAAATAACTCAATTGAATATGCTTTTTTTGCATCGCCTGATAAAGACCTTATCGATAAAATTGAGATGTTGTTTAAGTAAATTGAAACTTGACTTAACCGCGGCCTTTGGCCGGGGGTACTGTAGCTTTGCGTAGGTACCATTCCGGCGGTTGCATCCAGAGAGAATCTCTATGACGCCCCGAGCAATTTGCATGAAAACCCGGAGTATCCGATTGTTGATTTTTTGAATGAAAGCTACCCTGTGGAGAGATTTTCCTGTCTGGGATGAAATTTTTGCAGATATTGAAGCGGAGTATAGTCTTCAGGCTTAAGGATGAGTTGCTCTCTGTGTTCCAGACACCACTGTAAATAAGAGATCGGGCTGCCTCCACCATGATGAACTGTCTGAGTTAAAGACATCATCCGGTCACCGACCTCAGCCCCAGTAATATTCTTATATGAGCGGGAATTATTGCGATAAAGAATAACAGTTTTGACCATCTGTTCGACCAGATTGGTATCCAGCGGAACTCCCGGAGTACGTAAAAATTCAGTCAGACGTTGCCATTGGTTGGCAAAAAAACCAAGAGCATCAGAAAGGCCGGAGTCCAGCTGAAACTTTCCGGCCTTAATTTTTTCGGTGATCCAGTTGTGGAGTCTTTCCATAGGAGGAGCTGAGTATTCCTGATGATATGCCAGACGCGCATCCGGTGACAGATGGTGTTTTTTACAATAATCGTCATGTTCATAAACAGTCTGATACACAGATTTTACATAATCATATTCTTCAGGATGGTTATCCCTGTCCTCTTTAAAACGACGGTATCCATGGGCATTACAGACGCTGTTTATGGTCTTTTCATCACAGCCTTTATAGGTAAAGTTCTTACTGGCCGCATCTGTCGTGACGGCAAGTTTTGGCAGATTATCTGGTCTCAGAGAAAGCAGTTTTTCCATTATTTCTCCGGCATGATGCGGACCTGTATAGTACAGAATTGCATTTCCGGCAGGACATTTCACATAAAAGACCGATGCATTGATGCCGTTTCGTTCCGGGCTTTTCAGCTTTTTCAGACTGTTAATATATGCCCCAGTGTCATCAAATCGCAACGACGTGGCTGTGATTATGGATTCTTTTTCGTAGCTCCGAAAGACCCCCTGAAACAGGTCATCAACCTGATCAATAATATCCCAGAAGGTGGAATCGGAAATCCGGGTCCCCAGCCAATGCTGGAATTTTTCAAAACGGAGAAAAGGAACACCGCCAAGATAGTGAAAAACAATGAGAATAGCGCAGGCCAGGTAATCAAAGCCACCAATATGCTGATCTAAAGCAGCCGGATACTTTGCTTTCAGTGTTTTTCCACACTGCCGACAACGGGCCTGGTGAATATGATGAATCTGGGCATTAAAATTAGGGCTGCCAACAATCCGGATGATGCGTTTTTCACGCTCCTGATATAACTTGCCGCCAGAACACTCATCACAGGCCTGCTTATTGCTGAAATTTTCGATCGGGTAATCGAAGTGAGTAGCCTGAGAATAATCATCCAGGGCTTTTTTACCGTGGCCCTTTCGATGTCTGGGTGCAGGATTTTTGGGTAATGGCTCTGTCTTTCCGGAGTCCGGCTGACCTTCAGGGTCCGGCTGACCTTCGGAGTCTCCAGCCTTGCTCAGGGCATCAAGCTTCTTGTCCCAGCGCCTTTTTTGCTGATCGTAGTAGCGGGATATTACTTCGCCCACGATCGGCCAGTCATGTTCCTGGAGGTGCTGACTCTGCACTCTTTCCACTACATGACTTAACTCGTCAAGGCTTATACGTATAGGATTGCCCACTGCAACATCCCGGAACATTGCGATTAATTGCATGATCAACTTATCTCTTCCGGGTATTTTTGCAAGATCTGTTTACGTGACCCTTCTCCAGACTGACTCAGACTCCCCCCCTCCCCAGATCATGGCCTGCAGATCTCTGACAAGCAAAGGGGAGTACTCACCGGGACCCTGTGGCCAGATTCTGCCCAGCCGGGCAGTAGTAAAACGTTTTGTGCATAACCATATTCCGCTCCCATCAAAATGCAGAATACGAAGGCTATGATTCCCCCGGTTGCGGAAAACAAAAAAACTACTGCTGACAGGATCTTTTCCCATCATCTGACGCACCACGGCACAGAGACCATCAATCTGCTTATGAAAGGAAATTTTCTCATATAAAATATATACTTTTGCATTGTAGGGAAGGCTGATCATCTCTTTCCTCCCTCATACACAGATAGAAATTTTCCTGCCATGGCTGCTGTTTTTCCGTCTGCAGGAAAAATAAGTTTCGCTCCGCTCGGGAAATGAAGTTCAAGATCATGGCTTCCATCAGGCTCCGGTGCAGAAACCTCCAGAATTCCGTACTTCAATGGGGCTTCCGTTGATTTCTGTTCTTTCTGCTGATCGGGCCGTCCATTCATAGCTTTCTGCAACTGATCTCTGGTGAAAGAGCCGCTCTTTGCTATCGCCTCTATCCCATGAAGCCGGGATAGCTCCAGCGCCCTGCTGAGTAAATGCGCTGGAATCCTTTCCCCTCTCGACTTTTTTGATTTTCTCCAGCAGGCAACATCTTTCGATAATTTCTCTATGCTGACCATGGCGACCTCCACATAAAAAGACCTGTCTCTAACAGGCTAATGGATTCCGCCTAAGCTTTGCCAGCGCAGTTGCCGGAATGGTACATATCTATCAAATCAGCCTTTTAGCAGGTAGGTTTGGGAATGAAGGACGGGCCATTCTAATTCTGGCAAGATGCTTGGCCAAAATGGAGTTCAAACTACGAGTAAAACTATCTGGAAGGGAAAAGGTAAAGAACGCATTGATGTTGAAAACCCAAATCCTGGACAAAGACCGGGTCAAATACATTACCAGGATAATCAAAATAATAAGTACCTGTATAACCCTCAAACAAAGTCATTTAAGAATGCACCGAAATCTGTAAATGATAAGTTAAAAGATCCAAAATTCCAACAGGCTGTTGAAAAATGCATGAAACAATACTTAGGTGAAACATGAAATTTTTGTATAATAACAAAATTAACAAAATCCTTTCTGAGGCTAATATAGCTAACATTGAAACGTTGAGAACAACAATACCCACAGAACTAGAAGAACTCCTTTCAGAAGGGGTCGAAAATGTTGAAGACTGTATATTTTTAAAATGTAATGTTGGCAACTTAAGCAATGTAAAAAAGACGGATTTTCCAGATAATACTGGACTTGAGTGTTTTGTTAACAAAATCAACATTGATAATTACACTGATGATGATCCCTCCGTTTCTGACATGCTAAAAATTGGCATTTCGGCCATTAATCTTATTAAGTGCTACTTGCAAAATAAAGATGATAAATTTGCAATTATTTACAGCGTACAGGATGATGATTTTATTGCGGCAAGTCTGCGCTTTCATAAGTGTAGAGATGGCGAAACTTGGATAAGTGACAACCTGGAAGGGTATGAAGATGCAACTTTAGTCGCTTATGTAAATTAAGTCCCTTGCCACATTTTTGCCACAAAATAGCAAACCCCTCAAAAAATTCATCTTCGGGACATAGTTCCCGAGGCGTCAACAATCTACAAAATTGCTGCTGCGAACAGAAATCAGCTGGATGTCCCTGCTGGTAATCGTTAGAAAGGAAATATTGGTCTGGGAGAGGTCGTCGCTCCGCTCCGCTGGTGGGTCAGCAACCTGCAAATAGGGTGGATGAGCAACTCTTTCATAGTGTAATGGCACTTAAAAAGTCTTTAAGTGCTTCAAAGATAGAGCGGCGGTACTCTTGATGCTCAATTTAAGAAAATTCTTCTTTCTTAATAAGAGCAACTAAGTGATTTGGAAGAATGAAAATCCACTCGATAAAAATGCTGGCAAAGATTTCAAAAACTATTTGCATATAATTGCTCCCTAATCGAAATTTGTTTGAAGATTATTTTCTTTGTGGCTGAAACACAGCTCAATCTGTTTAGCTGTAGTTCTTCTAATGGACAATTCAGGTAGATTGTTTTTAGTAAAATATTCAACAACCTCCGTCTCAATACTTGTTGCAAGTTGTCCGTCAACATATTTGCAAAGAAAAAACAGTTTATATGAATGGTAAAACTGCCCTGGTTGATGTTTGTTAATATCGTGAACAGCTATCAATTTGTCAGCGACTACCTGGAGTCCAGTCTCTTCCTTAACTTCTCTAACGACTGCTTCACTTGGAGATTCTCCAACATCGGCTCAACCGCTAGGTAAAGTCCATTTACGGTCAAACGACTCTTTGACCAAAAGTATCTTCTCATCTTGAAAGATAGCAGCTCTAACATCTACTTTGGGAGTTCTATAGCCTTTATCTTCAAATAAAATAGAGTCAAGATTTGCCTTATCTAATGAGGTATTCCTAGAAACAAGTTCTTTTGTTATTTGCTGTAACTGCTCATATCGCTGAATATCAAATTCGTCCTTGCTATAGGTAAGCCTGATTGAGCAATAGATTGTAGTTGCTGAATAACATGCAGCATTTGTTCACTACTCATGATTGACCATCCCTTACAGCGTCAAGATTTGATTTTAATGATTGAAGATAGAAAATCCAAATTACTTTTCTGGATGTCTATAGCTGTCAGATAAAGGATGCTTTAAATTGAATTTTTCCACTTCGCACTACGTCCTTTACCTTCGGACACAAGCAATCCTTCTTTTTTCATTTCTTGAAGAACTTTTCGAATCATAGACTCACTTACATTAGGCGCTTTAGATTTAAGTTGTGACAAAGTAAACGCCGAATTAAATTGTTTAACTATATATCTAATAAGATCTCGTTTTCCCTGATGAGGTTGATTCATTGCAACTTGCTCTGATAACTCTCTGAAAGCTTCTTTAATTGTACCCAAGAAGAACTGGTGCCAGTGGTTGATATCATGTTTGTTAACATGCCAATTATCGGATGATTTTTTTAGTGCTAAATAATAGGCTTCTTTATTTATTTCGATCAACCTTTCGAGGCTAACTAAAGCACCAACCAGATATCCCGCTTGGTAGAGTAAGAGAAGAGTAAGAAGCCTTGAAATTCGCCCATTGCCGTCTCTAAATGGGTGGATGCAGAGAAAGTCGAAAACAAAACTGGAAATCAAAAGAAGCTGTGGGACACTTTGTTTCTGGGTTTCATCTTTAAAAGCAAGGCATAATTGTTGTAAATAGAAAGGTGTTTGCTCTGCCGAGACAGGTTCGAAACGAACAATCCTTTCACCGCTAGGGAGCAATTCAATTATCTCATTATCTTTTGTTTTTATTTGTCCAGCATCTACGGGAGAACCAAATAAATTGAGGTTATAAGATTCTCCTGGTTGTCCACTTTGTATGAGCTTATGAAGAAATAAAATTGAATTCTTATCAATGTCTATTGCCTGATAGTTTTGACAGATCCACTCAAGCGCCTTTTTATATCCTAAAATTTCTTCCTCTGGCCTGGAATGAGGAGTAATTTTTCCTGCGATCAAAGGAGCTAAGCGATCACGACTTGTAATGACACCTTCAATCCTATTTGAGGATTCTACACTTTGAATTTTTGCCAAGGTTTTCAAATTATTCATAAGTTCAGGCTGCCCATGCAACCAAAGCTCTTGTTTGCCTTTTGCTTCCATACATTGGCCCATGAGCCAGGCAATGTGAACTGGCATGGAATAATCCTGGATAAGACGCTTTGAGAAAGAGTGCATTTCTTGCCCTAATAATCACTAATAAGATACCCTGCTATTAGATAATAGCTCATTAAGATCTTATTAGCAATGCATTATCTTATTCTTTTCAACGAACTGGAATTTTCTGGATTTTTTGTTTAATCTTGGATTCTTTGGCAATATCTTGGCAACAAGGTTTGAGAGAAGGTTATAAACCTCTGGAATAAAAGTGTTTTCTCGATGTATACTTTTCCTTGCTAAGGATGCGACTGGGTAACTGGTCCGTGGCTTCGAATCCCACTCTCTCCGCCATTTACACGCAAAATCAGCAAGCTATAGATTGCCTCAATCATATTTCTGGTACTTTCTCTGCAGAATTTATCATCCCTTGATCACATATACTATTGACGATAATGTTATTCTGGAAAGGCATAGAAAGAGCGCATTTTTATCCCAACAACCACTAATCAGACACCCGACTTCAACATATTGTCTTATTAAGATCTTAACGATAATACATGATCTTATTCCTGCAAAATGCAATAAACTGTTTTTCTTGCTCAATTCTGGAATCTTTGAATATCCTGGCAACAAGAACTAAGCAAAGACCATAAGGTTCCGGAATGAACAGACTGGAAACACACACAAGCGAACTGCGCAGACAGACCATCCTCACGATGGCACAAAAAAATAACCGGGAGCTGTCGCAGGCTCAGGTTCTCTGAGCAAAACCGTCCCTGTCAGATCAGAAAAAAACATACCCAATCAACTTCACACATTGACGGACTTTTGCTGCAATTGTACCGTCTGGCAGATGACAGAACAGGAAGGCTTCCTGTCTGTAAAAAGGCTCTGATCAGAAAAAATCCTGATCAGAAATTCAGAATCTATCTGCATACAGGAGACCGTAGTATGTCCATCACCCTGAGCGAGCTACCATATGCAATCGATGCTCTCGCCCCTCACATTTCAAAAGAAACTCTCGAATTTCATTATGGAAAACATCATCAGGCCTACGTCACAAACCTTAACAATCTGATTGAAGGCAGCCCAATGGCCGCTCTCAGCCTCGAAGAAATCATCCTCAAAGCAGACGGTGCCATTTTCAATAACGCAGCACAAATCTGGAATCATACATTTTACTGGCACAGTCTCAGCCCATCAGGCGGTAACAACCCACACGGGGCCATTGCCGAAGCTATTAGCCGTGATTTTGGCTCCTTCGGGAAATTCAAAGAAGAATTTACAAAGGCATGTGCAACGCTTTTTGGCTCCGGATGGGCTTTTCTGACTCAGAATGCGGACGGTAAACTTCAGATCCGTCAGGAGCCCAATGCCGGCTGCCCTCTGATCAGTAAGCTTAATCCTGTTCTCACCTGCGACGTATGGGAGCACGCTTATTATATTGACTACAGAAATGCTCGCCCAAAATATATTGACGCTTTCTGGAATCTCGTAAACTGGGATTTTGCGAACAAGAACCTGAAACCATAAACTGAAGCTTATATACGAGAGAGCAGCTCCCATTGCAAACCAGGAGAATGCTCCGCCTGATTCACAGATCTTCAGACAGGGCTACGCTCCGGCCCTTCCTCTCTCTTTTTTATGATTAAAAATGATATTTAACAGACCAGCTGCTAAAAAGCCCATCGCAGCAAAGCAGACATTTCATAGACAGAAAATCCGGCCGCACGCCCGCTATCATCGTAGAAACTGTGAACCCCATAATCAAGGCTCCCGCCCCACTGAAGCTGATCCGGCTCTCCTCCGGGAAGATATGCAGCAAAAACCAGATCCCAGCCAAAAGAAGATTTAATCAGGTTTCTGGAATTTCCATAACCAATCCGACCGAAAGTCAGAGGTGTCAGACGAAATTCTGCCAACCAGAGCCAGGGTGAACGTTGACGGTCCGGATAAAAGCGCCCATCCATTCCCAGCAGAATCCCGCTCTGGAACAAATCAAAGCCTCCGAAGCCTTCCCGGCTGACGCCTAAGCCCGTCAGAAAACCATGAGCGCCAAATCGCCACCTCCGGATCACATCCCCGGAGACAAATGTCGCCTGATCTTCCCAGAACAATGTTGCATATGCACCGTAACCAAGATAACTACCTCTTCCCCGCTGTGTCTTACCCGAAAGAAATTCTCCGCCAAAAGTAGCAACAACCTTTGGCACCAGTCCTTTTTTCAATTCCAGACCAAAGACATTCACCGGCTGATACCAGAGCAGCTGTGATCCCGTAGCTCCAGGCCCTGAATAACTGAAGCCTTTATAGCCAAACTTTGCCCGAACTGCCTCTACAATATCTGGAAGATATGTTCCTTCCTCTTCCAGATTCATTTCTTTTCCGGAAGACTGTTTTGTCTCAACTTCCGCCTTATCATGTGTGCTCACCGGCTCACCGACCTGACTTTTCATCCACGACCCTCTGTCAGAAAAGCCCGGAGGAAGAGGAATCACAGCCTCTTCAGACTTATAAGGATTCATTTTCGGATCAGCCGCGCGATCATTCAGAAGCAGACCCTCATGCTTTCCGGAAGCTTCAGGCACAGCTTTTCGCGCGCTGAATAAAGAGCGGGAAGCAATATTCAAAGATTTTGCACCATCCCCAGGCCGGACAGAATCACCCCTGATCAGGTAAGTAAGCGCCGCAATCGATGCCTTATCGCCAGATTCCACAACTGTAGCCTGCCCAAGCTCCACGCTGTCAAACGTTCTCCAGGTGCCCAAAGCAGGATGCAAGGATGAGACAAAAACCCTGACAAGATCAATCTGATCGCCTACAGACAGCCCCTGCCGCATTCCTCCTGAAAGGGTAATATATTTACCCTGCACGGAGGTCACATGAACATCAACCGGAATCCGGTTGATCATTCTGGCAATCAGCTCATACACAAGCTTATGCAAAGCAGTAGTATCTGCTTTCCGGAAAAAGTTCAGCGGATGTACATCTGACTCCTGCAACCAGAGCTTCATATCAGGGCTCAGAAGCCTGACTGTAAAAATCACTTTATCCGGATGAAGAATCACTTCGAAATGAGTAAACGCAGAAAGCTCATGCTCTTCACGCAGCTCTCTGCGAGATTCAGGATCTTTCCACATGTCCTCAATGAGGCGATCATCGAGGACTCTGAAGCGATTTGTTTCCCTGACCGAATGAGAATAAAGAGTTCTGAGCTGTCCGAGCTGACTTTTAATGGCCGGATCATCAAAAGAATCAGGCTCCGGACTGAGAGGAATGACTCCAAGATAAGTAAGGACAGGGAGTGCCCGTCTGTCTATCTCGCGGCCCGAGGCCACAGGAATAAACAAAAAGATCAGCACTCCAAGGCTATATCTTCTCAACTGAATGATTGCTGCCATCAAAACAAATACGCCTTTTCACGTTTTCGATAACCGTCTCCAGATGAACAGGCCTTTTCCAGACAGCATGTAAATTTTTCAGGGTTTCCACGTTATGTTCATGCTTCAGATCAACGCCATCATGCAAATGTTCCAGCAAGAGTTCACCACGATTACGGTAATTGCCATCTCTGACCTGAATCCTGGGATTTCCGATATTGGTAATCTGACTCAGTAGCTGCTGCTTAATCGATCTGAAATCACGGCTCGATATCCGATACTTTCCTGATCCCGGATCAAAATCATAAATAAACATACGCGTTTCATGACAGAAATCTTCATCCAGAAATTCATCAATAAATGTAATATCATTATGAAATTTTCTGACTTCAAAGATTTTTTCAAGCCCTTTTCCGGCACTGGTATTCCAGTTAGCCCGATCTCTTGGATCGTCAAGGCTTGCATACTCCAGACCAAACTGTCCTCTGTCCCATCGTCTTTCTATATGTCTCAAGAGCTCGACACCAAGACGATAAGGATTCAGTTGCCCCGGATGATTTGCCACAACACCTGCATAATGATCGCAATAATCGACAATTTCACTCGCATCAAGAGGAGACAGTCTGGTCATCATTTTACTATGCCAGTAAGTCGCCCAGCCCTCATTCAGAATTTTTGTCTGACCTTGTGGAGCAAAATAACAGGACTCATCACGAACGATATTCATGATCTTTTTTTGCCATGTTGTCAGCGGAGCATATTCCTCGAGAAATTTCAGGACATCCAACGTTGGATGATCCGGAAAACTCATGTTTTTTACTGCTTCTTCCTGAATTTTCAGTCTCTGAGAAGCCATATAATCTTCTGGATTTACATAACCATCCATATATGGTTTGGAGCTTATTTTCGTAACAGGTTTTTTCGTGAGATTTTCTTTCTCTTCCTGTGTCAGCTGACGATGATGACTCTGAAAAGGAGCATGAATATCGATCAGATTCTCAAGTGAAAGGCAGACATCAATAAAGCTCTCGACTTCATCATGACCCACTTCATTGATCATATTGCGCACAATCGTGGCATGATTTGCCATCTTATCTAACATCTTCCGGTTTGTTTTGCTGAACCAGTAATTATTCTTAAAAAAATCACAATGGCCATAAACATGTGCAATAACAGTTTTCTGAAAAACCAGGCTATTCGATCGTAGCAGATAAGCGTAGCAGGGATCATTATTGATGACCATCTCATAAATAACAGACAGCCCATAGGTATAACTCTTTGAGAGTCTTTCATACTCCATACCCCAGCGCCAGTGGGGATACCGGGTTGGAAAACCACCATATGCAGCGACTTCATTGAGTTGTTTATAATCGACGAGCTCAAAAATGGTTGTAAAGAAATCAAGGCCTACACTACGGGCCTTTTCTGCAAGCTGATCCGCGATTTCCTGCAATTCTGGAGTGAGGTCTGTGTTTCCAATCATACTACTTGCCTCGACCAAGAAACGTTTTCAGGGCTCCCATAATTGCTTCACGATCTTTAATCTGCGCTACGGTTACCTTTTCATGAGAATCTCCAAACTGTTTTGTCAGATCTCTGAGAAACTGACCGGAACCATAACGAGATTCTACCTGCCCATAACAAAAAAGATTCGAGGCGGGAAGCAGCTGTGTTTCCATAAGTTTCATACATTCAGCGGTATCATTCCCGGACCAGTTATCCCCATCCGAAAAATGGAAAAGATAAATATTCCATTCAGAAGGATTAAATTCCTCTTCGATCAGTTTAACGGCCAGTTTATATGCAGAACTGATCAGAGTACCACCAGATTCTCTCGTCCGATAAAACGTATCATGATCGACTTCTCGCGCCGTCGCATCATGTATAATATAACGTCTTTCCAGTCCTTTATACTGACCAGAAAGCCAGGTGTCCAACCAGAAACTGGTCAGGCGAACAACCTCTTTTTGTTCATCACCCATCGAACCAGAGACATCCATCATATAAACAATGAGAGCATTTGCTACAGGCTTGCGGATAATGCTGACAGCCCGGTAACGTTTATCCTCCTTGATAGGAACAACAATCGGATCATCCGGATCATACTCTCCCGATGCAATGCACCTCCGGAGCGCTTCTTTATAGGTTCTCCGGAAATGATGAAGAGATTCTGGACCCTGTTTCAGAATCCCTGAATAACGAACTTCTTCTTCATCAATGTTCCGGACACCTTTATTTTCAATATTCGGTAACTCAAGTTCTTCGCTCAGCATCTGGGCCAGTTCTTCAAGCGTAACATCCACTTCCAGATGATGTTGTCCTTCTCCGTCACCTGCCTGTCCCTGACCAGGCTGCGGCTGTCCATCCGCAACTTCATCTCCTGGCTGCCCATCTCCCTGACCGACTCCGGACGAGTTTTCTGATCCGAAAGAAAATCGTGGAATATCAATACGCGGCAAAGGAATTGTCACTGTTTTCTTCCCCTGCCTGGCAACAAGATCACCATTGGCTATAAATTTCTTAAGCTCTTCTTTTATTTTTCCACGAAGAATCTTACGAAATCGGTTGAGGTCAGACTCCATTTTCATCTGAAAAAGACCTTTCTTAATTTCGTAATGACCAGGATTTTCCAGAAAAGCATGAAATCATACCTTTCACGTCAGGGACAAGACAGATGACATCACGTGACTTTCTTATTTATTTTTTTTCGCGATTTCCCGCATCTCCCCTTGCAAAAATGCTGGCAACAAAGCTGAGAGCGTCACCAGCACATATTTCACAGTAACCATAATTTTTAATAAGGCGGTTTTTTACAACATCAATTTTCGCCTGAGTTTCTTTGTCTACGACAGTAGATACAAGCGTTGTCAGTTTGATGGTATCCTTCTGATCCTCAAACAATTTCAGTTCAAGAGCTTTATGCAAGCGCTCATTTGTTCTGAAATCAAAGGACTTGCCATCAAGAGCCAGGGCTCCGATATAGTTCATAATTTCACGCCTGAAATCATCTTTCCGACTCTCGGAAATATCGATTTTTTCTTCTACAGATCGCATCAGACGCTCATCAGGCTCATCGTCAGCACCTGTATACTGGTTGCGTATTTTTTCCTTCTGAATATAAGCTTTGATATTGTCGATATAATTGCCGCACAATTTCTCAATTGCACTTTCATCGGCAGAAATTGCCCTTTGCACTTCATGCTTTACAATATCTTCATATTCTCGTTTGACATCAGACAACAACTCTGAATAATGCTTGCGCACTTCTTCATGATTGATGAGAGAGTGTCCTTTCAGACCACTTCCGAGTTCATTCAGAACAATAAAAGGATTAATACAGCCGCTCCCCTTATCAATAATGAGAGCATTCGAAATTTTATCCTGAATATAACGGGGAGAAATCCCTTCCAGACCCTCTTTTTCTGTTTCTTTTCTTAGCTCTTTAATATTATCTTCTGTAAAATGCTGAGATGTTTTTCCATTGTATAGCTTTAATTTCTGAACCAGAGTAAGGTTTGCTTTTTTAGGTTCTTCAAGTCTCGTCAGAATCGCCCACATAGAAGCCATTTCCAGCGTATGTGGAGCAATATGGATATTGGGTACTGTTTTGGGATTAAAATCTTTTTGATAAATTTTAATTTCCTGATTAAGCTTTGTGATATACGGAATATCTATTTTGACAGTCCGGTCCCGCAAGGCTTCCATGAACTCATTGCTCTGTAATTTTCTGTATTCAGGCTCATTCGTGTGTCCGATAATCACCAGATCGATATCCGTCTGTGCAAACTTCTTTGGCTTAATTTTATGCTCCTGACTTGCAGTCAGAAGATCATAAAGAAAAGCCACATCTAATTTCAGAACTTCTACGAACTCAATCATGCCACGATTGGAGATGTTAAATTCACCATCAAAATTGAACGCCCGCGGATCAGAATCAGATCCATAGACAGCAATTTTTCTATAATTGATATCCCCGGTGAGTTCTGTTGAATCCTGATTTTTTTCGTCTTTTGGCTGGAATGTACCAATTCCGATCCGGTCTTTCTCAGAAAGCAAGACTCTTTTGACCCGGACATGGTTATTGACAATACTGGGCCAGTCGCCATTGTAATGTTCCAGAAGGTGCTTATAAACATAGCGACAGGCAGGGCAAAGGCTGCCTTCGATATAGATCTGCTTTGTTCTGTCACGATTTTTATTAAGCTTATCCAGAACAGCTGTTCTTCTTTCATCCGGGATCAGATGAATCGGGTCCTCATGCATGGGACAGGGCATACTGTCATCCATATTGAGAACTTCTTTAAGATTTGTCCAATCCCAGCTATACAACTCACCTTCAGGTGAGGTCGAATAAAGCTCCAGACCCTTTTTCAGCATTCTGGCTATCGTTGACTTCGCTGATCCAACAGGCCCATGAAGCAGGATCACCCTTTTTTCAGGTCCATAATGAAAAGCACCCGCCTTAATGACATTCACCAGTTTCATAAGATGAACATCCAGACCAAAAACAGCGTCTTTCCCGTTTTCGATGGGGTCATCAAAAAATTTCCAGTGAACAATTTTTTTCTTGTATTCGACATAAGTCTCATAGCCATATGAGGCAATCATGTCGTATAAGCGCTGGAATGCCGTTCGCGTAATTTCTGGTTTTTCGACGAGCATATTGAGGTAGTCGGTAAACGAACCACTCCAGTGAAGCTCTCTGTGCTTGTCTTTCAGACCTTCTCTGGTCACAATATCGATCAGATTTTCAGCATTCATAGAGCGGGCCTTTACGTCAGAAAAGTCAGAATCCATCCGCCAATCTCATCTGACTCTGGGTAAAAAAGCTATGGATCATCGTTTCCGACAGTAGCGGAAACCCCACCTTCTTACTATGCTAAGATGATAGGCTCTTGTTCAGAGCCTGTCAAAGCAGAGAAATGGAAGAAAGTTCCTGGCAACTCCGGATAATTTTTCGGGACCTTCGCTTCACGATCTGTTGTCATCATCTCAGCACAGACTTTCTTTGAGAAACAGCTCTCTGTTTTATCAGTCTGCCAGATCTTTCAAAAGATTCACAACAGATCTTCTGCATTTATATATCGCAGCAGAAAAAAAATATTTATCCACAAAGATATGCCCAGAAATCATCATTGATTTTAAATAAAAACACAGCATAAAACGACTTCACATCAAAAAGTATAACAGCTGATAAAAAGCTCCAGAACTGATTCAAATCATTGTTAATAAACAGTTTGTTAAAAATACTTTCAAAAAAGATTTTATATTTTCATGATTCTTCCGAAAGTTATGATAGAAAAAACAAAGATTCCGGAATAATGATGACAATATACATAAGAAAAACAAAGGGAAAATCGGATCAGATCAAAAGAAATGTGGTTCTTTTCTCCTGTCTTATCCTTTGTAGCAGCGCAATCGCATCAGCAGATGATTCCACAGATATTAAAACAGTTGTCGATGACGCTCCTTTTATCTCAGCAAGAGCTGCCGGAATGGGCGGGGCTCTTTCAACACTCGCAGATGGAATCCATGCCCCATTTTACAATCCAGCCGGGATTGGAGGGCTACACTGGGAACGATCAAAACCTCCTGCCATCCGTCAGCTTCATTTTCCATACATAGGATATGCGGCCAATGAAGCCACAGCAAAATTACGGGGCGAGTTTCAGAGCATGGATGGGGCAGGAGATAAAGGGACCGGAGCCGCGATCATTGATGCTCATCAGGGACAAAGACAATATGGCAGAGCCTCAGGACTGCTCAGCCTGGGAATCGGCAGAATGCTCATTCTCCAGTCTACAGATACTCAGCTCGCTGCATTTCGCAAAGAAAATGAGCCCGACCCGGCAAAAGCCATCAGCCTCCATTATCGGACGCAAAATTCAACAGGGGCCGGTTTTAGTGTCACCGACACCAGAGAAACCTTTTATCTTGGAGCTTTTGCGGCCTACAATCAGCGAAATCAGTTAAAAGGCGATTTTGCCTATGACGACCTGGTGCGAAGTGAAGACCGTAAAAGCACCCTGACTCCGGCGCTCCGGAAATATCAGGGGGTCTCCGGAAATCTTGGCATGATATGGAAGCTGGGAAAATACGGACGGCCAGCACTGTCCCTTGTCAATAAAAACGTTGGTGGGGCACGCTATCATCTGAAGAATGATCCGGCAGGAGTTCTGAACGACGAAAAAACGATCGTTGACCCTGAAAACCTGACCATGGGTTTTTCTCTGTCTCCTTATCTTGGCCGTTCAGGGGCTTTTAATTTTATTATTGAAGGCCATCATCTCACAGATAAGCAGGTTGCCCTCAATAAAAAATTCCGCACAGCCGCTGAGCTGAATTTTGGAGGTTTCGGAAGTGAAGCCGTCCTCGGACTCCGGACGGGTTACAATCTGGCAGGTGCATCTTATGGGCTCAACCTGAACCTTGGTCTCATTCAGTTTGAAGTCGCCTCACACGCAGAAGATATCGGAACAGGAAACTATCATGTCGTTGAACGAAGAAATGTCGGGGTTATCTCTGTAAATGTCCTCTACGAGTGACTGAGCGAAGGAAGTCCCAAACTTTTAAGTTCGCAGGCAAATTATGAGTGCGAATCGCCAGCATATTTTAGATCACACACAACCTCCATAAGCTGAAACACCTCAGACCAGGGCCAGAGCAGAACCTTTACTTATCTCCTTTTTCTATAACATCTGAAACGCTGTCATGATGGGATTTAGATTACAGTAATGCCGGATACCCCAATCAGGTATGCATGGAGGAGCATAGTTTTTGTGCGATATAACAGGTTCATAAAGGAACAGGTTATTAGATTTATACTTAAACTTCATAGCATTATGCATAAAATATTGTCCGAATAGTCCTTTCCTGATATCTATTACGAGTTTTTTGATACAGATTTTCAGAAAAAGGATCACAAGAATGAAAGTCTCATTTTTTATTTTTTTAATGATATTAAGCAATAACATGATTTTTGCTGGGGAAATGCCCCATATTGTTGAGCCTGGCGAAACTCCTCTTGGTCTTACTATAAGATCTGATAAAAAAGAAGCTTTTTTAGAAATCATCCAGAATGTAAAAGACGTCAATAGATCGAACAAAGAGCAGGAAACAGCCATCCTTTTAGCAACCATGCAACAAAACATAGAAATGATTCAAATACTTATTGATCGTGGTGCAAGCGTAAATAAAGCAGATAAGGGTGGCGAAACTCCAATTCATGTCGCATCAATGCATGGCTATAGAGAGATCGCAGAACTTCTTATAGGAAATGGAGCAGATGTAAATGCAGAAAATAAGATAAGCGACACCCCTCTTCATTATGCAGCATATTCTGGACATCAAGGTCTCGTAGAATTTCTCATAGCAAATGGAGCTGAAGTTAATAAAGAAAACCGTGTATCCCAAACTCCCCTCTCTCTGGCTGAAGAAGAAAAAGATAAGCAATCAGATCTAAACGACAAATATCAAAATATTATCGACATCCTTAAAGAGCACGGAGCAAAATAAAGCTTATTTTTCAAGCGATTCCGCCCCCCCCTCTTAAAACTACATAATCATCAAAAACAACAACCCTTAATCCTGAAAAAAATAATGGGGTGCTTGCCTACAGGCTTCCCACTCCTAAGAAACCGCCGATGCAAAACTGTCAAGAGCCTTCGATGTCCGGGGAGATATGATCATATCTCATATATTCACTGCACAACGAGCTACCAGAAAAAATCAACATACTAATATTAATGTATTAATTGTCTTTTATTGCATTATACTAATCATTATATTAATTATGATGACAGTATCTTTATCTACTGTCATAAAAGATCAAATTAAAAACAGGGATTTCAATATGTTTCATAATTTAGCCCGCAGGATAGGCTTTTTTATTCTTTTATTATCTATGCTTAATTAGATAGCAAAAGCTGGCTCCAGCGAGTCTCAAAAAGACATGCAGATAGAATCTTTTCGCAAAGAGTTTGCGAACATAAGATTATTCGATCGTATTGATCAGGTTCAGAACGAAGATAGATTCCAGAATCTGAAGACTATAGAGGAAAAAATCCAATACTGCAGAAATACAATGGAAAGACATCTGTTCTATACAAAAAGAATATATTCTGCAAAGTGGGCTGCCAAGTACGCTCTGATGACGGTTGCTTCTGCTTCCCCCCTGGTTTACACCCTGTATAAAAAAGCAAGCTTCATTAACGATCCGAACATGCAAGATATAGCAATGACCGCCGCCGTGGTATTAAGCCCATCCCTCATCATAACTCCCGGAATGCTGGTTATTCAGCAGGCAATATATATGGTCCAGCCTCCGGAAGTCTTAGAAGAAAGCCATATTATAAATTATGCCGCAAAAAAACTTTTTTTCGAAAAGTCGATGCAAACTTATCTGGAAGAGGAAGTCTTTTATGACTACTGGCGAAACCAGACAGATGAGGCGCGAAATAAGCTATCCAAGATACTTGAAATAGCGCTCAAACTTCCAGTCGCGTCGAAAGAGCTTGAATATGACAGTGATAAAATCCGACAGGCCCTGCATTTATTTCCAGCTAATATCCAGGAAACACTTGACTTATTTGCTTTAAATGAGATTGCGATTCAGACTTTTGGGAGTGCTGTTGAAACCCGATATCCACTATATCTTGTAGGAAAGCCTGGCACAGGAAAAAGCTTTTCCGTCAAAACCCTTGCAAAAACTATAGGCTCTGACATGTCTGTGGTTAATCTCGACGGAGCCTCAATTGAAGACATCATTGGCTCAAGCTTAAACAGCAGTAATCCAAAGCCCGGCAGGCTACTTGAAGCCATCACGTCTACAGTAGATTCCGCAACTGACATAAACTACAGCAACCAAATTTTATTCATTGACGAATTTGACAGGCTTCTGATTTCAACAGACACAAAGTCAGAAGACGTTCTTTCTTTCATGCTGAAACTGCTTGATCCTGATGTTCGTTATTTTTACAGCCCATACTTAAAATCTATGGTTAAATTACCGGAAACAATTATATTGGCCGGAAATTTTGACATTGAAGAGCTGATAGCAAAAAAAGATACCCTTGAGGCCCTTGCTTCCCGGCTGGAGTTTGTCAGGTACTCTGGTTATGCGCCTGAGATTAAACATCAGCTGGTCTGGGAATCTCTCGTTCCATCCCTCCTGAAGAGCTACACTTCAAGTTCAGATCCTCGGTATGCATTCGATGGTCTGACACAAAGTGACAAAGATGATATCAACCAGTTTCTCCAGAACGATACTGACCCTGGCTTAAGATCCGCCGGAAAGTTTGTGAACAGAGTTATTCAACGTGCTTTCGCACGCCAATATAAGAATAAGAGCAAAAAGCATAGAAGCACACAGCCACTTGCTGTATGCCAGCCCTGGAAAGGGAGCACAACGACTTTTCCAGGGGAAAACTCTTATACATCAATCCCCCCAACAACAGCTCGCTCCTGCTGATTTTGCACGAAATCACCATACAACAGAGCAGCACAAAGGCATCCAGACAAGAGCTCAGCGAAAAGAAGCTCCGGACACACGCATGAGCCTGCAACCCTGCCAGAAAACAGCGAAGCACGGATAGCCATGATTTTTGACGATAACTTGTGAAAAGGGTCAAAGTACGGCAGAGTAAGGGAACATGAATGCTTGCTTTTGCATTATCATGAGACATATCCGGAACAACATCATGTTAAAAGTCATTTCCCTCAGGTTTTCTTTTGCATACCGGGATATCTTCAGAGATCTCAGTTTTGAGCTACATCCTGGGGAAGTCCTGCACCTGACAGGAGCAAACGGGGCCGGAAAGTCAACGCTCCTCAGTATTCTTGCCGGAATCAGAAAAGCAAGTGCCGGAGAAATCCGCCTGAAGACAAAAGATGAGAGTGAAGTCGGCGATCTGCGTCAGTTTATTGAATTTTTGCCCGCAGAGTCCAACGGGCTTTATCTTAAAATGGACGCGCTCAGTAACCTTTCTTTCTGGTCCACGCTGCGAGGACAAAGTGCAGACAAACATAAGATATCGCAAGCCCTCCGGGAATGGGGCTTTGGCGACCCACGCTTTATCAAAGGCTTTCCGGCAGGCCAGCTTTCCACCGGCATGCGCAGAAGACTCGCCCTGGCAAGACTGACACTCAGCGATGCACCATACTGGCTGCTTGATGAGCCGGTTTACGGGCTTGACCGGAAAGGGGTCGACCTGTTCAGAAAAGCTCTGATCCGGCATATCGGACACGCAGGAGCTGCGATTCTGGTCAGCCATGACATGAGTGCTGTCCAGGACCTGCCTCACCGGAGCCTGTCGATTCACCCTGACTCTTTTCCCGCCTAAGGAGATCTCAGAAGATGAACCGTCTTTGGTGGTTCCAGTTCCGCTGCCTGCTATCCCAGAATCTGAAAGCAGATGCCGCAGATAAAGAGCGATTGTTAACCCCCTTTCTTTTTGCTGCTACTAATTTGATTTTATTTAACTTTGTATTAGGTGATGTCAGTCAGGGAATCGAAACCCACCTGTTTGTGGCTGAAGTTTACCTGATCAGCCTGTTCGCGCTGCAAATGAGCTATAGCAGAATTTTTTTACCGGACCAGCAGGACCGGGTTTTTGATCTGCTCCTGAGCTATCCGCTTGCCCCCGGAGCATGGTTTCTCGCCCGATATGTCATGGCTGTGTTTTATGGCCTGGTTGTCCTGTTGCCACTGATCGCTCTGGCGGCTTTTTTCAGTTCAGGACTGGACCTACAGATTTTTTTATCCCCCATCTGGATCACGGGCCTGCTTAGCATCATGGGCCTTGCTGCTCTGGGGGTTCTTCTGAGCGCTATGACCATGAAAGCATCTGGTAAAGAAATGCTGTTTCCATTAATCTATTTTCCACTGACCATACCTGTCCTGTTAGCCGCGACACAGGCCAGTCTGGAATTTATACATGGCCCTGATCATCATGGCTGGCAATGGCTGGGCCTGCTTAGTGGCTTTGATATAATATATATCACGCTTGGATTTATGCTGTTCGGAGAACTGACCGATGCTGCTTAACTTCCATGATTTTTTCCTGAAGGTGACCGGATAATGCAACAAGAAGGCCTCAGCCCTTTGCCTGATCAGAGAAAACACGTCATATCAGGAAGTATTCTTCTTATATTTCTGCTTTTGTGCTGGGGATATGCCCTGTTTTTTGCTCCGACAGAAAGTCATCAGGGAGATGTTTACAGAATCATGTATGCACATGTACCATCTGCATTTGCTGCATTTTTTTGCTCATTTCTTCTGCTGTTATTCAGTCTGAGCGGCTTACGCGGTCATGCATCATCTCTTGTCTACAGTAAGGCAACGGCCGAACTTGGCCTGCTTTACACCATCCTCACGCTTGTGACTGGCTCCATCTGGGGCAGGCCCACATGGGGGGTCTGGTGGACCTGGGACGCTCGTCTGACAACCACATTGATTTTGTCCCTCCTGTACTGTGGCTACCTCCTGCTATGGTCTTCTCTCCCGGCAGGCTCTCTACGGAATAAGATCTGTCCTGTTCTTGGCATACTGATCGCAGCAGATGTTCCGGTCATTTATAAAAGTGTCACGTGGTGGCGAACTTTGCACCAGCCTCCAGGACTGATCCGGGAAGGTGGAGAATCGACGATGGCAGGCGACATCCGAAACCTTCTCATACTCTGTTGCCTGAGTGGGCTGCTTTTCTGTTGCTGGCTGATCTGGCAACGGGCAATCAATTTAAAACTGGAAGAAGAACTCCATCGACTCTCTCTCAGACACTTACAGAACCAGGAATCTTCATAATGGGTGAATCTCTCAACCCTCTGCCCTATATCGTGGCAGCTTACAGTATCAGCCTTGCTTTCATCATCGGATTCTTTGTCCGGATGATGCTTCAGCGAAGCAGGCTCCGCAGCCTGCTTCAGGCTGTCACTCAGGAAGACAGCGACACACATCACATCAACACCGCTAAGGAGCCGATAAAAGATGAAAAGCAGACAAGCAAAGAATAAATGGATCATCGGTGGAGGAATCATCGCTCTGGTGATTCTCGGGCTTTCTTTCCTGCAACTCGGGGATTACACGGTTTACTTCTATACTCCTGAGGAAGCCTTTGCTCAGGCTCCGGATCTTCAGGCAAGAGATATCCGGGTGGGCGGAATGGTCGTCCCTGGCTCTGTCAACTGGCAGCCAGAAGAGCTGAAGCTGAATTTTACCATATCAGACCTTAAAGGGACCACCATCGCTGTTGAGCATAAAGGAACTCCCCCTGATATGTTTAAAGAAAATCAGGGTGTCGTCGTAGAAGGCAGGATTTCATCTGATGGTCAGTCTTTGCTTGCCAAAACGCTGATGGTCAAGCATTCTGAAGAATATAAGATTCCGGATCAGAAGCATTCGATGGATAAACAACTTCTGGAAAAGTCTCTTTTCAAATGAGAACCGCAAACAACAAAGCAGCTCTGTCTCGTCGACACCTGATCATGACATTTTCGATCCTGGCAGGCGCTGCCACAGTGATCGGCATCCTGGTAAAAGGGCTGTCCCTGAACCCCGATATGGCAAGCACAGCTCTTGTCGGAAAGCCTGCCCACCCCTTCCGGGTTTCCTGGCTACAAGGACACGAACACATTCCGGATGCAAGTCCAAGCTCTCTGAAGCTGGCAGATCTGGCAGACCGTCCCCTTATTCTGAACTTCTGGGCCAGCTGGTGCGTCAGCTGTCAAAGCGAAGCAGCGGTCATGGAACAATTCTGGCAACAGCACAAAGACGATGGCCTGCTTATCGTCGGAATTGCCGTACAGGACAGCGCAGAAGCGGCAGCTCAGTTTGCCCATCACTATGGTAAAAGCTATCCTCTCGCTCTTGATACCGATGGAAATGCATCCATTGAATATGGAGTGACCGGTGTTCCTGAGACTTTTTTCATAGACCGTAAGGGCATGATACAGCATAAAGTCGCCGGCCCGGTCGATACAGAACTTTTAGAAAGCATGTTACCAAAAATCTCCGGAAGCGGCACAGAGCACTCAGAAGCAGTCCCCCACTCAGAGACACGATAAAATGAGACACTGCAACAGCATCCACAGAGGAGGTCATCGTGATATTCAGCCGTGAGGACTTCAAAATCGACTCAGTTCCCGACTTTCTTTCCTTTCTTCTGATTCTCCCTTTTGTCGCCTTCGTTTTTCCTTTTCTCGGCGCGGCCTACACCCTGGGTTTTCTGATGGACATCACCGGATGGCTGGACAGCTGAGCTGCCTGATCTGCTTCAGGACTCAAAAAAAACCAGCGTAACACCATCTCCTCCCTGGCTTCGGTCGCCTGGAGTAAACCGGACTCTGTAAGGAGAGTCTTCCTGCAAAGCCTGTCGCAGTCCGGATTTGAGAGCTCCTGCACCATGACCATGAATCACCATCAGCGCAGCTTCTCCTCTCATCACAGCTGCATCCAGAAACTGCCACATTTTTTCCAGCGCCTCTGAAAGCGTAGAGCCTCGTACATCCAGAGTATTCGCAGAAGTCGCCAGAAATACGACATCCGCAGCTCCGGAAGTCCCCGATTTCCGTTCCCGAACAGAATCCGCCTTATGTTTGCCGGAAGGCTGTGGCGCAGCTGTTTCCAGAATCCGCAGATCCTTCAGCTCTGCCCAGAGTTTCATTTGTCCGGTTGTTACCCAGATTTTATCCTGAGGCGACGTTCCCATTTTCAGAATATGACCGGAACATCCAAGAGGATTGAGCCAGACCTGACTTCCTGCTTTCAGTGTGGAAAACGTCGCTTCCCGACCAGGCAAGCTACGCTGTGAAGGAGGCTCTGCTGTTTCTGCCCCCGTTTTACGGATAATCCCCTCTCCTTTTTTCAGAACTGACTGACCAGACTGACTCAGCTGACGCATTGCCTCGGAGATATCCGGAGGGAAAGCAGCAGAAGCCGATATTTTTTTACGCAGCCCCTTCATCTGCTGTTGCCATTCTTCCACATGCTCACGGAATGCTGACAGCTCTTTTTCGAAGCGCAGCCTGATCGCCTCCACAGCTTTTTTACGGTTTTGCCCCAGAAGCTTCGCATCCTGCTGCCAGCGGACCTCAGCTGCCTCAGCGGCCCTCTTAGCCTCCTGCATCTCCGTAGCCGCCACCCTGGCCTGATCCCTTGCGGCCATCAGCTGACTCACCGCATCATCCATCGCAGAAACTGAACTGCCTCTCAAATCCTCCGCTCTGCTGATCAGAGCTTCCGGCAACCCACTCTTGGCAGCCAGCTCCAGCCCATAACTCTGTCCGGGAACATCCAGAATCAGACGATAAGTTGGGCTAAAGGTCTGGAGAGAATATTCCATAGAAGCGTTCCGGAAACCCTTCTGATGGATGGCAAGACCCTTCAGATTATCATAATGCGTAGTAACCAGCGCACAGCACTCTCTTTTTTCAAGATGCTCAACAACAGCCTGAGCAATTGCAGCCCCTGTCTGAGGTTCCGTCCCGACAGCAAGTTCATCCAGCAGAATAAGATCCTTCTTTTGTGCCGAATTCACAATGGGAAGAAGACCCTGTAAGTGACCTGAGAACGTCGAAAGACTGGCCGTCAGGCTCTGTGCGTCCCCCATCTCAACAAAAATCCGGTCAAATAAATACAGCATAGATGCCGAATCAGCAGGCACCTGCAACCCTGCCTTTGCCATCAGCACCAGCATACCCATGGTTTTAAGAACAATTGTTTTTCCACCTGCGTTAGGTCCCGAAATAATCAGGATATGCTGACCCTCACCAAGCAGAATATCATTCGCGACGGGCGCTTCAGCGTTTACCACCTGCAGCAACGGATGCCGTGCCTGAATCAGATGAAGCACAGGCTCAGAACTCAGGCCTACCGGAACAGCATCCAGCTCACAGGCCAGCTGGCCCTCTGCCGAAAGCTCATCCAGAAAGACGAGGGCTTCATAGTCCGACAGAAGATCATCGCCATGGGTAGAAACCGCCTGACTTAGTTCTCTCAGAATTCTGATCACTTCCAGTTTTTCAGAGAGTTCCAGATCCTGTAGCGACTGATTCAGCTCTCCGATAAAGGCTGGCTCAATAAAGAGCGTCTGCCCGCTATCTGAAGTATCGACGATCGTCCCCGGGACCCTGCCCCGTCCGTCCAGTTTCACCGGAATAACATAACGTTCTCCACGCTTCGTAAAAAAATCATCCTGCAGATATAACTGCCAGGCAGGATCATGGATCATATGCTTCAGTTTCTGTTCGATCTGCTTCATCAGGCTCCGCCGCTGATTCCGGATACGGATCAGCTCCGGTGATGCCTGATCCATCACCATCCCATCCTCATCAATCGCCTTGATGATTGATTTTTGTAAAGGTGCCAGCAGAACCAGTCGATTTCTGAATCCCTCCAGGGTCGCACACCTTGGACTAAAATCCCGGGAAAATGTAAAAACCTTTTGTACAGATGCAAGAAGGGCGGAAATATCCCGAAGACTCTTACCGTCCAGCACCCTCCCAAGCCGAACCGCTCTGATCAGCGGCTCCACAGCCACAAGCTCTCCGACAGGGGCCCGATAGCCCTGTCTGTATAAATCTGTCAGAGGAAGCGCCAGCTTCCAGCGTTCCCGGATATCCTCCTCATTCATACAGGGCTGTTTTGCTGCGGCTCTCTTTGCCCCTTCCGGGCTCTGACAGTACCCGGCCAGCCTGTTTGTCAGTAAATTCCACTCGAGTTTCTGTAATATTGATTCGCCTGGCATAATATCGGTTACAGCCTCCGCTCTCTGTTATGTTCTGTAAGGGGGGAGACTATAACAGAGCGTCGGAAAGTGACAGCTCAGAAAGGACATCACGTGTTAGGATATATGACGTTATCCACAATCAGAAACGCTCTTACGCATCCTGTCAGCGGAATGATGATTGTGACTGGTCTGATTTTAGGGAGTTTTTTTAATGTCTGTATAGAAAGAATTCCCAACAACAATTTCTTCAAATCCCCGAGATCCATATGCCCGCACTGCGGACATCTGATCCCCTGGTGGCTGAATATCCCTCTTATAAGTTTTTTCTTTCTTAAAGGTAGAGCTGCCTGCTGTCAGAAAAAAATCTCTATCCAATACCCACTGGTAGAGCTGGCTGGCGCAATCCTCTTTCTTCTGACCTACTGGAAGCATCCTTTTTTATCAGGAGTTCCAGGACACTATATCGTAAACCTGAATGCTCTGATCCGTTTTTCTCACCTGAGTATTTTCGCCTCACTCATGCTGATCTGCTCGGTCATTGATATCAGGCACCAGATCATCCCCGATAAAATCAGTCTGCCCATGCTGCTGCTAAGCCCTCTCTGGGTCTGGCTACACCCAGAGCTGGACTGGAAAAGTTCCCTGATCGGAGCGTTAACTGGAGCGGGGATCATCTACGGAGTCGCATGGGCATATTACCTGCTACGTAAAGAACAGGGCATAGGAATGGGCGACGCAAAGCTGCTGGCAGCAATCGGTGGCTGGCTTGGCTACCAGGCTGTCTTCCCGGCCTTATTCCTGGGCTCTGTCCTTGGCTCTGCATACGGGATCAGTGCTATGATCGTATCAGGGCGTATCGGACTGAAATCAAGGATTCCTTTTGGGCCGTTTCTGGCAATTGGCGCGATACTGCATATGTATGTCAGAACCAGTCTGACAGAATTATTCCTTTTCCGATAAAGGCGTTACGTCAAATATTCTTCTGGTAAAAAATAAGGGTGTATCATGACAAAAACAAATGCTCAGCTTACAGAGCCCTGTCATTCCGCTTTACTCTATCAGAACTTTTTGCATTTTTCCCAGGAGCTCTGGTCAGGAGGGAGCCCGGAAGGTCTCTTATACGCCTTTTTCAGACTACTGAAAGAAGCATTTGGTATTCGTAAAATGGCCTGCCTGGACGTCTCTTTTCGGGGAGGCGTTCACACATTCAGAAGCAACCTTACAGTATCCGAACGCTTTTCTGAGGCAGACAGACTCTCTCAGGAAAAGATACAGCTCTTCCAGAGTCAGCTTGACCTGACTGAACACTCTCCTGAAGCAAAGTCAACCTGCTTCTGGCAGATGAACTGTCAGAAGCAGGAAATTCAATGGACTCTTCTGGGATCACCAAAAGAAGGGACCCTCTGCCTCTGGGAGCGCCCGCCCTCAGCTCCTGACACAGATATTTTTTCCATGTGTCTTCATATGCTTCAGCATGAGAGTCTCTGGTTTAGTAAACTTGATAAAACAAAAGCCCTTCTGTACCTGGACGATCTGACAGGACTCTATAATTACCGCTACCTGGAAACTGCTCTTGAATGCGAAATTCGCCGGGCAGATCGTTATCAGCAAAATTTCTGCCTGCTCTTTATTGATCTGGATAATTTTAAGCAGGTCAACGACCAGCATGGGCATCCTGTGGGTAGCCAGATATTACGACAGACCGGCCATGTTTTGCAGGAAGAGCTCAGAGAAGTCGATACTGTGATTCGATATGGAGGAGACGAATATGTTGTGATTTTGCTTGGTGCTGGCTGTGAATCCGGGCGCCTGGTCGCAGAAAGGATACGGAGAAGAATTTCAGGACATCCCTTCCAGACAGAAGGGGTAGGCCCTCTGAGCATCAGTTGCTCCATCGGTATTGCCTGTTTTCCTGAGCATGGGAACAGCAAAGAGACATTACTGAAAGTTGCAGATGATACGATGTACCAAAGCAAAAGGCAGGGGAAGAATCAGGTCGTTCTGTCCGGAGGGCAGAATATCATCTCAAAAGATCATCTCCCGGAACTGAGCCGGATCAGCTGAACAAACAATCGGATACTTCTGACGATGCCTCTTGATATTGCCCGGCAACAGGATTTATTTAACGCTTTTCTAAACGGAGAAGACTCCGCCCTTATACGCCTTCTGGAAAGTGAAAAACCTTTTCTTTTTGATTATATCTTCCGGATGAGTGGGGACCTGAATCTCGCCTGCCTTATGTCAGAGCGGATCTGCCAGAATCCTGATCTCTGGTCCGGATACCGGGACAGCCTGACACAACTTCGATTTGAGATTTATCGGGATATCCGATCCAGATGTGCAGAACAGTGGTATGACAACGTATCGGAACTCGTTCATCCGACTCTGGATGCAATTCTGAAAAATACGTCTGCCAGCAGACAAAAAAAGGCCAGCGCTTTTGCATATTCCCGTCTGAATGCTGCAACAGGAGCTTGTCATATTCCCGGAAGAGAAGCGATTTTACTACATATCCGTTCAAAATTAACCTTTAGCGAAATAGGAAAGCTGAGTGGAGATTCCAGAGATCAGGTTGAAAAAAATTATGCAGAAGGCCTCCGTTATCTGAAAGAGCACATACCGAATCTCCCAAAAAACCCTCGCCAAGTGATTTCTGCTATGGAAGTATATCCTCTCCCTGAGAAAGTCACATCCGAAACGACAGAGCTGGGGCGGCTGATTGCAGGGCTCCATAAACGAGGGCAGACAACAAAAGTGTTCCGATTGTCCGTCTTCTTCTGGCTGATCAGTACAACTCTTCTGGCCCTTCTGATTCTTATCTCCATCAGATATTACCGTTTTTTTCTGACACAATGACTCAGCTCTGTCCTGAGGTCACTTCCGAAGACATTGCAGAGTCATGCTGCATCAGAGCCTTTATTCTTTCTACAAGAGGAGGATGAGAATGATAAACCGCAGAATAAAAAGGATGACTCAGAGGCATAGCCTGATTCTTCTGACGCAACTTTTTAAGCGCGTCTGATAAATCCCGACCATTCCCGATTTGCTGACAGGCAAATGCGTCTGCTGCAAATTCATTTTTTCTCGATACCCATGACTGAAGAGGAGAAATGACAAAATCAGCAAGCAATCCAAACCAGAGAAAAAAGAGCAGCAAGGCTCCCCAGGGAGAAACCCCCTGCAAAGCAAAAGCCTGATAAAAGGACTCCACAGGCAAACAAAGGCTAAGCAGATAAAAGCTACCTCCTAAGATAAGGCTGCTGTGAAGTAAAGACTGCCGGACATGATTGAGCTTAAAGTGACCAAGCTCATGAGCAAGAACCGCTAAAAGTTCATGATTTTTCATACTCTCTTTCAGAGTATCAAAAAGAACAATCCGTTTTTCTGAAAAAAGTCCGGTAAAAAAAGCATTCCCATGTGTACTCCGGATCGAAGCGTTCATCACAAAAATACCTGAAGCTCTGAAGCCGACTTTCCTGGCCAGCTGCATAATCTGATCCTTGAGACCCCCATCTTCCAGAGGAGTGAACTGATTAAAAAGCGGAGCAAGGACTGTGGGATAAATCAGAACCGTCAGAAGCTGAAAAAGGACCACAAAGCCCCATGCAAGCAGCCACCACCACGGGCCAAAGGTTTCCATCAGCCAGAAAAGGACCGACAGCAAGATTCCTCCCATAACAGCAGAAACCAGAAGACTTTTTATCATATCCGAAAAAAAACCAGCTCGACTCTGACGATTAAACCCATGTTTTTCTTCAATAAAAAAGACAGAATAATAGCTCCATGGCAAAGATGTCAGCAGAGACAAAAGGCCAAGCATAGCAAAAAAGAACAGACCTGTACCAATGGTGCCACAACCTGAGATCGTAGCCAGATGAAGGGCCCATGTTTCAACCAAGCCAAAGCCACCAAAGCTCAGAAAAAAAAGGAGTAAGATAAGCTGAAAAGACGATGACAAACGATCAAAAGATTCTTTATCTGTAGTATATGCCAGCGTTTTGCTGAAATCAGCTTCAGAAATATCCAGGGTACGACATGCTTCTTTCTGATACTCAGAATTCAGATACCACTTTCTGTTGAGTTTGCGCAGCCATAATGCAAGAGCCTGGCGAATCACCTGTAGGCTTACAAATAAAATAAGTAAATTCATCAATACTCCAGACAAAAAATGATATCCAGGGATACCTGTCCCATATCTTAATGGAGATCTCCACAGTCACGAGAGAGTATGATAGTGGCAGCTCTGAAGTCAACATCAGATCAGCACAACAAAGCAAGATATAGCGCAGAGGATCTCAAAACGCCTGAACCTTGTAACATCTTAATTTTAAAAATTAAAACTACATCTCAAGGCATCATAAACTCCGGAGTTCTTCTCGCAAAATATCTGCGATCAGGTGCGCTTCCTGTGAAGTTATGCGGAAATGAGGGGTAAAGCGCAAAGAATTCGTCCCTCCATGAATCACCCCAAGACCTTTTTTTCTGAGGCGCATTTCCAGACCATCATGACCATTAACGCTGACCCGGTCAGAAGCTAATTCCATAGAGAACAGCAGTCCCGTTCCCTGTATTTTAGTAATAAGGGAGGGAAACTCTGCTTTGATATCAGAGAAAATCCTCAAAAATTCCCTGCCTCGCTCCTGAATATTCTGTCGCAACTGAGGTGTCACCATATCAAGAACAGCGCAGGCGACAGAGAGCGCCCTGGGGTTTGTGGTCATGGTATTTCCATAAACCCCAGTCACATAAAGCTCTGCGGTTCTCTGATTCATCGCTAAGACAGAAAGAGGATACTGACCTGCATTAAGAGCTTTTGAGAACGTTTCCATATCAGGTGCTTCCAGATCCTGAAACCCTGGATAATCCATCATACTCAGGCAGCCGTGTGCCCGCAAACCTGCCTGAATAGAATCAACGATCAGGAGGGAATGATGTTTTTTTGTAAGCTCTCTTGCTAATTGATAAAACTCTGGTGTCACGGCTTTGCCAGGATCACCTTCTCCCATCACAGGTTCTATCAGCATGGCTTCGATCCAGATATTTTCGTGCTGACAGCGTTTAAAAGTATCTGAAAGTTCCTGGCAGTCATTCGGCGTAATCGTCAGAAGATTGTTCCGTTCCTGAAAAGATTTCAGATGTTGCCTGTACTTAGGAAGAGAAGAATCCGAGAATTGTGAAGGTCGGTCCGTTCGGCCATGAAAAGAGCCTTTCAGACTCATAAATCTGATCTGCTTTCCCCTCGCAAAAGACTTCATCTGAAAAGATGCATGAATATCTGACAGCCTGCTGGCAACACTCACTGCTTCTGATCCCGAATTCATGCAGATGATACGGTGGTAAGGCTGCCGCTCTCCCGATGGTCTGCTATGCCCGATTTCTTTTTTAATCGCATCTGAAAATGTTTTCTGCGCCAGATTGGCTGTCATAATGTTTGCCATCACATGATTCTGATTCATTGCTTCCAGAATCTGCTCAGGACCATGGCCAAAACCAAGCATACCATAGCCGCCCGAATCATGAATCACGGCACCCTTCATAGAAATAATCCAGGGCCCCCTGGCCGCTAATGCCATATAAGGATTGACAGACCATGGCTCATAAAAATTTACGTAACCACTCTGGGCCTGAGAGATTTGTATATGTTCCGGAAGCTGAAGAAATTCCGGATATGACTGCCTGAGCTGCTGATGTTTCACCCAGGCTTCATCAATGGCTCTGACAAGATCAGGATCTTTCTCAATAAACTCAGAGAGGGCAGAGAACGATAAGCCTGTAGTCTGGCGTTCAGAACAAAATTCGCTTATATTTTTTAGTTTTTCAAGCGTTTGCATAGCTCCCTCCAACTAAAGACAAAAGCGGAAACAGTTCTGCTATTCCGCAAACCAGGGATACAAGCGATTCATCTGCATCCGGAATCGTCAGGCTATCACAATGAATCCAGGATACGTCAAGCTTTATTCTATGATGCTACAATAAAACAAGATAGATATGACAGGAGCTTTTTTTGAGAATTTATGCTGCTATCATTCTGATCATTTTAATATGTGGATGGCCTGTTCTGACGACACATCACATTCTCAAAGATTTACCGGATAAAAACCAGATCTTCGATACTATTGAAAAAAAAGTCCGGACATCATCAACTTTAATCCTGGATGATAAAGATCGTATTATCGCTGAGCTATCTGTCAAAAGAAAAATTCCGGTCACAATTGATGAAATTCCGGACCAGCTCATTCAGGCATTTTTACATGCTGAAGATCAGCATTTTTTTACTCACGGTCCTCTTAGTTTTTCCGGTATTTTCCGTGCAGCCTGGTTCAATCTGCGAAACCAGAAACGAATTCAGGGAGGAAGTACGATTACGCAGCAGTTAGCTCGAATTTTTTTTCTTGGTCGGAAAAAAACATTTCACCGAAAGATTCTTGAGATCGGACTGTCTTTCCGACTGGAATCACTTCTGAGTAAAGATCAGATTCTCAGCCTTTACCTCAATCATGTTTACCTTGGTCGGGGGGCTTACGGAGTAGAAGCTGCAGCCCATGTTTACTTTGGCAAACGTTGTAAGGATCTGAATATAGCAGAATCAGCGCTTCTGGCAGCACTTCCGAGAGCTCCCTCAAAACTGGCCCCTCACAAATATCCGGAACAAGCCGTACAAAAAAGAAACCTGGTTCTGGATCTGATGAAATCATCAGATTATCTTACAGATGAGCAGTGGAAGAGTGCCAGACAAGAACCATTACATATCCGAAATATGGTTCACCGTAGTCCTCCGGATATCGCATGGATGGTGGCCCGTATCAAAGATCAGCTCAGAAAAAAATGGCTGGCATATGGAAACAGACAAAGAGGTCTGATCGTAACAACTGCCATCGATCGTAAAAAAAATCTCTCTGAAACACAAAAATTGTCTTCCATCATGAAAAAACTCAACCACAATAAACAAGCAAAAGAAATCATGGAGGTCGCACATATCTGTGTCAACATCAGAACATCGCTGATCAGTTGTATGCAGGGCTCCGTATCATTTCAGAACAATCAGTTTAACAGAGTCTACCGTCTTAAGCGTTCCCCAGGAACTTTAATTCTCCCGGCCGTGTATGCTTATGCCAGACTCAATGGTCAATTCTCCTATCCCCATATCATGAAAGGCTTCTGGGACGATCTGTACTACGGTGAATTCCGACAGTCGAGAACTCTGGTAAGCCTTCTCGGCTTTCCTGCAATCGCAGAATTTATGGAAAATATTGGCTTTTCTGTCGATTCTTCTGCTGAACAATTGACAGATATCCGGACATCTCCTGCACATATCGCCGATATCATGCTCTCCATTTTTCAGGGAGAACAATATCAGAAATCCAGAATCATCGCCTCAGTCAGAGATGACAATGGAACCTTGTTATCGGAAAGCAGCTTAGAGCAAAAACAGAAAATATTCCCGGATCACTTTGGCTATCTGATCCGATCCTTTATGAAAGCAAAGACAAGAGAAGGAAGACCATACAATGGTATTACAGGAGTCAGTGAAGATCTTCAGAATGGATGGTTTGCCGGAAAAAGCGGGGAGACACTGCATGTTCTCTGGATAGGATCAGAATATGGAAGATCCCGCCTTGGAAAAACAAAACAAGAAGCCCTGACGCTCATCGGGAAAATCGCTGAGGAGCTTTTTCCTGATAAAGACTCTGATCCTTCAGACTATATGTTTCCAGAACAAAAAAATATGGGATTTCATCGCTACACAGATAGGCGAGGGGCTCTCCGGACTGTTCCTTTCATAACTCTCTGAACTTAAATGCTGCGGGAAATCATATCCGCATGATTTTTTTTCAATGAGAGTTATAGCTTAGTTGATATTTGTCTTGAAGGTGAACAGACAAAGATCAGAACTGATACTTCATACTCAAGCCCAGACCAACCTTACCCACATGCAAGCTGTTATAGACGGGAGCCAATCCCCAATCCAGCCTCTCCCGATAATGATGGGGCCAGTCTATCTCTGTATCGACAAGCAATACGTCTGATACATCCGAATCGTTCAAAGCACTTTTTTTCTTTTTTCTTTGTTTTTTCTTTGTTTTCTTTTTAGTTTCTTTATTCATGTCGTCATCACCACGATTAATGACCGCTTCTGCAACCCCTCCGGCAAAAGCTATCGCAGCAATAATCAAACCAAGATTCGCCTGTTGCTCCATTGTGGCTCTTTCTGCATCCATATCTGCCACACGTCGGTTCGTTTCTTCCAGATGAGCCTGTTGCTCACTACTTGTTGTCAGGGTCCCATATTCCGTATTTCTCTGATCAATATAGCTGTTGGTATCTGCAAATTTTGCATCCGCGCCAAGGTAATTCATGATAAAAAGACCAAAACTACCCACCTGTGTCAGAGCAAAGACCGAGCCAAGAATCGGACTTCCATTATAAAATTGCCCTGCTCCTAAAGGCATAAAGTGCCAGTACGTCAGTTCTCCGGAAGATTCTTCCGGAGCTTTTTTTGTCTTCTTTCGCTTCTTTTTATTTTTCTTTTTTTTCGCCGCAAATTTTTCCTGATCCAGCTGATAATATGGAGCCGGGTCCAGATAAGGAATTTTTTGCTCAGCAGCCTCATCCTCGATTACCTGCGGTGATCTGAGAAGCTGTCTGGGATGACCCTCCTCACCTGATGAAGAGGAGGAATCTGTCACGGCAAACAATGGCCTGGCGAATAAAATCATGAAAAAAAACAGACCAGTCTGAAATTGTTTCATAGTCAACCCTCAAATGAACACATACTGCCAGATATTTCCCGATGATCCGGGTATCCTGATGCAGATTTTTTATTTATTTTATCACTGATGAATCATATTCGCATGGGTGGTGCCAGCTAAAGCCACCAGAGGGAAGGTTTTTGTGTCACTTTTCAGATCAGGTTTTCTCTTTGCTCTCGGAACGATGATCAGCCGGCTCTCTGGTTTATTGCGGGAATCCGTCATCGCTGGTGTTTTCGGAGCATCGGTCTCCATGGATGCCTTTCTGGTTGCGAACCGGATTCCGAATATGCTCCGGGAACTTTTTGCCGAAGGCGCGTTAGGCTCCTCTTTCACAAAAGTATTCAGTGAGCTGTGGGAGCAGGACCCCGAAAGAGCCCGCCGCTTACTCTGGGACACTCTGCTCTTTTCTGTCTGTGCGTCCATTCTCATCTGTCTGGCCGGGATATCAGGAGCTTCATGGCTTGTTGATATGATGACTTTGATAGACAGTGACAAATCTGTCCAGGAACAGAGGCTCTTTATCTCTCAGGCCCGGGGACTGACAGCCCTGCTGTTTCCTTTCATCGGATTTATGATGACAGCTTCCGTTGCCGGGGGCGCTCTGCATCAGAAAGGCCGTTTTTTACTGAGCTCTCTGTCCCCGATCGCTCTCAACTGCGGCTACCTTCTTGGTGCTCTCGTCTTTGCCAGGCTCCTGGAAGATTTCGGTCCAAACTGGATCAAGCTCTACTTTGCAGACCAGGCCATCACGGGCCTGGCTCTTGGGGTTCTATTCGGAGGAGGACTACAACTCGCCCTGCAACTCGGTGGCTTATGGAAACCACTGATCGCACCCTGGAGCTTTCCGGGCTTCAGTTCCTTCTGCGGATGGAGCCATGATGTCAGAAAGGTCCTTCGCCTGATGGGACCTATGGTGATTGCAGCTGGAGCTGGGCAGATCAATGTACTCATCAATACCAACTTTGCTACCAGCCTTGGGACCGGCGCCGTGACCTGGCTGGGATTTGCCTTTCGCCTGCTCCAGCTACCCATCGGAATTTTTGCGGTCGCTGTAAGTGCAGCAGCCCTCCCTTCTTTCAGCAGACTTCTCAGCCGAAAAAATATGGAAAATCTCAAAATATTATCAGATCAGCTTGTCCTTTCATCAGGAACAGTTCTCTGGCTTATGTCAGCCTGTTTTTGTGTGATCGCAGTATCCGGCCAAGATATAATCCGCCTTCTCTTCGAACAGGGAGCTTTTCTGGCATCAGATACAAAAGCAACATCCAGCGCCCTTTATTATTATAGTTTTGGACTCATGGGCTATGGACTGATCAAAGTACTGAGCGCCTATTACTATGCCAGCGACCGGACTTCCTGGGCTATGAAAGTCAGCCTCCTGAGCATAGGATCTAATTTTATCCTGAACTATCTGCTGGTCGATACATATGGAGCCGATGGACTGGCAATGACCGCCTCAGCTGTCCTGACATTCAATGCCATTGCTCTGTGCTGGGGACTCCGAAAAGATCAGCTCCCCCTGAATCATAAAATGATTGCCAAAGGAATTCTGGCTCTGCTCTGCTCACTCACTTTAAGCCTGATTGCCAGCACAGGAGTCAGACATCTTTTCTTTCCTTTGATAGACAGTCTCCCCTGTCATTTTAAGATGATATCATTGATTCGACTGGGAATAAGCGGAATACTCGTTGCGCTGATATTCAGTCTGACAGGCTGGAGCTTTCTGGGTTACCGGCCAGATAGGCTTTTACAAAAACTGAGACAAGGCCATAGCTGATCAGAGGAGATTTTTCTGATGGATAAAGAGCCCTCCCTTGCTGCTGGACAGGATAAATTTCTTTGTGATCCGGATCAGATCAGTTCAGATCAGGGACACTTTTTTGCAACTTATAAGCCCTCTCATCCATTACGCTTTGTGACAGCAACAGCCCTCTTTGATGGACATGATGCAAGCATCAATATCATAAGACGACTGCTGCAAAGCAGGGGGGTCGAGGTGATCCATCTTGGACACAACAGATCCGCAAAAGAAGTCGCGAATGCCGCTCTTCAGGAAGATGTTCATGGCGTTGCTGTCTCCAGTTACCAGGGCGGACACATGGAATATTTTCGATATCTTCGCGAGCTGCTTGATAATGGATCAGGTCAGGATACCATCCTCTTTGGTGGAGGAGGTGGTGTTGTGACTCCGGAAGAGGCTTTGCTTCTTGCGAAAGAAAAGATCGCCATGATTTACAGTCCTGAACTGGGCCAGAAAATAGGACTCGAAGGCATGGTCGGCCATATGCTCTGGCTGGCAGAGCACGAACGCAGCTCCAGAGAAGCTCTGGCATCGGAAGACAAACAGCATGTTTTATCGCGGGCTCTGACATTGCTGGAAAATCATATCCTGTCCTATGATGAGATCATCTCCAGCCCTGCGGCAAAATGGTTGAACAAATCCGCAACGTGTCCGGTACTCGGAATCACAGGCACCGGTGGGGCCGGAAAGAGTTCATTACTGGATGAATTATTACTCAGATTTATCATGGATTTTCCAGAGATCCGCATTGGTCTGATCTGTGTCGATCCGTCGAGAAAAAAAACAGGAGGTGCTCTCCTTGGTGACCGGATTCGGATCAATAGCTGTAGCTATGAAAATATTTTTCTGCGCAGTATGGCATCAAGAGAGTCAGGTCTGGAACTATCCAGAATGACAAAAGAATCCACAAGAATACTTCAGCAAGCGGGCTTTGATTTCCTGATTGTTGAAACCAGTGGAATTGGCCAGGGAAACAGCGGCATTCTCAATATATCCGATCTCAGCGTCTATGTTATGACACCTGAATACGGAGCATCTACCCAACTCGAAAAAATCGAAATGCTCGATTATGCTGACCTGATTGCTGTCAATAAATACGATCGCAGACAAGGACCTGATGCGGTCCGGGATATCTGCACAACTCTGAGAAGAAGCCGCTATAAAGGGCAGGAACCTGATCATGGACATTACCCTGTTTACGGGACCATAGCCAGTCGCTTCAATGATGAGGGAACGAATGGCCTTTATAAAGCTCTGCTTGAACATCTGAAAAACAAAGGTGTAAGATTTCCGGAAAAAAAATATGGGCAACGGCATTCCTCAAAAGTAAGCTCGGGAAGAGATGTTCTGATCCCCTCCGGAAGAGAGAACTACCTGTCAGTGATCACCCAGCATATACGAAAATATCATAAAAACTGTAATGATCAGGTCAATCTGGCTCAAAATCTGGAATCGCTTCATCTGACAGAGCAGATGTTTATGCAGGATAAAAATAAAGACACTCAGACCATCCTTCAAAACATTAACGAAAAAAAAGAAGAAATCCGGAGTGCATTATCTCCGGAGTCTTCCTGCCTCCTGAATCAGTGGAAAGAAAGGGAGGAAGCATATCGTTCAGAGTTTTTCAGCTACCATGTCAGAGGAAAAGAGATCCAGGCAAAGACACAGTTCAGAACACTGGCCCGTCAACTTTTACCAAAAATTGCCCTGCCTGCATTCAGAAGTCAGGCTGATCTGCTTGATTTTTTACTCAGGGAAAACCTCCCGGGCTACTTCCCCTTTACAGGAGGTTTATTTCCCTTCAGAAGGACAGAAGAAGACCCTAAACGCCAGTTTGCCGGTGAAGGGGGCCCTTCAAAGACAAATAAACGCTTTCACTATCTGAGTAAAAACGATTCTGCAAAACGACTGAGTACAGCTTTTGACAGTGTCACCTTATATGGTTCAGACCCTCATACAAGACCTGATATTTACGGAAAAATCGGAGAATCTGGCGTTTCTATAGCGCATCTGGATGATATGAAAGATTTATATGCAGGCTTTGATCTCTGTCATCCATCCACCAGTGTCAGTATGACCATCAATGGCCCCGCTCCGATTATCCTTGCTATGTTTTTAAATACTGCCATCGATCAGCAGCTGGATCTCTTTAGCAGAAAAGAAGGAAGGGAGGCTTCCCCGGAAGAATACCATGAAATTAAAAGCAAAACATTGCGCGAAGTTCGGGGGACCGTACAGGCTGACATTCTGAAAGAAGATCAGGCACAAAACACATGCATCTTTTCGACCGAATTCGCATTAAAGATGATGGGAGATATTCAGGAATATTTTATTGAAAATTCGGTAAAGAATTACTATGGCGTCTCTGTATCAGGCTATCATATTGCCGAAGCTGGAGCCAACCCAATCAGCCAGCTGGCCTTTACACTGGCAAACGGATTCACATACGTCGAATATTATCTTCACCGTGGTTTTCACATAGATCAGTTTGCTCCTAATTTATCATTTTTCTTTTCAAACGGAATTGATGCCGAATACTCAGTCCTTGGGCGTGTTGCAAGAAGAATCTGGTCTGTTGCCATGAGAGATGTTTACGGTGCTGATGAACGATCTCAGAAGCTGAAATATCATATTCAAACCTCAGGCCGTTCCCTTCATGCCCAGGAAATGTCTTTTAATGATATCCGTACAACACTTCAGGCATTAATGGCACTATATGACAATTGTAATTCCCTGCATACAAATGCTTATGACGAAGCTCTGACAACGCCCACAGAAGAAAGCGTCAGGCGAGCCATGGCCATTCAGATGATTATCAACCGCGAATATGGACCGAATCAGTGTGAAAATATTAATCAGGGTTCCTTTTTTATTCGTGAGCTGACAGACCTTGTAGAAGAAGCTGTGTTAAATGAATTTGAAAATATATCTTCACGAGGAGGAGTTCTGGGTGCAATGGAAACCCAGTATCAACGAAGTAAAATCCAGGAAGAAAGTATGTATTATGAACACCTGAAACATGAAGGCAAAATTCCGATTATCGGTGTTAATACCTTTCAGAATCCGGATAGCAAACAAAACAGCAGAGAGGGATCGGAACTCGTCCGATCCACCTATGAAGAAAAAGACGAACAAATTAAAAGGCTGGATACATTCAAAAAGAAACACGCCCAGTCATCAGAAAAAGCCCTGTCAAAGCTAAGAGAAACAGCTGTTTCTGATGGAAATATATTTGCTGAACTTATGAATACTGTCCGTTTTTGTAGTCTTGGAGAGATAAGTCAGACATTATACAGATGCGGAGGTCGTTACCGCCGTTCTCTTTAAAAAAACATTCCACAATGAACACCGGATGCTGGCCTCTCTATAAAAAAAGAGCTTGAGTTAATCCAGCTTTCTGTACGCCTCTTTTGCCTGCCCAATTTTCTGGGGCGAAGGTTTAGAACGGACCGAGATAAATCCAATAATTTCTCCATTTTTATACCTTGGAAAGACAATCGCATGCACCCAATAAATCCGGCCATGTTGGCCGCGATTACATACATATCCCTGCCATAGTTTTCCTGATTTAATCACAGACCAGAGATCGGCAAATGCTGTCTTAGGCATATCCGGATGCCTGATAATATTATGAGGTTTGCCTTTCAACTCACCAGGATTAAACTGAGAAATTTCATAAAATGTGTTATTGGCAAATTCTATAATTCCCTTATGATTCGTCGCAGAAATCAGAATTTCATGATCACGAAGGACATATTCATCTTCTTTTTTTACAAAGCGTCTATGATGATTGACCGTACTGTTTTTGACTAAAGGATGTAAACGCTCTAATGGGCCAATTCCACTTGTTTTCTGTTTCATCCGGATCAGTTCAAGCAGCGAATACACGGTATCACTGATCGCAGAGAGTTCATCGATTTTATTGGAAGCATGAACTGAACTTTCACTCAGTTCAACAAATTCTTCCTGAGAAGAGCGGATCACTTTACGAAATTTTTCTGCTTTCCCCTGGATTTCAAGAGCACTGGACTGAGATGATTCAATACTCATAGTTGCTTTTTTCATATCCTCATTAATTTCAAGCACAGATGACGATAAGCCCTGAATCACATCTCCAATTTTAAATAACGTTTCCTGAATCAGTTCATTTGCCTGTTTTGTATTTTTTGACAGTTCTTTGACTTCATTCGCAACAACAGCAAAACCACGACCTGACTCACCTGCTCGTGCCGCTTCAATTGTTGCATTGAGAGCAAGAAGATTCGTTTGTTCTGCAATGCTATTGATTGATTTGATCAAAGACCCTATTGAGTCAAACTCGGATTCAAGCTCCTGCATTCTGGAATTGATTTCTGCTAGTTTATTGCCTGATTTCGTAGTATCTGAAACGACCTGACTGATATTATTATTAATATTTTTAACATTTTCAATAATCGTACCCGCTTCAGCAACAACGGACTGAAAATCATCAATATTTTTTTCAATCAGCTCAGACTGATTTGCAAATGTTTTTTTCGTAGAATCTGCGACGATTGAGAGCTCAACATTTGTATTTCGCAGAAGCTGATTCTGTAAATCTGCTTCATCAAAATCAGGGATATGAGAACCATCGTTTTCTTCTTTCTTCTCATCTGAATAACCTTTTAGCACATCATGTTTCGTACTTGCTGCAATTTTCATCACTTCATCAATAAGTTCGGATGGAACATTCAGATCCTCCAGAGTACTCTGTAAATGCTTTGCAACAGCAATAAAATGCTTTTCTTTAAGTCCTTTCTCAACAAGCGGCGCATGCGCTTGTTGAAGAGATTTACCATCATATTTTGTCGGAGCTCCAAAAGCATAGCTCAGAAAAGCGATCTGTTTTCCTCTCTGTTTTGCCATATCGACCTGTTCAAAAAACGGCCTGAGAATCGGATCAGAAAGAACTTTTTCATAAAAAATATCAACTGCTGCTGTGACAGCGTCACGACCACCAAGCCGACTGAACAAACTTGTCATATGAATTTATCTCCGTACGAAAAAGTTTAGAGCGACGTGCTTGCTCTTACATATAACGGTCCATGAGAAATCAGATCTTTTAAAGAAATACATGTTTCACAGTCACACTATCGGCGATCAGCAGAAACAGATAAAAAATCAAGTTTTTTATGCAACATAAAAAGTCATTTTTTGTACCATAAGAACAGAAAGATATCCGGATTAAGAAGTATCCATTCACATAAGGTTTTTTCAACTTTTTGGACAAGTGATTCGAAGTTCGGAAAGTAATTCAGATAAGTACCTTCCCGCTTTGTTTTTACCACAATCTTCCAATCCGATTGAAATCAACTGAATATGCATTCAGTTGATTTCAATCTTTTCTTGCATGAGTTGATGAATTCTTTCACAAGTTTTGATCTGTGAGAAGGTAGCCCCATCGTAAACAAGAATGATATGACCAGGCTTCGATTTCAGTATATGCTTCAAAAAATCAATATAAGTCTCCGCATTTAATTTTCCTTCATATCCCTTATAATAAAGCTCTCCAGAGCATTTGTTAAGCGCCGCAAAGTGAGTAAGTTACACGAGTCGCCTCCGGACATCAACGCCGGGATACATTTGCAAACCTGAAAAAAACCTGTCGTAAGCCTGAAGTTTCGTTCCTGAGGACAGCCATCTGCTGCGGGGAAGATTAAAAGCCCCGCAGAGCTTATGGTGGGAAAAACTCTAAAAAACAGATCTGGAGATGCTGCTGACATGAATTCTAAAAAAAAATGCCTCATCTGAACGTTGATGTCCTCTGTCACGACGTATCAATATATTGATACGCTCGCTTGTGGCTTTGTTGAGAAGTTACAAAAAACTAAGGTAAGCATCCATTTTTTTTATTTAAATTGAAATAGCGTTAAAATTTATGAATTTGGGAAGCCTCTAAATAAGCCAGTCTTGCTTTTTTTATAGACAACTATTTTTTTTTATAATACTGTCGCCCATCTTATGAAGCATGGGCGACTTTTGAGGCAGAGTTACCCGGATGAATACACGCAAAAAGTGTTCCGGCAGCTCTGTTTGTCAGGACACAGCCTGATAGCTGGATATTACAGGCAAACTTGAAGAAAGATTGCTCTAGCTCAGTTTTTTCGCTGAACAGTGCAATTTCACAAAGCAATTTCACAAAAAAACTTTTTTGTACCGAGTACCGTCTCATGAAAATTTTAGTATGTTTTTTAATTCTGGCATTACACAACAGTCTGGCTTTAGGCGCAAAAGCTGAAACCCCCGATAGCAGAAATCCTATACCTTTATATGGTGCACAGCATTCTAACCCAAACAAGTCCCCCGTTATCCGTGCTGTCAATAAGGGAGAGTGGGACAAGGTCGCAGACTTCGTCAGAAGTGGTTGCTCGGATGTCCATAAGGATCGACTCCTGCGCCTGGCATCGCAACATGGGCCGATAGATGCCGTAAAATTTCTTATCGAAAGAGGTGCTGATGTTAACCAACCTGACTCGGGAGGGCGTACAGCTCTGCTCTGGGCAGTGAACCACAACAGGGCAGATGTCATAGAACTCCTTGTCGAAAACGGGGCCGATGTTAATCAAGCTGATCATATGCTCAACACACCCCTGTTTCGGGCAGTGCAGAATAACCGGATAAATCTCGTAGAATTTCTTATCGCAAACGGGGCCGATGTTAATCGCACGAACAGAAACGGACTAAGCCCCCTCAGTTTTGCATTGCAATACAACCGGATAAATGTCTTAGAATTGCTTATCGAAAACAGAGCAAATGCTAATCAGACTCACGAATACAGGCGCCCCCTCTTCCAGCTTCCAGCGAAAAAGCAGATGGATGTCGTAAATTTTCCTGTCGAAACAGAGGCTGATGTCAATCAGGCTGACCTTGCTGACAACGACGAAGATAAGGTGGATGCTGATCAGACTGAAGAACATAGCCTGCTCCCCCTCCGGCGGGCTGCGTACAAAGGAAATATGGATGTTGCAAAATATCTCATCGAAGAAGGTTTGGCAGATGTTGACCTGACTGACATAAGTGGCCTGACACTCCTCCAGCGAGCTGCAAACGAGGGGCGCTTAGATATCATAAAATTTCTTGTCGAAGAAAAAGGAGTCGCTGTTAATCCGACTGGCTATTTTGAGTCCGACTATTTTAGCCGGATCCCAATCTGCCTGGCTGCGAAAAATGGACATAAAAATATTGTAGAGTTTCTTGTCAGAAAAGGGGCGGATATTGCTCCAGCTGATAAGCACGACATATGGGGAATGACTGCCCTCGACTGGGCAACAGCAAATAAGCACCGCGATATCGTAACATTTCTCAGGCAAAGCTGCTCATTCTGGAGATAAACCTGCTCCGTCATGTATAACAATCCGGCCCTGATCATACGACACCAGGCCTGTTCTCTGACGACCTGTTTTAAGACAATGGAATCATCAGGCAAACAGGTTTTTCCGGATGTCTATACACCAAGGGTTATGACTCCATGTCTGAGGCCACTATTTGCCTAAGCAATTACGTTTTGCATGATAATCACAGACACCCTCATCAAGAGCCTACAAAACCCAGCCCCTGTAAGATTCATTTTGGTGACAGAAAAGAGACTCACTTAAGAGGCTTTCCCAAAATCATAAATTTTAACGGTATTTCAATTTAAGTAAAAAAAATAGGATGCTTACCTTAACTTTTTGTCATAACGTTTAAGGAGCATCCCATGGATACTTTTAGCACATTTGGTGTCAGTGATAAAACCTGGAAAAATTGTCGGACATCTTTTTGACTCGAAAAAAACCGGGAGACCCAGAATTCATTCCTCCAAAAAAATTTTAGATGCTATTTTTTTTGTTGGAAAAACTGGCTGCCAATGGAATCTACTGCCTGATTCATTTCCTCCATGGAAAACTGTCTATAACGATTTTCGAACGTGGTCCAATCAAGGCATATTCGAAGTTATCAATGATTTATTGAGGAAATCAATACGAATACTGGTCGGAAAAAAAGAAAAACCAGCCATCGTAATCTTTGATTCCCAATCCATCAAAAGCACCTCTCTTGCTCAAAATACAGGTTTTGATGGTAATAAAAAGGTTAAGGGTAAAAAACGACATCTCATGGTTGATTCTTTAGGCATGATCATATCTGTTCTCCTTCTGCGTGCAAATTTGCATGATATTAAAGGAGGAAGATGCTTAGCAGCACGTACAAAAGATAAATATTTTTCTGATCTGAAACAGATTCATGCCGATTCTGCCTACAAAGGATTGAAGACATACAACAATGTAGAACGAGATATGATCGAATTTAGTGGATGAGGAGAATTAAGTAGCGTACCCTCAAGTGCTTTTTTAGAATTTAAGGAATACGCTATGAGAGAAGCTACTTGCAATTCAGTTCAACTTCCACAAGAAACTATCAGCGATGCGTTGACAGAGGTATTAAGAGAAGGTGCCCGAAAGATGCTGGCTCAGGCAATAGAGGCTGAAGTCTCCGACTATATTGAGAGATTCAGATCTGTAGCAGATGAGAAAGGGCACAGGATGGTGGTCAGAAATGGCTATCACCCGGAAAGAAAGATCCAGACCGGTCTTGGTGCTATTGATGTGAAAGCACCAAAGATAAACGATAAGAGAGTTGATGAGGATGGCTGCCGGAAAAGATTTACCAGCCAGATTCTGCCACCGTACCTGAGAAAAACTAAATCTCTGGAAGAGCTTGTCCCATGGCTTTATCTGAAGGGGATTTCAAGCGGAGATTTTCCAGAAGCGCTTCAGGCTCTTCTGGGTAAACATGCTAAGGGTTTCTCAGCATCGACTGTGACAAGATTAAAGAAGGTCTGGGAAGGAGATTTCCGGGAGTGGGATAAGCGATCTCTTTCCGGGAAACGTTACGTGTACATGTGGGCAGATGGGATACATTTTAACGTGCGCCTCGGGGAAGATGACAGAATGTGCATTCTGGTGATTGTCGGAGCAGCAGAAGATGGCAAAAAAGAGCTGGTAGCGATAGAGCAGGGCTATCGTGAAAGCGAGCTGAGCTGGAAGAATGTTCTGCTCTCTCTGAGAGAACGAGGGCTGGAGAGAGGGCCTGAGCTTGCCGTTGCGGATGGTGCCCTTGGTTTCTGGAAAGCGCTGGAGGAAATTTTTCCGTCCTCTAAACAGCAAGCCTGCTGGGTTCATAAGACCGCAAATATTCTGGACAAGATGCCAAAGACAAAACAGCCTGAAGCTAAGAAAATGATTCATGAAATATATATGGCAGAGAACAAAAAAGATGCGGAAAAAGCGCTTACAAAATTTCAGTCAGTTTTTGAAGATAAATACCCGAAGGCTGTCAAAAGTCTGCTGAGGGGTAAACACAGGCTCCTCAGCTTCTATGATTTTCCTGGTGTTCATTGGCAGCATATCCGGACCACTAATCCTATTGAATCCACATTTGCGACAGTACGACTCCGGACGAAGAGAACGAAAGGCTGTGGCTCTGTCAATGCCACTGTGCACATGGTTTTTAAGTTGATTAAAAGTGCAGAAAAGCGCTGGAGGAAACTCCGGGGTTACAAACTACTGGCGGATGTTATTGATCTTAATGTTAAGTTTGAGGATGGGGTAAGAAAACTTGCTGCTTAAATCTCTGATCCACTAAATTTGACAATTACTCATGTAGAACTCGTCATATCCTCAATGAAAAAATTAAAAGAGTTCGTTCCCATTATTCATCGATGGAAAGTAGAGAGAACAATTGCATGGCTTGATGGATACCGAAGACTATCAAAAGATTTTGAAAGAAAAAATTTCTATGGAAAGTATTGGGTTTATATCGCATCAATTATGCTGGGCGATAAGAAACTAAATTCATTGCGTTAGTTTTGGGAAAGCCTCTAAATAAGCACAGTTTTACTTTTTTTATAGACAACTATTTTTTTTTACAATACTGTCGCCCATCTTATTAAGCACGGGCGACTTTTGAGACAGAGTCACCCGGATGAACACACGCAAAAAGTGTTCCGGTAGCTCTGTTTGTCAGGACACGGCCTGATAGCTGGATATTACAGGAAAACTTCAGGAAAGGTTGCTCCAGCTCAATTTTTTTCGCTGAACAGTGCAATTTCATAAAAAAACTTTTTTGTACCGAGGACCGTCTCATGAAAATTTTAGTATGTTTTTTAATTCTGGCATTACACAACAGTCTGGCTTTAGGCGCAAAAGCTAAAACCCCCGATAGCAGAAATACTATACCTTTATACTGCGGACAGTATACTAACAAAAACAAGTCCCTCGTTATCCGTGCTGTCAATAAGGGAGAGTGGGATAAGGTAGCAGAATTCGTCAGAAGCGGTTGCTCGGATGTCAGTAAAGACCAACTTTTGATCTGGGCATCGGAATATGGGCCGACAGATGCCGTAAAATTTTTTATCGAAACAGGTGTTGATGTTAACCGGCCTGACTCGCAAGGGCGTACAGCTCTGCTCCGGGCAGTGCTCCGCGGTAGGGTAGATAACGTAAAATTCCTGGTCGAAATAGGGAAGGCGGATGTTAATCAAGCCGATCATATGCTCAACACACCCCTGTTGCGGGCAGTGCAGAGTTGCCACATAAATATCATAAAATTTCTCATCAAAAACGGGGCCGATGTTAATCACACAAACAGAAACGGGATAAGCCCCCTCGGTTTTGCATTGCAACACAACCGGACAAATATCGTAGAATTGCTTATCGAAAACGGAGCAAAGACTAATCAGACTGACGAATATGAGGGCCCCCTCTTCCAGCCTCCAGCGAAAAAGCAGATAGATGTCGTAAATTTTCCTGTCGAAACAGAGGCTGATGTCAATCAGGCTGACCTTGCTGATGACGACGAAGATAAGGTGGACGCTGATCAGCCTGACCTTGCTGACAACGACGAAGATAAGGTGGACGCTGATCAGACTGACGAAAATAGCCTGCTCCCCCTCCGGCGGGCTGCGTACAAAGGAAATATGGATGTTGCAAAATATCTCATCGAAGAAGGTTTGGCAGATGTTGACCTGACTGACATAAGTGGCCTGACACTCCTCCAGCGAGCTGCAAACGAGGGGCGCTTAGATATCATAAAATTTCTTGTCGAAGAAAAAGGAGTCGCTGTTAATCCGACGGACTATTTTGAGTCCGACTATTTTAGCCAGATCCCAATCTGCCTGGCTGCGAAAAATGGACATAAAAATATTGTAGAACTTCTTGTCAGAAAAGGGGCGGATGTTGCTCCAGCTAAGCACGACATATGGGGAATGACTGCCCTCGACTGGGCAACAGCGAATAAGCATCCCGATATCGTAACATTTCTCAGTCAAAGCTGCTCATTCTGGAAATAAACCTGCTCCGTCATGTATAACGATCCGGCCCCTATCATACGACACCAGGCCTGTTCTCTGACGACCTGTTTTAAGACAATGGAATCATCAGGCAAACAGGTTTTTCCGGATGTCTATGCACCAAGGGTTATGACTCCATGTCTGAGGCCACTATTTGTCTAAGCAATTACGTTTTGCATGACAGTCGCAGACACCCTCATCAAGAGCCTATAAAGCCCAGCCCCTGTAAGATTCATTTTGGTGACAGAAAAGAGACTTACTTAAATCAGGCTCATATTTGTCCTGACGATGGAACCAACCTTAGATAAAGCATCCCAACCCATCATCATAAATGGGGTTCATGATAAAATGCAGCAACATTAATTTCATTTGTATAGAGTTTTTTGCTCTTTCAGAGATTCCGGAACTTCGATTGCCACTTCAGAGCTGAGCTTATTTATTTTCAACAAAGTATCGGATCTGCCATTCCTGGCTTTTTGTTGCCTGTTGATTAAGTTCATTTTCCCATGGTGGATAAAGTCGAAATGCTCGTTTTCCCGTTATGTCCTGATGGGAAAATATCCGATTTTTGACAAGCACATCTTTTGGAAAAATGAATGCACCTGATCTTTTAACATTATGTACGTTAATAATCACATAATCATATGGATCGGAAGAATCAAACGGACAAGTGTTTCCCTCCGCATCTCTTTTCCAGAGAGTTACAAAAAGACCCTTTTTCTTTGGCGTCACTTTACCTTCACGAAAAAGAATATTTTTTGTACTGATCTTTCTGATAAGATCTTCTTTCATCATTATAAAAATTTTCCCGTATTACTATAAAATGAGGTCTGATGGCAGATCTTATTGTAAGATCTCATTTTTTTTACAAACTCTCATCAAAGACATTCAGAATTTTATCCCATGAATATTCGCTCAAAACCCATTTCCTGGCCAGAGTCAGAAGATGCTCAGACTGATCCAGCCACTCTGCTGATCTGAAAAACTGCAGACTATCCTGAAAACTATCCGGATCATGAAAGCTCTGAACAGAACGGTGCTGCTTTGCATAGTCTGCCAGAACAGGGTTAGCTCCGTTTACGATAGCTGGCTTCCTGAGAAGCAAAGCTTCCATGATCAGTAAAGACAGACTTTCATAGTGAGAAGGATTGACAACCGCCAGGCACCCCCTCAGCAAAGAGAGTTTTTCAGACTCTGAAACCGGAGGCATGACAAGAATATGTGAATGGACCGGAAGTTTCAGATTCTTATCCCGGAAACCAGCCAGAACCAGAAACAACTCATCTTCACCTGAGGATTCAAGATAACGAATAAAATACTCACATAACGTATGTAAGCCCTTACCCCCAGTGAGTCTTCCGAGAAAACAAAGATATTTTTCAGGCAGATGTTCCGGAGAGGGGAAGTCATCAGCCTGTTGAAGAAACGCTTCTCCGGGACCAACACCAGCCTGACGGCAAAGAAGCTGCTGACAGCCAGGCAGACTTCTGATCAGACGTTTTTCTGCGGGACTGTTTACCAGAATAGCCGAAACGGATTTAAAAAAATCCGGAACAGAAGGAAACCAGAAAGGTTTTTCATCATGAGCTGTAGGAATTAAAACAGATTTATGCTCCAGACCCAGGATACCTGCACGGCTTGGGTAATAAAGCCAGGTAAAAAAATAGATCTTCCGATATAAATGCTGATTCAGATGGAGATCCCTGATCAGAGAAGGAACATAGGGTCCCTGAAGAATCAGCCATAGCCATTCTGCCCGGGACTGGCCGTAGCGAAGTATTTTACGAAGCCATAAAGGACAGAAAGAAAAAGATCTGAGCAGAAATGGGGTGACAAGGCGGTGAACCAGGCCAAACAAGATGCGGCTACGGGGAAAGCTCACCCGATAGCGCCGGATACGAATACGGCCACTCAGTTCTTCCC
>JACKAG010000019.1 GCA_020635195.1 Deltaproteobacteria bacterium | reverse complement strand
CAGCAATTGCTGACAGGAGGGCTATCACCAGATGACATCCCTGAAAATCTGGGGAAGCTGAAGATATTTTCCGGGATCTGGCAGTTTCCCGCCAGAGTCAAATGTGCCGCACTGGCCTGGCATACGCTCAATGGGGCTTTGCACAATCAGGAAGCTCCGGTGTGCACGGAAGTGGATGGATCGGCTGAAAAGAAAGGAGTCTGAGGTGTTACAGTTCCGTATTCAGAGTACCCCTAATCCTCTGGCCAGAAAATATATTCTTAATCAGGACCTTAAGAAAGAAGGCCGTGTTTCCTATCAGAAGCCTTCAGAATGCCGACATGTCCCTCTTGCGGAAGGGCTCATCAATATAGAAGGGGTTACTCAGGTTCATTTTTTTGAAAATGTTCTGACCGTCACTCAGGACGGGGCCCATGAGTGGTCCACCCTTGATCAGAAGGTCCAGTCACTGGTTCAGAATAAAATCGGAAGCCATGATTGCGGCTTTGAAAACTACCCGGAAACCACAAAAGAGTCCGGGGCAGCTTTATCACCAGAGCTTGCGATCATCGATGAAATTCTTGACAGAACGATTCGCCCTGGCTTGCAGATGGATGGAGGTGATGTGGAACCTCTTGATCTCGATGGTCATATTCTTACAGTGCGCTATCTTGGCGCCTGTGGGGGCTGCCCTTCTTCCGTAACCGGAACACTTCAGGCGATCACACAAGTCCTGAGAGATGAATTTCATAATGAACTCGAAGTGGTTGTCGTTTGATCGGCCGGGACCAGATCCTGACAGACAAAAAGACCCATCGATATATCTGAGAGTTTTGCGGGCGACTGTCTTTTCTCTGCCGTCTGACAGCAGCCTTTTTTTCTGAACGGCTCTCCACAAGCCCTGCATGCAGAAAGGCATGGAATGAACCTGACTGCAAAAAGTCGTTATGCTCTTAAAATTATGATGGACCTGGCTTTGAATGATGACCTGCATCAAAGGCAGCGGCAGAAGATTGCTACAAGGCAGGGGATTCCCATCGATTTTATGGATCATATCCTGGCCCGTTTACGTGACCATGGTCTGATACGAAGTACCAGAGGAAGAAGTGGTGGCCTGAGTCTGAAAAAACAATCCGGAGATATCAGCCTCTGGGAGATTTTTTCGGCCGTCGAAGAAAATTTATACCCTGTCAGATGTATGGATGAAAGCGGCTGTGCATTTGAGCAAAATTGCATCACGCTGGATGTCTGGGGAGATGTCTACCGGGACATCCGCTTCGTGCTATCCGGAAGAAGTCTCCGCCAGGTCTGTGACAAGCTAAACGCCCGGAATACTGCCACAGTTCTTTCTGCTTTGTCTGATCCGACGCACTCCCCGGAGTGCCGCAGACCAGTCAGACATCTGACAGAGCGCGCATGAAAGACAAAAAAATAACGAAAGAGTCGATTTAAACGCATTTTTCGATCATCATTCTTGTTATTTTGCTAAAGATCGTTCAGACTGCTGTGCCTGTGCCATGGTAATTCAGGCAATCATGATAAGGTCAGAAAGGCGCGTCTTAGCCTTTCTGAGACTTCCGGGATATTTGCCGGATACTCGACAGAGAGGAAGCTGATATGAAAATTGTAATGGTGGGTTCCGGATATGTCGGCCTGGTCTCAGGAGCATGTCTTGCTGAGATCGGTCATGATGTCACATGTGTTGATATTGATAAAGATAAGATCAGCAAGTTACAGGATGGGATTCCTCCTATTTATGAACCGGGCCTGGACAAACTAATTCAGCAAAACCAGCTGCATGGTCGTTTATTTTTTTCATCTGACCTTAAGCAGTCACTGAATCAGGCAGAGGTTGCCTTCATTGCAGTCGGAACACCTCCGGGAGAGAGCGGCGAAGCGGACCTGAAATATGTAGAAGCGGTCGCCACGGAAATTGGTCAGTCTATGACAGCTGACCTTCTGGTGATGGTTAAGTCAACGGTCCCTGTCGGCTCCTGCCAGAAGGTGGAAGATATTATCACGCAGGAACTGTCGAAAAGAAAGTCGACCCATCAGGCGACAGTTGCATCTAATCCCGAATTCCTGAAGGAAGGAACCGCGATTGGTGATTTTATGCAGCCAGACCGGATTGTTGTCGGATTAAAGGGGAAACATGGAGAAAAAGAGGTGCAGAACCTCTATCGCCCGTTTACCCTGGACGATCCGGGCAAGCTCCTTATTGTGGAGCGAAAATCAAGTGAAATGATCAAATACACCGCCAACGCAATGTTGGCAACGCGTATCAGTTTCATGAATGACCTGTCGGGCCTCTGCGAAAAACTGGGAGTGGACATCAGCCAGGTCCGTCGTGGAATCGGAGCTGATCCGAGAATTGGTAAAAAGTTTCTCTATGCAGGCCCTGGCTTTGGCGGTTCCTGCTTTCCAAAGGATGTCCGGGCACTTTTAAAAACCAGTGAGGCCTGTGGACATCAGCTCCGGATACTGGAAGGTGTCATGGAGGTCAACGAACGGCAGAAAAAAGCGGTAGCCAGAAAGATCAAAGATCATTTTGGAGATCTGCATGGCCGCAGACTTGCAATCTGGGGGCTCAGTTTTAAGCCAGGTACAGATGACACCCGTGAAGCTCCGGCCCTTTCCATCATCAGAGATCTGACAGGTTGGGGAGCTGAGGTCGTGGCTCATGATCCTCAGGCGACAGAATCTTTCAAAAAAGAAATCGGAGAATTAGCAGGACTTTCCTATGTTGACCGGGCTTATGACGCCCTTAAAGGGGCAGATGGGCTTGTTCTGCTTACAGAGTGGCGTGAATACCGCTGGCCCAACTGGCAGATGGTTCGCAACTTGCTTAAAGGGCACAATCTCTTTGACCTGAGAAATCAGTACGAAGCAGAGACTCTGAAAGAAGCGGGCTTTCATTATGAATGTGTCGGACGCCCGGACAGCCGGACAGACTCCCTCCTGACTTTGTAGAAGGTCAGAGACAGAACCTGAAATTCAGGGACCAGGGGCGTCATTATACCAGGAGAGAGGGGAATGAGAACAAACAGTTTACCAAGAGTCCTGATTACGGGTGGAGCAGGCTTTATTGGCAGCCATCTGTGCGAGCGATTTCTTGAGCGCAATTTCGAAGTTATTTGTCTTGATAATTTTTTTACAGGCTCCCGTCTGAATCTCAGCCATCTGAAAGATCATCCCCACTTTGAGCTGGTCCGGCATGATGTTGTTGAGCCACTCGCCATTGAGTCTGAATACATTCTGAATTTTGCCTGCCCGGCAAGTCCGGTTCATTATCAGTATGACCCGGTGATGACCATGAGAATTTCTGTGGAGGGGACCCTCAACCTTCTGAATCTGGCGCGCAGAACCGGAGCAACCTTTGTTCAGGCAAGCACATCAGAGGTTTATGGAGATCCGGAAGAGCATCCGCAGAAGGAAAGTTATCGGGGCTGTGTCAATCCAACAGGAACCCGGGCCTGCTATGATGAAGGCAAAAGAGCTGCCGAAAGCCTTTGCTTTGATTTTCGTCGTTCCTACCAGACTGACGTAAGGGTGATCCGGATTTTTAATACATATGGACCAAGAATGGCCTGCAATGACGGAAGAGTTGTGAGTAATTTTATCACTCAGGCTATTTCCGGTCGCCCTTTGACGATTTATGGAGACGGAAGTCAGACACGTTCGTTTTGCTATGTTCAGGACCTTGTCGATGGAATTGAGCGTATCACCATGGCTGACAAGAACTTATTTTCCAGCCCGTACAACCTCGGGAACGATGGGGAATTTACTGTCAGAGAGCTGGCCGAAAAAGTCATTCGACTGAGCGAATCTGCTTCTGCAATTGAGTACAAAGATTTGCCTCAGGATGATCCGGTCAGACGGCGACCTGACCTGAGCCGGATGAGGCAGGCTTTTGACTGGAATCCTGCTGTTCCTCTTGAAAAGGGGCTGATCGAGAGTATCTCCTGGTACAGAAAGCTTCTTGAGACAAATCCTGCTCTTTTCCACCAGTAGTCGGATGCCAGAGTCCCCTTCCCCCCAGACTCTGAGAATTGTGTCATAGCTGACAGGTTACGTCCGCAAGCATGGAGAACTGACCTTCCGGACAGACGGTCATCTGCTCTGCCTGTTTTTCCGCCCAACCATGCTTTCCGGGAACAAAACAGGTAACACACAGCCTTACACAAAAAGTATCCAGCTGCCGTTCCTCATTGTAGTAAGCCGGAATAATCAATGAGAACTAAAGCATGCGAACTTGACATATCCCTTCCGGATCGTTTATAGCATCGGAGATGCCAGCAGGGAAATGGCTAATCGCGTAGAATCGCTCCGGTCGGCCATAATACCGGGACTGGGATCTTCAGGATCTTCTGAAAACAGCCATTTCCCGGAAAAGGATCACTGAAGACTGCATTGCAACAGCAGTCAGCACTCCTTTTCCGGAGTGTGTTCCGTCCGCAGAGACAAAGCTTCAGAAACGAAGCTGTGGAGAAAGGAGAACTGAATGGCTGCCGGAAAGGCCAGGACGTACATCCTGTGGATTGCCTGGCGACATATTATTGCCAGAAAAGGTCATAGCCTGTCTTTTATGACATGGGTTTCCATTCTGGGAGTGGCAATCGGAGTCGCTGCACTGGTGATCGTGCTTTCTGTTATGGGAGGCTTTGAGCAGGATCTGAAGCAAAAAATGTTCCGGGGCCTGCCTCATATGGAGATCCTGCATGAAAATGCTATGGCAGGATTTAGTTTGCGTCAACATAGCCTGAAACAGGTCCGGTCACAGTTTCCTGATGCTGCTGGTATTGCTGCCTTTACAAAAGCTGATATTGTCCTCAAAAAAAAACGTCATCTGGCCTCTGTTTCTCTTTTTGGCATAGATCCGGAAGGAGACAGTAGCCTTTGGGGTTTCGGTGACAGCCTGATCCAGGGCCGCCTGACCGACCTGATCATAGCACCTGAAGCACAGTCACATGAAAGTCTGCCGGGAATTATTCTGGGAGAAACCCTGGCGATAAAAATGGGTGCGGAGCCCGGAGATGAAGTTCAGGTCCTGAATCCACAAATTGATCTCGCAGGTGCTCTGGGTGGAGGCCGTTTCACAACAAGCTTTCGGGTTGTGGGAACCTTTATCACAGACCTCCCCCAGTATGATAACAGCTACGGGGTCGTGACTCTGGAGTCAGGACGTAAATTCCTTCCTGATTATGATGCATCACTGGATGAAGATGAATATGTAACGGGGATCGCACTGAACATGCAGCACCCTGAAGATGTCCAGGTTTTTGTTGACCGCCTTAAAGGAATGCCTGAGCTTCGTGCCCGAACATGGAAGCATGTCAACAAGTCACTTCTTGTTGCATTGAAGCTGGAAAAATTTACAATGGCTGCTATTTTACTGTTGATTGTGTTGGTTGCAGCATTTTCCATCAGCGGAACCATGATGATGACCGTTTACTACCGCAAGAACCAGGTCCTGTTATTCCGGTCTCTTGGTATGAAAAAAAGCGATGTCATCCAGATGTTTTTGGCTCATGGAATGACAATCGGTACGTTTGGCGTTGTCCTGGGTATGCTGACAGGGCTTGCGGGGTGCTCGCTCCTTTATTATTTTCAGTTTGTTAATCTGCCAGCACATCTCTACTATCTTCAGAAATTGCCGGTTCGCTTTCTCCCTCTGGAGTATGTTGTAATCAGCTTGTGTGCATGGGGCCTGAGCCTTTTGGCTGCTGTTTACCCTGCTCTGGTGGCTGCTCGCCAGAATCCCGGAGGAGTTCTGAGGTGTCTCTAAAATCTGTTCAGCCAGGTAGCCTTGGGGTTGCTCTCCGGAATGTTCATAAGACTTACATTATTGAATCACAAAAAATTGAGGCTCTGAGAGGGATTAATCTGGCCCTTCCTCAGGGAACGGCAGTTTCTGTCACAGGGAAGTCAGGGGCGGGCAAGAGCACACTGCTTCAGATCATCGGGACACTGGATCAGCCCTCGATGGGTAAAGTTCTTCTGAACGGCTCTGATGTCTCGACCATGAGTGACTCCGCAGCCTCAACATTCCGCAATTGCAGTATCGGTTTTGTTTTTCAGATGAATAACTTACTCCCGGAATTCTCTGCTCTGGAAAATGTGATGATGCCAGGGCTGATAGCCGGGACCTCCCGCCGGGTGGTCAAAGAGCGAGCGGTTGAGATGCTGGCTGCTGTCGGCCTTAGTGGCAGAGAGAATCACCGTCCGGGAGAGCTGTCGGGCGGTGAGCAGCAACGGGTGGCGATTGCCCGGGCGCTACTGATGTCCCCACCCCTGATTCTGGCAGATGAGCCAACAGGAAATCTCGACCAAAAGACAAGTCTGGCCATCCAGGATCTGTTGCTGGAATTGTGCCATGAGAACAAAATGACTATGCTTCTCGTAACTCATGATCTGGAACTGGCCAGAAGGCTACCAGAGCAGATTGTCATGGAAGATGGACGGATCATTGACAGGGGAACCTCTTGAAACACTCTCTTTTTATTGTATTCGCCTTCTGCCTGATCAGTATGCTGATCAGTAAGTCCGGAGCACTGCTGGCAGAGGATCAGTTGATCCATGATATTAAGATCACAGGAAATGGCAGGGTTGAATCACCGGCAATACGCAAACTTCTGAAGACTTCAACAGGACAGAGTCCGGATGCTGAGATCATCCGGGAGGACCTCGAAGCGCTTTACGATCTGGGATATTTTTCAGATATCAGAATCTATCAGGATCAAACGGAGCAGGGACTGATTCTGACGATAGAAGTTCTCGAAAAGCCAGCCATTACAAAAATTATCTTTCAGGGTATGGATGAGCTGAAGGAAGATGACATCAGAAAATCGATGGAGACGAGTCTTTATACGATCCTGAACGAAGGAGTCATCACCGCAGACATGCGCCTTATCGAGAAGAAGTATGCAGAAAAAGGCTTCAATCTCGCCAAGATCACATATTCTCTTGAAAATAAGGGAAAAAACGAGGTCGAGTTAACGTTTCATGTCAATGAAGGGGGAAAAGTTCTTGTCGGAGATGTCTTCATTCTGGGGAATCAGTATTTTTCAGAAGGGGATTTGATTGACAAAATGGCCTCCCGACCTTTTACCCGCTGGTCTGCGACTCTCGGAGCCCCCTCCATGTACCAGGAGGATTATGTCAAAAGAGATCTCGAATTCCTTACATTTTATTATAAAGATTATGGCTTTGCTGAGGTCAATGTCCGTCAGCCTGTTGTTCTGATGGACCCTGACAAACGCTTTGTCCGCATTACATTTGAGATTGAAGAAGGGCTTCAGTACCGCCTGGGCTCACTGAGCGTGACAGGAGATGTTGGAGAAGGACTCTATACTCCTGAAGAGCTGATCCGGGATATGCAGCTAAAGCCATCTGAGCTGTTTCGCCATTCGAAATTTACGAAAGATATTGAGCACCTGATTGATCGCTATGGAGATCTTGGCTACGCCTATGTGGATATCAACCCAATAGTTGAATATGACAAGAAAAAACAGCTTGTTCACCTCAACTACGAGATCACCAAGGGAGAAAAGGTCTATTTTGGCCGGATGGATATTATTGGGAATACCAAAACCAGAGACAATGTGATTCGCCGGGAGTTTGAAGTCTATGACAGTGAGCTATATAGCGGGACTCGTCTCAGCGAAACGAAGAAAAACATCAATCGTCTTGGCTTCTTTGAAGAAGTACAGGTTCTGAAAGAAAGAGATGAAGAAGCTGAACATCTTCTGAACCTCAAAGTCCGGGTTAAGGAAAAGGCGACCGGACAATTAAATGCCGCCGTTGGTTTTACCCCGGCAGGTGAACAGAAAAGCAAATGGTCCGGCCAGGGTAGCTATAATGAAAAAAATCAGTCTGGTCGTGCCTGGAACGCCGGTGTGACAGGCAAATATAGCGGCAAAAAAAGCTGGGAGCTGGATCTGAATTTTCTCGATCCACGAGTCCGGGACAGCGAATGGTCCCTTGGCTTTGGCTTAGGCTATAAAATTCAGGAGATCCGCTACCTCACAGGAATGGAAATCCCTGTAAACGACCAGAGCGTCAGTGCTCGGGTGGGTCGAAGTCTCTTTGAGCTGGTGAGGGCTTTCTCAGTTCTGAAGCATACAGAGTCTTATGAGCTGGAAAAACGCCAGGACATCTATATAAAAGAGAGCCAAAAAGCTGTTGGGGTCAAAAACAGCCTGACCCTCGGGATCATCAGAAAAGATCTGGATAACTTCCTTGATCCTACGGAAGGAACAAGCCTGAATATCTCTCATAGCTTTGTCGGAGGAGCACTGGGTGGCCACTATCGCTATGGGGAATCGACAGCGGAGTCAGATTATTATATACCTTTAGACTTTGCGGATTCCTACCGCACTTATTTTAAGCTGACAGCTGTCATCGGAAAGCTCTGGCCTGCCGGAGGAGACAAAATACCGCCCGCAGAAATGTACCGACTGGGCTATTATGACCTGCGAGGTTATCCTTACAGCGGAGTCGGTGAAAAAACACGCAGGCTAAGAGGACCCGACAGTTCGTCCATTGAATACAATATCGGAGGAGACAAGAAGCTGTATTTTCAGCTGGAATACTTTGTCCCTCTGATTCCTCAGGCCGGAATTAAGGCGCTTGTTTTTGCAGACATCGGCGATGTCTTTACGGCCGAGGAAAATTACAATCTGAATTTCCGGACCCTGAAGAAAGATGTCGGTTTTGGCTTCCGATGGCATACTCCGATTGCTCCTTTCCGTTTTGAGTGGGCTTATCCTTATGATGATGAAAAGAAAGAGTTTGGAAATATGCAGTTTATCTTTAACCTTGGATTTTAAGAAAAATCCGGCATAACACGAAAACCGTAGGGGATTGATATGAAGTTCATCAAAAGACAGAAATTAGCATTTGTTCTGGCTGCCAGCTTGTGGCTTCCAGGAGCCTTAAGCCAGGCCAGAGAAAATAACAGGGAAATTGGAGTGATCAACATCCAGAAAATCATTCTGACTGTTGAAGATGGCAAAAAAGCAAGAGAACAGCTGGAAAAAGAGATCCGGGAAAAAGAAACGGATTTTCTTAAACAAAAAGAAGAACTCGATAAACTCAATAAGGACTGGCAAAGCAAGTCAGCTTTGCTGAGTGAAGAGGCGCGCTTCAAAAAACAACAGGAGTTTCAGACAAAGTTTCTTGATCTTCGTAATGCAGAGATGGAATTTCAAAAAGAGATCAATCAGAAACAACAAAAGGTGACAGGAGAAATTGCGGGTAAGGCAGCTGCTTTTGCTAAAAACCTTGCCGAAAAAAAGAACCTGGATGTTGTCTTTGAGGCGAATAGTGCTGGTCTGGTCTGGATCGCTCAACCTGTCGATCTTACAGATGAAGTGATCGCCCTCTATGGAAAGGATCGGGAAACCCGGGTTTCCCGCAAGTAAAAGAAAAGAAAACAGAAGCTCTGGACTATAAAGAGATCATTTTTGCGGGGAATGCCAGTTGTGGACGTGAACTTGCCAATGGAATTAAGAGATATTGAACGATGCCTCCCGCACCGTCACCCATTTTTGCTTGTTGATCGGGTTCTGGAGTTAACTCCTGGCGAGTCTCTGGTCGCAGTCAAAAACTGCTCCGTATCCGATCCCATTTTACAGGGGCACTTTCCTGGTAATCCGGTGTTGCCGGGAGTCCTTATGATTGAAGCTCTTGCGCAGGCATCAGCAATCCTTGGTTATTATAGTAAGGATGATGGCTATGATCAGGTGCTTTTGACAGAAGTAAGCAGCGCAAGGTTTCGTAAGCAGGTTGTTCCGGGGGATGTTCTGCGCCTGGAAATTCACCTGAAAAAAATGCGGCAACCCTTCTTCTGGTTTGAGGGAAATGCATCTGTCGATGGAGAGCTTGCTGCAACCGTTTCTTTTTCGGCGCTGATGAAGTAGCCGCCAGATATACCAGCATTTCCTGAGACAGCTTGTATGCTTCTGTCGCAGGGAAAGTTCAGATGAAGGACAGGTGGCTGTGACAACATCTCCTGAAACAAACATTCATTCGACAGCGATTGTGGAACATGGCGCAACCCTTGGACAGGGTGTAAAAATAGGCCCTTATGCTGTCATTGGCAAGAATGTTATTCTTGGCGATCATGTGCAGATTGGAAGTCATGTTGTTATCAAAGGACGGACTCAGCTTGGCAGCAGAACCCGGGTCTGGCCTTTTGCCTCGATTGGAACAGAACCACAGGATCTGAAGTATCAGGGTGAAGATACAGAGCTTATTTGTGGTGAAGACAATATGATCCGGGAGTATGTCAACCTCTCTCTTGGCACACAAGACGGAGGCGGTCGCACTGTCATTGGTTCCGGTAATCTTTTTATGGTCAATACACATATTGCACACGACTGTATTGTTGGTGACCGTTGTATTTTTGCCAACGGAGTCTCACTTGGCGGGCATGTGTTGGTACAAAGTGAGGCTGTGATTGGCGGGCATGTTGCGGTTCACCAGTTTGTCAGAATTGGTCAGCTTGCAATGCTTGCAGGTGGGGCTATTGTGGTTCAGGACGTCCCTCCTTTTGTCATGGTTCATGGCAACCATGCATCCCCTGGCGGGCTGAATCTGACCGGACTTCGGCGATCTGGCAGAAATCGTGAACGCATCCGCTCAATTAAAGCCATGTATAAAATCCTTTATCATTCAGGAAAATCGCTACAGGATGCGTTAGAGTTGATAAATTGTGAGCTTGAGCCCTCTGATGACCTGACGGTATTTACAGAGTTTTGCCGTCACTCTGGGCGGGGACTGTGCAGGTGATACCCCCGACCTTCCGAAGCTGTTTTATCAGCGCGGGGGAGCCCTCCGGAGATCTGCTTGCAGCAGATCTGGTCAGAGCTTTCCATTTCAGAGAACGAGGGATTCAGTTTGAGGGGCTTGCGGGTCATCTGATGCAACAGGCTGGAGTCCGGGTACTCTGGCCTCTGGAAAAGCTGAGCGCTATGGGCTTAATTGATGTCCTCAAACAGGCCCCTCGCTTACGTATTCTGGAGCGCAACATCCTTGCCCGGATCGATCGTAATCCACCAGATCTTGCGATTCTTGTGGATTACCCTGGATTTCATTTTCGTCTGGCAGAACAGTTAAAACTGCGGAAGATTCCGGTCATACAATATGTAGCCCCAAAAGTCTGGGCCTGGGGAGCTTCCCGGGTCAGCCGCTTAAAACGGGACTTCGAACTGGTCCTGGGGATTCTTCCTTTTGAGAAAGATTTTTTCATCCGGCATCAGGTCCCATGGCATTATGTAGGATGCCCTCATCTGGCTCGCATTGAATCCGTGCGCCGGAGTCGTCGGGAACTTGCCTTGCCAGAGTCTGGCCGTCTGATTGCCTGTCTGCCAGGAAGCAGAATGACAGAAGTCCGCAGAATTCTTCCTGTACTGGCGAGACTGAGACGGCGCTTTCATGCTCTGGCAGATGATATCACATTTGCCGTCCCTGTTGCAGGAAACCTGCCGTTTCAGCAGGTCCTTCAGCTCTTACCACAGGAAGAGAGGGAGGGTATGTGTTTTGTCCGGGGAGAAAGCCTTGCTCTGATGAAGCTGGCAGATCTGGCAATAGTTGCCTCGGGTACTGCGACTCTTGAGTGTGCACTGGCAGGAACACCTATGCTTGTGGTTTATCTGATGGATGCCCTGAGCTACCGCCTGGCCCGGAGAAAGGTCAGAATCCAGTGGGTGAGCCTGGTCAACCTTTGTCTGGGAAGAGAGGCTGTCCCTGAGTATATACAGGAGATTGATGAAGTAAGAATGGTAGAGCATATGCAGAACCTTCTGGCCCCGGGGCCTGTCAGAGAGAAGCAACTGAACTCCTTTCGGGAACTCAGATTGCTCCTGGGTAGCCAGCCAGGAGCAGATGAGGCGGCAAAACTGATCCTCAGACATATGTCTGATCATAAAAACCAGGGTGCTACTGGTGAACAATTCTGATCCATCCTTTTTCAGACTTGCAACTCCGCTCTTTCTGAAGCCTCTGTTGGCCAGGAAACGATCTCTTGTTTCGCTCTGTCTGGCTCTTGCTGCCCTTGGTCTTTCCCAGAGCCTCATCCTGTTCTTTCTTGGCCCGTTTCTCCGGGTCCTGTTAGGTTCTGGCCTGCATCAGGAGCAGATTCTGATACAGGATTTGCTTCCTGAAGGTTTGATGAAGTTAAGTGGCCTGAAAGCAGGAACAGGGATTCAGACCAGCCTTCTGATCTGGACAGTTCCGGGAGCTCTCTTTTTTGCCGCCTGCATCAGAAGCGTTGCTTTATATGGCTGTCAGCTTAGTATGGCTGCAATCGCCCTTTATATGAGTAAAAATTATCGCGACCGCTTTTTTGAAGCTCTGTTGCAGCAAAATTTTCTCTATATTCGCAGACGCAGCCCTGCGGAGTGGATGTCTGCACTGATGAATGATGTGCTGTTTTTACAGACCCGGTTTACAGATATTCTCGGAAGTGTGATCCGTGACGGAATCATGATGTGTTCTGCGATTGTCAGCCTGCTGATTATTTGCTGGCCGCTGGCTCTGCTCCTTTTGCTGATATCTCCTTTAGTTGCTCTGGGTATGGGTAAGACAGGAAAGCGCATTGCATATTTTGCAGAAGCCTTTCAGAAAGAGCTTGCCGCAATGGCCAGCCATATTTTTGAGGTTCGTCAGCGTTTTGATTTTATCCGGGCTCAGGCAGGAGAGCAGCGAGAGATCGGGAGATGGCAGGCTCTGAATCAGGCCTACTATCGGATGATTCGCCGATCACTTTTGATTCGTGCTGCTTTTGCTCCGGTTATGGAGTGGCTGGGATTTTTGCTATTCGCCGCTGCAATTTTTTTCTTTTCCGGTCATTCAGGCTTTCCTGTCGAAATCAACGGAGAAAATCTCCTGATTACGCTGGCGGCTCTGGGAATGCTTCTGAGACCTCTTCGGAATGTGGGAGAGCAGTTTGCCCGCTTTCAGGAAACATGGGGTGCTCTGCAACGAAGTTTGCAGGTTTTTTCTGATACAGCCAGCTGCCACATATCCCCGAAAGAAGGTTCCGGAGCTAATCAGCACATAGCAAAAACAAAGAACTGTGACCTGTTCATCCATCATGTGGCTGTTGGCTATAGTTCTTGTCCAGCCGTCCGCGTTGAAAATCTTGCTATTTTGCAGGGGCAGGGGATTGCAATTGTCGGCCCCAGCGGCAGTGGGAAATCGACACTGCTCAGATGTCTGGCAGGATTGATTGAACCTCAGATCTGGGATACTTCTCAGGAGTACCGTAGCTGGTGTCAAAGCTGCTCAGCTGTTGCACAGGAGCCTTTCCTTTTCGAAGATAGTCTGATCGATAATCTGCTTTATGGTCATCCGGATGCCGGAAATCTGAGCGATTCGGATATCTGGGAAGCCCTGCGTCGCGCAGGGGTTTCCGAAGATGTCCGCTTGTTTCCGGATGGCCTGAATCATCAGATTCAGGCTGTGCAACAGAACCTGTCCGGAGGACAGATACAAAGGCTGGTCATTGCCAGAGCATTGCTCCGGCCTGCCCGTGTTTTTCTTCTGGACGAAGCGACGTCAGCAATCGACGCAGCAGCAGAACGATCTTTTTTACACTCTCTTCTGAAGGAGTGCCGGACGAATCAAAAGAGCCTGGTCGCAGTGACTCATCGTCTCCAGTGCCTCGCTGATTTTGATGAGATCTGGTTCCTGGAGAAGGGGCATCTGGTGGCAAAAGGAACCCATGCGACACTCCTTCTACAATGCAGCAGATACCGGGAGTTTTATGGGGCTTCAGAAACTGGCAGCTCTGCCTGTTGATCAGCAACCTTTCTGGTTTCGGGCCGCAGCTTCTTTGCTGGCAGCTCTCTGGAGGATCATCAGTTATCTGAAAAACTTTTTATATGACCATCATCTTCTCAGAGTGCACAGACTACCGGGACACTGTCTGTCCGTAGGAAATCTCGTCGCAGGAGGTACCGGAAAATCTCCGGTCGTGATCAGCCTGGCGTCTCATTTTTACAAGAAAGGTCTTAAGGCTGCTATTCTTACAAGAGGTTATGGGAGCCCATTAGGAAGAAAAGATATTCTGGTGCTGAAAGGCGGTAGACTGCTGTATCAACAGGGAGATTACAGCGGACCTCTGCCAGATGAGGCCCTCATGCAGTCGAGGGAACTCCCTCATACTCCTGTCATTGTTTCCCCCAGACGTTATCAGGCTGCATGCTTTTTTCTCAGCTGTGAATCTCTGTCACCGGACATCTGGTTGCTGGATGACGGCTTCCAGCACAGAAAACTGGCCCGGAACACCGATCTTGTTCTCCTTGATTATCATAGCCCCTTCGCAAACGGAGCATGTCTGCCACAGGGAATGCTGCGGGAAATGCCTGCATCATTAAAGCGGGCGTCTGTCGTACTTCTGACCAGAAGCAGCGGGCAGGTTTTATCTTCTGATCTGAGCTTCTGGCCATGGGTTCCTCATAAAACGCCTGTATTTGCATCTCAGTTTAAGCAGAGCTGGCCTGTCTCTGCCTCCGAAGAGAGTATGTATCAGAAAGATGGAAAGCCTCTGAGCCTTCTGTCAGGAATTGCAAGGCCGGAGAGACTTTTTGATTCACTAAAAAAACTGGGAATTGAAATTCAACATTCTTTTTTCATTGCAGATCATGAACATTTTGACCTTCCGTCTCACAAAGAGCGGGTCATGAAATTATCTGATATCGGTCACATTATTACGACCGCAAAAGATTTTCACAGAGATGATGTGTTTTTTCGTTCTTTACCAGGAAAAGTTTTCATCCTTCCGCTGGAAATTCATTTACCGGATGCGTTTTTTTCCTGCCTGATGAGACGGATTTCCTCTGCAATAGACTAAACAGTTCATTCTTTTTTATATTTTTTTCAAGAATGATCCTGAATTTCATGAGGCCTCCCCTTGTGCCGCTGTTTCATTGCTCACTATAATAAAAGAAAGATCGTGCAAATAGCATACGGGACACATTTAAAGTTATTTTCCTTTTGTCCGAAGGCTACGACACGAGGATCATGAGTTATCAGTGGATTGATTTGAAGGACAACAGGCTCGAAGATCAGACTGATCTTTCAGGGGGACTTTTCAGATGAGTCAAGATAATGAGTTTCAGGATCATAAGAACTCATCTCCTGTGGAGGAGAGTCCTTTCTCTGCAGATCTGAAAAACGATTTTTCAGATAATTTTGCTACGGGCGTCAGTGGTGTTTCACAGATGTTCCGGGAAGGTGGTTTCGTCGGTGAAAACAGAACAAGGCTGCTGGCTCTGGTTGGTTTGCTTGTCCTTATCATCGCAGGCGCACTTTTTTATCTTTTCTCTGATGATGACTATAAGGAAGATGATTTTATTGTTGCAGATGAAGCCGAAACATCTCTTCTTCCTCCGGCAGAGCAGGCTGAACTTATAACACAAATGCCGATTCCGGAAGCACAAAAAACAAATGAAAGCATGAAAGACAAGACGTCAGAAGTTAAAAATACTCCTGTTTTCAAAGACAGCCCATTTAGCGGGAATCTTGTCAGAGAAGAAACAAACAGCTTGCCTCCTCTTTCGGGAACAGAAGAAGATTCTCTGTCCTCCTCTCAAAAGGAACGTGAGATAACAAAAAGCAGAGCGCGGTCTTTACCCGCAGCAAGTATTGCACCCTCACTGACGACTCCCGGAGAAGGGATGGTCCGAAACTATGATGAAACAACCGAGGCACCTCTCTTTACCTGGGGAGGAAGTCCCGGAGGAGTCGTCCTGATTTCTGCACAGCGTTCGATGCAACCTGCTATGATCCGTCGAAGAGTCAAGGGAAACTCTGCCAGAATCAGAAGATTACTTCCGGGAACATGGTACTGGCAGGTACGAAACGGTGCTGGCAGCAGTGAAGTCCGCTCATTTGTGATCAGAGAGCCGGTAGCAAGATCGCTCAATCTGGCGTCCCCATCAGCTGGCGCAACTCTTGATGGCAATGGAGGCATTGTATCCTGGACCGGAGATCAGAAAATCTCATTTTACAGGGTTGAAATGAATCAACAGGAATCATGGACAAATCCGGAACACCGCTTTGCAACGTCAGGAACACAGCTGAAGATTCAGGGAGTTTCCGCAGGAAGTTATCAGTTGCGCCTGGGAGCTTTTTCAGAAGTTTCCGGTCGATGGGAATATACCAATCCTGTCTCTGTCGTCGTCCGCTAAAGAGTATAAGAACATCATATCCTGCTATGATCATCACATGAATTCATAAAAAATATGCCATGAACTATGGATCTGTTTTATTCATATCCTGTACTATGATATTAACGATGTCCTTATATATCAGAGTTTTGCCTGTTGAGGGTCGTTTTTATCCATAGAACTATATAAAAATCAGCTTCATATAAAGCAATTGCTTAGATTTTATACGCAATCTATATATGTTTTTACAGCTGAAAAAAAGATGTTCAGATTGATATACACGCTGGTGTTCTGACCATCAGGGAACTAAGAAAGCCTTCAGCGAGGAAAAGAAGGATCAATATTACCGGATGGTAAGAAGTCATGGTAGTTTTGTGCGCTCGATTTGCCTTCCGGCAAATGCAGATGACTCTGATGTGCACGCAAAAATCGAAGATGGTATTTTAAAAATTGAAATCCGCAAAATATCTGACAACCATAAAAAACATGCAATTACCATTAACTGATATGTTCAGATTTGTTGGGTATAGACAATTACTCCTTTTCTATAGAGGCTTCCTGCAATTTGGGCAGTTGCCTTTCCAGTTTTCAAGGCAAGATCGATGAAACTTATGATCACATGGTGTAATCCAAACATCTTCACAATATTCATCAACTTCTTCTAAACAAATGGAGCATGTTATAGGTTCTTCAAGTTCTGAAACCTCAAAGATATTTTTTCTGAATAAATTCAAAATTGAGTCAAATATTTTTGACTCAATTTTTTTCATCTTCGACCTATACATAGTTTCTTCGAATTCTGTGGTCTTCAGCCGTTTGCTTTTTGACCCCCGAATAATAAGCAAATTAGCCACTTCATATTGATCATAAGCGAATGCAAGATCGAGAGGATGCTCCCGGGCAGAGGACAAACCATCGATGTTAGCACCTCTTTCAATTAGCATCTTAATAATATCAATCTTTCCAAACCTTATAGCGTAGTGAAGGGAGTTCCACCCACAATAGATTTCTCTATCAACACCTTTACCGATATTAATTAAACGCTGAACTTCTCCCAGGTCATTATTTTTAATTGCGGAACACATTTTTTTATCATGCACCCAACTTGCTGCAAATTGATTGTAAAAACAACATATTAAAACTATTGTTAAAAAACAAATTCTTTTCATATTATCTGATTTCATAAAAATAAAAGGTCTCATATCACAAACCTATCAAATTTGACGTCATCACTACCGTAAGATTCGTCCCTATGGTGCACTGAATACAGCTGATCAGAACTGAGAGAAGATAAGCCTCCTGATAAAAATTACCAACACTCCTGAACGGCCGGAAGTTTTTTTCAGATTATCCGCAAGGATCCTGGGCAATCTAGTGAAACTTATGTGTTATCCGGATACCATAAATTCCGGAGCTTTTCTGCGAAGACTGATGGCCAAAAGGATTCCCATAGATGTGGGTATTCAGATCGCTGTTATATTGATATTTAATATCATTGAAAATTCCCAACTGCCACAGAGAGATGCCGACCACACCACCTAAACCAGATGCATAAAGTATGTTGCTGAGAACCTCCGTACTTTTATTACCTAGTTTCAGATTACCTGGTTTCAGAAACAGACTGGCGATTAAAACCCCTATGGTTAAAGAATAGTATTTTTTCGCTGTCCTTAAATCCTGCAATTTATCCAATGTTTGTGGGCTCACCCTGGTCACAACTGGCGAAAAAGATCTCAGGCTATAGTATTTGTCAGAGTCTTTGTCTTCATTCATCTGAAGATACCATTCAGACCAACGACCTGTACTCTCATCAGAAATCGCAAATTTATTAAACTCTTTGTCTTTTTCAGACATTGTGCTTAATTCTGAGCCCTCTTTCGGATACCCTTTATTCCAGGTCTGGACGGTATGGCAGGCTGATACCATGAACAAGTATAATGTTATTAAAAAATATTTCAGCATCATTTTTTATTCCGCTAAAGTTGATAAAAAAGTCCGTATTAAAACGCTCTCGGAACAGTAACTGCACAGAGAGGAAAAGATCAAGAGCTGAAACAGGATTTCTCCTGTTTCAGCTTTTTTCAGATAAACATGACGGAGAATCTGAGATGATGATCTTACCCTATGTACTAAGAATAGTCTCTGACCACAAAAAAACAGAAGACTTTCAGGTCCAGTTTTTCCTGTATTCTTCTTCTTTATAGCCGATCGTAACCGTCGTACCATCAAAGGCTATCGGACGCTTAATCAGCTTTCCGTTGGAAGCCAGAAGATCAAGAGCCTCATCTTCTTCCATAGACGCTATTTTATCTTTCAGACCCATATCCCGATAGAGCTGACCGCTGGTATTAAACAGCTTTCTGATGCCCTGATGACTGAGTTTGAGTATTTTCTTAAGTTCTGCCTTTCCGGGGGGCTGCTCTGTAATATCTTTAAAGTCAAAAGAAATGCCGTGTTCATTCAGATAGGCTTCGGCCTTCCGGCAGGTGCTGCATTTTTTGTAGCCGTAGAATTTCATGATGATAACTCCTGTGTGTTTATGGATGCCTTCCGACGCACAGGGTCCTCAGATTCACTTAAAAAAGCAAAGGCCCTGGTCGGAGACTCATGAAGATGACTGATCCGCAGAGGTAAGGCGCAAAAGGAATATCCTCTGGCTGTGATCGACTGTGGTGATCCGAGATTTTCGATAATACAGATACCTTCAGAAAGCAGAATTTCATGAACAGGAAATTTGCCTTCTGATCCACAATCAGGACTTAATGTATCGACACCAAGTAAGGAAATTTTTCGTTCTGCAAGCAGTAACGCAGCCTCCGGAGCGACGGATGGAAACTTCAACTCAGAACAGTTTGTTCCCCGGTACTGAACAGGACTCTTCCAGTATTTGCACCAGCCAAAGTGAATATAAACAGCAGATGATGACGGAATCTTCCCGTAACGGGCTTCGTAAGATTCGATATCTTCACTCGTGCAAAGAAATCCGGCATGAGCTTTTTCAGAAAGATCGATGAGATTCAGAGGTGCTATGAACCGATCAATGGGAAGATCGCTGATACATGCACCCTTTGAAAAATGTGAGGGTCCGTCGATATGGGTTCCGACTCCGGACTCTTCAAACTGAATCTGTGTCAGCTGAATCAGACTTTTATCAGACTTTACGGGAACAGTTTTATAAGCACAGGATACGTGAGAGCTCCACGTCGGCGACCCGGGTTCCAGAAGCTGTGTTAAATCAATGATATTTTTTAAAGACATAAGATCTTAAATCATCTCAAGAGTGTTCAGTGATGTCCGGATCAGGCTTGTATCTTTACGGTCATGTCCATACCAGAGCATCGCAATTGCAGAATACAAACCTAAAAACCTGGCATATTTTGTTTCCTCCGGAGAAACATCACCGTAGTTATCCAGGAAACTTCTGTGAGTATCTGGCGGAAAAAACTGAAAGAGCACGCCAAGATCGATGACGGGATCTGATATTCCGCAGTCTCCCCAGTCTATAATTCCTGATAAAGACTGTCTGCTGTCAAAAATAAGGTGCCTGTGATAGAGGTCTCCATGCACAAGAGATCGATTTTCTTTCGGCTTATAACTTTTTGCATCTGCCTGAATGGATCTGATCTTCTCATCATATTTTCTGAAGTCATAGTGCTTCATGGCCCCTGTCAGGCGTTCTGTAAACGTCGCCATCATGCGGGGCACATCAACACGATCAAAAGCAGGTGCGATGATGTTATGAGCAGAAAAAGAAACATCCGGATGATGCAGTTGTCGCAGAAACAGAGCTAAAGATCTGGCGGCAGCATGATACTGATCTGCACTGAGAGTTGTGCAGCACCCTGTTGTTCCCTCAATTAATGTATGGCCATAGAACGGGTGCGGATAGCTTTTGCAACCGTCGCTCAGATAGTCAGGGACTGGAGTCAGAAGCGGCAAGGCCGCCGGAATCATTTTCAGAACAGACATTTCCTGTTGTAGCAGAGGAATTGCCACCGCTCTTCTTGGAAATCTGAAAACCAGATTACTGTTGATCAGAAAGACGAGATTATCCCAGCCTTCCCCGAGGACCCTTATGCTCTCTGCTTCAATATGGAAGGACTCGTAAACAGAACGTCTGGCAATTTCAGTGTTGATATCAAGGTCCGCTGGTACAACTTCAGACATTATGTGCATAATCCAGGATGCCCTCTGCATCATAAAAATTTAAAAATGACCTTCCGGGAATCCCGTACTCTCCTTTTGCTGTGATGCCTGTCTCAACCAGTCTCTCACGTTCTTCCTGAAAGATGCTCCCTGAGTCAGGCCAGATGATAATGTCCAGAATGGGCTTTGCCCAGCAACCGGCTACGGCTGTACTGCCCGCATGAACAATACGGAAATGCGGAAGCAGCTGACGGAGGATTGCAGCCAGGCAGTCAAAGGCCACGGACCAGAGAGGAAAGAGCTCTGCAAGAGCAACGTTTCCCCGGGCTAAGCCCAGAGCGCAGCTTTTGAGCTTCTTTTCGATCTCTTTTTTACTGTACAGACTCAAGACACTCCCCACAACCAGACAGGCTCTGCGAACACCATTATCAGAGATACCCCTTAAAACAAGAGCTGAAACAGCTGCATTATTATCATGATCTGTCCGGAAGATTCAATACTTATACCTCGATAAAGTCTCACGCAAAGCTGCAGAGAAGAGAGATAAATCATTGTATATCAGCATATTACCTGAGATGGCTGGGTTATTCTCAATACCTTTGCGACAGCAGAACAGAATATATCCGATGATAATTTCTCAGACCTTGTGGAAGTGCGTGTTCCCAGAGGCACCCCAAAGCCTGATATAAAGAAGTTCCTGGACAGCAAAGAAAAATGGATCGTCCAGTCATGGGATGAGCTTCAGAGTAAAGTCGCTCTGGATATTTTTCCATCTCGTTTTTCTCCCGGTAGCAAGGTGATGAAATGGGGCCGATTTGTTGGACTGGATATAAGAAAAAGTTCTGATGCAACTGAAGTAAACGTTTCCGGAGCCGCTCCCCTCCTCGTTGAAATTCCGGAAAGTTCGAACTGGGAGGAAAAAGAGGAAGACATAGCCAAAACTGTAACCATGGTTTTAACTGAAAGACTCAGGGGCGCCATCACAGTGCTGACAGAACAATACTCAGCTAAACTTTCATCACCCAGAGCCTGGAGCATCAGCAAAAGCACCGATAAATGGAGCTATTGTAGCAGAGACGGAAATCTCGGCTTTCACTGGCAGCTTGTCTGCTGTCCTAAGTCGGTTCTGGAGTATGTGGTGGTTCATGAACTGCCCCATCTGCTCCGCCGAACTCATAATGATAAGTTCTGGTCACTTCTTTGTTCCGTGTTGCCTGACTATGCATCACAAAAAAAGTGGTTAAAAATCGACGGGGCCAGAATTGCGGCTCACAGAAAACCCTGAACAATTCGTGAAAAATGACAGAGATTGCTCAATTGAAAAGTATAATCACACTAAAATATCTTCATAAAAAGCGCCACGATTGAGTTTTGGATCTATAATCTGAATCTCAAGGACCCATCGTTTCTCAGCAGGGACTGTGTTCATATCAAACATTTTATTTCTGGTAATCATTTCATGGGGAAAGTCTGAAATCCGGTGCCCCTTAACATAGAGCGGGGCTAATTCACAATTTAACTCTGCTGCAAACTCTTTTGCCTTTTCCCATAGTTCATAACCGACAGCGTTATTTTTCCATGCAGTCCGGACTTTATTCCAGACAATTTCAGCATTTCCGGCCAGCACCTCATAATCATTATGAGCCCCCGCGACAAAAGTCTGACCATAATCACCTTCATGTCCATCAAAAACCGGGCCTATATCGATAAAAAAAATATCGTTTTTTTTCAGAACAACATCCGGCTCTGAATCTTCGCGATATCCTTTCGTGGTATTTGCTCCAAAACGGATATGAACCGGATGCCAGAATTTCCGGGCTCCTGCTTTTCTGAGAATAATTGCCGCAATCTTTTCCGCTTCTTTTTCAGTCATCCCAATATGAATATTGTCTTTAATTTCTTTCAGACATGAGCGGGTTTTTTCCTGAGCTAACTGTGCTGAATTTTCATCATAGGATTCGCCGTATCTTTCAAAGTCCTGCAAATCTCTCTCCTGTGTAGATCCAAATTTATCTCAGATGACAAGAACTCATAATAACAGCAAAAACTAAATCAAATAAAAAACACTATCAACGACCAAAATAATATCTGAAAATTCTTAAAAAAATCCGCTAAATTAAATATTAAGCTTCACTTGCCGGAATAATAAGTCAAGAGCGGCAGATATTTTCGGATAAGAATGAAGCACTGACCCTTCTGAATCCGACAGGAGAGAAAGAGCAGAAGAGTCTGCCTCCTTGTCATTTCATCTGACAAGCCTTACACTTTCTAAAAGTAATTATTTTTTAGCTCCCTGATAAAATCACTCTCTTTATCAGTAGTATTGCTTTTCACACTACCAAAATGAGATGTACGCTTATCAAAAAACACCCCGTAAACGTTGCCAGCAACCCCGTCAGGAAGAAACTGTCCTGAAGCGACTAATTTAACAGTATGTCCCTTCTGGTCACTGAGCTTCATAGTGTTTGATGAAGCTTCTCCGACTAAGGAAGATCCTGGAAATTTATAGTAACTAAGAGCAAAGGAGCCTTTGTAAGTCTTTACTGCAACGTAGTGGCCTCTCAAAGATAGATTTTGTGCCCAGACATTCCCCTCCTGATCTGTGATCATGATGTTTTTTGCACTGATTTCTAATTTTTCCATATCTTTTGGCTCTGAACGAAAGGAAAGATCCGGGACAAACCGAACCACAAGTCTTGGATTTGTATGTAATGGAGACTCCCACAGAACAGATTGCATGGATGTTACATCAAATTTTTTTTCTTTGATTGCTTTTTTCTCTGAATCTTCAGAAATATAATCATTAAACTTCGCATATTGCTTTATGGTAAGCTCAATCTTCTTATCTTTCGTTACTTCCAGATCATAACGTATAGAAAGAGGTACTTCACTTTTATCCCAGACCGAACTCCATCCCGATCCTATCACACACTTTTGAGATGGTTTTATAGAATTCCACGGTTTGCTACTGGATGATTTTTCGTATTCCCTCTTCTTTTCAATAAGATTTCCTTTTTTATCGTAAGAAAACACCTCAGCAGTAATTTCCATTCGTGAGCAGATCTCTTCAAAGCTGACCTGATTGTTTTCCGCATTAGCATGATACGCGAAGATCAGAGACCCCAGGACTAAGAATTTATTCATTATTTTTCTCCTTTTAATACATGAAAACGTTCTCTATTCAATATTGATAAAACGCTCAACTTTGGTTGCATTGGCTATGATATTTTCCTGAAAATGATCTTTTCTGAAATCAAGTTTCATAAAACCCATTCCCAAAACAAAACCAATAGAAAGTGAAGCCACAAGAGGGAGCCAGTTCTGATAAACGAAGCGCTTGCTTTTTTGAACTAAAGATTTTTTCCAACGTGCCATCTGAAGCTCAGTCGGTTCTTTCTGGCGCAGAATATCTAAGATACTGTCTAATTCTTCGTCTCTTTTATTCATGATGAGGTCTCCTGATCATTCAAAATTTTCCGAAGTTTATGTTTAGCCCTGGAAATATGACTCTTTACGGTATTTAATGGAATATTCAGGATTTTACTGATCTCGTCAAGACTCAGGTCACGATCAAGCAACAGTTGCAGAACCTGCTGCTCCATGGAATTAAGTCTTTCAATCGCTTTTCGTAAAGCGATCTTTCTTATTTCCTGGCTGTCAGCTTGCTGTTCCGGAGAATAATGATCCGGGTTTAGTTCTTCATAGTTCCATTTACTGCGATCTCTCAGACTTTCCCGTTGAACGTTCATGGCAATTCCGAACGCAAAGGATGTAAGAGAAGCTACTTCCGGATCAAAATTGCCCCCGGAAACTTTGACGTACAACCTGGACAGGACTTCCTGAACAAGGTCAGCGGCTGAATTGTCATGATAACGCATGGTGAAAAATCGGTATAATCGCGGCCCAAGGTCCTGGACCACCAGATTCCAGTCCACCAGATAACTCCTGTTTCATAATGAACACTCTTTGCAGCTAAGGCACACCTGGTATTATTGACGTTTGCCATGGAAAAAGTTGCATTGAGGCTCAATTTTTTTCGACACAGGACAACAGTTCTGAAATGTCACTAACCCCCTGTAACTTCTTTTACTTTATTGAGAAGAAACAGAACCCGTTCCTGTACAGTTCCCTTGGGTAGCTCGACAAGCTCATAGTCCAGCCCCCGGTATGCCTCTGCAACGGTATGATATGTCCTTACAGCCTCGTCAAAATTCTGCTTCCTCTCCGAATCATTCATGTAAATTTCCTTCCATGGAGGGGTAATAAACACCAGCCTCTGATAACGAAATTCACTCCGAAGGATTTCATATAGCGTTTCAGGAAGCGGCAAGCCTTCAAGCTGAGAATATCCAATGGAATCAGGAACAGCCCGATCAAAAAAAACCGGCCCTTTCTTTCGGAGGGCTTCAATATACTGCTTCTTATCTCTGCTGATCATAAGGTCACGAAAAGCAACCTTATCCTTCCAGGGTAAAGCGTGGCCTTCTCTGTGTAACTGGTCTTTAATCACCTGACGCCCTGATTCTTCAACACAAGGATAGCCCTGACTTTTCAGCTCTTCAATAAGCGACGTTTTCCCTCCACCCGGACCTCCGGTGAGAACAAAAAAAAGGGGAATAGCATATTCCATCATGCGGATCTCCGTAAAAAAATTTATTGTCTGAGTATTTGCTGTTCAGGTGAAGAAATTACACTATACGAAATTTTATTAAAAGTTAATTTTAATCTGACTAATCCTTAGATGTTGCGCGAAATCAGACTTCCCAATGAAAAAATCTGTTCTGGAAAGCTTTTTAAAAAAAACCTATCGTAATAACCAGATATCATAGAGTATTGTGACGAGCAGAGCTGTCGAGACACTTTTTAAAGTGCTCATCCAAGCGACTATATCCCGAGAGGTGCCCGCCTTGAGCAACCCTATCGCAAAAAAAGCTGACTGTCTTCTGGATATTCCCTGCCGCCTGAAGCAGGTCGCGTTTGCTTATCTTTTATCTCTCATGCTGCCAGGAAGAAAACATAGCCTGACCCAGGCCTCTCAGGTCGGATCTCTGCATAAGTCCCAGTTTTCAAGGTTTTTACGTAGGCATGGTGATCTTGCGGTAGAATCTCTTCAGCGTACGGCAGCCAGAACATGCAGAGCAATCCAGAGGCCGCCTGTTGTTGCCGGAGGGCCCTGGACTATCGCCATTCTGATTGATGCGACTCTGCAATCAAGATCTTCCAGACACAGTGGAAACAGCCATAAGTTCAGTCATGGTAAAGGCTATGTTATTGGCCACCAGTGGACAAATATCCTGCTACTTATCAATGGCAAGAAGATTCCACTCCCTCCCCTGGCATGGATTTCCGGACGTGAGCGTAAAAGACGGGGCCTGAAAAAAGAAACCGAACAGGAAGCTGTCATCCGATATCTCTCTGATCTGGATTTGTCGCAATACGTCGGAACTTATGAAAATCATGAAGTTGTTGTGCTCGCAGATTCTGGCTATGACAATAAAAAGCTTCAAGCCTCCATTCTGTCTCGTGGGTGGGATTTTGTTTTCAGCATGAAATCTTCGAGAGGATCTCGACTTTCTTCCCAAAAAAATGCAGGCGCTCAGGGCAATTGCTCCGTCGCTGACCTGTTCCGGAAAGCCAAAATTTTTCCCTGGAAAACTATTCGTGCTTATGCGAATGGCTGGAAAAGAAGAAAGCGGAAGGAGTTCCGCGCAAGAGAACTCACCGGTTTTATCAGTGGAATCACTGATGAAGTCAGGCTGGTTCTTTCAGAAGAGCGAGGGAGTCGCAGGGGGAGAAAGTATCTGGTTTGTTCCAACATCAGAGTCAGGATGGGTGCGATTGTCAGGGTTTACCGAAAAAGATGGGAAATCGAGCTATTTCACAAAGACGTCAAATCTCTGATGGGGTTTGAAGATGTGAGTTGCCACGATTTTCAATCCGTAGAGTCTCATGTTCACTGGGTCTACTGTGCATGGCTCCTTTTGCCGGAAATTTCTGGTAAGTCCGGATCTGTTCTGGAGACTATGACTGCTTTGCAGCAGGAGGTCGAATTATCTCCTTTTAAGCATCTGATCCAGCTTAGCACAAGGATTCATGGGTTCAGGGATGTGCAACGCTATTGCAGGGAGGTAATAAATGCGAACAAAGCAGCATAAGCGCTTTATTTAAAGTAAAAACTTATGCGATTGCAATTTTCGCGCAACATTTAAGTTATATTGAATGCAACTCCCTGATAAAACGCTTCATCTGCAAGACTCAGCATTTCAGAATCTTCCGATGAATCTCCATATGCATAAATCTTATGAAAATCATTTAAGTTCAGTTTCTCTTTAATTCTTCGTACTTTTTCTTTTCCGGAACAATCACGACTGATATATCTTCCGGTTAAAAATTTTCCGCATCGCTCAAGTTCTGTACAAATAATTTCCAGGCCATGTTTTTGAGCCCATAAATTCATATATGGATCAATGGAAGCGGATACCACGATGATCCGGTGACCGGATATCTTATGCCATGCAATACGTTTCATCATATTATCACGAAGGTAATCAGGTATATCATTTTCAACGTACTGAAAGGCTTGTTCAAGAACAAAGGATTCCCTGACATAAAAAAATGCAAATTTTGATATTTTCGATCGCAGAAATACCCCGGAAATCAGTCCTTTTTTATACAAAAGTATAAAAGGAAATAACACAGGCATGGCTATAAACAATCGCCATTTTGGTGTAATTTTTTTAATAAAAGTACTGTATGTATCACGATTCGTGATAGTACCATCGAAATCAAAAAGAGCTAAACAGTTGCTATGACCTACAGACATAAATTCCTCTTTTTTTATATTTGGGCTCGTAAGAAAATTACTACTCCTTTTTTTCAATCTCGTTATTGGGTATCAAAATATAATTCCAGCCTGGAAGAACGTCGTCTTTAACTATATTCAGAGAGTTCTTTTGTTTATCTGTGATCTTTTTTCCTGTCTCATATACGTTTTTGCCTAATTCTTCCCGTACTTTTAATCCTGCTGAGTTCGTCGTGTTTGCTATCAGATTAAGCAGATAAACCAGACACTCGCAATACGTTGCGCCTGCCACCGCAGCCAGATCTTCAACAATCGATCGTTCCAGCTTCGCGTATTTCGTGAGACCGCGCCACCTCGATATTTAATGCCTTTTGAACGAAGAAAGTCATTTTTGGAGAGGTTACTACTTAGCCATTCAGCGTATAGTTTTCCCCAGTCCTGGCCGGCCCAGGCCTTCGTTTCATCGGTTTCAAGTCTCCTCCGTTCATGCCTCCCATTAATATCATTTTCAGCTCGATATGGGGTACGTAACATAGCAATGCTCCCCCTATGGGGGAGGAAATCGAACGTTTAACGAAACTGGGCGATGGGTGGTTTAACAAAACCTATCTCATTTAATAGGCTAATTGGGGGTAGGCTTAGACCGTACGTCGATATCGTTAAGTCATTGAAGTCCCCGTACCACCCCCCCTGAGCATAGCCGAGGGCGAAAAAACTCAACTTCGGATTAGCAAAGGACTCTGTTATTAAATCGAAAGTGACTTTAGATTAATAATAAGCTAATCTCTAATCTCAGCAATTCCCCGCTGGGTCTAAAACCCTTGCTATCAAAGGGTTTTGAAATATTGTCTCCGCAGAATTTTTTGCTATATAAATATTTATTATTAAGCTCTTAGCTGATTAAGCTCTTAGCTGAACCTCAGATCGGATCAGCGCCTTATGTCAGCTATCCCCTCAGATATACAGCTTTTTTTATGCGGAGAACCTCTCTGTTTTTGCCTTTAGTTTTGGAAGGTTACATGCTGGCGGAGAATTGCTGAGCTAATCTATATACGTTAGATGAATGTAGCGTATTTTGAGGCTAGCCGTGCAACCTGATGATTTTAAAGATAACGCACCCGGGGGCATCGTTCGAACTGACGGAAATTACTATGCTTTCGTGTCATCGCCATTGCCGCCTGGTATCCAACCAGACTGGGAGCTAGCTCGGCTCGTGTCAGAAGCAGACCGGGCGTTGAGCGAATTGTCCGGTATTTGCCGTCACCTGCCAAATCCTCAGATCCTTATGCCATCGTATGTCCGCCGCGAAGCGGTACTAAGTTCTCGAATCGAAAATACTCAAACCGATATGGAAGACCTATTCGCCTATGAAGTAGACGAGACAGTCCAACGGGCGCCTGACGTTAAGGAAGTGGCCAACTACGTTAAGGCTATGGAAATAGGGCTAAAGCGCCTCGCCGATTTGCCTATTTGTGCACGTTTAATACGTGAACTTCACGCTATTCTGATGGCAGGTGTTCGTGGTGGTCACGTTATGCCAGGTGAATTTCGCACGACACAAAACTGGACAGCCCCCCCAGGTTGCACACTCAATGATACTACATTCGTTCCACCTCCTGTCGAAGATCTCGGGGACGTTTTGTCTGAATTTGATCATTATATAAATGACGATCAAGCAAAGGAAGAGCAGGAGCTGGCTTTTGAAGAGCTGAGAAAGGCTCCTAAGGAGCTTCTGATGGAGCGACTAAGAATCCAACAAAAAATTCGTGCAGCTGTCGGTGAAGATTAACGATCGCAAACTGTGTATGGCTGTTCGCGCAAGTCAATGACCTTCTGATTTCTTGCATTGTGAGCAGCTGCTCGGATGAGCCCAGTATCAACCGTCATAGTTTGGACAGCTGAATAAGTTCCCTGCAAAGCAGCTTGAGCTAGTTTAAAACCCTCTACAGGACCGCCATGGGCATGCCCCGCGGCAACTGCTCCCCCTATGCACACAATGAACAGTTCTTTCTTCATCTCCGCCTCCTCTAATTGGGCATGAATCCTTTTCATATCAACAGGATAGTTAGCGTTATACTAGCGCAAATCACGTAAAAATGCGAAAACTAAGAGGTCATATGGACTATCATGCCCGCCATATTAGCAAGCTCGTAAATACCGGAGATAACTATGGCTAAAGAGGCTCGCGATACAGCGTTATTTGAGAAAGAGGTGAAGCCGTTGAAGAAAGTGATGACCCTGCAAGAACTAGAGTCCCATCTGTGGGGTGCCGCTGATATTCTTCGTGGTTCAATCGACAGCGCCGACTACAAGCATTACATATTCGGCCTACTGTTCTTCAAGCGCCTCTCGGATGTGTGGGAAGAAGAATACGACGAGCGCCTTGCTGAGTTTAATGACAAGGAGCTTGCACGAGATCCGGAGGAGCACCGTTTTCATATCCCCAAGGGGGCCTTTTGGAAAGATGTACGTAAGTCCTCCACAGATATCGGCTCTCACCTTAACCGAGCTTTTCGTGAGATTGAAGATGCAAACTTGCGACTAAGAGGCGTCTTCCAAGACGTTGACTTCAATAACAAAGAGCGTTTCCCAGACAAAATCTTACAACAGCTCTTGCAGCACTTCGACAAACTGCGTTTACGTCACGAAGATGTACCAGCAGATGTATTGGGTAATGCCTATGAGTACCTGATTGCTAAGTTTGCTGATGATGCTGGCAAAAAGGGTGGTGAGTTTTATACCCCCAAAGAAGTGGTACGCGTGATCGTTGAATGCTTACAGCCTAAGAAAGGCATGAGCATCTATGACCCGACATGTGGTTCTGGTGGTATGCTCCTGGAGTCCTTTCACTACCTCGAACGCAACAAACAAGACCCTAAGTCACTTCATCTCTATGGTCAGGAAAAAAACCTCAACACCTGGGCCATCTGTCAGATGAACCTGTTTCTTCATGATATCGACGACGCCTATATCGAGAGGGGAGATACTCTACGAGATCCGAAGCACCTGACCGATGATAAAGCAATCAAGACTTTTGACCGAGTGATTGCCAATCCTCCGTTCTCCTTAGCTAACTGGGGCCAGGATGTTTGGAAGGCTGGAGACAGCTACGGACGGGATGCTTACGGTTGTCCACCCAGGTCTTACGGTGATCTGGCTTTTGTTCAACACATGGTGGCTAGCCTTAACTCCAAAGGTAAACTCGGTGTGGTGCTCCCTCATGGGATTTTGTTCCGAGGTGGGGCTGAAGCTAAGATTCGTCAAGGTCTGCTCAAGGATGATTTAATAGAGGGTGTCATTGGTCTTGCTTCTAATCTCTTCTATGGCACGGGTATCCCTGCTTGTGTGCTGGTGATCAATAAGAATAAGCCAAAAGAGCACAAGGACAAGGTGATCTTCGTTCACGGAGCTGAACATTTCGTGGAAGGTAAGAACCAGAACAGCCTTTCGGAAGAAAACGTCAAGACGCTAGCGCAAGGATTCTTGGATTACAAAGATCAGGAACGATTTAGCAGAGTGGTAGACCTCAAAGAGATCGGGGAGAATGACTTCAACCTCAATATTGCTCGGTATGTGCAGACGACGGAGGAAGAAGAAAAGATCGATGTTAAGGCCGAACTGAAGGGTCTAAAGGAACTGATGGCTCAGAGGGATCAAGCGGAAGCTAAGATGTTGGGTTTTATGAAGGAGCTTGGTTATGATTCCTAAGGGATGGAGTGAGGAAAATTTTACTGAGTTTGCGACTGTTAACCCTCGCAGAAGTGTGCCAAAGGGGGAAGTGATTAGATTTGTAGAAATGGCTGCTGTTTCAGAGACAGCGGCATCCGTTTCTCATCTCCTAGAAAGGGAATTTAAAGGGTCTGGATCAAAGTTCCAGAATGGAGACACTCTCTTCGCACGGATTACTCCGTGTGCTGAAAACGGCAAAACAGCTTTTGTCAGTTTTTTGGATCAGGATGAGTGCGCAGCTGGATCAACTGAATTGATTGTCTTGGCTCCTGATCCGCAGAAATGCTTCCCAAAATTCCTCTACTTTTTAGCAAGATGGGAAAGAATAAGATCACATGCTATTTCCAATATGGAAGGCACCTCTGGTAGGCAGCGTGTTCCTGCTCGGGTCTTTAGTGAGCTTGTTCTATCCCTCCCCCCTCTCCACGAACAAAAACGCATCGCCGAAATCCTAACCAGCGTGGACGATGCGATTCAGGCGACGGAAAAAGTCATCGAGCAAACCAAGAAGGTCAAGCAAGGGCTTTTGCAAGAGCTTTTAACCCGAGGAATTGGGCATAGCAAGTTTAAGAAAACCAAGATTGGGGAGATTCCTGAGAGTTGGGAGGTTGTAAAACTGGGCGAACTATTTGACTTAGTAGAGCGACCAATTGATATGCATGATAACGATAAATACCAGTTAGTTACAGTAAAAAGAAGGTTTGGCGGTGTTGTTGAAAGAAGTGTCTTAAAAGGCGAGCAAATAAAAGTTAAATCTCAATTCTCTCTAAAGGCAGGTGATTTTTTAATTTCGAAAAGACAGATCGTTCATGGTGCTTGTGAGGTTGTTCCGGCATCTTTAGAAAACGCAATTGTATCCAACGAATACAATGTTTTGCGTCCCCGAAACATGCTACATCTGGATTTTTTTAGATGGCTTTGTCGAAGACCTTTCATGATGGAATACTTCTTAATTTGCAGCATTGGTGTGCATATTGAAAAAATGCTGTTCAAAATTAATGACTGGAACCGCCAGCTCGTCCCTCTGCCTCCTCTAACTGAGCAGAGATATATTTCCGAAAAGCTTACCTTTGTTGATGCAAACATATCTAACTATGAAAATGATCTAGAATCCTTGTTTAAGATCAAATCCGGCCTAATGCAAGACCTTCTCACCGGGCGTGTTCGAGTAGGAGGTACAGCATGAAGCAAGGTTCTGAATATCGACTTGCAGAAAAACCCTGTATCGATGAGCTGATCAAACTTGGATACACCTATATCAAACCAGAAGAACATTCAGAGCATCGAGATAGCGACAACCTCGTTATACTCCGATCTGAGTTTGTCAAAGCGATCCAGAAAATCAACAATATCGACGAACGTTCAACAGAGGATGTTTACCAGGACATACTTCGTATCACAGACAACCAGGAATTTACCAAAGTCCTCCGTGGGGAGTACAGTCGTACGATAGCTGGTGAATCCACCAAACGAACCATCAAGCTAATCGACTTCCTCGATCTCAAGAACAATAGTTTTTCTCATACTAACCAGTACTACGTTCGATCTCAGCATTCACGAATACCAGATATCGTCGTGTTCATTAACGGTATCCCCCTGGTGGTTATCGAAGCTAAAAGCCCCCTTGCCAGGAAAGACAAGTCTGGGGAAGCCTTCGACCAGATCAAACAATACGAGCGAGATATCCCCCGACTCTTTCAAGGTAACCTCTTTAACATCGTCACTGATGGCAGAAGAGTACTGTATGGAGCTACCGGTAGTCCTTCAGAGTTTTGGGGTGAGTGGAAAGACCCTTACCCAAAAAAGGTCGAGGACTTTGGTGGTGATGTCTTCAAAATGAGCCTATACGCCTTGCTTGACCCAGCTAGACTGCTCGACCTTCTCGCTCACTTTATCGTATTCGAAACAAGAGAAGGTAAGACAATCAAGAAAATCTGCCGTTACCACCAGTTTCGTGGGGTCAACAAGATCATCGATCGAGTGGTGAGTGGTGATCATGACAAGGGCTTGATCTGGCATACTCAGGGTAGTGGCAAATCCCTTTCCATGGTCTTTACGACGTTAAAACTCAAGGCTCATCTCAATATCAAATCCAAGAACCTTGAAAACCCTAACATCATGGTCCTGACAGACAGGATCGATTTGGATGATCAAATTGCCAAGACCTTTGCAGCTTGCGGCCTGCCTAACCCCGTTCGCATCGAGTCTATTGCTGATTTGCACAAAAACATCAAAGTAGGAACCCTGGGTTTGACCCTGATCTCGACTATCTTCAAATTCCAGGGTTCTAACAATCCAGTAGCCAATAGTGATAAGTGGATCATTCTGGTGGATGAGTGCCACCGAACCCAAGAGAAAGACCTTGGTGCTTATCTGCGCAAGACTTTTCCCAATGCGAAGTTCTTTGGTTTTACCGGAACCCCCATCAAAAAGAGCGACAAGGATACTTACCGCAACTTTGGAGCTGAGGGAGAAGGTTATCTCGATAAATATGGCATCGATGATGCTGTTGCTGATGGTGCCACTGTTCCCATCCACTATGTCAGTCGAGGGATTAAGTGGAATGTTGATCCCAGTGAGCTTGACCGGGCTTTTGATATGGCTTTTATGGAAGCTCCTGAGGACCAATTAAGTGAAGTCAAAAAACGGGGTGTTAAGCTCGGAGAGTTGATCAAACACCCAGATCGTGTGGAAGAGATTGCTAAGGATATCTGGGCACACTACCGGGAATTTGCTGAGCCAGATCATCTTAAGGCCCAGATCGTAGCTTATGACCGCGAAGCTATCATCATGTATAAGCTGGCTCTCAACAAAGTAATAGCTAAGAACCTCGAGAAAAGGGAAGGGCTATCTCCTGAAGACGCTTTGAAAAAAGCAGACACTTATTCCGCTTGTGTGTATTCAGCAAATCAGGAAGATGGCAAGCCTAGTGAAAATGATGCTATCGATACATTACGCAAAGACCTGCAAAGATATTTCCTCGACCATGATAGTGAGAAACAAGCCAAGGAAGCTTTCAACGAAAAGGGTAAGGTTCCTTACTTTCTCATCGTCTGCAATAAACTCCTGACGGGCTTTGACGCTCCCATTGAAGCGGTGATGTACCTCGATAACCCACTGACAGAACATAACCTTCTTCAAGCTATAGCCAGGACAAACCGAGTTTGGTCTGGGGGTAAGAAGGCCAGTGGTCTGATCATGGACTATATAGGTGTATCCAAAAGACTCGATGAAGCTCTAGCGTCCTACCGCTCCGAAGATGTTCAACACGCCATGCAGGATCTTGAAGAGCTTCATACTAAGCTCAAGGGCGCTCATAACGAAGTCATGGCATTTCTCGGCGAAATCAAAGCCAAGAAGAACTATGAACGTGACGACTTTATGTCACTCAAAAGCAAGATCGATTCAAAGGATCAGTGGTTCATCTTTAAACGACGTGTACAAAACTTTGTGAAAGCGTACTCAACCCTGGCACCAGATCCAAGAGTATTGTCTTTTACCAAAGACCTTAGTTGGCTTGTGAAGTTCGTAGAATGGGCTAACCCATTTTTTGAAGCCAAGGTTTCCAACATGCTTGAAGATGTCTCCATGAAAATCCGAGGCATGTTAGAAGAACACCTTGAGGTATCTGGTATCAAGACTTTTTGTAGATTACGTAAGATTACAGATCCAGACTTTATGCTCGATTTCTCAGGGAACTACGAGAACGATCAGGAGTTGCAAGAAGCAGCGGTTCGGAAAGCTACCGAGTTAAAGAAAATCACCGAAGAGAAGACCGAAGACAATCCGGAGCGCTATGGCTCTTTCTCCGAGCAGGTTATGGCAGCGATCGAGAGGTATCAGCAAGGACAAGACTCAGCAACCGAGCTACTCAAAAACATGGAAAAAGTAGCCAAGGAACTGATGGACGAGGATGTGGCTCACACCAGGTCCGGTCTTGATCCTAAAGCCCACGATATCCTGGTCATACTCAACACATTTGCCACATCAGAACAAGACGCATCTGAGGATAATTTTTCCAAAGTTGCCAGCGAACTTACCAAGCTCTATGAAGAAGCTCCTCGTGGGTGGGAACAGCGGGAACAGCTTAGGCGAGAATTGCGTGGCAAAGTACGACGGATGGCAAGAGAGGCCAATGTTGAAGGTTGGCAGAAAGATGTTCCAGCTCATATTGAAGAGTACGCTTTGAAGCACCTGACGAGTAAGGACTGATGGAAGATTTAGAACTAAATATTGGTAAGATCACCATCCCCTATAGGGTTGTCGAGAGTCCAAAGGCTACTCGTAAACGCTTGATCCTTACCCCTTACAATATGGAAGTACGTGTTCCCAGAGGAACCCCAACTCTTGATGTAAAAAAATTTCTGGGTAGCAAAGAAAAGTGGATTGTGCAGTCATGGGATGAGCTTCGTTCTAAAGTTGCTCTCGATGTGTTTCCATCTCGCTTTTCTCCTGGTAGCAAGATCATGAAATGGGGCCGTTTTGTTCGTCTGGATGTTAGAAAAAGCCCCGATGTGAGTGAGGTTAAAGTTTCAGGTGGTGCTCCTATCCTTGTCGAGATCCCAGAAAATTCGAACTGGGAGGAGAAAGAGGAAGAGATAGCTAAGGCTGTGACCATAGTTTTAATCGATAGGCTCAAAGATGCCATCACAGGATTGGTAGAGCAGCACTCAAATAAACTCTCATCACCGAAAACCTGGAGTATCAGCAAAAGCTCGGATAAATGGGGATATTGCAGTGGTGACGGGAACCTTGGCTTTCACTGGCAGCTCGTCTGCTGTCCCAAGTCCGTCCTGGAATATGTTGTGGTTCATGAGCTAGCTCACTTGACTCACCGGACCCACAACGAGGACTTTTGGTCTTTAGTCCGTTCAGTCTTGCCTAATTATGAGTTGCAGAAAAAGTGGTTGGAAGTTGATGGAGCCAGGATAGCTGCTCATAGGGAGCCTTGAAATTGGCTATCCCTCTATGATTTCAAAGCCGAGGCCACCGAAGAGTCTTACGATTTTGATGCCGTACTCACTACATATTGCTTTCATCTCATCATTTGCATGATCTGTTATGATCACAAAACCAACGCCATTTTTTGCTGCGCTAGGTGGGAGTTTATATTCCTTCACGAGTTGATCAATATTTCTCTTCACCCACGTGGTATAACGTAAAAATTGGTCATACCCCGAACGCTTGTTACGCTTTCGAGTCTTAACCTCGATGATGGAAATCTCCTGCTCATCTTTATTGAAGCCTAGCAGGTCAAGCCTTCCGAATTTGCCGTCCTTCCACTTAATATAGGGCTGCCGGTCCAAAATATCTATTTCAGGGAGAAGCTTGTGAAGGTTGCCCTCCAACCAGTTTTCCATAAACTTTTCACTGCTAAAAAGATAGTCTGTGCTGATGATTCTGTTGTAGTAGTCTTTGTAGCTTTGCAGGTTGATCACTTCTCTCTGTAGGTCAATAATTTCCTGCTGCAATGAAACAACATCTACAGCTTCAGAGCTGACCCCAGTGATCTCAATTTTTTTAGTCGGTTCGGTTTTTGGCGATGATTGCGAGGCTTGTGTAATTAGCTCCTTTGAGTCCCACTTAAGAAGTGATTGCGGTAGCAAGTCGTCTTGAACATCAACATAGCGGATAGCTGCCTGACCAGGGACTTTAGGAGTCTCTGAGGGCTTAAAAGTGATCGGTTCTATGTCCTTGATCAAGAACGCAACACCTAGCTTTGCATCACGATAGTAAGCAGGTATGAGTGATTTATCTTCAGGTGTTCCAGTGTGAACCTTAATTAACCTAGCTCGATACCAAAGGTTTCCATCCTCGTGGATATTCTTTGGAACGGCAGTACTATATAGAAAACAATAAGTGGGAGTACCCTCTTCGATCCGCGCCGAAAGCTCTTCGGACTTGTCTTGACTGATGGAAGTGACTCTTCCCCACCAAACCTTGCCGCTTTTTTTGATAATTTTAATGTGTTCGTCCATCGTTATTAGGCCACGATCTTTTTGGTTCCAAGCATGATATTGAAATTTAATGATTAAACCGAGTGCCATCTATAGACATCCAGAAAAGTAATTTGGATTTTCCATCTTCAATCATTTCTACTTGAAGAGAAATTTAAAAGGGAGTTCATTAATATGTGCCAATGAACTTAACAATAAAGGAACTCCCTATGCTCAATATAAAAGCTTCTGCCCGACAAATTCAATCATTAAAATCAAAGATGGTAGACAGCAAGTCTGCTGGAGATTTCAGGGTCTATATAAAAACACAGGCTTTGCTGCTCTATTTTGAGTTTCAGAACTCAATTGAAAAGAGTGGACAGGCTATTAACAAGAACGCTGAGACTGTCAGGTTGTGGGTGCAAGAATTTGCTGCATATGGCCTCAAAAGCCTGAAACTGACGATCAGAACTGGGCGTCAGCCGAAACTGACTAAAGCCCAATGCAGAGAATTACACAGATTAATTTCTGGCTTACCATCGGAGCAGGGCTTTATCGGCGCTTGCTGGAATAGCGCCATGATTCAGGCACTCATACAGAAGCTCTACAATGTTGAATATTCAGTAAAATACATCCCTGAACTTATGCGCTGATTAGGCTTCAGTTATCAGAAAGCAAGATTTGATCTAAACAAGAGTGATAAAGAATCACGGGATATCTGGATCAGAAAAACATGGCCAGCCATTAAATCATTAGCGTCACGAAAACAGTCCAGCATTTTTTTTGAGGATGAGGCATCCTTTGCAATGTGGGGAAGCCTTGCCTATACCTGGGCTCCGCGAGGAGAACAGCCCGTCGTCAAAACAAGTAGCAACCGAAAATCATATAAAGTTTATGGCGCGATCGAGTATAGCTCTGGAGAGCTTTATTATAAGGGACATGAAGAAAAATTAAATGCTGAAACTTAC
>JACKAG010000018.1 GCA_020635195.1 Deltaproteobacteria bacterium | reverse complement strand
AATCACACTCCAGAACCCTTGTTTGAAGCGGTACCGGCAGGCTTTTTTTGCGAAAATCAGGGCGTACAACCCTCTCTATCAGAGCTTCACCGTCCCGGATAAGGGTACGGACAATAAGAGACTGCTGGGCGTAAAGGTTTTGCTTTTCTGCCGGATCGCAGGCCACAGTATCCGCAAACTCTTTGAGTTTTGCCTCATGCTCCGGGGATTTTTTCCCGTCCGCTCTGACCGCGTGGGGGGTAATCCCTGCGGTATATTTCGTAATAATATCAATACCTCGCCGGGCAGTGGCGTTATTGTCATGGAGGTATCTTGCATTGGAAACAAGGCTTTCATGAGCCTGAATAATATTGCCGTTTACCGATGAAGAATTGCGGCGAAACTCCCGGTGACGCTTGGATGATGCCCCTTCGTAATGTCTTTTTAAAGCCTCAAAGCGCATTCTTGCTGCTATCCGCTCAGCTCCCCACTCCGGAGACACAGCCGATGCAAAACTATCGAGAGCTTTCGATGTCCGAGACAAAAGGCTCATAATCCCTTCCCAAAGGTAGGAATCACAGCCCTCATCCGGGGTTTTTGAGCCACACCCAGATCACGTTCAATAATCCGGATAGCTTCCAGCATCTCTTTTCCCGAGCGGTATACCGTTTTTTCACTGCCGAAACGGAATTCCAGAACACCTGAGGCATAAGCTTCCTTCAGGTTTTTAAGCTGTTCCCGTGTGTAACCTGCAGACTCTGACATGGTTAAAATCCCTGATATTTCATGGCTGTCAGGACAGAGAATAGTGGTTTAACTGCTGGGATTACAAGCGGAAAAGGAGGGTTTAAAAAAGTTTCGCGTTTGGGGATTTTTGTTGCGTTTGGTTCATAGACAATTAACTATTTGTTTTTTTTTATTTTAATAAAACTTTTCAAGTAACAAAGTTCCCTCCCGATTATCTTTCAAAGCTAGGATAGAAGATTATACTAGTTTTATCCCATACTAAATCATATTTGGAGATTGATATGATAGAATTAGAAAACACTTTAAAAAAAGAAATTCTCCCACAATCATCAACAGTAAGATGCTTCAGATCATACGCAGGATGGATTATTGAAGCGATATCACTAGGAATGTCTGGATCTGATAAAGACGAACTTCATGTGAAGATTAGAGCTAAGGTAGAGGAAAAATACCCAGATGATTCTTACGTTCATAGAACATTCTTGTACTCTGAATCTCTGGAAAGATTTAATCGAGAAAATGGAAGCATATTAAAAACAAATCACCCCGTATGGGATAAATACAGTCGAACTCAATATATACCTCTCGTATGTAATGATTGCTGCGTATATATGTCAGAATATGACTCCGAGTGTATCCGCCATATTGGCAATAATAAAGTGAACCATATTATTGCCGTTGAAAGCAAACAAACTGTGAAAGACATAATGACCTACAACACTTCACAAACGTATCTATACTTAGAGAGCAATGGAATTAGATTGAAGATTTCGACAGAAAAAAAAACAAGTATTGATAAATCCGGTATTATATCGATATACATCGATTTTTGATAACGATTAAATCACACGCATACAACAACTAATTATTCCTAAATCATCGACCCAGCAGCAGAACGGCCAGCCTTCTTTCTGAACTCATCTCTGGACTTAACAATCTGATATTTTTCAAGTTCCTGCTCCCAGTGTTCCCCTGACCAGCGGTTGTATCCTTCAATCTCAAAGGCTGCCAGGTTGCCCACAGCGCAGTCCAGAGCCTCGTTCGCAAAGTATTTATCCTTGATCCATTTGCATTTTGGGCGACCGAAATCATTGGCCTCTACATAGCAGGTTTCTGCTGTAAGCTGACGGAAATACTCTTCCGGAAGCTTCTTATGAAAATGGATTTTCAGGCCCTGATCTTTATCGCTGCCGTCAAGAAGAAGATTAAGCCGCGCATAGAGGTCGATTTTGATCTGAGAGACGCCAAGATTCCAGCGCTTTACCCCGCGTTTAAGCCAGCGGCCCCGGTTGGTGATATTGGTATGCTTGGGAGCTGAAAACGTCGATTCAAGGCGATCCTCTCCCCGGGTGGGTATCAGACGGTTGCGGTGCTTCTGGCAAAATTTCAGAATCCGACTGGTGAAACAACCCGAGTCGATGAAAAAATGCCGGGGTTTTAACTGTCGTCCGTTCTCATGGGGCCAGGATGCTTCAAGAATGGTCTTTTCATACAAGTCATACATTTCATCATCCAGATCCCAGACCGAACATCCGGGAGTGATGATGTGATCAATCACCCAGGCGCGGTTACGATTCCATGCAAAAATAGTCGTTTCAAAACGATCCTCCTGCACATCTGTAAACGCTGTCAGAACGCAGGCCTCTTTCGGGACAATCCCCGGAACAAAATCGCCTTTCAGGGCATGCAATTTCACCCAGTCTGGTACTTTGACAGATGCCAGCTCATAAGTAAGCCCCCAGACTGTATTTTGCACCACCTTTTCCTTAGAGGGAACACCTCTGGCCTCGTCTATTTCTTTAACGATTTCAATCCATTGTCGCCATGGAGAATAAAACTGATTCAGATGAAACCCGGACAGTTCAGCCGCCGGATTTCCGGTTTCAACCCATTCCGATGTACCCTTAAAGTATGCTTTCTGGACCACACCCCTTGTCAGCTTTCCCGAACAAGTCAGATCAATACATCTGAAATGGATATCCTCCAAAGTATCTTCCTTGTATTTCAGGCGGGATTTATCGAGAAACTGCAGCTTTTCACAGTCAGGACATGGGATCATGTAGAGCATTTTATTACTTCGATCCCAGAGGTCTTCGGTCGGACTTGCCCCCTTGATTGTAGGGGTTCCGCTCACATACACAAAGGCCGCAGGATCATTTGCCAGTCGTTTCCACAGAAGCATAAGGGGGTCACCTTCCTTGTCCCCTGCCGCATTAACTGCCTCTTTTGCGCACCGGTCAAACTCATCAACGAAGGCAGCGTTACCGGTTACTGCAGCAAGATCCGAAGCCACATTAGAGCCGATCAACAGGAGGTTTCCGCCTGGAAAGCTCTTTTCTGTCAGGGTATTACCGTCTCTGCCGGAGCTTTTTACCAGCTCACTCAGCAGGGGGTTATCCCGGATAAACGGTTTGATTCTCAGCTTGGAAAACTTCTTGGCATCCTTGATAGAGGGCAGCATGAAAAGAATAGTGCAGGGTCTGACAACCATCAGATACATGAGAATATTCATCTGGGTCAGAGATTTCCCCATCTGACTGGACAACATAGCCACAAACTTGCGTTTGCCCCGCCTGTTGATCACGTCCATCATCTCTTTCTGATACGGGGCACGCTTCCAGCTGTAACTGCCATGCTCCCGGCTGTCATCCCGGGAGAGTTTTCTGTGTTTGGCTGCAAATTCACTGACGGAAGGGCGTGGGGTCGGCTTCACCAGCCTGATTGTCCGCTCCGGCATCCTCCGCCTGGGACATGCGTATGGCATCATGATTTATCTCCATCAGGGCTTCGTCCACAATCTTTTCCGCCTGCTCCATCCTCAGAAAGTAATCATCCCCGTCTATGGCTGCAATCCTTGACGGGATCGACTCCAGGCGCGTTTTAAATGACAGCAGCATCCTGTCCAGGGTCCTGTGGACCTCATCCACCTGATACAGCTTTCCGGACTCCAGATCCTTTTTAATCTCGCTTCTGTCTGCCGTCAGATGCCAGTTCCTGGTGCGGGCCCTGATCTCCTCAATCGTCACCAGTTCTTTTTCGTTTCGGTTGGCGCGGTACAGTGCCGGGATGGCGTCCGCAAGAAGATAAAAATCACTCTTTCCGTTGAAGCAGACAGGGGCCACGTCCTTCAGACGCTCCCGCACGGTCCGGAAAGTCAGGCCGGTGATCCGTTCGAGGTCCGCAAAAGTTGCTTTTACCTTTGAGAGGTCGGTCATTACCCGGGCCTCATGTCAATAATCCCGCCGTGATTTTTCTTTATATTCAGTGTGTTACGGATCATTGTTGCTGTCCCTAGGGGTGTTCAAAAACCCGCATTTATGGCGGGTCCCCCCCCGGTTTTTCGTATCCACTGTAAGGACCCAAAATTACAGAGTTTTTTCAACCTCACTCTCAACGCTTGCCGTTCTTTCGTTTCTGCTTTTTCGTTAAAAACTCAAAAATATCTTGTTTTATATTGTTTAATCGCTGTGTTTTATTACCGCTTTTTCGTAATACTTTTCAAACATTTTTTCATGCCTGTTATTAAAGGCTATTTCTGCTTCTGTTCGCATTTTTTTCTGATGATTGTCCTGGCTTAGCGTCTCATGAACACCCGGAGCTGCCTGTTTCTTCATAACTTCCTTCCCTTCTTCATTATTCATGCGCTTAAATACGTGGAAATTATCCTTTCCGCTTTTGCTTTTAGTTTTTGCAATAAAAAACTTCTCATCAGAAATCACCGGGCCACCTTGACTGACTCTGACCCTGATCTTTCTTCTTTGTTTAAGAGTCTTTCCTCGCTGATTTTCCGGGGTTTTATCCGAGGTAACCAGATGGATAAATGACCTCGATTTTGTCGAACTCCGGATCCCGGCAGTTCCGAACTCAGGGGTTCTGGTCCTGTATTTGACCTTTTCAGTCAGGGAGGCATAGGAATTGCGATCTGTTCCGGATAGCTTCATCCGTCTTTCTTTTTTCATAATCTTGCCGCCTTCCTTATGGGCAGCTGTCAGCGCTTCATTCATTGCGTGTTGCGTGGCTTTCTTCATGCCTTTTTCAAGGTCTTTGATAAACAGTTTGACATCTTTTACATCAAAATTAACCTGTATCATCTTCCGTCTGCTCTCAAATGGGGTGTGTGGTCCCGCTTCTGTACATGGCCATAATATTTTTTTAACCCAATGGATTTCAAGGAAAAAGGCAAGATGCTGAAAAGTTTTGCGTTTGGGATTTTTTGTTGCGTTTTGGAGTATTTTAATAGCTTTATGATTGGGTTTTTGGTATCAATCATGCGTTTTTGGAAAAACACTTTTCATATAAAGATATATCAAATGAGATTTAAAGTACTTTGTTTAATTATGGCATTACAGAGCAGTCTGGCTTTTGGGCTTGAGGATGATGATGTTGGATTGACTCCTCTCATGATAGCTGCAAAATACGGTAAGTTGGCGGCTGTGCAATTTCTCTACTACAGCGGAGCGGATGTTGATCAGAAAAACAGGCTTGACCGTACACCCCTCCATCTCGCGGCACTAAATGGTCACTTAGAGATCGTTAAATTTCTCGTCAAAGATTGCGAGGCGGATGTTAATAAGACTAACAAATGGGACAAGACACCCCTCCATTATGCAGCAGAAGAGGGGCGCATAGATGTCGTTCAATTTCTCGTCCAAGATTGCGGAGTGGATGTTAATCAGAAAAACAGATATGAGGAGACACCCCTCCATTTGGCAGCAGAAGAGGGGCACACAGATATCGTTAAATGTCTCGTCCAAGATTGCGGGTCTGATGTTAATGCGGCTAACGAATCTGGCTGGACACCCCTCCATTTGGCAGCAGAAGAGGGGCACTTAGAGACCGTTAAATTTCTCGTCCAAGATTGCGAGGCGGATGTTTATGCGACTAACAAGGATGGTGAAACACCCTTCCATGTGGCTGCGTTACATGGGCAAAGAGAGATCGCTGAATTTCTCGTCCAAGATTGCGGAGCGGATGTTAAAAGGCTGACAATGCTGAAGAGCCCCCCCTCGATCAGGCCGTAAAAAATGAGCACCACGAAACAGCTAAATGTCTCTGAGAAAATGGAGCAACCAAGTAATCACGCCACTCTGATCCTACCCTCTGACTTCTGCCCCACATCACAACAACCCAAAAGCACAGATCATTTCTACAGCCGGTGGACATGCCCGCCGGGCTTTTGATATACCCCCAGCAATCTCGGAGCTGGTAAAACATATTCCACATAAAGGATTAACACATGAGATTTAAAGTACTTTGTTTAATTATAGCATTGCAGAGCAGTCTGGCTTTTGGGGTTGATATTCGAGCAGGCTCCACTCCCCTCATTGAAGCTGCAAAATACGGTCATTTGAAGGCTGTGCAATTTCTCTACTACAGCGGAGCGGATGTTAATAAGGCTGACAGATATGGCAAGAACCCCCTCTATTTAGCCGCGAAACATGGGCACTTAGATACCGTTAAATTTCTCGTCACAGATGGTAAGGCGGATGTTAATAAGACTGACAAATGGGGCTACACACCCCTCCATTGGGCAGCAGAAAATGGGCACTTAGATACCGTTAAATTTCTCGTCACAGATGGTAAGGCGGATGTTCATGCGGCTGACAGTATTGGCTGGACACCCCTGCATGCGGCAGCACTAAATGGGAACTTAGAAATCGTTGAATTTCTCGTGGCAAACGGTGCGAAGGTTAATGTGGCTGACAATATTGGCCGGACACCCCTCTGGTTGGCAAGGGCAAATGGGCACAACGAAGTTGCTGAATATCTCCGAAGCTGTATAGTACAACCGGCGACTGATTCCGATCAGCCGGCAGCATCTCAACCTCATGAAACTCCCAAGGTTCTAAAACCAAAAAATGATCCGTTCTCGACAAAAAAAGGTTCGAACGCATGCGAGTGTCTCGTCATGTGAAAATCCGAACCAGATCAAGCTGCTCTGACCCTGCCCTCTGACTTCTGCCCCACATCACAAAACCTCAAAAGCACAGATCATTTCCACAGCCGGTGGACATGCCCGCCGGGCTTTTGATATACCCACAGCAATCAGTTCACATAAAGGATTAACATATGAAATTTAAAGTACTTTGTTTAATTATGACATTACAGAGCAGTCTGGCTTTTGGGTCTGAGGATGCAGGCTTAACTCCTTTCGAAATAGCTATGAAGAATAGGCATTTTGAGGCTGTTAAATTTCTCGTCTCAAACGGGGCAGATGTTAATGTGGCTAACATTGATGGCGAGACACCCCTCCATTGGGCCGCGAGAAATGGTCACTTAGAGACTATTAAATGTCTCGTCAACGATTGCGGAGCGGGTGTTAATGCGGCTGACAGTATTGGCTGGACACCCCTCTTTTGGGCAGCAAGAAATGGGCACACAGATATTGTTGAATTTCTTAAAAGCTATTCATGGAACTGGGGATGCTCTATCCTGTAAAAATCCGAACCAGATCAAGCTGCTCTGACCCTGCCCCTCTGACTTCAGGTCTTTCCTGAGCAACTATCTAAAAAATTACAGATTATTTCAACAATCCTGTGGACATACCTTCCTCATTTTTGATATACTCCCCGCAATTTCGGAGCTGGTTTTTCAGGACCTGATGCTATTCCGTAGACAAGTAAAACCTTTCAGATAAAGAGATCTAATATGAAAATTAAAGCAATTTCTTTAGTTGTAGCATTACACAGCGGCCTGGCTTTTGGGAAGGCTGGCACTTCACAAATCCCCCTTATTGAAGCTGTAAAACTGGGTCATGTGGAAGACGTGAAACGTCTTATCAATGAAAAAGCGGATGTTAACCATAAAGACAATGACGGAATGGCTCCCCTTCATTACGCTGTGTTTCACGGACGCTTAGACGTGGTTAAATCTCTCATCAACGATTGCAAGGCAGACATTAAGCAGACTGATAAAGATGGATGGGAAGCGATCCATTACGCGGCATTTAAAGGACGAACAGAGATTGCTAAATTTCTCGTCAAAGACTGCAAGATAAACGTGAATACGGCTGACAATGAGAAACGTACGCCTCTCTATCTGGCAGAGTTCCATAAGCACCATGCACTGGCTAAATATCTCCGAGAGAATGGAGCACGAGGCTGATCAAGCCACTCTGATCCTGCCCCACCCCTCACAACAATCTAAAAACACAGATCATTTCCGCAGCCGGTGGACATGCCCGCCGGGCTTTTGATATACCCCCAGCAATCTCGGAGCTGGTAAAACATATTCCACATAAAGGATTAACACATGAGATTTAAAGTACTTTGTTTAATTATGGCATTACAGAGCAGTCTGGCTTTTGGCGTTTATATTCCAGCAGGCTCAACTCCCCTCATTGAAGCTGCAAAATACGGTCATTTTGAGACTGTGCAATGTCTCGTAGAAAACGGGGCAGATTTTTATAAGAAAGACAAAGTTGACAGGACACCCCTCTATTGGGCAGTAGCAAATGGGCACTTAAAGATCGTTCAATTTCTCGTCAAAGATTGTGGGGCGGATGTTAATAAGGCTGACACATATGGCTGGACACCCCTCTATGAGGCAGCGATGAATGGGCACTTAGAGGTCGTTAAATGTCTCGTCACAGATGGTAAGGCGGATGTTAATGCGGCTCACTGTAATGGCAAGAGCCCCCTCCATTTAGCCGCGAAACATGGGAACTTAGAGGTCGTTAAATGTCTCGTCACAGATGGCAAGGCGGATGTTAATCAGAAAAACGGATATAACGAGACACCACTCCTTTTGGCAGCAGAATATGGGCACAGAGATATCGTTAAATTTCTCGTGACAAACGGGGCGGATGTTAATAATCAGGCTGACAACTATGGCAGAAAGACACCCCTCCATGAAGCAGCAAGAGAGGGGCACTTAGAGGTCGTTAAATGTCTCGTCTCAGAATGCGGGGCGGATGTTAATGAGAAAGATTATACTGGCAGAACCCCCCTCTCTCTGGCAAGAGCATACGCACGCACAGAAATCGTACAATATCTCGAAATCCTTGGAGCAACCAAGTAATCACGCCACTCTGATCCTGCCCTCTAACTTCAGGCCGGATCTGCGGAGCTGATCCCGGATGTGGTGGACTGTCAGATACTTCAGAGAACATCCCAGGATTTCGGCAAGCTTCCTGGTCAGGCAGATATCAGGCAGCTCTGCCCCGGTCTCTATCGCTTCCAGATGCTCCCGGCTGACTCCTAAAAATTCCGCCACTTTTCTGGGAGTTAAGCCCTGCGCTCGCCTGAGAATCGTCAGCGTATACCCAAAGCTCACACAGGAATACTCCGTCAGGGGCGGAACATCCTGCGGGGGGCAGGGTTTTCTTTCGCTGAGAATGGACAGGGCTTTTTTCACAGCGCTTAAGTTTTTTTCCCTTGGGCGGGTCTTCATCGCATTACGCCACCGGGATATATTGCAGGGATGAATACCAGCCAGCAAAAAAGCATCTGACAGCCTGATTCCTGCCTGCTCGGCTTCATGTTCCAGCTCTTTTATGCACCTGCGGCCTGTGTTCATATCTTTCCTCCAGTCGGTAAAGTACTTCTCTCAGGGTTTCTTCTGTTCTTCTCTGGGCTTCATTGAGCTGCTGAATTTCGTGATAGAGGATGAAAATCAGCACGGACAGAGATGCCCCGAGAATTTTTGTATCAAGGCTTTGCAGATCCATCTGTCACCCCGTAAGCAGCCAGAGAAAATCCCCCAGCTCCATGCAGACATGAAACGGGGTCCGGTTTCGTCTGAAGATCGCTACCGGTCTGTGGCCATTGTCTTTTGTGTGAGTCCGGGCCTGCTCCATGGTGTCCCAGATATTCAGCCTTTCCTTGTTTTTCAGCTCAAAAGAAAAGGGAAGAATCTCCCGGGCTCTGGGGCTTAACTGCAGATCCTCACCCTTTACCCCGGAAGGAGTCACCCGGATATCATCCCCGTAAAGCTCAGGAAAAGTCTTCAAAAGAATCTCCCGCACCTCTGCGGCTGCTCGTCTGCCCTTGGCTTTGGCACTTGCTGTTTTCATATGCGTACTCCCTGTCAGAAAGGCAGATCATTTATGGATGCAGCGGAATAATTCTGAGCAACTGCCGGAGCCTGTGGCTGAGCCCGTTCCTCCTTTTTCGCCTGCCCGCAGAACTCAAGACCCCTTACAAGCACCTTCAGCTGACAGGCCGTCTGACCATTCTTCCGGGTGAATATCTCTTTTTTCAGCAGGCCACTCACCATGACCTGGCTGCCCTTACCAAGAAACGGCGCCACTTTTCTGGCCCTTTCGCCGAAAAAGCAGCACTCAAGCCACTCAGTATCATCTTTCTGCTGCCCGGCTACTGCGACAGAGAACACAGCAACCACCCCTTTTTCCGTCTGCTTTATCTCAGCAGGGCGCCCGAGATGTCCGAGAAAATACGCATTGATTCCCATGCTTCACCTTCCTGAAATCTGTTTATGCAGAGCGGCAATTCTGTCCCCGCTGTCATTCCTTTTGTTCATGCTTTCCGCCTCATCAATCCGGGGCAGCAGAAGGATATCCCGCAGCCAGTAAGCCAGAGCTGTGGTCAGAGAGGCAGCCACGGCCTTATCTTCCGGAATCTGTTTTCTTACCAGCGCCGGGAATTCAGTCTGCTGCTCCAGACTTTCCCCGGATGCCGCATGGTGAAGGAAGAACGTGGAGCGCACAGAAATCATCTCCGTTCGTTCTTCGTTTTCTCCCCCCGGAAGCGCCCGGACTTCGTAGCTCCAGCCCCTGCGACCGGCAACAATTCCGTTGAGGATCAGGGCCCGCCTGGCGGCGGACACAAGATTCTCGCTGGATGCATAAGTATATTTGCCGAAGCTGTTGACCTTCTCGCGTCTGACACCTCCAATAGACTGCTGAGCGGCCAGAAGGGCAGACATGAGTCCTGACCCTCTCTTTTTCTTTTCTCCCTCAGATGGCATGTCTGAGACTGTCATAAGCCCTCCCTGCTTCCGCGTCAGACTCCCGCATCATCTCCAGCTCTTTCATTCGCCAGGCCGGCAGTCCGAGAGATGCCGGATTAAGTCCGGATACCGGCCAGCGGTTGGCTTTCCGGCAGGCTTTGAGGATCCTGAGCGCTTCCCTGAGCTTTCTGTGCCCCAGTTCGACAAAGTCCGCATCGGCAAAATAGACTTCAGTATCCGGACGCTTATCCCCGTTGTTTTCCACACAGAGAAAGACATAAGCCTGAGGGCGAACGCCCCTCACGGCCTCTACTGCGTTAAAAATCAGCTCCGGGGAAAGCCAGTACTTGAAGTTGTCCGCATCCCGGGTGAACTGGTGAGGGGAAAGGTCCCGGGTGGTCTTGATATCCACCACACAGACCGAATCCGAGCTGATAAAATCCGGCCTGGCTTTCAGATCAATGCCGGTTTCCGGGTCCCGGTAGAAAAACGACTTTTCCGGCTCCCCTCTCAGGTCGAGATACATACGGGATTTAGGATCATCCAGAAGAGCGTCCGCCATCCTCCGGACATTGTCATATTCCGGAATGGTCAGGCAGGTCTTATCCGGGTTGTCCCGAGCAGGGTCCTGAAACGCTTTGGCTGCCCGGCTGTTGGCTGCTGTCACCATGTAACGCTCGTCCCACGTTTCCGGTTCCAGAGTCAGAACATGCACTGCCTCCCCCTCCCGGAGAGACTTTGAGACGGGGAAAGTTTCCCGTGTTTCCGGCGGGTCAAGAAAGTACTTCCGGTAGGTTGACGGACGATCAAGAAGCATAGACAGTCCCGTCTTAGACGGGATATCTGTCAGAGCGTGATACGCCTCTATGCTGATTTTTTCCTCTTTTGTCATGCTGCACCTACTTCCTCAATTTCTGGATGTCCTTGATTGAAGTGAGCCACTCCATGACATTAAGAGTGTTGTTCCATGCTGCGGATGACAAAGCCTGATCAAGCAGCTCATCATCTTTTTTGGTCGCTGTGGCATTGACAGCTGCCTTGAGCAGGTTAATCACCGGAGGGATGAGCAGGCGAGCCGTACCCACTCCGCTGATTGCAATTGCAAAATAAGGGTGTGCAGATAACTGTGAAAGAATCCAGACGCTGAGTTGTTCCATTGTTTCCTCCTGAAATGTTCCGTTCAGGAGAAGGGTAGACAGAGCCAGCCCCCAAAGCTGCAAAAGTTCGGTTGAACCGAACGCTTTCTTGTAACTTGTTGTTATAACGTGATCTTTCCAATAAAAATAACATCAACCTACTACTGAAGTGCTCAGAATGAATCAATAATGAATCAATAATGAATCAAAAGGATGATTCACCTTTTCCGTTGTTATATCAATAGATTACAAATCAAGTGAATCAGAGGGTGATTCACTGTTTTTTTTAATATTTTCAAGCTATTATATACTATATATCTATCATTGAATCAGAAAAATAGATTATATATATAGTAAGTAGAGAATTGGAAATAATTAAGTACCAGTATCTTCTCTCCGGAATACAAATGATTTATTTTTTATCTCTCTATATAAGGAGATTCTGAAATAGTGATTCAGTGATTCACTTCGACGTAGTCTATTGATTTAATACAGAAAATGACTGATTCAGAAGGGCGATTCACTGCTGATTCAGTGATTCACTTTTCGGTGTTTTGGCGGAAGGTCGACAGTCTTTAGATTATTTTGAGTGAGGATTCAATGTCTGCAGGTGAGATAGTGCGATACCTGCCACCCAATTTTACAACAAGCAATTCCGGATTTCGCTGCAACTGTCGGGAGAAGCCGATGCGCTCATCCCTTTCCATATCGTAACAATTAAAAATGTTCCTGACAACCTGGAGTTCAGTTCCTGGCGGAAACTTGGCATCCGCATATTCTGCCTGATACTTGGTGACCCAACTCTCTACAGTGCCAGACTGCTCCGGAGCAAGTGTAACAGTTTTTTCCACACAGATTATTTTCTCCAAAGGGAGATAAACTGAAAGGACATTACGCCCATTCATAAAAGCAGTTTTTCGCTTTTTTGCCCCCGGAATTCTTCTAAGGGAGTGGTTCCAGTTCTTCCAGTGGGAATTCTGAAATATCCTGGCCAGCTCAGTATGACTGTTTGCGACTGCAAGATAGACTACCCCCCCATCATAGATTTTTATACGCATCCCGAAGTTTTCAAGCTGCTTTTGCTCCTCGGCCGTGCCGCCGATTAACGAGCTTACCGACGACTCTCTGATCGAAGTTCCATCATTGCTGTCAATAGTATATCTGACTTTGGTACTGAGAAGATGCTGCAAGCACAGCTCTTCATCTCTCTCCGTGTTCGTGAGTTCCGGCTCTGTGAAAAGATCCAGCTTCAGACAAATATCCCTGGCCCGGCCTCCATCCGGAGCATTGTCAGAAATCAGACTATAATAACCAGCCAGCAACATTCCCACCTGATCGGCAAGCCTTGACGTATGTCCCATTTCTGTAATGACTCTTTTAAAGGTCTCGTAAGATTTCAGAATAATGTCAACCCGAGCGATGGATCTGGCAAACAGCCGATGACCATATTCAGGAGTCATTTTCTTACAGACATCTGCAATTCGTGCAGCCTGCTGAGGGTCGCTGTTGTGGCGGTTTAATTCCAGAACAGAGAAACGACCCTGATCCTGGGCATTTTCGAGGTGAACCTTGATACTGGAAACCAATGCACAAAACTGAGGATCAAAGTCCATGGCTGTCCCGTCTGAGGTTCCTTTATATATTTTCGCACGGCTCATCGACCATGATTGCCGGATCAGCTCAATTACACCTTTTTGAATACTATTATTTGCCTCTGTCTCGAATTCATCATAGATAACCGGAAGAGAATCGCCTTTCAGGGTCTGGCGGATTCCAGCGGCTGTTGTCTGTCCCTGAGCCGCCAGAAAACCCTCGTCCCCTCCGAGAGCCTTCATGATTATTCCTTCAAACAGAGTGGACTTGCCGCCACCTTCTCCGGCGGTAATCCATACATGCGGGCGAATTGGTAAGGCTCCGGCGATCCTTGCTATGGCTATCCAGCCGGCCAACAGCGCCACACTGTCCTGGCTTTCCCAGGCAAAAAGACCCACAGCATCCAGGAGATTTCCGCATTCATCAACTGAAAGCGGATTATCTGAAATTGAGAAACTATTTTGCGACGTAACGTAAGTGAAACGACTGTCAAACGCGGTCATTCTTCTGATATTTCCATTCACGACCAGATTGTTACCGGTATTAACCACCACGGAATCACCATCTTTCCAGGTCCCTACTCCGCGAATTTTACGGGGAGAAAATGTTCCCCGACGCAGAGACTCGGAAATCACCAACGCTTTCGCGTGGTTCCAGTTAACTCCTCCTTTATCATCCGGGCAAAGGCGTTCCAGCTGATCCAAGTCCATCAGCTGAAGGATATTGTCAGGGCTGAAAGATCGAAAACGCAAAACTGTGTTATTGATCCAGCTCAGAAAATAATGGTATTCTCCGCCTGTCCCGAGCGAGGAATACGTTGCTGCATCACCAGCTCCGTTGATAGCCCTTTTAAGGGCTTCTGCTCCCTCTCTCACAAAAAGATCATTAAAATCGGTGGTACTTTTCCCATCTTTTTTCTGAAAGACCGGGAAAATCGCACGAGTCCCGAGACTCCGAGAAGCTTCTATCGCCTTAGTTTCTCCGGAGTTCCCTTCAGTCATCCAGTCATCGTCTCCGGCTACTCTGAAGATAACTTTAGGGTAGGCAGATTTCAAAGCTTTGGCTACTAAAGGAAGATTATTAGCACTGAAAGCACAAACCGCAGGCGTCTTTATATGCTCAAAAATGGTGGCGCCTGTAGCGTAGCCCTCACAAAGAAAAGCCTCTGAAGCGTCATCAAGGTTCCCCAGTATAAACATTGCCCCCATGGTTTGCTGGCCGGTTATAAATCGCTTTTCCCCGTCAGCATCAATGAACTGGGCGCCGGTAATCTCGCCCGTAACAGTACGCATGGGGATCATCAAAGACTCACCGCAACGCTTCAGCCCATGAGCTCTGACCTTCTTGTTTTCCAGATAAGTATGGGTTAAAGCATCAGGCAGGGAACTGAACATCTGCGCTGCTTTCCTGGCAGCTTCTGCTCTTGCCTTTTCTTTCTGTTTTTCATTTTCTTCCCTTGCTTTCTCCGTAAGGAATTTTATCTCCTTACGGTCTTCACGACTCATCTTCATGGTCGGCGTAAAGGTATAATGAGACCCATCAACCCAGTCGCCAAAGTTCACGCAAAGGAAGCAGTAGCCCCTTGAGTTCACCAGGGAGCTGCCTATATACCAGCCGGAATCACCAGATTTACCCTGAAATCTTTGGAAGTTACCATTAAAAATAGGATCGGTAATCGTCATTCCTCTGGACTGGGCAAAATCGAGAAAATCTTGCGTCAATTCAAGCGCTGATTTGACTTGCTCACTCATGTGATACTCCAAAGACAGATAGTATATATGCTGTTAAGCTCAGGAAATGATCAGATGATCCGTATCTCTTTTTTTTCTCATTGCAACTTGAGGCGTCGCAAAGCTGCCAGTATTTTTCGCTTTGTATGCGGTCTCGGATCTGCTCCAAGTTCAAGACCAAAACGGGTTGATTTTGATACCCTTGCAATTCTGCATACATGTTTTGCTGAGTAGCCAAGATCATCACAAAAAATCTCCAGCTTTCTCCAATAGGAAAAATAATCATCAAACACAGGTATATCCTCCCTCTTGCTCGCGACTAACTCACGTTAGATAAAGCAAAAAAAAAGGAAAGAGAAAATTTTCACCACCCGGTCATTTTGTCGCAAACGGGACAAAACTTGACAAAACGGGACAAAACTTGACAAAACGGGACAAAAAAAATGCTCGGCGAGCTTCCCTTTTGCTCTCCATATCTTTTGTTTTCTTCTCTTCGACTTAATCTTAATGGTCTGGCTTTAACAGCTATCATTACTGTCCCGCTTTAAATTTCCGTAAAAAATATCTGCTTTCAATCTTGATGAATGCATCTTCTACACTGTCCAAATTCTTTCCGCGGGGGCTTGTGATTCCCCTTTTCCAGTTGCTTATTGTCTGCCTGCTGATACCTGCTCGATGAAAAATGAAATCAAGGCTGCAACCCATTGACAAAGCTCTGTTTTTCCATGCACTCAGTTGCTTCATTTCGACCCCTTAACCTGAGAAGATCAGAAGAATGATTCCGCTTAGTCGCTTGCTTCAGTGCATTAACAACCTTCTTTACAACTTCGGTACTGAAGAAGCGTACACAGAACAAATCGACAAATCATCCGGCGTTCGGTTTAACCGAACACTTTTTTGTAACCAGCTGTTATCATGGAATATTTTATCGTAAAACTTCCACTTAACGGACGCATAACCAGCACCTGATCACCAGCAATACAATGATGACAAGCAGGACACTGAAGCCCATAACTGCCAGAAATGGGCCCCAGTTAAGCCAGAAGGCTGAAGCCCATTCCGCTTTTTCACCGGTGATCTCTTTCATTTGTTTTTTATTCAATCTTGGTCTGCAGGGAGTCTGATGGGTGATATGCTCTTTTATTATCTCAGGTATTTGTTTGATATTACAGGGAGTTTCCATATAGAGATGATCTCCTCCACACAGGCAAAATTCATTCCTGAAATCCTCTGAAAAATCCAAAGCAGAAATTACGAAAACGAAAGCTTCCGGGTATCTGCTTTTCGTGTGCAATACAACGTTGATTGGATCAAAACCCGAAGGCAGCACCTGACCTGATACAACTGCGTCAGGCTGGCCGATACTGTTCAGATAATGAAAGAACTGCTCCGGAGTCTCTGCCGGATAGACTTCGAAACCGGCACAGCCGAAAAAGTTAGCTGCTGCATATTTTCGGAAGATAATCACTTTCAACGGACGGGAGCCCCCGGATGGGGGCAGATCCGGCCCGCTGGGGCCTTTATTCTTATTCGGGGAGTACTGGGTAGCTTCTAACCCTGAGCTACCTGCTCTTCCTGTGCCGGCTGCACTGGCGGCTGCTCTGGTTGCGTCTTCTCCGCCCCGGCTGGCGCAGATGTCTGGACAAGCCTGATCAGATCCATGGGGCTGATTGTTTCCTGTCTTCTCTTTTTGATGCGTGGAAACTTCATCATGTGCATCCTCCCGGAAACCATTTTCCGGTTTTCCTGAAATATTGGCAAGCCGGACCCTCTCCTGCCGACTTTTCTTCTTATGACGTTGTTGCTCGCTCTCTTTCACCTGTTTTATCCCTGAAGCTGTAACCCGGACGAACTCCGCCCGTGGCTCTTTAAAAGGCTTTTAACAAAAAGGATTTAATGAGTTGTTCTGATCAGCTCAGAGCAGCCAGGCATTCAGCCCCATAATGGGAAAAATGCAAAGCGAGCTTAAGAGAAACAGCTGAGTCAGAAATTGAACTACGTCGGAATTATCACCGCCGCAGATAAAATCTGAGAAGACCCAGCCGTTTCTGGAGGGGTTATGCTGAACCGAATTACTGAATTTATATGAACGCTTAGACAATGTGTTGTCTGGTTTCGGATCTTCTGTTTGCGGAATTCCGAAACTTTCACTGGCAATAGAGATTACCGCTGGCATCATGAGGCTTCCTTTTATTTGGATCTGTCACTGGTTTATGCTGGTTTAGTCGCTTAGCGCAAAACCAGTGATGGGTTCTTTAGTGAAAGATCTAGTGATCCCTTCCAAAACCGAATTTTCAACATCTACGTTATTACAATCCTTTGTAACGAATATCTGTTCGTATGCATGTGTGTATCATGCTTTAATTTTGCTCTGCAACATGAAATATGTTACAGAAAAAGTGGTTTTACATACAAAAAAAATAAAATTTGTATGACTCCATCAGAAAATTGTATAAAAGGTGTCGCGATGGATCCGAATCAGCAGCAAACCGTACAAACCCAACTCAGGGTATACCTACGTAATCACAGAAAAAATCAAGCGTTGTCCGCCGTTCAGGGGGCGAACGAGCTGGGCATGAAGATTTCGAGTTATAGGAAACTTGAGGGGGAGAAACCAGAAAACAGGGTTATCTCTTCGATCGGATACCTTCAGCGCATCGCCGCATTAAAGGAATTATCAGTTAATGAATTTCTGTCATATCTGACTTGCAGTCATATTATTCCTCAAAAAAGATACGAAGGTAATAAAGCAAGAGATTTACATAAATGGGAAGCAGATATCTTAAGATTATTCAATAAGATCTCAATTCCCAAACGAAACGAATTCATTGCAAATATGAACTCAATGGATGAAAAACACCGTTCCTTTGTATTTGAAACTCTGTGCTTGATGGCCCAAAAAAACCAAAAGAATATAAACCTGATCAGAGATGTCGCAAAAGGACTCCAGGATGACCCATGATAAAAGAATAAATATCGCCATCATTGAAGACGAGGAGTACTATCTCAAAGGGATGACAAAGTATTTGAGTGACAAAAATAAGGTCAATCTGTCTCTGTATCGAAGTCCGGATGATTTTGCCGTCAAATTTAACAAAAAAGGCGATGCAGATTATTTTGACTACATACTTATTGATTATCACTTTGGTTTGTTCACATCCGGAGAAAAACAAATAGCAGGCTACATTCGTCAATTTCTCTATTATAGAGGAAAACTTATACTTTGGACCATGGAAGATAATGAAAACGTGATTGAAATCGAGCATTATGACAGATGTTTAAGCAAAAATCTGTTTGATCTTTGTAATATAGTAAAAATTATGGAATAATCATGAATATTTATAATGTTTTTGTTTCTGTTTTAATATTCTTCTTTCAAAGTTCAGCGCTGTCTTTAACCCTTACAGACACTATAGAGTCATATCCTGTATCCAGGATCATGACCATTACTTTTCTTCCTTTAGATGCTGGTATAGATGACGTTACAGCCCTTCCAGAGTCAGCATTTTCAGAATCTACCGGAAGAAGCCTTGGCTACAGGAATGATGCTCTCTGGGCAAAAATTCCAATCGAAAATCAATCCTCCACGGAACATTGGTTCATTGTGCAATACGTCACTCACATCGGAAAAGTCTCCGTATACAGAGTTGATGCGGATCTCAAATCATCTCATATCGAAACCACAGGCCGAGATTTTCATCCTGAAGAAAGAATAATTGATCTGAAGAATCCGACAATTCCATTTGACATTAAACAAGGATTCAAAGGTTGGCTGTATATCCGGATGGAATCCGAAAATAATCTGATGCTTTCTGTCAATATTCGCTCAAGCCGGTCTGTGATGGAATTAGCAAATAAAGATGGATTGTATCATGGCTTTTATTATGGGTTTCTGGCTGCTCTTATTTCCTATGTGTTGTTCCTGATTTTTTATCTGAAGCAGCGATTGTACGGCAGATACCTGTTATATCTCCTCTCTATGGGCCTGTTTCAATCCATTGTTACCCATGATGCATCATCATTTCTGTGGCCCGGAAAAATAGCGTTTGATAAATTCATCGAGACATTTTCACTGGGTTTAGTGATTATAACCAGCGGGTGGTTTTTAATTGGCTACACCTCTTCAGGACAAGACAAAGGGATAAGATACATTTTAAAAACCTGTATTTTAGCAGGATTGGTTATCTGTATTTTTTCTTTGATTAATGATAGTTACGCCTTTAATTTAAAATTTACCCTTTGTGTAGCATTGTTCTGTTATCCTTTGATCTTATTAGCTCTTTTCCGAGCTTGGCGCACAGGTATTGAATGTGCCGGCCTGATGTGTTTCGGGTGGTCTGTCATGACGACAGGCATGTATTATCAGGTTTTACATAAGTTTGGATATCTTACATCAACCCTGAGTTTTAATCTCTTTCAGGTTGCTTGTATGGTGGATTTTGTTTTATTTACTGCAGCAATTTCTGAAAAGGTCAAAAAGTTATCTGTTGATCTTGATTCCTACGTTAAAATAAATCTGGGTTTTCTGGGAGTATCTCATGAAATGAAAAAACCTTTGAGCGCCTTGGAAGATCTGAAAAATTATCTGAAAAAAATCATTCCATCAGAAGATGGTACGGCAAATTTCATCTTGAATCATGCCGATAAGACTCTGGATGCAACCAGGAATATTATCTATGATGCCCTTGATATGGGGCATGCTGAACTGAAATCAGAGCATGTTGATCTCTTCGAGATTGCTATTGAAGCAGCCTCATATATAAAATTTGATATTAATCATATTTATGGGAAAAAATGCATGATTACAGCAGACAAACAGAAATTAAAGCGTGGACTGATTAATCTGATGGATAACGCGATGAAATTCAATAAGGACAATTTAAGAAAGCCATTTGTAAAGGTTGAAAGCACTGGGACACAAAAGAAAATAACGGTTAAAAACTTCGGGAAACCCATAAGCAAAGATGAGGTTCGTAATATATTCAAACGGAATTTCAGCGCATCCGGACATGGACTAGGAATGTATCTTACTAAAATTATAGCAGATATTCACGGTTGGCAGATCACATGCTTATCTGACCACACAGAACAATCAGTCACATTTGAGATAATTTTCAGTCAATAGAGGAGATAAAAGCATGAGTTTTATTTATTTAGCTATCTCATTAGCAGGAATTATTCCGGCTGGGATCCTTTTGAAAAAAAGCTTGTTTCGAAGGCCATCTGATCCTTGTTTTTATGTTTTGCTTGATTTCGATGGAGTCTTATCAGACTCATGGGATGTTTTTTTGAGCGCTGTCAATGCCCATTCTGGTGAGTATAACTTCACTCCTGTAAGACCACAGGAAGCAAAAGATATGACAACAAGAGAACTGTTAGACAAATACCAGCTCGGAACTCTTAACACGTGCAGATTAGTGAAAAGTATCAAAAAATATATACAATCCCGTATGGATGAAATAGGGGTATTCAGGGATTTTTCTGATTTGTGTCATGATTTACACAGGCAGGAAAACATTCGTTTTGCGATAATTTCCTCAAATTCAAAGGAAAATATTGCCTGGTTTATCGATAAATATGAACTCAGCTTTATCGGAGATATTGTTTCAAATGCCAGGCTTTTCGGAAAAGAAGCTCAGATCCGAAGGTATATCCGTAAAAACAGGCTCAGGTATGAAAACTGTCTCTATGTTGGAGATGAGGTACGAGATATTGAAGCAGCCAGAAAAGCCGGAATATCTTCACTGGCGGTTACATGGGGATATGATCCTGAGCGCAAACTCTCAGAATCCAGACCATCATATCTGGCAAAAAATGCCCGCGAGGCATTCAGCAGCATAAAGGAATTTGTTTCTATGAAGCTCTGAATCAGAGTTTCATCTATGGGGTGAGAGGCTTTGCCAGTATATATAAGTAGTAATAACGTTTTTTGTAAGCCTCTCGCATTTTAATACCTTTGCAACATGATGATATAACTAGGTTAACTTAACTGTCAAATCCTGCGTTTTGCAGCCTTGCATCTTGCCGCTTGGGTGACGTTTCTGTTTCGGGAAACTGAGAGGGAGATGATGCACAGTTCTGACAAGTATGATCAGAATTTAAGACGAAAATGACACAGCGGACAAAAAAAGGCACATAAAAGACAAAAAAAAAGCGCACCCCTCCCGGGGCTCTTCGGTCATGGCTGCGATGTAATGCGTTTCAGTGCTGGTTTTATGCGCTGCTTGCCTCGATTTTCGGCCAGAAATCCCAGTCAGGATCCTGGTTATCATAGGAGAAAGAACCGTCAGCCTCTGCTGGTTGTTCTCCGGCGTTGTCAGTGTGTCTGAGCAGCTCTTTTGCTTCCGGAGAGAGGTCAGCGATATGTTTTCCGGCATCTTTGCGTTGCTTAATATAGCTGGTCATGACTTCCCAGCTTGCGGCGTCAATCTCATGTCTTGAGGTTCTTTCCTTGCCGAAAAGACTGGCTGAGGTGGTCAGTCCCAGCTTTTTCAGACAGGCCTGAACAAATCTGGTGGAATCCTTCGGCCTGCGATCAGCGTGCAGATGCTGGCCAAGGCTGTAATAGTTCCATAATCCTGCCCGGTCTTTATCTGCCATCAGATAATCAACAAACTCTGAGCATTCGCGGTGTGTGAAGTGCCCGAGGCCGGTCTGCCGGTCCACTCCGAGGATTTTAAACAGTTTTCGAAGGATACGCCCTTTTCCTGTCAGGTTTTTCCTTCTGGTCAGGGATTTGACTGTCTTAAGCTGCCAGGCATCGTACTGATGCAGCTCGTCATGTTCGGCCTGCATGATCTCAAAGGAAAGAGTCTGATGATATCCGTCATCCATCCAGAAAATGACGCTCGCTTTGTTTATTTCCCGGACTCCGAGCTTATGGCAGATCTCATATCTGATGACTTCTGCCAGCTCTTCTTTTGAGATGGCATAGGCTTGTTTCAGCTGGTTGTATCTCATTTCAAGGGGAGTTGTTGCAGCCAGAACCATATCGATAAATTCATCATTGATCTGCTGGCCGTAGTGGCGCATTTCTTTGCGCACGCTTTTGACCATTTCCTTTTCCGGCTCTTTGACAATGACCCGGTAGCCTTTTTGCTCCATCATCATTCTCAGAGAAATCAGATAACTCTGGCGGCTCCGGCTGTCTGCTTCGTGGATGTCCAGGCGGATCTGATCATAAATGGACGGCTGCGGCAGTTCGGCAAGGCTGATGCCTGAATCGAGCTGAACACGCAGAGTTGCAGCTGTAAGGGTCCGGAGATTGTCCCCGGCGCTGACTGTGTGTTTGTTTACATTCATCGGTGAGCAGCCAAGATGCCAGGACTTAGCCGGACGGTTACGCCCCATCATCTGGATGGCAGCGTCGGGAGAGACAACCCCGCGAAAGAGGCCGGTCTGATGACGGAAATGGTCGGTTGTGATAGAAACACCTGAATCTACACAGGAATTATAGATAACCACATCCCATTTCAGACTTTCCTCGTTGGGATTTTTAATCCAGGCCTCTACTTCCGGTCGTACCTTGGACTCACTGAAAATATCGAGAACTTTTATTTTTTCGTTTTTGTCTTCGATGGCCTTTTTCAGGCGCTCAACATCTTTTTTAGAATCGCAGGTACAGAGGACTTTTTCTCCTTTCAGGGCCATGTCTATGGTGTACTGGTAAGTTTCTTCCAGTGACATCATGACAACATTGACATGATCCATGACCGGATTTGCCTGGGCCACATAGATTTTCTGGTCGGTATGCTTTGAAAGCAGAGAGACCAGAGTGTCATTGGCGTCAGCATCACAGACGATAACCTGACGTGCAGCGCAGATAGATTTAAGAAAAACTTCCGTTACTTCTTCGGGATTTTTCACTGTGGAGCCGGTCAGATGATGAAAAACCTTGGTTCCTTCATCAATGCAGACCACATCAGAATTGAGAAACCACCTTCCGCTATCAAATTTTGGATTACAGAGGCTGTTAATGCAGCAGCCGAGCTTACGGGTAACCAGGAGTCCGTCATATTGTTCTGCACTTCGGTAGGACTCAAAGTTAATACGGCGGCCACATTCTTCAACTAATGCAATCCGATGGGCCAGGTAAACAGATTTTCCCGCTATGTCCATAGCCCTTCTCAGGATGGTATCGGTCTTTCCTGATCCCATAGGGGCCTTGACAATGATAATGCCATCCAGGTCTTTAATGCTGTCATAGAAGTCAGGATCAATCAGATATCCGCCGTGCTCCTGCCTGGTAGTTGGCAGGTCAATGAAGGTCACGCCAGGATGTGCTTTCGGGTCGATTGTGTGGCATTTCGCTACTCTGCGGCTGTGGGCAGCAGTGAGTCTGTAGAGCGCTTTCAGAATATCGCTTTTGTCTGCTGTCTGGTTGGTTTTCAGAAGCTTCGCGGTGATTTTCTCCGCGGAAAGGCCTTTATAAAGAGCGGCATTGATGCAGGCTCGCAGATATTTATTTTTGGCGCTGGTGATATGTCCGGCCAGCAAGAAGGCTTTAAGCTTGTATTCAAAAGAATTTGACGGAACGCTCAGCGTGTTTTTTCTGGATTTGCACAGTTGCTTAAGTGTTTCTTCAGCTCCGGCAAGACAGTACAAATCATTGAAATCAGTCGGTTTTTTACCATCAAGGCCAAGTCCGTCAAAACTCGGATAGCGGACTTTGATCCGGTAGCGGTAATTAATTTCAAGAGCTTTCAGAAGTCCGGTGTTCTGGCTTTTCTTCCAGCAGTCATTATCAGCTGCCAGAATAATCTGATTGCGCTTAAAGGATGTCAGAAGATACTCAGCAATGCGCAGGAGGTTTCCGGCGTTAAAGGCGCAGTATACTGTGCAGCCGGTGAGACGATGGATGGTCTGGCCTGTTGCCCAGCCTTCACAGAGGTAAACCTTGCTGTTCTTATCGGTGACCTTGGGGCCGATCCGGTAAAATGATCCGCTGATGGATGTTCCCGGAGTGAATGCTTTGTTACCGTCTTCGTAGATCCTTTGCAGTCCTGCTATCTGATTTTTCTGATCAAAGACAGGCACAGCCATAAACGGGCGGCTGATTTTGCCATTTTTTTTATGTTCTGCCATCAGAGTCAGGCCGACATCTTCAAGCTTTTTTGTTTGCAAATAAGGGAAAGAGTTGTCGACTGTTTTGCTGCATGACTTCCAGCTGTCGATATATTCCTGATTCTTTTTGCGGCGGTAAATCTCATCGCTGATCTGTTGTTTTTTGGCTTTCATCTGATTGCCGGAAGTCACCCGGAGAGAGGGTGCCGAAGAGGACGACCTGTACCATGACCGGCTTTCGCCGCCATGCCTTTTTGTGCAAAAGGTGATGACTCTGGTCTTGCCCTTAACAGAGCTGATCAGCGAGTTTTTGCCCTGATATTTCTTATCAAGTACCGGGAGATTATTGCGCCAGACGCCATCCCAGAAGATCAGGTTTTTGACCTTCTGCCAGTCGGTGCCGATTTCAGCGGCCATCTCTGACAGTTCGCTGTCATATTGGGAAAGGTCGAAAGCTTCATAAGATCCGAGCAACTGTCTGCCCTCCGGAAAAGTTTTAACGGGAAAAGGCAAAAGCCCGGTTGATACGGTTAACAGCAAGGCCGGTCAGGATCATGGCGAGAACCACAGCAGCAAGCCGGTAGAGAAGCTTAAGGAACCCCTGTACACCAAAGGTTTCAGCCTCAGATAACTCCGAGGATTTTTGATTTTTGTAGTTATTAAGAGCAGTTGAGTAGTTATCCCAGGCGGGAGTCAGGAACTTTTTTTCGAACCATGCGTTCTGAAAAACCTCATCCCTCGGGTCTTCAAAGCGGCTTTTTTTCTTTTCGTAATCGTCTTTTGCTTTTGCCAGAGACTCGGCGGTAAAAAGCAATTCGGGTTGTGACAGGGCTGAACTGACTGCCTCGGCTTTTTCGTGGGTGCTGGTTCCGGCTGCGATAAAGAGAACTTCATACAGAGCCATAAGCAGGCACATCATGGCAGCTCTGCGGGAGGAGAGGGCGCCGTAGATTCCGGAAAATCCCACGGCCATCCCCACAGCACCCCAGGCTGCAAGTTCCGGCTGTTCGAAATTGAACGCCTGATAGAGCGGCGTTACCTGATCGGCGACAAACCAGCTGACGGCTCCGGCGGCGATAGTCAGCATGGCAGCAACCGGGAAATATCTGGCAAATGCCGAGCCGTCGAGTCTTTCCAGCTGACTGATAAAGGAAGAGATAAAACCCTGCGCTTTATCACTCTCAGTTTTTTGGGGAGCTGGCCGGGCGATCAGTTTTTCTTTTGTGTCGCATGTCTGTGCTTTGCTGAGTTCCGCCAGCAGTGCTTTCAGTTCTGTGACTTCATTCAGCAGGATTGTCTGGCTGTGCTGCAGTTCTCTGATTGATGGGAGTTCGACAATGTTATGGCCGGTCATAGCGTTCTCCTTGGTGTGGTTGCGGATTTTTCTCCGCCGGTCGTATATTTTCTGGCGGCAGCGCCGGAGCATCTGCCAGATATCGCCGTCATGGTGGCTTTTCATCAGATGGTTAACTTCAGACAGGAGTTTGCTGATTTGTTCGTCTGTACCGGCAGCGTCAATGCGTCGGATCAGATCAGATTCAGACGGGATCAGATCTGAACAGAGGCGTACAGATCTGTAAGCAGACAGCACAGACATTATTTAACCCCCTGAAATGATTGATTTACAGATCTGTCAGATATTTCAGATCTGGTCAGATCTGGAAGAGGTTGGACAGATCCGGATCTGTATATGTTTATTTGGCGATCAATACCGCAGCTGTTTTTGGAGTTTGTTGTCAAATTCAGGGGAGTGATGGAGCTGGTCCAAGACTTACTTGATTCCATGAATTAATCCCTGTTTGGCAGTTGAAGAGGAAGGGGATTGGCGTCAACAAAGACTATTATCTAACAGATTCTTACTTTAAAGCAATTTTAATCAGACTTAATTATTTTTTTTTCTTGCTTCTATGCGAAAGTGGGATATTAAGGTAAACTGAAGGTGACGCATTAACCAGACCATAAAGAGAACCAACTTATGGAAACAAAAAAAAGTGCCTCCCCAAGCATCATTACTATTGCCACCCAAAAAGGGGGGGTGGGTAAAACATCATTAACTGTGAACTTGGCGGAAGGTTTTGCGAGTCTTGATAAGAAGGTCTTGGTCTTGGATTTGGATTACCAAGGGGATGCGTCCGACTGGTTTGGGGCTGCTGATGCGATTGAAGACTCAAGAAGGTCAACTACGTGGGGTTTGGTAAAAGGCAAAAAAATTCCGGACCTACGTGTATCGACTAATATTCCAAATGTCGATGTGATCGGTTCAGATCTTTCTCTGAATTATGCTATTCAAAAGTATAATGGGCAACAGGAGCAGTTTAATGTTGTTAAACGCATACTTGAATGCAAGGAAAAAGATGAATACGATATTATCTTGATTGATACTCACCCTTCTTTAGATCCACTGCTCACATCGGCTCTTAACTATTCGCACTATTATCTTGTTCCTATGTTTCCAGAGAAACACCCATTTAAGGGGTTGGAATATCTTATGCGAATTGTCGCCAGTGTAAAATCCACCCAAAATCCAATGCTTTTTTTCTTAGGCGTTGTGATTACGAAGTATAAGAAAAAATCAAAATCCCACAACGACTATTTAGAAGTCATTAAAGAGCATACTAGAGATTCAGGGATAGAGTTAATTGAACCTTTTATTAGAGATACAGACGCGATGGCTAGTGCTGCGGGCGCTCAAACCCCGATAGGACGGTACTTTTCTGATTTGCCTGTAAAATCAAAGGACAATGCTGACAGTGATTATAAAAAATTAGCAGAAAACCTGTTGACTCATCTCAAAGGAAGAAGAATGGGAAGACCCCAAAAAGTGCTTGATCCAGCACGGATAAAGGTAATGAATGAAAAAGCGAGGGGGGACGAATTTGCTGACTCCTTTGGGTCTTTTTGTTTTTGAATAAAGGGTGAGTTATGTCAAATCTGACCAAAGGATCAGACGCTATAGGCAAGAAAATCAAGGAACACATGATTAGAGATCAAGCGCTTCAACAGGAATGGCCTCAAGAAAGGCGAGAACAACTCTGGAATGCAGTTCTAAAAAGTGAACAACAAATTTTTGCAAAGATTCCGGTTAATTTAATCTTAGCGTCAAAAAATATCAGACGCGGCGGTGATGATGCAGAAATTAGTAAGTTGGTAAGCTCTATACGAAGCGATGGGTTAATTCAAAGTCCCGTTGTTTGTTTAGAGAAAGATGATTCAGGCCAGATATCTTTTGTTACCGTCGCTGGGCATCGTCGGCTAAAAGCTCTTGAAGTTTTAGGAATATGCCATGTTGATTGTGCTATCAAAGTGTTTTCAAAAGAGAGCGATCGGCTCGTATCTAGCTTCATCGAAAACGATGTCAGAAAGAATATGGATCCTTTCGATATAGCGGTTGCCTATTCGAAGATGAAAGAGTCCGGGCTATCTGCTGCAGAGATAGCTTTAAGAACAAACAAAGATATTAGCAGTGTGAATAGGTTGTTAAAGTTCAATACATGGTCAGATGATTTAGTTGCAAGAATTCGGTCCATGGATAAACTTCCGGCTGTAAGAGATTTATTTGCGCTTTTGCCATTAAAAGAGGGGGAAATAGTAGACCGTCTCGCATTGGATAGGAATATTGACGGAGCTCAGTCCAAAAAAGAGCAATCGGATAAACAGCCTAGTATTAGGCTTGCAGCACATGAGAAGAGATATTCAACGTTAACAGAGATTGTCACAAAATACGATATTAACGATGCGCAAAAAGCAATTTTTTCTAAGATCCTGACAGAGGCTAAGATAATTCGGAAGGCGCTTTAATGTGCGCGCGCGCACAATTTACCGCCTTTAGCAGTCTACTGGCATATACCTTTAAATAATTAAACCTTCCCATCAAGAAGAGATTGCAGTTCCCCATTAATTCTAATTTTTCCCAAAATGGGGTACCGTACCCCATTTTGTTTAATTAGTTTTCTCCAGCAATGCTCAGCTAACCAATCTCTAACCTGCTAATAATTGGCGACTATTGTACCATAACTCGTACGGAGAAGGTTTTTCTGGAAGCCAGTTATACCAAGGCGTTTAGATCCAGCGGGAAATTATGAACCATCCTCTCAACGCCCTGTCGGTTCATCCTCACCAGCGAACTGACATACTGCCTTGATACCCCTGTCCTGCGGGCGGCTTCCGTCTTGCTGAGACCGGCGGCCACCAGATCGACAGCCGCCTTTTTCACTTCCTCTGGAATATAAGAGGGGCGCCCGAGCCTGCGGCCCTTTTTCCTTACGGCTTCCAGCCCGGCTTTGGTGCGTTCACTGATCAGGTTTCTTTCCATCTCGGCGATGCTGACCAGGATCTGGGTGACGAGTCTGCCGGTAAGGGTGGAGTAATCAACCCCCTCTCTCAGGGATTTGAGAACGACACCTCTTTGCTCCAGGTCCTCAATCAGCCGGAGGATTTCGCTGGTCCGCCGGCCAAGCCGGTCGAGTGCGGCGACGATTAAAATATCTCCGCTGGTCAGCTGCTCTACCAGTGCCTGAAGCATGGGGCGCTTTTTTGCTCCGGAAGCCACTTCGCTGATGACCCTGGCGTCAGGGTGAAGTTCGGCCAGTTTCCGGATCTGAGGTTCAGTGCTCTGTCCGTCGGTGCTGACCCTCGTATAAATGTATTCCGCCATGGGGCTCCTTTCCGCTGTTAAGTCGTACTTATTACAGCAGAAATTCAGGCATGACGCAAAAGGGACGTTTTATAGCGTCAGAGACGGGGCCGGACAGCAGAAAGAAAGGCGAAATATCGTTCATATGCTTTCAAAGTGCATGGTTGAAAAACGTCAGTAGTCGGGAAACAGGTTCGGATTTCTCAGTTTGCCTGCCTCAATGAGGCATGATCGTTTCTGCAAGGTTGAAATCTATGCTCGCTGCCCAGTTCAAAGTGTTTGCCATATGCGCTGAGTATTTGGCTGAGTTTTGAAATTGTCGGTTCTCTTTCCCCTTGCTCATAAGCCGAGATAGAGTTGTGAGATTTAAAACCCAGTTTTTTAGCAGCCTCTTTAACGGTCATTCCTGAAGCTATGCGTTGTCTCTGAAGCAGCATGCCGATGATTTTTGGATCTTCACAGATCAAAAAGAAGTCACTCTTTTTTTTATCTGCCCATTTTGTCGATAATTTACCTTTCAACGTTGGATCCAAGGATTCAATTGCATCAACAACCATCAGTAAGCAATCTTCCGGATCCTCTCCCTGAGTCATAAGATCCAGCAAAGGGATCTCAACCAGCTGACAAGATTCAGATTTAATATTCTTATGAACTTTTCCTTTAAAAATCATCTGGTTCCCTTTTATTTTCCGGGGTTTTGTTTAGCTGTACGAATAATCTTTTTTGCCAACTCTTCCGGGATATCCGGATGGCGGCCTACAGGCTCCTGACATCCCATACCATTACCCCAAATCTCATGTCTTCCTCCCTGTCTAATTAATATCCACCCATATTTTTTTAATTCTTTTAGAAGCTTATTTCGTTTCACGGCCCCTCCTTGTTACAACAATAAGTGTAACACACCTGGAGGGTTCATACAACTTTCGTTGTAACACTCGTCGGTAAAATCAGCAATATATTTAAGAGATAAATTTGCGAAGTGAGCCTAATAGGTTTGCTGGGTTTCCTCATCTCCCGAAAACTGAGCCCGCACCCTGAATCGCCCCGAGTTGGGCTATTGCTGAAGGGAAAGCGTTGGCTAATATATGCAATGCGAGAGGTACCCGGAATTTTCCATAATATTCCATAGATGAGCTCAAAATTAGCCCCATAATCATCTGAGGGACATAACCGACAAGGTCCGAATTTCCCTGAAATCCTTCCGCTCCTTCCGGTATTACGTGGGCACATGTAAACAGTGAAGCGATCAAAAAAACTCTGATAATCTTCGATGTCCGACAGGTAACCCATCCTGACGAGAGCCCGATTAGCTCGCATATTTTAGCAGGAAGAACCGTTAACAGATATTTTTGGTATGCCAGTCGCCATAGCAATTCTTCCAGGAATGGACCCACAATTGCACCAGTCAAAAAAGGCCCTAACATCTCTAAAGCTTGATAGGTTATCAACCCTGCAGGTTCCCCAATAATTTGACCAGCAAAGATATAATAATCCGGGAAGTAGTTCATTAAGTTAATTCTTGGCCCATAATTGACAACCTGACCATTTATTACGCGAATCCTGGCAACAAATGCCATTGGGAGGACCCGAAGTATATGGAAAGCCAAAAAAGTAAGAATCCACTCGAATATTGTCAGTTTTAAGTCGCCGAGTCTGTAAAAATATCCTGCTACACGTATTTTTTTAAATCGCTGCCATTTGCTCGCAAAATGTTTTCCCACGGAGTTCACCTCGATAGCAGGAGGTCATACGGTTTTAGTTGTTATTGCTTTCGTGTTTCTTCGGCGTTGGAGTTCCGCTTAGTTTCTTCTCTGACCAGCGCATCTATTTCGTCATCAATTTTTTTTCTCTCACGGCGGTTCAGGATATATTCTCGCATATAGCGCTTAACATATTTACGGAAACTATTGAGTTCTTGTTTTAGAGGGTCTTTTTTTTCTTCCTCACTCAATTCTACATCAGGCATTTTTGCGATCTCGAGAAGCCCTTTAAGCATTTCAGCATTAGCATTAGGCGACGGAAGATTTGAGTCAGTTTGTTTCTCAGTATGAGCTATTTTGCTTTTCTGACTGGCCGGCTGGTTTTGTGCGGAAACTTTTTCGGAAGATTTCGAGTCTGTGGCAGACTTTTCTTCCGCAAAACTACGGGCAGACAGGAGAGTCACGCTACAAATAAACACCCATTTTTTCACAATAACTACCTCCGTCTGGTTGGTCCTTTGTATCGGAAAAACAGGCTAAAAGCCTTAGCTAAAATAGGTAACTTACGGTTTAATGGCCTGTATTTAAAATCCAATTGCCTGAAACTTTCAAAGCCATTAAAATCCGCGGACGGTGTATAAATGCTTTTGATTGGAGGGTAACATGAAAGTTTTCAGGAATATAGTACTCGTGGTTTGTTCATTGAGCGCAACAAATGTGTTTGCAGATGACCTTAAAATAATGCAGGCCGCTTTGGGCAGAGTGGAGACCAGTCGTCCTGAGCAAGAACAAAGAGATCACTTCCTTCAAAAACCGGTGAAGCCATTGCCGCCAACTCTCGTCTCAGAGGAAAATCCAAAGGCTGCTTATGGCTTTATTCGTGGGGGATTGATCAAGGAATATAAAGACGAAAAAGTAAGAAAAGAAGCTCAAAGAAAAAATAAGGACGCTCAGGAAGATTATGATCGCAACATGCAGATATATGAATATAAAAAAGCTGAATATGATAGAAAATGCGTGCCTAATCAGAGAAAAACGGATTATGAAGCCTTGGACTTAGTCCGGGATATTCTGGCTGATCATCATGTTTGGGAAAGAATTGAGGATGACCAATGGAAAATTTACTTAATCGCTTTATGTGCTCATAATAGGTACAAAGCCCTTGCGCCTGAAGATATGAAAGTAAGCGGTGATTTCCTTGACCTTATTGCAAGGACCGTGAAATTAATACCGGAAGATGGGGATGATAAAGAAGAGCTTCTCGATAAAATATTAGAAGAGAAGCCATCATCTGTTTTCCCTAGAGTAAACAATTTTGTTATAGGACATAATGTAAAATTTGCTTTACTTAATATGACTGGCTATAGTCGGAACATTAGTTTTAATATTTTTATGGATGAACTAAATGCCCGTATAAATAGCGCTTTTGGCAGGTAGAGTTTTAAATTTATTGTTTACGCCTTATTTTGCCGATGCACTGGATTCTTCTTTGATTAGCTTCATTATTTTATTTTCGATTTCTCTGATCTCAATTTGAGTATTTATATATTCTCGTAGATCATTATTAAGAGATTGACGGAAGCTATTTAGATCTTCGTCTGATGGGTTGGTTTTATCATCCAGAGGAAAGGCTACGGCAGTTGCCACCAGTACAGCACCACCCGCAGCGTAGGCAACACCCTTAAGATTTACTGTTGTTTTTGCTTTCCACTCGGCGGTGGTTTTTGCATTTTTTTTGTTGATTTCAACGTTTTTATTGTCTTGTTCTTTATTAGTGACTTCAACATAATTGCGCTCCTTTTCTGCTAATTCCTTTGCGCCTATCTCGCTAAAAAAATCATTAATATTTATATTTTTATCATTTTCAAACAATATTCTGTAATCGTTTATTGACTTGTTTGACAGGGCAATAAACGTCGAATACCCTCTTGTCTCTTCTGGTGACACCTTAAATTTTTTGGCTTTTCTTGTAATTTCTTCTTCAAATAATGCATTTAGAGAGATATATGCCTTATTTGTTGTTTTCATTGTTCCATCTAAAATACCAGCTTTAAACGCTTCAAAAGCGTTTCGTGTTTCTTCTTTAAAGGTGCCCTCTATTTTCAGCTTTTCTCTCCTATCTACTTCAATCAATTTTGGTATTGTTTTCTTCTTATTCTTCCATTCTCTGATCTGAGATATGTTCACTCCATAAATTACCGTAACACTTCCGGCACTCACCAGAACGATGGTAGCCAAAGGGATGCCTGCAGGACCATCGATAAACTGATATTCATCGGATTTTACCCCAGGACTCTCCTGGGCATAGCCTTCGCTATTGTACTGACTAATTGTCAGGCTCAGGCTTTTTTGTCCCGTGGTAGCAGAATACAAGATATCATTCAGCTCTTCTGGTGAAATCGATGTCATTTGATCAAAAGAATCAGAGGAATGGCAAAGATAATAAACGGAGTCACTGGCTGTCACACTTGTTTTGATTCCCGACAAGATTCCGGCGATTCCACATACTTCTCCTTTGTTTTCATTAGCTGTCGGGTATTGAGTGCATGAGTTATGGTAAGCACGTTTGGCCTTTCCTCGAACAGCATAAATTACCAGCTCACAGCGGATATTTTTGAGGTTTGTTCTTTTGGTTATGAGTTGCTGCATCTCGTTACAACTTGATGAACCCTTCGGGCATGCTTCAAAAGCGTCCGCTGTGGCAATCAGGTTCCCCCGATCTTCCCTGTTTGGGTTATCGTTGCAGATATAGAGCTGGCGTGGTTCGAGAGATCGCTTATTTTGTGCGAGAAGATCAACCAATTTATTCCCCATCCAGTAAGCCTGACAGCTGTTCCTGTTTCAAGCTGTCGTTCGATTAAATAAACCTGCCTGTCGGTCAGCTTTGGATCGATTGACTCATGAGGCGCCAAGTTCCGGGCACTGTTTTAGCTTCAGCTATGCTCCTGCTGCCTGCCATGCCAAGAGGCAGAGGTATTTCTTGAAAGTTCACAGCACTTAGCAACCGGGTTTCTCTTTGGCCTTTGTTATTGGGGGATATGTTTTAGCGCCGTTTTTGCTGCTGAGCTGAAAAATACACGCTGTGCGCTCTGGAATCAGGAATGCATTTGATTGTCAGAGGTAAAAAGCTTCGCCATATTCTTTTCGTTTGTTATCTCAAATCGTTCTGGCTTGCTGCTGATAAGTTCGTCGGGAGAAACCAGGCGAGCTGATTCGCGAAATGTTGCTTTCAGTGAAAATGCCAAAGTCCTCCGCTTGCTCTGCCGCTGTTTTTTCTTCTTTGAGATTGCTTGCAGAAAAGAACTCGCATTCTGGTGCTCTTAATCTCGTATCACGGCGACAGCCAACAGCAGTGATCGTCCAGATATTGCAGAGTGTCACCCATTCCGGCACTAATCGGCCCAAAGCCAGACTGATGGTATTGCCTAAATCTCCGGCTTATGATGAGATGATTAAATTCCCATGGATTCTTTGAGCCGACAGGAATCTCCCTCAATCTTTAAAACTTCAGCATGATGTGTCAGACGGTCAATCATCGCTGTGAGGCAGGATGCTGACGGAAATATCGTGTTCCAGTCCTTGAATGCGAGGTTGGTAGAATATCTGTAATTGACCCGGTTTCATATCGACGATTTATGACCTCAAATATCAGATCAGCAGCCTTACAGTCATAGGATAAGTACCCAAGTTCATCCATGATCAGAAGATCAGGGGAGACGTATTTTTTGAAAGCAAGATCCAGATTCATCTGACTTTTCTCTTTTTTCAGGCTGAGGATCATGTCAGATATCCAGAAATGCAAACAGGACGTTTTTGCCATTTATTGCCGCGTTACTTAGCCGATGTTTTTGTATCATGGTCTTTCCAAGACCCTGTGCCCCAACCAAATTATATTACGATGTTCTTTAATAAACTCCCCCCCTCAGTGCGAAGATCAATTTTGTCACGGTTAATTTTTTCTTTGGCCACGCCCAGTTAAAACTCACGATATGTTTAAAAAATCCAAGTTTTGCAGCTTTTATTCGTCGCTCTGTCCCTCTTCTGGTTTTTCTGCCAGTTCGAATTCTACCAACTTAGTAAAAATCTGTTCAGGTAATAGCTGGGGATTTTTCTGATCTGAGATAAATTCATCAAGGTTTTCAAGAAATCCGGATTTAATTGTAGTTTTCGAAGATTGTCAGTAAAGAATGTTTCATGTTTTTCCTATAGATTATCATATGTTTTAGGTCATGGTGTAACAGAAGATCTGCAAGATCTTTTTCTATAATAAGTAGACTCTTCCAGGCACTTTTTCTCCCGCTTTTTCAAGTCCAATAATGATTCTGGTTACCTGAGATGGGTGATACATTTCCCGCTTACCAGCAATTCTCAACCCTGCTTTAAAAAGCCGAGACCCGTAGAGATCATGAATCTGTGCCATGGTTTTTTTGACATATCGGAGAGACTCTCCTCTATCTACCAAAATGCGATAGAAATTTTCAAGATCCGGATATATGGAGAGCAGATTATCTGTTGTATGAAGACCAGATCGACTTTGTATCTGCCAATGTTCTGGCTTAGTAATCCGTTCCCCTCGTCCCCATGAACGGCAGTGTTCTGTAACCTGATCTGAGCCGAAATAAAGCCGTACAGTGAAGTCATCGGCCTTGACTGTAAGCATTTCCCCGGAATACTCCTGAGGGACCGAGTAATCATTCAGGTCAAAACGCACTAAGCTGCATTTATTAGATTTTATCTGGAGACTTTGCAAAGGTTGGAAAAGGTCAGGCGGCAACCTGAGCAGAAACTCTTTTTCTTCAGAGAACACGTCATCAAGTTTGCGGCTTTTGTCTCCTGGCCACTGACGTTTATTGGCTACCGTAGCAATCCAGTTGTCTATATCCATGTTGGTCTGGCTGAGATTGTGCGTCAGGTTGTAGCCGGACAGAAAATTATCCCGGATATAGCGAATGGCCCTTTCAACCCTTCCTTTCTGATTACCAGCATAGGGTCGGCAGGCTACCGGTTTGTAGCCATAATAACCCGAAAATTCTATCAGCTGAGGGTTGAACCGTATTTTGTCTCGGAATCTCTCTAAGACGGCACTTTTCAGGTTGTCATAAAGAATATTTCGGGGAGCTCCCCCGAAAAAGTGAAAGGCTTCTTCGTGAAGCCGGAGAAAGGATTCTGTTTTTTGGTCATGAGTAAATTTTGAAAAAATAGCTCTGGACCATGAAAGCACCATAACGAACAAATAGACCTTTCTCTTTCCGCCAGCCACCTCAACTTCGCCACAATGAGCCCAATCTACCTGACCCTGTTCACCCTTAAATACTTCCATGGGTCTGAAGCTCTCTTTTTTCCTTTTTCTCAGGGGGTATACAGTTCTCCTCAGCGAATTATAAGACCCACAGTAGCCGCGATCTTTCATGATCCTTAAAAGTTTTGTGCAACGAATGGACGGGTAATTGTCCAGATGCTCCATAATAACAGTAAGATAAGGGTCTGTGATTTTTGGGCGGCTGTGCCCTGAATCCGGGGAATGGTCGCCATAAAGAATGCGTTTGACAGTATCCCGATGCAGGTTAACGACCTGGGAAACCGCATGAATAGTATAATGCTCATGAAAATGCAGTCGCCTTATCTGAGCGATTAACTCCGGTGTATAGGCCATATAACCTCCTTTTAGCTTGAATTAATAAAAAAGCGGATATTTCTGTGGCAGTGAATACAGTTACTCGCTGGAACAAATCCGGGTTTTCTGACGCTTCCAATGCCAGGCGCCACTTTCTTGATTGGGATGGTTTGTAAGGAATTTTTTACAATTTCTGAAGAGTGCTGAGTCTCGGAATTTTTCAGTTGCCGGTTTTTGCGGTATCTTTTTTGCCGTTCAGAGTGGTTAATTTTTCCGGTTGGGGTTTGTTGATAGATTTTAGTCGATCTTTTCCAGCTTTTTCGTCTTCCATAGAGTTTGCAGTTTGATGAGCAGTATCTGTGACCCCGATCACATGATCTGCAAATTACAAAAAATTTTGTACAGCCCGGACATCTTCTTTGATTTCCAATTGTTTTACTTGCTGCCATAGATTTCGAACACTCAGCCTCATATTTTCAGGCAAATGCTCGATAGGATGCATGAAGTGGGTAAACTTCTGACGAACCCTCTCATTCAAATGCTTGAAGTCTGGTGAGAGGGTCACGTCCCACCCTATCCTTCTTGGAATTTCTTCGTCTGATTCAGAAAAATCGTGAACAACGCATCAATTGGTGGCTTTGGGCTGATTAGTGCCGGAATGGGGTGATTACCTACAGATTATACCAAAAGTAATCGGGTAAATGTCATATGTCCCCCCTGAAACTGAGTAGTAATTTTACCATATTGGTAGAGGGTACTACCTCAGTGACCAGCTTATCGGCTGGCAGGGGCGGAAAGTTGAGGCATTACCCGGGAATAATTGGAATTTGGCTGATTTTATTCGGAAAATGCCAAAAGCCAGAAGTGGCTGGTTCTTTCAGTGAGACCCTCATTGTATGTAGTCTGCTGGCTACCCCGGGAGATCATGGGCTGGTATGTATGAAACTATTTATTTCGAAAGTAATTCTCGTCTCTCTGTAGACCCTCAAGAATGTATCTCATAACCAATGACTGTTTGGTCATACCAAGTTTTTCAGTGAAGGTATTCAGTCTTGAGTTTACATATGGTGAAAGATCCAAATTTCCCCGTATTTTTTTTCTGGTGAGAGAGGCAGGATCTTTTGGGGTTCCTCTGATCTTTCTGGTTGTTATCTCAGCTGTGCTGTGTGATGAGGCTTGCATTGCAAGGTCCTCCTCTTCCATTTCATGATCTGTTGGAACGTCACCTGCAATTATTAGCTCACGTCTCCTTCCATTTTATTACCTCCTGCCGTGCTCTTTGAAATATCTGTCAACATCCTGATGCATTACTCAGAAAATATGTAATCAGGTGGTCATACCCTTGACATCTCTGCAATCTTCCACGGCTAAGTATAGAATTCATCCGACAGCCTGAAAACGACACAGGATTGATGCGAATACTCTGTTGGTGGAGGGACCCAAGCGGCACAAAACCCCGCAGACAGCATCCTGACGTTTTCCAGGCCTTCTAACATGATAGAGTCGGCCCAAAACCTCAGTTTGGTCCTTACTTGAGGAGGAAGTTTAGTTAATTTCTTCTGGACTGCCTTGGCCAATAGTACCTTCAACGCCACCTCACCCTGTGAGTATATCGGATGGTTTTGTAATTTACTATACCCATAGTATATTTTTTTCTATACTCCGCAACTTATCGAGTAACATACTGATAAAAAAGAAATTACTGAAAAGGTCGCCCTTAATATCCCCAGCTTCTTTGCCTGACCGGCCCGGTATCCAGATGGAATTTTGACTTGCCGAGGCCCACCCCGGAAAACTCCAGCTTGTAAGCAAGTTCAATCATTCTGTGGCGTTGCTCGGGAATAATGACCGGGTCTGCAGCCTGCCCGGTGAGATGCATAGACTCCGGGGAACCTCCGACCTCCCTGTTGTGAGCCTCGCAGCGGAAGCCGGAAGCGATGGCTACAGGCACCCTGAGAAGATCCCGGAAGGTCTGCAGCCGGGTCATAAACTCCGATGTCATATCGCAGGCTCCGCAACAGGGGCAGGCCATTTCATCCCGGGAAAAATTTCTCGTCAGCATCTCCATCACGCCACCCTGATAAATGCGTTAAGAAAACAGGCTGCTGGTCTGGTCTCTTTATCTCCTCCGATAATGCTGGAAGAGACGGAAGCCCCTTTAACTGGCAGAGTTTTTTTAAGGTTCATCTTAATTGTATGTGTATGGCCATGATCTTTAAAAATCTGTTGCCCGCCGTGACCAAGAGGTAATGAATCGTCCGGAGTGGAAGCAATAAGCGCATGGGATCCGCTTATATACTCACCGTCAGCCTGCACATTCTCCGAGGTCAGCGCTGCATTCACTTCTGAGAAAAAATGCCAGTCTCCTCCCTCCCGAGACGGTGGGGGATGGTCTGCGTGATGCAGTTTTATATTCGCGCTTTCTTCGCTTGTTTCTGCGCTCAGAGTCTCGTTAAGGCTGACCCTCCCGCCCTGAACCCTGTCAGTTCTGACCCTGAGGTTTCCCGTATGGGTGGCCTGTTCCTGAGTTTTTAACAGGTTTCTTTCTTCCCCTGCAATTCGGGGAAAGCGGTCTCTGAGATCAGGAACCCGCCCGAATTCCGGTACAGTCTGCCCCAGACAACGCACCCAGCCAGGGCCGTATTGATCCTGAAAGGCTTTGAGACTGAGAGCCGAAAGCAAAATCGAGCCCACCGGGAGAGCACTGCTGACCGGCTGAGTCTCAAGCCTCTCAAGACGGTCCAGAATCCCGTTCACATCCTCTAATGACAAGGAGATCCTCATGGTTTTTTGCCCCCGTAAATCTCTTCTGAAAGTTTGCGGAGCTGTTCATTGACCGGAATCAGGGCATTCTGCACAGCCTTCTGAACAGCCAGACCCAGACCGTTATGATTGTCTTTTGATAACTCCAGCCCCTGGGATTCGATAAAGCTGCATAACTCCTCCTGCACGGCATTCAGCCAGTCAGCGCTGAGCCATGTAGCCTCATCTTTCTCCGGCTTATGTGGGTTGCCTCCCGTAAAAAGATTGCGTCCTTGTTCGTCAGTCAGAACATTTTTTGAGTCAATCCGGTGCATAAATGGTCCTTTCCTTGTCGAAATATCTTGAATCAAGGTGAGC
>JACKAG010000017.1 GCA_020635195.1 Deltaproteobacteria bacterium | reverse complement strand
GAGTTCATGCTCTGACAGGGACTCTTGCCCTTGGATTGCGTCAGCTGGGATGGCAGCTGCGTCATGAAAGTTTTTTCGACACGCTCAGAGTTGACTGTGATCCTGGACAGAGTGTTCAGCTTATCAAAAAAGCGAGAAATGCCGGGATGAACCTGCGCCTGTTTCCGGGAGGAGGCATCGGGATCAGCCTTGATGAGACGACATCCTTAAGAGATATTCAGGATCTGTGGCAGGTCTTTTCAGCAGAGCAGTCGCCTCAGCTGTCTCCTGAGACTCTGGCAGAGCTTTTTCAGTCTGCGATTCCGGAGGAACTGAAGCGTTCATCAGACTTTCTGAAGCAGCCTGTTTTTAACCGGTATCACTCGGAAACCGAGCTGATGCGTTATCTTCAGCGCCTTGAAAAGCGGGACCTCTCTTTGACACACTCGATGATTCCTCTCGGTTCCTGCACGATGAAGCTGAATGCTGCCAGCGAGCTTGAACCGGTGAGCTGGCCAGCTTTTTCCGGAATGCATCCTGCTGTGCCAATGGAGCAGGCACAAGGGTTTCTTGAATTGTTCCGGGATCTGGAACGGATGCTGGCTCTTGTCACAGGCTATGATGCTGTTTCTCTTCAGCCAAATTCCGGAGCTCAGGGAGAATATGCCGGTCTTATGGTGATCAGGGCATGGCATGAAGATCGGGGACAGGGCCAGCGGAATATCTGTCTGATTCCTGTTTCTGCACATGGGACGAATCCTGCAAGTGCCCATATGGCAGGAATGAAAGTAGTCGCCGTCCGTTGCGGGGAAGATGGGAGCATTTCTCTGGCGGACCTTCGGGAAAAGGTTGCGCAGCACCGGGACCATCTGGCTGCAATGATGCTTACATGGCCTTCTACTCATGGTGTCTTTGAAGAAGGTTTAAGAGAGGTCTGTCAGCTGATACATGAGAATGGGGGGCAGGTCTATCTTGACGGAGCCAACCTGAATGCTCAGATTGGCTTGTGTGCTCCCGGTGAGGCAGGTGCAGATGTCAGCCACCTGAATCTGCATAAGACGTTTTGTATTCCTCATGGTGGTGGTGGCCCTGGCGTTGGTCCTCTTGCAGTAAAAAAACATCTGGCACGCTTTCTTCCTGCGACTCCGCTCTCTTCGGGGCCGGAAGCCGTCAGCCCTGTGTCCGGGGCTCCCTGGGGAAGCGCAGGTATTTTACCAGTGAGCTGGATGTACCTTAAGATGATGGGGCCTGCTGCGCTGAGAAAAGCAAGCCAGGTGGCTGTCCTGTCGGCAAACTATATTGCCAGACGGCTGGAAACTCACTACCCGGTACTCTACCGGGGCCGGAATGGCAGGGTCGCTCATGAGTGTATTATCGATCTGCGTCCGTTCAAAAAGAGTGCAGGGATTGAAGTCGTAGATGTTGCCAGGCGTCTGATGGATTATGGATATCATGCTCCGACGATGGCATTCCCTGTCGGAGGAACCCTGATGATAGAGCCGACGGAAAGTGAGTCTCTCAGGGAAATTGACCGCTTTTGCGAATCGATGATACTGATCCGAGGCGAAATCCGGGATATTGAAGAAGGCAGGGCAGACAGGGAGTGCAACCTTCTCAGAAAGGCACCTCATAGTCAGGCTCTTATCTGCAAAGATTCGTGGGACAGACCCTATGGCAGAGAGGCGGCAGCATTTCCGGCTCCCTGGCTCAGAGACAGTAAATTCTGGCCTTATGTTGCCAGAATCGATGAAGCATGGGGGGACAGAAATTTTTTCTGTACCTGCCCTCCTGTGGAAGAAGAATAAAAAGCCCTGTAGGTCTAAGAAGGCAGAGGCGGCTGCGAAGATCTGAGCAGCTGCTGCTGTCTCCAGATGAATTTTCCGGTCTGGTCAAACTCCACATTGACCAGATCCCCAGGTTTCTGTCTGCCAAGATTTGTCATCCGTAAGGTTTCCGGAATCAGCATCATGCTGATGCGGACGCCCTGGTCTGTATCCTGCACACGATTGATGGTCAGGCTGACTCCGTTGATGGCAATGGAACCCTTTGGAATCAGCAAAGGGGCTGCTGCTGGTGAAACCATAAGCTCCAGAAGATAACCCTCAGGCTGAGCCTCTGAAATGAGTACCTGGCCTGCTTCGTCAATATGTCCCGAAACCAGATGACCACCCAGCCGTGAGGATAACTGTAAAGCCCGTTCCACATTGACCAGACTTCCGGGCCTGAGCTCTTTAAGGCAGGTACAGCTCAGGGTTTCAGCGCTGATGTCAAATTCCATGATGGGGTGACTATGGCGGGATACTGTCAGGCAGCAGCCGTTGATGGAAATACTGTCTCCGGTTGCGGCTGTGAAGGCGGGAATCTCGAGAGTCAGAAGGTGCATTCCGGCAGGCGACTGATCCGGAGGCAGCAAAGATAAAACGCGAGCACAGCTTTCGGTCAGGCCGGTAAACATGGAGGGTCTTCCTTCTGAGTAGCTCTGTCGGAGGAGTTTCTTAACCTTCCTTCTGTCGGGGATCTGTTGCTTTTATTCAGAGATCTGAGGATGGAATAAAACTCATTGGGATCTTTGAAATCCTTATACACGGAGGCAAAGCGGACATAGGCAACCTGATCCAGAGTGCTCAGCCCCTCCATGATAAGATCGCCAAGCTGTCGGCTGCTGATGACTCTTTCTCCCAGCTCCTGAAAACGCAGCTCAACTTTGCGTAGCATGAACTCAATCTCTTCCATCTTTATATTGCGTTTCTGGCAGGCGACCTGGACCGAACGCATGGCTTTTTCTCTCTGGTAAGGCTGAACATGGCCGTCTTTTTTCCGGATATGGACTTCCAGAGTTTCTTCCTTTTCGTAGGTCGTAAAACGATGGTCACAGTTCCGGCAGACGCGCCGGCGTCTTATGCTGCGGCTGTCTCCTGCGAGGCGGCTTTCCAGAACTTTTGTATCATCACAACCACAGATCAGACATTTCATCAGGAGGTCCGCCAGTCAGGGTAGAGAGGGAATTCTGCTGCAAGATTCCGGACAGCTTCGCCGGTCACGTTGAGGGCCGCATCATCTCCGATCTGGTCAAAGACCTGTTTCATAAGATCTGCGATGCGTTTCATCTGTTCTTCCCTGAAACCACGGCTTGTCAGCGCCGGCGTTCCGATCCGGATACCACTGGTGACAAAAGGTGAGCGTTTTTCTCCGGGGACTGTGTTTTTATTGACCGTGATGTGCGCTTTGCCCAGCGCTTCCTCAAACACCTTTCCGCTGACATCTGTTCCGGATAAGTCGAGAAGCAGCAGATGATTATCTGAGCCTCCGCTCACCAGACGAAAGCCCCGGATCTGAAGTTCTTCGCTCAGTTTTCTGCTGTTGGCCAGGACCTGCTGTTGATAACTGCGGAACTCAGGCTGGCTGGCTTCCCTGAAGCACAGCGCTTTAGCGCAGATGATGTGCTCAAGAGGGCCTCCCTGAGTTCCCGGAAAGACTCCTTTATTCAGCCTGGCGCTCAGCTCTTCATCGTTCCAGAGGATGAGTCCACCTCTGGGGCCTTTGAGGGTTTTGTGTGTCGTACTGGTGATCACATGGGCATGCGGAACCGGGCTGGGGTGCAGACCCGCTGCAACAAGTCCTGCAATATGGGCCATATCGACCAGGAGCCAGGCTCCTGTTTCATCTGCAATGGAGCGGAATGCTGCGAAATCAATGCTTCTTGCATAGGCACTGGCTCCGGCTATGATCATTTTTGGTCTGACGCTGAGTGCTTTCTGCCGTACGGCGTCCATATCAAGGCGGCCGCTTTTCTCATCAACCGTATAGAAGTGAGAGTCGTAAAGCCTTCCCGAAAAATTGACTTTCGAGCCATGAGTCAGGTGGCCACCATGTGAAAGGTCCATGCCGAGAATCGGATCTCCGGTCTCAAGCAGAGCCAAGAGGACGGCAGCATTCGCCTGAGCTCCCGAGTGGGGCTGGACATTGGCATATGATGCTCCGAAGAGCTGGCAGGCACGCTCTATAGCGAGTGTTTCCAGACGGTCTATCACCTCACAACCACCGTAATAGCGGCGCCCGGGGAGCCCCTCCGCATACTTGTTGGTCATAATATTGCCCATACAGGCAATAACAGCAGGAGAGGCAAAGTTTTCTGAAGCAATCAGCTCCAGTCCATCAGACTGACGTTGCAGCTCCTGCCCGATCAGTTCTGCAACCTGAGGGTCTGCGCTCTCTACAATATGCCAGGGTTTGTTCATGGATGTCTCCCTCATTGCGGCTGAAAATTACGTTTCTCTATTTCCTGGATTTTGTCCAGGCGCAGTTGGTGCCGCTCGCCGGAAAAACTGGTTTCCAGCCAGATTCCGACCAGATCGATGGCCCGGTATGGATTCAGTGTTCTCGATCCGAGACAGAGCATATTACTGTTATTATGCTGGCGGCTCATCCGGCTACTGTATTCATCCCAGATGCAGCAGGCCCGGATGCCCCGAAACTTGTTTCCTGTGATTGCCATGCCAAGACCTGTTCCGCAAATGGCAATGGCTCCGTTGATTTCACCAGATAAAACAGCTTCTGCCAGTAGCGCTGCATAGTCAGGGTAGTCGACTGCTGTGTCATAGCGGACATCAACGCCGAAGTCGATGGTCTCTCTTCCTGAACTTCGCAGATAATCAAGGATCATCTGTCGAAGCTCCTGACCCGCATGGTCTGATGCCACACCAACTTTTTTAAACTGCATAAAAAACCCCTGAATAATAGCAGTACAAAAGAACTCTGCGTGATAAAAGGGGCGGGGAGATCAGGATCTCTCCCAGGAAAGTGAGTCAGGAAAAACGAAGCGCTGAACTTAAAGTGCCTGCCGTTCTTTCACAAATTTAACCGCATCACCAAATGTTCCCAGATGTTCCGCTTCTTCATCCGGAATATCAATGCCAAAGCTCTCTTCCATCGCCATGACAAGTTCCACAATATCAAGGGAGTCTGCGCCAAGGTCATCCACAAGTCTGGATTCTGGAGTGATAGATCCTTTTTCAACTCCAAGCTGCTCTACGATGATTTGTTTTATTTTATCTTCAACCGTATCTTTATCTGCAACCGAATCGGACATTCTTTTTGTTCTCCACACAAGTCTGTGTCCGTTCACCTGAACGGATCTGCTTTGCATATAGTACAATACCGGAGAAACCCTGAACTTCACTTTGATTCGTGATAGCAGGTTCCTCTTTGATCCCTGAAAGCCCCCATATGCTAAGAGCCTCCTGATGAAATGTCAAGAATCATTCCGGGATGCAGAATGTGATTCAGGATGTCTGAGGGCAGCACTGACGAACCGCCTCAAGCTGAAGTTCAAAGGAGCGTTGCAGCCCGGATTCAGCGACGTCAATGGCACGGATGATCTGTTCTTTTGTAAAGGCTGCCTTTTCGGCTGTTCCCTGAATTTCAAGGATTTGCCCGGAGTGTGACATGACAATGTTCATATCTGTATCCGCAGAACTATCCTCTGCGTAATCCAGATCAAGAAGAATCTGATCTTCTCTGATGCCGACAGAGACAGCAGCGATTCCACCTATGATGGGATCTTTTTTCAGTTTGCCGGATTTCATTAAGCGATTGACGGCAATTCTGAGAGCAACCCAGGCTCCTGTGATGGCTGCCGTCCGGGTTCCTCCGTCAGCCTGCAGAACATCGCAGTCAATCTGGAAGGTCATGTCCGGGCATTTCTTCAGATCCATGATTCCCCGCAGGCTTCTTCCAATCAGCCTTTGGATTTCCTGTGTCCTTCCGCTGATGTTGGGTCTTTCTCGTCTGGATCGGACATGAGTTGAACCCGGAAGCATCGAATATTCAGCGGTTAACCAGCCCTGCTGGTATCTGACGCTTCGCATCCAGGGGGGGACGCCATCGTCTGTGCATACGGTGCATAAAACACGTGTATTTCCTGTTTCCACCAGCACACTACCGCTTGCGTAGGCTGTAAAATCTGTCGTAAAGCTCAGTTTTCTGAGCTCAGAATTGCTGCGTCCGTCTTGTCTCATAGTCAGATATTCCCGGGAAAGAAAAAAAGTGAATGAAGGTGAGCCAGCGAAAAGTTCGGGAAAGATACCCCAGCGCTTTTGCGATGTCCAGTCCGCAGTCATAAGGACCTTCAGGACGGGCTGCTATGTTCTGAAGGTCCTTTGGTCTTCAACGGAAGGTCTGTCATATAAGATCTGCATGGACGGAGAGAATCAGAACTATGTTAGAATAAAAACACAGTAAATAAATAGAAAAAACTAAGTGAGATCTTTTTATGGGCCGCAATCTTTCCATATTGCTTCTGTTTTTCATCATGTGGAAACATGAAACTCTGTGGTCAAAGAACTCAACCTCACAGCATAGCTGTCTGAATGGGAAAAATCCCATTTGTCAGGATCTGATGACTCTGAAGCCTGCTCTTGGCTATGATAAAGCCCTCATTCTTTCCCATGTATTTCATCGGGTTGCCCGAAAGCATCACCTGGACCCTCGCATGCTGGTAGCGATTGCGTATCAGGAGAGTGCCTTTAATCTCTCGGCAATCAGGAAAGTATCGGGCTTTGATATGGATCGTGACAGAAACTATGCTGAAGTCACCGTCGGCAGTGATTTTTGTATGATGCAGATCAATTCAGCGAATATAAGGCATTATGGATTTGATATTGAACGTCTGCTGACAGATGCAGAATATTGCATTACTGCCGGGGCTACCATTCTGAATGGTTTTAAAAAACGCTTTGGTCAGCTGGAGGAGTTCTGGTGGACCAGGTATAATGCCTGTTCCACGGCCCACAGAGAACTCTACCGGAAGCTGGTTGACAGGCATTGGGGGAAAATTCTTCCTCCTCCTGAGAGAACCTGTAGCTCGGAATTTGCCGGGGATCGGTTTATGGATGATCTCTGAAGGCTAAGTCCGGCAGATCAGTCTTATGGCAAAAGATATCAGCGCTTTTTGAGGAGGTACTCCCGGGTCCCGGAAATCAGGACCTTGCGCAGGTAGAGAATTCCTATCATATTCGGGATCATCATCAGCCCATTCATAATATCAGCAAGAGTCCATACGGATTCCAGTTCCAGTACAGCCGCCGGAATCATGCATGCAATATAAAGCAGGCGGTAATAAGCAACTCTGCGGGTCCCCGCTAAAAATTCAAGGCACTTTTCTCCATAATAGGCCCATGCCAGGATTGTTGACCATGCAAAGAAAATAAGGCCAAAGGAGACGATAAACTCTCCGCCGGGCAGCTGTGAGCCAAAAGCACGCATGGCAAGAGGGGCTCCGTTCAGCAGCCTGCCGGTTAGCGGGCTGATCTGTCCCAGCATATCTGAGACACCAATGACCAGGCCAGTCATTGTGCAGACAATAATCGTCGACAGGAAAGCTCCTGTCATGGAAACCATGGCCTGTGTTCCGGGTTCGCTGGTTCGGGCGGCAGCAGATGCGATGGATGAGGTTCCCAGCCCACCTTCGTGAGAGAAGATCCCCCGTGCGATTCCCGACTGAATTGCGGCAGTGACTGTGGCTCCCAGAAAACCCCCGTAAGCCGCCTGCCCCTCAAATGCACAGCGGAGGATGTGCAGTAAGACAGCAGGAATTTTGTCATAATTGAGGGCCAGGATGATGCAGGCTCCGGCCACATAAAGACCTGCCATGACTGGGACAAAGTAGGCCGCAACGAGCCCGATGGATCGGACTCCCCTGAGGAGAACCAGAGCCGTCAGCAGAGCCAGCGTACAGCCTGTCATCCAGCAGGGGACAGGAGCAAGGTTAGAAACAGCATCCGCGACGGAATTTACCTGCACCATGTTTCCGGTACCGATGGCGGCAAAGCTCCCCAGAAAGGCATAGAGCACGCCAGCCTTTTTAAGGCGGGCTCCTTTTGCCAGAAAATACATAGGACCGCCGCTCATTTCACCATTGCTGTTTGTTTCCCTGTATCTGACGGCCAGAAAGGATTCACAATATTTGACCGCCATTCCACTGATGGCGATCAGCCACATCCAGAAGAGGGCACCCATGCCTCCTGCGGTCAGAGCCGTGGCCACTCCGGCGATGTTTCCGGTGCCTATGGCTCCTGCAAGGGATGTCATCAGAGCCTGGAAATGGGTCAGCTCTCCGGCAGATTTCTTGTCCTGTCCGGATCTTGAGAAGGACAGGCGGAGGGCCAGGCCAAGATAACGAAACTGAATTCCCTTCAGGGCAAAGGTCAGATAAATGGACGCCAGCCCAAGCAAAACCAGGATTGGAGGAGACCATATCAGGCTCTGGATGATTTTTAAGCTGTTATGAACACTCAAGTATTTCTCCGTTTGTTCTGATTTTCTGGCATGTCAGTCATATTTACCGGACTTTGTTCTGCCAGCCCGTATACAGGGGGCGGGAGGTCGTAATGTAGCAGTCCTGCCGGTCTTTCGCAAACTTCTGTTACAGGAGGGAAAGGGCTTACCGAATAACAGATCCTGCAGAGGATTGTTCCCGGGGCTATGACCTTATCTGCTATGATGCGCTGCTTATGATGGAGGCTTTGTGATGGAAAAAGTCCGTTCAGGAAAGATAAATATAAAGAAAATACTGGTTTTTTTATCTGTCCTGTTCTTTGCGTTCATTGCAGGATGGTGGCGTTTTTTTTCCGTGGAAAAGGCTTTGGATCTCACTTTTGTTTCGAAGCCAGATCTGGGTAGCTCTCATATTTCGGAAGCAGAGTTCCACGCTCTGGTGTCCCTTCATAATGAATGCTTTGACCCAGACAAAGAGAAGTATTTATCTGATTACTTACTGAGTCTCAGTCCGCCGACTCTTGCAGAGCAGCAGGAAGTTCAGATCAGGCAAAAGGTCAGAAAGATGGTGGAAGAAGGGCACCGGAGCAAGCTTACCCATATGCGGCATGTCAGGAATGTGACCTGGGTCCGGGATCATCGTGGCATTGTGGGGATGTATGATTGTCGAGTCGACAGCAGTATCACACACGATTCTGTCATGATTTTTGACCTCTGCGTGGCGAAGAAAGCAAGGGGACAGGGGATCGGGAGTCGTCTCGTGCAGGATGCCATCCACCGCTGCCGTAAGCCAGGCCGTGACCTGACTCTGACTGTCTATATGGATAACATGGCGGCAATCCGGATGTATGAGAAATTTCACTTCAGGATCATTCCACGGGTAAAAGATCCGGAGGATATGTTTAGCATGTATAAGAAACATCTGATGCTCTATCAACCTGAACATTAGTCTGACTACCGGGGGCTTCCTGCTTCAGAATCTCTGGCGGATTTTTGCTGGCCGGGCTGATCACCTTTCTCTCTTCAGGTTCCGCTTCCTGGGGAAATATGAGGGACTCACAGCGTTTACGGATGGATGAAAGAAACTGATGAGATCCGTTTCCCTTCCTCGTGTCATCCTGAGCTGTTGTCACAGAGGATGCCGCGGTGCTAGGATTTCTTTCCGAATTCACTGATATTATATCGTTACCTTTCGGAGGTGACGGATAGCAGAGGAGGTAGCGGGATGTCGTCAGGAGTGAAACAGAGGCCGCTGATCTGTCTGATTGATCAGGACCCAGCCGTCCGGAATGGCTGGCTGGCTTCTCTGAGAGATGATGCAGATCTCCACTACTTCAGAGATCATCTGGGTCTGCTCAGACAGCAGAGGGCGATGTCTGCCGGAGGGGCGGTCACATATAGCTGTGTGATTATGTGTCGTTATTACAGTCATCTGAGTCTGGATATTGTCAAGAGTCCGGTCCCGCTTGCTCTGAGAGCAGCTGGTTTTTCTCCTTTATTTCTGAATGATCAGGGCTATGTTGGCAGGGATGAGCTGGAACGATGTTTTGACGGTAAGATTTACCATCGCTATGGAGTTCGCTGGCAGACCCTGAAAGTGAGGATTCAAAAGGTGGGAGGACCTGTCGACCCGGCCAGGGGGGCTGGGCGGGAAAGCACCAGGGGATTTAATGCTGCAGGAAGAGCTGGGCGTCCCGGGCGTTGTAGTGCTCTGCTCAGGGAGATGGCGAAAAATGCTTCCGGTAGCCATCAGGAAAAAATCCGTTTTTATGCAGATCAGGACCCGTCACAGGGGATTCTCCTTCTGGAAGCTCTTTATGCCAGGCTGATGACGGAAGCGAAGCCGCGGGAAGACTGTCCGAGCCGTTATATTAACTCATCTCCGGTTATTGCCAGAAGGGTCCTCTATGAAACCCTCTATACCAGCTGAAGAGAGCCCCCTCTTTTCCTGAGAGACAGCAGAAAAACTGGAGCATTCCGGGCTTCAGCTCCTGTCATGGCACTCCGATAATGATTCTGTCGTACAGGATGTCCGGCTGTCAGAGGAGAGCTTATGATTTCATATGAAACCCAGCGGGTGTTTTTCGATAATATTTGCAGGATGTATCGGGAATACCTTGAATTATATAAATTTTTCAACCATGGTTCCGTAAAGGGTTGTACTGATTTTGCTCAGTTTTACTGGGTTCATTCTTATCTTTATCGCCATAGTGAAATCGCATCCCGGCGTAATGGAAAGGGCTGAAGCCAGCTATCCCCCTTTTGCTGCGCCCCATCCTTTTCTGCTGTAGTCCATCCTTCCTGATATAAAGACAGATTCAGGAATCACTTGAATTTTTATGCGTGTGCAGGGTCTAATCGGCCCTTGTATTTTTTCCTTTGCCCGGAAGGCGTGTAACGGTTGGAGCTGGAAGCTGGTGGACACAATAGCGGATTTTCTGACGAGCATTAAGAATCTGCTCTGGAGTGGGCCATTACTCTTACTTCTGCTACTGACAGGGGTCTGGCTCACGGTTCGACTACGCGGGCTTCAGTTTCGTTATCTTGGGCATGCTCTGGCTTTACTTTTCCGTCCTGGATGTAGGGAAGAAGAAGGTGGGGCAAAGCAGCCAGGCGAGTTAAGCAGCTTTCAGTCTCTGATGACGGCCCTGGCGGGTGCGGTAGGGACGGGCAATATTACAGGGATAGCTGTAGCTATAACTCTTGGAGGATATGGCTCTTTATTCTGGATGTGGCTGGTTGCTCTTTTTGGCATGATGACCGCGTATGCGGAGTGCCTGTTGTCTGTTCGTTATCGGGAAATCGATTCTCAGGGGGGTGTCCAGGGAGGGCCGATGGTGACTCTCCGGCAAGGGCTGGGTATGACCAGAACCTCTGCGCTCTTTGCGATCCTGTGCTCTCTGGCGGCCTTTGGGATTGGAGCCACGGTACAGTCCAATTCTGTTGCAAGCGGTTTTCGGGAGGTTTTTGGAGTCCCGGCCTGGGGGAGCGGTATGGCTATGATGCTCCTCACAGCTGTGGTGGTCCTGGGGGGGGTGCAGTCCATTGGTCGTGTTGCCGGACTGCTTGTCCCGTTTATGGCTCTTTTGTATCTGGGGGCTGGTTCGCTTGTCGTGCTCGCCCACATGGATGCCGTATTGCCTGCTTTTCGTCTGATTTTACTGGGTGCTTTTTCAGAGCAGGCTGTGACGGGTGGAATTGCAGGAGCAGGGGCTCTGGCTGCGATACAGCATGGGGTTGCGAATGGTGTCTTTGCCAACGAGGCAGGTCTGGGAAGCCTTCCGATTGCAGCAGCCTCTGCGCGGACCGGAGAACCGGCCAGACAGGGGATGTTGGCCATCTGTGGCGTTTTTCTCGGAACGATGGTGGTCTGTACGGTCACAGGTCTTGTCCTTGCGGTTACTTTGATTGATGGAGGGGTTCCTGACCCTTCGCAGGTGACGGGTTCTGTGCTGACCATTATGGCATTCCGGAGTGTTCATCCTTTTCTGGAGTATGTGGTTGTGTTTGGTATGGCTATGTTTGCCTTTACCACAACACTGGCCTGGGCCTGCTATGCGGAAAAATGTATCGCTTTTTTGCTGGGTTCTCTGGCTGTCAAAGTGTACCGCTTTATCTATGTGCTGGCTGTGTTTGCCGGCGCTGTAACGGATACTCATATGATCTGGGTGCTGGCCAACCTGGCAAATGGTTGTATGGCCTTTCCGAACCTCATTTCTGTGTTGCGGCTGACAGATGTTGTGATTTCTGAAACCAGACATTATCAGAAGACGCTTGAGCTGGATTCAGGGGGAAAGAACAGAGGCTGATCTGTTAAAAATTAAGAAAAAATTTTAAGGGCAGAGTTCTTTATCCTTCTCTTCTTCGGCTGCTTCTTTAAGCTTTTCTTCGAGAAATTTAATAAAATCTTGCTCGCAACTATAGCGTTGCGCTAAAGAGATGAGGTTGTCCCCTGGATTAACTTTTGCCCCAGCATCAATGAGAAGCTGTACGGTTTCTGGGTCACCAGTACATACGGCGAATTGCAGTGGGTTCTTCTTGTAAAAAGTATCTCGTTTGTTTGCTTGTACTGTTTGTTCTTTGGAATTGTTGAGGAAATATCGCAGGATATCTTTCCTGTTATACATCAATGCCATGTTGAAGGGAGATTGATTGTCTTTATTTCGCTTATTTATTCTCGCTCCATGCTGGAGGAGAAGCACTGCGATAGCTGTGTAGTTGTCGTCGTTGTCTGCTTCTGTGCGGGATGATTTTACTGCAAGATGCAGGGGCGTATCATAATAGTTGCTTTCTGCCTTGTTTACATCGATACCGTCCATACCTGTAATGAGAGTGTATACCATATCTATATCTCCATGCTTCACAGCTGTATAGAGGAGAGGCTCTCTTGCCTCATTTATTTTATCAGTGCTTGAGCCTGCATCGACCAGGTATCTTACCGCTGCCGCATGACCCTTTTGCACTGCAATAAAGAGAGGGTTTTCTTCTTTTTCGTTTGTTTTATGAGGGTTTGCCCCTGATTCGATGAGGGTCTGTATAGCTTGCTTATGACCTTTTTCTGCAGCGATAAAGAGCGGGGTTTTGCCTGCCTGGGCCAGATTGCCGCTGAAGAGCGCAAATAAAATAACCAATAAAATTCTCATCATGCGATCCTTTCTCTTAAGTGTTGGTCTGTTGTTGTCATGAAGGAGAAGTTGTGTGAATAGCAAAAAACTAAAAATCATTCAATAATTGAAACAGCTTTCCATTGAATCACCCGGGAATCATCCGGAATTTTTTTTTTACTTTGCTGTCTTCAGACCGGATCGGGGCTGGATGTTCAGCTGTTGTTGCGGACGAGGATTCTGCGGGTCCAGGAGGGAGAACCATCTTCAGCTGGATACTCCTGCTGCTCTGAGCAAAGCCATTCCTTTGGGTCAAAGGCTGGAAACCATGTATCGGCGTTTTCTGCTGTGGCGGAAACTTCGCTGAGGTAGAGTTTTTCAGCCAGGGGTAGTAGCTGGGAATAGAGCTCTCCTCCGCCAATGATAAACAGTTCTGTTTCTCCTGCCTGTTCGGCCCTCTGTATGGCTTCTTCAGGGGAGCGGACATGGATCACCGCATCCGGAAGGCTGAGCTTTTGTCTGGACAGGACCATGCTGGTTCGGCCGGGGAGGGGGCGCCCGATGGAGTCCCAGGTTTTTCGTCCCATAAGGATATGATGGCCCATGGTGCTGTTCCGGAACAACTGAAGGTCTTTTTTCAGCTTCCATAGCAGCTCGTTTGCAGCACCCAGCTCTCTGTTTTCTCCTATGGCAGCAATCATGCTAAGGATCATGTCTGTAGGGCCTTTCAGACAGCAATATCTGCTTTGATGTGAGGTTGAGGATTATAGCCGCACAGCTCAAAATCTTCGAGTCTGTAGTCAAAGAGGCTTTCTGGCTTGCGGAGTATGTTCATCCGGGGAAGCTCTCCTGGAGTTCTGCTGAGCTGAAGGATCGCCTGCTCTGTATGGTTTGTGTAGAGGTGTGTGTCTCCGCCAGTCCAGATGAAGTCTCCTGCTTCCAGTCCTGCCTGCTGGGCCATCATCATGGTGAGCAGGGAATAGGATGCGATATTAAAGGGAAGACCGATAAAGACATCGCAGGATCGCTGGTAGAGCTGACAGGATAGTTTGTTATCCGCAACCCAGAACTGGAACAGGCAGTGGCAGGGAGGGAGTGCCATCTGCGGGATATCTGACGGATTCCATGCGACAACGACCATGCGTCGTGAATCTGGCTGATGCCGGATAAGATCCATGACCTGGCTGATCTGATCGATGCTACCCCCCTGCTGGTCGGGCCAGGAGCGCCACTGATGGCCATAAACCGGCCCAAGCTCTCCGTTTTCATCTGCCCACGGGTCCCAGATATGGCAGTTATTCTGCTGGAGCCATCTGATATTGGTGCTTCCTGAAAGGAACCAGAGAAGCTCAAGGATGACGGAACGGCAGTAAATTTTTTTAGTGGTTAAAAGCGGAAATCCCTGATTTAAGGGGAAGCGCATCTGTCGTCCAAAAAGGCTTCGGATTCCGGTTCCGGTTCTGTCTGTTTTCAGGCTGCCCTGTTCAAGGCAGTCTCTGAGGAGGTCCTGGTATTGCTGCATGCTGAGCTCCGGAGGGGAGGGTTCATATCAGTCCGGCTGATCCGGATGAAAGTCAGTCTAGCAGGCTCGTTTTGCCCGGAACAGATTTTTATGTCCGCCCTTCACGCAGATACATGAATGCCTTCGCCTTTCCATGATGAAGGAAAAGTCTTGCTATATCTGTAAAGCTTATTGTAGGATCGTCTCCCTCGGTCCCATAGTTTAATGGATAAAACAAGGCATTCCTAATGCTTAGATAGAGGTTCGATTCCTCTTGGGACCGCCATTCATTGCAGCGGATCTGAAGTCTGTTTAAAATATAATTGCCCGATATTCATAAAAAAAACTGCTTTTGACAGGGTTTTCTCAGACGGAGCAATCCTGGTGTTTTTTTCTGACCTCATGCTGGGTTCCAGTCCTGGGAAGCTTTGAGTCCGGAAATCCGTATCAGCTCATATGTCATCCCGCTGTCTGTCAGAATGCTGATTTTCCTGTTCCATGGGTCTTGTGTCCCTCCTCGTAGGCGATCACCCCATTCTGGCACTAATCAACCCATCCTTAAGCCTGAAGACTATATAACCCCTTTTATTTCTAGAGATTGCATTAAAATCCTTCAGGTAGTATACTTTTATTTACTAGTATACTAAAATTTACTTGAAAGGAGCCGATTAATATGAAGTGGACGGTGACCTTATGGAAAGATCAAGGCAGCCCAAAGTCGCCCGTCGAGAAAGAACTGGCCAGAGAAGTTTTTGGGAATCGCTCGGCAAATAAGGTGTTCTTAAAAATGATTAAGCTACTTCAAGAGTTTGGCAATGAGTTGCAAATGCCTCACAGCAAGTATTTGGGTGAAGGTATCTACGAGCTAAGGGATAAGTCCAATGGGAAACGCTATTGCTATACTTTCACTGATCATGTCATGAAAGATCGAGAGCAAGAAAACTTAATCATTCTGTTTGGAGCTGTCGGAGCTAAAAGCAGACAAAATGCAGATATTGAAAGAGCTAAAAATAGATTTGGTGAACTTGGTATAGAAAATATATTTAATCCTAAGCAATACGAAATTTTGCACAGAAAGGAATCAAAATGAGCATGAACTACGTAGAAGAAATGTCAAAAAAGCACCTTTCTAAAGAGGATATTAAAGAAGTCGAGCAAGATGTTGCTTATATCAAAATGTGCGTCGAAGAGCTTCAGGAAAGTCTTCAAAAAGAACTTGAAATCTATATGGAAAAAGAGCAAGTCGGTTTCAATGAGCTTAAAAGACGTTTGGGTGCATCAGAGCGAATGACAAGTAAGTTATTAAAAGGGGGTAGCGTAAATTTTGAAACTATCGCAAAGGTCAGTAAACTTTTAGGCAAAGTCCCATACATTGGATGGCGTGACGATGTAGAGGTAATATAAGCTGTAAATATTTTACATTAAAACATCAATGGATTTGCTGTTTGGTTAGAACCTTCCTGATATTTAGATCGTACCTGTTGCCTTCTTTTTAGAAAATAAAAAAGTCTTTTCGGCTGATTGCTATGGCCTGTCGTCAGTTAAGCCAAATGACTAAGGTGGCCCCCTCGTCAGGAATTCAGGTCAGAAAGCGTCTTTATTCAGTTCCGGAGGCTTAAGGCTTCTTCGGCCTTTTTGCTGTGTCCGGTCCAGAGATCTCTGACCTGTGCCCATGTGACGTCATCTTTGGGCTTGCTGTTTTTCTTACCTGAGTAGAGGTAGGTGTTTATCTGCATGTCTTTACCATCTGCCATGTTTCGTAATGCATCAAGTTCGCTGGCTGAATCGTCAATCACCAGAATTTTACTGAAATCACAGCAGCCCTTGTGTTGCATCAGCTCGATGATGGCCTCAGCTTTTCCACTATGTCTGACAAACATGATATTGCCACGGCGCTCATACTGTTTATGAGAGCTTATCGTTTCATTTCCTGTGAGAACGTTAAGTCCCAGTGGTTTTAGCTGCTCAAGAGTTCTGGATGCAGAACTCTCAAAGTTGCCCAGAGCTCCTGGTTTCATCTTCGTAACGGCAATCTGCCGGGCGCCAGTTTTTTTTATACGTTCGAGTACATCGTTGGAATCTTTATCGATGAGCTTCAGGTTGACCGACAAAGTAAGATAGTCAAGAAAAGGCTGTCTCAGACCTTTTGATATCCAGGGAAGTAAAAAATTGTCGTCAAGTTCTTTCTTAAAGAGCTCGTAGCTACCATACCATAGCTCAAATGGTTCGGGTTCAACCAGTGTGTAGTGGATATCCCAGAGAACGAGTGTTTTTGCGTCCATGGGCTCTGACAAGATTTCTGTTAACGATTGGATCTCCATGTTTTTAGCATGGATTGAGTTAGGGACCAGTATACATATGAAAAAGAGCAAAAGAGCGCTCAGACTTTTTTCAGACTTAGAAAATTTGGTAAAAATCACTGATCTTCTCCTCTGAATCCTGCCATGAACTCTGACAGTTTTTTCCTGGGAACTGGCTGGCTTCGATGTCCTTTTCTGATGGACTCAGCAGCTTCTTTTTGTCGTAACGGAATTGAAAATAAGATGTTTCCTGCCTTTTCAGGGCAGTCGTTTCATCCTGATAGTCCATGTTATAGTTGCCGGAAGTGATTGTTGCAAGCTCTGCTGGGTCTTCAATCCATCGCCTTTATAGCCGGAACAGATACATGAAGTTCATCGCTGGAGACTCAGAATCTGTCATCAGCTTCCGGCTGTCTGTCCTCAGTCGCATCTTTCCGGGCAATGGTGGAAGGCTGGAGTCTGTCGAGCTGGCGACGACTCTCCTGGACAAACTGCAAAAAGGCATCTTTGTCTGCCGGTGCGACCGGATCTTCTCTCGGGAATTTTCTGCCAAGAGGGTCTGTGAATCGGCTGTTTTCGTAAAATTCAAAGTGCAGGTGGGGGCCGGTGGCAAGGCCGCTTGAACCGACATATCCGATAATATCACCCTGCTGAACGTTGCTCCCCCGTCTGAGTCCACTGGCGTATCGGCTCAGATGTTTATATGCGGTTTCATAAACGGCATTATGGCGTATCCGGATCATCCGTCCATTTCCGCCCCTGCGTCCGATGATGGTAATCGTCCCGTCGCCTACGGCCCGGACCGGGGTCCCTGTCGGAGCAGCATAATCTACGCCATAATGAGGGCGATGAATCCCCAGAACCGGATGAAAACGACGCAGCTGAAATCCTGAACTGATCCTGGAATAGCGCAGAGGGCTTTTCAGAAAGCGTCCTCTGAGGTTGTCTCCTTCCGGACTGTAATATTCTGCGGGTTCTCCTTCTGGTGGATAACGGATCGCGGTGTAATGGTTTCCGGAAACACTGTGATATTCAGCCATAATGACAGGCTCCCAGCTGAGTGGAGTCCCTTCAACATATTTCCGATTCAGCAGAACTCTCCAGGAATCTCCGGGGCGGACTTCCCGGCTGAAATCGATCTGCCATGCAAAAATATCGCTCAATGCATAGACGGGCTCAGCATCCATTCCGGCAGCTGTTGCGGACTGCCAGAGACTGGCCCTGATCTCCCCCTGATAAGCCTCTGTCTGAACGGATACCGGTTTCGAATGAATACTGCCTGTCCAGCTACCGTCTGCCTGTTTCATGATATTGAGGGTGTCTGTCATGGAGAGCAGAAAGCTGACTCTGGAGAAATCATCCTGTTCTTCGGGCTTTTCTGCGACCCTGGGGTAAATCCTCAGAATCATACCTGCCCGGACTTTGCTAAGGTCACGGACTTCTTTTGCAGCATCGATAACGGCATGCGTTTCCCTGGCGCTGAATCCGGAGTTTCTCAGAGTCTGGTAAGCACTGGAGTTTTTCCGGATCTTAGACTCTGTAAAATCAGGCAGAGCCTGGAGGCTTGCCGGAGGAGCTCCGGAGATCAGGGAGCTTTCGTCTGTGTCGGATGTTGCTGATATCAGAGTGTCGTCAGGGAGGTTTTGCATGTCTTGTCCGGACATCTCGCTGGCAGGCTCAGTTGCAGGCTGATCCGGAATCAGCCAGAGCAGCATCATCACAGTAACCAGAACTCCGGAAATATAAAAAAGAGGCGAGATCCGGTATCTTCTGTTTTTTCTCTGTTCTGATGTTCTGCTCACTCGGATTCTCCGCTTTATCTGAGAGTGGGGTCACGTGAGCTCTGAAGACAGTCTTAAGAGAGTCTTAGCGGCTGACGACCCGTTTTATCAATACCTCCATATAGATTTAACTTATGGCCCTTTTCCTTACCAGCCTCATATGAATCTTCATCCCGAATCCTGGATTTGTGCCAGACATTCTGAAGGCGTGGATATCGCAGCTTTGTAAATTCTTCCAGTTTGGCTTTATTGGCGACAACTACAGCGTCCTTTTTCCCATGACAGGAGGACGTTGCGGCAGAGGGGCTGCTGCCCTTCCTTTTTTTACTAAGTTGCTCGTCAAGTCCGGCAACAACTCCCTGGAAGAACTGATTCCTGGAACGGAGCCCGGACTTTTGTCGGGCTGTGCTGAAGTCTGCCCAGAGCCCCGGGAGGTGGTTGGCGACAAACCAGTATATGTATTCTGCAATTCTGACTTTGTGACGCACCCCAAGGATGTCAAAGCATTTATGAAGTTCAAGGCTCTGAGCATCAAATATTTCAGTCTGGATGACTCTGACAGAAAAATGCTCGATCAGGATACTGCTGAGGCGTTTCTGCCAGAGTTCCAGTTTCTTTTTTTTGTGTGTGATGACAAGAGATATGAACTGTGAGTGTTCCGGCATAAGATCCGGGCCAAGGCCAAAATTTTCGCAAAGCTGTTGTGCTTTTTCCAGGGCCAGAGCTGCTTCATGCTGGTTGCCAGAGCTGGCCAGAGCCAGAAGTTTACGGACTTTGCGGAGCAGTTTTTCTTCCGGGTCGTCCTCCCTGGGAGCTGACAACTCTTCCTGAAGTGATTCTGGGCTGATGTAGGCTTTATGAGCTGCCGGGCTGGCGCCGGTGAGCTGGCAGGCTCTTCGGAACCATGGGCCGTGTCCTTTTTCCTTCTGACAGAAAATTTCTGAGACAATCTGATGAGCTATTTCATGACGGAGGATTTCCAGCACCACACTCCATGTAGCCGTCTCGATGAGCCGGACGGATATTTTCAGGGACCGGTCTTCCGGACACCACTGTCCCAGTATGTCTTTGCTTTCACAGAGAGCAAAAACAGGAGGGCAGAGGAATAACTGGTGAGTTTTGCAGATGTCATCGTACTCTTCACTAAGGCGCATAAGCCATGCTCTATGTATGGTATTTCTGATCTGGTTTTGCTGCTCTGGCTGTGTCATAATCCTTCCTTCATTGCAGGAGCCATCGCTGACGGATGTGGCCTCGCAGGGCTTTTTTCCCGAGCGGACGGGTCTCTGTGACTCTGTTCATGACTGCTGTTTTTGTTTTTGAGGGCAGATCATGTCCGGCATTGATGTTTTTACTCAGGATCAGCCTGTTTTTTCAGGAAAGCATAGTGCAGCTATCTTCCGCAACGACTCTTTCTGTCATCGTTCCGCTGGGGGCTCATGATCAGAGCTGGCGTAGTCTCTGCTCTTCTCTGCTTTTTTTACCTGAGGGCAGTGAAGTCCTCTTTGTCCGTCCTCATCCTCCTTGTATGGATGAAGACGGGTCTCTTGCTCTGCTGAAAAAAAAGTATCGTGTTCAGTGGATCGTAGGAGAGGCAGGACGGGCGCAGCAGATGAATCTGGGTGCCAGGTATGCCAGACAACGATTTTTGTGGTTTCTGCATGCAGACAGTGTGTTTTTACCTGCTGCCATCTCCTGTTTGCTTCAGTCTCTGGAAAAAGCTCCTGCAGCGCTGCATTTTTTCGACCTTGCCTATCTTCCGGATGGCCCTGTACTGAGCACTCTGAACGGGAAAATGGCAAATGTCCGGTCGAGGGCTCTGGGTATTCCTTTTGGTGATCAGGGCTTTTGTCTCTCTCAGGATATCTTCTGGCAGCTGGGGGCTTATGATCCATCTTGTCCTTATGGTGAAGATCATGTCCTGATCTGGAAGGCCAGGTTATCAGGAATTCCTCTGCGTCCCGTCGGGGCTGTTCTGCGGACCAGTGCGCGGAAATACAAAAAACATGGTTGGTTGAAAACCAGTGCGGATCACTTTTTTAAAACCTGGAAGCAGGCTTTGCCCTTTTTTATTGCAGAGCAGAAACAGAAACTGGAGAGATATTTTGAACGCTGACAGCGTAGAGAAGCCTTCTTCTGAACTCAGGACAGCAATCGCAATTTTTGTCAAAACTCCGGGGCTCTCTTCTCTTAAGTCCCGGCTGGCCCGGACTTTGGGTCAGGAAGACGCAGAAACTTTTTATCGTTATTCCTGCCAGGCGACAGCAGATAGCTGTCGCCTGGCAGGGGAACAGGTCTCAGGAACCGATATTTTCTGGGCTGTTGCAGAAGAAGAAGCATTGTATGAGAGTATCTGGCAGGAGTTTCCCAGGATCTTTCAGGGGAGCGGTTCTCTCGGAAGCCGGCTGGCCTCTGTTCATACACAGCTTCAGGCTGATTTTGACCGGCTGATTTTTCTCGGAGGGGACTGTCCGCAGCTGAGCCCTCTTGTCCTGGCAGATATCATCCGTCAGCTCAGGACAGAGCCGGGATATGTGGTGGGCCCTGCCAGTGATGGTGGTTTCTGGCTGTGGGGAGGTCCGGGGAAGCATTCTGCGGTTTCTTTCTGGCAGAGGGTCCCCTATAGCCAGTCTTCAACCAGGAGTCACCTGGTGAAAGAGTTGAGGAATATGGGGAGGGTCCGCCTGGGAGCTGAGTACAGGGATGTGGATACGATTGAAGATCTGCAAAGTCTGGCTACTCACCTTCTGAGCCGGAATGATCTGACAGTTTCGCAGCAGACTCTGCAGCAGTGGATCAGGCTCAGTCTTCCTGAGCTTTTTTCGTATCCACCCACTGACCTCCTTCAAAAAACAAAGCCCAGCCACTCGGCTTGCCGTTCTCTTCACTCATAATATAGTGTTCTTTTGTCTTACGACTGAAACGTATAATGGCCGGGTTTCCGGCAGGGTCCCGGGGAGGAGCATCAGCCAGATAGTGGTATTTTGCATCCAGCTCAGCCCTGTGGCGCAGAAGATCCTCAACTGCGGGCTTTTTTGTTTCCCGTGATCTGGGAAACTTGCTGGAAGCCAGGAAAATCCCGGCCGCGCCATCTCTCAGGACAAAATAGCCATCCGATTCAGCACAGGGTAATTCGGGCATATGCACGGGCTCTGCCCGTGGGGGAGCTGCTTCTCCGTTTCGCAAAAGCTTCCGGGTGTTTTTACACTCGGGGGCCTTTGTGCAGCCGAAGTACTTCCCGAAGCGTCCTGTTTTGAGCTGCATGTCAGCGCCACATTTGTCGCATTCAATCACAGGGCCCTCATAGCCTCTGATCCGGAATTTTCCGTTTTCGATTTTGTATCCGGGACACTCAGGATTGTTTCCACAAACGTGAATCTTGCGTTCTTCGTCAATCAGATAACTATCCATTGCCGTGTCACAGAGTGGGCAGCGCTCTTTTGCTTGAATTTCAGCGACGTTGCCTTCATCGTCATCTCCGGAAAAAGCTTCGACCTCTTCTCCCGGGATCAGATTCAGAGTTCCTTTGCAGCGTTCTTTGACCGGAAGAGCGTAGCCGGAGCAGCTTAGAAAGACCCCGGTTCGTGCGGTCCTGATGTTCATCTTTCGCTGACATTCAGGGCAGTCGATATCTGTTTCAGTCGGTTGATTTGGTCGCATCTCTTCAGATGCCAGAGCCAGTTTTGTGGTGAATTGCTCGTAAAACTGATCAAGGAGGTTTTTCCAGTCCTGCTGGCCAGCAGCGATTTTGTCCAGGGCTTCTTCAAGTGAGGCCGTAAAGCCGTAATCCATGAGATCATGAAAATTGTGTGTCAGGCGATCTGTGACAATTTCTCCCATCTTGAGGCAGAAAAATCGTCTTTTTTCAAGGCGCACATAGCCCCGGTCCTGGATCGTGGAAATGATTGAGGCATAAGTTGAGGGGCGGCCAATTCCTTTTTTTTCCAGTTCCCGCACCAGGCTTGCTTCGGTATAGCGGGGGGGTGGTTTGGTAAAGTGCTGGCTGGGATGCAATGCTTCTGCTTTAAGGGATGTTCCCTCTTCAAGAGGAGGGAGGTTGATATCTTCCTCTCCCTTCTTTTTCTGTTGTGGCTGAACTTTCAGGTAACCGTCAAAACGCAGAACACGTCCTTTGGCTCTGAGTTCATAGTCCCCACACTGAACAGTAATCTGAGTGCTGTCAAACTGAGCCTGAGTCATCTGGCAGGCAACAAACTGTCGCCAGATTAATTCGTAAATTTTTGCAGCGTCCCGCTCTAATCCGGATGCCAGCATTTCCGGTCTCTGGGTGACATCGGTTGGCCTTATGGCTTCATGGGCTTCCTGGGCACTTTTCTTGCTGCTGTAAAGAATTGCTTCCGGGGGGAGGTAGGCCGATCCAAATTGCTCTCCGATAAATCCCCGACATAATTCAAGGGCTTCCTGGCTGAGGTTCGTGGAGTCTGTCCTCATATATGTAATATAACCGGCTTCATACAGTTGCTGGGCCAGAACCATTGTTTTTTTGACCCCGTAGCCGAGCCGCACACTGGCAGCCTGCTGTAGGGTTGATGTGATGAAGGGAGCGGATGGTTTTGACCTGGCTGGCTTCTTTTCGACCTGAGACACGATGTAAGGGTGTTGTTTCAGTTGTGCCAGGTGCTTTTCGGTTTCTGCTTTGCTGTCAGGGCGAAAGGTCTTGCCTGCTATTTTTGTGACATTCATATAAATGTCATGTTCAGCAGCCCGGAGCATGGCTTTGACTTCCCAGTATTCATCCGTCTTGAACGCATGAATTTCCTGCTCTCTTTCGGATATCATCCGGACAGCTACAGACTGCACCCGGCCTGCTGAAAGCCCTCTGGCTACTTTCTGCCAGAGAAGCGGCGACAGCATATAACCGACAACACGGTCCAGAAAACGGCGGGCCTGCTGTGCATTGACCCGGTCCAGATTTAAGTCGGAAGGTTGTTTAAAAGCAGCCAGCACAGCCTTTTTCGTGATCTCAGTAAATGTCACACGCTGGTAGCGTTCGCTGTCCCCTCCGATCGCTTCTTTCAGATGCCAGGCGATGGCCTCTCCTTCCCGGTCAAGGTCGGTGGCCAGATAGATTGTATCTGCCTTTTCTGCGGCTTCCTGGAGTGCTTTGAGAACCTTTTCTTTTCCCGGGAGAATTTCATAGCGAGCCTCCCAGTCATTCTCAGGGTCTACACCCATTCTGCGGATCAGCTTATTTTTTTCGCTTTGTTTTTTTTCTTCCGCGCTGAGGCCCTGCGCGCGCTTGCGAGGGGCCCCGCCTTCGTTGACAGATTTGGCCAGATCTCTGATATGGCCGACACTGGACTTGACGGAGAAGTTTTTTCCGAGAAACTTCCCTATCGTCTTGACTTTGGCAGGGGACTCCACGATCACCAGCGACTTACTCATAATTTATGACCCACAGCACTCAGATAAAGGTTGATCAACTTCGTTCACATTTTCATTCGCTTTTTCCGGGAAAATCAATGTCTAATTTCCCCGGAATCACCCGCGGGGCTATGACAGCGCCCGAATTCACAGGGGGCTGCGCCATCCAACTCACAGGCTTTGTTTCTGAAAATGAACAGAACTCTCTTCCCGGAGAAGGCTGTCAGGGATGTCTTTCCCTGCACGGCGTGTCTTTTGGGAAAACTTGCTCAGTCTCATATTCATATTGTAGATATGGTTGCCGGATTTGCGAAGGAATAGAAAGGAACAGGTCATGATTCGGGATATAGCTGGTCTTTTAAGAAGCATGGAAAATGAACTGAAGGCCCGGACCGAGATCGCTGTTGTCGGAATGAGCGGAGGGGCGGACTCGACACTGGTGGCGACCCTTTGCTCTCATTTTCTTGGCCGGGAAAATGTACTGGGTGTGCATTTGCCTGCGACTTCAGCAGATCTGGCAACGTTTAACCGGAATTCACAACTGGTTGCAGAAGCTCTTGGAATCCGATCTGTTCTGATCTCTGTAGGGCAGGTTTCAGAGGCGCTGAATGAACTGGTCAGTCAGGCGATGTCAGGTGCAGACCTGAGCCTTGTGAATCGTGGGAACGGCAGAGCGCGTGTCAGAATGAGCTGTCTTTATGCTCTGGCGCACCATCTGGCCGATCTCAATCCGCAGCAAAGGGTTCGGGTTATTGGCACCGGAAATCTTTCTGAGGATTATATTGGTTATGACACCAAGGGGGGGGATGCCCTTGGTGATTTTTTTCTGATTGGTGAGCTTTTTAAGTCTGAGGTTTATCAGCTGCTGGAGCACTTTCGCGATCAGGGTGTTCTCACAGAGGCTATGATTGATCGTCATCCCAGTGCAGGCCTCTGGGATGGGCAGACGGATGAGGCCGAGTTGGGCTATCGTTACGACGAGATGGAGAAGGCTATCCGTAGTCTTCTGGCCGGAGACAGACCGGGACCGGATGCTTCTGCTGTGATGCACTTTGTCTGGCAGCGCCATCTGGCTCATCGTCACAAACATGAAGCTCCCCCGGTGATGGCCGCCCGCGGGTTTTGTCACTGAAGCTCCCGGCTGTCTCAGGTCGGAATCTGCAACACATCCGTTACGATGATCCAGGCCAGATTTTCTGCCAGACCATGAAATGTTCCTTCGAAACTTTCTTCCGACTGGAGAAAAGTATATTCCGGAGGCAGGCTGGAGTCATAGGATGTCCAGCTTCCTGACATCGAATATGTTTTTGTGAAGATCTTTACTTTTTTTCTCTGGTCCCAGATCTCAACTGCGACCTGAAAAAACACGGACTCAGATTTTGCATAAGAGTGCGCAATACTCTGATTTTGATAGGTATTCATGGGCCATGGCGCGGGTGGTTCTGCGTCGTTCAGAAAAGAGTCAGGATCTGTAATCTTTCGTTTCTCCGTGAGCTCCGGACGGATCAGGGCATTGGTGATATGAGCTCGCAGGTAAAGGTCCGCGGAATGCACAGGCTGCACCCGGAGTCTTCCGTTGATGGCAAATTGTCGCTGAAGCTCAAGCCAGAGATATTCATGGGGGAGAACAATATTTCCTGTATCGTAGATGGATTCAATCCCGATGGATCTCGCTCCGGATGGGGCTTTCATATGAAGGTTCGAAAAACGATAGACACAGGATGATGTGAAGGCCGCCAGTATCAGAAGACAGGACCACTGCCGGCATCGTGAAACATTCCTCTGATCATACTCTGGCGGGGCTTTCTGATAAAATAACAGAGAACCAGGCTGTGACAGGGAATGGTATCTGTTATCGGAGACAGGCATGGACACCTCGCTGCGGCCAAAGAAACCTGTGGTCGTTTCACATCTGAGTGCTGATATTCTCAGCCGTTACCGGCAACAGATTCAGAGCCGGAAGATTCAGGATGCTGATGGCTTAACATGGAAACTCTCTGTTGTACAACAGCAGAGACCTTCTGTGTCAGATCCGGAGCAGTTGCGATGGCTGTTGGTCCTGAGTCTCTGTTGTGAAGCAGATGCAGATCTCTTTGTTCAGAGTGGAACTCTCGACCAGGAAAAGGATCAGCGTCTTATTGATATGCTCCGTAGCCGTGGACAGCCTGTAAAGATCTGTGTGAAGCCACTTATTGTCGAAGGGGTCTCTGAGGAACAGATGTTCCGGAAAGGTCGGACTCTCCTGCCAGCTTATGAAGATAAGGTTCGTGGACAAAGTCTGCATGCAATGAAGCGCCAGGTGATTTGTCAGCTTATTGATAAACAGCATCTGTTTTCATCCGGAATTTGACAAGTGTTTTTGTTTTTAAAATAATGAGGGGAGGAACAAACTCAGTACAGGTTATGGCTGCTGCCAGAAGATACTCTGGTGGGGAAGGAGAGTGGTATTTCTATGATGGATTTCATTCCGGTCCTGGTCGATGGTGCCGTGGTTTTAAATCTTATGAACTCCTGTGAAACTAAATCTCTGTCCTGTGAAGCCTGTACTCACCTGGTGTTGAGTGTTCATAACTGGATCAGGCATGCTGATCTGGAATATGTGATTATTGACTTACAGGATGAAAAGGATATCTGTCCTGCTTTCCTTGAGGAGCTGTTACTTCTGAGGAAAAGGCTGAAGTACCCTTTTCTGTTTGTTGGTGTGATGGAACGGCCTCAGAGTTATATTGAAGCCTACGGTTATGGAGGTCCTATGCCGGCCTTTGTGACACCGGAGGATGCAGTCAGGGTGCTCCGGATTCAGTACCCCGGTCTGACAGAACGCAAAGTGGATTCACCGCTTCGTTTTGGCCTTCCCTTTCTGCTGGGCTGGAAACAGTTTCAGGGGGAGGTGTGGAGCAACTGAAAGGCAGCACTTTGATCCGGATATGGCCTTGACAGCCTGTGAGGCAGGGGACAGAATTTTTCAGGTCTGTTGTCAAAAAGGGCTGGCATTATGAAGCATCCTAATCATCCGGAACTTCGTTCGTTTATTCCTGTTTCTTCAGATTCGGACTTTCCTGTCCAGAACCTTCCATGGGGCCTTTTCCGGAGGCATGAAGCGTCTGAAAGTTCTCCGGAAGTGGGTGTTGCAATCGGTGATCAGGTCCTGAGTCTGACGCGACTGGAGCAAAAGGGCCTTCTGAAAGTAGCTTCTGAGCCTTTATTTCAGTCTGCTACCCTGAACCCTCTGATGGAACAGGAATCAGAAACCTGGAAATATGTACGGGAGTGTGCGAGTCATCTGCTGCGGGAGGATAACCCGCAGCTCAGAGATGATTCGCAGTTGCGGCAGGCTGTTCTGCTTCCACAGGATCAGCTGACGATGCTTTTGCCCGCTGTCATTGGTGATTACACAGATTTTTATTCTTCCAGAGAACATGCAACGAATGTCGGAACCATGTTTCGGGATAAAGATCATCCACTCTTAGCGAACTGGCTCCATCTGCCTGTCGGATATCATGGTCGGGCCAGCTCTGTTGTGATCAGTGGAACTCCGGTCCGTCGTCCCAAGGGGCAGCTGATGCCTCCCGGGGAAGAGCTTCCGGTTTTTGCCCCCAGTAAACGCCTTGATTTTGAGCTGGAAATGGCATTTTTTGTCGGAGGAAAGACGAATCGTCTGGGGGTCCCGATTCCACTGGCAGAAGCTGAGAAGAATATTTTTGGTCTGGTGTTGATGAATGACTGGAGTGCGCGAGACATACAGAAATGGGAGTACCAGCCTCTTGGTCCTTTTGTGAGCAAGTCTTTCGCCACAAGTATTTCTCCCTGGGTGGTTTCCATGGAGGCTCTTATGCCCTTTGCAAGTGAAGGGCCTGTACAGGAACCTCTTCCTCTTCCTTATCTTCGGCACAGTGACGGAGGTAAACATCATTTTAATATCGAACTGGCTGTTGATATCCGGACCCGGGAATCTTCTCAGTATCAGACCATTTGCCGCTCGAATAGCCGGGGTCTTTACTGGAGCATGGCGCAGCAGCTGACTCATCATACGGTAACAGGCTGCAATGTCCGCCCTGGTGATCTTATGGCTTCCGGAACTATTAGTGGCCAGACTCCGGAATCCCGGGGAAGCCTGCTGGAACTGACCTGGGGGGGGCAACAGCCTCTGGCCCTGAAGGATCATCAGAGCCGTAGCTTTATTGAAGATGGCGACGAAATCAGAATGAGGGCCTGGGCTGAGGGGCCTGGCTTCAGGATTGGTTTTGGCTGCTGTACAGGACAGGTCTTGCCAGCTCTGGATGCTCCTGCATCACACGGATAATAGATGCTCAGAAAAAAGCAGGAGAGGACGGAAGTTTTCGGCTCAGTCGTGAGTGGATTGATTCAGGTAGTCTTCCAGCTTCTGCTTGTCAGCCGTGGACAGAGAAACACCACTATCTGCCGGAGGCATAAGAGAGCCGGTTCCATTCATGCGGTTGATGACATCAGTCTTATGAGCAACCAGATTATCCTTGTTTCCCACGTAAGCAACATTTCCCACCGCATTATCGGAAGCATGGCAGATGCCGTTGCTGGCGCAGCTGCCTGAGAGGATGCTGCTGATATCTGTACTGAATTTATAGGTTGTTGTTGTCGATGATGTCTCGTCTTTATCATCACTGCCACAGCCTGTCAGGCTGATGAAAGTGATGATCATGAAGGCCACGAGGGATGAAACGCGAACGGTGTCACGATACATAAGGATCTCCTTCGTAAAAACTGCAAGTTCACCTTCCTTCGGATTGTTTCGACTGTTTCTTTAAGTCGGGTCTTGTCTGGAATATGTGATTTTCGGAGAGTTGCTAAAAGTACTGAGACAGACAAGCTTGCGTCTTTTGAGAGTTAAGAGGCATGTTTATGTATCGCAGAAATATAAATCCATCAAAGAAACAGTAAGCAGTCTTCCGGATTTGTCAGATTTGCTACAGTAAACGTCTTCAGATGCTTCAGATATCAATCGATGTATTGTCATGATGACTTTATGCCCATCCCTGATCCAGTGATAGCGTCAGTTTTTTCCAGGTGGATTCCATCCTTGGTTAACGGTATGTCAGCCCCTTAAAATTCAAAACCAGTTTTTCTGCATGATTCATGTGTTCCTGATTCAGGTGAAACATGAAGGCTTAGTTTTGTGCGGTATTGATTTTACAGATATCTGTAGAATTTCCGATAAGAAGCTGATCTGAATGGAGTGATATAGTGAAATCGATAAATCGTTATTTTATTTCTGAATATTTCATATCTTGCATGACGTTTTTTGTCTTGTTTTCATGTAAAAAAAATAATGTCAGGCCAACGGAGAATCTAGGTTCCGTTGTGCATCAGACAGAAAGGATTGGTTTTGATCAAACGTCATCCCTTCAAAAAATCAGGGAAGATAATTTTATTGATATGCATCTTTTTGATGATGGAGAGCAGTTAATTTTTTTTAAATCAGATTTTATTTCAGGTAGTGATGAAGACCTTGACATAAAATCCTTATACTACAGGGAGTATCTGAATCTTCTGGCTTCAGAGGCATTTTCTGAACCTGATGAGTTAAATCTGAACAGCAATACAGCTGTTGTCAAAAGATTAGTCAGAGAATCTTCTGGTCCTGATTTTAAAAAAGGTCTGATAAGGTTATTTGAGTCACTGCAGGATAAGTTGAGAAAGATCCGCTTTGGTAGTGACTATAAACAAAAATATTTTAACAAAGCGATAGATAAAAAACGGGTTCAGGTTTCAGCTGGAGAATATAGCGCATATGACAGAATGCCAGCGCTTTCTACAACTTAGATGTTGCGCGAAATCAGACTTCCCAGTGAAAAAATCTGTTCTGGAAAGCTTTTTAAAAAAAATCTATCGTAATAACCAGATATCATAGAGTATTGTGACGGGCAGAGCTGTCGAGACACTTTTTAAAGTGCTCATCCAAGCGACTATATCCCGAGAGGTGCCCGCCTTGAGCAACCCTATCGCAAAAAAAACTGACTGTCTTCTGAATATTCCCTGCCGCCTGAAGCAGGTCGCGTTTGCTTATCTTTTATCTCTCATGCTGCCAGGAAGAAAACATAGCCTGACCCATGCCTCTCAGGTCGGATCTCTGCATAAGTCCCAGTTTTCAAGGTTTTTACGTAGGCATGGTGATCTTGCGGTAGAATCTCTTCAGCGTACGGCAGCCAGAACATGCAGAGCAATCCAGAGGCCGCCTGTTGTTGCCGGAGGGCCCTGGACTATCGCCATTCTGATTGATACGACTCTGCAATCAAGATCTTCCAGACACAGTGGAAACAGCCATAAGTTCAGTCATGGTAAAGGCTATGTTATTGGCCACCAGTGGACAAATATCCTGCTACTTATCAATGGCAAGAAGATTCCACTCCCTCCCCTGGCATGGATTTCCGGACGTGAGCGTAAAAGACGGGGCCTGAAAAAAGAAACCGAACAGGAAGCTGTCATCCGATATCTCTCTGATCTGGATTTGTCGCAATACGTCGGAACTTATGAAAATCATGAAGTTGTTGTGCTCGCAGATTCTGGCTATGACAATAAAAAGCTTCAAGCCTCCATTCTGTCTCGTGGGTGGGATTTTGTTTTCAGCATGAAATCTTCGAGAGGATCTCGACTTTCTTCCCAAAAAAATGCAGGCGCTCAGGGCAATTGCTCCGTCGCTGACCTGTTCCGGAAAGCCAAAATTTTTCCCTGGAAAACTATTCGTGCTTATGCGAATGGCTGGAAAAGAAGAAAGCGGAAGGAGTTCCGCGCAAGAGAACTCACCGGTTTTATCAGTGGAATCACTGATGAAGTCAGGCTGGTTCTTTCAGAAGAGCGAGGGAGTCGCAGGGGGAGAAAGTATCTGGTTTGTTCCAACATCAGAGTCAGGATGGGGGCGATTGTCAGGGTTTACCGAAAAAGATGGGAAATCGAGCTATTTCACAAAGACGTCAAATCTCTGATGGGGTTTGAAGATGTGAGTTGCCACGATTTTCAATCCGTAGAGTCTCATGTTCACTGGGTCTACTGTGCATGGCTCCTTTTGCCGGAAATTTCTGGTAAGTCCGGATCTGTTCTGGAGGCTATGACTGCTTTGCAGCAGGAGGTCGAATTATCTCCTTTTAAGCATCTGATCCAGCTTAGCACAAGGATTCATGGGTTCAGGGATGTGCAACGCTATTGCAGGGAGGTAATAAATGCGAACAAAGCAGCATAAGCGCTTTATTTAAAGTAAAAACTTATGCGATTGCAATTTTCGCGCAACATTTAAGTACAAAGGTCCCGATAGGCTCTGTCCGGAATCTTGCAGACAATTCAAATGTATATCTTGGTATGCTTCCTGATCAGGCTATTATAAAAAATATACGGGATGAAATCACAGAATTGACTGGAAAAAAATCCGAAGGTCTTGATGTGATATCTGTCATTGAAAACTTTGAACTTGGAAGAGCAAAAAGGGATATGGGAATAGATGGAAATATTTATGTGACGGGCAGAGAGGATATTGAATTTCTTGGTGATGGGCGATACAGAATAGAGATAGATTCTTCCGGAGAAAGCATCAGAAAAATGGGGATCAATAAATGGAATCAGTATGCAACTCCGGACAGGACGATGCTGAACAGAAAGGTCTTAGAGAAGGCAATCGGGGATGCTTCTGATGCCATGAAAAGCGGAAAGTCTGTTTATATTCACTGTAAAAGTGGAAAGGGAAGGAGCGCTACAGTGGTCGTCGGAGCCAGGTCCTCAATCTTAATTGATACAGCTAAGGCAAATAAAATACAGCTGACAAAAAATCAGATTGATCAGATTATAGAAGAGCAAATTTCTCAGGTAAAATCTGCCAGAAGCGAGATCGGTATCAGCGAAGCTCAGAAAACAAATTTAAAAAGAGTTTTGTATGATCTGGCGATCATACGCGGACCGTAGTTCGTGATATTCAGTTCCTCTTCAGAAAAAAATAACCGAAGAAGGAAAAGGTCGCATTACTTTCCTTTACGTCCCCTGATGTCTATGTTGTGGGAGAGGGAGTAAAATTAATCTGTCATTAGGCCTTGAAAACAATAAGTGTATGTTGTCCTTTTTGTCGATATGAACGGCGTGATGATTCTCTTCTCCAGAATGAGCCTTTGCCCTCTGCAGACTAATCGAAGACTTGGTTGTGTTTTGTGTCAGATCGGAGAGTATATCTTGTGGCAGACTCTTCCACAGATTTTTTTGATCCTTTGCTAGTATGTTATCAGAAGCTTGCTTTTCGGAGGCCTTTTGAAAGTATGCATGCTGCCAAATCTCATTGCTATTGTGATTTGCGCCCTTTGCAATATGTATAAATCCTACATATGGCCTGCCATCATGAACCAGTATGGCATAGCCCGAGTAGTTCTGCCATGTTGACTTAGTGCTCTGATCTGTGTAGCCGTATTCGGTAAGATATTGTCTTCGCACACGAGTTGACTGCGTTAGAAGTGGCAGCATCCAGAATGCTTGATGAGCTATCCACTCAAATTCTGCTTCTTGCAGACTCAGATCTGCATAGTTTTTTGTAGAAGCTTGGGAATTGCTAAATCCCTTTATTTTTTCTTCGTTAAATGGACTGTCCCACCTTTTTAATCTGTCGCCTACAATTCGAGCATTGGAAGGCTCGAATTGTATGAGGTCATTGAGAAGCTTGCATAGTGCTCTTTCTTGTTGCGCTTTTTTCGCTTTTTTCGCTTTTTTCGCTTGTTGCGCTTGTTGCGCTTGTCGTGCCTGTTCTTGCTTTGTTATGTCTTCTGGTTTTTTTGGCTGTTCTCGTTCTTCTTCAGTTGTTATTGCTTTTCGTTCTTTTTTTTCCTGTTTCTCTAGATTAAGCTGTTGCCTTATTTCTTCGCCAACTAGATCAATTTCTTTCATCTCTTGCTCTAGGAGGGCGCGGCACATTCCCCTGGCTTAGCTGTCCGAAACATGTAAAATGAAGAAATTACATGTTTCGCAAAGGATTTAGACGTTGTTTCAGGAAGACATTGCATCTCAGCCTCAGTTATTTTCCTTTTCTTATGCAGAACTCGTACCCCAGGACTCAGATGTCTGGTTGTACATAGATCTCTTTTCTCAGATAGACCTGAGTGAGTTTTCAGATCTCTATTCAAAACAAGGACAGGAAGCCAAAGACCCTGAGCTGATGCTAAGGACAATATTTTATGGGCTGACTCATGGAGCTGTATCTGGCAGGAAACTGTCAGATTTCTGCCGTTATGATAATCGATTTATCCTTTTATCAGGAGCCAGAAGGCCAGATCCTCGTACATTTCAACGATTTCTGGTCCGGCACGACTCACAGTTGAAAGATTTGTTTGCGAATGTCGTACGACTCGCCCAAAGTATGGGACTGGTGAGTCTTGGGAAAATTGCCATAGATGGCAGCAAGTTCAGGGCCCCGACCTCAAAACATAAAGCCATGTCCTATGGCCATATGAAGAAAGCCGTAGAACAGATTCAATCTGAGCTGGAAAAACTGAAAAAGTCCCTGGCAGAGGAGAACAGAAAACAGACAAATGAATTTTCGGCTACATTACCTGAAGAAATTCAGAAGCGGGAACGGCGTCTTGAAAAAATTAAAGCTGCAAAAGCTGCTCTGGAGGCTGAAAAAGGGGAAGCGATCCGGGATAAGGATCAGAAATCTTTCAATGATCATGAAGCTCTTCCCATGGGTGGAAAAAACAAGGAATTTGGCTACATATACAACTGCCAGGCTGCTGTTGATGAAAAACATCAGATTATCGTAGCGGCAGAAATCCATGACAGCCAGAATGATGCAGCTGCAATCGGAAAGATGCTGGATACCACAAAAGAGACCTGTGGAAAAAATCCGGAACAGGCTCTTGCTGACTCAGGATACGGCTCCTATGAGGATATCAGAGCGGTAGAATCCAGATCTGTTGACCCCGTTATAGCTCTGGCAAAAGGCGAACACTCCGGAAAAGAAACGTATGCAGATGAGATAAAGGCTGGTAACGAAGAGAATGAATTTCATTGTCCGGCAGGCAAAGTTCTTCCCATTAAAACAATGCATAAAGACGGGATGATCAGCTTTCATCTTCCGGATGGATTTTGTGACCACTGTCCCTTTTTATCCAGCTGCAAGGTGAACAGCAGAGCAAAATCCGGGATAAAAAATCCCCTGAAAATACATAATAAAGAAAAACATGAGAAGATAAGAACCCACCGTCAAAAAATGAGAACGACAGAAATCATAGAGGTGTATAAACGCCGAAAAGCCATAGTTGAGCCTGTTTTTGGTAATATCAAAAACAAAGGGATAAAGATTCTTGTCAAAGGAAAACAAAAAGTATCTCTATGGTGGAAGCTGGCAGCGACAGCGCACAATATCGAAAAAATGATCAAACATCTTAAGATTGATCCCAGGATGAGTGCGTCTTCTTCCACAGCAACAACGATGATCTCAGGGTAGCGGGCGGCACATAGTCATTGTATTATCAGCGCATTATATTGTACATCGATCGCAAAATCTGTTTGATAGCATCATTGGATACTCAGGTGAACGAATCTCTCTTTGCGTGAATATTTCATCAGGATTTAATGTGTGTTTTTACAATTTAGAGAATGTGCCGCGCCCTCCTAGCTGAAAGATTCCGTGAGTGTCACCTTGAGATGCATCCAGAGAAGACTAAAATTGTCTACTGTGCTGATGCTGACAGACAGGGAGGGTATCCAATTCGCAGCTTCGATTTCCTCGGATTCACGTTTAGGACACGTGGAGCCAGGAGTAGGCATGGGAAGATGTTTGCCAGTTTTCTCCCAGCAGTCTCTAAAAGTGCGCTCAAGGAAATGGCGAGGCGCCTGCGCAGATCCAACTTAAGGTCGCGTGTGGATCTTGGTGTCGAAGGTATCGCCCATCTGCTAAACCCAGTATTGACTGGGTGGCGGAACTACTACGGGGCATTCTATCCTTCGGCGCTGTATCCATTATGGCGCAGAGTTAACAATCTGCTGATCAAATGGGCGAAGAACAAGTACAAGAAGATGAAAAGACGACCGACGAGAGCATGTCGATACATCGAACAGCTCTCAATGAAGAAGCCGTATCTTTTCACTCACTGGAAATATGGGACCCGAGGGTCGTTTGCTTAGTGGGAGCGGTGTGAGTTGAGAGGCTCACGCACCGTTCTAAGAGGGGCCGGGGGTGAGATTCCCCCGGTCTACTCACCAGACCGCAAATATTCTGGACAAGATGCCAAAGACAAAACAGCCTGAAGCTAAGAAAATGATTCATGAAATATATATGGCAGAGAACAAAAAAGATGCGGAAAAAGCGCTTACAAAATTTCAGTCAGTTTTTGAAGATAAATACCCGAAGGCTGTCAAAAGTCTGCTGAGGGGTAAACACAGGCTCCTCAGCTTCTATGATTTTCCTGGTGTTCATTGGCAGCATATCCGGACCACTAATCCTATTGAATCCACATTTGCGACAGTACGACTCCGGACGAAGAGAACGAAAGGCTGTGGCTCTGTCAATGCCACTGTGCACATGGTTTTTAAGTTGATTAAAAGTGCAGAAAAGCGCTGGAGGAAACTCCGGGGTTACAAACTACTGGCGGATGTTATTGATCTTAATGTTAAGTTTGAGGATGGGGTAAGAAAACTTGCTGCTTAAATCTCTGATTCACTAAATTTGACAATTACTCTTCTGCTGCTTTTTGTTATAGAGGGCCTTGCTATGAGACAGAGCTTCTGATAGAAAGTACTTCACGAGATTTGTATAGATAAAAAATTATATGTATGTAATGGAGCTCTTTTCTAATAGTACAAGTATTCGAGTTTATTTAAGTATTAAAGGACCGCCCATGAGACGCTTATTATTAATTACTCAGCTGTTTCTGATGATTAACAGCAATAGTCTGGCTTCTGAGGTTGTTCTGTTAACCGGCCAAACACCGATTGCTGCAGCTGCAAAGTATAGTAAGCCAGAGATAGTGGAGCTGCTTCTCTCTATGCAAGCGGATGTCCATCTCCGAGATCAAAGAGGTAAAAGCCCCCTCCATCATGCTGTGCAGAGTGGTTGTAAGTCTAATGTGGATCTTCTTCTCATGGCTGGATCGGATGTTAATGGGACAGATAAAAGCAGGAGTACTCCCCTCCATTATGCTGTCAGGAGTATTCCCCTCCATTATGCTATGAATAATGCTGCGGAGCAGGCTGTTAAGGTCGACATAGCAGAGCTTCTGATCAAATTCGGGGCGAAAATGAACCTGAAAGATCATCGCGGCCAAACTCCCCTCTACCAGGCAGTACAAAAGGGCTGGAAAGAAGTGGTCAAGCTTCTGATCAAATCCGGGGCGGATGTGAACCTGCAAGATGATGGCGACCAGCGAACGCCCCTCCACCTGGCAGCACAAAAGGGCTGGAAAGAAGTGGTCGAACTTCTGATCAGCTCCGGGGCGGATGTGAACCTGGAAGACTACTATCATCAAACCCCTCTCCATCTGGCAGCACAAAAGGGCTGGGAAGAAGTGGTCGAACTTCTGATCAGCTCCGGGGCAGAAGTGGATAATGTAAATGATTCAGGCGAAACCCCCCTCCACTGTGCGGCAAAAAAAGGATACGAAACTATTGTCGAGCAACTGATTGACGCAGGGTCAGATATAACCAAGCAAAATCATATGGAAAAAACAGCTCTTGATCTGGCGAGGGACGGAGGGGTGACATGGGTTGTAGAATTGCTGAGAGATGCTGAAAATTCCCAGGAGACAGGAACAGGGTTGGAGATGAGTCAGAGAGAGGAAGAAGCTGCAACTGCAGTACAGCTTCTGAGCGGATCTGGAGCTGGTGGAGCAAACAGAAGACTACGATTCGAAAATATTGTAGAACCGCTGACTGGAACAGGAGCAGACATAACTAATCAAGATCGGGAGGGAAAGACTGCTCTCGATCTGGCAATTGAAGGCTCCCTGGAAGAGGTTCTAAGTCTGCTGGCAGAGATATGATCGAATTGAGTGGATGAGGAGAATTAAGTAGCGCACCCTCAAGAAGTGCTTTTCGAAATTCAAGGAATGCACTATGAAAGAAGCTACTTGCAATTCAGTTCAACTTCCACAAAAAACTATCAGGGATGCGTTGACAGAGGTATTAAGAGAAGGTGCCCGAAAGATGCTGGCTCAGGCAACAGAGGCTGAAGTCTCGGATTCTATTGAGAGATTCAGATCTGTAGCAGATGAGAAAGAGCACAATGGGGTAAGAAAACTTGCGGCTTAAATCTCTGATCTGCTAAATTTGACAATTACTCTGCTGGCAGGAGCAGGACCGGAAGTGAATCAGGAAGTAAAAAAAAAGAAAGGGAAAGAAGCTCCGGAGCGTGTCACAGAAGCTGGACTGAACTGGAATGCATAACGACTCTTTTCAGCGATCTGAAATCCGCCGTGACATCTGACCGGACAGACCCGCTTTCTCTGATGTCATTCTTGTCAGAAATCTGTTCCGATATTGATGTAAAACTGGAATTTTCGCAGCCAGGGGTCACGTTCTTTTCGGCGGATAAAGCACTCTTTATCTTCGGAACAGGCAGCGTTCCTGGGTTCGCTGATGGGCCATGCCAGGTAAGCATTAATCGGGCCAACCGGTGTGATGATACTGGCGGAAGCTCCGGCTGAAATATAGTGAAGACGCTCAAGCTCCCATGGCTTCTTCAGTAAGCGCCCAGGCTGACCAGGGAGGTTGTCCTGGAGTTCAAGCCCCTGATCTCCTTCCTGAAAGAGTTCTCTGATCCGTTTTTCTTCCTGTTGGGTGAAGAATGTATTTCCACTGTCAAAAAAGAGCGACAGGGCAAAGTTGCTGCTCAGCCTTTGTCGTAGCTCTGTACGAAGCAGTGATCTGCGGCTACCACCTGTTGTCTGGGGAGGAGCACCCTGGTTTGCTGTCGAAACCCATGGACCCAGCTTTTGCTGAAATCCTCTGACAGTTGAAACACCACCTGCCTGATAGCGTTCAGAGTACGGCAGAATCCCCCGGTCGTCGTTTTTCTTTTCGACGCCCTCAAAGGCGCCAAGGGAAATTCCGTTGGTCCAGACCAGGCCATCTCTGAGACTGAAAAAATGCTTAAATGAAAACTCCCATCTGAAAAAATGATAGTCTCCGCCAAAGTCCGGCCTGGCAAAACTCACTTCTGCATGAATGAGCTCTCCTTTTCCTGGCCAGGAGACATCATCTCTGCGATCCTGACGATAGCGCAGGCCAATACTGGCAATGCGGGAGCTGCCAGTCGATGCCAGACTGAGATCCTGACGACTGGAACCCTCCTCTTTATTGAAACGCAGGTTATAGAAAGGGGTCCATTCCGTATCCGGAAGAATGTTCTGGGGTTTCCATATCATGGACAGGTCAAACATGTTGCTGAGGTGCCAGATTTCGTCGGCAGTCCCCTTGTGGCTGATGGCCAGCTGTCCGTTGACCGGAAGGCCGAATAGCCAGGGTTCAACATAGCCGGCAGCCAGTTTTCTTCCGAGAAACACCTTCCCTTTGCTTTCTCCAGGGTTACTGATGGGATTCTGGTTTTTTTCCTCACTGAAGGATACCTTGACACTTGCCTGTCGACCTGTTCCCCAAAGGTTCTGATAGCTGAACTCTCCGCTGTAATGCAGGCCACGTCGGTAATTGTAACCGGGGCCAAAGGAGACGCTTCCGGCATTCCCTTCATGAACTTCAACCAGCATATTAAGGATCGGAGACTGATCCAGGAAAGCAACCCTTTCTTCAGGTATAATCTGGACAGAACGAAAGAAACCAAGTTTCATCAAAGCTGATTTGGAAAGAGAAATCAGTTCGGGATTATACCAGTCTCCTGAAGCAAAGCGCAGCTCCCGGCGTACCACCGCAGGATCTGTACGGAGCAGGCCGGTAATGGTAATGCCTCCGATTCTGACCCTGGGACCTTCTGTAATACGAAATTTTGCTGTGCTGGGCCGCTGACGCTGGACAGAGCGGTGGCTGACTGTCGTTTTTATCTCGGCATAATGGAAACCGGCTTTCAGATAAGCATTGCGGATTTTTTCCTGTAGCTCCAGCAGTCGGGCTTTATCCATAGGATCACCAAAGGTGGCCTGGCTGTATGCTGAGAGCTCTTCATCTGTGAAGAAAGTATTTCCCAAAAACTCCAGTCCGTCAAAGATGCGCTGCTCACCTTCCCGGATCAGGATCAGCATTTGAGCGGTTCCGGCAATGGGGTCGCGTGTGATTTTTGGCTCATGAATTTTGACATCCCAGAAGCCTTCTTTATGGTAGCTGGCTTCCAGTGCGGCAAGACTCTGATTGAGCTCATCCCGGTTCAGGAGGACTGATGACTCCCAGAAACCTGTCAGGTGCATGCTTTCCCGTAGTGAGGCAGAATTAAAATAACGGTTCCCTTCAAATCTGATCTGCGTCACATAATACTGAATGCCGGGGATGACATGGTAGGTATAGTGCTCCTGATCTTTGCCTGTTGTCTGGATTTCAGGTCCGCTGATCCGGACATCTTCATAGCCCCTTGCATGGTAAAATTTATTCAGCTCTGCAAGAACAGAGTCAGGGCTGTTAAGCTGAATTTCACTTTTATCAGGCTGTTGTTGGGGAAAGATATCGTCAGTTAAGAAGAGTTTTGAATGATCGATGACGTCGTATATGATTCTTTTTCCAAGTTCTCCCTGGATGAAAACTTCAGCGTTTCTACCGTCTTCACTGTACGATATGCTATCCAGGTTGATTCGCAGATTCTGGTAACCCATTGCCAGCAACTGATCTTCCAGGCTGTCAACTGCGTCCGTTAGTTTTTCCATTTCGCAGATATCTCCGCGACCGACTGCAAAACGGATATCGTCCGGAAGATCAAAAGGAAAGTGAACCTGGTTGATCCGGCAGGGTTCTTCTTCATCGATTCTGATTTCATAGACAGTTCCGTTTGCTTTCTGGGAGGACTGAAAATGAACTTTCGAGAGTAAGTAGCCATGTCTGATCAGAAGATTTGTGATGCTGTCGGTCACTTTCGTGCGGATGGCAGAAGAGTCGACCCGCCGGAGATATTTCTGTCGGATGACCTCCATCGCTTTTTTCAGCTGACGATTCACCAGATGGATTCTGATTTCTGTCACCAGCTGTGCGGCTTCTCCGCTGATCAGCCATTCTCCGTTATGTAAACGGGCCTCAAGATGGGCAAAGGGATAGAGTCTGCCAAGGTTGCAGAGAAGTCCGGAGAGCTCCTCTCCATTTCGGATCAGGGGAAAGCGAGCAAGAAGATCGTTCACTTCAGAAAGGTTTTGTCTGGGTTCTTCTAGTTTCCATGGAATGCCTTCCCGAGAGAAAGACTGTGGAGGGAAGGCCGCCATCAGCAACAGAGCGGACAGCAAAAACGCAAAAAATTTATCGGACGGGGAACCGGAACTGAAGATCAACGCTACCACCCTGCTCTCTGACTCTCTGGTTTGACTCTTCTTCCTGTTGTCTGACTTCATTAAAAGAGCCGGACAGGGAAATATTACTGTGAACCGGCACCTCAACAGACACTTCTGATGTACTGGCTGTCTTCCGGTATACAGCTTCAACTCCTTTATACAGGTTTACCGGAACCGTCAGGCGTGGCAAAGGAGATCCGTTATCATCTGTTGTGATGTCCGGATACATGCGGATATACTGGCCACCTAATGTCTCAGAAAGACGCTCAAGTGGGATTTGTGTTGCATAGACATTCAGGACTTCAGAGATCCCCAGCCCGGTTACTCCGGCAGAGTGTTGATCCTGCGGAGGGAGTGTCCCACTGGTCAGCAGAAGGATGGCTTCAAGGCGGCTGATGACGGTTCCATCATCCCGGGTTGGGGGATCGACTTGTAATTCTACAAGCGGCTCTGATGCTGGTCCACTGACAGAAACCATCACTTTGTATGGATTGATGTTGCTTGTTGCTACGATATCCAGTTTGGGATCAATTTTGTTCATATCATCAAAGCTGATTTCGGCTCTTTGAATATTGAATTCTCTTTTGTAAATAAATTTCCCTTTTTCAATGGCCACCTGGCCGAGCAGCACTTGTTTTTGTTCATCTCCCTGTAAATGAAGCTGAGAAGAGAGGTTGAGTTGCATGCTGCTGTTATAGATAGAGATCGATTTGTCCGCAGCAAAATTGATGTTCAGCCGGATCAGTGGATTTTCGGCAAATTCTTTCTGACTCTGTTCAAAAGAATCGGCCCGGATTACATGAATGACTTCTTCCTGAAGATTAAAGCTGCGTGTTGATCGGGCTCTGTCCACCGTAATATCCCCGGCGATGAGCCATGGTGCCTCGCTGCCGGAAACATGCAGGTTCCCGGAGAGAATGGAGTCAAAGCTTTTCAGATAAGGTACCGGATACGTGACTTTGATCTGATCCAGATTCAGGGCGAATTCTGTCCGGACAGGGGCATCCTGACTGAGCCTGAAGGTTCCTCCTCCACGGATGGTTCCGGTTCCTTTGCTGCTCTTCAGATGCCTGATATGCAGATAACCTTCCTGATATTCGATAAGGGCATCGATATTGCGGAACTCAGGCCGCAATTCCGGAACGCTCAGGGAAAGGCCCTCTTGTCCCTGTTCCGCGTCCCGTGTGCTCAGCTGAGCTGTCAGCTTCAGGTCGTCGACAGGTCCCGCTAGCTGTCCTTTCAGGGTTGCTTTTCCTCCTGCACTTTCCACATTTCGGAACAGGACAGGAAGGATTCCGGCATCCACAGTAGCGTTCAGATAAAGTCCAAGGTGCTCAGGAGGGCGGCCGTCCTTAATGCCCAGCTCTGCCCTTGCCAGATCTCCTGACAGAATAAGGGGTTTTTGTTCCCGGAAGTGCCATTGTTCCGGGCCGGAAATCAATTCTGCCGGATACTCATTTCTGAAGACCAGGGTTTTAGGCTGGCCATGGAGATCATGTGTATAACGGACTTCCATATTCTCTACATGGAAGAGTCCCTTTGAACTCCACCAGTTATTCAGCTCTCCTTCCATAGCCCAGGAGCCACTCAGATAGGCGAAATTTCGCGGATCATTGAAAAAATAATGGCTTCCGAATGCCCGCAGATCAAAATGTTTAAAGGTAAAATACCATTGGTAAGGAATACCAGGCTGCTTCAGATGAGCTGAAAAACGACCTTCCATCGTATTGCCGCCATGGCTTGTATTCAGGCTCAGGTGATCTCCACTGAGAAAGCCGCTGAACTGAAGTGGTGGCAGCGGACAGTCGTTGAGAGTGAGAGGGGTCAGGCTTCCCCTATAGTAACCCTCGGGTTTCGACAGGCTCCCTTCCAGCATCCCTTCCAGAGTCAGCCCGCTACGGATTGCAGCCTGATCCAGCCAGGTATGCAGCCATGGAAAGCGGATAAATGTCTGAGATGACGGGGTCCCAGCTTTCGAATGAAAGCTCAGGCGGACCTTGTCTGTCGGGGAAAATCCGGCTTGCTGCCAAAAGGGTGCATCTTCAGGGACAGGTCCTTCCGGAAGGGCTTCTTCAGAAGGGGTCAATCTGAGACTTGCCTGGAGCTCCTGATCGGAAATAACGATCGTGACAGGGTCTGCGATCAGCTTCCTGCCGGAGATATTGCCGGAGCTTTGGAAACGGTCCGCAAGAGCTTCTCCGTCAACTGAGAGATTGCGTCCTGAGATCTGCCATGATCCGCTGCTGCGGGCAGGAAACAGAACGGAGCCTTTCCAGCGGAGCTTTGCCAGGTCAATATCAGATTCAAAGGGCGTGTCGGGAAAAAAAGTGCTGGCAAAATTCCGGGTCCAGTTTCCGGGAATTTTATGGAGCCTGAGGCTGCTTTGTTTCAGATCAAGGCTGGAAAGGTCGATTCCACCAGACTCAGATTCAATCATGCTTTCTTTCCCGGGCTGTGCGCTCAGCTCAGACCAAGTCAGAGAGTCGCCGTCAATCAGAAAGTTTCCTCTGAATCGGCCCAGCTCAATGCCCTGGACACTCAGGTCTTTTGCGTCGATAGCGATGTTTCCACTTACCTTGTCGTAGGCCCCCGAAATAAGAGCTCTGGCCTTGAGGCTCCCGCTGACAGGGCTTTGTAAGAAATATTCTGCAACAGGAGGCGGGATCTGCTTGCTGTTCACAGTAAAGTGCAGCCCCCGGTCGACAGAAAAACCGAAAAAGCCTCCAAGCTCTATATTTTCTTTTTCGTGAGGGCTTTCTGCTGAAAGGCTTCCGCTGTGTCTGCCTGGGTCTGTGGATGAGCAGAAGCCACCAGCATGACTCACACTGAGTTGCGTCTCATCGGCTTCCAGTTCAAGATTCATTCTGCATTCGGGTGAGTGTTGAAATGGCATGGCCGGGTATGCAATTGTCGGGAGACGGAAATCCCGGAGCAGAGTGTCACCTTTTACTGTCATGTTAAAAGGATAACCCTGTCCATCGATCAGAAGTTTCTCTCCGTTGAGGCGGAAGTCCAGAGCTGCAAGATCAAGTCCGAAAACAGATAACAGGTCATGAAGAGAGAGGGCGTCCGGAGTGACACGGAAGCTGAACGGAATATTGTTATCGAAGGCGATGGAGCCAGAACCTTCTGCGACTTTCTGTCCTTTGATGATGACTTTTGTTGCATCAAACGATATTTTTTCCGGGTCGATTGCGTAGTCCGTTTTTGTTTCGAATAGTCTGTAGCCGTCAATGGCTGCATCTTCCGACTGTGCCTGTCCTGAGATTTTCAGGTTGAAACGTTCTGGCTGATGATAAAAGGGAAGGGTCATGCTTGTTGCGGCAAATCCGTTGATTTTACCGGATGTGTTCGGGATTTCGAGCCAGGAACCCATGATCTGAAGGTCGGCCCAGCCTTTCCAGTAGGTTCTCAGAGAAAGATCTGAGATTTTGTTTCCTTCAGATTGCAGAGATCCCTGCATACTGCCACTCAGGTTGATCTGTCCGGATTGTATCAGCAGGTCCTGCCCTTCGATCTCTTTGCCTTTCAGGCTGATTTTTCCCGCAATCATGCTGTTACTGAGAATCTGATTCTGATCCAGGTAAAGCCGGCTTTTTGGGCTCTGAAAGATAAGGTCAGCCCGTTTCCACTGATGGAATGAAACCGTCAGGTCATAACCGGCGAATTCTGCGTAATATGTTTCAGAAGATTCACCTCCGGCAGGAAAGTGGCCGCTAAAACGCCCGTTGGAAATCTCGATTGATTCGAAAGGAAGCTCTGGTGGTGGCCAGAGAAACGCGTCCTGCTTTTTCGGTGCAGACGGATGGCGCGGGTCTGTTTCCTCCTTTAAAAAACCGGGGAAATCGGGAGGAGGGGGCCATCTGGTTTCCAGGCCATGAAGATGGATTTTTTTTAACCTGGGATAACCCAGGAGTAGATTCCACCAGGAGCCATAGATCTGTACATGAGAGATCTGGGTCAGGTTAGGGACAGGGCTGCTGCTGACAGGTCTTAT
>JACKAG010000016.1 GCA_020635195.1 Deltaproteobacteria bacterium | reverse complement strand
TTTTCTTATCATACTTGCCACCATCTCCTGTGCTCATTACCCGGATGTGCGCCCAGGAGAGTCCGAGCATAAAGTCATTGTTTTCGCTGAAGATGAAGGAAAAGGTTTTAAAAACGCAATCAATCAGGCCAATGATTTTTGTGATGATGCCATGAATGAAAAAAAAGCCGTCATTATCAGTGAAAAAAAAGAATACAAAGGCAGTATGGACGAATCAAGCTATAAAAAATCAAAAATGACGACTGAAATTCTCGGAAGTATTACCAGTCTCGGAGATCAGTATAAAGGAGCATCCATCCGAAACATCAACCTGGGAAAACCGTATGAGATCACCCTGATTTTCAGATGCAGATAGCTCTGACACAGACTGTGCCCCTGACAGGATGAACAGCAATATATAGCGTCCATCCGGCAATGACTTCTTTATCGTATTCTGAAAACAAACAGCTAAGCAACTTACACAGATGCTGGACTACTGTGTTTCGTCAGAGAATAAAAAAAATATAAGGTTATGGTTAGCTGAAAATATCTCAGGCTGACTGGTCGTGCGTTTGTCAGGCTGAGATATTTTGCATTTTTCTGATCAGAGGATAGTGGCCAGTTCTTCGTTTTCAGGAAGAAAAACATCCGCTCCGGAATCACAAACATCATTGGGGACATCCTTCGGATCGGGCAGGTTATTTTCATCTGCATCTGGACCGGATAAGAGCGTATATGCAGCACAGATGGCTCCAGAGAGCACAACAAAAGCCAATACCACTTCTGCAACTTTTATCACCGGATGCATATCAACAGTTCTTCCCGGTTCAGTCACGGTATCCGCAATTATTTCTGCTCCAGCTTCGATAAGCTTAGCTACAACCTCTATGAAATCATTGTCCCGAGCCAGAGAAAGAGCTGTCTGACCTTCAGGACCTGTCATATGAACATCTGCACCAGCTTTGATCAACAGATCTGAAATTGCCACATGACCAGAGCGTGCTGCAATTTATCGTTCGTTTCATCAATATCAATCTCAGCAACATTCGGAGTCTGCATGTATCTGAGAATTGCTCTTACAGTTTCTTCATCCTGCTCTTCTGCGGCTCTCCATAAACTAAAATGCTCCGGAATCTCTTCAGCTGAAGCAACGGCTTCCAGCCTGCCTGGCTGAGCCGCTTCTGTTCCCAGAGTAAAACTACCACTGAAAAGCATAAACAGAGCAAAAGATAAGAGTCTCATCATGTGAGACTTTTTCTCAGATGATATATGCCCTGCCCGCATAGGGTAAGATATAATCCTTTAAAATCATAAGCATATAGACCTTCGAAAAATACATGAAAAAAATAAAAAAACAACATTTTTTTAGCAATTGTACTGCAATATCATGAATACACAGAGACAAAAAAACATCACCTGCCCTCATCCACTCCGCTTTCGCAAAAACGGGCGTATCAGGTTATATTGCCTCCGGCAGTAAGGCCAGCAGCTAAGACATCTGCTCCCTGAAAGCAGAAAAAAGAGGAAGCGGGGGTCCCATGGATACAGATCTGAAAAAGAGCATCGTGATATATACAGACGGAGCCTGCAAAGGAAATCCCGGGCCTGGCGGCTGGGGCCTGATCCTGGTCAGTCCTGACGGACAGATCCGAGAGCGGGGTCAGCACGTTCCGGATACCACAAATAACCGTATGGAAATGCAGGCCGTACTCGAAGGCCTCCGGCTGGCAAAAGGACAGTCCGCACCTGTTGTGATTCTGACGGATTCATCCTACCTGATCAACGGAATGACCCGCTGGGTCCATGGCTGGGTCAGAAATAACTGGATCACATCTGCTGGTCAGCCGGTCCTGAATCAGGATCTGTGGAAGCAGCTGACAGAAACAGCGCAGAAAATGGACCTTCGTTACATCCATGTCCGTGGACATGCAGGGATAGCCGGAAACGAAAGGGCCGATACCATAGCCAGCTCCTTTGCCGAAGGAGTTGCCCCGACACCCCTCTTCGAAGGTCTGCTCTCTGACTACCCATTCAACCCTTACGAATATAAGCCTGCCGGAGGGCACAAAACGCCGCAGAGCAGCTCGACAAGAGAGAGAAATCAGGTCTACTATATCAGCCTGGTCAACGGCACATTTCGCCGGCATGACAGCTGGCCAGCCTGTCAGAAAGCAACCAGCGGGTTTTCCGGAGCCAGATTCAGGAAAGTCAAAAATGCCGGAGAAGAGCATCAGATCCGGGCCGAGTGGGGTTGCCCCGAAAGCAGCAACTCCTGATCCTGACGACCTTTAGCGGAGCGGAAAGTGCAAGAACTTTGATGGATATGGCTGTCCGGGCTAAAATAGCAAAAGGACCTCGCTGCCGGGGAACCGGCGCAGCCGGGACCTCCGGTCACTGCTGAGCACAGGACAGGACGGCATGGGAATTCACAACTACAGTGGATCACAAAAGGCGGCTATTCTGCTCCTCTCCTTCGGAGAGGAGATCTCAGGTGAGATTTTTAAAAATCTGAATGAATTTGAAATCAAGCGGATAGGTACGGCCATGAGCCGCCTTGGCAGGCTGGAAGAAGATATTGTGGATGATATCATCCAGGAGTTTTATGAGATCCTCCAGCAGAACAAGCAGTTCTTTTATGGTGGCAGTGATTATACAAAAAAACTCATCGGATCAGCATTTAAGGGTGGAGAAGCTGAAGACCTGATCGATCAGCTCTCTTTATCCTCTGCCAACCTGGATTCCCTCGAACTCATCGACCCGCGCACCCTTGCCGGCTTTATCAGAAATGAACACCCCCAGACCATAGCCCTGATTCTGGCTCATCTGGAACCCGGTAAAATGGGAGAAACCATAAAACTATTACCGGAAGCTCTGCATACAGAAATTCTGCTCAGAATTGCCAACCTTGATGCGGTTGCCCCCGAACTCATCGATGAAATCGAAGATGTCCTGAGACAGGAAGTGCAGGCAATGGGATCTATTTCCACAGACAAGCTGGGAGGCGTCGAAGCCATTGCGGATATGCTGAATCTGATCGATAAATCGACAGAAGAAGAAATGCTCGATAATCTCGAAGAACGCGATCCCGACCTTGCAGAAGAAATCAGGCAGCTCATGTTTGTCTTTGATGATCTGGTCAAACTTGATGACCGGAGCATCCAGGAACTCATTAAAAATGTGCCTAATGACAAGTGGAAAATTGCCCTGAAAACCTCTTCTGAGTCAGTCCGGGAGCTGATCTTTAAAAATATGTCCAAAAGAGCAGCTGACATGCTCACCGAAGACATGGAAGCCATGTCCGCTGTCAAACTCTCAGATGTCGAAGCCGTTCAGTTTGAAATCCTGCAAATTACCAGAAAACTGGAGGAAGAGGGAAAAGTCATCATTGCTGGCGGAGACTCGACTTACGTCTGATCATGACCGTTCAGGGACTTACTTCCCTCCAACCCTGCAACCAGATTTCACACTCATCAGGATATCTTCTCTTGGAACCAACTCTGTAGGCAGCGAAGTCCGGCGCAAATTGGCTCTGTGCAGAATCGCTCCCCTTAATTTAGAATAATCAAGGTCGGCACCTTCAAGATCAGCATCTGTAAAATCAGCACCTTCAAGATTCGCATTCCAGAGAGATACTTCCCTCATATCAGCCCCCTTGAATGAAGCTTCCTTCAGGTTGGCATAAGAGAAATTACATCCCCTTAAATCACATCCGGAAAAATCAACTTTTACCAGATTGGCCTTTCTGACATCAAGATCTCTCAGATCTTTTGTTTCTGCAAGGATTTCAAGGAGTTCCTTACGGCTCAGGGTCTGAGATTTTTCTTCTTTACTCATATAAATAGGGCTCCTGGGGCATTGATGCGGTTCCGATGATGCATCCGATGTACTAACTATCAGGAGCAGCCTATCGCTGTCAATTCCCTGACTATTTATGCTGGCACATCAGACGCGCAACATCCAGCATCCGGTAACTAAAACCTGACTCATTGTCATACCAGGCCAGAACCTTTGCCAGATGACCATTAACAACTTTCGTCATAGATCCGTCAACATAAGACGAACAGGAATCTCCGTTAAAATCACTGGATACAAGAGGCTCCATGGTAAAGCCCAGAATCCCTTTAAGATCACCTTCTGCGGCCTGTTCCAGCGCAGCATTAATCTTCTCCGCTGTCGTGGACCTCTTCAGCTGAAACGTAACATCCACCAGAGAGACATTCGGAGTCGGTACACGGACAGCCAGGCCATCTATCTTGCCATTCAGATCCGGCAAAACCATTCCGATCGCTTTGGCCGCACCGGTCGATGTCGGAATCATATTAAGGGCAGCAGCCCGTGCCCGGCGAAGATCACTATGCGGAAGGTCCAGAATCGACTGATCATTCGTATATGAATGAACAGTCGTCATCAGACCTGATTCAATGCCAAACACATCATGCAAAACCTTAGTGACCGGGGCAAGGCAGTTCGTCGTACAGCTACCATTGGAAACAATTTTATGTTCTGGGCCAAGAACCGAAGAGTTCACACCAAAGACGACTGTCAGATCTTCATCTTTCGCCGGAGCTGAAATCAGAACCTTTGGAGCTCCGGCTGTCAGATGCTGCTGAACAGCTTCCCGGTTTCTGAAAATTCCTGTGCACTCAAAAACAATGTCCACCTTTTTTTCTGCCCATGGCAGTTCAGCGGGGGAACGAAGGGCAGAAAGGCTGATTTCCTGATCATTCACCCGAATGCCGGATTCTGAAGCCTGGCATGTCCCTGGAAATTTTCCGTGAACGCTATCGTAGCGAAGCAGGTGCGCAATCGTCTTGCTGTCTGTCAGATCGTTGATATGAACGATCTCCATATCGCTGTTTTTGCTCAACTGAGCAGCCCGGAAAATGGTCCTTCCAATCCGGCCGAATCCGTTAATGCCAATTCTGACTGTCATGTAAGCCCCCATTATGATCTGTATATGGGCCCAGACCGGGATATCCGGACCGGACTGTTACACGGCCCCCAAGATAGCATAAGCACCGCATCCGATCGAATCTTTTTACTCTTATTTCAGAGGATTTCAGCAGAACAAAAAAGAGTCATCGGAACTGTTGGTTGATATGCCGCAGGGTTTCGGGAGAAGGGATAAGCCCGTCCATAGGAAGGTCTCTGAGTGCTGTCTGACTTGTTCCGCACATATCATGAAAGTCTTCTGTTTCGGCCTCTTTGTAAATAAGCCCGGTCGGAATACTACCCTCTTTCTGACAGTCGTCCAGAAAGCGGAAAGCTGCCTGTTTGTCATCCGGCTCATAACAGGATTCCGGATACGCCCGCATCCGGACAGAACTTCCGTCATGCAGGCAGGCCGTTCTGAGCGCCTTTTTTTGTTCCTCTGGTAGCAGAAAAATTTCTTCACGGGAAGGAACAAAGTCCTCACTTACCTGAGAATTCACCTCCCGTTCATGCTTGCGAATATAATCATAGCTGCGACTGGAATCTGCATGATTATTAAAGCTGACACAAGGTGACAACACATCAATCAGAGCAAAGCCTTTATGCAACAGACCAGCCTTAATCAGAGGAATCAGCTGCTCCTTATCCCCCGAAAAGCCTCTGGCAACAAAAGAAGCCCCCAGAGTCATTGCCAGGCGTACCGGATCAATGCCTGTAAAAGGATTCATCCCCCCCTGCTTATTTCTGGAACCCGCATCTGCAAGGGCTGAAAACTGACCTTTTGTCAGGCCATAGATTCCGTTATTTTCAATCAGATAAAGCATATTCAGGCGACGCCTGAGGGCATGAATAAACTGCCCCAGACCAATGGATGCCGTATCCCCATCGCCGGAAACGGCAAGATAATACATATCCCGGTTTGCAGCACAGGCCCCTGTTGTGACCGAAGGCATTCTTCCATGTACGGCATTAAAGGCATGAGCGCCTCTGAGAAAATAAGCTGGTGTTTTCGAAGAACAGCCAATTCCGCTCATCTTTGCCACGTTTTCAGGCGGAATCGACAGCTCAAAGCACGCACTGATAATCGCAGCCGTCACAGAATCGTGCCCACAACCGCCACAGAGAGTTGAAGGCGCCCCTCCGTAGTCCTCAGGACTCAGGCCCAGTTCGTTTTTCCGCTGCAAAACAGATGCTATTTTTGGTTTCTCAATGGACAACATGTCATAAAGCTCCTGGCATGAGAGTCCTGATATCTCTGACAAGCTGCTCTGCCTGAACAGGTAAACCATCCCATAAACACAGTGGAATCAGCAAGGGGGCCAGCTCAGGAAATTCGTTCCGCAAAAGGCAGGCCATCTGCCCATCTCTGTTCAGATCAAGAACCAGACAACGATCCTGCGTAAGGCAAAAATCACGGACCCTGGCAGAAAAAGGAAACGCACGAATGCGCATATGATTCAGATAAATCCCGTCCGCTTTCAGAAGATCGATCGCCTCTTTCACCGCTTCACTACCAGAACCATAAGAGATGATCACAGATGATGCAGACTCATGGGACAGAGGAAACAACGGCTCTGGCAGTTCTCTGGCCGCTGTCTTAAACTTGGCAGCAATCCGTCGCATGTTTTCCTGATAAAGTGCACCATCTTCTGTATAGCGGCCCGCACGATCATGGCCAGAACCCCTTGTAAAATAAGATCCTTTCTGATGAACTCCGGGCAGAGTCCGGTAAGGAATTCCATCGCCATCCGGATCTGCATAACGCAGAAAGGGTCCCTGTAACTGCTCAAGCTCCTGCATGCCCAGAACTTTCCCCCGGTCCGGAGCGAAAGACGCAGCTTTCAGGGGAGGAGAGATGGCATCATTCATGCCAGCATCCAGATCCGACATAACAAAAACCGGCGTCTGATATCTCTCTGCCCAGTCAAAAGCCTTCCTGGCAAATTCAAAACACTCGTCAGGACCAGCAGGAAAGATCATAATATGTTTGCTGTCTCCATGAGATGCATAAGCACAGATCAAAAGATCTGCCTGCTGATTTCGTGTCGGCATGCCCGTTGAAGGACCACAGCGCTGAATATTAAAGATCACAGCAGGGATTTCTGCATAGTAGCCATAGCCAAGGAATTCACACATAAGAGAAATACCCGGGCCGCTGGTCGCAGTAAACGCACGGGCCCCCATCCAGGACGCACCGAGAACCATCCCAATCGCTGCAATTTCATCTTCAGCCTGAATGATTGCATATTTTTTTTCACCAGAATCATGATCGGTCCGGTAACGCTGACAGAAATCAGAAAACGCATCGATAAGACTTGTGGACGGAGTAATCGGATACCAGCCGCACACCGTCGCACCGGCAAACAAAGCGCCCAATGCCATCGCAGTATTGCCATTCATCAGAAGCGGAGCATCTTCCCCCAGGCGCTCTCCGCTCCCGGATGAGGTGACATAGAAAGGCAAACACTTAAAATGTTCCGCAGCATAGCGACAGCCCAGTTCAAACGCTTTTATATTCACCGGAAGAAGTGCCGATTTCGAACGATACTGACCAGAAATCAACTCTCTGAGCAGAGTCTCATCCAGACGCAGAAGCCTGCACAGCACACCTGTGCAGATCATATTCTGAAGCAAAGTTCTCTGCCGGGAATCCGGAAAATGTCGTCTGGCAAGCTCTGTCAGAGGCAGGTCCAGCCAGAGGACATCCTGACGACGGAGCCGCTCCGCGATGGGTCGGGTCGAGTCATAGATCAGAACCCCCCCCTTTTCCAGATCTTCTGCATCTTTCAGAATGGTCTGGCCATTCATCGCAACCATCAGATCTACACCACCACGACGGGCTGTGTAACCCTGGCTGCTGACCCTGATCTCATACCAGGTCGGAAAACCCTGAATGTTGGATGGGAACATGTTTTTCGCACCAATTGTATGTCCCATCCGAAAGATACATCTGGCAATCAGAGCGTTGCTACTGGCAGAGCCGCTACCATTAACATTAGCAAAGCGGATGACGAAATTATCCGGCTCTGCTCTGGGATTTTCCAGATCCAATCCGACCTTCTCCCTCTGCTTTTCAGGTCCATCTTATACAGACAACTGGCATAGCTCTGCCAGCTTCAGGCAGTTTACACATGTCTCACTCATCTTACTGCCATCGAATCCTGCTTGTCAGAACTATTTTTCTGACAAGCAAACTTTTATCAGCATTTTGTTCAATCCCGCACAGAGGAGACGGGTTGCTTAAGAGGTAAGCTCAGGACAAAACATGTCACATGACCATGATCCAGCAAAAGAGTTCCATGATGAGAATCTGCGATCCTCCTTGAAAGGCTAAGACCCAGACCAGTACCTTCGCCCACATCCTTTGTCGTAAAAAAGGGTTGCAGCATTTTTGCCCGGACTTCTTCCGGAATTTTCGGTCCGGAATCAGAAACATAGATCAAAACATCAGAAGATTTCTTTTCGCATCTGATTTTCACCCATTTTTCACCTTTCATTTTTTTTACTGCGTAATTCGCATTGGAAAGAAGGTTGAGTAAAATCTGGGATATCTGAACAGGTCTGCACTCAATTTCAAACTCGGGATCAATCTCTGCAAGCTGCACTTCTATCCCATAGTGACAAAAACTTTCACGACATAATACTAATGTATCTTCAATAATTTTCAGAACAGCGACCTTTTCAAAACTGTCATTCTCACCAGACCTCGAAATTGTTCGTAATCCATAGACAATCTTTCTGATCAACTCAGCGGTTTCAAGACTTTCAGAGAGAAACTCTGATATTTTGTTGTTTCTTATATCTTCTTTCTCCAGTAATCGGCGTACCTGATCAATCCGGAGCATCATTGCTCCAAGAGGGCTATTGATTTCATGGGCGACACCACCAGCCATTTCTCCAAGAGCCGCAAATTTTGACTGCTCAATCATCTGCTCTTGTGTTTCCCGAAGAGTCTTTACTGATTTTGCAAGTTCTTCCGATCTCTCATTTTCATTTTCAAGTGAATGATTGGTTACCATAAGGATTTCAGAGATAATATTACTGAAAATTACAATGATAATAGAGTAATTCAGAATATGATAAAGGCTGATTTCTGTCATGAAATATACGAAAAACAATCCAGCTATTGTATAGATAAGGCTCAGATAACCATAAATGAATCTCCTGCTTATCTGAAAGAATGTGACACAACCAGCCATGCCAAAAATTAAAAACCCAAACCACCAGGGCGCCATTTCACCATCGACATAAATCATGGCAGGAATACAAAATAAAGGAATGTTTGTCACATATCTTATAACTTCAATAATATTATTATGCTCTGATTTTTTTGACAAAAAAGAAATCAGATGATTATAAAGTCCCAAAGCAACTAAAATCACGATGATCACAAAACTTGTCTGACCAGAAATATAAGCAACCGTCCCAACAAGCGTCATCGAGCCCAACAAGATGCTGAAATTTCTGTCAAGAATATCTAAAAGGGTCTTCAGACTTCTGATCAGTAATGGCCTGTTATCCATACGGACCTTTCACAGACAGAGAAAACCACCCCACTCTCTATCGGTTTATTTAATTCAGGTCAGACTGCAATATTTGCCCCTTTGCATAGGATTTCTATCGAATCATCTCAATTACAGTCCTGCAATACAAACAAGCCCTGCAATACAAGCACAGAACATCAAAACTATCCGGCTAAGGAGAATGTTCGGTCGTGTTAAAATAATGCCGTGACAAAATATATCGACAAGGACCATCCGCAGATGAAAACAAAAATGATATTTATTATTGTGTTTATCTCCCCTTATATGATAGTTGCCTCCGAAAAAAAGACTCCGCAAATATATAATGGGGTCGAATTCATTTTTAAAAATGAAGGATTCCCCGAAAAATTCCCCGGGTATCTGAAAACAATAAAAAAGGAATTATCGTTCATCGAACATGAGATCATACATAAAGCCCGGCCTATTATTGATGCCGTAAAAGAGCAAAATCATGATACCAGTCTGACCAGAGAAGAGATTCAGAGAAGAGATATCAGCTGGAAGTCAGGAAGCAAAGCATCACCAATCCGGATATCCATTGAAAAAGCGAGGGTCACACAGTATCTGAAAAACATTATACAAAAGAAGAAAGAACTTGCTTACAGTGAAATATTTTTGACCGACAAACAAGGGGCAAATGTTGCTGCTTACCCTTTAACATCGGACTACTGGCAGGGGGATGAAGAAAAATTCACCCTTGCATATCAGGACGGAAAAACATGCAGGATTTTTGTTGGTGACTTTGAGTATTATGATGAAAGTGCAGATAGCAAATCGGTTCAGATCTCAGTCCCTGTCTATGAAAATAAATTTGGGAAAGGGGAATGTATCGGAGTCATGATTATCGGTATCAGACATCGCTATCTGAAAAGTCAGAACCGTGAATGACTCTGTTTCCCAGCTTTGTCCCTACTCTTTTTAAAAGAACCCAGCCAGAAGAAACAGAAGCCCGCTACATCCTGTCCTCACAGAAGATTATACGTCGATCCTGCAGATCGTGCTGAGAATCCGGGCTGCAACCACATAAGGATCTGCATTGGCTCCCGGCCTTCGGTCTTCGAGGTAACCATAGCCTTTCTCAGCAACCGGCCCCGGAATTCTGACAGAAGCTCCCCGATGTCCCACTCCACTTTTAAACTGATCGATCGGACAGGTTTCGTGGAGGCCGGTCAGGCGCTCTCCAAGCTTATCACCATAGACCACAATGTGTTCCTGATGCTTCTCTTTAAGAAGCGCAATCGCAGATTCAATGGCTTTCATGCCAGACTTTTTATCCCTGGTCGCCGATGTCGAAAAATTTGTATGCTGCCCGGCACCGTTCCAGTCACCATGAACCGGCTTATTCTTAAGTGTTGCCGTAATCCCATATTCTTCCCCGATACGGTACAAAAGCCAGCGGGCAATCCAGACATGGTCTGCAACATTCAGAGGATCTGCCAACTCTCCATCAATCCCTCTATATCCGATCTGAAACTCCCACTGTCCCGGCATGACTTCCGCGTTGATTCCGAAAATCAGCAGCCCTGCATCAATACAGGCCTTTGCATGACGCTGAACAAGGTTACGGCCGAAGACCTCATCCGCACCAACTCCACAATAAAATGGCCCTTGTGGGGCAGGATATCCACTGTCAGGCCAGCCAAGAGGAACTCTCCCTTTGAAAAGAGTGTACTCCTGCTCCACCCCAAACCATGGGTCAACAGAAGCGGCTCCGGCATCAAGAACATGCCGTAATTTCGAACGGGTATTGCTTTCATGAGCTGTTCCATCCGGATACATCACCTCACACATGACCAGATAGTCGCCCCCATCATTCAGCGGATCTTTCACAACAGAGACGGGTTTAAGGATCAGATCTGAGGAGCTCCCCTCGGCCTGATAAGTGGACGACCCATCAAAGCCCCATTCAGGGAAATCCTCGGGCTTCAGGTCCTCTTTTTCCGGAAGATGAATTACGCGCGCCTTAGAGCGGACTTTCTGGGTCGGTTTTGCACCGTCAATCCAGATATACTCTACCATTTTCACCATATCAGACCTCAACATTCTGGTTCTTTTATCATTTTTTCATTTGATTGAAGATAAAGAAGACAAACTGAGACTTTCATCATGTCCGCTCTCATTTCATTCATAGCAGGACAAAAACCAAGTCAGGAATTTACTCAATAGAATGGAAAGCGACAAGGGCTTTATAAGACTCCACCCTAAGCAGCAAAAACAAAATGCTTTCTGGCTCTTCTTTTCTGAATTTTACGGCTATACTCCACCCAGGTCAGGGTAGCCTGCCTTATTATCCGTATCACAGCTAAAGAAAGAACCACCCATGAAGCGAAAACTCTTTTTCGTCATGGCCTGGCTGCTGACAGGCCTGCCACAAACAGCATTTTCCTATATCACAGAAGCCAAAACATACTTATCTGTCCATCTTATTGAAGCCGGACCTGAATGGATCTTACTCACACTAAATTCCGAAGAATTATACCGTCATGGGGTAACAACACCCGGAACATACATCACCTGTCTACCTTATGGCAGCACAGGAGCTGACCTTCTCAGAGCTATAGCCGCAGCCGATCCTGAAGAGTTTATCCTTCGTGAACCGCAGAATGAATCACTGACCAGAGGAGAGCTTCCAGAGCGTGAACTGCTCCCGGGGGATTCCATTTACATCGTAGATTACCGGGTACAGAGCTCATCCAGAAATCTCCATTCGGAGATTACTGCAGAACAAAATGTCCACAAAGTTATCGGGGATATGATCTCTGAGATCAACAAACGAATGAGATCCTGGCACCCCCTTCTGTATGACAAGTCTGGCAAAGCAAAGGATCTGGAACCACTGACACAGAACCTTTCAGACAAGCTCATACCACAGCAAGGGAGCTCTCATCTGCAAAATCTGAGCACACTGATATCCGCTGTGCTGATGTTTGGCCACCTTGGCTCAGACATCAGTGAGATGCTCTCAAAGCAAAAGCCAGGTGGCTCTGCTGACGGTCAGCTGAAACCCTTGATTCTTCCTGAGAGCACCTATAAGCGCATCACAAAAATCATCCAAAACTCCTTTCTGGAGAACTCACAGTTTGTGATGCTATCGGGTCTTACTGAGGAAAGCCCGACACCATCCTCAACACCCGCTTCTGATTTTCTGAAGATGATGTTCTGTAAAATCGATGAAGAATTTGATAAACGTCTGCCTGATTATTACAAGCAGATCCTGATCACTCTGGATTCACAATCCTCCCGACAAGACATCGCCTGCCTGCTTATGGCCCGATTTCCTGTCTGCCTCGCCATACTCAACGACCCGGATTTTCAGAACAGTTCCCTGGACTTATTTAAAGAAAAAAGAAGCTATAATATGATGAGCTATAACTATGATCACCAAGGCTGTGTAAGTAGCATAAAGGAGACAAACTATACAGTCGGGATAAGCGAAACAGAAGCTCAGACCATTCTCAGCGATATTCAAAAAAATCTGACCTGGCTGTATGAGACTATCTATGAGTACAAACAGAAACATCCTATAATATATAAAGAAATCCACAATCCGGAGCATCCGATCATCTACAACTGGTGCCTGATCATTCTGAATTTATCTGGCCCTGTCTCCTGAAAAGGGAAGCCAGAAGAACGGTCGGAAAAGGATCGTTTTCCGGGAGAGCCCGAAAAAAAGAAACTACACAGAAAGTAAACAAGAACCCTCGGCATAGTTCTTCCATGGCCAGGTCTGTCTCAGCGGTAGCACAGGAGCAATGCTGTCAAAACCGAGAATCCGTGCAAGAAGGCGATCAAGCCCCAGAGCATTGCCACAACACTGCGGGATTCCTGACGACAGAGCAGCATAAAAATCTTCGTCCTCAGAGAAGATGGCCCTTCCTTCCGCATGTCTGATCTTAAGAGCTTCCCCGATACGCTGCCGGTTCTCCTCTGGATTTAACAGTTCCTCAAAGCCATTACACAGCTCCACACCATTCCAGTAAAACTCAAAACGATGGGCCAGACCGTTTTTCACCTGTGAAAGCGCTGCCTGAGATGGAGGGTAGTGAGTCAGAACGAACAAACCCAGCCTGCTGATCGCCGGTTCAATACGCTCAAGAAGGATTTTAAAAAAAGCAGTCTCAAAATCTTCATGACCGCTGAGCGAGAGCATCCCAGCAGACTTAGCCCGGGCAGCGAGCTCCTCATCCTGATCCTCAAGATGAATGCCTGCAAATTCCAGAAAGGCTTCCCCGACTGTCATCTGCTGAAGTGTCGCTGGCATACTGCCCTGAATCAGATCCGGAAACTCTTCCCGGAGACGGCTGATACAGAAAAAAATCAGATCCCGGCTCTGGGCGATAAAGTCTGAAAAACTAATCCCCCCATGATACCACTCCAGCATCAGAAATTCCGGATGGTGCCAGGGGCTCAGCTCTCCATGATTACGAAAACTGACGGCGAACTGAAAGATCCTCTCCATGCCCTGAGCGAGGACCTGCTTCATATGCAACTCCGGGCTCGAGCGGAGCCATAAATTCTGAGCCTTCCCCTGATGATCCATCCACTGTGTGGCAAAATAATCGAGATGTGCTTCTGTTCCGGGACAGGGCACCAGCACCGGAGTCTCAACTTCCGTAAAAGAATCCCGGCCGAAGAATTCCCGCACAGCCGTTTTTAATTTAGCTCTGAGTTGCCAGATTTTAGCAGGATCTGGCAACTCAGAACTTTGTGTCAGTCTGCTCAAATTAGTGCGCTCCCCCCGCGGACTCTTTATGATGATGATCGCTATGATGGTGATCATCTGCATTCAGAGCCGCCAGCCTGGCAGCCACCTTTTCGAGGGCTGATCCCGGACTAAATTCTTTGTCCATCACAGACCTGACACCAAAAGGAACACCCGTGGCCAGCTCAAACGCCTCCCAGAAGGCCGATACAGGATGAATCCGTAGATCACCATCTGCAACAGCAGCCCGGGTTTCCTCATTAAGCATCAGGCCAGAAACATTCTGAGCAGGGATAATGACAGTCCAGGGAGCCCCTTTGTTCACCAGGCGGGCGCACTTATAAAAGCCCTCGACCTTTTCATTAATTCCACCAACTGGCTGAACATCCCCCATCTGATTCAGACTGCCTGTTATCGCCAGATTCAGACGAACCGGGATCTCTGCCATCGCACTGATCACAGCAACCAACTCCGCAATCGTGGCACTGTCTCCATCAATCACACCATAGGACTGCTCAAAACAAAGGCTGATACTCATCCCAAGGCTCTCTTTTCTCGCCAGAAGCGCATTCAGATAGCCTGTCAGGATCAGTACGCCCTTATCATGAATATTTCCGGATAACTTACTCGAACGTTCAATATTGAGAATACCCTCATCACCAGCCGCTACCGTGCAGGTAATTCGCCCTGGTTTTCCAAAGGCATAATCACCCATTTCATAGACAGCCAGACCGTTCACCTGCCCGATACACTCACCAGAAAAACTCAGCATGATATCACCACGCCGGACTGACTCCAGCAGGTGCTCTTCCACCAGGTTCACCCGGTCAAATTTTTCTTTCAGAGCCTGCTCCACATGAGCCCTGGCAATCAGCCGCTTCCCCTGCTCTCTGGCAATAAAATCTGCCTCAATCGTCAGATCCTTAATATCGCCAAATTGCGTCGAGAGTTCCCGCTGATCTTCAACCAGGCGCGAGCTGTATTCGATCAAAGCCGCAACCCCGCTGCGATCAAAATTAAGCAGGCCCTCTTTCCGGCACCGGGTCGCAATAAAAGATACGTAGGAGGTGATATTGCTTCGGTTCCGCGGCATTTTATAATCAAAGTCCGCTTTAATCTTAAAGATCTTCGAGAACTCTTCGTCAAGCTCATGCAGCATATGGTAAATATCATCCGTCCCGATCAGGATGACCTTAATATCCAGAGGGACCGGTTCCGGCCTGAGGCCAGATGTGGGAAGCATCGAAAACTGTTCCCCCATATCCTCAATAAATCCCTTCCGGTTCCGTAAAATACGTTTCAGCGTATCCCAGACTGAGGGCAGTTTGAAAATATCCGATGCCTCTAAGACCAGATAGCCCCCGTTCGCCCGATGGACCGCTCCGGCCTTAACCATCGTAAAATCAGTGTAAAACATCCCATGATCGATGTTCTTTTCTACTTTTCCAAAGAGATTATAATAAGAAGGGTTTGATTCGATCACAACCGGCGCACCCTGCAGGTCCCGATTGTCGACAAAGAGATTGACCTTGTATTTACGGAATTTTTCCCGCTTGTCCTGGCTTAACTGATGAAACTGATGTTCATCCTCTCCTCCGCCGGCCCCCTCATCATCGATAAAATCAGAGATATTCTCGACGACATGGTCCCGGATCTGTCGAAGGTATGTGCGAATTCCCTCATTATGATCATATTCCTGCTCCACTGGCCCCAGAACCTGACCAAGGACTTCATTCACAAAACTTTTCTGAAGCTTAATGACGTATTCCCGGGCATCAAGTTCCAGACTCCGGACCTTGCGAGCAAACTCCAGAACCTGCGGTTCAAGCTTTGCTCTCGTCTCCTCAATCAGGCTTCTCTCTTTTTCACTTAACTTCGCATATTCTTTCTCAGTTAAAGGGCGACCATCAATCACAGGAATGGTTTCAATGCCAAGCCTTGTTGATTTGATCTGAAAGTCCATGCTTCTGGCTGTTTTTTCCAGATCACTAAAGCGCCTCGACTGACGATCGTTATTCTGAGAAATTCTCGTATTGACCGCATTCTCATACTCTTCACTCTGAAGCACATGAGGAATATCTGAACAAAGCGTCCTGACCGCCTTCTCCATGGTCTTGACAAATTTACAGCCCTCACCCGCAGGAAGACAGATCGCCCTCGGAACCTCACTCTTCTGGAAGTCATTGACATAGACCCAGTCATCAGGCGGCTCGGCATTTTTCGACCATTTTTCCAGAAATGTCCTGATAACACTGGTCTTTCCAGTCCCCTGATAGCCTGCTACATAAATATGGTAACCTGGCTTGCGAATCCCAAGACCCATATCAATCGCCCGGACAGCTCTGGCCTGAGAGATAATTTCATCCGAGGCTTTGACTTCCCGGGTATTTTTAAATTTCAGCTCCGATGCCCGACATGGAGCAAACACCTGTCCGGCGGAAAGCGCTTTAGGAAGGACACTCTTCTTCACCCTGGTTTTCTTTGCCAAAGGCTTCTGTACTGCCGATTTTTTTTTCACGATCTCTATAGCCTTTTTTGCATAGGCTGACTGGCCGTGTCATCCCCCACGCTCTCCATGAAATTCGTCCGGATCACCGTACCGATATCTGATCGGCCAAAGCAGATCCTTCTGCATTCAGGTCTGTCATGTTTCGGGATAAAGCTGACCAACCAGCGATTTGTATTCTTCCCATAGCTCATATCTGGCTGCCGGCTCTTCCAGAACGGCAAGGATATTTCCCAGAAGCATTGCGCCCTTGCCAGACTCTTCCGCCAGCAAAGTATCTCCATAGGCATCAATCAGATCGAGAGCCTCCTCAATGCCCTGGCGGTTGTGTTGCGCCATCGCAACTGCCACCCCCTTCTGCAACCATTGCCCAAGTTCCTGCATATTGGCGCCAGATTTTATCCCAGCCCGTACAGTTTCACTGCACAACGAGATCAACACATCTTTTGGCAAATCTTCCTGATATTGGCCAGTGAAATAACTCAAAGTCCGGAAGGCGCCATGCCAGTTTTTTCCCAGCTGGAGAACCTGAACTTTCTCCAGAACACGATCATACGCAGCAATTGCAATATCTCTGCGCTCTGCCAGATGCCTTTCCCGCTCTTCGATTTCAGGCTGAATACGCTGACTGAGGAGCTCAAGGGCTTCAAGGACTTCTTCACCACTGACAGCCCCACTTATATCCATGTCCCTTCCCAGACCCTCACTCAGATACTGAATCACATGAGGCATCGATGTCCCGGTGATTTCAGACAACTGAGTCAAAGATCTGCGGGTGCCGGCTGGCCAGGTAGGCAGGACCTCATTTAACTTATAAATAAAATCGATCATCAACACAGCCCTCTCCTTTGGCGGGTATCACATAAGACAATCCGGCGCGGCTTCCTCAAAAATTTTTTCGGAAGCAAAATAAAGCAGCACACCTTCAGGGGAACAGTCTATTGATATTATATAAGATAAGAGCTCACCAGAACAACGATAGTCACTGGAATTTCTGACAGAATATGAATAAATCTGAAAGGATTGATTTCATCGAATCAAAACAAAAGTTAAAATAGCGAATTCCCTGAAGAGCTTAGCCAAAAAAATTCCATACATCATTCCAAGATTCCATCCCTGCATGTGATCTACTCGGCCCTAAAGGACCGGGTAGATCACAAAATCATTGTAAAACTTATCTACGACAGGAGAAGGCCATCCCTCAGATGGCCAGATCAGAATCATCCACAGCACTCAGAGAAGCTGAGTTTTCATGATTATGACGGAGCGTTTCTTTATCCCGATAAGGAGAGCCCAGCACATGCACCAGAGCATCTCCCACATCCCGTCGGTAAAGAAATTCAAAATGTGTCACATGATGCAGGGGAACCGGAGTCACCCGATCCTGACTCTGGTAGGGACGAAAGATACCATTCTCTCCGGAGGCAACACGATCCCGGTTCGAATAAAAATTATAAATCCTCACTCCAGGAGGAATCATCTCTTCCCGAAGATTTTCAAGAAGCTCTGATCCTGGACGCATCTGCCACAGGTCCCGGAACAAAAAGCCAGCAGGCGTTACCAGAGCCAGCCAGGTCAGCAAAGTCCCCTGATAAGGGGTCCCCATCGTAATCAGCTTCTGACAGTGTCGAAAGCCCTGTAATTTCAAAAGCCACCATAAAGCGACCAGCCCTCCCTTAGAGTGGGCAATAATGTGAATCTGATCAAAATGGTGACGTTCAAACTGCCGTTTGAGCTTAAAATCAATAAAAGCGGCAGTTTCCCTGATCCCTCTTGTGAAGAAAACTCCCAAAAGTCCACCAAGGTTAAAGCTGATCACCTCATAGCCTCTGCGGCTGAGAATCCGCTCCAGAACCGTCAGAGCACGCCGGGAAGAAAAATAACCATAAACCAAAAGAACCGGGATTTTATCCGGATCATGCTGATGATGTTTAACAATATCATTATTCAGACGGATCTCTTCATTCAACTCATTCCACATAGCCTTCAGGCGCACCCAGAGACTGCTGCCTTTTTTTCTGCTTTGAAATTCAATCACAACTCCGGGAAGCAAGCAAAACACAGTGATCACCGCAACGGATGTAAAGGCAGATCCCATCAGGCTACTGTCTGGTGTCGCGAGCACAGAAAAAATATAGCTTTCAGGGATAATCCCAATCAAAGTAACGGCCAGAACATACTTCCAGCGAAAGTCCAGAAGGCCAAAAGTAAATGTCATAATATCAAAAGGAAAAACAGGAATCAGACGGCAGATCAGCACAATCTTCCAGTCCTGGGAACGGATAAAGCGAAGAGTTTGAGGAAGATTTGAGGCAAGCCATGGATTGACCAGCTTTTTTCCGACAGCCTTCGCCAGCATATAGACAAAAATACTGGATAGTGTCGCCCCAACCGCAGCCAGTAAGGCTCCCGGGAGCGGGCCAAAGGCATTCCCTGCCATCATGGCAAAGACTGGCAATGGCGTCAGTAAAAAGGGGCGGAAAAAACTCAGAAGCAGAAAACCTTCCCACGAAAGCTTTTTAGAGGAGAGGCAGGAAATCAGATCAGGACTGCATACCTGATCCCAGAAGAACCACACAAAAAAAGCCGCTGAACTGATCAGCAGCAGTTCAATCAGCAGTACTGTCTGAATATGGCCCGGAGCCCTGAAAAACCTCAATAAGGATTCCTGCTTTTTGTTCCTGTAGTTTTCATACGACACTCACGATATGATTTTATCATGAACAAAAAGCAACAGAAGGCCCCATAAGCGGCATACAACAGGCTCCGCTGAAATAAAGGCTTTAACTTTGCGAAAGCACATCACAGGATCATACGTTCTGCTACTATGTCTCCTCTGGACATCAGAAAGCCATGCTCAGGACGAAGCCCTGAATCTTCTCCAGAAGAAGATCCTGAAAAATGCACAGGATCTGATGAATCTGTACGATATTTCTTATGTTTATGGAGGCAGACTCCCCGGAGGGGAAGCCAAAAACTGCCTGTCCTGTCGCAACTGCCTCAAAAAAACGCAGCCTCCTCCCGGACAGCGGCTGACTTTCTGCCCAGTCTGCCTTGAATGCAGTATCGACTGTAGCCATTTTGTCAGCCTTATCTATCAGCAGTCCGGTCTGGATGCTCCCTATCTCACAACCAGGCAAATGCTCTCTCTGCCTCTCGCAACCCTCTACCACCGGTATCACCTCTTACCTGTCGATGGCCTTGAGCGAGCCCGAAGCGGGGACCTTCTGGTCTGTAAGGGGCATGTCGCTTTGCTGGAGAGGCGAAGCGGGATGAACCGTGGAGATATTATTCATGCCACAGGAGGTCAGGCCATCCGGGAACCTGGCCAGGGAATACAGAGAAGAACCAATGTTGATCTCAGACGATTTTGTGGAGCACTTAAAAAGATTTTAAGGCACAAAAAACTATTTATTATCAACGATCTGACTCAGTCCTTTTCGTTCCCCCCGGACAAACAGGACCGCTGAATCCCAGGATTTAAAGTCCCGATTGAAATTCCAGGTAGATAGGGTTATGTTCCGGGATTGACAGCATGTCGCAAACCCGAGTTTTGGCAGTCCGGCCTTCATTAAGAATGACATCGACAGGATTGGTGCCCCTATGTATCAGACCACTGATTTCCGTAAAGGTTTAAAGATAGAATACGATAATAGTGCTTACACTATTGTTGAGTTTCAGCATGTAAACCCTGGTAAAGGCTCTGCATTCGTCAGAACCAGAATCAAAAATCTGGAAACTGGCAAAGTTCTGGATGTGACCTTTAAAGCCGGAGTTGATAAAGTCGGGATTCCTGATCTGGCCTTTACCGAGATGCAATATCTTTACAACGATGGCCAGAACTATCATTTCATGGACAACCGCAGCTATGATCAGGTTGCCCTTTCAGAAGATGAAGTCGGCGATGCCCGTTTTTACCTGGTCGAAAATGGTGTCGTCCGGGTGACTTATTTTAAAGGCAAACCTGTATCACTGGACCTCGAAAATTTTGTAGAGCTGACCGTGACAGAAACTCAGCCCAATATTAAAGGGGATACCTCTTCCGGAGGAGGAAAACCAGCAACGATGGAAACCGGACTGACTATCACGGTTCCGTTTCATATCAATGCAGGAGATATTCTTAAAATCGACACCAGAACGAACAAATATGTGGAAAAGGTGAAGTGAGTTATGGAACTGACCAAAATCGAAAAACTGCTTCAGCTCATGAAAAATTATGGCCTGCATGAAATAGAGCTGAAAGACGGGGATACTAAGGTCAGACTGGTTCAGTCAGCCCCCTCTTCGTCTCCTTTTCAGATTCCTCCCGGGGTAGCCCCCTATCCAGCTTATATGCCAGCCTTCAGCCCTCAGAACACAGCAAACACCCCAGCAGCAACAACACATGAGGCCGAAGATAGCGCCCTGAGAGCACCCACGGCTCAAACAAAAACCGATCGACGCAGTTCTCTGAAAGAAGTCCGTTCTCCTTTTGTGGGAACGTTTTACAGAGCCCCGGCGCCAGGTTCTGATGACTTCGTCCGGATCGGACAAAAAGTATCCAAAGGCGACACATTATGCATCGTCGAAGCCATGAAGCTGATGAATGAAATCGAAGCAGAACAGGACGGAGTCATCGCGGAAATTCTGATCAACAATGAAGAGCCCGTTGAATACGATCAGGTTCTCTTTCTGATGGAATAACAGCTCTGTCTGATTTTATGGAGAGTTGTGGTGAAAAAAGTTCTTATAGCAAACCGTGGAGAAATTGCGGTCCGGATTATCCGCGCCTGTCAGGAGCTGGGACTGCGGACCGTGGCCATCCACTCTGTCGTCGATAAAGAATCGCTCCATGCAAAGCTTGCAGATGAAAGTGTCTGTATTGGCCCGGGCCCCAGTATTCACAGTTATCTGCAAATCCCGAATATTATGTGTGCTGCTGAAATCACCGGGGTAGACGCGATACATCCGGGTTATGGCTTCCTTGCAGAAAGTGATGAATTTGCCAGAGTTTGCGCCGCCTACGGGATCAAGTTCATTGGCCCAACAGCTGAACAGATCCGGACCCTTGGTAATAAGATCGAGGCCAGAGCTCTGGCGATCCGCTCAGGGGTTCCCCTTTTACCAGGAACAGATGGCCCTGTCCGGACAGAAGAAGAAGCTCTGAGTTTTGCCCGCTCCGCCGGCTTTCCGCTGATCATCAAAGCAGCTGCCGGAGGTGGTGGCCGCGGCATGAAAATTGTGAGGAATGAAACTGAGCTACCGCTTCAGTTTCAGCTAGCACGCAAGGAAGCCATGGTCTGTTTTGGCAACCCGGACTGCTTTATTGAAAAATATCTTGAGAATCCGCGCCACGTCGAAGTCCAGCTCATTGCAGATGAACATGGGAATTACACCTGGCTGGGAGAGCGAGACTGTTCCATTCAAAGACGGCACCAGAAACTGATCGAAGAATCCCCCTGCCCTGTTCTCAGCGAAGAAGAGCGGGTTTTTGTCGGAGAAAGAGCCGTCCGCCTTGCGCAGGAAGCATCCTACCAGTCCCTGGGAACTGTCGAATTTCTTTATCAGAACGGCAACTTCTATTTCATGGAAATGAACACCCGGGTCCAGGTAGAACATCCGGTGACAGAAATCGTCATGGAAGCAGATCTGATAAAAGAGCAGATCAGAATCGCTCAGGGACAGATTCTGAGTATCAGAGGCGACGGTCTCAGACCCCGGGGACATGCGATGGAATGCCGGATCAATGCAGAGGACCCGGAGTCCTTTGCTCCCTGGCCCGGAAGAATCACCGCGTACCATGAACCTGGTGGCCCTGGAATCCGGATTGACAGCATGATTTACAATGGCTACACGGTCCCGTCTCTTTACGATTCCATGATAGCCAAGGTGATCAGTAGCGGACGAGATCGGGAAGAGTGCATCCGCCGGATGCGAAGAGCACTTGGAGAAATGAAGATTGAGGGAATCCGCACAAATATCCCCTTTCACCTGAAAGTTCTGTCCAATCCAGCTTTTGTGGCAGGGCAGGTCAGCACCAACTTCCTAAACACAGCGCTCCTCTGAGCCGATCGTTCTGTCAGCGGCAGCTATCATTTATGACGCCTATCTGTCTGAAAGATGGATGATCATGACTATAAGCCCTGACAGGATGCTGGAAAAAATCAGCCTCAGTCCACATGAGCAAGATCTGCAGTCTTTGTTCCTGAGTCAGGTTTCAGAACTTTCTGATCCGGTCAGGAAAAATCAGCTGATGTTACAACTTGCAACAATCCTTCGTCCCTTAGCTCCCGGGAAAAGTATGAGTCTGGCATATTCTGTATACCAGCAGAGCAGACAGAAAGAATCGCTTGAACTGATAAACCAATGCCTGATGGAGCTGGGGCGGCTCAGCCGGACTAAGAAGCTAAATAAGTCCCAGAGACAAGCCTCACTTTCACAGTTACAAAAGGAACAGCAACTGATCATTAAAGCTCCGCTGGCAGCTTCTGCCCCTTCCGAGAAAAGACCCGGGAGATTCCTGCCACCGCCTCCGGATTTCCCGAAGACAGAAACACGTGCCTTCGAAAAAAAACACATAAGAGATCAGGATCTCAGAGGTCTTCCACAACTACCAGGGCTGATCTCTGGCCGAACAGAGGACTCTCAGAAAACAAAAATTGCCGTGCCAGAAAAAAAAACAACGCAACGTTCCTGGCCTGCTTCTCCTGAGCTATGGGCTCAGAAACTCGACCGTATGATCGCAGGCGGAGTCTATCGCCAGGTTCTGACTGAAGTAAGAGAGCGTCTGCTCCATCCCGGGACCGATAGCCCTTCATGGTATCGTGCCGGAATGACGCGATACCACATCTGCATCCGCAAGCTCGGCTATGTTCTTCCGGAAGCGGATCTGAATGATAAAGCTGACCCGGATGAAGCAAAAAAGATGCTGCTGAAAGCACCTCTTCCGGGAGCTGAAGGCTGGAGCCGATGAAGCAAACTGCAATGCTAACAGAAGAACGAAAACATCCTGCTATCCTTGGCACAACTCTATAACATGTCGGAGTTCATCCAAAAGTTCCCTATCGGATCTGCAAAAATTCAAAGAATGCCGTACAAACATATTGTTTTTTTTGTTTATCTTTTGTTTTAATAAAAAGATTTTCCGCATTCATGATAGCGGCTCCCCAGATCAGAAAAACATCACCACCTGACCGTTTAAAAGAAAGGGCAACAGCCTGCTCTAAAAAAAAGTCCAGACCCCTGTAAATCTGTACAAGACGGACAGATCTTTATCAGAAAGGCAGAAGCCTTTCTGTCATCATAATGTTTGCAACAAAAGCGACATATTCTTGAGAGCATAATCACAACATGCTATTTTTCTCCGGTTATCATATATCATCTGCTTTTCCGGAGAAGTTTTATGAATGTTGCAAGCTTCATCTTCCCTCTCTTATTTTTTTTTCCACAAAACTTATATGCCCACAACACGACTCATCCACCTTCCGGAAAATTCAGAAATATTCACCTGTCCTGCTCTGCCGAGCTTTATAAACATGATGGAACTCTTATAAAAGATGTCATCATCGAAACAGCTCTGACAGAAAAAAACCTGACCAAGGATGGAATTTTCCGGTCCGATGACTTCTTTATTACAAATAGCATAAATGTCACAATCACCTATGCCCCGGATCGTAAGATAAGCTCAATTGCAGTCTTCAGACCCAGGAAGAAGACGCCAAAAGCTGTCATTTTTGCTGACTCGGATAAATTTGGTCTGACATATACAAACCGCAAAGATGAAGAACTCTATATAAGCTGTGAAAAATATCTTGCTGACGAAAAGACATAGACTGCTCTTTTCCTGAATTTATCCGGACCATACAGTCTCTGTTCTCCCCTGCTACAGACTCAGATGTTACCTGGAATCTGTTGTGGAGTGGTGGGCATGTTCCGTCAGCCGTTTAATTTTATTAGATGCTTTCACAATAAAAAATGCGACCCAGGCCACAACAAGAAAACTCAGGACTGTATTCAGAAATTTTCCATAGTTGATGGTGACGGCTCCGGCTTCTTTCGCATGTAACAAAGATGAATAAGGCCCTGTCGGAAATCCTGCTTTTAACGTAAAAAATAGATTAGAAAGATCCGCATTGCCAAGAACATAACCCACAGGGGGCATAATCATATCATTAATCAATGATGTTGCAATGGGCGTCACCCCGGAACCAATCAGCATACCTATGGCAATATCAATCACGTTGCCCCGTACAGCGAATTCTCTGAATTCTGAAAAAATGCGTTTCAGTGTATGTCCTCCTGGACGCGCTAAACGTTCCGTACAATCATCCGGTCAGGATCAATACACTTTCTTATTCACTTTTTCTACAGTAGAATACGATCCGTTCAGAGTCACAGTGCCATCTTATTAATCAAAATACGAAATAAAGTCCCCACTAACCATAAGAGGAATGTATTGATGAAAATTTTTAGTTCTCATCTGTCGATCCCGGCTATTATTTTCAGTTGCATGAGCCTGTTTTTAGTACCCGCCTTTCATCCCACCTCTGCACAAGAAGAAGAGCAAGAGACTGCCAGAGAGCTCGTCAGGACCTACCAGGCCAGACTTAAGATGCCCAACCCATCCAGAATCCAGGCAGTGCAAACATATTATAAATGGCTAATGCCATTCCGAAAAAATTATATGTCTGTCACCTCTCTTATGATCATGATCGACGCTCTTGAAGGAGACATAGCACATGCTGAAGAGATATGCGAATCGCATCCTGCTGTAAAAGAAAAGCAGTCTAAAACATGTCCTTTTTTGTTAAAACCCGAAGTTGCAATCCAGTCTGCCCGTCAACTCATATCAGCGTTAAAACAAGGAGACGAAGAGAATCTGAAAGAAGCATTGCAACGACATTTCCAAAACTGCCTTTGTATGGAATGCTACCCAAAATCCGGCCTGTATCACAAGGAAGATCAGAGCCATATTGCGACAGAAAACTTTTTTCACGAAAGCCCTGTTTATCATGCGGCGAAAGAAAGCATCACATCTGATATCGAGTTTTATCTGACAAAGCTGAATCCATCGAAACAAAACCAGGAAAGCGAACACGTCCCGGACCAGCTGATGGCTGAAAAGACAGATCAGGAACATACACCTTTAACCGCAATGGAGGAGATAGAAATTCAAGCGGACTCTGACAGCCTGAGAGCTCCAGCTGATTTATTGAGAGTGCAGTCCACACCTGTATTATCCGCTGAAGATGATGAAGAGACCTTCTTCAAACGACAGTATTCCAGTCCGTATTAAATACAGTGACGATCTTCTTTTTTTATAAGAGCTCAAAGCACCGGACAAAGTTCTCCTTTCAGAAGAAACACAACAAAAAAACTTCTCCATGAAACGCTCTCTCCGGTAGAAATTCTCCCGACATCCGGAGCTTCTTCTTGATTTCTCAGAAAGAAGAAACCATGCTGAAAAAAGAATCATTATAAAAGATCCGTTCATCAGTCTGCTCTGATCTTCCACTGGCAGAACTCCGGTTCCTCTTGTCGTCTCCGGAACCGGGAATCTCTGCTTTCCGGAATTCTGAGCCACACGAAACAGGGACATAAAGATGCTTCTTGAATTTATCCATGAAAACATCTGGGTCGCAAAAAAACCTTCCGCAATGGCCGCAGCCCTTCCTGGTCAGCTGATGACGATTATCCGGATGGCTGATGGAAGTCTCTTTATTTATGCCCCATTTCTCCCCGATGAACTCCTCGCGCGGCAGATTGCAGGACTTGGACCTGTGCAGGCTGTGATCTCTCCTAACAGGCTCCGCTATTCAGGCCTTGCCTCATTTCTCTCTCAGATGCCAGACTGCCATTACTACTGCCCTCCCGGAATGGAAGTGCGTATCCGAAAGAGCTCTGGCAATCACCGATCTTATCAGCTCACACCTTTTTCAGAAAACGCCCCCTGGCAGAGCGAAATAGAACAGTTGCACATTTCCGGAATGCCTTTGATCGATGAGTCTGTTTTTTATCATCGACCAAGCAAAACACTTCTGACCTGTGATCTGCTGACTTACCCTGAAAAAGACAGCGGCCATCTGGCTGCCCTTGTCAATCGTTTCCTTGGAGTCCGGGCCGGGACCCTATCTCAGTCAAGGCTCTTCCGCTCATGTATCCGGAATAAGAACGAATATAACAAAGCCATCCACCGATTACAGGAGTGGGACTTCGAACGCGTTATCATCAGCAACCACGGAGGAGTGCTCTGTGAAGATGCGACTGCGCTGATCCCAAGACTAAAAGTTGCCTGATTCCTCCCCCCACTCAATTGCAGGTTTCAGGAGCTTTCCGGAAAGCTCCTGAAACCTGCTTTACAGCTTTTTAAAGAGAGTCCGACAGAACAGAACACGTTTATATGGATCTATAATCAGCGCCTCAGACATGAATTGTGCTGGACTTCCGGAAGTTGTCGGGATAGTTTCCAGAAGTTAAGGAAGAATGAACTGGCCCACTGGTCAGAATCTGATGACTACTGCTGAGAGGGGCAGGGGATAATGATGCGGAGGCTTGGTGAATTTCTCAAAACTTATCGACATTTTCCGACCTGCTGCCTTTCCTGAACCCATCACCGATCCTGATGAAATCCAGTCCCGCTACAAATATTGGCGGGTCAGAATTTTTTATTCCATCTATTTTGGCTATGTCTTTTTTTATTTTACCAGGAAAAGTTTTACATTTGCGATGCCTATGATGATCAATGATCTTGGCTTCAGCAAAGCTGACCTTGGTATTCTGGGCAGTATTCTCTATATCACGTATGGGATCAGTAAATTTATCTCTGGTTTTTTATCTGATCAGGCAAATCCCCGTTATTTTATGGCAACCGGACTTATTCTGACAGGAATCAGCAATCTCTTTTTTGGCCTGTCCTCATCCATCCTGTATCTTGCCCTTTTCTGGGGCCTGAACGGAATATTTCAGGGCTGGGGCTGGCCACCATGTACCAAGCAACTCACATTCTGGTTCAGCCAGAAAGAGCGGGGACTATGGTGGAGCATCAAAAGCACCTCTCATAATGTGGGAGGGGCCCTTATCCCCTTACTCGTTGCATTTACCGGCCCTCTTTTAGGATGGCGCTGGTCCATGTATATTCCAGGAATTATTAGTATTATCATGGGGCTGTGGCTACTTGAACGTCTAAGGGATGTTCCAGGGAGTCTGGGTTTACCCTCCATTGAAACTTACAAAGGAGAGGCAGAAGCAGACAAGCCACTGCAACAACGCGATCCTCCCGAAGCCAGAGAGTTACTCTGGTCGCAGGTTCTGAGTAATGGCGCAGTCTGGGTTCTGGCTCTGTCTTATTTTTTTGTTTACGTCGTCAGGACAGGCTTTAATGACTGGGGCATTGTCTGGCTCAACGAATACAAAGGCTACTCTTATGGGGAAGCCGCTGGCAGCATCGCATGGTTTGAAGTGGGAGGTTTTCTCGGCTGCATTGCTGCAGGCTGGGGATCGGATCGCTTTTTCCAGGGACGACGGGTTCCTTTTATGGTCCTCTGTGCCCTGGGTCTTCTTTTTGCGATTGTCGGTTTCTGGTTTTTACCAGCAGGATTTCTGATCGCGGAAAATCTTCTGATGTTTATCATCGGCTTCCTGGTTTTTGGTCCCCAGATACTGGTAGGGCTCGCAGCAGCCGAGTTTGTTGATAAGCACGCGGCATGTACCGCCAATGGTTTTGCCGGATGTTTCGCCTATATCGGGGCTGCATCTACAGGTTATCCTCTTGGCAAGGTGATCGACATCTGGGGATGGCATGGCTTTTTCCTTGCCCTCCTGATCTGTTCGGCTGCTATTTTTCTTATCCTTTTTCCTCTCTGGGCCTTCCCCGGCAGAGGTGGTGGCAAAAAAATCGCCGAACCCGAAAAGGTGCTCGCTGTCTCGCCTCAGGGAAGCATAAGCTGACACAGACGAGGCGGGGTCTGACTGTGATGCTGAAACAATCCGGAGTTCATAACAGAGCAGGCAGGTGCCGACAGGGCTGGCGGCACACATTTTCTGTCGCCTTTATTGGCTGTCTTTTTTTCTTTGCATGCTCCGGCACCCAACAACTCCAGGCATCTGCCCCCATCCATGGAGAAGATCTGCAATTTGAACTGCTAACCGTCGGCCTGGGCGAAGGCCCTGAAGCCCGATATGGTCACACCCTACTCAGGGTGATGAATCTGAAAAGTGGCCGGAGTATCAATGTAAACTGGGGTCTTTTTGACTTTAACGCTCCGGGATTTCTGCTTAATTTTTTTCTTGGTAAATTACGCTACTGGGTTGGCGTTGAAAACGACTCCGCCGTCCTCCGTGCTTACCGCGACCACGAAAAGCGTCCGGTGCTTATCGAACGGCTGAATCTGAGCATTCAGCAAAAAGAAAAACTATGGCAGCGGGTCAGAGAACAACTTCAACCAGAAAAAAAATACTTCTGGTATCAGTATTTTTTCCGGAACTGCGCAACGTTTCCAAGAGATTATCTGGATGAAGTCCTGGAAGGGCGAATCCGGGCCGAATTTTCCGGAAAATCCGCCAGCCAGAGCTTCCGTACTTATGTACGAGAAAATCTGAATAAACCTCCTTTTTTTGCATTCATTCTGGATATCGTGATGAACTCCCGCCTGGATCAGGAGATCAGCCAGTGGACCGAAATGTTTTATCCTCCGAAGCTACGAGAGTATCTGTCTCAGATCCCGGCAACAGATGACAACGGAAACCCGCTTCCTGATCAGATGCTGCTCTCTGAGCCCCGCAAGCTGGTGGATCTTCCGGATGTACCTTCTGATGCCTGGCAGCTTCACTGGTTTTTTGCAGCACTTTCCGGTCCACTGGCCCTGATGTTTCTGATCTGCCTTTGCGCCTCTCCAGGCTCCCGAAAGAATCCTCGCAGAGGGAGGATCTTTTCCTTTCTGTGTACAGGCGCCTGTGGTGGACTCTGGGGGATTTTTTCCGGATCTCTGGGTCTGATTATGCTGATCAGCTGGCTGTTTTCCGACCATGCTGATCTGCATCACAATGCCAATCTCTGGCTTTTCTGGCCGCTTGATTTTATGTATATACTGAGTCCTCAGATCCTTGCTAAAAAGCAGAACCGCGTCGGCAGAAGAGTCGTCTGCTTTCTACGACAGATTTCCATAGCTCATATCGCTGCCATGATCTGCTGGATACTCCTGTCCTTCACCGGCATCATCGTCCAGGACAGCTCCCGGGTCATGATCTGGATTGCGCCGGTAGCAGCCCTGATCTTTCTGGCTATTGTAAGAGGAACAGCCAGAAAGGTCCTTGTCTCAAAAGGAAACTGACATCATGATATTGCAGCCTTCCATCAAAAAACCACTAACCAGAAAGGGTCACCAGAAACTGGCTGAAGAATATACCCGACTGGTCAAAATCACCCGCCCGGAAGTCGTGCAGGGTATTGCAACCGCAGCTGCAGAAGGCGACCGTTCGGAAAATGCAGAATATATTTACGGAAAAAAAAGGCTCAGAGAACTGGACAAGCGTATCCGTTATCTGAACTCCGTTCTGAAAGATGCACAAATCATCGATCCACAGAATCTGACTGGAGACAGGGTGTGTTTTGGCTGTACCGTCAGAGTCAGGGATGAGCAAGGATTTGAAAAAGAGTGGATGCTGGTCGGAGACGGAGAGAGCAACTCTCAGGAAGGCAAGATTTCATGGAAATCTCCTGTTGCCAGAGCCCTCTATGGTAAAAAAACCGGAGATGTGGTGCTTGCCTCCCGTCCGGCAGGCGAAATGGAATTCGAGATTCTCGCCATAAATTTTACAGAAGGCTGAAAATCAAAGACCCAAAGTCCCATGTGCTTTTTCGGGCACACAGCCGCAGCGACGATCAGAAAGCCAACAAGAAACAGGCCTGAACACATGCTTTTTGAAGACATCAACACTGAAAAACAGAAGACGGTTGAAAAAACAGCCGCAAGTTCGGCGCCTGCCGCGGAACGCATGCGCCCCGAATCCTATGAGCATATCAGAGGCCAGGACCACATCTGGGGAAAAGACGCCCCTTTGCGAAAACTTGTGGAAGCAGACCGATCTTACTCTCTGATTTTCTGGGGGCCTCCGGGCACAGGAAAGACATCACTGGCCAGACTGATCGGACAGCACTCCGGGCGTCATTTTTGTGAATTATCTGCTGTTCATGCCGGAGTCAAAGAAATCCGGGAAGTTTTCGTAGCTTCCGCCTCATCAGACACGCGATGGATACTTTTTATGGATGAAATCCATCGCCTGAGCAAAAGCCAGCAGGATGTGCTGCTCCCGGCACTTGAGCGAGGACTGGTTCGCTTCATCGGAGCAACGACAGAAAATCCTTCTTTTGAAGTCAATCATGCCATTGCCTCCAGAAGTCTGGTCTTTCGTTTTGAAAAAATCAATGAAGACTCCATGCTCCGGATTCTGAAAGATGCCATAATACGCATGAACCCTTCCGGAACACAGCCAGCCGTGGATGATGAGGTTTTCAGAATAATTGCAGGATCTGCCGCCGGTGATGCAAGGCGGGCTCTGAACCTTCTGGAAGCAGCCCTGGTCTGTTGTCAGGGCTCAGACAGTATCAGAAAAGAAGATCTGCGAAAGCTGGAGACATGTTTTCCTGCTGGCTATGACAAAAACGGCGACCAGCATTTTGATACCGTTTCTGCGATGATTAAATCTGTCCGGGGAAGCCAGCCTGATGCAGCCCTTTACTACCTCGCGAGGATGCTGGATGGCGGAGAATCTCCGGAATTCATTGCACGAAGGCTGTTGATTGCAGCTTCTGAAGATATCGGAAACGCAAATCCTCATGCTCTCAGCATTGCCATGTCTGCATTTCAGGCAGTCACAGTGCTGGGCATGCCGGAAGCCCGTATCATCCTTGGGCAACTCTGCACCTTTCTGGCCTCAGCTCCAAAGTCGAATCGTGCATATCGTGCCATGGATCAGGCACTGGACTGCGCCCGAAAAACCCGTCACCTCAAGATCCCCATGCAGCTGAGAAACGCCCCAACCAGCATGATGAAAGAGTTCGGATATGGTAAAAATTATGTTTATGCCCATGATCATGAAGAAGAAGCCAGAAAGATGGATTATCTCCCGGAAGAGCTAAAATCAGTTCGCTTTTACGAACCACGTGACTCCGGATTTGAACGTCAGATCAGATCTTATCTGGATCGCCCTTAACAACTTTTTTTCATCATCAGAGGGCTTATGCCTACAGCAGGAAGACCTCAGAAAATCACTCCCGTCAATCTGAATAACACTTTATTTTTAAAGCATTACATATGTCAGACAGGATGATCCGGATTAACTATGTCAGAGACATCAGAGACAAAACAACAGCAGACAAACAAGCCCCTGTCAGAAGAGCCAGATCAGAACATCCACTCAAAGGTCCTGACATGTGCTTTTTTTGACCGGGATACTCTCGAAGTTGCCAGGGATCTGATCGGTAAAGTTGTCTGCCATAAATCAGACGGAATCTGGTTCTTTGCCCGCATCATCGAAACAGAAGCCTATTATCTGAGCGAAAAAGGCAGTCATGCTTCTCTGGGAGAAACTCCCCGGCGGCGTGCCCTGTTTATGAATCCAGGAACCATCTACATGTACTATGCACGAGGAGGAGACTCTCTTAATGTAAGCTGCAAGGGAGCAGGCAATGCGGTTCTCATCAAGTCAGGAATCATCCCTTCACAGACGCCCGATAAAATTGTACGCATGATGCAAGAACGAAACCCTGTCAGAGGAAGTGGAAAGATAAGACCTGCTGATCGCCTCTGTTCCGGGCAAACTCTCTTATGTCGCTCTCTGGGTATCCGTGTCCCCGACTGGGATCAGCAGCAATTTGATCCGGATCGTTTCTTCTTCCGGAATGATGGTTATCTGCCTGTCAGTCTGATTCAGACACGCCGTCTGGGTATCCCTCAGGGAAGAGATGAACAGCTCCCCTATCGCTTTATCGATTCAGCATTCGTCGGGTTCTGCACTAAAAAGCCAAACAGCTTTTCATAAGATTTATCGGTTCTGGAGAGCAGAGTCTTCCGCCCCGGTCGTATAGCTCAGATACACTGCAAGAGCGCGGTTAATACGACGGGCGTGCATCTGAAGCTTTGCCATAAAATCCTGACCTGCCTGATCATATTGCCGGAGCTCTGTCAGACTCAGGCCCTTATTTTTTTTGCTATTTTCAACAGTCTTCATGGTCGAATAGGCATTAAACATCTTAAAGACACCATAGGCAAAGCCAAGCGCAGAGAAAACACCAAGGCCAGCTCCGGCCACCTTTCCGACTCGCTGAACCCTCGCCGCTTCGGTATCCAGAGAAATTTTGGCAGGAACTTTTCCATCAACAGAGAGAGGCAACTTTTCAGAAGAAGGAACTACCTCTGTCAGACCAGGTGTGACAGAGGTCGAATGACTTTGCCCCGTAAATTTATCGTAGCGACGGAGCCATCGCTGCAGCAGTTTCTTTTGATCATCCGTCATATTGCTGTAAAGTTCATGACTATACAAAGCCATGTGAAAAGATCCATACAGAGTGATCAGAGAATCAAGCAAAAGTAAGGAGTAACCAGCCCAGTGTAATGGAGCCGGAGTATTTTCCCCCTTGTTACTCCATTGCTCAGCCACAAGCAGCATCGCTGATCCTATACCGGCAATCATCATAGCTTTCACTTTGTCACCTGTTATCATTCCGATCAAAGCCCCTTCACCCATATTAAACAAGCCAAGAATCAGAAGAAGCAGGCTGCCATTACTGCTGTTATATTGCTCCCCAAAAATCTCCTGGAGGGGATCATCCAGCAGCTCTTCTGTCGGAGAGCTTGTCAGTGACAAAGACTGTGAATTTCCGGAACCTTCAGGCTCCTGAGAAGCCGTGCGGCACGGATCGTCCGAAGCCTGATCTTTACTTCTTTCCTGACAGATCGTTTTGTGTAGTTGCAACATCTTCTGATAAGCCGGGCTTGTCAGAATCATCATGATTTCATCATCATCTTTACGGAGGATACGATCGATCACCGCACTGATAAACTGCTCATCTGCCCTTGTATCATCAAGAGCAGATGAGAGCCGGAATTCTCTGAGATCATTCTTGAGCTCTGCTATGAATTGCTGAAGATGAAGACGTGCTGAAACTGCATCCGAATTGCTGCCAGACACCCCTTCTCTGTCTGGAATAAGAGCAGTATCCAGCTCCACGTGGGTTCGACTTGAGACACAGGACAAAAGTCCTGTTAATATCAGTATGATAAAAGCATTCATACAATTTTTCAGGTCAAAGCTCTCTATACTATATGAAAATTTCGTTAAATTTCTTCACCTTTCCCTCTCGGAAAGCACAGGGTACAGACTGAGAAATCAAATACAAATCCTTATTTTTTCATCAGATTAGCATCTGACATGGACAATCCCGACAGATCTCTGCTATGGGAAGAGGCTATGATCAATGCCTATGATCAATGCGGCTGGCCAGGCAAAAGTCTGAAGATCCCCCATGATAAAATGAGCAGACAGAAGAGCCGCGGAGGAAAAGCTTATGGAACATGACAAGACGAGAAAAAAGCGACCTGGCTATCTGTGGGTCACATGCTTTGTTGTACTCTGCACCAACTGTATGAGCACAGCTGATGTCGACGATCTCCGGGATCAGGTTTTCAGAGCCCAGAAGCAGCTGCTGGAACTTGAGACAAAAATCACAAAATCAGAAGAGCAGGGGCGTAATGACGGAAGCAGTACCAGACAGAAACTGGCTTCCAGCAGTCTCCGCCTCAATGAGCTCGAAACATCCCTGCGCCATATTCAGGGAAGTGTGGACACCCTCAGGCAGGGAGTCATTACCGGCGAGCTGCCAGGAATGGAAGGCCAGCCGGATTCTGTCGCAAAAGGAATCCGGCGACTGGAAGAGCGTCTCACTGAACTTGAAAAGACTCAGGTCGAAATCCTGACCCTTCTTGATCAGAAACATAGCCTGAAGGCAAAGAAAAAGCAGAGAAAAGATCTGAAAAACGTACGGGATCTTCGAAGCGCTTTCAACAACAAACAATTCCTCTATGTCGTAGAAGATGGTCCACAGGTGCTGAAATCTGCTTCCGGAAAAGCCAGCCAGAATGAAATTTCATTTCTGATCGCAGAAAGCCAGTTCAGACTGGGAAGGTTACGGGATGCTGCCCTGAGCTTTAAAAGCCTGACATCTGAGAGCCTGCCTGATAAGGCCCCTCATATTGCCCTGCGCCTGGGAGACTGCTTCCGACTGCTGGGGGATAAAAAAGCTGCTTCTTTGTTTTATCAGGATGTAAGTAAAAAGTATCCAGAGTCTGAAGAAGCTGTTTCTGCACAAAAACAGCTCAGAAAAACAACCGATGAACAGGCTCAGAACTGAAAAAAAGAGCCATCAGGAAAAAACAGTCATGATTGTTGCAGGAATTGAATCCAGCTGTGATGAAACAGCTGTATCTTTTGTGAAAGACGGACGAAACGTTCTGTCTTCTCTGGTCTCTTCACAAATCAGTGTCCATCAACCTTTTGGCGGAGTCATTCCGGAAATTGCGGCCAGAGAGCATCTGAAGTCAGTCTCGTACCTCTGGGAACAGGCCATGAAACAATCCGGACTCTGCGAATCCGATATCGACCTGATCGCGGTGACCCGGGGCCCGGGGCTGGCCGGAGCTCTCCTGGTGGGAGTGAGCTTCGCCAGAGGCTTATCGATCTCTCTGGACAGGCCGTTGATCGGAGTCGACCATGTCCATGCTCATATCCATGGTGCTTTGTTGGGCCTTCCTCCTGATACAGACATAGCAGAGCTGTTTCCTGCAATTGCCCTGGTCGTCTCTGGAGGCCATACAAACCTCTACTGGATGGAAGACCCTGTCCGCTTCCGCTTACTCGCATCCACTCTCGATGACGCCTGTGGAGAATGCCTGGACAAAGTGGCCCGCATGATGGATCTCGGTTATCCGGGAGGTCCTGTGATCGAAAAAATGGCTGAAAAAGGCCAGCGGGGCAGAGTTTCCGTACCGACCATGCTCCCAGGCAAAGAATATATGGCTTTTAGCTATTCGGGCCTGAAAACACATATGGCAAGACTCTGGGAAAAGAATCAGGGGTTTCAGGGTCAGGATCTGAACGACCTCATCCTTGCTTTCCAGGATGAAGCGTTCGGCCAGATCAGGCGCAAGACGGATCTGGCTCTGGAGCAACTTCAGAAGGAAGACAAATATCCCCGCTCAGTTCTGGTCGCTGGCGGTGTTGCCGCAAATCAGAGCTTCCGGAACATTATGTCCGGATTCGGAAACGGAGTCCGGACATGGTTTCCAGCCCTGAATTACTGCTCTGATAACGCAGCCATGATTGCCGCTCTTGGCTGCTATGAATACCAGGAGCTGCAACGATCCGGGAAGTCCCTGCCAGACGATGCAGACTGGGATATTTATCCCCGCTACCTCTATTCATGACACCTGACTATCCACAGATCAGGAGAATGAGAGTTCCCCTCCTTTCAGATTCACATGAATGACAGCTCCAGGGGCCTTATCTCCGGCGATCAGTAGTTTTGCAACAGGAGTCTCCACAGCCTTCTGAATAAAGCGTTTCAGAGGCCTGGCCCCATACGCCGGATCGTAGCCATGCTGAGAAATATAATCCAGGGCCTCATCACTGACGACCAACGATAGTTGCTGCTCCTTCAGGCGGCCTTCCAGGCGTTCCAGCATCCTTCCGGCGATTTCACGAATCTGAAGCTGCGTCAGCGGAGTGAAGACGATCGTTTCATCAATTCTGTTCAGAAATTCAGGCCTGAAAAATCCTTTAAGATCAGTCAGAACCTCATCGATCACAGGCTGACGGATAGAGCCATCTGCATCCGTGCCAGCGAGGAGCTTCTCTGAGCCAAGGTTACTGGTCATGATGATGACACAGTTTTTAAAATCAGCGACCCGACCCTTACTGTCTGTCAACCGACCATCATCCAGAAGCTGTAGCAGGATATTGAAAACATCCGGATGCGCCTTTTCCATTTCATCAAAGAGAATCACAGAGTACGGATTTCTTCGTACAGATTCGGTCAGCTGCCCTCCCTCATCATGACCGATATATCCGGGAGGAGCGCCGATCAGTCTGGAAACTGCATGTTTTTCCATATATTCTGACATATCAATCCGGATCATATGATCACTACTATCAAAGAGGGCTTCTGCCAGAGTTCTGGAAAGTTCTGTCTTTCCGACACCGGTCGGCCCAAGGAACAGAAACGTTCCCACCGGCTTCAGAGGATCTCTTATCCCCGACCTTGATCTCAGGATCGCATCAGAAACCAGCTGAACCGCTGTATCCTGCCCGGAAACCCTTTTATGAAGCGTCTGATCGAGTCTGAGCAGTTTATCCCTTTCTCCCTCAGCAAGCTTCGTCACCGGAATCCCGGTCCACATACTGACAACGCCTGCAATTTCATCTTCTGTGACATCCTCACGCAAAAGGGAGCTGCCTGTATGACGGGAAGACAGTTCTTCTGCTTCATGAATTTTAGCCTCGAGTGATGGAATCCGCCCATGTCGCAGCTCTGCGGCCTTCTCAAGCTGATGCTCTCTTTCATAACGACCGAGGCTGACCTTCTCCTGCTCAAGCTGTTTCCGCAATTCCCGAAGCTTTGCAATCCCTTCCCGCTCATGCTCCCAGCGTTGTTTCATCGCAGAAACAGAGCTTTTTAACGCAGAAATTTCTTCCTTCAGCAGAGTCAGACGCTCCCTGCTTACAGAATCTTTCTCTTTTTTCAGAGCCGTTTCCTCAATTTCAAGACGCATCAGCTTTCGCATGGAATCATCCAGCTCAGTCGGCAAAGACTCCGCTTCGGTCCTGATTTTTGCACAGGCCTCATCCATCAGGTCAATAGCCTTATCCGGAAGAAAACGGTCTGTAATATACCTGTTTGCCAGCGTCGCAGCAGCAACCAGAGCCTGATCATGAATCCTGATCCCATGATGGACTTCAAATCGTTCTTTTAGTCCGCGCAGAACAGAAATTGTATCTGCAACACCGGGCTCCGAAACCAGAACCTGCTGAAACCTTCTTTCAAGGGCAGGGTCTTTTTCAATGTACTTACGGTGCTCATCGAGGGTTGTTGCCCCTATACAATGCAGCTCTCCTCTGGCCAGCATCGGCTTCAGCATATTTCCTGCATCCAGCGCTCCGTCAGATTTACCTGCCCCGACTATCGTATGAAGTTCATCAATAAAGAGTATGACTTTTCCTTCTTTCTTGCGGATTGCCGCAAGAACCTTTTTGAGTCTTTCTTCGAACTCTCCACGATATTTCGCTCCGGCAACCAGCGAGGCCAGATCAAGGGAGAAAATGGTCTTGTCTCTCAGGCTTTCCGGAACGTCTCTGTTGACAATCCGGTGTGCCAGCCCTTCCACAATCGCTGTTTTCCCGACTCCTGGCTCTCCAATGAGAACAGGATTATTCTTTGTTTTTCGGGACAGGATACGGATCACCCTTCTGATCTCATCATCACGACCGATCACCGGGTCAAGTTTACCCTCTCTGGCCATCAGAACGAGATCCTGGCCAAAAGGAGCAAGGTCTTTGTCCTCGGAAGGGCTCTGCGTCCCTTCCTGAAGAGGAGCTGTGGAACTTTTAAAAAAGCTTTCTGTCATTCCAAAACGACGGAACAGAGCCGTAAGCTCCTGATCCGCAAAACTCATGGCTGCAACAAAGAGTTCTTCTGCCCGAATTTTTGCATCCGCTTCTTTACCCTTACCGATGCTGGCTTTGGCGATCGCCTGTGTCAGAGGCCCTGAAAAATAAACCTTGTTTGCGTCATAACCTCCGCCGCTCACGGCGGGTTGTTTGCCAAGAATATGTCTGATAGCTTCGAGAAAGTTTTCTGGTTTATGTCCGGCCTTGCGAATCAATTGCCGTGCAAATGCTGTCTCTGGTTCAACCAGAGCATGATACAGGTGAGGCAGTCCCACCTCAGGATGACTCATTCCGATGGCCAGCATTCTGGCATCTTCCAGCACGGAAAGAGCTTCCTCGTCGAATCGATCCCCTTGCATCTTTGCTCCTTTTTTTTATAAAGCTCTGTGAGAACACAAAGCTACTGAGACTGCGTGTTTTACTTATTTTTGCAGCCTTTCCTTTTGCAATTTAAGTCACAAATCACCCATGTCAAGAGCAGCAGAAGCGGCCCTCTCCGGAAGAGTCTGTCATCACCAGAAAAAAAAATCTTTGGCAGGAAACATTCTGTCCGTTTACCGGAAAAACGCCCCACAAGATAAAGAAGAAAGTTTTGTCAGATCAGAACTCTAACTCTGCTCTGATTCCATAATGATCACTCAGATTGGTCAATCCCTGTTCATCAGCATAAGAGCAGCCATCGATTTTCACTCTGGAATTCAATGCCAGAAGAGGTTCCGCTTTCAGCCTGAACTGCCTGGAAACAAAGAGGTGGTCCAGGATCTCAGGCCCTGACCAGTCTCCCATATCCACAAACCAGTTCATGATATTCACCAGGGGAGCAGGTTGCTGGGCCAGCAGATTTGCTCCATTCCAGGTTGCTTCATTCATAGCAAGCCGCCGCCACTTCTGCCGGATCTGAGCAGAACCGATCAGTTTCTCCTGAAAATATCTGGAAGAGGCCGTCAATGGCATATTCTTTTTCAGCTCGGGACCAATGTTGAAGTCACCTGCAATAATACGAAGCGCTTGATCAGAATACTCCTCCATGTACCTACGAATCTGCTCAAGCTGAGAGAGATTCGCTCCGAGATTTTCATCATAAGAGGTATGAATATTCGCAACCGAAATGCTCTGTCCCGATAACCTGAAGTGTGTCTGTAAAATGCCTCTGTCTGCACCGGGATCATCTTCCGCGAAAAAATCCATATGATAGCCAGAAAGGCGAAGATTACTGATGATAACAAGACCGTTACCTGTCACTTCATCTGAAGAGGACGGAACCATTGTCAGACCATACTTGTGTGCATAACTCTGATATGTCAGGAATGCCGTTTCTGTCCAGACTTCCTGCAAAAGAAGAACAAAAGGTTCCGGAGAAGATCGCCTGTCCTTCCGTTTCAGATTCAGCACATCCTGATTAAAAATAGAATCGACCTGCGCCTGAAGACGCGAATCGACACAGGGCACAAGAGGAAAAGGACCGAATTTTAAAAGACCGCTGTTAAAGCTGATAACCGTCAGTTTTCTGACGTCCTTATCAGGGAGAAAACTCTTATGGAGCATGTCTGGCCGATAACTACGAAAAGAACCTGCCGTCTCCACACTTATCAGAGCAAGAAACGACATGGTCAGCCACAAGATCAACGCACGTATTTTTTGATAAAGCCGATCTTTGAACATCATAAAAACGATCACCCACAAAAACAGGAGAATAGTTAAAAAGCTACCTGTTCAGCTCAAGCGATGAACCCACTCTAATATCTTACTCAATGAGTCTGATCGGCAGAATCCTGTGAGAATCAAAGGGCAGAAGAAAAGAGAGATAAAATCATTGATCTCGTTAAAATATAAAGATGTTAAAGATTTCGGCTGGAGCAATATAAAAGAAAGCGATGCTCAGGCTTCCGCAGGAGACGTACAATGAGCGACCAAACTATGAAATTTCTCCAAGGTTTCCGACAGTTTATCGGCAGGGATCACAAAGTTCAGGGATCTGTCCTGTAAGTCCCTGAAAAGACAGAAATGTTCTGTCACATCATCAGCCTGCCGGACAGACAAGGGATGCTGCCTGAAGCCGCTTCCGATCAGACTGACAGCAGCGCAGCCCCGATGTAAAGAAATCCCGGAGGAGCTGTCCGGACACGATTCAGCCGCTTCGCTCTTCCGCAGGAGATCACACGCATCATCTGCAAATTTTTCATGGAACAAAAGAGTCATACGAAAAGCGGAATGATCTCTGTAAAAATTAGAGATCAGAGGAGACTCTTCTCTTTTCCACAGCCATTCGAGCAGCTCACTATGCCGGCGAAATCCGTCCGTTCCGGCAGCTGCCGGCCCTGTCATCGTCAGCAGGCACTGTTGCTCCTTATGAGCACAGGCTATCATATGGACATTTTCCACAGATGAATCTCCCATGATCAGAGTGCCTTCCCGTTCTGGCTCAAAAGAAGAACGAATCAGTACAGGCATCCGGTAAGCTGCGGCAAGATGTGCCGCCCGATGATGCAGGACTCCGGCCCCACACCAGGAAAAATCATTCATAACATCCCAGGGAATCTGACGTATCAGCTTTGCCTGGCTGACTTTATCAGGATCTGCACTCAGAACACCCCGGACATCGGTAAAAATATCACAGCGACCGGCCTGCAGGCGGATGGCCAGTGCAACCGCACTCAGATCCGATCCTCCCCTGCCAAGGCTGGTAATATCCCTGGTTTTTGGACTCACGCCCTGAAAGCCTGCAACAATCACCACCGGAACCTGATCCAGACCAGCAATAATCCTGTCTCCACGAATCCCGATAATCCTGGCATTTCCATGGGCTTCATCTGTCAGAATCCCACTCTGAGATCCTGTCAGAGACAAAGAGCGGACCTGTTTTGCAGCAAGGGCAATACTCAGAAGGGAAATACTGATACGCTCGCCTGTCGTGACCAGCATATCAAGTTCCCTCTCCGGAGGACGCTTACTGAGAGAATAAGCCAGAGTGAGCAATTCATCCGTATAACTTCCCATGGCACTGACAACGACAACCAGCTTACTACCTGCCATGACCGCAGCTTCAATCAAAGCAGCCACATGCCTGATCCTGTCAACAGAGCTGACAGATGAACCACCGAATTTCCAGACCAGCAGATTATCCAAAGAGATCTCCCTCCGGAGGCCAGATATGGGATGAAATTACCCATCTCGGAATCTCATGATACCGCCGACCAGGATAACGGAAGAGCCAAAGTAGAGTAAAGAGCATTCTGGAGGCCGTGGTCGATATGAAGCAGATGATCAGAATTTGCGTGAGTTTTCGACTGTATCTTCTCCCCTTTCTCTGGGGGATGATAGGACTGCCTGAGGCCCGCCCGGAAAGCATGGCTGCCCCCTGGACTCTGGAACTGGCACCATTACAGGGACTCTGGGGACACCCATACCTGCTGACGAGCCTGCCCATCTACGGACCCTTCGGACTTGGCCTTGCTTATCAGCAGCATAAATGGGGAGAACTTCCCGATAGCCAGTACGGGGAAAAAAGCCGTCATACAGAATATCAGGCAGAAGCCTTGTGGCACTGTTTCCGAACCGGTCCACTGTCCGTCACTGTCGGAACTGGCCTCTGGCTCAGGATTCAGGAACTCAGGCGCAATACCGGACCATGGCTGAGCCGTTACGGGGAACGCAAAAACGGGCTGGCATACCGGGAGTCTCACCGCCTCCTTGGAGGACACCAGGCTCTTATGCTCCGGGTCGATATCACCCCGGTCTGGATGATCGGACTGCGGGCTGAGCTCGATGAACTGATATACCACACAAGTCAGCAGAAGGTTTCCCTGAGCGAGGGAGACGCTCCAGGATACGATATATTTCCGGCTCCTTTCAGAGCAGAACAGGGGCTTCCCGAATTACGGCTCTACACAGGTCTGATCCTGCGCTAAAGCGCTATCCGTCAAACACAATAAAACATCACATGTATACTGAATCTCTCTCTGTCACTTGCCGGATCAGCTTGTCATCTGTTCTCTTTTGACCCATGATAGCCTTTAATCCAGGGCTTCAGGGAAGGTCTGCCTCTTCACGACCCAGGGAATAAACTCTCCGGTAATGCAGGCCGCCACCCCCTGACAGAAAGAGGCTCTTTATGACAGCAGCAATTCCTCTTACAATCACCATACTGGGATCAGGCACATCCACGGGCGTCCCCCTGATCGGCTGCGACTGCGATGTCTGCACCAGCAACAATCCAAAAAATCATAGGACAAGAGCATCCCTTCTGATCACCCGCAAGGATACAGGAGAGCATCTCGTCATCGACACAGGACCGGACTTTCGTCAGCAAATGCTCAGAGCCAACGTCCGCAAACTCTCTCATGTCCTGTATACCCATACTCATGCAGATCATAGTCACGGTTTTGATGATTTACGGGTGTTCTGCTTTAAAAATAAAGAGGCCATCGACTGCTACCTGCCAGAAGAAATGATCGAAGAATTCAGAACAAGATTTTCCTATGCTTTTCACGACACCGGCTATCCCGGAACCCCTCCCAGAGTGTCCTTACACCCGATTCCGGAACAGCTGTTTCATGTGATGGGCCTGCCCATTGAGGCGGTACGCCTGCCACATGGAGCTGTGAACACAGCAGGATTCCGCCTGGGCCGTTTCGCATATTGCACTGATTTTAAACACTTTCCAAGCGAGATTCTCAATCAATGGCGAGGAAAAGTTGATACCATGATAGCCAGCGGTGTCCACTTTCATGAACACAAAACCCATAGCAATGTACAGGAAACAATCCAGCTGTTTCATGAACTTCGGGTCAGACAGGGTATCATCACACATCTTGCACACCAGGTGGAATTCGAACGGGATTCTGCGAACCTGCCAGAGAATATTCTTTTTGCCTATGACGGGCTCAGATTAAACGTTACAACCTAAAAAAGAATTTAGTTTTTTCTGCTCATTCATTTCAGATCGGAGTGAGGGGTACCTATGCTGATTGGTGTGCCGGGGGAAGTCAAAATCAAGGAACATCGTGTTTCCATGGTTCCGGGTGGCGTGAGGCAGCTTGTTCATGCCGGGCACAGAGTGCTCATTCAGGCAGGAGCCGGCAACGGGGCAGGGATTTGCGACCAGGATTATCAGGAGGCAGGAGCCAGTATCGTTCCGGATGCGGAGACGGTCTGGGGTGAGGCTGATATGATCATAAAGGTCAAAGAGCCCATCGCCCAGGAATACCCTCTGATGAAAAAGCATCAGATTCTCTATACGTACCTGCATCTTGCCGCAGTCCCTGAACTGGCAGAACAGCTGGTTAAAAAAGAAATTTCGGCTATCGCCTATGAAACAATTCAGAATGATGATGGCTTCCTGCCTTTGCTAAAGCCCATGAGTGAGGTTGCAGGTCGCATGGCAGTTCAGGTCGGGGTCCGTTGCCTTGAAAAGCGACAGGGCGGCAAGGGTCTGCTACTGGGCGGAGTTCCCGGGGTCCGTAGGGGGAAGGTTGGCATTATCGGGGCCGGCTTTGTCGGGGTCAATGCAGCAAAAATGGCGATTGGTCTGGGAGCTCAGGTGAGCATCCTTGATATTGACCAGCAAAAACTTGCCTACCTCGATGATGTGTTCGGCAGCACAATCACAACTCTCATGTCTGATCCCGAGAATATCGCCCGAGTCGTGTCTGAGTCCGATCTGCTGATCGGAGCTGTCCTGCTACCGGGGGCACGTGCTCCGGTACTGGTCACAAGAGAGATGGTTGCCAGTATGGAGAAGGGCTCTGCCATCGTCGATGTCGCCATTGATCAGGGAGGCTCTGTCGAAACAATCCGGCCAACGACCCACGATCAACCGACATATACGGAAGAAGGCGTCATTCATTATGGAGTGACCAATATGCCAGGCAATGTTCCGGCAACCAGTACTTACGCTCTGACTAACGTCACCATGCCCTTTGCTCTGAGCCTGGCAAATAAAGGGCTTGAGCAAGCACTCAGAGAATCACGACCTCTGGCACGTGGGCTCAACACACATCAGGGCCGTATTACACACGAGGTGGTCGCCCAAGCCCTGGAAACACCCTCTGGCTGAAAAGCCTCAGTTGTCAAAAGATTCGGAGCGCATCTGTCCGGCATCAACACCATGAGCCAGAACCTGATCCCTGACCAGGTCCATCAGCCCCTGAGGGCCACAGGTCATAAAAGTCTGATTCTGATAATCCCCAAAGACCTCATCCAGCATGGCAGCTGAGATCCTTCCCTGCAAAAAAGGCTCGCCAGGATGCTCCGCCTCCTGGCTCAGACTGATCAGAACCCGGATTCCGGGGACCTGACTGAGTTGCTCCAGCGCCTCTTTGCAGATCAGATCATGGAGACTGCGATAAGAGACCAAAAGGGTCATCTGCTCTGGCGCACCCTGCGTCCCCAGGCAGTGCTGATATTCTTTCATGATACTGATAAAGGGAGTCACGCCACTGCCGGCTGCAACCATCGACAGAGAGTTTAAATCCTGCTCCGGCCGGTAGCAAAATCTGCCAATAGGCCCCCTTGCCCGCAAAGTATCTCCAGGCTGAACATCACGACAGAGGTATCGGGAAACGAAGCCCTGCTGGACTTCTTTCACCGTGACAGCAATAAAATCGCCATCCGATGGGGCTCCTGACATGGTGTAAGAGCGCACGACAGGTTTTTCTGCAAGAGTATCGAAGCGAAAGGTCAGATACTGGCCAGCTGTAAAGTCAAAAGGACGTCCACCATCTTCACGGTCTTCCAGAATCAGTGTTTTCGTATCGTGGGTTTCTCTGATCGCCTGACGAACCACAAGGTTCATCCATCCTCGCTTAATACGTCGGGTTTCCGGCATGCCTTACTCCTCAATCACTGTCGGGCAGTATGCCCATCAGACAGTCATCCTAAACAATGGCTGTCTGTCCTGGCAATCCGGAATCCATCCTCTGAACCGATTAAATGACAGGGTACAAAAGCGAAATGTCATCTTTCCATATATGTCATATACCACGGTGTTTAGATGAGATCAGCCATGACCAGCACCTTCAATATGCCATGGCTCAAAACGAACACCGAAAGGATTATTAGTCGGGTAACGAATATCTATATATCCAAGATCTGTCAGTTTTTTATACTCATCTGTCTGTGAAAACTTATCCGTAAAATTAAAGCTTCCCAGACCCTTCTTGCCAATATCAAAATCACCAATGGCATGATAGGAATGACCGGGAGGAGCAAGAGAACGGGAAGCCTGTGACAAATTATATTCAACACTTAAAGTCTTCCCGAGAAACAAGCGCATCTGTTTGACAACCCCCCTGAGACCGGATGTCAGAATCAGGCTTTGCCCCACATCCCGTATAATTTTTTCATAGATAGGCAGTGAGTACTCCCGGTGCAGATAATGACCGCTCCCGGCAATTTTAACGATTTTTCCGGATGAGATGGTTTCTGTCATATTCTGGTTTATTTTTTTTCCATAAAATCCGTATGTTTTTGCATCCGAATAAAAAATCTCTTCAAAAAAATTCAGCTCTGCTCTGGAAAACTGCCTTCGTCCCAGAGCACTCTGGCCAATCTGTAGCATCTGATCAAAGCCAAGGAGGTTGAAATGTCCATAACCGATATAAGCTCTGATCGCAGTCAGCTTATCGAATAAAGAGTGAAGCGTCGCCCGCTTGTCTTCCGGAACAAAGAGATCTCCCGGATGATGACGGTCAAAGTATTTCATTCTGTACTGCTCATATTTACTGATATCGTCACTATTTCCGGAGCGGGACAGATGGCTCTTGTGATGATAGAGGCGCGCCTCCTCTTCCTCAGATAACAGATCCTGCTTATTCAGAGGCTCGCCCCCGGGAGCAGAGGCAAAATCCTCCAGGAGATCCTGACTGTCAGATAGCCTGGAAGAGGGCTGCTGGCGGACAAGAGATGACATACATGAAAGACAAAGACCACTGCCCGCAAAAACTGAGCTATGTTTCAATGCAGTTAAAATAAGTTTTCTTCGATCCACAGAAACATACCCGCCTGTATAAATTGTCGGTCACCGGAATCACAGTCTCCGGCAGAAACAATTTTCCCTGTCTTCTGTTCTGTCCCTGCGAACAGATATCGGGACCATTCCGTAAAACATAAACCCGACCCGCCTCCTTCTTTAATGTATCCTGAAGTCTCCGGAATCCCTATAGGGCCTCCCTTACCTGGCAGTATCTCCTTTCCCTGGCAGACGAAGAAGACCACTCAAGCTTCTGTTTTTTATATAAAATAACGTGAATCATAGACTTACAGAAGATGTTCCGGCAGAATGCCCGGACTCATTTTTATGATTCCGCTCAGAAGATACAGCAGGGGACCGCGGAGCAAACAGCGATTCGTCATGAACAGAGCAAAGGTTACAGAGTTTTGGGGAAACCATCAAACATACATTCAAAATCGATTATCGTGGGACTTGCCCTTTTCTCCATGTTTTTTGGTTCGGGAAATCTGATTTTTCCGCTTGATGTCGGAAGGGTTGCTGGCGGCCAGTTTTTATGGGGAGCTCTTGGCTTTATTCTGACCGCTGTTCTGGTTCCGTTCATGGGTGTTGTCGCCATGGTGGTCTACAATGGCGACTATCAGAAATTTTTTGCTTTTTCCGGAAAAAAAACCGGCTTCATTCTGACTCTGATCTTACTGAGTTTCTGGATTCCTTTCGGATCAGGACCGAGGTGTATCACACTGTCT
>JACKAG010000015.1 GCA_020635195.1 Deltaproteobacteria bacterium | reverse complement strand
GTTTTTGACCAAGAGCCCATAAAACATCTCGCATTGCATTTTTATCAAGATGAAGATTTTCTAATCTCGGAAGATCGTCGTTACTGATGACCCGCAGGACAACGCATTCCCCGTGTTGAAAACCAGGACTAAGGCTGACACGATAGGTAGAATTGGTGAGATCTAGTGAAAATGAAGTATCTTGCAAAACTGATTTATTGGTCAAATCGAGCCCAGAAAATTCCTTTAGTTTATCTACTATTTGGACTCCATCACTGTGATTTGTAATACGCTCAAAGGGTTCTATCAGGACTCCTTGGCAACGGAGACGTACCTGAAGTCCTGATTTTAAGGACTCAAGGTGGATATCAGAGGCATTTCGTTCCTTGGCTTCAGTAAAAACATGTCGCCAGAAGTTAGCTAAAAACCCTCTTTCCGAAATGATTTCATCAGGCGTTGGAGCTCTCGTAGTGGCAAAAGCCATAGACATATCTCCTATTTGAAAGGCTCACCCAGGTGATGGCCCAAGACTTTGTCGCAGACAGGCCGGAGCAATTTTCTTTGAACATACTTTCTAACTTCGTAGCGAACTGCTGCAGCGCAGTCGTTCCAGTATGGGATACCAGCAACCTCTTTTCTTTGAAGATCACCAGTTCCATTAGTTTTATGAGGTTTACAGTGCACCTTTTCAAAAATGGTGAAGACCCGCTTTTTGCCAGGTAGAAGGGATTCTCCAGACATGTCTTCGTATTTTGCCCGAGCGATTTCAGGTCCTACCCAAGTGGCAATTCTAGCGGCTTCACTCGCAATCTCTGCGGCTCTTGGATTTTTCCGTTGAGGATCGATGGTTCTACCAGGATCGCTTGGATCAGGCTCGTGGACATACTCACGGGTGTCTTTTTCGCCAATGGTGACGATTTTTTCTTCGATTGTGTGAAACCTGTGGTGGGTGGTGGGCGTTTTATTCTCGCTGTGTGCGACTGAAAAAGGTCCATCCACCCGTGTCAGTTTTGGGTTTTGTACGCTTCGATAGCCAACGACTTCTTGGCGGGTGAGATGGTAATAGTAAATGCTCTCTGGCCGTCTGCATTTTCCTGTTACTTGGTGACGATCGATGCATTTACCGCGGCGGCTTTTGTGGCAGATGCTAGGGTCACTGACTCGAACAAATTCTCCCATACCAAAGCCAGGAATCTCGATTTTGACATCGCCGCGCATAAAGGCCCCTTGTTTCTCCCCCCATACGTAGCAATAGTGCCTTTGGGCATAGATAGGTTCCTTGTCAGTCTTAGCTGTGAGGTCGGTGGTCTCTTTGAGGCGCTCACGCTCCCTCTGAAGAATTTTTTCTGGAGAAGCACCCTCTAGGTCGTTTTCTTTCTTGAAAGCTCTGAGGGCTCTATTTTCGGCCTCAGAAGCTGCCTTATTCATTGAGGCTAGGTAGGCGATTTCTCTTGCAAGGTTTTTAGCATCCACGGCGAGATCTTTTGGGTTAAATTCGTCCATCATGCGAGGATCACCTGGAATCATCAGTGTTGTTGAACGGCCAAAGCTTGGTACTTTTAAAAAGGAGTCGATCTTTTCAGTAGGTACTGACAAGTTTGTCAGAAGACTTTTTATCCAGTCTTTTTGCTTATCTAAAAATCCACCGTCTTCTTCCCATGGATAGGTGAGAGTCCAGCGTTCTGCATCACCTCTTGGCACTCCGAAAAGATCGTGAGCCAACAGTTTGAACTTGAGAGCTGCGTTAGCAAATCCAAAGGCATTGGCATGAACGTGGGTCGAATGACGAGGCACGATAGGCCCCCAAATGGTACACCAAGGGCCTTTGAAATTGTTCAGGGTGTTGAGAGATTGCTTAACAAGGGCCTCAGCGGATCCAAGAATGGGAAGGCTGCATAAGCCAACTCCACGAAAGCTATTGGGGATATTCGATAAGGCAGCGACTTTATGATTACCTTCATCTTTACCTAGAGGATATCCCCGCTCTTGTGCTCCCAAGCCATCAAACGCTACACTTGCAAGGTTATCAGCCACGCAGGTACGCGGATCACTGGCACTTACAATCCCGCGAATGGCACTGGGATTGAGATAATCAAGGAGGCCTGAGTCCCAGTAAGACCAAGCGTCTTTTGACATGGCCACTGGACAAGTCATAGCAACCCCCTTGAGGGGCCATTGGTAGCCACCCTTTTCGCAAACAGTGAGGTTTTCTGCCATCGTTGTAGCAAGAGCAATTGGCCATATATTGACCTCAAAACTTGGCATATCAGGTGTTTTACTCCCACGTATGCGAAGTTTCTCGAATGGAGTTAGAACTGCTGTTCTTGATATTTCATCCATATCCTGTTCGCTGGGGGTTATGTCAAAACCATGCCCCATAAAAGCACTTGTTGTGGCCTTCACTACACTAGACATTCCTCTTACGCGGGAGACAAGCTCATATGGGCCTTTCAAATCAAGCATTCCTGAGAGCTGATAGGCTATTTTTCGATTGAACTTGTAAAGCTTATTTTCAGAACCAAAAGACGGGTGAATGTCGTTGCCCTTTTCACTAACCTCGATGAAATATTTAGGCCAGTAGTAGCTATATTTTGGTGTTTCAGTCTTTCTTCTCAGATGACACTTACCCAGAATGCGGGTAATACATTCAGATCCGTGCTCGGTACTCTCATCCATATCAGCAAAAAATCGCTCAGGCATGATATGGCAGATGTTCGGGTAGTCTTTTTTTAGAGTTAGGGCTGTCATCTCTTCTGAAGCAACAGCAGCAACTCCCTTGGCAATATCAGTAAGCTCTTTTTTTGCTAAAGCGAGCTTTGCAGGGTTTGAGAGAGCTTCGCCAAGGCATGAGGTGGTAACAGCTCCAATGACTTTGGCTACTTCTTCTACGTGTTCACTGAAATCAACACCTTCGATATCAAAGGCATTCGAATATGCATGGGATGAGATAGACATTAAACTTATTAGATAGATATTTTTCATTTTTTCTCTCTTGTTGGGAGTTTCCATTTAACGATGTCAGGTCGTTTCATTCTCCGAAGCAGAGCAGATTCCTCACTTTCAACCGATCTCATGACTCATTACAGCTCTGGCAGCGCCATATGAAAGCACCATCGACGACAGCACCAGCTCCCTTGGCCCATTGACAGGGAGAACAACTTTTTCAGATACAGTCTTTGCTCCGGCCAGCATTTTTCCGGCAGCAGCCGATGTTGCTCCCCCGGTAAGGGTTCCCTGGACGCTGTTGCTCATCCAGCTCACAAATCCATTGGTCCCACCTCCGGCAAGCCAACCCCCGACGATCATGCATCCTGAAAGGACTGAGATAATTGTGAGTTCCTGATTGATGAGTGCATAGCCAAGAGGGATGAAATCATCCAAAAAATTTGCAGCAACGGAAAGATCCACTCCATGAGCCAGAGCTTTGTAACCATCTGTTTCAACAAGATTTTCAATTCCAAGTTTAGAAAGAAGAATGGAGTTTCCCACAGACCTTGAGGCAGAAATGATTGACGGAATGAGAAGGGCGGTTATCCAGGCTCCGGCCCAGATGAAAAGAAAACGAAAAGTTTGCAGAAACAGGGTAAGAAGTACGAAGGGTAATATGAATTTCAAAAGTAAAAGAATAGCAGCCAAATTATAGGGTAAAAGCTCAATGCGTTCTTTAAGATCCTTAAGCGAAGCCCCCAGGCTGAAGGACCAACGAGAGCCGGATGTGTTACTCATAATATCTTTGAGGTCACTTAAGTGATAGCCGAAGGATGGCAGGCTACCATATGAAGCCATGAGCTCGCGGATACTTGCATCTGTACCGGTTCTTTCAAACCAGCGTGAGCCCGGAGATGTTCCGACTTCTTCGATAATTTTTGATTTTTCATAGGTTGCAGCCCTTGCAGTGGCGAGATTATGAGCCAGGTTACGGAATTTTGACCCTGAAGCACGCCAGTTTTTAAACCATTTCTCTGTTGTTTCAACTTTTCCATTACTTCCACGATGTACGACGCGGTCAACGACTAAAGCATCATCCTGATGAGTGTCAGCAAGGGCGTGACGCATCTCATAAAGACCATCATCACATCTTTTTCCCGGCCTGAATCGAGCGTAGGAATTGTCATTTTTGAGTGATCTGATATCAACTATCCTGTCGATATAATTGACAACCGATTTTCCAGTTGCCTGCTCAACTTTATAGGTTGTTTCGTAGTGAAAAAGATCTTCAAATGTTGCATGATCACCGTCCTTACGCAGGGCGTTTGGCAGACAATTGACCACGAAACCATGGATGAGAGATCGGGAAACGGGATCTTCTATTTTTGCTGTTGCCGCATTGACTATCATTTCCAGGACAATACCAGGTGGCATATTGGCTCTGTCGATGTGGACATCAGAACCGGAAATGACTTTATTTATACCTTTCTCAAAAACATAGCGGGTTGCTCGGCCAATACTGTCAATGGTCACGTAGGCTGATGGTTTTCCTGATACGGGATAGATCAATAAAAAGGCTAAGGCAGAAAAAATAATCTTTGGTGATATTTGGCGTCTGTGAATTCCAACTCCCAGGGATATGAATGCTAAGGTTACAAAGACGGTCAAAGTGAATTTAAAGAGCCCGGATCTGTAAACCGAATCCATAACTCCTTTAAGAGCAATGTCTCCAAACTGATCCACAAGCTTTGTCAGCCATGTTTCATGAACGATTTTGTTCATAACTACCTCAAAGTATGTGGTGGCTGTGTCGGGTCTTTACTACTTGTTATGCTGTCATTTTGGATGGTTATGCGTGAGTGCTTAATCTTTTCAAGCTCAGCATAGTAAAGGGCCTGGGCTGCCATATGTTTGCGATCAGAGTCGTAACGCTTCTCCAGATTTTTCATGCTTTGATTAAGACGTGAAAGGCGGAAATGGCAGTCTTCCTGAGCAGCCTGGCTTTGCATCTTCGCTTCTCCGCATGCTTCGATGAGACGAGAAATAGCCTCCTGATTGACTTCCTGGACGTGAGCGTATGAGGTAGATTGGATCAGAGGCTCTATTGCAAAGGCAATTTGTGACATGGAACTCATCTTATATTCCCGACCTGGGCTGGTTCCTGCAGGTATGAGGTCAACGAGTTCATAGAGGGTCGCAGGTGCAATCATTAAAGCTGGCGGGCTCCCTGTCGTTGAGAGACGATATATTGGTGGAAGATCTTTGACATTTGGTTTGCAGTTCTGATCATTATTGTAACAAACACCAATGATTTCACCGTTGGGACGCATTTTTATTTTTCTTAAAACATCAGAATGAAGAACGACTTTTTGCCTGGGTGATGGTCCCTCTGAACTGTATTGCCCTTTGCCAAATCTGATGTCATGCATGAGATCAAGCAATTCTATGATAAAAAGACTCGTCTTTTTTATGCGCTCTTCATAGAGTTTTTCCCCCGGAGATTGAGCAAATGTTCCACCCTGGCGGAATTTTGTACCTGCCGAGAGTGATATTCCTCCGAGAGATTTAGACCAGTGACAGGCAGTTTCTGCGACGGTATACACCCTGTCAGATGAAGAATATCCTTTATGATCAACATCCCGGCACAGCTTTTTATCAAGCAATTCTGACCTGTAGTTATCTGTTACGAATTTGATTGCATTGTTGATTTTGTCTTTTGATGAAGGATCTCCGTCCCCAAGGGTGCATTTATCAAGTGCAACAGAGGAATCATCACCACCGTCAACTTTCGATTTGACACAGCCGCGAAGGGATTGGAATTGACTTTTCGTTGCATCGTTAAGCTCTTCCAGCATCTGGCAGCTATCGAAAGTAAATCTTAAATTAGCCTGGGCTAACATCTCAGCTTTATTGAGGATTGCGCAAAAAGTTGGGGAGGCATTACAGGCCAGCATCGACGGCAGAGCACCGGAGATGGCAAGGACTGAGTTTAGCGCCTGCTGTCTCAGATTGTTTCCGATGCGTCTCCAATACTCAGTTGAAAGGAGCTGTTTTGGAAGCTTAATGACAGCTGAGGACCAGTCTGTGTAACCGCAGACCTGCTGAGCTGTGAAATCAAAAACATCAAACTCTAAATCAACAGTACGTGCCGTTGCTGGTGGTCGTGGTGCAATATACCCAAAGGGCCTTATCAGGGTATTTCCCTCATGAGTTGTAATAGTTGTCGCAAAGGCTGTTCCGCCCAGTATTAAAAGCCATGCTAAGTGTTTCATAGCCCGTCTCCGTATGGATGATTCTTTGCCATGTCTTCCAGAGCTTCACGAACACCAAGTCCATTTTTTCTTAAAGAATCGTAATAAAATTCTTCACTTGCTGTGGTAGTGACAATGGCGTTCATGACAGGGCTCAGAGGAATCAGAAATGATCCCTTGTAGCGGGTGTTTTCAGAAACCAGATAGCCCTGACTGTAATGGCCTTTTTTAATGTGAAGAGATTTAATGATGTCGATATCAGCAGACGAAAGCTCTTTTGCCAGTTTTTCTTCAATCTCTGCCTTGGTTGCTGAACTTTGCGGTAAAAACAATCGCTGTGGGCTGACCTTAAAAAAAGTTTTCCCTCCGGCTGTCTCTGTGAAGTCGTCCAGCTCATTGCTGACACCAATGCACTGAGCTCCGATTTTTCTCGCTGTCTTTACGGCATTGCGAACAAATCTTGTAGCAATTTCGCCGGCATGTGGGGAATCCCCCGCCACCATAACGCCGAGCTCCTCGAAAACAATGAGTTTTCTGGTTTTACGATCAAGACGCTTGAGGTCGCGAGAAATCTTGAGGAATGCCAATTGGGAAGCGATAACCTGAAGCCTTGGATCCGCAATTCCGTCCAGGTCATACACCACCATTCTTGCGTCTTCAGTAGAGCGATTATGGTCTTCATGAGAGCAAAAAAGAAAGCCAAATTGGCCGGTTGTGTTAAAAGAAACAGTCCAGCGTCTGATATCTTCCAGGGCTTCCTGAACCAGATCTTTTCCTGAACCTTTGTTGCCTGCAGCAATGGGCAGTTTTTTTGAGATGTCGATCCATGTTGGATGAGGATCAACCGAATCACCTGATTTTTCAGCATATTCATGGTTCCGCTCATGATCATTGGCCGCAAGTTTGATGGCTTCCCCAAGAATCTCAGTATGAAGTCCTGTAAGCACAGCCTCCGGATTGAGCTGCAGGATTGCATTGCCAAGAAACACCACTATATTTTGCACATCATCTTCGTCCCACTCTTTATTAGCAAAGGGACTGTAAGGATGTTCTCTGAGGTAGCTTTCGTTAAACTGGATGATTTTTCCGCCAAAAAGATCACACACCTTTCGATATGAGGTCTTGCGGTCAACCACCCGGATAACTCCGTCTTCAAAGCGCCACAGGAATTCAATATTGAACTGACTGAGAAGACAGCTTTTTCCTGATTCTGAATTTCCAAGTATTACCAGATGGTTATTGCCTCCGGATCCAAAGATGTCGATTTTAATCGTCTCCCCGGATCTTGAGATCCAATGGCGCACGGCTTGTTCGTTTGTGGGAGAGGTGTACAAAGGAGTAAACATCAGGGACCGGTCAAGCAGAACCGTTTTATAGCGGCCAATAATGTCATGATCTTCTTTCGAGCAGTTCATAGGTAAGCTTGTTGCAATGAGATGTGGAGCGATTTCTTCTTCACAAATTGTCGGAGCATTCAGGAAATCAACACCTGCACTTAAGATCTGGCTTTCAGTGTTTTCGTTTATATTGTGGACCAGCAATCGGCAGGACATCCTGAGCATCGGATTTTGAGCGTCGATGTCATCTTCGAAAGAGAGCAGATCTGCATATTTTTTCTGATGGCTTGGTCCCTGACTGAAGAACATTTTTTTCAGGAGAAAATCTGTGCTTGTTGCTTTTGCGCCGTGAGAGGCAACCCAGGTGAAGTCGAAATTCTTGCAGGGAAGATGATCGAGAAACAGCCTCATGCGCCCTAAAGCAAAATAATATGGCAGTTCAAGGAACGTGAAAACTCTTGTATTTTCGCCGCCATCAGTCTCAAATCCTTTTGGTGATCCGATAATTTTTGATGTGATAATTTTTTGGCAGATAAATGATGTTTCATCATCATCAAGATCATATGGGACAGATTTTGACTGATTTAATACGTTATTATAGTAAGCAATAACCTCCCTTGACGTCAGAGGATTCAGCTTCAAGCCTGATTCGATCAATTTATTTTTCAGTTCTCGTAGAAAGAGATTTTTGTCAGCAGAAAGTGCTTCAAGCCACTGACTTTTATGGAAAATTGCCGAGTTTAAAACCCGCTTTAACTCTTCTTTTAAGTTGAATATCTTTGGTCTTTGCCAGCGGATTGTAAGGTAAAAGGATCTTGTAATGAGTTCCGTGCTGAAAAGGTGTCTTTCTTCCGCCTGAATGAGAGCGCCGGCATCATTTTCAGGAAGTTCGCCTGATGGTGCAGGATAATTGCTTGTGGTTCGCTGTGAACAAATGATCTGGACTACAGTCGAGGCATTATCTTTGTAGGAAGGAATTCCTTTGATAATTGCTTGTACGAACTTAGAAATCGGGGTGAAAGCTTCTGTAAGCTCGGTTTCTGTCATAATCTCATCTGTAATCCCCTGAATTGGATAACAAATGGACAAGTCACCGTTTTCACACAAAAAAACTCCGTCTCCAAGGTGGTGACGAAGGCCGACATGGCTTTCGCCAATTGAAGCTGGCAAGGATAATACCTTCTTGTGGTCTTTGATTTTTCCTGTGAGTTTGTTCATCATGGCTTACTCCTCCAGGGTGTCGATTAAGCCATCAAGGTCAAGGGGCTCGCGTTTAACCTGAAGAAGAATCCAGTGGGGCCCGTGAATATTTCCATCCCGAATCTGGGGATAGGCCCTTACTTTGAGGAAGACAGGCTTTCCTACAAGATCTTTGCGATCGCCTTGCATCCTCAGACTGCGATCATGTTCAATATCTGCGCTGAGTTCTCTGGTGCCGTCAGGAGCTGTAGTAGCACAGCTGACAAGGCTGATGGTAATTAAAGCAATCATGAGAAATTTCATTTTGAACTTCCCGAAAATTTAAAGAATTGTTTAGGGATCCTGACATTGTAGCGGTTAATAGCATGGACCTTAGTCCCTGGAGCAAGAGCCAGGGTAGGCTGCATTTCCATAAAAAATGATGCGATGTAATCAAGGAATTTGCCGTTGGCCTCCATAATTTTTCCACCTACGTAGCGTCCTTTATCGCCGGTAACATTGGTTGACCGATCTGTTTGTCCCTCTCCTGCCGCTACAACATTTGTTGTGGTCTCAACAGCAGAGGTGGCGGCACCATAGGCGGTGGTAATTTCGCTTAAAAATTTGAGGGCTAAGACTTTAGAAGGGCCTCTCATGATGAGATCTGAATTCACGCCGGCATACCCGGTTGCAACTTCAACGATGGGGCCAGATAGGGGGAGCGTGAAAACGCGGCCATTTTTCATGGTACATGTCATATCCTGCATTTGCCCTTTAACCCGTTGGGTATGAAAGTTTGCTTTGACCTGAAGCCAGGTAATGCATCCGGTCATCTCAACAACACTTTCATTTGGACCAAGGAAGGCATAATCAAACTCCAGAAGAACTTCCTGTTCTCCCTGAGCTGTAACTTCTTCCCCGAATTTCACCCTGCCAAAAGCGTGAGCACCAGATGGCAGTGTGATAGTTTCCTCTTCCTGTTCCAGATTATGGTGAAAAATAGTGATACTCTGACCGGTTGGTTTTTCAATAACAATTGGTTTATATGTTTTTGGTTTCCAGTAGGTTGGCTCAGTTTTTTGTGCGTAACTGATCACGACAGGTTTTTCTTTTTTCTCCTTCTTTTGTTCTTTTTGCAGTTCCGTGTCGGCTTCTGCCTTCATCCTTGCTGCCAGGCGCTCCTGCCCTTCTATCCATGCATTTCTGGCTTTTTCAAGTGCTGCATCGATATTCTGGTTATCAATGGGTGGTATGACCTTATCACCGGGGACAGCCTGGGATTTTTGCTCGTGGATAGGAGCGGAAGTCGCATCTCCTTTTAAGGAAGAAATGGAACTGCTGTTCTCTGCCCAGACAGAAGTCGGAATGAAACACAGGATAAAAAATCGTTTCATGGCAGAATCCCCTGTAAATCTTCTTTGGTGAGGGATGCTTTTGCAATGATATGGTGTCTGATACCCTCACCTTTCTCATAGTGATTGCGCTGTGGGGTTGTAAGCGAAAAGCTGACGAGTCCTCGCTTCGCATTAAATCCGGCAGCTTCTTTGAAGGATGCTTGTTTCTTTAAGATGGCCTTAATGATCCAGGCTGACATGCCTGCATTTTTGCCAAGATAGACGATCTCATAAGTTGCAAATTTGCTGTCAAAACGGAAGTTTATGCAGCTTTTCTGGCCTCTGTGGCCGCTGCTGCAAATCTTGTGATCGTCCCGATTTTCAAGAAAGCCCATGGGTTCTCCTTTCAGAAGTGAGGAGAGCACATGAAGCTCTTGGTTTGTTCCGGTTGTGCTTTCAGGGGATGTAAATGGTTTAAATTCAACAAGGGGTGTGATGACTGTTTCCCTCAATAAAAATTCAGCATTCACCTCGTCTCCATTGCTGAGTACAAAGGCACAACGAGAGCTGCCTTCTCTGCGAAGGGGTTTGATGCGAATCATTCGTCTGAGCAGCACTTCGTCGTCTTTTTTGTCTTCTCCAAGAGATTTTGCCCGAACCTGATTCTGCTCATCCAGGGCCAGGGTTTGCTTTGTGAGGCTTTCAAATTCCACCAGGGCCGGCTGGCATGAAACAGAAATAGCCGGTGCTTCAAAGAGGAGCAGGGATGGGCTGGTGGATCTCAGCTCTACATGCCTGAGTTGATCGGAGTAATACACTGGTCCGGCAGCCATCAAAGTCATTGGCATCAAAGCCAAAAAGCTAAATAATTTCATTGTGATCCTCCGATGGCAACACTCCGTTTTTTAAAGAATTTTCAAGCTCAGCCTTGAGGGCCTGTAAGGGGCCGCGTTTAACCCGCATGATTTGCAATGCAAAGAAATTGTTAGCCGTCGGAGCCACGTTTACGGCATAAATCAGATAGTGAACTTTGGTCTGTGAAACAGGAATGGAATGTTCAGCATAGAGGCGCTGGGTTCCCGAAACAATTCCGCAGGCAACACCGCGAATATCCCCGCGAACCGGGACATTACCACACCATTCGTACTGGGATTCACTGGAATCAACTTGCCACAAAGAGACCAGCTTTCGTGACTCAATATCCTCAAAATAGTTAAGTGACTTAAGGTTTGCCTGGGTCCGTTCTGTCAGGCCGTGATCATAAAACTGTGTAAACAAAGTCTTATAGTTGTCTTTTACCGAATCATAGCTCCAGCCGTTGAGCCGATCGGTTATAAAGCGAAAAGCCTCTTCAATATATGAGCTTGGCAGCTCTCCTGGCCTGACAGTTGTAAAGGTCTGAACGCCAGGAGCCAGAACATAGCGAATGCGATCTACGTTAGAAACAAGCTTTGTCGACAGATAAATTGAGGCAAATGCCTGGATTGAAATCACAGCAAAACAGACCAGAGATACAAGCTTCCAGATTCCGTTGACATGCTCAGCTTCCGTAAGTTTGTCTATGTAAGTTTGTTTCATAGTCTTATGTCCTGTGTTTTCAAAGTGTTACCTTCTGTAATTGCTCTGGTGTGGAATGATTGCAGCGATTGATGGCACCAAAAATTTTTGAGCTGCTATGGGAAGCTTTTGTTTAGCTCTTACCAGGTGAGCGTTTAAAATCACCGGCCGTCCCTCGTCTTCTTTTTTTGCGGCCCAGTAGGCAAAGCCAAAAAGAACAATTAAAAGCACTGTGGATATACCCAGATATCCAATCCATAGTGGAATCAGAGAAAAGGCTAAAATTGGAGGGATTGCGGACAGTTTGATACCGGCAATATCCGGGTAGTGATCCACATTTTCAATTTTTTGGATGAACTCTTTTTTTTGTCCGTAATCCACCATGGTGTCCTCTCTTAAGACTGAGCTGTTGCAACGAGATAAGCCCCGATGGATGAGATTACCCCACCGATGGCAGCTCCTGCTGCGCGTCCATAATTTCCTTGTCTTGCAAGGTTTCCGGCGGAGACAAAACACATAATGGCAAAAAGACCGGCTGATCCTTTGATGATCCATTCGATGGTATAAAGACCTCTGGCTACTTTGGTATCAGCGCCAAAGAGAATTTTGGCATCCGGATCCGGCAATTTATAATCAGCTGCAAGAAGGACTGGGGTTGTGATTGTCCAGCAGATGATGCTGGTGACGATGTTTTTCACGTTATCCTCCGATCATGAAGTGAGTTGCTATATAAGGCGCCAAAGCGACAATAAAGGCGCCAATACCTGAAAGAATGGCTCCGACGCTGTCTCCCTGGCGGCTCCTGTTAGCTGATATGATGAAAAGAGTCATTGCGGTCAGTGCAGAAATGCCTCCCACCAGCCAATGGACAGAATTTGCGACCGCTTCGATTTGTGGTGTGCTTGTCCTTTCAACAGGTGAGAAAAGTTCGCTCCATTTATCACTCATTTCTTTCCCCCTTTCATGGTCGCCTCGCTCCCAAGGGCGATTGCAACCTTGTTGATTGAAGCGATGGACTGAACCCCTTTCAGGGATGCGAGTTTGTTTGTTTGTGCGTTGTAGACGATCAGAATGGGTACCTGGCCGTCAGGTACATAGCGTTGTAAGTCATCCTTTTCCGCCCACAGGCTTTTTTGCAGGCCCTGGAAGTGATGAAGTGTTTCTCCTCCCACCTGAACGGAAAAGACATTTGGGTTGCCCTTCAGAATCTCTGCTTGGCGCTTGCAGTGCTGGCAGGCCGGGTGAAAGTAAAACCAGATATGGCTGGCTTGCTGGTCAAGCTGATCCTTTGAGGACTGATTTTCTTCCTTTTTGCCTGAGTAAAAATGCTCAGCCAAAAAGTCATAGTCGTCAGCGATAACCCCTGCAGCAATAAGCTCCTTATTGGCCTGCTCCTGCTGTCTGACCATCACATGAAGGCGGTCTCGCTTGGCATTCATGCGGATGAGAAAGAGTTTGGCATTTTCAACCGTGGGGTTGGTGGCCCACTCGAGAAAACCTGCGTCCGGCACATGGTTTCCCTCGCTCCAGAACTCCTTTTGGTTTGGATCCAGCAGCTTCTCCCAGGCTGCAGGGACAGTAAGCTCTTTGGGGGCTATGGATTTTGTGGTGTTTCCTTCATTTGTGGTCACCCTGCGTCCGGCAAAACTTGTGATTGAGGAGGCAATCAATCCAAGAGCAAGATATCGTTTAACGGAATCTCTGGATTTCAGATCACCAAGACGCAACTGGATAATTTCAGGCATCCTGAGCATGAATGTCCTCCAATGACCGTAAAATTTGCACCTGCTGATCCTTATATGCCTAAGTTACAATTCCGAAAAACGGAATGTCAATCAATTAATAATTCCATTTAACGGATGTTGTGGTATCTTATGGTTTACTCGCTTACGGTATGCTAGCCTTTAACATTTTTCTCAGATGGAGAGGCAAAATGCCGCGGAATAAAGGGGGAGGAGTCCTCACAGACAGTCAGAAGAAGAAGTTCCAGGGACGCCTGGCCCATTTTTTCCGCGATCATCGATACCGTAATCATTTAGAGCCAAAGGATGTCGCCCACAAGCTTGGCTACGCTTCTGTGGCCCGTTATTCAACTCTGGAATCAGAAAATATCCCTTACCCGCGGTTTGTAACGTCGCTTGATTTTTTGTCTTCGATTGCGGCTTTGGAGGGGATGTGTGTCGGTGATTTTGTCTGCTATCTGGAAGGTAAACAGGAAAGTGACAGACCGCGTTCTGCTGGGCGGGCTCTGACCAAGTGGGAGCAGGCACTGCTGGATGCCTTTGCCCCTGTTTCAATTGGTATAAGGCGTGCGTTTACAAATTTCTGCAAGGAAACAGTTGAGTCCAGAGATAAGAAGAAGCTGGAGATGATTCTTGAAATAGCCAATATTTTGCATGGCAAGGATGAAAAAGCTGTGGAAGCGCTACTGAATGCGCTACAATTTCTCTAATTATTGGTTTTCCAGAGGTATCAATTTGGTAGCAGTCCCTGAACTGGATTCTCTTGTCGTTACAGAGCTTCCTAACTGTTTCTTTGCCTTTGCCATAAAACCATCTTTCAATCTTTTTCGGCAACTAGCCGATTATTAGAGACTTTCATAGTATTCAATATTTTTAGGACACTATGAGCTTGAATATTTTTCAGGGACATGAATCCGACCAGGATGACAAACATCACCCACATTATAGAAGGTTGTTGCAACCTGACATGGAAGGCGCTAGGAGGATAATTGAAGCTTGGGCGAATGGGTTTGTTGATCGTGATAACAAGATAGTAACGGAATTTAGAACTACATTTTGGTCTTCATTTTGGGAGTTTTATCTATTTGCTTTATTTAAGAATCTTGGTTTCAAGGTAGATTTTTCCTACGATCGCCCAGACTTTGTCCTAAATCAGGATGGTAATAGAATGATAGCAGAAGCAGTGGTTTCATATGAAGCTGTGGGACAGCAATCAACCTCATTGAAGATTAAAATACCCCAACCTAGGGATCTAGATATAGAAAAATTCTTACACTATTCAACCATCCGAATACTCAATAGTTTAAGTAGCAAGGCAAAAAAATATAAAGACGACTATGAGAGTCTTGAACATGTTAAAAATAAGCCGTTTATTCTTTGCATAGCTCCCTATGAACAACCTCTTACACACATTCAAAACGATAGACCAATAAGGTGGGCTCTATACTCTTACGACATTCCAATTGCAGTAGATGAAGGTACATCCAAAGGGTTACTGTTGGGACATCAACTAAAGACCTCTGTGCCCAAAAACAATGCCACTTCCATAGATACAGGGTTTTTTCTGAAGAAAGAAAATAGCTTTATTAGTGCTGTACTCTTCTCAACAACAGCAACCCCAACCAAGGCGAAGTGCATGGCAGGTTCAACAATTGAAGGTCAATTCATTCACCTCCTAACGCAGAGATACCAACCGGGCCAACTAGTCCCTAAGATTGAATTAACTCCCTTGGAGAACTATTCAGAGACATTGCTTGATGGTGCTCACCTTTTTATTAACCCATATGCAACCAATCCAGTTAATCCTCAGCCTTTTATTGATGCTGGGTTTAGTGTCTGTACTTACGATATAAGGGCTCAGGTTCCTATACCAACCACTCCTTCCGGATTCCTATTTCAAAGGCACTTAATTGTGATGAATGCAGGCTGTGAGGTCGAGAGCAAGAAGGTTTCGCTAGAAGATCATCAATTTGCTAACAAGGTAGGGCTAGACTGTCTGAGGCCTGTTCAGGCGAAAATGGGACACTGGGTTGATCATCACATGTCAGTATATAAAGGATGGACCATTCTAATAAATAGGTGTCCATTTGATAATGATTGGGGGTGGATTGCGGTAAAAGGACAGTATGAGGATGTAAGGGCTTTCGTAAATGCAAACTCCGATGATTCAATTCCGACATTAATTGTAGGTGAGTTTTTATCGACAAAAGAATATGCCTTCGATGAAGCAAAAGAGAAAATTAAAAATTATTGCGCTAAGAATACCTGACGGAAAAAGCACGTTCGAAGCATGTCCATGAGACTGGAAAAAGCAGGAAAAGACGGGCAATCAGAGGAAAAAGGTTTCAGGTCATCCGGTTGTTATCATTTGAAACTTATTGATTTCCCCGCTGAACCTGAAACCCTTTGACAGCAAGGGTTTTGGAAAATTGTATCCGCAAAAATTTTTGTCATATAAATATTTATTATTAGGTGGTTAAAATATCCTTAGCGCGACTCAGTGCTTTATGTCAGCTATCATCCCAAATATGCAGCCTTTTTCATGCGGAGAGCCACTCCATTTTCACCTTTAGTCTTAAAGACTTACGTGCTGGCGGGGAATTGCTGAGTTTTTACTCAGACCGCCTCATAACAAACTGAACCTTTGGAGACAGAACAATATCCACTTGTGAGTGATAGGTCAATAAATCCTGAGATCGAATGCGCCGATGATTTTCTACCATACGACAGTCTACTTATGTGTCAGGATACCTAACTCGGCAGCGCTAGAAAAGTTCTTTCGAGAAGTGGTTTTCTATAAAGAAAATTTCTCATAGAATATAATGTGTTCGGCCACGGTTTTATTAAGGAGCCCGCGATGGATGCCCTCACCCCGGAAGTCATAGTCCCTGTCTCGCCAGGCTCCATTCTTGAGTATGGCGCGAATTTTGCTGGTTTGAGGGCCGAAATTGAGAGGGAGATTGCAACTCTTGCCGCCAGCAAGAGCGAACTGACCCAGGCTGTCTACCGGGAAGCCTGCCGCGATTTTGTTTCCACCATGTGGAATATGATCATCCAAACTCCCGAAGGTCTTCAGGTCTCCCATCTGGAGTGCTATATCGGTGAGTTAAAAAAAAGGGGTCTCAGACAAACGACCATCACAAAAAAGCTCTCAGGCATCTCCGCTCTTTTTGAAAAGCTTGTCCGGGATGGAAAGATCCGCAGCAATCCCGTCAAGGCTCTGCCTGCAAGTGATCGCAAAAGAGGAAAGCCAAAGCGTACGGCAAAGTTTAAACCCTGGGAGGTCAGGGCCATTTTTGATGCCCTCAACCCAAGGACAAAGAATTATCACCTCCACAGGGCTGTACTCGCCGTTGGGTTTTACACGGGTCTTCGCTCTGCTGAAATCAGAAGCCTGACAGTTGGCAGTTTTGTCCAGTCAGAGGGTTGTTGGGTATTAAGAACTAAGATCAAGCACCGGCATCACGAGGACGAGCATACGGTCGTTGTTCATCCGCGGTTAAAGGAAATATTGGATGGTTATCTGGTTCATCTGCAGGAAGAGGGGGTTGATTTTAAGAGAAAGGACGGGCTTTTGTTTACCTGCAACCGTCAGGGATACAGAGGAGAAAAGCCACTCACCCATGCTGGCCTTACCTATATTTTTAATGCTGCAATCAAACGTGCTGGTATTGAGCTCGATGGTGACAAGCGCTATAGCCCTCACTCTATGAGAAAAACTCTTGGCAACCACTTAAAAGAAAAGGATGTGCCCCTGCATCGCATTCAGGAAATATATGGTCATGCCAGTGCTGATACAACGGTCGGGTATCTCGATAAAGACGAAGGGCATGCCCATTCGGGGATCTGGCAAATAGGATATTAATCTAAAATTTTAGTATGTTATCCCATGTCAGGCCGTCCTTCTGCAGGATGCCATCAAATGTTTCCTGAATTTCTTTTCGCTCCGATTGAATGTTGTGAAGCGAGCAGATCAGGGCCTTACCTCTGAAACCATTGGCTCGGATAAACTCAACAACCCTGTTATCAATTGCAGTATGGCTCTTAAAATGCCAGTCAATGAGGGCATATTCAGCCTGCCGAAATGGCTCAAAATCTTCAATATCATCTAAATCGCGGGGATGATATCCATGTACGTCTGCAAATTCAGCGAGCTCAATCTTTATATTTCCAAGGTGAAACTCATCATCATCGATGACTATTACTGTTGGTTTTTCAGACATATACTATCCTTCAGATATAAATTCCAAAAAGAAAATGACATAGTTACTTACTAAGCGAAACGGAACTTTCTTATTTTCAGAGGAAAATCCATTACTTTCACACCAGATGCGTCCCCCGCTGTCCTCGACAACTTTTTTGGCGAATGATAGTCCAAGCCCTAATCCATCTCCCTTTCCCTGTGTAAAATACATATCGAAAAGTCGACATAAATTACTTCTGTGAATAAATGAATGCGTATTTCCAATTTCAATGAGGATTTTTTGCTTCATATTTACTGACTTGACCCAAATTGTGGATTCGACCTTCTCGGTGGCATGAATTGCATTTTCTATAATATTTTCAAATACATGCTTGATGTTTTCCCGGTTCCCAGAAACTTTTGCGTCAAAAGTTTCTAAAAGAATGCTTCTTGAAAAACTGCTGCTGGCATCTTCAAGGCATTCACGAATATTAAAGTAAGTTTTTTCCAATTGTCTTGGCTTCCCTAATTCCATCAACTGTCGGATCATCATTCTGGCGGAATTAAAATCCTTATCAACGAGGTGGTGATATGATGTGACGTAGGCTTTAACATCGTCCTGGGTTAAGATGTTTTTCAGGAATCTTGATAAATTCTCTACTGGCCGTCTCGTTTCATGAGCAAAATGGCTGGAGGCTTTTACCATGGATTCTAAACGAGAGTTCGAAATGTAAGTGTCTCTTTGTTTCCAGGAAAATCCAATAGTAATCAGAATGACTTGGGCAAGTATGGACAGGGGTATCACGTTTTCAGAAAGAAAATTTATAGGTATAACACCTGAATTTTTCAACAAAAAGATCAGAACTCCAATGAGTACTGAGAGATAGGATGAGAGAAATATACATGCATATTTTTCGTTGCGCAGTATGTCTATCGAAACAATAATAGCAATTATCACGGAAAAGGCGCCGGCGAGATGATGGTAAATGATTGATGTGTTATTTAAAAATATGACATTCAATATAAGAGCAAAGAGCTGAACAAAAATAGACATAAAAATCGCTTTAAATTGCCATCCATTTTGGATTTTGAAATATCTGATCAGAAAATACGAAAACGATGATAATGCTCCTGAGGCCAGAAAACTTGAGCTGCACAAGCCCCATTTTGGCCAATTCGGCCATATGTATTGGTAAGCAATACCTCTGATGTCGGCAGCATACAGAAGTGTCAATAGCAAGTAGAGAAAGAGCATGAACACGGATAAACTTTTTGCAATAGCGGAAGTCAGTAGCAGATAGAAAATAATAGACAGAGATGCCCCAAAAAAGAATATTATCCAGATAAATTCTGTCCTGTTGATGGCTATTTCTTCAGTTACGGATCGCAGGCTCATGGGGATTTTTATAATAGCTGATGAGCTGATTGCCAAAAAGATGTCCGATGCCTCCTTTCCGCAGGAATCAAATACAAATCCAATATTTGGAATTTCGATGTCACGATCACCAAAAGGTTTTGATTTTCCTGAGGATTTATGCAAAAATCTTCCCGTTCCACATTTTCGATAGTAAAAATCGACTTCATTAAAATAATGGAACCCGAGATTTAGAAATAGCTGCGTGTTTGTGCTTGCATCAGTAAAGTCAGCCACTTGAAGATGAATCCAGATTTTTCCCGATCTTGGACCAATATTGTCTTCCTCTAAACGCGTCCAGGTAGTCCGCCCAGGAACAGATATTTCATCAATTGAAAGCGATCTGGATTTATCTTCCAGAAAATATTTGGATAGTATCTGAGGAAGGGCAAAAGATTTGGAGGTCCAAATTAGCCCGACGAAAATCATCAACCATGTTGCCCAAAGCTTAATGATTGCGAGATCTCCCAATGATTAAATGTACAGCATTGCCACCATATGTTTCTACAAGATGACGTAGTTCTAAGCCGACTGCCGTCAAGCTGTCGCTCATCTGTTCCTGGTCAAACGCCGAAAAAATTCCGGAATGAATATTACGCTCGATTTTTCCAAGCCATATTTTGAGGACTGCTGATGAAAACCGGCTCGGGGCTTCACCCATTTGGTGAGCCTGGAGTTGAGCATCTTCAATGATGGAGTTTGCCCGATATCTTGATGTAGGAATGGTTAAAACGATAATCCCGTTACGGGATAAGAGTTTTGCTATATTTGTGAGTGCCAGCCTCTGCTTTTCCGGAGAGAGAATATAAAGTGTGAACAGACATAGAATTCGATCGAAATAACCAAGAGTGAGTCTCTCGTCAAGTTTTTTACTGCATATGTCTGCGACGACGAAATTTATTTTTTCTGAATATTTTCGGCGTGTAACCGTCCGAAAGACCTTCGGGTCAATGTCTGTCAGAGTGAAATTATTCAAACGAGTTATACTATGACCTGCGTGGTCCAGCAGTCTTCCTGATCCGCAACCGACATCCAGGACATTCATACCGGGCTTAGTATCTGACAAATCCCAAGCTTCTCTGAGGGCCAAATCATAATTTATTGGCATGAACCGGTCGTAGAACCCGCCTCTTACCGCCAATGATCTTGCTGTTTGGAGATTGGATGACATATTGACCTCCTCTTATCTTTACGCTACGAAAGCAACTGCAACAGAAAATTGGATATATCATGTCGCAACGAAACGTTCTATCAATTTCCTCTTGAACATTCAACTGCTGCTTATATTGCCTGAATGGCTCATGGTGTTTGGTGGATACCGTGGCGCTTAATCTTCTAATATATTGTTATTTTTGAGATTATCAGGAATCTTTCATTGTGATCGCAATATAATTTCTCGATAAATAGGATGCCGAGTAAAAGTGGTTACTGAAATCAAAGTAACGGATCAGGAGGGTGCAAGAGCGTCTTCTTTAATTCTGGTGACCAGGCCATCCAGTTGTAAAAGCCACGGAGTCAGATAGCTTTGAGCTTCAGGGCTGAGCTTCCCAAAGTGCTTCTCTTTGAAGTCCGTCCAGGCTTCATGTGATCTGAAGATATTTAACGCAGAATTTACAGAGCTATTTGCAGGCCTTTTGTCCAGAACAGCATCAAATATCGCATGACACATTTCATCAAAATTATTCTTTTCTGTGAACCAGGCAAGCGTTTCTTCTTCCGCAAGCTGATATGCACTTTTGCCAATGTTTGCGTCTTCCGTCAGTTTCTTCTCAGCTAAACGTGATGCGATTTTAGCATGAATAGCATACTTAGCAGCATACCTTGCGCCAAACGCACTAGCAGATTTGGCAGCAGATTTGGCAGCAGACTGGGTAGCCACTCTGACCACTTGGGTGGCAGCTACGGCGGTATACCAAGCGGCAGAGCTGGCGGCATTCCCGGCGGCAGACCTGGCGGCAAACCTGGGGGTATTCGAGGCGGCATCTATGGCGATATTCAAGGCGGCATCTACGGCGAGAGACCTGGCGCCAGTATTGAAAATGCCCATGGTTAAAAGGAGTGCATATGTATATTCGATAAGATCTTCCGGATCAGAAATTTTACTGGTTTTTTCTTTTGCCAGTGATTTAATGTTGTTTCCGATCAATTCGATGGGTGTCTTTTCAGCAGTTGGATGGTCTGTTCTCTCTGTCTCTGTTTCAATTCTCAGCCTGGAGGATACCACAGTAAAATGCTCTGGGTATATTGGTGTTGAGATCTTCTTTTTCGCCTCACAGTCATTCATCGATTCCAAAATATCGTTTAGGGCATGACTAAACCACTTCTTATCGAAAGAATCCTCTTCCCCTGAGGGTTCTTCCTCTTGTCCTGACACCAAATCAGCGTCCTCTATACCATCTATTGATATGACATCAGAAGAACCTTCTGCAAGGATGAAACCATCACTATCGCTTCCGAGACATAAAGCAGGGTCGAATGACATTATTATCAATAATATCAGAGACTTTAATCGAATCATCAGTCTGAACCTTTTCCAAGTGACAAGATCGCCAGCTGCAAAAATTGGGAGGACAATAGCACGAATAAATGAGAAAAATGTTAGGGCGTATTGTCGCAGGTAATCACCCTATTCCGGCATTAATCACCCCATTCCGGAAATCAGCCCAAAGCAACGGCCGCAGAAGTGTGGAAAATCTCGCTTGTAAAGCATTTTTCAGAGCTGTACGGGGATGAATCCGGATTGCTTCGTTACCACGGTAAAAAGAGGTAGAAATTTGCAGTTGAGTTCCAGATTTCGGAAAACTCGAATATTCCTAAAGAGTTGTAAAGTATCAGGCCTGAGGTTATGATTTTCTGGTTTATTTTTTTATTTTTTGATACTCTTCCAACTTTTCATACTCAGAGTACAGGATTTCAGAGGACTAAGTCACAGTTGGGAAACAAGTGATCGGTTAAGAAGAAGGATTACCGAATGAGAATTTTATCCACAATTTTACTTATGATTTTTGCAAGCAATCAGGCTTATGGGGCAAAAAGTCCCCGGGAAGTCGAGATAAATCCCGCCAGTACTTCTGACATGACGGACACCCCAGAGGCTATGAAGTCTCTGGAGACTATAGAGACTATATTGCAGCGCATCTCCGACCGGACAGGTAAGGATGATCATGGAGACAAAAATGCCAACTTCGACCTCCAGTGGGATGCATACTATGGGAGCGACGACTGCGGGCATGATGAGCCCGCAGAAACTCTTATTCCTGCCGAGGCGTCTGCAATGGATACAACAGACGAACCAGACGGAAGTCGCCTCCATATACTTGCTGCTGCAGGCAATCTGCAGCAAACAGCTGAGGTACAAGCTCTTATCAGCGCCGGAGCGGATATAAATAAGGGAGATAGCTTCGGTTGGACTCCACTCCATACGGCCGTGAGATATGGGAGCACATGGATGATGCTAATTCTCATCAGTGCCGGAGCGGATCTAAATAAAGAGGAAAATAACGGTCGGACTCCTCTTCATATAGCAGTGCAATATGGGAAAAGATGGATCATATCAATTCTCATCAGTGCCGGAGCGGATATAAATAAGATAGATAACTACGGTCAGACCCCCCTCCATATAGCAGTGCAATATGGGCACAGAGAGAGCGTGAGAATTCTTCTTACTGTCGGGGCAAAGGTGGATGTAACAAACAATCTTGGAAAAACACCTCTCCAGATGGCAGTATATTATGGGAACAAAGTAGCTGTAAAACTTCTTATCCTTGCTGGAGCAGATGTGAATAAGGCAGATAACGATGGCTGCACCCCACTTTATGAGGCAACGAGACGTGGGCACACAAAGATTGTTCGGTATCTTCTCAATGGTGGAGCAATAGTGGATGTCACAAACAGCTATGGCCATACGCCTCTTATGCATGCCACGAGAAAGTGAAAAACAGAAATCAGGAATCTTCTGATGAGCACATGGGGAAGGCCAATCTCTTCTTATCCCCTACCATGTTGCATCCCTGCTCCTGTTCCCCTTCCAACGTATCCTTCTTTCCTCCCTTACTGGCTGGCCATGGCTAATTTTTCTGATGGATGTGGGCTGATTAGTGCCGGATTGGGGTGATTACCTACCTGTATCAGTCTTATCTACATGATTTTAAATGGATAAATTTATTGAAGTAGTAGAAATCCAACTACATTGCTGCAGAAATAAAAGCTCCGATCATGTTGAAGATGGTTTCAAAAATGGTCCAAGAGTTGATCAGCTGAGGCTTTCCTTGTCGAGAACGCCATCAATCCTTGGGGCATCGTCCGCCAGTTGAGATCTACAGAGAGGCATAATTGGACTTTACTTATTTTGTGCCAAATTTTGTCCTGGACATGGGGTCCACCTCAACTGACGTCTCCAAGCGCTGTCCTGCTTCTGCAGCAATCCGCCGTGCCCCATAAAAGGGCCATTCAGTATATATTTCATCCACAACCTGCATTAGCCTGAGCTCAGATTCCGGAGGAGAGCTAAGCTGATGGTAGTAAAAATTTGACCTGCTTATCCCGAGAAGCTCACATTGTTTCTGCACAGGGAGGTCAGACTCTTTACTTGCCAGCCCCCTGCGCACTTCCCGCGGGATCCCTAAAGCCTTTTTTTTAGCCAGTCCAGCTCGACTTTGAGCTGCCCAATCTGGATAAGCAGCTGCTCTTTTTCGAAACCTTCAGGCTCAGCCTTTCCTGATCGCTTTCTTCCCTCAAAGGCTGCTTCGACAGCCTCCATTGCGGCTTTTTTCCACTGAGATACCATCGCTGGGTGTACTCCATGGATGGATGCGATCTCAGCTGCAGTCCGACTTCCTTCTATAGCCTCCATCGCCACAGTTGATTTGAATTTTGCAGTGTGTCTTTTCCTCAATGCCATGCTTTTTCCTCCTGCCTGATTTCAGCATGTTACATCTGAGGACTTTACTTATTCAACTGTCCTAAAATCGGGGTCCACTATATCACGACGCCCGCCGGAAATTTGGATATTGCTGAAATGGAAAAAACTTTTTGAACGTAGCACTAGAAGTATTTTAATTGTATGCATGGGTATTCTCTGTCATCGCTTTGGTTAAATCACCAAGAATTTGCAGTGACATGTCCATATTTTCGGTAAATTCTCTGAAAACAGAATTGTCCCGGGAAATCATTGTGTCTGATATGACTCTGATGATTGAACAAAGGAATATCAAAAAGTTGTGCCACCTTAACTATCCCGACAGATTCCATATCCACAGCTAAAGGACGATATCTTTCTTGAGCTATAGCTTGTTTGCGTGACAGGTCACAAAACAAACTCAGATCCTGATGCCAAAACTCCTTTGGCTATTTTATTTTTAGTAAAATCGGTAAGTAAGTTTAAAATTTTTTCGTTTAAATTTTTGTCCGTATACAATTTCGGATCGATATGATCGTCCCTTTCAAGACTTGACACACCAGGCTTGAGGAAGAACTTTTTCCCATCTGATTTTGATCGAAAGCTGTCATGCTGGAATACGCTTTCAGCACAGACAATATCTCCAATGCCTATATCTTCAGTTAAAGCTCCTCCTAATCCGATAAAAATGATTTTTTTAGGGCATATCTCGTTGATCATAAGTGCTAAATTAATCGAAGCATTGATGAGACCGATTCCCAGCTCTCCCAGGAATATTTTTTGATTACTTTTAGTAGTCTCTGCCAGAAAAGGAACAAGACCGGCTGGTAATTGTTTATGATCAATATCAGCTAACGCTGCTTTTCTTTCAAAGCTCGTTGCCGTGGCAAATAAAACGGGATCTGATACTACCATATTTCTGAATCACCCTCATCATGTCAGCCGTTAAAGTAATCTTTCAGTCGGCCATCTCATATTTATCACTGATTGTGATCTGGAAATGATCGGGCCGCTCTGAAACTCCAATGTGAATATCAGGAAAGCAGACTATCATTTCGATCTCCTGAAAGGAATTTAGCACTCCGGCCCAATCTGAGGAGTCCAGAGGGCCAAGTGTATTCTCTCCCTTCATCAACTCAAATTTCCGGAAAGGTAGCCGGCGGTTTTCAATATAAAGTTCGGTCACAACTCCCGCGGTATGTTTTGCTGTGGCTGAAATTGTAAAGCGGAGTCGTTGCACAGGCATGCCCTGGAGCCGCTGACAGCCGGCAGGAATTAATTGCGAGCTTCTGTACACAAGTTTTCTGGATATCTTTCCTGTTTCATTAGAATAATTACGGTGTTGTTCTCCAAAGATAAGACTAATGTCACATTGACCACCAGATTCACCCCCCTCTTTGCCTTCATGGTGTTTGGAAACCCCACCGCAAGCGACGAAAGCTGCTCCGACAATAGCAACAGGAGCCAGCCTATGCATCAGATGCCTCCTGGGGCGTAATTTGATCTGTTTTTGCTATCCACTCTTCTTTAACTTTTGAAAATTGGCGGTCAGATGCGATGTGTGTCGTCACAATTTCGCGGACGATCTTCTGCAGAGGTATTTCATGACCTGCGGTTGCCGAACCGTAGAGCCTGTAGGCTTCAAGTTGGCGCCACTCTCCCTCAAGCATTGAGATTGATCTGTTCTGAGTTTTTTCTGCAGGCACAAATTTTTCAAAGAACTTTTTCTTCATTGTGATTCATCCTTCCGGAAAGCTGAATAATTTTCCTTGCACATTCGATTAGTTGGATTTAATGATAAGGTACAATCTCGATTATCAAGAGTCAATATGTAGTTGTCGATAACAGATGGGTGAGATGTCTTGCAGAACGCCAACTTTAAACCCAAAACTACAAAAGCCCTCAAGCGCTGCGCCAGGATCCCTGGCTTCGCTGGAAGCAAAAACGGGATTTTTTTCTTCCACACACTACGCAACCTTACGGTTGGGGATAACGATGCAATAACAATCCATTATGGAATACTTGAGAAGTCTGAAGGCAGGGCATTCGACAACCATTTTGGAAACAATCATCAATAATAACAAGCTATTACTCATCTGTATCGACAGGTAAAAGGACAACCAATGGCGAGTGTGAACAAAGACTCAAAAAGGAACAGAATTCAGCTTACAATTTCCGCCAGCGATATCGAAAAAACATGGGGCCCGGACGTCTCTCTTTCACTTGTAAAGCATTGGATCGAGCTGGGGAGGGATCGTCATAACCAAAGCCTGAAAATCGAAGCACAGGCCGAAATTCTCGCCGAAAGTATCCGTCAATTAGAAGAAGAAGTCCGTTCGCTGAAGACGGCATTAAGCAAATCAACCGAACTTCTGCTTCATACGTCAAAACTTGTTAACCTCGCGTCAACCCTGTCTCATTATGAGCTTGAGGTTCTGAAAGCCAGAAAAAAAGCTGGAAAATTGACTGAGCATGAGGCGAGCAAAAGCCTCCTTGCCGAGATCAAAGAGGAAAATTTTGAGCGTTTCTTGTCAGAAGAATTTCCGGGCAAATCAGCTGACAGGTTTCTTGCCACAACCACCAAATCCAGCGGATGAGGTTACCTATGCTGAGTCTTTCAAATGTCTCCGCCAACATGGCATTCAGCTACTTTTCGAGGGATGATTATTATGCCCCAAAAGAGAATCAGGTTGAGACTTTTGGTGAACTTTGCAACGATCTTGGGATAAAAGGGACAATCAGTAAGCGTGAGTTTGGCAATCTCCTGGAGGGATTGTCACCCGACGGAACATTTTCTTTAGCTAAGGAAAGAACGAGAACTTTAGAACGCAAGTACGCGGAAAAAGCTTTTGCGTCGTTTAAAGATTCACTGGAAAAAACCGCTCTCTCCACGAGCCAGAAAGCTTTTCTTCTTAAAGAGTATGCGTCTGCATTTGATGGTAAAGACAATAAAACTTGGCTTAAAAGCCTCAGCGTTAAAGGCAGAAAATCTGTCGAAACGATAACTAAGATCTGCATAAAAAAATGGGGAATCAGCGAAAAAGATAAGCAGGCCATAGCTCGCTCAATCTCTTCATTTTTAAAGGTTATCGCACCGGAAACACGCCGGGCGGCAACCGATGTAACTCTTTCGGCCCCGAAATCTGTGTCAATTTTGGGGCTTGTTGGTGGAAGAAAAGAGATTCTTGAGTGCCATAAAAAAGCCGTTTCCTACGCCCTGCAATGTATCGAGAAAGAATATATTGGAACAAGATTTACCAAAGGGAAACAAACGATTTTCGAAAAAACTGGCAGGATGATTGGCGCCCAATTCATGCATGGTACCTCGCGTGAAGGTGATCCTCAGCTGCACACTCACTGTGTGATTTTCAATCTGACCAGGAGTAAAAATGGTCGTTGGTCATCCACAAATAATGATAAAATATTTCGCGATTCCAAGTTGCTTGGTGTTTTTTATCAAAACAAATTAGCTGAGCTTGTCCAGGCTGCCGGGTATGAAATTGAGCCCAAAAAAAATGGTTGCTTCGAAATCAAAGGCTATTCAGAGGAACAGCTGAGTTCCTTCTCCAAAAGGCGTAAGCAGGTGTTAGAAGAGGGTGCGAGGATCCTTTATGAGAAACAAAAAAGAGATGGAATAACACCGATAAAATCATTTGAGGAAGAGAAAAAACATCTCATGAAACAGGTCTCTCAGGAGCTGGCACGGACAAGTGTTTACCGTGGACGAAAAGCAAAAAGGGAGCTTGCACAGCATGATCTTGAAAAAAAATGGAGTAAGGAAGGTGAGGCACTCAGCCTTACTCACCCGGAGAAAACATATCGGTCCTTATGGGGTACAAAGCTGGATTTGGTAAGTCCGCTAAAGCATGTGAGTGAGCGGAAAGCTGTCTTCAGAACCAAAGAAATTGAGCTTCAGGCACTGGTTGATAACCTTGGCAGATCCTCCTTCGAGAATATAAAATCATCTCTTCACAATAGCCGTGAGTTTGTTCTTGCCAACTCAGAGAGGGATCTTGCTGCAAATATCTCTCAGCTCAGACTGGAGCGTGATCTCATCCGCGCGATAAAAAATCAGGCGAGTTTTGCCCCCATAGGAACGAAAAAAATATTAGAAAATATGGCAAAAAATCGCCAGTATTCTCCTGGCCAGATGAATGCCCTGACTCTTTCTGTGACGTCACAGGACCAGTTTATACTTTGGAATGGTGTGGCTGGAGCTGGTAAAAGCTATGCCTTGGGAGATCTTAAGCGGCTGGCAGAAAAGAAAAAAATCAGTGTTTTTGCCTTGGCTCCTGATGGGGGATCAGCAAGAGAACTGGGAAAAAGTATTGAAGCTCCTTCTTCAACTGTTCAGCGGTTTCTGACCAAAAGAGCGGAGATCAGGGAGGCTCTTTTGATCGTTGATGAAGCTACAAAGTTGTCGACCAGGTCGATGTCAGAGTTGGTTAATTATGCAAAAGAAACCAACTCCCGGATTATTTTTGTGGGTGACCGGCGGCAATTTACAGCAGTTGAAGCAGGGAATCCATTTGAAGCTTTATATCAAAGAATCAGCACAGTGGAACTGACTGAACACCTCAGGCAAGATAAACACTCAGCTATAGAAAAGGCTGTAAAGCAGGCCTCGTTACAGACTAATGACAGCCTGAAGGCGTCTTCAAAAATACTTGACAGTAATATCATTGAGAGAAAATCTCAGCTGGGAAGACAATCTCAGTTTATAAATAGCTACCTCAAACTTGATTCCAAAGCACGTGAAGAAACCCTTCTTCTTGTCGATCTTAACCATGACCGTCAGTCAATCACTCAGGCTTTGCGTAAGGCACTACAGAAGGAGGGGAGCCTGGACAGAAACGAAGTTTTACTTCCTATTCTCCGGGCAAAAGATCTTTCAGAAGTTCAAAAAAAGCAGGGCTGCTCATATGCCAAAGGAGATATTCTGGTATCTTACGGATATTCTTCATCTCTCCAGCCAGGCTTGCCCTATGAAGTTGTGGAAATTGAGAGAGACAGGCTGAAGCTTGCAGCAAATGGAAAGACTATTGAGCAAAATCTCGAAACATTTACGGGCAATGTCTATCACAAAGAAAATATCCAGGTAGCAAAAGGCGATACCTTGGAATGGCGAAAGAATCAAGGAGAACGACTAAACAGAGACGCTTTAAGTGTCATTAAAGCCGCATCAGACACTATTACCGTGCAAGACAAAAAAGGTAATAAAATCAAGCTATCTACCTCATCTCCTCAGCACCTTGATTATGCCCTTGTGAAAACGGCCTATTCAGCTCAAGGAGCAACAGCGGACAGGGTGATAGCTCTTTCTGCTTCACGATCGTCAATGCAAAGCTGGTATGTGACCCTTTCCAGAGCTCGGAAAGGGGTAAAAATTATCACTGATGACAAGGAAAAACTGACAAAAAATATTTTGAAATCAAATAAACAGAAAAATGCTCTTGATGAATCCAGAAGAGAAGATCTTGAAAAATACATCCAAAAACTGGCTGACAGACCTGAAAAAACGCTGACGATCAGTAGTCAGGAAATGAGCAGAGGAATTGTAATGGAGCATTCATGAGTGTCAGGTGACTGAGGTGGTTACCCCCCCAAGTAAGAGGTATCCCATGTCCAGGACAGTTTGCCTCCCCTTTTTGGTCGCTACCGCCACAATCGATTAAAATTTCGCAGTTCGCCCCCCTCAACCTGAAGGCATTTACATTTATGATTTCAGTGCATTATATCTCATGTGCTTTACTTATTCAACTGTCCTAAAATCGGGGTCCACTATAAAGACCTCAGAGCAATCCCGCAACTGATAAGCCAAGGAAAATATGCAGCTGGTATTATTATCAATGAATCTATGGGCAGACTGGCTGAGTATAATCTTACAATAAAATATGATCTGGCCAATTACGGGTATGAAAAAACAGGAACCCCATTACCCCTGGGACTGGTCGCAACTTCTGAAAATCTCTCAAAAAATCAGCAGCAAAAGTTTGAATCCGATGTCCGGGCATCGCTTTACTGGGCTCAGAGCAATCATGCTAGAGCGGTGAAGATGGCTGAGATCCGGGCATCAGAGAAGGATCCTGAAACCATCGAAGCCCATATAAACTCCTTTACCAGTTACGCAGATGGCCTGACGGACTGCCAGGGGGCTATATCAGCCTTTATGGCAGTGGCGGATCCTTACCGCTCCTGGTCTGCACCGGATATGATCGATCATACCAGCAGTGTGCGTGAGAAAGAAAATATTGGCAAAGCAGAAGATGCTCATTTTTCCTGATCTGAATTTCAGTCAGTTATCTTTCATCTTGTTTCACAAACTATCTTTCATTTTTTCACAAATGATGAGGGCATTCTGTTCAGATTATAAGAAAAAAGAGGTACAGGAATCTTCGGATTAAGAAGATTTTCATCAAGACCATCTTTTTGAGCACCCATTTTTAAATAGAATTCTTCTGCATCAGGATCACTGATCCAAAACATACGGTTACGTCCAAGCTCTTTTGCTTTATCTGCCGCTCGATAAAACAGCGTTGTACCGATTTTTTTTCTGAAAAATTTGGGGTCTGTAAATAAATGCCCTAACTCAATCTCCGACGGGTTCCCATCATCTTTCAGAGAATAGAAGCCAACGATAACCTTGCATTTATCGGAAAAAGAAACAAGTTTTTCGACCAAACCCTGCTCTATCTGACCGGCAGATACAGAAAAAACCTCTTCAGCAACAGAAAGATCAGCAGTTCTTGTCTTATAAGAGTCATTTGAGTGAATCGCAAAGTCTGTCAGAAACTTTTCTTCCCCGGCCAAGGCTTTTTCAAATCTCAGATTTTTAATTTGAATTTCATATGGGTACGAACTTGCCTGTAATTTTTCCGCCGTAAAATAGGAAATTAATGCTGTCAGGAAGTAAAATAAACAATTTCTCATAAAAAATTTTTTCATAGAACCCACTACCTTCTTCAATGACCATTACTTCTGTCAATGACTATTAAATTATGAAACAGTCTGCCAAGCAATACAGCCCCCCAGGCTACCTGTCAATAACTCTTTCAACCAATTATGGCTGTCGCTTTCTTGTTCTTCAGGTTTTTCAGGTTCTTCAGCCAATTTTGCTTAAAAATACGCATGCGGATTACGGTTAAATCTGGGACTTATTGCCTGACATGGCAGCTTTGACTCGTGATTCAGGCGCTGCGCCTTCCTCTGACCCAAGTCTTTGTGTCTGCTTTCTTCGATTACATGAGCATTTACTTCGTTTTTTTTAAAATTGTGCCGACTTGGGTATGAGAAATGCTCTCAACAAGATTAAGCTCTACAGCTTTGTCCGCCAATAGAGCCAAAGACCACTTTGCATGCCCTTCTGGAGCTTTGCTACAAGCAAGTGCAGTAATTTTAGCTCTCACCCTACCATCAAATTTTGTTGGAGCTCCACTTCTTGGAGAGTCATAAATAGCTGCCTCTATCCCCCCGGAAATATAGCGTTGTTTTACATTTCTAATGGTTGATGGATCGCATTTCAGGGCATCAGAAATAAACTGAGGAGACTTTTTTTCAGCGCTCAGCAGCAGAATTCGGCACCGATTGATTGTACGAGCCTTACACTCTCCTTGGCTAATAATTTTTTGCATCTTACGTTTTTCATGAGGGTGTATTTTAATCTCAACAGGTCTCATTCTATTTCTTCCTTCAAATTCTAAGAGAGGAAAACATATCATACTGCTCAGATATCAGGAATAATTAATTTTATGTGTACTGCTTTTACAAATTTTTATATTTGTTATTTCATAATGTTATGGCATGGTTATTCCGGGAGTCCTGATCATGCAACATATTCTGACAAACGCATCTGTTACAAAAATGATGCCGATACTGAAAATTTCCCGCAGCTCTCTTGATGGGATTATGCAGCTTCTGAATCAGACTCTCGGGTTTCAATATCAATCTCACATAAGCCCTCTGACTGTCATGCACTCAGAAAAATGTGCACCGGAAGTCTGGCTTGCATTTTCTCCAGAAAATAAAAAACCGGAGATTGACTCTGAACAGCTTCTGGTCTTTTATGGAGAAACATCAGATGTGATCCGGAAATTCCGGGTCGGAGAACAACAGCTCTGGCCTCAGATCAGACCCCATAATCCTTTTTGGCAAAGATCTGGTGGTTTCGGCAGCAAACTCCCGGACAGCTGGGGAGTTATCTTTATGCCGGAACTCTGGTGCAATGACTCCTCTTTTCGCCTTGCACGTCCGACATCTCAGCCCTTTGATGATATAATCAACTTCTATAAGAGTTTTCCGGGCCTTCCGGAGGAAGCACAGTTTCACAACCATGACGGCTTTAATGGGTTATCATGGGAGGGTCAACTTCTCTTCCATGGCATCTGGAATTTAGCTGTGAACCTGAACGGCCTCTGGACAGGATGATTCTGCAAAACATGAGCTTGCGCTTCTGGAATCCTGATTTCCAACCCCGACAACTCAAAGATCCGGACGGAGTTATTGTGGAACTCTTTGCGTCTGAGGAAGATTTTTTTCATGCTCCGCCGCCTGTGACAATATAAAAAATAAAGACGTCAGCTCCTGGTAACTACTTTAATTCCTTTCTGTTTTTACGAAATGCTGATCTCGGTTGTGTCGCGGAGTGGTTTGCACCGAATGCTGGAAGACAGGACAGAGAAGTCATGCGATCATATCCGGGAGCCCTATTTGGGATCACAGGACAATGCAGCATGAAGAGTTTTTTTTCTTTTTTTTCATCTGGTTTTGAAGCCAGCTGGCAACCTCGGAGTGTCCTGAAATTCGGGCCAGGTTAAATGGTGTGTCGCCGGGCTGATCCCTGCTCTCAATATCAGCCCCAGCTTTTTCAACAAGATATTTCACCACGTTCAGGTGCCCACGCCTCGCAGCAGAATGGAGTGGGGTGCGGCCCCATGGATCGGGCTGATTAACACTCGCTTTACCTTTTTTGATGAGATATTTTACGATATCTTCGAATCCCTTGGCTGCTGCCAGATGGAGCGGAGTCCGGCAGTCTTTGTCTGTCTGATGAATATGGTCTTTCCATTCTTTGTCTTTCATGAATGATTCCACATTGCCTAAGTTCCCTGATTGGACTGCTTCAATAAGGGAACTTAATCTTGGATGGGTATCATCGGCCCCCAAAGCCGGACCACAGAGTAGCACTGAGATTAAAAAAAACTTTAAGATTCGCATGTTACAGACCTCCGAAAAAGTAAAAAAAGTCAACCAGATGTTGCTTTTTCAGTTATTTCTTCCTGAGAGAGCGTTAAAAAATGAGTTCATTTATACGAGTTCATGCAGATGAAAACACAAAACCTAACGGGGGAATGTAAGATTATCTGACCGACAACTCAAGCATTAACATCAGGACAACGCGATTTTCCCTGTTTTAACTCAGTGCGAGGTTGACGTTCCCACTCTCTGAGCCACTGTAACGTGGCTATAAAGTGGGAACAGGAATGAACGGGATGGGGTTATTTTGCTCCGGCATCTCGAAGAAGTAGCACGATTTTAACCTGCCCTTTTTCTTCTCGCTCCTTTGGGTGGAGAGTATTTCTGTTTACATCAGCCCCATGCTGGAGTAGAAGCTGTGCAATGGCGGCCTCCCCATCCGACATAGTCAAAAAGAGGGGGTTTTGTCCATTTTGGCATGGCGCCAAATTTTTTCTTTTCAACGGGCGAGGAGGGCTCCTATGAGCCCGGGATACACATGTTACAATCCTAATATTGTCAGGAATGCTGATATTGAATGTTTCTCGAAGTGATTTTCACCGGAATGATAATAATGGAAATGAGTCTTTCCAAGGCGTTTTTGAGTACTTTCAATAACTCGGGACACCTGATCATCAATCACGCGATGGTAATAAAACTCCCCTGTGTACTTGGAAAAATCCTCTCCGTACGATATGGCCAAGTAAGGTGAGTTAATTGCAATCCCTCCCCAATTTTGCTTAATCGCAATAACCTGAGCCAGATAACCTCCAAGGGAGTGCCCTGTTACGTAAATTTTCGGAATGCCCTTAAAGAATTCTTTCCAGGACGCGCAGTCAGACACGGAACGTGCCCAACGCTCAGACTTATTTTGGATATCCTGACATCCATAATTCTGATAAGCATATGCTCCGCCAAAAACAGCGCCTAATTTAATGAGGACGCTAACCCAGTCGTCTCCGGGTACGGCACGGTTCAAAGTTTCCGCTATGACATCCTCACCCCTTTGCATGGATGCTATGGCAAGGGCCAGATCAGCCTTTTGATTTTCCTGATTATCAGTTCCCCTTACTGCGATTATCCCGATTCTATTAACCTTATTACGATACAACCTGATAAGGAGACTTCCATCTGAATTTGAGAAATCGAGACACTCAAAAGACATCTGACTTAAGCTGCGACTGGTTTTGTAGCTATGTGAGCCACCATGATGACGGTTCAGTCTTTGATAGACATCCATAGCATCACCATCATAACCCTCATCATAACGATCACCATAAATATAATGACCATCCTCAAGTTTATGACGCCAATCATCCGCGACTACCTGTCGAAGATCATCCGGAACCTCATAGACATCATCCGCGGCCAATGCCAAAAGTGTTAGTGGAAAGCTGCCCGGATTTCTCCAGTTTAACGGAATCCCTCGAGCCAATTTTTCGATCTGTTCATCAAAGAAACTCACCAACTCTTCCGAAGCCTCATGCGATTCTCTAGACAATTCAAATTCTCTACTTGTTCCCGGAACAGGCATCTGCAACATTTGATCGCTTGATTTTTCAGATTTATAGCGAAAAAGCCTTTGTAACTCCCAGAGTTCAGGCAAAACTCTGTTTATCTCTTCATAATTTCCTTCGGTGATTAATTCCTCAAATCGTTGATTCAGACGATCTCTAATCTTTTTGGCAGGTCTCAAGCGGATATATTGTTGTTCTGAGTAAGCTTGCCGGAGTTCCTTGAGTTTTTCGGACAGACACGAACCAAGCGCAGTGTTGATGGGTAAAACACATAAAAGAAATACCCACACCAAAATCATCTTCATTCTTTTTTTCTCCCACAAAAAATCCGGCCAAGATTTGCAATCCACCCATTCTCAATCTAGCAGAATAGTTAATCGATCATAAACTCAAAAGGAATTTGTTTTGACCAATCAGCCAGTAATGAGTATAAATTTCATTTATCAAGTTGTAGTTGAGGGGGTGTTATTTCTCCAGCATGCACCTCATAAGAAAGATCTCCGTTAAAGCTATTCGGGGTTTGAAGGGAGTAATTCATTCGGTCTGCCAGCTCCGTGCAGTTTGGTTGAAAACTTATCGGCCTGATGGTCAGATAAGACAGGCAAGGTTCCCCTCATTACTTCTGACCCGATCTGACAGCTCATCAATCATATTCAAAGATTGGAGTTCGGTTCTTAAATAAGTGATTTGCTGTCTGACTTCCTGTTTATAAAACTACTCACACAGGCAGCCTACCTCACTCAATCCGGCTATCCCGTTCAAATTATCACTTCGTATAAGCGTACAATGATTTGAATAGTGTAAGTTTTTTGTTGACATAAAAAGCAGCAGATTGTTTTTTAATATGGAACAGCGGGTGTGATGGCTGGCTTCAAGCTTGGATGTTGCATGAAGGTTCGTTGCGAGGGAGAGAAGCCCTTACTATATCAAGTCGACAGGAAAGATCCGATTGAGACACATTGAAGAATGTATACTGACATGAGGATTTTTCCTGTCAACCCAGAAATAATAGGTGGTTTTATTTCACAGCAGAACCTTTATAAAATATCCGAGCAAGAGGCGTAGATTTGAGTGTTTAGTTCAGGAGTTAGTTATGCGTGGTTTAGTTCTTTCACTGTTTTTTTTGTTGGTTTCAGAGATTGCACATGCAGGAAAGATTGTCATTTCACGGAAAGACAGATGGTTTGGCTGTGCGCAGGCGTTTGAAGTGTATATTGATGGAAAAAGGGTTGGTGATGTTGCCAATGGGAAAGAGTCAACATACACTGTCTCAGACGGAACCTACAAACTTAAAATCAGAGCTATTGGTTTTGGCAAATTGTCGGGTCTTGTTCGTGTCAATGGGGAATATCGGGTGACCATGGAAACAGATTGGGCTGTATTACGAAGCAGTGAAAGTTCACTAAAGTTCACCAAGGAAAATGTGGTGTTTGGTGTGGCAAAAGCATTTTGGGGCTTTTTGGATTGACTGACTCCTGATACTTGGATGTTGCCTTAAATAAGGCTCTACATCTGTTGTATTGATTGTACTGAACTTTGCCAGCGTAGTTGGTAAAAGGGCGGTGTCATATTAAGGTTCTTTACAAATGAAATCAGCGGCTGTGATGGAATATGCACCATTCCATCTGGAGGGCAGGTAACTGGAACCGAATCCGGATTTGGTCGCTTACATAGTCTGTTTTGGCCCAGGTTCATACAGAGATGATCTGTTTAAGAGATCGAATATTCCTTGTTCCTCAGAATTGAAGGAGCATGATGAGCGGATGGCCCGAGAGCATGATAGCATGATGTAGCTATTGCTTGGCTGCAGGATTGTAATAACTCTGATTTTTTAATTTTTACGTATGATATCTGAAGAATGGATTTGCGGTGAGGATCATGATTGATCTTTCCATCTCCACCATTTAAGGAGATCAGGATTTGGATTTGATTCTGTTGCATAATAGACGGCACAACGGAAAACGTAGAGCATGCATCGGTCAACTTTTGTCTTTTGGATCTGGCATAAACGATCGTACATGGCTTGTGGATCCTGACTTTTGAGATCAGAAGTATTCCTGTAGCCAAGATCCCAAAGATCCTGAGCAACCTTTATACCTACTCCGGGAATACGCTGAAAATCCTGCAGCGCTTTAGTCCTTATCATGACTTATCGTGCAGTATTTTGTTGATCAGCGTAAAAATCAACCAGATACTTGAAAAAATCATTTTTAGACAGAGGACCTCTCAGGGATTCGACCTGCTGCCATAAAGACTCTTCAAAGCGAAGGGTAATTGGTCTGGTCGGTTCCCGCTTTAAGGCCTGCTTTTGCTGCTCCATAAAGTCAGTAATAGATTTAGATTGTTCATATTTTTCAGTGTCACCTTGAGCGGAAATTGCCCCGGTCAGGCCTGAGCTTGTGGTTTCTTTCATCTCGTTGACGCTGTTTTCCATCTTTGGGCGTCGAGAAGAAGCGGTGACATTGGCGAATCTTGGCTTGCTCATAGACTATACCCCCTAAGAGACATTTTTTTGATGATATGGTTTGTCAATTGCTCATAAGCAAGACACACTTTGTGCTTACGGTCGAACTGTAAAGTTGACTGGTGGCTGACAGCTTCTCGGACATGGGACGTCCCGGGTATTTGGATGTTGAGCATCGTACCCTTCAGATATTCATTTGCAACATGAATCACATTCTTTGTGGCTCTTGACCGCTCTTTTTCGTAGGCTGTACAGAATGCGCCAAGATTGACAGGCCGCTCGCTCAGGACTTCCTCATTTATAAGCTCCTCCACCAGACGTTCTATCGCCAACACACCGTCAATAGAGGCATCGTCAAGGCCGAAGGGGGTAATATAGGCATCACAGGCGACAAGAGCATTAGAGACCAGTGTGCCCCGTGAAGGCGGACAGTCGATAATGACTACGTCAAACTGGCCTTCGACTTGCTTGAGAATACGTCTCAGAATGGAGTCGGGATTCTTACGCTTGGTGATCAGCTGATCCACAAAGTCCAATTTGTCTGAACTGGCCATGACGCTGACGCCGGGATAATTCTCAGTAGCCGGATAAATCGCCTGGCCGGGGTCAATGGTCATATCCTGAAACAGTTCCGCGATTGTAACTCCGCGTTCATCACTGCCAGATATACGAACCGATGTGTTAATTGAAGGGTCAAGGTCGACAATCAAGATTCTTTTCTTGCCAGAAGACTTGATCCCCAGCTCTACAGCAATGGAGAGTGCGGAAAATGTTTTTCCAACCCCACCTTTTCCGCAACAAACGGCGATTGTTTTCATAACACCATCCAAGACGAGTAAACAGCATACACCAGAACAGTATAGCAGCTCCGCAAAGCTAACTGCAAGCTGTCTTAACTATATGCAACTGTGACGTCACTCATGACGTCACTCATGACGTCATGAGTGACGTCATGAGTGACGTTAAGAACCATAGACATTTATATTGCATGATATATATCACCTGAGTTACAATGAAAGTCATAACCATCTCTGTCAATTCTGATATATACCGAGGTTGTTTTATGACCCCCTCTCTTTCAAGCGCAAAAGTATTCATTGATGATGCCAATACATACCAAAAGTTGCGTATCACGAATCCGGTCAAGTATGGTGAGGAGCTGGCTCGCTTGTGTGATGAAGGACATACACAGAAGGAGATTGCGGAGTACTTATCCTGCAATCGTCAGATGGTTGGCAGATATCAAAGAATAGGAAAATGGCCGGCTAATATTAAAGAGATCATCCAATTAAATCGTGAAAGTATCACAAACACAAAAATCCTGAATCTTGCCTCTCGTTCTCTCTCAGATTCAGAACTTTTGACGGAGATCACCTCAATGGTTGGCAGACAGCAATCTGATGGAGAGGTCAAAGCATTCCCGACGGTCACAGGATTCAATGAACTTATCAGCAAACTTGAAGCTATCGAGAATCGGCTTATAGCTTTGGAGGGGCAGTGTCCGGGCGAAATTTCCGCAACAGGTACCACTCAAATCCCAGATGAGGAGTGCGCTCAGGTCAGCTGCAATCTCAGCTGGCGGGCATTATTAAATACCGCGATGAAACCTGCGAGTGCGTTATTGGTGATATGTATCACTTTTCTCACCGCCTATCTTATATACCAGGGCGTTGTTTTTTTCTCCGCCATCGACCCCGTCCCTTTATCGGCGATCAGCAGTGCAATTGTCTCTGAGCTGATTCCGTTTCTTTCTGCCGCCTGTTTCGCCCTCGCCGTTAAGAGCTCTCATCGCGTGATTGCTTTGGCCATGCTCTTAACCAGTATTCTGGGTCTTGGCATTTTTATGCACAGCTCTTTATCCTCTCAAATGACGCTTGGATCTGGCCGCTATGAACGTCTTGCCGAAAACCGCAGGCTTACTGTGGCTGCTATTGGTGCGCACTTATCCGCCCTGGAGAAGATTCCGGAGACATATATAACAAAAAGGCAGGAGCTGATGGCCGGTATTGGAGCAGAACGGCAAAATCTTGCCAGTATTGACCATAATATCAGTCTGTTGGAGAATTCTGGCGGTGACTTCCACAATACTGGCTTAGGCTATGCTGTCTGGATTCGGATTGCGGCTATGCTGCTAAATGCCTACCTGATACACTTGTTTTTCATTGGCTTTCGGAAAAAAAACGAAATGTCATTTTAGATAGCTATGTATTATCTGTATCTATGTCGGGCTCGTCTTTGGTTCCAGTCAAAGACGAACCCTAAACCCACCACCTAACGTCCTAGGAGGTAAGTCTAGTGAGGGAATCTAACACGCAGTCCGCTAATGATCAATTGGCTGATTTCATCGCCAAGCAAGCCTTCCCCCTTCCCAATGAGCTGACTCTCGATGGGAAGATTCACAGATTTGGGGAAAGTGAAAAAGACAGGAAATCCCACTGGTATGTGGGTTCAAGGGACGCCAGTAAAATATCCCTCACTATTGGAAGTGATCAAAGCCCCCAGACAAAGATTTCCTTTCATAGCAAAGGACATCCAAGCAGCGGAAATAATCTTCATATGCAGACGGGACGTAATGAAGTTAAAAATCAGATCAGGGATGGCTCAAAAAGTTTCCTCCTGAGAGGGGGGGAGCTTGCTGGTTCGGTGGCTGATGGCAAAGAAAGTCCTGACTCTGTCTCAGGCTGGGATCTTGAGGCTGCCATACCGCCAACAGAGGATGCTTTTGTACTGCCAGGGCTTCTGAAAGAGCATGTGGGTATCTTGTGTTCACCCGGTGGCTGCGGCAAAAGTGGGGTGGCACTGCTGATTGCAAATCAGATTGCTTCTGGCGGAAAGAAAGACTTCCTGGGTTTTGGACCAATTATTGGCGGTGCAGCTTGCATTGTAACTCTTGAAGATTCTTTGGATGTTTTCAGTCAGAGGCAGCGCGAGATTGTAAAGGACTTATCGAAAGAAGAATATGAGATATTAGATAAAAATATCCACCTGATCAATGGCACAAACCTTCAAAATAATGTAGATTCATCAGCCCTTGTTGCGCTTATTCGAAAGACTCTGGAAAAGAAAGGCACGGTTCCGGATACGTTACGCCTTCTCATTATTGACCATCTCAGTTACTGGAGTGCCAGGGATCTCAACGATGGGAGAGAATGCAGCGATCTCATCAAAGAATTTAAGTTGATAGCAAAAAGTCTTGGTTGTGCCGTCCTTGTTCTGCATCATGCCAATCGATCTGCTATGATCAAGGGGAAGGACAGGCCATCTCCAAGCTCAACCATTGGTGGAAGCTACAAACTTCATTCTTTAGCCAGGTGGGTGGCCTTTATTCATGAGGTTTCGCGAATAGATTTAAAGAGACATTTTAAAATAGATGGTTATGATGGTGAGTATAAGAAATTCCTTGTAGATAAGGTCAATCACGGCAAAAAAGTCGATCTGCTGCTCAGGCACTGTGAAGAAAGGAATGGTTTGTTGTACAAACATGGCTTTGAATTGCAGAAAGCGGTAGAAATCAAAAACAGTCTAGAAATTCATCCAAACGAAGTATCGGATGTTACAAAAGAAGAAATAGAGAATTTTAATATGGGTGAAGCTTCATCAAAATTGATGCTTATTGATGATAATACTTGTCATATAATGAACTGGCTATCACGAAATCCGGCATTTGAAACCGTTTCTAAAAAAAAACGAGGAGAGCTTACAGCCATCGTCGATGGCAAAGATTTCGATAAAGATAGACCAGAAGCTACTGTTCACAAAGACGTGTGGATCAATGGCGATACTCTGATTGTTTCTGGCCCTGTATGTGATCAGAGTGATATGAAGCTTTTTGCTCTTTTGGTTAATGAATTGACACGACTTCATAATAATGGAGCAAGAGGTCTGATTTTAGACATTAGTTTGAGTCAGATTCTAACGATTAGTGGATTAAATATTTCTGGACCAAATTTTAATAAAGTTCTTCGACAGTTAAATAGATTGCGTCGGATGGCACTTGATTTTAAAAACAGCCGTGGGCATAGATGGAGAGGGCCTTTGATAAATGATGTTTACAGTGTGGGAGAGGGAAGGAACTGTAAAGTAAGAATTGGATTCAACCACTTCATGATAACATTCTACAGAATCCAAGAGTACACCATGTTTCAAAAGTCTATTGCTCATGGCCTGACAGGAGACAGTCTCGCTTTTTATATTTTTTATGCATCTCAAAATGCACAAGCGATGAAAATTTCTGTTGACAAATGCAAAAAACTTCTTGGAATAGATCCATCTTACGATAAAAAAGAAGCAAGAAAAAAAATTAAAAGATCTATTGATGACTTAATCGCTGCTGGTGTGATGGATCCAATAAAAACCTTTATTAAAGATGGAAATGTGCATACTTACCGTTCTGGCGCTATTTAATTCAGTAGCAGTGTCCCCCTAATCCAGTAGTAGCTCCCCCTAATCGAGTAGTTTCTCCGCTCTCCCAAACCTATACAAATCTCATAATACCTGAGCATAATGAGATTTATTGTTGGGTTCCTGCTTCACAAAGGGCAGTTTCACTTTGTCCGTATGAACAAAGCCAGCGCTTCCCTCTCCACAGGCTGACACCGCGGAACTCGCGGCCTCTTCTAAAATATTTATGGCAGCGTTGATATCACGATCATGTGTAACGCCACAGTTCGGGCATTCCCATGTACGCTCAAACAACTGCAAATCATTATTAACTTTCTTGCACGCGGAACATTTCTTACTTGAAGGAAACCATCGGTTAATGACCACAACCTCAGATCCCTTACGTTTTCCTTTATATTCAAGCTGACGACGAAATTCATAGAATCCAAGATCTGCAATAGCTCTGGCAAGGCAGTGATTACTCATCATTCCTTTAACGTTAAGATCCTCAAGGCCGATGAAATGAAAATCATTTGTAAACTTGCAACTAAGCTGATGTAAACACTCAGATCGTAAGTCAGCAATGCGTGCATGAAGTTTTTGAAGTTTAAAAACCTCCTTTTTCCGGTTAGCTGAACCTTTCTTCTTCCTGCTTACATGTCTTTGTATACGCTTCAGCTTGGACAGTAGCGCTTTATATGGTTTCGGGGCCTCAAATTTTTTGCCGGTGGAGAGTGTTGCCAGATGATGAGATCCGAGGTCAATACCTACCGCTCCTTGGTTTTTAGAAGGTAGATTCATAATCTCTGAAGTCTCTACGGTAACACTAACGTACCAACGATTAGCTCTGAGGCTTACCGTGGCTGATTTAATTTGACCTTGAAAACGAAGAGGCTCCCGCATTCGGACCCAACCCAGACGGGGAATTTTGATCTTTCGACCTTTGATTTGGACAGCATCTGCTCCTTTTTTAGCAGGTCCGTTATCGCAGCGAAACGAATCATGCTCGCCCTTTTTCTTGAATTTTGGATACCCGCCTTGCTTTTTAAAAAAACGATTGAACGCGGTGCCAAGGTTTTTAATCGCCTGCTGAGGAGCGCATTTTCCTGCCTCAAGCATCCATGGATATTCTTCTTTTTTAATGGCATTTAATTCACGGCGAAGAGAAACTTCACTCGGTTTATTGCCGGCAGTATACTGCTCTTTCCAACGAGCAAGTGCCCAGTTATAAGAAAATCGCGCTGTCCCAGCAGATTTGGCAAAAAAAGTCCTCTGCTTGTTGTTTGGGTCAAGGGCGATTTGATGGACACTCAGCATGAAGTTGCGGCCTCCGCTAGTTTCTCCATTAATTTTTTGTTTTCATGGCTTCTGCTGCCATATAATCTGGCAGAAAATACTGTAATAATCTCAAGAACGTCCTTCGTCAGCTCTTCCTCGAAGAGCGGCTGGTCCCCCTGGTGAATAATCACAATCTCTATGCCTTGTAAGGCGCACATAGCAAAAACAAGCTCCGAACCAAATCGGAGCAAACGGTCTTTATGGGTCAACACAAGTCGTTTCGTTTGCTTTTGCAAAATTATCTCTAAAAGCTGCTGAAGACCTTTCTTCTTGTCGTTTATTCCAGAGCCGAGGTCTTTTATGCAGGTTGAACGCCAGCCTTTCGCAGCGCAGTATGACTCCAGCATAATTTGCTGACGCTCTAAATCTGCTTTTTGATCGTGACTTGAAACACGAGCATAGCAAACCGTTGGTGTATCACCATTTTTTTGGTTTAAAAGTTCGGCGACATCATAATAGCGAGTTCCGCCTTTAGTTTTTCTGGCTGGCAAAAGTTCACCGCTTGCCTCCCATCGTCGCATATTAACAACCGAGGTTCCCAAAAGGCGGGCAGCTTCTCCAATTTTTACCAATCTTTTATCCATCGAGTAGAATTATCCCCCAACAACCGCCGTCAGTGAAGGATAAGACCCCCCCAGATCCCCGCCTGCGGATTTCTCGCAGGGGCTCTAAAATTTGTTTCAGTCCAGATACGCCCAAAACTCCATCCTATTTGCTTCCACTTTCTCATCTCGAAGCCCCTAACGGCCTACCAGCTCTCTGCCTACGCTTAGCCTGCTTCGTCACCTAAAACAGGCCCAAGGCTCGATACAGAATGCTGTTTCCTGCTTGCTCTGGTGGGCGTGATGACTCTGTGTACTGGGTTACGCACCAACAAGCAAACGCCAGCTTCGCTTGGCTCACATGAGATCAGATTAGAGTAGATTATATTAGATTGTCAAGCGCTGTTGTTTACCCCCCTAATCCAGTAGTTTCATCCCCTAATCCAGTAGTTTCATCCCCCTAATCCAGTAGTTTCATCCCCCTAATCCAGTAGTTTCATCCCCCTAATCCAGTAGTTTCATCCCCCTAATCCAGTAGTTTCATCCCCCTAATCCAGTAGTTTCATCCCCCTAAACTGGTCTGTAAGCCAGGCTGGTCAAGGCTTTCCGGACCCTATAGAGAGGTTATAGAGATAGAAAGAGAAAACGGTGCAGTCCCTCTCCCGGTGTCCTGTGTGGCAGCCGGGGAATTAACTCATTCTTGAGACGCCCAACAGACGTTTTAGAGAGAGGACGCACTGCCCAAAAAGGACCAAATTCAATAAGGAGGTCGCCCTATATCAGGGCTCCACTTCAGAACGCTACGCACATCTGCAGGCTTCGCCCTCCGATGGCTCGCTTAACCGACCGCTCCGCGGTCTAAATGCCTTCGCTTCGAGCCGCTCACGCGGCTGCGCTCAGAATGCGGGGCTCTGCCCCTGCACCCCGGCCTCAAAAGGGACACAAGCAGCGCTTTGTGTTTCCCCGTCTGTTGGTGAGTCTGCCCTGCGTTCGCCATAACGCATGCAAGGGTCTTCGCCGCTAAAGCGGCTTCGATGAACGAGCTCCGCTCGCCCTTGCATGCTGGCTCTCTGCGGGCTTTTCAGACTCACCGACGGGGGGACACAAAGCTGAAGCTCAAACCATTGGGATGAAAACAACACCGGCACAAATCAGAGGAACTCAGCAATTTGGTTGCTGAATACGACGAGGAGAAGAAGTGAAAAAACGCGGTTGCGATAGCTGCCGACTGTTTCAGCGATGAGAGAAGAAACCTTGCCATCAGAAAAAACATCCTGAAATTAAAGCATCTTGCCTTTGTATTAAGTTAGTGTCACTGAGGTCCAGAATTGATATATTTGAGTGCCGGCTGCTTTGTACACGCCGTGAAATCCTATCCTAGTCTCTCAGTTACACCTTGGTTTCTGTCGCGTGGTCGCTCCATGATTATGGAGATATTCCGGCTGAGTACCTGAAAATTGCAGGCTTACTGGCGGGCTTTTTGAATCAGAAGGGTGCTGCATGACTATTCCCGTTCGAAGGCATTTAAAAAAAGGTGACATCGTTGAATTAGTCGCTCCCTCGTCCGGTGTGAGTGCTGATCTTATGGAAAAATCACAGACAACTCTGAGAAACTGGGGGCTGAAACCGCGACTTCGAAGGACATCCTGGAATGCAGACGGATTGTACTCAGGTTCAGATCAGGAGCGATTCGAGGAGCTTTGGAGCGCTGTTGATGCTAGGGATTCACAGGCAATTTGGTGTATTCGTGGAGGAACAGGTGCTTCACGCTTGCTGGACAAACTTTCAGCTCAGAAACCTCCTCATGCTCAGAAATTATTTATCGGATTCAGTGATGTTACGTGTCTTGAGCTTTTTTTTGCGGATAAATGGGGATGGATACCAATCCATGGTCCGAATTTATCACAGATTGCAAATAAATCAATTGATCCGGTATCTGTTGGTATTTTGAAAGACTTGTTGTTTGGCTTTTCTGATCAAATATGCTTGGATGATCTGAATCCAATATGTGCTGTATCTGATGATGAACTCCCTTATGCCACCATTATTGGTGGTAACTTAAGTCTGGTTCAGGCAAGTATTGGTACATTTTGGCAACCCGGGACTTCGGATCGTATTTTGTTTCTGGAAGATGTCGGGCTTCGCCCGTATCAGATCGTGGAAAAACTGGATCATCTGCATCATGCCGGTCTGTTAAAACAGGTTATGGCTCTGGTTTTGGGAACGTTTATTCTTCCGCCAGAGTATGCCGGAGAGATAAGTTTGCTTGAAGAAGCTTTGGTTGATTTCACAAGCAGAGTCAGAATACCGGTGTTCAGGACTTCACAAACAGGTCACGGGGAAAGAAATATGCCTGTTCTGCAGGGTGGTCGGTGTCAGTTGTTTCGAAAAAATACTTCCTGGATCTTATCAATTCGGGAAGGGGTGTGCTGATCCGGATGACAAAGGTTCTGGCGAGCGATCTGTCTGAATTTGGTATCAGAGTTAATTACCTCCGTGCGCCTGACACCAGCAGAAGCGTGAAAAATGCACCCGTGACCTTGCCTCCCTGCCAGGTGGTCTTAGACTTGCAGTGCTAACTTTGGATGGGGAGAATCTCAATTGAGCTTCGACAAGGAAACTGCCAATGAGCTGGTACCTTCTCTTCAGGAGGTCACGGAAAACTACTATAAAATTAAATCACTTCTTAAGAAGACTCCGGTCATCTCCTGGGAGGGAGAGCTGAAGGACAAGATTCTCGGTTCTGATGCTGAAATATTTATCAAGCTGGAGCTTCTTCAGTATGCAGGAAGTTTTAAACCCAGAGGGGGATTGACTGTTTCCCAGGTATTAAGTCAGGACGAAAAAAAGAACGGCCTGGTGACAGTGAGTGCAGGAAACCATGGAATCTCCCTTGCCTATATAGCGAAAAAGATTGGTGCAAAAGCAACAGTTTGCCTTCCGGCCTCTGCTAATCCTTTCAGGTTGCAGAAAATCAGAGAGCTTGGGGCTGAGACCATCATTTGTGAAGATGTTCACAAAGCTTTTGAAAAGGCTGAATCCCTGAAGCAGGAAAAGGGCATGTTCTTTTTCCATCCCTTTGAGGGGTATGGGATGACCCTGGGGCATGGTTCGCTGGCTCTGGAGTTGGTTGAACAGATTCCCTCTGGTTTTGATCAGATCGTGATTTCTGTGGGTGGTGGAGGTTTGTGCAGTGGCGTTGCTGCCGGGTTAAAGCAGCACCCCCTCACCGTGGGTACAAAAATTATAGCTGTGGAGCCTGAAGGAGCGGATGCTTTGCATCAGAGCCTGAAGGTTGATAAAACAGTCAGGCTAGATAGTCGCTGGCGCGAAATTCAAAATCTCATGCTAACCGGATACTATTTGTCACCATATAAAATATCAGTTGTTTCTTATCTGCGCCATGCGGGATATACGCCAACGTAACCAGTTGATATCGGGGGAAATATAAAATTAAGATGCAAATTTAATAAAATTATGATGCCCTCATGTGTATGAAGAAAAAAACCAAAGGGCATCATAATGAGCATATGTTACTCCGGATTGTCCGGCAGAGTAAAGGGGCAATCAGTTACGATTTCTGTATCGAAAGCACACCCCTTGATAACGCTTGCACAGGTGATTCCCTGGCAGGCCATCGCCGAAATGGTTATTCCAGATCTCAAAAAAACAACCAAAAAAGGCTGTCTGCACCTCGGGAGACGCCTCACGTTAAGAATTCACTTAGGGGCTTTTTTGTTGCAAATGCTCTACGATATGACCGACCGAGAAACGGAATACGATATAGAAGACAACGCGGCAGCCAGAATATTTTGCGGCTATGGAAGTGTGGATCGTTGGAATTGTCCAGATCATACGAAAATAGAAGAGTTTCGCAATCGATTGGATTCCGAGACAAAACGACAGATAGCCAATTCCTTCGCAGCTCTGGCTGTAGATCTCGGCTTTGCCGATCCCAGAGATGTGGACATAGACTCAACAGTACAGGAAGCCAATATTTCGTATCCATCGGATTCAGTGCTGATGAAAAAATTAGCAAAAAAATCATACAATATACTGGAGTGGTTAAAAAAAGAAGGGTCAGAATCATTCCAGAATGTAAAAATCGACCTGAAAAACATCATATCAAAAGCAAAAGAATATTACTTTACTGCCAAAAATACAGTTATAGAGAAAAAGAGAGAGATATTCAGGGATCTTCACAAAGAAGTCAAAAAACAGATATATCCAGTGTTAGAGCTGCTGGAAAAGTTAGACTCAAAGACGCTTCAGAAAATGCCATGGAATATCAGAAAAATCACCGATCAGATCGTCAGCAATGGAAAAAGATACTTGCTGGACGTTGCTCATTTTATTCGATATCACACAATGAAACCCGGAAAAATACTGTCGTGGCATGCTCAGGAGGTATGCTGCATAAAAAAGGGGAAAGTCGGAAAAGAGGTGGAATTTGGCCGAGTTTATCAATTGGCCCGAATCGGAGGAAATCTCTTATTTGTCGGGAAATGCACATCAATCCGAATGGAAGATGCAGCCTCTGTGCTTCCTATGATACAGGAACATTCCGGCTTGTTCAAAGATGTAAAAATAGACTCTATGTGCACCGACAAGTCATATTTTTCATACGCCAATATGGCACATATTACAGACATAAAGAATGCTTGTCTGGGATTTCAGATGGAAGATATGGAAGACGAATTATTTGCAGCTCTCAGGGACCGCCGTTCTGGTTTGGAAGCGTTGATTGGTCATGCAAAACATGGAGGGCAACTGGGAAAAAGCCGTATGAAATCCGACGAGACCACACTTGGAGCTGGTTATACAGCAATAGGGGGATTCAACCTTCGGCAGATAATCAGACATCAAAAAGGGAAAATAAGAAATTCCGCCTGAGCGCCTGTGGAGAAATGAGAAGAATTGTCATGATTGCACCTCTATGAAATCAAACATGAACTTAACCCTTTAAAACAAGTGGTTTTTGAATTTCGCGCCAGCAACTAGATAAGGTCTCCACTATCGCTGACAGTCTGGGGTCACCTGTCACCCTGCCTTATAGTCTGGCGGTGTGCAAAAAATATATTGATGAGCTTCTCCTTATCAGTGATCAGGATCTGGTTCATGCAATGAAAACCATTTTCTCAGAGTTTCGTATGCTTGTGGAGCCGGCGTGTGCAGCAGGCATCGCGACGCTGACCCGATACCCTGAAAAATTCAGAGGCAAGAGGACTGTCTTACTGTTTTGTGGCAGCAATACAGACGTCCAGACATGGGTTAAACAGACGGGAAAAAGTAGATAGTTACCATCATTATATTACTTAGCTTTCGCACTTATCGATTCAAAAAACTCGATTTGATGCATTTATTTCCACCTTAAATCGTTCATTTTTTGACCTTCGATCCGGACATCATCTGATTATGCTCCATGATAAAAAATACCTTTTTTCATAGATCTGATCTCATCATCGAGCGCTTCCATTCCGCCAGCCTGTGTAACCAGAAGTCGTGCCGATTTAACTGTGCTGTAGGCAACAAAAGATGTCACACTGGTTTTTTGGCAAGGCATGGAACGATAATTGATCAGATGGCACAAATAGGCCAGATGGCATAATTTCAGATGATTCTCCATAGAACGAAAATGATGAACAGATCCATCATTCCATCCGTAGTCCTGCTTCATAATTTTATGCCAAGTTTCTACGGACCAGCGCAAAGAATAATTCAGCAAAATATTTCGTCCGGAAGAAGATTTCCGACTGCTGACAAGATAACGGCGGGGGTTTCGTCGACCCTTGACGACTTTTTCTGAGCATACCGCGACAACAGGTCCTACTCCTTTGAGCTGCACCTCTGTGGATACTCTGATGCGGAACTCTCTCCGCTTTGTTTTCCCGGATATTTTCTTGTTCAGACGGATGGAGCTCCATGCCAGATAGCGATTTTGTCTGAAATATTTGTCGACTTGTCTTCCTCCTACAGATCGGGAACATTTAATCATCATATTGAAATGACAGTTATATTGCAGAATCTCCTGTTGGACTGACTGGGTATCATAACCGGCATCGAGCAGAAAAGTAATATCCTGGGCAGGAACCGCCATCTGGGCCATTTGATGGAGCAGGTCATTCATATTCACTCGCATCCACTCCTGCAGCATCTCCGTCTCTGTCTGATAACAGAGACCCAAAGACCGGGCATATTTCTTTGTATATTGAGGAAGAGAAGCCAGAGGAATAAAAAATTCGCCGTTCAGCAGAAGGCTGATATTTGTGAGCCGGTGCCCCCGAATTTTTCCGGATGCAGAATGGTAAAAAGAGGTGTTCTCAACGTTGCGGCCGACTCTCGGTATCACTGTAGAGTCGATGATAATATGAACAGACACTTTTTTTCCTGTGCGTTTTTTTGCAGATATTACCCGGCGGATATGGCGGTTCAGTGCTGCCTGAAGTTTTTCACCCACTGAGGGGTTTGCCAGCATCCGGGAGAATGAGTCAATGGAGGATCCGGTCACCTTTGCCATATCCGTCAGACTTTTCTGGTACCCCGTCAGCATCAAAGCCACCACATAGAGCTGCACAGATGCCGCTACTTCCCGGCGGACACGACTGTATTGCCCCAGCAGATTCGGAATTTCTGATAGCTTGATGCCAGAAGATATGTTACGTTGACCCATGTAAATCCCGGTTTTGGTGGTTGTGGAAGATTACCATTATCCGGGATTTTTCTTATTTTTCAAGTGGTTTTGTGACTTCAGAGATTCTGACTCTGTGCTTTACCTCTATCTGGCTCTCGGATCTTCTTTTTGGTCTGAAAGTCAAGCCAGACAAAGGTTGCGAAGGGTTTGGTCAGTCTTAAGTGCGAAAGCTAAGTATTATGTACCCTCTTACACTTTTCTTGACATATTCGTTTGACTCTCACGTTACGTCATACTTTAGCTTGGGACCTGCCGGAACAGACCACTATCAACCAAGAGGAGACAAGTATGGCCTATACCGCAAAAAAGTTAGCTGACCTTTCCGGAATCAGCGTCCGCACCCTTCACTGGTACGACGAGCAGGGGCTTTTGAAGCCTGCCTATTATGGGGAGGAGAACAATTATCGCTACTACGAAAAAGAGCAGCTCTTAGCCCTGCAGCAGATCCTCTTTTTCCGGGAGCTGGGTTTTAAGCTCGATGCTATCAAAGAAGTGATCAATGCAAAAGAATTTGACCGGATTTCGGCCCTGCAGGAGCATGAAAGAAAACTTAAAAAACAAATCGAAAGAACCAATCAGCTGATTTGCACCATCCAAGAAACTATCAAGGATTTAAAAGGAGAGCAGTCTATGGAAGATACAAGCATATATAAAGGATTTCAGGATTGGATTGGCGGAGCAGGAAAAGATACCTATCACCTTGTTAAAAAAGACGAAGTCACCAAAGACTTGGAAGAGGCTCAAGAAATTGTTTTGCAAAGCACTCGTCAGGATAAATCCAAAGCCGATTGGACCAAAGATGATTGGCAAGCATTTAACGATAAAGCAAATGGATTTTTAAGCGATGTGTCGAAACTTCTGCAAGCAGGGGATAAACCTGAGTCGAAGGCTGTTCAAGCTGTCCTAAAAGGTCACTACGAACACGCAAAAGAGTTTCATTACATGTCTCCTGTGGTGTACTTAGCGATGGCAGATCTTTATCGAGCTCATCCTGTGTATAGAAAGCAGCTTGATCCGCATCACAAAGATCTGGCCGAATTCATGGCAAAAGCGATGGAGTATTTTGCGTCTCAGAAGAAGTTTTAGGTAATCACCCCATTCCGGCACTAATCAGCCCAAAGCCAAAAACTGAGTAAGCGATCCATAAACCAGCGTCTTTTCAAATTTTAAATATGGGCTACTCTGTGGTTAATTCGATTAACGATGGAGTAGTAATGAATATTCTCAGTGAATCCGAATGGAAATCGATAGTTGATGACTGGCAAAAATCAGGATTACCGCAGAGTGAATATGCAAGGAACAATAAAATCAATCCTAACCGTATGGGCTATTGGGTGCGAAAATTTCGCAGAAAAAAAGCTGAATCAGATCATAACGTAAATTTCGTCGAAATACACAGCGATCAGTCTGAGGAGGTAAAAAAATATCACCATAAATATCCGGCTACCACAGCGAAACTTGTAGTGATGACCAGCTATGGTGCCAGAATTGAGGTGCCATTATGAAAGACATCAGCTGCTTTAGTAAGATTTATGTAGCAAGCCATGCTGTGGACTTTCGTAAACAAAGCAAAGGGTTGTCTCTCATTGTCAAGCATAGTATGAATCTGAGTCCGACAGCAGATAAATCTCTGTTTGTTTTTTTCAACAGAAGCAGGAGATCTGTTCGCTTTCTTTACTGGGACCAGACAGGATTTGCCATGTGGGGAAAAGTTCTGGAAAAAGATCGTTTTCGCTGGAAATATCTCCGTAATGAGAAATACAGAGAAATTTTGGCAAGAGAGTTGCGCTGGTTGCTTCAAGGGGCAGATATAAGTAAGATAAATTTTCATCAGAGAGTGGTTTTTG
>JACKAG010000014.1 GCA_020635195.1 Deltaproteobacteria bacterium | reverse complement strand
AGCAGACCTGGCAGCAGACCTAGCGGCAGGCCCGGCGACATTCTCGGCGGCATACCAGGAGGCAGAACAGACGGCCTCCTTGGCGACATCATTAAACGCATACATAGTTAAAATCAGTGCATATGAGTGCCTGTTGAGAGTCTCTGGATCGGAAATGTCCCTGGTTTTTCCTGCAATATTATCCGCAATCAATTCCAGCGAGGTTTTCTCGGTAGCTAATACAGCGTCTGCATCTGTTTGGGTTCCAAACTCGATAGAGATAGGAAGAGGAGATACTTGGGTAAAATGATCTGCATCTGTTTGGGTTGCGACAGCGACAACTGGTGAAACAAGAAGTTCTGGTCCGGTTTGGCTCGATACATGGTGATGTTTAGCGTAGTCAGAAAGATAATTTTCTGAGAAAAAATTGGGAACCCATGTTTCCATGGGTAACAATTCGTTACCCTCGTCGTCCGAAAATTCTATGTGGGTAAAATCATCGTTTACAGCAGAAGATAAAGCAGGTCGGGGTGACAAAATGCTTGCGAATAACAGGTATTTTAACAAATTTATCATCTGATTGCCTCTTTTCTTTCTATGTGTGAAGTATGGGAAAATCTAATCTAAAAAACCGGATGAAAACTAACCTTTCTGTCAGCTGGCTATTGATATTCTAAGAGACGGTTCCACTTTTTCCACATAGCTGATTAACCGATCGACACTCATCTGCTGAAACTTATATTTCGTGATCTCACTGATTCTTGCAGGATCAATGCCGAGAATTCTGGCTAATTCCCTCTGCGAAATCTTTTCACGGTTCAGATACTTTATAAGTGCCTCGCAGAGATCATATTTCAGCTGATCTGTTTTACTCAGTTTATTCCTGTCGTGGATAAGATCAGGTTCCGTACGTGACAAAATATCCCTGATCTCATCCAGTTCTTCTTTCGGGGGAAAGGCCATCATTTTTTCCTGTCATCTCTGTAAAGATTAACGACACCAAGATAATCTGCGCCATCTTCCAGAAGCCAGATCAGCCTCTATTTTTTGCTTTTAATATGCAGTATCGAAGCAAAGTACTGGTAAGTGTTTTTCCTTGCTTCTGCTGAAAAGTGCCTGCCATTCAGCTGGGACACTGCCTGAATGATCAGCTCCTGTTGTATATCGGGATGTCTGTCCGATATATGTTCCCAGTCAACAAGGACTTTCCAGAAGTCTGTCCATGAGGTTTATTATGCTATATATTGCACAATATAGCAATGCTAAATTATGCATTTTCTTCATTTCAGAGATGAATCCCAACTTTTCATAAGGTTATGCAGGCCTGAATAAGCGACCTAAAACCTAAAAATGTGTAGATTTATGGAGATTGGAGCATAAAATACACAGTTTTAACTGACTTTAACGGAAAGATTGTCGAGCTTTTCTTCAATACGGTTAAGACGCCCCTCTACAGAACGGCTTTCCGCCAGTGCTGCGATACCGTCGGTAATGGACCTTGCCAGCTCCAGAACTTCTTTATTAGCGGAATTTCCGTCTATAAGGATCTGACGGAGCACTTCATTAATCAGGGTCTGGTAACGTGTCCCCCGACTCTGTGCCTGATTCCGGGCTGCTGTAATGATATCACTGTCCAGCATGATCGAAACCCGTTGTTTTACGTTCTGAGGTTCAAAATCTTTGTCATGCATGACACTTTTTGAATCCTTGTTTCTCAGTATTTTTTTCTGCTCTTCGGGCATGCTGACATCAACCCGGATACCGTCAATAACTTCGTGCTTTTTTTTATTTCTGGTATTCATTCCAGACTCCTTCCAGATATTCTCTTTGCTGTGTAATAAAAGCAATAAAGCGCCTGATATCCTGTCCGGACCATCCTGTATTTGAGAGAAGTATTCCGTCTGTTGTGATCGGCGCTTCTTTTTCACCATTTTTGTAACGAATGTGAACGTGCATGGGGAGGTGGTCGGAAGCATTGATATAGATTTTTGCGTTTCCGATTCTGAAGACAAGAGGCACCTGTACCTTCCGCTGCATATCACATATGCATTATCGGTTAATTTAAAGCATTAGTATACATATCTTATACATATAAGTAAAGTTTATCCGTAGAGTTGTGAACTTGATTAAATTTCAGTAGCTTAAATATGAACCCCAACTTTTATGGGGTAGTGCCATCATAACTGAAATAAGTGCCATATTCTCTCAACCACTTGAATTTTCGTTTGTTTAGCGAGCGCCCATTTGTCCTCTAAGAGCCTAAACGAAAATGTACATAAAGCCATTTTTGAACTCTAAACGAACACTTTTTACTGGAAAATCGATGTTCGACATAAGTACACTCCAAACGAAATCAAAGTTTGGCACTTTTTGTAGCTATGAGGGAACTACCCCTTCAAGGACTGGAACACGATATTTCCGTCAGCATCCTGCCTCACCACGATGATTGACCGTCTGACACATCATGCTGAAGTTTTAAAGATTGAGGGAGATTCCTTTCAGCTCAAAGAATCCATGGGAATTTAATCATCTCATCATAAGCTGGAGATTTAGGGCAAACGCCATCCGTCTGGCTTTGGGCTGATTAGTGCCGGAATGGAGTGATTACCTACAATCGTGCTCTGGAATACGGTTTATCTAGAGCAAGCCATCCAAACATTGCGTGAATCCGGCCAAGATATAGACGAGGCTCTTCTCCAGTACTTGTCTCCACTTGGATGGGAGCACATCAATTTAACTGGCGACTATGTATGGCCACAAAGCGAGAAGGTCGAACGGGGAAAATTTCGGTCATTACAACACAATAGGAAGGCTTAGCGTACTATTTTTTCCGAATTCTGTTATGTCCCGATCTAGTACCACAGCAAATAAGTTTTTCCCGATGCGAAATATAGCTGAATGAGCCATAGTCTCAAGACAATGCTGAGAGATTAGGTGCAGTCATGAAGCAAATAGAAATTAACCTCCACCATACCCACCTGAAAAAAATCCAAGAATTGCTTAAATATGAAGAGCCTAGGGTCATTCGCAGATGCAATATCCTGAGCTGTCTTCATGCTGAAATGCAAACCTCCCTGATCTCTCAGGTGCTCCATGTTGATCCAAAAACTATCCGTAATACAGCCCTCCATTTCATGGAACATGGCCTAGATGCAGCGCTTTTTGACGACAATCGATCAGGAAGACCGATTGATATCGATGATCGGGAACGATCCAGAATCATTGCCATGGTCTGTGCCAACCCGCCTTCTGGCGCCTACCGCTGGACCTTAGATCTCATTCTTGAGGAGATAAAAAACCAAAATATTCTGGATGGTAAGTCAGTCAGCAGGGAAACTGTTCGTTTGATTTTGCACGATCATGATTTAAAACCCTGGCGAGAAAAAATGTGGAGCATAGAACAATTAACTGATGAGTACATCGAACGTATGGAGGATGTTCTGGAGGTATATGAAAGGCCTTATGACCCTGAACAGCCAGTAATATGCGTAGATGAAAAGCCTGTGGCTTTATTCGCCGATTCAAGAGATCGCCATCCCGCCGAGCCAGGCAAGCCCACAAAAATCGATTATGAATATGAACGCAACGGCAGTGCAAATGTTTTTTGTGGGGTTGAGCCAAAGGCGGGTGTCTACTTAAACAAAGTCACTGAAACCCGCGACGGATGGGAATTTGGCTCATTTTTATCAGATATTTACCGCCAATATGAAGGAGCAAAAAAAATTATCCTTGTGATGGATAATCTGTCAACTCATAGTGAGAATTCTCTTCATGAATTCTTAGGAAAAGCAGACGGGGAAAGACTTTGGAAGGAATTTGAAGTACACTATACGCCAAAGCATGCAAGCTGGTTAAACCAAGCAGAGATTGCAATCGGAATGTACTCGCGTCAGTGTCTTGGTGATGGAAGAGTCAAAAACATCGATAATTTAAATAGAATAACCAATTCATGGAATGCAAGAATCAATAAAAAGGGTACTAAAATTCAATGGAGATTTACTCGATCAAAAGCAAGATTGAGTTTTGGTTACACTTAACATCGGGAAAAACTTATTTGCCGTGGTACCAGAACAGCAACTTCCTTTTAATAATCACAGAGAAATTGGGGCTTGGTCGCTCATCTATACTTTAGTTTCTTCCTCATGGTCGCTTAAAGATCATGGTGAAATTCCAGGTAAGCACCTAGACATTGCGAATGTGCTTTTTAGCTTTCTTTTTCGAGGGAACGTAATATGAAGCCGCCCACATGTGCTCCATTAAAAAATGGCGACATCGTTGAGTTGATAGTTCCATCATCAGGACTAAGTGTCGACGATATGGAAAAATCAAAAGCCAAACTACAAGACTGGGGATTAGTGCCAAGACTTCGAAGAAATTATTGGAACCCAGATGGATTGTACTCAGGTTCAGATCAAGAACGGTTTGAAGAACTCTGGAACGCAATTGAAGCAAAAGACTCAAAGGCAATTTGGTGTGTTCGCGGAGGATCAGGAGCTTCGCGACTACTGAACAGTCTTTCAACTCAAGCATGCCCAGATTATCCAAAAGTATTTATTGGCTTCAGTGATGCTACATGCTTAGAGCTTTTCCTCGCTGAAAAATGGGGATGGAAACCAATTCATGGTCCAAATTTATCTCAGATTGCGAGTAAATCAGTAGACTCCACATCAATTGATTGCTTGAAAGATCTACTGTTCGGATCATCTGATCAGATCAATCTGGACGATTTGAACCCAATCAATGACGTATCTCACTATAATCCCAATACTTCAAACATCATTGGTGGAAACCTGAGCTTAGTTCAAGCAAGTATTGGTACATTTTGGCAGCCTAAATCTTCTAATCGAGTTTTGTTTTTAGAAGATGTGGGGCTTCGTCCATATCAAATCGTGGAAAAGCTTGATCATCTTCATCAGGCGGGACTTCTGAACCAACTTGAAACTATTGTGTTGGGAACATTTACCATTCCAGCTGAGTATGGCACTGAATTATGCTTACTTGAGAAAGCCCTTTTTGATTTTGCCTGCAGAGTCAAAACACCGGTATTTAGGACTTCACAAATAGGTCATGGGGAAAGGAATGTCGCCATTCCAAACGGCGGAATGTGCAAATTATCGCGAAGTTCTTCTAAGTGGAGGATGTCTGTTTGCAGTGAATGACTTAATCTTATTCACATTAATCTGAATATTTTTAAAAATTTTTCAGGTTTGTAGCAAATGTAATCTACTGACAGGTATTGAATGAGATTCCGGCTACCAGGAACTGTAATATAGAAAGAAGAAAAGTATGTACCTTTTTAAGATCAAAAACCTAATATTTACAATATATCTAACCCAACTCTCTTCAATTCTTTTGGGAGGTTCAATCGCTGCTCATGACGAGATTACTCCATACAAATTCACTGATCAGGAAAGATCTGAAGGGGTGCCAAAATACCAGATTCCTGCAAAGTCAAGGTTTACAACTCCCAGGCCAAGTGATGAAGAGTCTGATATTGTCTACTATCTGAGCAAACCTAAGAAAGACGATTATCCAATCGCTTTCTTTCTTACCGGTTCATCTTCAAAAGAAGATGTCTCTAGCGTTATTCATGTTCATAGATTTTTTCTAAAGGAATTTCTAGATATTGGTGCAGGTGTTCTTACGGTTGAACAGCAAGGGGTTGATGGAGAACGAGTTGATTTAGCAGAGTTTTGGCAAAACTATACAAGAACTGAACGGTTTATCGATCATCGTACTGTTATCAAAGAAATTATTCAGAATCCACCAAGAGGATGGAATGGAAAAATAATATTTGTAGGAGTTTCAGAAGGTGGTCCTCTGGTAACAAAATTGACATCTGAATTCCAGAGTCGAACAATTGCGACAGTCAATTGGTCAGGAGCTGGAGATTGGTCTTGGCCTGACGAACTATGGGCTTTTCTGGAGCAAATGCGCCAAGATATTCCTTGGTATGTATACCTCAGAGGAATGCTTCCAAAATGGGCTCCTTTTTCCATTGATTTCTATCTACCATCGACAAGAACAGAGTTTGATCAAGCAATGACCAATGCTCTAAATGATCCAAGTACTGAGAAGTCTTTTCTTGGTATGAGTCATAAATACCATGCTGATGCTATGAAGTTTGACAACCCTTCGTATCAATCAATAAAAACTCCTTTTCTCGTTGTAGCAGGAGCCAAAGACTCCATCATTCATTCAACAGATGCATTTGTTGACAAGGCTAAAAAAGCTGGAATGGATATAACTTATTTCAGAATCGATGATATGGATCACTACATCAGGAAGCGCCCAGATATAGTTAAAAAATCCTTTGATTGGTTAAACAAACAGATTCATAAGCCCTCTCATGGAGAAATTCATTCTAAAATCTTTAAGCTGGAATCACAGTATAAAAGTAGAATTGGCGTTTATGCTTTTGAAAAAAAAAGTGGTAAGACCTTTGAACACAGGTCAGATGAACGATTTCCATTTTGCAGTTCATTCAAATTTCTTGTTTCAGCAGCAACCTTGGCAAATGAAAGTAGCAAATCTTTGGATGAGGTCGTCAAATATAAGAAATCAGACCTTGTCAGTTACTCTCCTTTTACTGCTGAGAGCCTATCGACAGGTATGTCAGTAAAATCTCTCTGTAGAGCAACACATTTTAGTGATAATGCTGCAACCAATCTTTTGATTAAAAGACTAGGAGGCATTGAAGCCGTCAATAAGTTCGCTCGCTCTCTTGGTGATCATGTATTTAGGCTAGATCGCATGGAACCTGACCTAAATACTGCGATACCTGGAGATAAGCGAGATACCTCGACTCCCAGGGCCATGACTTCGCTACTCAGTGAGATTTCCTTTGGAGAGACTCTGGATGAAACAAAGAGAAATCAGCTCATAAGTTGGCTTTTAGAAAACAATACGGGCATGAACAGGATCCAAGCAGGGGTACCTTCCAATTGGAAAGTTGGCGATAAGACTGGTACATGCGCTTATGGAACAACTAACGATGTGGGAATAGTTTTTAGACCTGATGGCTCTGCCGTCGTTGTTACTGTTTTCGTTACTCACAATGCACCAAATGCTAGCAAGCAGGAACATCTTATACCAAAAGCAACAAAAATAGCGCTAAAAGCCATTGAAAATGATTCTTATTTGTAATTTCAGATGGTCTGAACGACAGACGACACTTTATGATTTTCCTAATGATTCAGGTATGTAACATAAGTCCCAAAAACATGTCCCAAAATCAGAAGGGACTCGCTTCAACATATCAATATTTTGTAATGATATTATGTAGATGAAGTGGTCGGGGTGACTGGACTTGAACCAGCGACCTCATGCTCCCAAAGCACGCGCGCTACCAACTGCGCTACACCCCGTATCGGTAAACAACCGATGGTCGCTATATTTAACCTAAGAACATCATGCCGTCAAGGATCATACAGCATGTTGCAGATTTTTTCATGATGGCGTAAACCTCCTCGCAAGGAGGAGTGAAAAACCATGAGCTCAGACCATAGCCTCATCAGAACACAAGATGGCAGCCTTAGCCTTTTTAACCATATTGTTTCAGAGAGTTACCATTCCAAAGGAGGAGCCCTCCAGGAAAGTCAGGAACTTTACATCAAGGGATCAGGAATCCGGCGCGCCCTGCTTTCCCATTCCTCAGATGAGATCGCGGTTCTGGATGTCGGCCTTGGGGCTGGCTATAATGCCAATACAACGATCGATGCATGGCAGGAGTCCTGCGGCCTGAAGAATCTCCGCTTATGCAGCCTGGAGAAAGACCCCTTTCTGATATCAGAACTGATCTCCGGAAATGGCATCTGGCAAAAAGAGTGGTCACTCAGCTGGCGGCAGCGTGGAAAGCAACTCTCTTCTACGGATGGCCAGACTTATACAGCCATCCTGCCCCATCCTGCATCCGGAAAACAGCTCATCTGGGAGGTCCTCTATGGAGATGCAAGCAGGATGCAGGTTCCTGTCAGCCAACACCGCTGGCATTTTATCTGGCAGGACCCCTTCTCTCCGACAAGGAACCAGGAACTCTGGACCAGCGAATGGTTTTCTCTTCTTAAAAGGAGTGCGGCAGAAGATTGCGTGCTGATGAGCTATAGTGTCGCGAGATCTGTCAAAGATGCATTGCAGGCCGCTGGCTGGCTGGCAGAAAAAATTCCAGCCAGCCAGTCTAAACGATCATGGCTGAAAGCCATCCCCCTGTCGCTGACTTCAGACAAAGAAGAGCAAAATACGTAGATAAGCTAAGATGAAACTACGGTGTTATTGGGTCTTCCCTCAGAAAAAAAGTATGCTAGTTTAGCGCTGAAGCATTGGAGGGATAGACATGTTTCCTCCGGTCACAAACAGAAAACCTGATCCAGAAACATTCAGAAAAGCTGAATCTTAAGGAGGAGGACGAGATATGTGGCACCGTAAAGAAAACACCCCAACTACAAACAGAGAATCCCAGAACCAACCAGCAAGAGGAGATGACTACCTTGGCGGACTGGTTGATGATTTCTTTCGGGACTGGAACTGGCCAGGAACAAATCTGGTGAATAAGCTAGCCCCTCTGATGAATATTGCAGAATCAGGCAATACATATCACCTTGAGACAGAATTGCCTGGCGTCTCAAAAGATCAGGTTTCTATCGAATTTAATGATGGCATTCTCACCATTAAAGGAGAAAAAAAGGGCTTCGACGAAGCAAAAAAAGATTCTTATCACAGAATTGAAAGAACACACGGTCAATTCACCAGATCGGTCAAATTACCTCCTGATGCTGATCCTGAAAAAATCTCAGCGTCTATGGAAAATGGCTTGCTTCATGTCAATATAGAAAAACAACAGCAATCAAAAGACAGAAAAAGAACCATTTCTATCCGCTGACAGACCGTGCTTATCTTGAAAAAGAAGGATATTCGATATGAAGAAAAATGATCCAGTCCGTAGTATCATGACAGACCAGCTGGTTACAGCAAAACTCACAGACTCTTTTTCAGGTCTGAAACAAAAAATGGAAGAGAACAAAATCCATCATATCCCAGTGGTCGAAGGGCAGACTCTGGTTGGAATGATCAGCCGACTTGACATTCTGAAATTCAGCCACAGTCGTGAATACATCAATGATGGCACGATTGACGGAGACCTGGATAAATTTGTCACAGTCGAAAAACTGATGACTAAAAATCCTGTCTCTATCAAAGTGACCGACACAGTCAGACATGCTGTTGAGATCCTGACACAAAACAGCTTCAACTCCCTTCCTGTTGTGGAAGGGGAGTCTGGTCACCTTGCTGGAATTATCACAACAAAAGATATTATGGCATATCTGGTCAATCAGTACTGAGTCAGTGCTATTTCAGGGGGCTCTGAGTCTCGTCTTTCTCAGCGCGCTCCCCGAAAGCCATCAGGCAATTAGATAAAAGAGAGGCTATCGTCATAGGGCCAACCCCTCCCGGGACTGGTGTGATCCATGCAGTCTTTTTACTCACCAGAGAAAAATCAACATCTCCTGTAAGATGACCATCAGAAGTCCGGTGAATTCCGACATCCACAACGACAGCCCCTTCCCTGACCCAGGACTCTGTAACCAGGTGTCTCTGACCAGCAGCAGCAATCACAATATCTGCCTGCCTGCACAGGCTTTCCGGAGAGGGTGATCGCCTGTGAATATTGATGACCGTTGCATTATGCAGACTCAGCAGACGGCAAAGTGGTGAGCCTACCAGATGACTCCTGCCAATCACCGCCGCAAGCTGACCATCCAGCCGGATCGAGTACTTCCGGAGCAGCTCCAGGATGCCCACAGGAGTACAGGGGCGAAGAGACGGAAGGCCCATGGCCAACATGCCCTGATTGACCGGAGTCAGCCCATCCACATCCTTGCATGCTTCGATAGCACTGATAACGCGCGTGCGGCAGATATGAGCTGGTAACGGTAACTGAACAAGAATCCCATCTACGGTATCATCCTGATTCAGCTTCCGGACCAGCTTCAGAATCTGTTCTTCATCCGTCTTTTCAGGAAATTCATATGTCTCTGAAGCGATTCCGACTTCCCTACAGGCTTTTTCCTTATGACCAACATAAAGCCGGCTGGCTGGATCATTCCCCACCAGAATCACCGCCAGGAAAGGTGATCGTTTCCCGGCACCCAGACACCTGTGAACCCTCTCCCTGAGCTGAGCTCTGATGTCCCTTGCTGTTTTTTTTCCGTCAAGAATCCCTGTCATAACATCTCCTGACCTGATGTGTTCGCAGCCACCTGGCAAGCAGATGCAACCGAACGAATCAGATTTTCATCGGGATTCCAGGAAGATCCATAAGCTTCGCCGCAAAAGAGCAGATGCCGGGCCTGGATATCATCCGCATCCAAAGCTTCCTTCATTTTTCTGTCTCCGGGCAGAGCTGAGCAGCTCCAGCCAACAGAAGCCAGTGCCAGGTGCTCATGTTCCATGATGGCCCCTGAGAGACTGCTCACCAGTTTTTTACCTGCACGCCGAAGGCGACGAATCGCCTTGACAACGGATGGAGCATCCAGTGATTGTTCATAGTTAATCAGGGCATGCAGGATGATGGTATTTTTACTGAAATTCAGCGCATAGCATCCCTCAGATGGAATAAAAGTCAGATCCGCAGGCAGTTCCAGATCCTGCCCCTTCAGTGTCAGAGTCACAACACTGGCTGGGCGTGATCTGAGAGCAGCGTGAAGCACCGGCACTGGTATCATCGACTGATCCAGCCAGCCAGGAAGCTCCAGAGGGTGCTGAGCAGCCACAAGCTGGGGAGTCGTATACAGACCCTCTCCTGTTTCAAGATACCAGAGGCCATCCTGATACTGAGCCTGGACAAGAGGGCAGGCCGTCCTGATCTCAAGTGAGGGAAACTGACGTTCAAGAGATTGTTTTTCAAGGATCGTCCAGGGCCCCTTATAAAAGCCCCCCAGCATCCGCTGATAACGCTCCGTAAGCGCCAGAACACTGGCTTTCAGAGGCTCGGGAATCCCACAAAAAGGTAAAAAAGCACTGAGAGCACAAACCGCCGCACTTTTCTGGCCATGCTTCCATGCCCGGGCAAAACTCTGATCCTTTTGCTGCTCTTTGACACACTGAAGAAGCTCTTCAAACAAAGGCCATTCTTTCACAGCAGCCCCTGTTCCGAATATCCGGACAGATTCCTCTTTTCCCCACTGATCCCAGGAAAACAACATATGACGCTGCCCTGTAAGCACAGACACATTCCTGAGAGGCTGCCAGATATCAGATCCGGAATCATCCTGCTCTGGACGGGCTGCCAGAGTGCATATCATCTCATCAAAGAGACAGGGAGTAATAAGAGAAAGCCCTGATGGATAAAAGCTGGAACCATCTGTCGCCTGCTTTTCTTCAGGTAAACCTGAAGCCAGCCTGCCGCCAGTTACCGGTTCTTTATCCAGCAAAAGAATCCTCCCGGAAGAAGAAGATGCTGAGCAATACCTGGCAGCAAACAAAATCCCTGCTAATCCTGCCCCTGCAACAACCAGATTGTAGTGATCTTTAATGTCCACAAAACTTCTCATCAAATCTAACCAAAACTGCTCTGTTACACCAGGACTATGATCTGTTATGGGTACACAAAGAACAGAAAAAAAACAAAGCAAAATCAGTGGATTATTTTTTATAAAAAACAATCAGACCAAAGCCTGGCGAACATCATACCTCTGGCATAAGGAGCTTTTCAAGTCTTGCAGAAGAAAAGTCCATAACTTTGAATTTTCATATATCCGCAGATCTTGCTCTTTTAAGAATTTTGTTTCAGATTAATTTATCACCATATTTTTTTATTTTATATTTAATACTGAATTCTGGAAACTAATAAACCCTGATCAGAGTTTATTTTCTGTTTTTCTGACCACTTTACGCATCAGTGCAGCAAGATCTGTTTCTGCTAATGTTTCACGGTCCAGCAGAAGAGCTGAAGATTCCTTCAGAAGAGAAAGGTTCGCCTTTAACAGAGTTTCAGACTCTTCTGCCGCCATATCAAGGAGCTTTCTGACTGTGGAATCAATATGATATGCCGTTTCATTACTGTACGAACGATAAGATCCGGAAGCGGAAGAGAGGATGTCACCTGAAGAAAAGGGTGAGGAGTCTCTTTCACAAACCATATGGCCAATCTCATCAGACATGCCATATTTTGTGACAATACTCCAGGCAATATCCGTCGCTTTTGCCAGATCGTCCGCTGCTCCTGTTGATTTATGTCCGAAGATCAGAGATTCTGCACTGCGCCCACCCATCAGAACTGTCATCTTACTCATCAGTTCATCCCGGGTCATCAGATAACGATCTTCTGTCGGACGCCGGATCGTATATCCAAGAGCGCCGATCCCTCTTGGAATGATAGACACTTTATGAACAGCCTCATTATTCTCTTTCACGGCATGAGCAACAATCGCATGTCCCATTTCATGACAAGCGACAACCTGTCTTTCAAAAGAATTCATCAGGCGGTTTTTCTTTTCAGGGCCAGCAATAATACGTTCCATTGCCTGAACAAAATCATCTTCACACACACTTTCTGCATTTTTTCGGGTGGCTATAAGCGTGGCCTCATTGACCAGATTTTCAAGGTCGGCTCCGGTAAAACCAGATGTCAGCGCGGCTATCTTTTCATAGCTGACGTGATCGTCCAGCTTTGTCTTTTTGCAGTGAAGCTTCAGAATTGCCTGCCTTCCTCGCTTGTCGGGCCGATCAATCAGAACCTGACGATCAAAACGCCCTGACCTCAGAAGAGCCGGATCAAGAATTTCAGGGCGGTTTGTTGCAGCAAGCAGAATAATTCCCGAAGCAGAATCAAAACCATCCAGCTCTGCCAGCAGCTGGTTCAGGGTCTGCTCTTTTTCATCATTTCCATGCCCATGAGGCCCCGCCATCCGGACTTTTCCCAGAGCGTCAATTTCATCAATAAAGATAATGCAGGGTGATTTCTGACGAGCCTGATCAAAAAGATCTCTCACCCGTGCCGCTCCGACTCCGACAAACATTTCAACAAATTCAGCACCATTAGTAGAAAAAAAAGGGACACTGGCTTCTCCGGCTACCGCCTTTGCGATCAATGTCTTGCCAGTACCAGGAGGGCCTACCAGTAGAATCCCTTTTGGCATACGGCTGCCAAGTTTACGGTATTTTTCTGGTCCTCTGAGAAAATCAACGAGTTCTGCAAGTTCTTCTTTTGCTTCGTCACTCCCCGCAACATCCTGGAATGTGGTTTTGGTATTGGATTCGACATAAATCTTTGCTTTGCTTTTCCCGACAGACATGAACCCCCCATGAAGCCCACCTTTATCGAACATTTTTCTTGCAAAAAATCCCCAGATCAGAAAAAAGATAACTACAGGTCCAAGCCACGAAAGAATATTCTGAAAAAATGTATTTTCTGATTTTCCGGAGAAACTAACACCGTACTGCTTCAGCAAAGCAGCAGTATCCTGATCGACCCGGTTAGTCTTTACATAAGACGATGTTTCACCTTCTTTAGCTTTAATAAGCCCTGTCATTTCGTGCTCTGTCAGCAGCACTTCCCGAATCTGGCCATGCTCCAGCATCGAAAGAAATTCACTGTATGGGACATTTCTGATCAGGCTATGGCTGCTTAGCAAATTCCAGAATAATGACAGAATAAAAACCGTGAGAATTGCATAGGTCACATTGAATTGCAGGGGCTTCTTAAGCTTATTCATCTTATCCAACTTGCCAGATGGTGAATGAAACGGTGTATGTTTCTTACTCTCAGATGAAAGAAAAGCCAATAAAATATCTGCGAAAGTCAGATAAAAGATCAGAAGAAACGATCCACAAAGGGTGCAACGTGCTAAAAGGATCTTCGAGCCTTCGTTGACATTCTATATCCGGCTGGATATTCTGTCACTTCTTCTGCTGCCAACGCTCATAAATATAAATGGCAGCGTTGCGGCAAAGAGGCCAGGCAACAACCTGTGATAACTTGTTTTTCTTCCTGCTTGTAACATCCAGGAGTTTTCCAGGAGTCTTACTAGCGCCGATCCTGTCGGGAGTCATTTATGAATATGAGTCGAATGGTTCTGATTGCAGGAACAGTTCTTTCCTGCATTGTCTGTAACAACAACCCGATCTTTGCCAGGAGTCTGCAATTAAGCGATCTGCATTCAACAGCTCATTTTAAAGACAAGATTGTTATCAATAAAGATCTTTCTTACTCGGTAGAATCGCTGATATGCGAAACCCTCCTTGATGACAGTGATGAAGCAATTGCCCGGGGAACCCAGTCTTATCAGGTAGATCTGGGAGTTAGCAAACTCGAAAGCCTCATCGCATGGACAGAAAAAAATGGCAAAAAATACCCTCTTGATGAAACTGCGATTCATAAAGGAATCGCCTCTGCTTCTCTGAGTGGTTTTAGAGATATTGAAAAACACACCTTTAGTTATCCTTTAGTCTCGGAAGGTTCAAAATTATGCCAGCAGATCAGGACACATCACAAACCGCCCATCAAAGGGTACCTTGAACTTGTGTTTTCGTCATATTTTCCCTACCTGGAAAAAGGTTCCGAAATTACAGTCGAAAGTGAAGTTCCTCTGCATACCTGGCGCCGGGACAAACAAAAGTTCTGGAGCTATCATCATTATACGAAAAACAGTGCGACAGGTGAGAGATTTATCTATGACTTCAAGCTGTTGAAGTCGTATTCTGACGAATGGATCTTTGAAAATCAATCCGACAATGTCAATGTTGATAGCCCCGTGGCAATTTTAAGAAACTGTGATTCTTATGACAGCCAGCCTTTCCGGGAACTCTATCAGGAAATCAACAGCCGTGCGGATGTCTCTGAAATTCCACAAACTGAGTTAGTTGACTTCCGAAACTCCATTTCTGAAAAGCTGACAGTAAAACAAAAGACGGAAAAGACCATCGCATGGATCAATGATCGCATCCGATATATGGGAGACTGGAGGACCAGTGACAGTCGTTTCATTCCGAGGTCCATCCAGCAGATTTTTGAAACGGGATATGGAGACTGTAAGGATTTTAGTTTACTGACCATCACCCTCCTGAGAGGACTCGGCATTTCAGCAGATTTTGCTCTGGTCAGAAGAGGTTATCCGGAAAAACCGATGGATCTGAATATGGAGCAATCCCTCTACATGTCTGTCAATCATGCGATCGTCTGGATTCACGATGATGCTGGCGGCTTTGCGGTTGACCCGACAAATGTGGCAGCCGTTGCAACTGCTCTCCCGGATATTATGAACCGACAGGTTCTGGTTCCCGGACCATCGTCAGCAATGATCCACAGAACGCCAGACTATCTGCACACCGATTCAGGCATCAGTGAAGTCTGCCAGATTGTTCCGGAAAATAGTTCCGCAAGAATTCGTTGTACAGAAGAGTACAGGGGCATCGACCAGGCGCTTCTTTTACAGGAAAATTTCCGGAATCATCGATCAGTCAACGAAAGAAGTATCATTGAGCTCAACACAGATCAGTATGACTGGTATAAATTCTATAAAATCCCTGAATTCTGGGAGAGAGTACCACAGCCATATCAGCTTGATTTTGAATGGTCTAAGATCAGATCCTGGACAGTCACACCCGCTGGTGAGGTTTTATATCTGAGCCAGCCTTTTGCCAATATCATAGACCTTAAGTCCGAGGTGAGGGTTTCTGGTATCCGGCTCCCCCTGATAAATTTCCGGACAACCCGGATTTATAAGCATATGATAGCGACTCATGCTCTCGAAGAACTGAACTGCGGACTTCGTTCCCGATGGTTCGACATAGAAAGAACTGTCAGACAGGATCAGTCGGATCTGATCATAACTCAGCATTACCGGACAAAAAACAACAGGATCACCGCAAAGGAATTCGGAGGTTCTGAATTTGCCTCCCTTCTCAGCAAGTGGAATCAATGCTTCCGGAATAAAGGGGTGATTCTGAAACATCAGAAATAAGTAATCCGCTGTCTGTCTTATGAGCTGCGACAACAGCAGCTCGCGTCAGTCTTCGATCTCACCTATACGGACAAGAGACATCTGCAGGCTCCCTGCCTGACGACTTGCTTCCGGACAAAGATCAAAAATCATTTCCCAGTCATTTTGCTGATCCGGATCTGTCATGATCAGGCTGATTTTCATTCCTTCCCCATCTTCCTCTGATTCTGTGCGGGTATAAGCCGGATTCCGGGCTTCAGGACCAGAGAGCAGTTGCTCATGATTTTCATGATAATGCAACATGATCTGTTCCAGTTTTTCCTCTGTCCACAAATGTTCTTCTGGCGTATCTGGCTCCTGATAAATCAGGCTCAGACAGCGTTCATAGTGCCCGACAGACAAGGCCCGGAGAACATGAAAGAGCGTGTTGCGAATCATGGTCATCAGGCTTTTTTTGTCTGCCATGATATCGTGAGATATTTCCTCCTGGATCACAGCAGAAGAAGGGACAAACTTTCCCTCAGATCCTGCAGGATTTCTCAGACGCTCCCACTCATCCAGCAGACTTGAATCCGTGCTGCGGATAATGCTCCTGAAGTATTCGATCATATCGTCCGTTGCATCATTTTTCAGATCATGAGGAACGGTCTGCACCAGAACCTTATAAACATCAGAAAGGTAGCGAAGAAGAAGTCCTTCAACACGTTCAAGACCATATTCCCGGATGTATTCCCCGAAACTCTGATAGGTTTCAAACATCTCTCTTGCTATGGATTTTGGTCTGATATTCTCCTGACCAATCCAGGGATGCTGTCCGGCATAAGCATTGAATGTTTCGTAAATCCATTCTTTGTGAGGCTTAGGGTACTCCAGCTGTTCGAGCAGAGCCGTCCGTTCTTCATATTCCGCCCCCTGCTCTCTGAGGCGTGCAAGGGCAGCTCTCCGGATTTTATCCAGCTGACGATGCAGGATCAGAGCAGGGTTTTCTATGATAGACTCCGTCAGAGTCAGAATCCGGAAAACATAATCTTCTGACATCGGGTCGAGAAAATTCAGAGTATCGAGCAGGTAGAGAGAAAGAGCCTGGTTCAGTGAGAAATCTTCCTGAAGATCAAGATTCACCCTGACTTTTGTCTGATCCCTTTCTCCTACAGGAATGATCTCAATGATCTGTTTGTCCAGCAGAGAGCGGAACAACTGAAACGCCCGCTTTCTGTGGCGTTTTTTCATGGCATCCGATTCATCCGAATCCCGGATCAGTTGTCGCATGCTTTCGCAACCATTTTGCTTTCTTGAGAGCACATTGAGCAGAAGACCGTGACTAATCTGAAAACTGGACAGAAGGGCCTCCGGAGGAGCCTCGATCAACCTGTTAAAAATATCCTGATTCCACATCACAAAGCCTTTTTCGGGAGGCTTTGCCTTAACCATTTTTTTCTTTAATCTGGGGTTCAGCTGTGCCTTTCGTTCCAGCTTAAGATTTTCAATCACATGTGAGGGAGCCTGCGCAACAACAAGCCCCTTCTGATCAAAGCCCTTGCGCCCCGCCCGGCCACTGATCTGGTGAAACTCCCGGGCACTCAGAAGAGCTGTTTTTGTTCCGTTAAATTTACAAAGCTGCGTAAACAGAACTGTCCGGATAGGCACATTAATTCCGACTCCGAGCGTATCGGTGCCACAGATAATTTTGAGAAGACCTTTCTGCGCCAGCTTTTCTGTCAGAACACGGTATTTGGGCAACAGTCCTGCATGATGAATCCCGATGCCATGCAGAAGGAATTTTTTTACCTCTTTTCCATAGGGACTGGAAAATCCGGCGTCTCTGATTTCATCACTGATCCGTGTTTTTTCTTCCTTTGAACAGAAATTCAGACTCAGGCAGGCCTGAGCATTTTCAGCACATTCTCTCTGAGTAAAATGAACCAGATAAACAGGTGCACAGCCTCTGCTCATCAGATCCTGGATGGTCTGATCGAGAGGAGTCTCCCGGTACTCAAAGTCCAGAGGAACAGGACGCTCTCCCGAACGAATAATACTGCATGTTTTTCCTGTCATCCGGCTCAGCATATCACTGAATTTTGTCGCATCTCCCATAGTGGCCGACATCAACAGAAAACGGCAATGAGGAAGAGTCAGCAACGGAACCTGCCAGGCAGTGCCTCTGTCCCGGTCTGAATAATAATGAAACTCGTCCATAATGACATCGTCGACTTCTGCTTCCGCACCTTCCCTCAGAGCAATATTCATGAGGATTTCTGCCGTGCAGCAGATAATGGGAGCTGTCGGATTGACAGAGGCATCTCCGGTAATCATACCAACATTTTCGGCCCCAAAATCCCGGCATAACGCAAGAAATTTCTCATTGACCAACGCCTTGATTGGGCAGGTATAAAAGGATTTGCGCCCTGCATTGATTGCATAAAAGTGCATAGCTGTGGCAACAAGAGACTTCCCTGACCCCGTCGGGGTATTCAGAATAACGTTGTGTCCATCGAAAATCTCAAGGATCGCTTCTTCCTGCGCCTCATACAAGGTCAAACCCAGTTCACTGATATAATTAAGAAAAATATCAAGAGCTTCTCCGGATTCCAGTTGATACTCGGCAGGAAGCTGTTCCACCAGGGTTTGACGTAGCGGGTTTTTCTGTTCTGATTCCGGCTTGTTCATCTTTTTCATCTTTCCAGGTATCGATTTCCGGATGTTTTACAGGGCTGGCAAGTCGTTACAGGAATGACCCGACGATGTCCGGACTGTATCGATAACGGGCAGAAATGACAAGGTGGAAGCTGTCTGTATGCCGGATGATCTGTTTTCGAAAGGCGGCTTCTTTTGGCTCATGAAGCCGGAGGTCGTACCTGCTATCGCTCTGAATCCGCCTCAATCGGCTATATGTTTCAAAGAAGGAATCTCTCTGGTCCAGAACTCTTTGGTATCAGAACGCATCAGCCGACGGGCTGTCTGCCAGGCAGCAACAACACCCGAATTCTGGGTGTCAGCATAAGCAGACCAGGCTCCTGCGAAATGAACGTTCTCTTTCAGGCTATACTTCCTGATGTGCTCACGGGCCTTAATATATTCCGGCGTGACTTTAGGATGAAAAAAGGTTTTTTCAGCAATCAACAGAGGTGATGATCGTAATTTTTCTCTTTCACCGATATCAGGAATCCATGATTTTAAAATATCGCCATAAGAAGCATCGATTTCATTCAGCTTCATTGTTGTTGTCACACCAGTCTTATCTACCCGGATATTGAGGAATGACTGGAAGCGTGACTTCCTGGGGAGAAAGTCCTGATCGCGGTGAATAAAAATAGGGACTTCACGCTCACTCATATCCTGAAGAGCCTGCAAAACTTCAGAAGGTAACGAACTACTCTTTAAAAGAGAATAGGCAGCTTTGGGATGAACTGCGACAACGACTTCATCAACAGAATAAATACCTGTACCTGAATGCAGTAAAAAACTTTTTCCATCAGAATGACTCTCAACACGTGAGACAGGAGAGCGCATGAAAAAATGTACTTTATGCAACTTCTCTCCTAACTCGACAAGACTTGTTCCCATACCTTTTTTAATGATGTTCAGAGGTTTTCGCCAATACCACTCACCAGAAAAAACAAAGTATTTAACAAGCCCGGAAACAGCAATCCCTTGTAATTCTGAAAAAGAAATCCCAAGAATAGAAGCCAAAAATGGCTGAATCACGTTTTGTTTAAAAGCATTCTGAATCCTGAGGGTCTGCAACCATTGGCTGACCGTTTCCCCATCATAATCCTTGTTATCTGATGTATAGATCTTCCTGGAAGAGTCATAAAAATGAGAGAATCGGACCGCATTGGCCATGTGTTTCCACTTGAGAAAAGAATTCCATCGGGGAGATAAAAAAGCCATATCATCACGATTGGACATCTTGCTAAAAATACCGATGCTGCCAGGCATGGTATGGACCGATTCTTCGTCAAAAATTCCATAATATTTCATAATGGCAAGGTATTCAGCCCACCCTTTCTCACATGCATACTGGGGGCCGACATCAACACTGACCAGTTTTTGATCTTTACCTTTTGCCTGAATAGTTATGGCATTACCACCTAAATGATCCTCTGCCTCAAACAGTAAGACATCCAGATCAGGGTCCTCATTGAGAAATGCAGCTGTCGCGAGCCCGCCAATCCCCCCACCAATAATACCAATTCGCTTGTTTTTGCCAGATGCTTCATAGGGAAGCAGAAGAAGCCAGATCATCGGGAATAAAAGTTCGTAGACAGACTTTTTCCTGCAAAATAAACTTGTTCGCGTGCTTTTCAAAACAGAACGACCAGTCATACCAGGATCTCCTCTATCAGAAGCATAAATTCATAATGATGAATGCTACCTGTACCCCGATCCTGCGAACGACCGCCCTGACTTCAGAAGCTGAGCATGACGAAAACAGTCCGTAGTATGATCATTCACCATCCCGACAGCCTGCATATAAGCATAGATAATGGTAGAACCTACAAAGCTGAAACCGCGTTTTTTCAGATCTTTGCTGAAAAGGTCGGATTGTTTTGTCTGTGACGGAAGCTCGGAAGGTGTTTTCCATCTGTTCTGGATGGGTTTTCCTTCAACAAATCTCCACTGATACTCTGCAAAACTTTCAAATTCTTCCTGTACTTTAAGAAAGGCCCGCGCATTGGAGATCGCTGAGCGGACTTTCAGTCGATTGCGTATAATCGCTGGATTTGCAAGGAGTGCACTGATTTTTTTTTCCTGATAACGAGCGATCTTCTCAGGATCGAAGGAATCAAAAACCTCCCGGTAACCCTGACGCCGTTTTAAAATCGTGATCCAGCTCAGACCCGCCTGAGCTCCTTCAAGAAGTAAAAATTCGAAAAGAGTCAGGTCATCATAAACCGGAACACCCCACTCTCTGTCATGATATGCGATATAAAGCGGATCGCACCCACACCACACGCAGCGCTTCAGTTCCCTGCTCATCCGTGTTGTTTCCTGGCAATCCCTTTCAGATTGTTTGTTGCAACTTCATGCAGATTTTCAATTGCAATAAACGCTTCCGGATCAATCGCATGAACCGTGTGTTTAATCTCTGAAAGTTGCAATCTTTCAGCCATCAGAAACAGGACTTCTTTTTTTTCTCCGGTAAAACCACCCCGCCCCTGAATAAAGGTAAGACCAAGACCCATATGATGCATCAGACTGTCAGCAATATCTCCTGGCCTCGATGAAAAAATCATAACAGACTTCATCTCATCAATGCCCATAATGACCATATCCATGATTTTGATCACGACAAAAAAGGTGATCAAAGACTGAATAGGAGGGTGCCAATCACCATAAACAAAACCAGCTATAGAAAATATGATGGTATTGGTCAGAAGGACCACATTTCCAACACTGATTCCGTATTTCTGATTCACCAGTAAACCGAGAATCTCAGTTCCATCCAGACATCCTCCGGAGCGGATAATCAATCCAACCCCAAAACCAAGGATCAACCCACCAATCACAACAATTTCCAGAAGATCACCGCGATAAGGTTGAAAAAATGGAAGATCCGAATGCCCAATCCAGGAACCAATCAGCGCAAAGGCTGCCAGAGCAATCATCATCTGAACCACCATGACCTTACTGATGGAGCGAAAGGCCAGATAAATAAAAGGAAGGTTCAGCAAAATCACCAGAGGATAAATATAAGCCTGACCGATATAACTCGACAGAAGAATGGCAATCCCGATAACCCCGCCGTCGATAATATTATTCGGAATTAAAAAGACCTCCAGAGAAAAGGCTGCAACAAAAGCACCAAGAAGCATCCAGAAAGATGAATAGACTAACTGAGGCAATGTTTTTTTTGACGCAATAACAACCACGCCTGATTCTCCCTCCAAGTTTCATAGTGTACGGTTTATGCTGATAATGTTCCGGAGCAGTATCGCCTGATACATCCCGGCACGCTTTATTTTGTTTTCCCGGAAGACTGATCCAGCTTCATCGCTTCTTCACTCAACAAGATAAGATATTTCAGAGGTAAAAGCCCTTCGAATTTTCTTCCATTGATCAGCAGAACCGGCGTTGCCTGAACACCGATCTTATCTGCTGCCAGAATCATCTCTTCGACAAGATGCCGCCCGTCCCCAGTATTAAAACAGGATGAAATACCATAATGATGTGCCAGTTTTTGAAGGTAGACAGGTGACAGATTATTCTGATTCGCATACAGATCATCATGAATACTGCTGAAATGTTCAGGCAGACACGAAGCGAGCCAGGCCGACTGGCATGCCATCGGATGCATAGGTTGACGAAGGTTGTGGTTGCACTGGCTATCCATTGGAAAATTAAAATACTGAAGATTCAGCTTTCCCCGGTAATGAGTCACCAGCTTTGGCAAAATTTTCTCTGCCAGAACTTTACAGACAGGACACTGAAAATCAGAAAAAAGAGAGATCCTCAGGGGGGCATCCTCAAAATTCTCTGTCGCAGTGGCAAGTCGCAGTGGTGAACTGATTTTTAGTCCTTCAAAATCAGGAGACTTGCGAAATTCCTTCAGAAGTGATTCCGAAAGAATTTCAATACTCTGATCCCGGCTCCATGAATTATAAAAAGCAAGCCCCAGTCCGGCAGAAAAGATCAGAAACCAGAGCAGAGCAATCTTTCCATCAAATCCATCCGACCGCTCCCTTCCTGACCAGAGGCAGAGCCACGCGACAAGCGAAAGAATATAATAAATCATGCATCCCGGACAAAGTCCGCCAAGAACAGTGACAGAATATAAAAAAAGCCCCAGACAGCCGACGGCATTGACGCTTCCAAGAAGCAAACTCATATGCCCGACTCCCGGCCTTCTCCATAAGGCCCCAATGCACAGCAGCAATCCAGCCATGACCCCTGCGACAGAGGTTGGAATCCCGTAAAAATTCGATAAAGCAGAAAAAGCCGCGATATCACAATTCCAGTAAGAGGAGATATCACAGATCGTTGCACTAAAATAACGATCCGGATACTGGACATCATAGTAATGATATGTCAGATACGCGCTGACCCCAGACATTCCAACAGACGAAAACAGCAGCAGAATCCGGAGGCATGCAGAACTGCTTCCACACAACAATCTTCTGAGCATGACCGATGCTGCCATGACATTCTCCTGAAATCACATTGAAACAAATCCTGAAGCGATCTCCAGATCAAACCGGAGTTATAACCCAAATTGCCCTGGAACTCCACCTGTGATAACGTCCCCCACTTGGGACAACTTAGCTGACATAGCATAGGGAGGATAAACATAAGATGTCCGGACAAAACCCTCAGTTTGAGCTCAAACATATCTATATAAAAGACCTTTCATTTGAGTCCCCTCAGTCGCCAGAAATTTTTCAGAAAGAATGGAATCCCGCCATTTCAGTAGACCTTAGCTGCGAATCCCGGAAATTTTCCGAAGAAGGCTATGAAGTCTCATTGCAGGTCACAGTCACAGCAAAAGATAATGAACATGACGTTTATATCGCAGAAGCACATCAGGCAGGGATTTTTCTGGCCAGGAATTTTGAAAAGGAACAGCTAAATCATTTTCTCAATGTCTACTGTCCGTCTCTGCTCTTTCCCTATCTGCGGGAAAGCATTTCAGGACTGGTAACCCGGGGAGGCTTTACCCCAATCTATCTTGCTCCGGTAAATTTTGACTTGCTTTTTCAGCAGCAGGCCGAAGCCAAAGTAAACAACCGCACCGTATGAGCTAAAAACAAAAAGCATTCATTTACTGGCATTGTTCAGTTTTACTTTCAGTTCTTCAACTTCTTTTCTTGCCGCAGCCAGATCTTCCCTCAGTTTTTCTGAACTGCGCTTTGATTCGTCCAGTTCAGCCCCTCGTTTTTCCTTATCTGCGACACTTTCTTTTTCGATCCGTTCTTTTTGTTTTTCCTTAGCTTCATAGCGTTTTTGTAGTTCCTGCATCTGAGCACTTAATCTTGTATATTGCAGATTCAGCCTGCGCAGATTGCCCGCAAGATCTTTGATCAGAATTCTGAACCATGACGGAACCTGCTGTAATAAGCGATCCCGCTGGACCTGTGAGATTTTGATACACCTCACTTCAGACCTGGCTTTTGCCGTCGCGCTGCGGGGTTCTCCTTCCAGAAAAGACATAGTCCCGATGACAGATTTCGAACCAAGGGTGGCAACCGTCACCTCTTTTCCGGATTCATCATCCCGCACCACCAGATCAACTTTACCTTCATGGAGAAAATAGAGATCTCCTCCTTTTTCACCCTGACGAAAAAGGACCTGTCCTTCCCCAAACGTGATTTCATGTTCCAAAGCTCTGACTCCGGCTATCGTCATTTGCTGACATCATATCACAAAAGCAGCCGTGCTTGCTTCTCTGGGAAGAGAACTGTGATGACGATCAGACAAAGCTCCAGACTCAAGATCCAGAGCAATCTGGTCTGTCAGATCATCAAACAGACCTTTTTCAGCATAGATAAGACGTTCATAATCCGGATTAAACGAGAAAGAAGCCAGTTCCTCCCGGATAAGCCTCAGGTGCTGTTCTTCCTCCCGGATCACTCCCTTCAGACTGAAAGGCTGCTTCATAGAACAAAGCAATGTTTCATAAACAGGATAGAGCCATTCTGCCCGTAATTCGACACAGAGGGTTGTCAGAAGATAGGCAACCGAAGGAATCTTTACCTCTTCCAGATCGGACTGTTTCAGCACCCTCACAACCCACTGATCCAGGCGATGCAGATACCATTTTGCAAGCCCTCCCCCAAGCAGCTGACAGGGTTGATCCGGATCAGCCCCAAGCTTGCGGATCTGAGCTTTAAAAAACGAGGCGTGCCGGCTTTCCTCCGCAGCATGCTGCAAAATGCTCAGAGGACAGTTCATAGCAGGCAGAAAAGAAATGATCTTTCTCGTTCCCACCAGCTCGAGATAGCTAAGCGTCGCCAACCAGCGAACATGAAGATCTCTCTCACTGATAATCCTCCGGAGCATATCGCTCCAGAGCTCCTCTTTCTCAGAAATCATGCTGCATGATTTCTCTGGCAAACTCTGTAATTGCATCATATGCCTTCTGTAAATCTTCGGAAGTTGTACTATAGGGAGGAATCAGATAAAGAACATTTCCGAGTGGGCGTATCAGAATCTGCTTCCGGATAAAAAAGCTCTGGATTCGCTTTCTTGCTCCATTGAAATATCCTGTATTTTCATCGGTTCGCAGCTCAAAGGCCAGAATATTACCCTGCTGCCGGACATCTGAAAACACAGAACCGACATCCTCATGCTTCAGATACTCACAAAAACCCTGATGTGCGGCCAGAATTTCTTCCTGACGAAGGATACAATCCGCTTCATTTAAAAGATCAAGACTGGCATGAGCGGCTGCACAGGCAACCGGATTTGCTGTAAACGAATGCCCATGATAAAACGCAAGCAATGGATCTTCTGAGAAAAATTCACGATATACGGATTCCCGGCACAACGTGGCACTCAGAGGAAGTGTCCCCCCTGTCAGCCCCTTGGCCAGACACACAATATCCGGCATGATATCGGTCCAGAAAGACGCGAACATCCTGCCTGTTCTGCCAAAACCTGTCATCACTTCATCTGCAATACATAAGATGCCATGATCTCGGGCCATCCGCAGATACTCTGACAGTAGCTGAGCATCCTGCATCAACATACCTCCTGCTCCCTGAACCATCGGCTCATAAATCAGAGCAGCAATATCATCATACCGGTGAAGCAGCTCCTCAAGCTGCCGCAGACCATAACAAGCATCCTCTCCCTTCAGAGGAGGGTCGATAAACAGCACTTCAAACATTTTGTCTGCAAAAGGACTGGTAAATGCAGAACGATGACTGACAGACATGGCACCAAACGTGTCCCCATGATACCCATGCCGGAATGCAATAATCCTGTTGCGTTTTTTTCCCTGATTGGCCCAGAATTGCAGGGCTATCTTCAGGGCAACCTCAACTGCTGTCGAACCGTTATCAGAGAAAAAAACCTTTCCGTTCCCCATCCCCAGCAAAGCCAGAATTCGCTCTGCCAGCAGCACAGCTGGCTCATGTGTCATCCCGGCAAAGATCACCTGATCCAGGATCTCGATCTGTCTGCTCACAGCCCGGGAGATACGAGGATGACAGTGACCATGCAGCGTCACCCACCAGGAAGATACCGCATCCAGAATTTCACGACCATCTTCTGTCTTCAGATAGCTGCCTCTGGCGGAGGAAATCAGCAAAGGCTCCGGAGCTGTTTTCTCCTGAGTGAAAGGATGCCACACATAATGTTTGTCCTTTTCAGATAAATTCATTCTTCGCTAACTCCTGGAAAACGGATTCCTGCCGCAAGCATGCCGATATCCCTCTCGTTTATCGAGGCCCCCAGATCAGGAACCCGGAAGAGCAGAGGAAGCCCGGTTTTTTCGCTCAGGAATCTTTCGTATGCGTCATCTTCGTTACCACTAAAAACAAGGCCATTCAGAGCAAGTCCCCGGCTCCGGAGGCATTCCGCTGACATCAGAGTATGGTTCAGGCTTCCCAGATAATGACGACACACCAGAACAACCGACAGTCCCAGCCGTGCTGCAATATCCACAACGACATCTGTTTCATTCAGAGGAGCCATCACACCACCAGCGCCCTCAACAATCAAATGTCCCTCTGCCGGAGGCAGAGAAAAATCGGTCAGATGAATCCGGCAATGCTCTGCCTCTGCTGCACGATGAGGGCTGACAGCCTCTCTCAGCAGAAAACGTTCCGGAAATATCTGTCCTGCTGACTCTCCGCTCAGTTCCCTGATCCGTTCCGTATCCGTGCCTTCTTCCAGACCGCACTGTACCGGCTTCCAGTACGCGGCCTTCAGAGCTCTGACCAGAACGGCTGATACGACTGTTTTGCCGACACCTGTATCAATCCCCGTCACAAAGATTTTTTTTCCAGTATGATTCATAAGGGAGAAGCCTCTGACAAAGGTTTACGATTTGGCCTTCTGTGTTATGGACATGTAAAACAACACGCAAGCGTTCTGTACCCCGCCGCACAGTGGGAGAGCGGATGGGCAGAGCCAGAAGTCCCGAATCTTTAAGATCCTGACACAGCTGATTGAGAGTGTCGGCACAGGAAAAGCGAAAACTGTAAATTGCGCTCTGATGCTCTGTAATCCCCAAAAGGCGGTTCATCAAAAGAATCCGCTCTTTCAACTGTTGCCTCAGCTCCGGATGCTTCTCCCAGTAGCGAAAGGTCCGATCCAGAACCTGAATATGACCGGGAGGTAAAGCCGTGGTATAAATAAAGCCCGTACAGAAATTTATCGCAGCATCTCTGACAAGAGCTCCGGATAAGAGTGCTGCTCCATGGCTTCCGAATGCCTTACCGAAGGTGATCACACGGGCAAAGACATCCGCCTCATCTGCTGCCAGCCCAAGGCCATCGGCACCCATTACACCGGCTCCGTGAGCTTCATCAACAATCAAAGCGGCATGATATTGACGTGCGATGGCTCCAAGTTCGGAAAGCGGCGCTACATCGCCATCCATTGAAAAGACAGATTCTGTGATCACAAATATCTGTCCCTGACAATCCGCAGACAGCCGTTGCAACTTTGCACGAAAATGGGAAAGGTCATTGTGGCGGAAGGAAAAAACCCTCGCCGTCGACAGTCTGGCTCCAGCCCTTATCGAAGCATGAACCAGCTCATCCAGCAGAATCACATCCCCTTCCTGACACAGACATTCAGGCAAAGTAAGATTCAGGTTATAGCCGGAATTAAACAAAAGTGCAGATTTGCTCCGGAACATCCTGGCCAGCAGCTGTTCCAGTGCTTCTGTCTGTGAATGCTGACCACTCAGAAGACGGGAGCCCGTTGCTCCGCTGCTGAGAGGATTATCCTGCTGAGCCTGGACAATATCAGCCTTTAACTCCTGAGACCTTGCCAGGCCCAGATAGTCATTCGATGCAAAATCAACGCCCTGATGGCAGATCAGCTGCCGGAAATTCCCTGCCTGGCGTCGCTTTTCCAGGCGTTCCGCAAGACGTTGTTCAATGAGCATATCCCTGGCCATTTTCCACAGGCTTCGTAGCCCGAAGTCCCAGCATTTCCATCATCTTAAAATCATCATCAGCAGAGGGCAAAGGAGTTGTCAGTAATTTTTCTCCGACAAAAATCGAATTCGCCCCGGCAAGGAAACAAAGAGCATGATCCTGAAAGCTACGCCCTCTCCTGCCAGCAGACAGGCGAACCCTGGAAGAGGGCAGAACAATTCTGGTTGTTGCGATCATGCGCACAAGTTGCCAGATATCCACCTGTTCTTTATCCCCGAGAGGAGTTCCGGGAACAGCCACCAGGGTATTCACAGGAACAGATTCCGGATGAGGATTCAGCTGACTCAGAGTCAGCAGCATCCGGACGCGGTCGTCTTCAGACTCTCCCAGGCCAATAATTCCACCACAACAGACACTCAGATTTGCGGATCTGACATGATCCAGAGTCCGGAGACGGTCCTGATAGTTTCTGGTGCCGATCACCTCTCCGTAATATTCTTCACTGGTGTCAATATTATGGTTGTAAGCATAAAGACCAGCTTCTTTCAGACGGCGCGCCTGATCTTCATTCAGCATCCCCAGAGTACAGCACACCTCCATACCCATTGCGCTGATCTCTCTGACCATCTCCAGAACCTGCTCAAACTGGCGGTCATCTTTGACCTCTCTCCAGGCAGCACCAAGACACATCCTGGAACAACCAGCATCCCGTGCTTTTTTTGCATCTTCCAGAACATCGCTAAGATCTGCCATCTTCTGGCGTTTCACCCCTGTGTTATATCTGGCCGACTGAGGACAGTAGCCACAGTCTTCCGGGCACCCCCCTGTCTTAACCGAAAAAAGATGATTCATCTGAATATCAGAGCCATCAAAATACTCTCTGTGAACCGTTGCTGCTTTGAACACCAGCTCCAGAAGTGGCAAGTGGTATATCTGATGAATTTCTTCCTGAGTCCAGTCATGTCTGATCTTAGTCTTCGCCACAATCACCTCGGCCCCTGATATAGTTCGGGAATCGGATATTTTTCTGCCGCCCTCATCGGTATCATCAGATATCATATTTGGCAACTACACAGAGCGGCAGAAGTCCTTCTGCGATCGCAGGGCTTTTCAGAAAACTTACGCTATAAACTTGAACTTAAGATCTCTACCATCTTTAATCGTTGATAACGCCGAGCCACATCGAGAGGGGTCTCTTGATTATGGTCTTTCTGGTCGGCCCTCGCTCCTTCCTGAAGCAGCAGCTTTGCAATCTCCCCCTCCCGATCACGATATGCTGCCAGATGAAGAGGGCTTTTTCCTTTATGGGTGACAGAATCAACCCTGGCGGCAGCGTAAAGCAGGAACTCTACCAGTTCATACTGTCTCGAGTACACAGCCCGATGAAGAGAGGTCATTCCATATGTTTTATCCGCCTGATCAACATCTGCCCCATAAGAGATAAGAAGTTCTGCTATCTCTTTGTTCCCATTCCTGGACGCCCACTGAAGAGGCGGCAGACCATACTGATCTGTTTTGCTAACACCGGCTCCTGACAGAAGGAGCATACGCACAGCCTCAACATGACCTTTCCTGACAGCAATCGTGAGAGGGCGATTGCCACCATGCAGAATATCCTGCTGACTTCCTGAAGCAAAACGACCAACAATCAGTAATAAAAAAATAGCGCATAATCTCATACACACGTTTCCTTTAAGATAACAAATAAGCCATATTGCAAAACAGGATTGCGCACTGGCAAGAATCATCAGAATTATGCTACTAAAACAGGATCGATGGGTACCGAAACCGTCCCGGAAATTCCGCGCGAGGAGCTCCGATGCGCTTCCGAAATGTCTGCATAGAAGAAACAGGCTGTCATCTTCCGGAAACTGTTCTGACATCATCTGAGATTGAGCAGCAGCTGGCAGCTCTTGCACAGCAGATGAACCTTATGCCAGGCTTTCTGAAACTTCTGACAGGTGTTGAAGAAAGACGGATCTGGCCCCCTGGAACCAGGCCGTCCGGGCCAGGAAGTATGGCCGCCCGTAACGCTCTGCAAAAAGCAGAACTTCGGCCAGAAGAAGTCGACCTGCTCATTCATACCGGTGTTTGCAGAGATTCCCTGGAACCTGCCACAGCAAGTGTCATTCATGCAAAACTGGGGCTCAGCCCTCACTGTATGCCCTTTGACCTCTCCAATGCCTGCCTTGGCTTTCTTAATGGTCTCTGGGTTGCGGCCCACATGATCGAATCCGGTTCTGTCAGGACGGCTCTGATTGTTTCTGCCGAAAACTCTGCCCCGGTCTATCAGAGCACAATTGCGGCCCTCAGAGAAAAGCCAGAGCCAGCTATCTTTCGCAGGTATCTGGCCAATCTGACCTTGGGATCAGCTGCTGTCGCCTTTATCATGAGACACCGCGAAGACAGCAAGAACGGTCATCACCTGCTTGGAGGAGCCTGCCAGACGGACAACGACTCCTGGAGTCTCTGCGAGGGAAACGGAAACCTGTACCATCAGCATATGGAAACCGACACGGCAGCTCTGATGAAAAAAGGTCTGATCCTTTCCAGAACATGCTGGGAGTTGTTCAGGAAAAACCTTGCCTGGGAAGACAGCACACCGGATCTCATTTTCAATCATCAGGTCAGTCTGACTCACCAGGATAAAGTATTCCGGACTCTTGGACTGGCACCCGAAAAAAGCTGTGGAGATGTCAACTGGCTCGGAAACACCGGAACAGCTGCTGCACCTTTATCCCTGGCTCTGAGAGCTGAAAAACAAGAACTGATAAGTGGTCAGTCCCTCGCAATACTAGGGATAGGCTCTGGTCTTAATTGCCTGATGTTGGGAGTGAGCTGGTGATCCCTGATGAAATCCACCGTCTGATACCCTTCCGTTCAGAGTATCTGCGACTCAGTCATCCGGAAGCGATTCGTCTCCATTACTTTGATGAAGGACCGAGGCAAAGTGATCAGCCGCCCCTTATCTGTGTCCATGGAAACCCGACCTGGTCTTTTTACTTCAGGAAAGTCCTGACTGCTTTTCGTCAGGAACGCAGGGTCATTGCTCTGGATCATATTGGCTGCGGCCTCTCCTCTAAACCACAAAAATACCCCTATCATCTCAGACAGCATATCGATAATTTTTCAGTATTCATGGAGCAGGTCTGTCCGGAGGGAGAGGTCGATCTTCTCCTCCACGACTGGGGAGGCGCAATCGCTCTGGGTTGGGCTGTCCACAGACCAGAAAAAGTCAGAAAAATCATCCTGACAAATACAGCCGGATTTCGCTCTCGTCACATCCCTGTCCGGATTGCTGCCGGAAAGCTACCTGTACTCGGTGACTATGCCATCCGGGGGCTCAACCTCTTTGCCAGAGCTGCTCTCTTAATGGCAGCAAAAAAACCGCTCTCAAAGGAAGTACGGCAGGCTCTGCTCTGGCCTTATCGCAACTATCAGGACAGAATCGCCCTGCTTCGTTTTGTCCAGGATATCCCTCTTCATGCAGCTCACCCTTCATGGAAAACGCTGACAGATATTGAAGAGCATCTTTCGGCTCTGCCTCAGGGGCTGATCCTCTGGGGAGAAAAAGACTTTTGTTTTAATCAGCATTTTCTGAAACGCTGGCAGCAAATCTGGCCAGACGCTCTGGTCCGGCGTTTTCCAGAGGGAGGCCATTACCTCCTGGAAGATGAGTCCGAAGGCTGTCTGAAGGCTATCCGGGAGTATCTGAACTAAAATGAATATCGCACATCTGATCCGGGAGCAGGCTATCCGGAATCCGGACAAAGCCGCAGCAATCTTCCCCTCAGAAAAAAAATGGAAAAATCGCAGCTATCAATATCAGAGCATCAGCTTCAGACAGCTGGACCAAGACTCTGACCATCTTGCCAGACAGCTCCAAAAACATGATATCCGTCAGGGCTCCCGCGTCCTGCTGTTTATCCGTCCATCACCAGAATTCAGCCTTACGTCGTTTGCTCTGTTCAAACTCGGAGCTGTCCCGGTCCTGATTGATCCGGGTATGGGTCTGAAAAAACTGCTCCATGCGGTCAGACAGGTGGCCCCTGACAGCCTGATCGCAGTACCACAGGTCTGTCTGATTAAAAAATTCTGCCCCGGAGCCTTTGGCTCCGTAAAACAGACCATCAGCAGTGGAGCTTTGTCACTCCCCGGAATTCCATCTCTGCATCGCCTTTTGCAGAACCGTCCGTCCCATGACAGCGCGGACCCATTTCCCATTGCTTCGTGCCTTCCTGCAACACAGGCTGCTGTTTTATTCACGTCAGGCGGGACCGGCTCCCCAAAAGGAGTCGAATATACCCACGGTATTTTTGAAACACAGATCCGCCTTTTAAAAGATATGTTTCAGTTTACCGATGCAGATAAAGACATGCCAGCATTTCCTCTGTTCTCACTGATGACACAGGCCATGGGGGTATGCAGCGTCATCCCTCCCATGAACCCGGCAAAACCTGCCAGAGCCAATCCGGCAAAACTGGTTCAGGTCATTCTGGATCAGGGGGTGACCACAGCAGCAGGCTCTCCTGCGATCTGGCAGAATGTAGGCAGATACTGTATCCGGGAAGGACTTCGCCTGCCATCTCTGAGGGCTCTGATGATGTTCGGAGCTCCCGTCTCTGGCGATATCCTGCATGATTTTAGTGTGATTATGCCCACAGGTGATACATGGACACCCTATGGCGCTACAGAGTGCCTGCCAGTAAGTTGTATCCGGGGACAGGAAAGACTGGAAGAACAGAAGACATCAGAAAAACCTGCTATGGGAGTCTGTGTCGGGTTTCCGGTCATGAACACACGTGTCCGGATCATTCAGCCGTCAGACACAGTGTTTCAGGATATCTCACAGACACAGGAACAAAAAACCGGAGAAACTGGCGAAATCATTGTTCAGGGAGCACAGGTAACCCCCTCATATGTCACCCATCCGGAAGCCAGCAGAGACAGTAAAATTCCGGACAGCAACGGAGGTCCCTGGCACAGAATGGGCGATCTGGGTTTTTTTGATACGACGGGCCGGCTCTGGTTTTGCGGAAGAAAGGCCCACCGTGTCTGCCTTACTGACGGAACCTGGCTGGATTCTGTCCCGGGAGAAGCTGCTTTCAATCAACATCCTGATATCCGGCGTAGCGCCCTGATTCCCTACAGATCCGGAAAGCAGACAAGTGCTGCACTCGTCATTGAGCGCAAAGACCAGAAAACCTATCTTCCACGATCAGAGCGGCAACGTTTCCGGAAAGAACTGAGCGACATAGCCGCAACAACAGAAGCAACCAGGAAGATCTCTGCCTTTTATCTTTCCGGCCCATTCCCGACAGACACACGGCATAACATAAAGATTGACCGGATCTTGCTGGCCAGAAAGTGCCAGGAGAACAGGCTAAGGACTTTGTCATGAAAAAAAGCTCAGAAGAAGGCAAAGTGCTGGTGACAGGAGGCGGTGGTTTCCTGGGCTCTGCCATCTGCCGACAGCTCATAAGAAAAGGTTACCAGGTCAGAAGTTTTTCAAGAAACATCTACCCGGAACTGGTGCGGGCAGGAGTTGAGTGTCTCACAGGAGATATGCGCTGCCCGGAAGATCTGAAAAAAGCCGTATCCGGCTGTGACACTGTGATTCACAGCGCAGCAAAAGCCGGGATCTGGGGAAAACCAGAAGATTTTATGGATATCAATTACAAGGGGACTCTGAGCTTGCTGAACGCCAGTAAGCAGGCTGGTGTTCGTCGCTTTATCTATACCAGTTCCCCCAGTGTTGTCTTTGGAAATCAGGACATCCGGGGAGCAGACGAATCCCTCCCTTACCCACAAAAATTTTACAGCTGGTATGCCTGTAGCAAAAGACATGGAGAAGCTGCCGTCCTCGCAGCCCATCAGGGAGCAGAGTTCTGCACTCTGGCCCTGCGACCTCACCTGATCTGGGGCCCCGGAGATCCACACTTTTTGCCGCGCCTGAAGATGCGGGCTGATGCACATCGGCTCTTTCGTCTGGGATCAGGTGATAATCTGGTCGATGTTACCTATGTGGAAAATGCGGCTGCTGGCCATCTGGCTGCACTGCTGGCAATGAGCAGACATCATTTTACAGGAGGGGGGAGGGCTTACTTCCTGGCCCAGGATGAGCCAGTCAGACTGTGGGATTTTCTCAATAAAATGCTGGCTGCAATTGGCCGACCTCCTGTTTCTCAAAGCCTACAGATCCCTTTTTCTATAGCCTGGTCCATTGGCTTCTTTATAGAAACGATATGGAAAATTTCGGGATCTTATGATAAAGAACCCCCTCTGACACGTTTTGCAGCAATGCAGTTGTGCCGTTCTCACTACTTTAATCATGGAGCAGCCCAAACACAGCTGGGATATTATCCCGAAATTTCGACTGAAGATGGGCTGACAGCTTTGCGGCAGTACAGTGAATGACCGTTAAAGAAGAGACAAAAAATCCAGAGATTCTGTCGGGACTTTCACGTGATTCTTGATTTTAATTCCGGTCAAAGATATTCTTTAAAAAAAGCATACATCAAACGTCCACATATATTTGCTACAGGAGATCTGTGATGATAACAACACGGTCATTTAGCTTGCTGTTGCTGTTGTTCTGTTGGATCACAGAAACCCAGGCGAAACAGGACAAAAGACCAGAACAGATAAAACAACACAAAGCTTTCGTCATGGGGTCTCTTGGTGATTCTATTTCCACTGCGGTCAACTCCACCGGAATCGGAGCAAAAACGATGCACAGCTGGTCGACTGGTTATGGCAAAGATGGACTTGTCCGAAGCCATTTTTTAAGATTGCACCAGCTGTTCCCGGACAGAGATATCATTGCACATAATGTCGCTCAGGGCGGTGCCACATCATTCCAGCTGCATCATCAGGTGAAAGAAGTGAATCAATTTTCTCCTGACTATGTAACCATTCTCATCGGAGGAAATGATGCCTGCGTCTGGGATGAGGAAAAGCGCAGCAATCAGATTGCGTCATATGAGAAGAATGTAAAAGAAGCCATCAGCTCTCTTGTGAAACGTAATGATCAGATAAAAATCCTGCTGTTGCCAATCCCGGACATGCTGGCTCTCTGGGAACTAAGTACCAATACAGAGAGCAAAAGAAAAACATGTCAGGTATGGTGGAACTTTTATCAATTCTGTCCGTCACTTCTGAAATCGGATGTCACAGCAGATATGCGCATTGCCTTCCAGAGCAGGGTAGATGAAGCAAACCTGGCTCTTCAGCGGGTTGCTGATAGTTTTCCACAGCATGTTCTCTTTGATCTGTCTCTGAGTGAATCCCGATTTGAAGATCATCATATTTCAAAAAAAGACTGCTTTCACCCTTCAGGGGAAGGTCAGAATCTGATTGCAGAACTTTCATGGAAATCCGGATGGTTTCGATAGAAAGAACAAACGGAAGCATTGATTCCTGATTCACTCTCCCACCTGTCAGAAAAACAAGTCCTATTAAGAAAGATTTCACTTTTCCAAAATCTTTCTGATCGTTCATACTTAGAAAGAAAAATAAAAAATTTCAGACAACTAAGTCCGACAGCTGGCTCATGGCTTGCAGGGCCGAAAGATGTTTGATACACAAAGTACCGCGGGCAGCCGCTCCCGGATAATGCTATCTAAAGACACGTGAACACAAAAAAGTTTAGCACGAGGATAAAGATGGAAGAATCACAGCATAGTAGCCAGTCTGTAGCTACAACCGAAACAGTTGGTATGAGCCCAGTCTCAACAGGTGAAACTCCCGGAGGTCCGGAATACATTACCCCGGTCGGTTACCTTCCTTTTGCAGAAGCAAGAAAATTTGCAGTATCCCTGAAGCTCAAAACCAGGAAAGAATGGCGCTGTTATGTTAAAGGAGAGCTTCCTGATATGCCACCAAAGCCAGCAAACGTTCCGGCTCATCCGGACGGTATCTACAAAGTCAAAGGATGGCAGGGCTGGAGGTATTGGCTCGGAACTGTAGAAGCAGGTGGAGGCGCACCCTCTCATCCGCTACATTAAGAGCTCATTTGCCATAGACTCCTATGTGAGTCCATGGATAGCTTGAAATGTCCATGATTTTTCCTTTCCTTCCGGATTACTCCCCAGATACTGATCCAGTCATAAATTTTGATTTAAAATAACTCGATTTGCTAATCTGTCGGATCATGACAGATTAGCAGATTGAATCAAAATATAAACTAATGAGAGTCAATAATATTTGAATCCTTTAATAATAACATGTTACTGTCTTTCTGGTTTTTGGGATTCCGTTGTTCCACAATCCAGACACATAGAAAGAAAAGAGGCTGTCAGATGATCAATTTACTGAAGTATCTTCTGTTTACAGGCATTCTGTTATCCCGACCTGCTTTATCTGCTGGTGCAGACTGTTTTACCTTCATGGAACCTGCATCGGATTCCTCTGTTGATTCAGACAGTTATTTTCACGTCCACACGGAGCATCGTGATGTTCCGTGCCAAACCGTCACAACTCAAACAGACACACATTATTTTGGTCATACATCGGCACAAACTGATCTGAAAATTTCTCTTCATATCTGTATCAAATCCGGACCCCAAACAGAACTGACAGACAGAATCACAGATGAATCAGCGACAGAGAAGAGCCCTCTGGAATTGATCGCGGATAAAATTACAAAGTTGATTGCAAAAAAAACCAGAGATATTTCCAGTCAAAAAACTCTCACCGAGCACGCATATGCACTTCTTTTAACGATGGGCAATTTCAATAACAACGCTGCATCTGTTATTGAAATTGCCTCCTGGCATACTATTATGAATGCCCCTTGGGCGGTCGCCGGGAGTGCCGCCTGGTATGCGGCCCAATATGCCGCCTGGATACCCACCATGAAGCTTTCTGAAGATACCTCCACAAAGGCCGTCTGGTCTCGCACCGTCTCTGCTATCACTTCCGGAGTTAAATCTAAATTACATTTAACCAGGAAAAATTGGACAGCTGCAGGAAGCTATGGAAAATTCGTATCTCAGCTTTCAGAAGAAGAAACGCTTGCCTACTTATCAAATGGTAAAGACATAAACGCAATATTTAATGTATTATTCGATACAGCGCTGAGTGCAGTAAAGGACGAGGAATTAATCCATTCTGCATCAAGCATCTTCAGATCACAAGACGTCTGGAATAAATTCAAAGAGACACACTTTGGCAAACTCACCGATGAAGCAAAGATCTATCTGGCTCCGTGGCTTTCACAGTTGGATAAGCTCGTCGATATGTCATCCTGAAGCTGTGCTCTGAAATCAGAGCCAGGCTCTTCCCGCGATCAGAGCATCGTCAAAAATAAGAGGATAGATTCCTGTTCGATAACTCTCCATCGTTCTTAAAACATCTGTTTGCCTCCTGCTCCTCATAAATAATATTTGAATACTTTAATATGCATATGTTACTTTCTGTCAGGTTTTGAGCGTTGGGTTTTTCCACAATCCACACACATAGAGAGAAAAGAGGCTATCAGATGATCAATTTACTAAAATATATGCTATTTGCAGGCATTCTGTTATCCCGACCTGCTTTATCTACTGACGCAGACGGTTTCACCCTCATAGAAGATCCCACCGACTGGATCTGTATGGACGATCCTGCATGGGACTTCTGTAGCGAAGCTTCTGATGAAGATACTCAGAGCAGTTCTGACAATCATCTTCCTGTCGACGCAGAACGCCTTGTTGCACCAGCTATCCCTGTCATAGTTCAAAGAGACACAGATTCTTTTGCCCATACATCGACACAAACTGATCCGGAAATTCCTCTTCATATCTGTATCGGGTCTGGACTTCAGACAGAGACAGAGCTGACAGACAGGAGCACAGATGAATTAGCAGCAGAGAAGAGTCCTCTGGAATTGGTCACGGATAAAATTGAAAAGCTGATTGCAGAAAAGACAAAGGATATTTCCGATCCGGAAAATGTGATTCAACACGGATATGCTCTTCTTTTGATGATGGGCCATTTCAATAGCAAAGCTTCGTCTGTTTTTGGCGCGGCTTCCGCAAATGCTGCCGGGTATGTTGTCGGGGTTGCCTCCGGATCTCCGGTTTCTTCTGCTGTTTGGTCTGCCGCTGGGGCTAACGCCAGACAGGCCTCCAGGAATAGCGCGTTAGCTACCGCCGGGGCTGCCGCCAGGAAAGCCGCCACAAACGCTGCCATGAGGGCCGACGCACAGGCACAGGCCGCCAAGTATACCATTTGGGATATAGCCAAATCTGCTGTCACTTTCAAAGTTAAATCACGTTTAACTGAGAAAAATCTGACAGGTTCAGAAAGCCTCGGAAACGTCGCATATCAGCTTGCAGAAGAAGAAATGCTTACCTATTTATCAAAGGATGAACACATAAACCCAATATTTAACACATTATTCGATACTGCACTGAAGGCAGTGAAGGCCGACAAATCAATCAAGTATGAATCAGGCATCTTCAGATCACAAAAAGTCTGGCAAGAATTTAAAGAAACATACTTTGGCCTGCTCACCGATGAAGCAAAGATCTATCTGATTCCATGGCTTTCACAGTTAGATAAGCTCGTCGAGATGTCCTCCTGAAGCTGTGCTCTGAAATCAGAACCAGGCTCTTCCCACGATCAGAGCATCCTCAAAAATAAGAGGATAGATTTCTGTTCGAGAACTCTCCATCGTTCTTAAAACATCTGTTTGCCTCCTGCTCCTCATAAATAATATTTGAATACTTTAATATGCATATGTTACTTTCTGTCCGGTTTTTGGGATTCGATTTTTCCACAATCCAAACACATAGAGAGAAAAGAGACTATCAGATGATCAATTTACTAAAATATATGCTGTTTGCAGGCATTCTGTTATCCCGACCTGCTTTATCTGCTGACGCAGACTGTTTTACCTTCATGGAAAAATCCATATCAGATTCATCTGTTGAGTCAGATGCCTTACCCTTCATAGCAGGCCCTGCATGGGATTCCTGTGGCGAAGTTTCTGATGAAGAGCCTCCGAGGAGTCCGTGTCACGTCTCTAACAATCATCTTTCTGCCTGCGTTAAAAATGATCACTATATATTGCACAAAACTGAGGAAAAAATCCCTGCTCCAGCAGCTATCGCTGTCACGATTCAAACAGACACAGATTCTTTTGCCCATGCATCGACACAAACTGATCCGGAAGTATCTCTTCATATCTCCACCGAATCCGGAACCCAAACAGAGACAGAGCTGACAGACAGAATCACAGATGAATTAGCGGCAGAGAAGAGTCCTCTGGAATTGGTCATGGATAAAATTGCAGAGCTGATTGCAAAAAAGACGAAGGATATTTCCGATCCGGAAACTGTGATTCAACACGGATATGCACTTCTTTTGACGATGGGCAATTTCAATAGCAAAGCTGCATCTGTTATTGCAACTGCCTCCTGGCATACTATCAAGAATATTCCCTGGAAGGTCGCCGGGAAAACTGCCCAGTATGCAGCCCAACATGCTGCCTTGGTGCCCACTATGAAGCTTTCTGAAGATTCCGCCACAAAGGCCGTTTGGTCTTGCTCCGCGTCTGTTATCATTTCCAGAGTTAAATTACGTTTAAAGAAGAAAAGAATCTATGGAAATTTCGCATCTCAGTCTTCAGAATCAGAAGAAGAAACACTTGCCTACTTATCAAATGATGAACACATAAACTTAATATTTAATGTATTATTCGATACAGCGCTGAGTGCAGTGAAGGATGAGGAATCAATCCATTCTGCATCAAGCGTCTTCAGATCACAAGAAATCTGGAACAAATTCAAAGAGACACACTTTGGCAAGCTCACCGATGAAGCAAAGATCTATCTGATTCCATGGCTTTCACAGTTAGATAAGCTCGTCGATATGTCATCCTGAAGCTGTGCTCTGAAATCAGAGCCAGGCCTTCCCGCGATCAAACCATCCTCAAAAACCATAGCCATGAATCCTGAATGTCAGATTTTCTTACCGGAAACCGGTAAGTTCAGATTTGCAGGGTATGGATTAAGGTAAAATTGATCCTGAATATAGGGCACTTCATGAACGGCTATATAATGATTCAGCAGAGTAAGAGGAACAATAAGAGGATAGATTCCTGTTCGATAACTCTCTATCGTTCTTAAAACATCTGCCTTTTGTTTGCTTCCGATGATTTTCTTCAGGAACCCAAAGATATGAAGTAAAGCATCACTATGCTTTTTCGGAGTCGTTTTCAATGCAAGTGCTTCCATATACTTAAATGTTGCGCGAAAATTGCAATCGCATAAGTTTTTACTTTAAATAAAGCGCTTATGCTGCTTTGTTCGCATTTATTACCTCCCTGCAATAGCGTTGCACATCCCTGAACCCATGAATCCTTGTGCTAAGCTGGATCAGATGCTTAAAAGGAGATAATTCGACCTCCTGCTGCAAAGCAGTCATAGCCTCCAGAACAGATCCGGACTTACCAGAAATTTCCGGCAAAAGGAGCCATGCACAGTAGACCCAGTGAACATGAGACTCTACGGATTGAAAATCGTGGCAACTCACATCTTCAAAGCCCATCAGAGATTTGACGTCTTTGTGAAATAGCTCGATTTCCCATCTTTTTCGGTAAACCCTGACAATCGCCCCCATCCTGACTCTGATGTTGGAACAAACCAGATACTTTCTTCCCCTGCGACTCCCTCGCTCTTCTGAAAGAACCAGCCTGACTTCATCAGTGATTCCACTGATAAAACCGGTGAGTTCTCTTGCGCGGAACTCCTTCCGCTTTCTTCTTTTCCAGCCATTCGCATAAGCACGAATAGTTTTCCAGGGAAAAATTTTGGCTTTCCGGAACAGGTCAGCGACGGAGCAATTGCCCTGAGCGCCTGCATTTTTTTGGGAAGAAAGTCGAGATCCTCTCGAAGATTTCATGCTGAAAACAAAATCCCACCCACGAGACAGAATGGAGGCTTGAAGCTTTTTATTGTCATAGCCAGAATCTGCGAGCACAACAACTTCATGATTTTCATAAGTTCCGACGTATTGCGACAAATCCAGATCAGAGAGATATCGGATGACAGCTTCCTGTTCGGTTTCTTTTTTCAGGCCCCGTCTTTTACGCTCACGTCCGGAAATCCATGCCAGGGGAGGGAGTGGAATCTTCTTGCCATTGATAAGTAGCAGGATATTTGTCCACTGGTGGCCAATAACATAGCCTTTACCATGACTGAACTTATGGCTGTTTCCACTGTGTCTGGAAGATCTTGATTGCAGAGTCGCATCAATCAGAATGGCGATAGTCCAGGGCCCTCCGGCAACAACAGGCGGCCTCTGGATTGCTCTGCATGTTCTGGCTGCCGTACGCTGAAGAGATTCTACCGCAAGATCACCATGCCTACGTAAAAACCTTGAAAACTGGGACTTATGCAGAGATCCGACCTGAGAGGCTTGGGTCAGGCTATGTTTTCTTCCTGGCAGCATGAGAGATAAAAGATAAGCAAACGCGACCTGCTTCAGGCGGCAGGGAATATCCAGAAGACAGTCAGCTTTTTTTGCGATAGGGTTGCTCAAGGCGGGCACCTCTCGGGATATAGTCGCTTGGATGAGCACTTTAAAAAGTGTCTCGACAGCTCTGCTCGTCACAATACTCTATGATATCTGGTCATTACGATAGATTTTTTTTTAAAAAGCTTTCCAGAACAGATTTTTTCATTGGGAAGTCTGATTTCGCGCAACATCTAAGATATAGACTTTGCTATATGCTCCTTTAAAATCTTGCGGCGACATATCGGCCATATTTGCAACCAGCTGTCCCAGCTTGGTATAGTGTGTGCGGCTATGAGAGAGCAGAAGAAATTTATTACGTTCATGGAATTTAACCCAATCTCCACGCCTGAATCTCTCCGACATAAGAATTTTTAATCGATGATAGCCAAAAACCCGCTCAAGGAAGTTTTCCCGAAGCTTTGCGTCGTTAAGCCGGCCTTCCTCTTCTACAGGAATAAGAGGCCAGTGTTTGCAAAATGTATCTGCAAATAATCCGCGACCATTGGCAACAGGAATGCCGTTTTTCTGGTAGACTTTCGTTCTGAATACTCCACAAGATGGCGAATTTTTTTTAAAAAGAAATCCCGATAGATCCGAAAGCTCCTGGACTTTTTTACTGCTATAAAGATGCATTTTCTGAGTCCAGTTCTTGCCTGATACAGGTTCTATCATCTCCGGATGATTCAGATCTCCGACAAGGCGAACTGATTTTCTCGGGACTCCCATGCCAATTTCCACTTCAGGACAGAGAGGAACATATTCAAAGTAGTCTCCGAGTATTTCATTGATATACCAGTGAAATTTGTGTTCCCCATTAAAGCGAATTTTCTGACCTAAAAGACAGCCGGAAACCCCTATTTTTATCGTATTATGTGTCATCATCAGCCTTTCAGAAAATCAGTGCAATACGTCTGTCTGCTGTTTCAGGAAGATCCCGGACAGCTGCCGGATGGTGAACCTGCCTGAGACTTCAGGGACTCATAATTCCATAAAGCCTGTTCTCGTGCCTCTTTGTGATCAACAATGGGCAAAGGATAATTGTCACCCAGCCTGACACCTGCTTCATTTAAAATATGAACAGGAGCTTCCCAGGGTCGGCAGATCCACTTTGGCGCTAATCTGCCTAACTCAGGACACCACCTGGCGATATAAGAACCGTCAGGGTCGAATTTTTCCCCCTGAGTGATGGGGTTAAAAATCCGGAAAAAAGGCGCAGCATCAGCACCGCAGCCAGCAGTCCATTGCCAGCCCTGAGTATTATTCGCCAGATCTGCATCGACCAGTGTATCCCAGAACCACTTAGCCCCTTCCTGCCATGGAATACCCAGATGTTTTACAAGAAATGAGGCCGAAATCATCCTTACACGATTATGCATCCAGCCCACAGACCAGAGCTGACGCATGCCCGCATCAACGACAGGATAACCGGTTTGCCCCCTGCACCATGCATGCAAGCCTTTCTTATTATTTTTCCAGGGAAAGTTCCTGAAACGCTCCCGAAGCGGCTCATCGGGAGTATCAGGAAAGTGGTGAAGCAGGTGATACGAAAATTCTCGCCAGAGAATTTCCCTGCAAAACTGCATCACATTTTCATTTTTTATGTCACTTAATTTTCCGAACTTTTTTACGATCTCGTACAAGACCCTTTGCGGATGGATTTCTCCAAAATGCAGGTGAGGACTCAGTGTCGAAGTCCCGTCTGTAGCAGGAAAGTCCCGAAGTTTATCATAGGACATCAGGCCTTTTGCAATAAAATCTTTCAGCTTCTTTTCAGAAGCTGCTTCTCCCACAGACCAGTGCAGATGAAATGCTTCATGCCATTTTTGCCGGGGCAGGAGATTCAGGTCTTCCACCGAACATCCTGAATTTTTTGCTTTCTGAGGCACTGGCGGAACAGTCTTTGGCCTGACAAGGATTTTAATCTCATACGTTTTTAAAAAATTCTTCCAGAAGGGAGTGTAGACCAGATAAGGCTCCCCGTCTTTTTTGCATAACTCATCGACAGGACACAAAAGAGAGCCGTGAAAGGATTGAAAACATATGCCCTCTTTTTCTAAAAGTCCCTGCAATGTTTGATCTGCGATCAAATCATGTGGATGATGGGTATGATTGCAGAGGACATCGGATGCCTGAACAAGCCGGGCAACCCTTAAAATTTCCTCTTCAGGACTGCCCCGCAACAGTATTAGCTGCGATCCATAACTTTTTAATGATTCCCGGAACTGAAGAATCGTGTGATGCAGCCACCACTTGCTGGCAGCGCCACGCTTCCATGGATTTTTGTCTTTGTCATTCCAGATAAAAACAGGAAGAACCTCATCGTATTGTTCCGCCTGGCTCAACGCAAAATTATCCTTGATCCGAAAGTCATTACGAATCCAGAGAATTGCGGTTCTTTTTTTCCCCATGTTATATCCAGCCTTTCCCGAACAGCAAACACTCACAACAACGCAATTTATGAACAGAGAATCTTTAAGACCTGAAACGGATATATCATGAACAATCATGAGGACAAAAGGACGACCAATTCAGAATACTGATTTTATCCACACAGTTCATGGATACAGAGACAAGAGGCTCTGAAGTAGTCTGATTTTGTAACAACGATCGTTAAAAAAATCAGACTCCGCGTTTTTCCGGACGATCAGGACCTGTCTTAGTCAGCAACGCAGCAAGTATGGCGCCTGTCAGCAACAGTGCAAGCTGAGCCAGTGTACTTTCCAGATTAGGATAAAGCCCCAGCATATCAATCAGGGGAACCCAACTCAAAGGAGTAGGCTTCAGATATCCTGCTCCTATCAATTCATGCACAGCCTTCCCTGTCAGAATAACGGAAATGACGACCAGAAGGACACTGGTAACAAGAAAAAATTGCCGTAAAGGGAGGCGCAGATTAAAACGAATCATCATCCAGCAGACAATCAGAAGACAGATACAGCCCGCAAGAAAACCAAAGCTCACTGCCAACGGATGTCCGGAACCAGAATACAAAGCTGCATAAAACAGGACAGTTTCAGCTGCTTCCCGGTAAACGGCGATAAAGGAAATGGCAAAAAGAGTCCACAACTTTCCTGAAGTCAGAGCTTCTTTACTCTTTTCTCTGACACGGAGCTGCCATCGCTGATGAGACGACTGACTGAGCAGCCAGAATCCCGTATAAAAAAGAAGAATCGCAGCAATACCAGTACAGATAGCCTCCAGACTTTCACGGCCTGCCCCGGAAAGCTTCAGAACTTCTTCAAACAGAACAAAACTCACACCACCTGCCAGCAATGCTGTGATCCATCCGGCATGAACCCACCTGCTGGCCTGTGGGACCCCTGTTCCGGATAACAAAGCCAGCAGAGCAGCAATCACCAGAAAAGCCTCGATACCTTCCCTGATGACGATCACCAAAGAAGCCAGAAAATCTCTCTGAGCTGAAGAGGATAACTTATCTGTCTTTTCACAGTTGCTGATCAGAGCCTCAAGCGACTGTTTCAGTGCATTCACAGATTGCAGGAAACGATCATCCTGCTTATATCGGGCAAAAGACCTGGCTTCCATAAACAGAGCTTCTGCCTTCATGACCAGCTTCCGGTCTCCCAGAGACAGCTCTTTTTCTGTTTCCTCAAATCCATTCAGGTAAGCATCCAGCAGTAAGCTTTCCGCTCCAGCGATATTGCCCTCTTCCCAGGCAAAGGAAGCCTTTAAAACTCCGGAAAGAGCATAGTCGAGATTTTTTCTGAGTTTCTGATCCCTGCTTAGTTCTCTGTCTTTTCTCTCTGCCTGAGTCAAGGGTACGGAGTCCAGAAAAGGAGCCGAACGTCTCAACAAACTCAGAACTTGCTGAGACGTTTCCGGACTGATCTGAGGATAGCGTTCCTGGAGCCATTCCAGCAGTTCCTGATCTCCATATGAGGCCAGAATACTTTTATCCAGTCCGGCATCAATCAGATCAGATAAACCAATCCCCTTAAGGTCCGTCCATCCTGCATGCTGCTTCTCTGGTGTGGGAGTTTGTGATGCATCATGAAAACGCAGGGAGCTAAGATAATAACTGACGCTCCAGAGTTCATCTGTCGTCAATCTGTCACGGAACGACAGCATCCCTGTTCCCTCAACACCTGTCATGGTTATATTAAGAAAGCGGAAAGGTGAGCTGGCACGCATGATTTCCGAATCAAGAAAGTTACGGGCTGGTGGCTCCATCCCTTCTGCCGCTGGTCCGTCTCCCTTTCCTCTTTCTCCATGACAACTGGCACAATGATGAGTATAGACAAAATGCCCCAGTTCCAGCTTAGGATTGTGCTCAGGGGCCATCGGAATCCGAAAGCTCAACCCTATCAGACGGGCAAGATCTCCGGAAAGATCCGCCAGTCTATCCCCGTCTCCTTTGCTGAGCACAAGAGACTGCATCTCCCTCAGCCCTTGTTCTATTTTCTCTGCCTGTTCTTGTCCTATCCTGTCCCGGATAGCCATGAAGCTTTCCAGAGCCGCAGCAATAAAGCCCTTGAGTTCACGGTATTCCTGCTCATTAACCACCCCGCCTTCACGGACAGCAGCAGGATAATCCGTTCCGATATAAGCGACCTGAGCCAGTATCAGCCTTGAAGGGTCCGGAAGGTTTTCAGACCTTCCGTAATCAGAAAACACACTCGCAAAGATCAACATGATCAGGAGCGACACAGAATCCCGAAAAAACATGAGTTCATCCTTAAAACAACCTGCCCTTCAGCTTCAGGATGCGGCCTCCACAGAAACGAAAGCAGAGCACCATCATGATGACGGACGAAAAAACCCCTCAGAAAACGGCAGACAGACATTCAATCCTTCTGATCAGGTGCAATAGGCCTGCTATGATTCTCATCTGCCAAACCGAAAAACACAACACTCAGATTCCGGCCTGCGCCGGAGGAACAAAACCAAAAGTATCCATCACATTCCGGAGTGTTTTCTCCGCCACAGCGGAAGCCTTCATCGCACCCTGCTGCAAAACCTGATCAAGGTAAGCTCTATCCTCCATCAGTTCATCTATCCTGGTCCGGATCGGAGCAATCACCGCAACGGCTGCCTCTGCTGCTGCAAGTTTCAGAAAACCATACTGTCGGCCAGAAAACTCATTCATCACATCCTGATGGCTGCGCTGGGTGAGCGCAGCAAGAAGATCAATGAGATTCCGGACACCAGGACTGGCAGACTCATAATCCCCAAGTTCCGATCCGGAATCCGTCACTGCACTTTTAAACTTTTTAATGATCTGCCGGTCGCTGTCCCCCAGAAAGATAGTTCCTTTCTCGCTGACAGCTGATTTGCTCATTTTGTTCAGTGGCTCCTGGAGATCCATCACCCGACAGCCTGTCTCAGCAATAAATGGCTCCGGAACTCTGAAAAGAGGATGGCTATAGCGCTGATTCAGCCTTTCAGCCAGATTTCTTGTGAGTTCAATATGCTGCTTCTGATCAGAGCCTACAGGAACAAGATCCGCCTGATAGATCAGAATATCAGCGGCCATCAGAGCAGGATAGACAAAAAGACCCGCTGGAATATTCTGAGCTTGCCTGGCAGACTTATCCTTAAACTGAGTCATCCGGCTCAGTTCTCCCATGTATGCCGAACAGATCATCAGCCAGGCAAGCTGACTGTGCGCTCCAACATGGGACTGAAGAAACAGCGCTGACTTTCCCGGATCAAGCCCGGCAGCAAGATAAGCAGCAACTCCACGATAACATGCGTCCCGAAGCTCTTCCGGAGACTGGTTCACGGTAATTGCATGTAAATCAACCATCATGTAGTAACAATGATGCTCATCCTGAAGGGCTGTCCAGTTTTTTACAGCCCCCAGAAGGTTTCCAAGATGGAGGCCGTTTGATGGCTGAATCCCGGACAGGATGGTTTTTCCGGATGATATCCCCATATTTTCGCACCTTTATATTCTGGCGAATACTGCCAGATCTGACCTGTCTATGCTTTATGGAGAGTTGCTATAATTCTCATAGCAGTTCCACCCGCCAGTCCGTGCCAAAATAAGGCAGCCGGCTGTCTGTTTCAAGCTTTACATCCTGAAAGCCTGTTCGCCATAAGGCGGACGGCAGCCCGAAAGCAGTAATCCCATGCACACAGTCGGCAGATTTTTCCTGAAAATCAGATACAGAAACAAATATAACCATGATATTTCATGTGGTTGTCGGCCCTGCCCCTGACGGAGACGGTAAAATCATCACATTTCCCATATAATAGAGGTATTCACATGATAATCAACCAACACCGCCCGGAGACCCATGAAAGCTGGAGCACTATCGGCCGCGGTAGCCGTACTCACAACATCTCATCTGACCCTTGTATCCTGTAGGACAGCTCAACTGACTCAGGCAGGACAGGGGAACGAAATGTTTCTCCATCCTCTCGATCCGGACCCACTGAAGACGTACCCGGATCTGAACCCTCCGACAGTCGCAGATGATCCTGCGATTCAGGAACTACTGCCAGATACCGATCCGGCAGACTTGCGGGAAAAACCATCTGTGCAGCGATGGCTCCGCTATTTTTCCGGAAACGGACACTCTCGTTTTCTGCGATATATGAAAAGAGGAGCTCTCTACCGACCTGTGATTACCGAGGAGCTGCAACGGCAGAAGCTACCGGAAGAACTCTTTTTCGTACCTCTGATTGAAAGCGGCTTTAGTATAAAAGCCCGATCTCATGCAGGAGCAGCTGGTCCATGGCAGTTTATGAAGGGGACTGCTCGTCGTTTCGGCCTTCAGGTTAATCATTTTGTCGATGAACGCAGAGATATACGCAGGGCTACCCGTGCTGCCAGCACGTACCTGAGGCGACTGCATAAGGTCTTCAGCTCATGGCCACTGGCTCTGGCCGCCTACAATGCCGGAGAAAGCCGCGTCATGAATGCCATCATCAAAAGCGGATCGAGGGATTTCTGGGTATTATCAGAAAAAAAAGTCCTTCCCCGGGAAACCAGAAACTATGTACCCAAGTTTCTGGCGGCCCTGTTACTGGCAGAAGAGTTAAGAGTTCACCCACCAGAGAAGCCTTTATCAAAAGCAGTCCGTATCCCTGTTCCGTCTCTGGTCAGCCTGAAGTCTGTCGCAAACACGACAAAAGTCAGTCTCTCAGAACTGAAAAATCTGAACAGACATCTCCATAGTGATCTGACACCTCCGGGCGACTCCTATGAACTTTGGTTTCCCGAACACTATGAACCGGACAGAACAGACATGAATCGGCTGTCAAAACTACGTCGGCATCAGATCAGACAAGCTGTTCATCATAAAGTCCGCAGAGGAGAGTCTCTGTACCGGATTGCAAGAAGATACCGGACGAGTGTCGAAGAAATCAAAAGACTTAACCGAATACGATCTTCCACAATCGTCCCTGGGCAGAAACTCATGGTCCTGAGTACAGCAACACAGCCCTCATCTACCTACATGCGATATAAAGTCAGAAGAGGAGATAATCTGATCTCTCTTGCCAGAAAATTCGGAATGACCGTCAGTAAAATCAAGGAGATTAATGAGATCTCAAAATCATCGATCTACGCTGGACAAATTTTATTAATGGCAGCCAGCAGAACAGAAGAGCATTCGATCTGAAAAGAGAGGGACAAAACAGAGAAGAGGGGAACAACCCTCTTCTCTCTTATTTTGCAATTTTGATATAGACCTCTTGCGTCTTATAGCGCAATTTACCCCTGATATTCTTCGCGACTACTTTCTGAATACGAACGACCTTCTCTGTTTTTTGAAGTGACTGAAGCTCTCTCTTGAGTCTATCGACCGTTTCGACTTTTCTGCCATCGATTTTTCTCAGATATTCTCCATTTTTTAGACCTAACTTTGCAATCATACTTTCCGCAGCAGCTTCACCTTTCAGCTGAACTACCTGACAGGTATGATTGAACGGTCCACGGTGGTGATAAAGTGTAACCATCGCAACTTTCGGCTCAACTCCTCCCAGCATGGATTCATAGTCAAAAGACAAAGGCTGTTGTTGAACATCCTGGATGGCTTGTTCGTCAGATGAGGATAGAGAGGAGGAAACAGAATCAATCTCTTGTATATTCTGATCATCATCGGAAGATGATGACGAAGAGGAGGATGAACATGACGATGATGATGAGCAGGGATCAGGCTCTGGAGCCGGAACCGGTGCTGGCTGAGCGGAAACATTGCAGCGCAGGAACACTCCTGTACGCTGAATTACAGAACCATCGGCTTCTGTTCTTTCCTGCTGAACAGGAGTCTGACTTTGCTGCGTAGTCACCTGATCAACTCTGGTGTCATTTTCATCTGTCACATCAGGCAAGAGCATCTTGCAATATTCCGCTTCACCACCAGCACCGATGATGGCTCCAAGAAGGTCACAGCCACCGGTAGCTATCCTGCTTTCCGTTCTTTTCATCTTTTCATATTCTGGACATGTAGCGGTCATATGTCCATGACTACCGAAGTCCCATGTGGAGATATGCGCACCTCCTTTAATGGACATACCGACCTGAAAAGAACTTCCCTGTGGCAAATGGATGGGAGCACTATTGTCTGTTTGTACCCAAAAAGTCACTTCACTACGACACGTAAGCGTCGCTGTTCCGGGCCTGAGCTGACTGTTCCCACTTGCATGGTCACGGCACTGTCTGTACATTTCCTCAATGCTGATATTCCCGGAATCCAGATTAAATTTGATCTCAGAAATAGCGGGAAGAGAAGAAAGCAATGCGAATGCACTGATCGATGCCATCATACTATGTTTGAACATCATAATTCCTTTCATCAAAAAATCTTTTTCAATCAGAAATAAAAACGGGGTCAATGATCTGAAACAACTCAGCTACCTTTGATATCAAACGATACGCTTTTACCACACTTGCCCTGAGAAGGTGCCTGCTGACGACGGTCATCCTGAGAAGGAAGCCCCTGATAGTAATCACAGGTATTAATCGTTTGTGTAACCTCAAGAGTACATGTTCCGGAAGTCTGCTGAACAGGACCAGAAAAATCGAACTGCTCGTGAGTTCCTCCGCACACACGCTGCATTTTTTCATGACATGCCTGATTGATAACATCAGCTCTGATTTCAGAACAACTATTTAAATAAATGGTAACGGCATCAGCTCTTGCGGAAACCTTATGCCAGACATCACAGGGAATACGCGTTCCTGCTGCATCAACAGAGATGCAAGATCCAGGAGTGGCAGGAGCTCCTGCCGATTTTGTGTATTCTGTTCTTCCGGATATAACTGCTGAATTTTCGATCATCTTAGATGATTCACGACGAACCCATGTACTGTCACTTCCACTGCATGTAAATATTTTTTCAAATGGTTTTGTCTGTGGATTTTTTTCGTACTCTTCACATAAAGCACGGAGTCCATCAATGCTGATTTTGTCATGCTGATGAATCGCCGCCTGACCTGGATCTGTCTGAGAAACATCCTGATCAACAGGATTCACCTTTGCCAGGGCAAGTGATGAAAAAGGTATGACAATAAAAAACGAAAGAAAAATCCTCATCAACATACAGACTCCTTCCCGTCAATAAATCGCATATAGCCTGACAAAAGCTATATGATCGAATCTCTATGTTCGTACCATTAAACTCTTTTTTGAAGCGATGCAATCCATAACTTATCCAAAGTGTTTTTTGTAGTAACGAATATGTTTATTAAACTCTTTGTTGTGAGATTTCATCTCATAATTCGGCAGAATATATTTGACATTTCCCGGATGAAAGCGGATGGATTCTCCTGTCCATTCACTGGCAATAACACGATATTTGCCATTTTTTTCCTGAGTTCTGTCAACATAAAGGCGATAGTCATAGATATGAGTCACAATATCATTTTGCGCTGTCAGAACGTCACTGACGGACCTTCTTGAATCAATGACAAGCGCAGCTGAACTTACCAGATATGTTTGTGGTGATTCTTTCAGAATCTTCCATCCATACTGAAAAAGAGGTTGATTCCATATTTCGACACCAGGGTTGCGATCAATAATCACGCCTCTTTTTTCCTTTGCAAGAACATGCGTCACAATACGGTGAAAAGCTTCAGGCTTCAGGCCCTGATAAGTCCCATCTGTTTCTGCATCGCCTCGATAAGTTGTGCCATACTGCTGATATGGATATTTACTATGAGCAAATAAAGCCAGAGCCTTCTGATCTGAAATACCAAATCGAATGCCATATATTGTTTTTGCTTTCATAGGTTCATTTACAACGATAGAAGCAATCGCCCAGGCATCACACAAACCTTCCCATCCATCTGCGTGATAACTACCGTAACTTTTTTGTTCACTTAAGGCCACAGAGGAATACCCATGTTTTGATTCGATTTTATCCACAAGACGGTCAAATTTTTTCAGAACACTATCCGATCCTGTATATAGAGCTTTATCCCTGAAAGGATACCAGTAAGAACTCCACGGTCGTTTCTCCGCCTGTACCATCTCCATTACAACCCGTCCCTGAGCATTCAGAGGAGTTTCCGAGATATAAAGATGACCAAAGTCCGTATAAACTTTCCGAACTTCCCTCAGGAGAAGAGGGTGGTCGACAAAAGCAAAAGGCTTGCCAGATAAAGCACCAGGGTTATGCTCTCCACTGACAGCAGACCGGACAGAATCTGTATCCAGCAATTTCATTTCGTGCTCAGAGAAAATCGATTCCAATACACGATATTTTGATTCTACAGAGGCAACAGCAGCGTCATCTCCGCTTGCAATCGCAAGGCCCATCTCATAACGATAATTTTTTATAAGATGATCACGTTTTTCTTCAATAAGCCTTTCTTTCTGATTCTGTTCATAAACTCCGGAATACTCTGCCCCGGATCGCAAAGACTCATGCTGCGAAGAACCACATCTGAGGACAAGAAAAGATAGTAAGATGTAAATATGGTATCTGGCCATCCACAGGACTCCCATGCAAAATATGTTCTGTGACTCGTTAAATTTATTCATTTTTCACTGTTAGATGACTTTGACATCAGAAACAAGAATAAAGAGTGAATATCTCCTGAAGACTGTATATGCCTCTTATTTCTGATCAAAGCGTACCAGAATAATGTACTAGCTTATACTGCCAGAGCCTGATATGATTTCCATATTTTTATAAGCTGGAAATAAAACACGTATCCTCTCTAAGTAATATGACAGGGTTTAATAGGGTCCTCATTTATGTCAGACAGAGTTATGCTTCCGGACGATGAAGCTCTGCAAAATGTGTAAAAGCGGAGCCGGGGATAAAAAAGGAGGATGCCATGAAGGTTTTAGTTGCCTGCGATGGCTCACAGGAAAGCCGAAACGCCGTCCGGCTTGCAGCAGAATTACCACTTGAAAAAAGTGGCTTACAATTATTGTCTGTAAGCCGCCATCTTGAGGCAGAAGGGCTCAGAGAAGAGGACGAGCTCTACGGAGAACACGGGCTGACAGAGTTCAATACAAAGAACCGACAAAACTGTGAAGCGGTCCTCGAGGAAGCAAGGGACATTGCTGGCCTGCGAGGAATAGACTCCAGTATGGAAATACTCCGCGGCCGCCCGGCGGAGGCCATCTGTCATCATGTAAAAAAGACCGGAACAGAACTGATTGTGATGGGACATCGGGGCCTTAATCCTGTCAAAAGATTTTTCATGGGAAGCGTTTCCGATGCTGTTCTCCGTGAATGTCCTGCTTCTGTACTGTTAGCAGGCGCATCTGAAGATCAGGGAGCGACGTTTCATTTTAACAAACCTGTCAGAATTACGGTCGCTTATGATGGGTCCCCGGCAGCAGAAAAGGCTTTTGCGTTCATAAAAAAATTTCCGGCAGATGCTGTCAGCCATGTAAACCTTCTTTCCGTTGTCGAGCTGGAGTATTATCCTGGATTCAGCGCTTACAACAACGAGGAATTATTCAGCACTCTTCGACGGAAACAGTACAAAAATGAGCAGGCGCGCCTGATCGCAGAGTTTCAGAAGTTGACAAAAATCCCTGTCTCCCCTCATGTCATGGTCGGAAGTCAGGGAGCTGTCTACCAGATTCTTGAGTTTACAGAACAGCATCCGGTCGATCTTGTTATCGTCGGAGATAAAAGCCAGAAACAAAGCGCCGAGCCTGCGCTGGGAACGGTTGCTTACAGACTTGCTCACCAGCTCACCCGTCCTCTTCTTGTTGTCCGATAACTTCCTGTCCGACGATATAAAAGCCCCTATGGGGCTCTTTTTCTTATGCCTGTCACTGTACAGAGTCCGTGACTCCACTTAGCAAAAAGCCTGCCAGATTAATTTTTTTCGAACGGATATTGAGCTTCCTGCGGATATTTTCCCGATGTTTGTCGACAGTACGGGGTGAAAGGTGGAGGATTTCTGCAATTTCTTTAACGGAAAGTCCATGCCGGACCATATTGCAGATCTGCAACTCTTTCGGAGTAAGGTGCGCCTTCATCCGGATATTTCCCTTCAGAAAAGGCTCCGCGATTTCCTGAAGACTTTGCATCATCAGATCCAGAGATTTGCGATCCAGAGAATTACCCGAATGCTTCATACTTTCCAGAAGAGGGAAAATAATCGACTCGATGTTTGCAGCGATGTTTTTTTTGAGTCGGCTTTTGTCATCCTCAATATGGGTGAGTAACTCATTGAGGGCAATCTCTTTGCGGTTCAGGATCTCCTTCCCGGCTTCAAGCTCCCCCGAAAGTTTTCTCACCTGCTCTGTAAGCCGCTGTGTTTTTTCCTCAAGAAGGACATGCTGCGTGATATCCGTGCTGACAGCAACATACTGAAGGACATGTCCACTATGGTCCGCACAGGGAACAACAGAGGTCCTGACCCAATAGAAAGAACCATCTTTTGCACGATTTCTGATATTTCCGGACCAGACCTTACCGCTGGAAATAGTCTGCCACAAATCAGCAAAAAAACTTCTGTGATGATAACCAGAGTTGAGCAGAGAATGATCACAGCCGACGAGCTCACCCCGCAAATACTGACTGAGCTGACAAAAAGCATCATTCACATCAAGAATCGTGCCATGCTTATCTGTGACGACAAGAAGACAGTGTGTATCGAGAGCATCTCTGTACACCTCTGACAGGCTGGCTGCATCCACTTCCGGAATCAGTAGCGAACTGTTTTTTTGATTTTTAAGAGCCGAAGCCTTCCGGCTGCGACTCTGATGAAGAACCGTCACAAAACTCACCCCTCGGTCACCCCGACTCCCTGACAAGGAACAAGTGCATTTTGATTATACCCATACTGATGCACGGAACAATCAGTTTCACGAAACAGGAGAATCTCATGGGGACAAGAGGCTTCCCGCAGACAAACGCTGAATAAACAGCTGTGACCTCTCAGGATTCTCCTGTAGCGCCCGGATCAGAAGACTTGCAGATCGGAAAAATCTCTTTAGCCTGACTTTTTTGATGGCCCTCATTTTGGTGATCAGAGCATCTCCGAAAAGAGCAGGCAATAAAAAACGACTGGTGCTTATAAATTCAGCATCAGAAACATTACTATCAAATGCCATTTTTGCCAGATAAAGGAGCAGTGTCATCCCATTGGCCGCACCCGCCCGGTCAATTCCGCTTTTGCAACTTTGATTCACAGAGAAAAAACCCCTTCCGGCAAACTCGCTGATAAAAGCATGGGCAAGATCAATAAAAATCTGCCTGGATTTCCGGTCAAGAAAAGGTGCTTTGTTAAAAAACACGTGATGAACAAAAGAAAGAATCTCCATGATTTCCGGAAAAAACTGATCTTCACCCTCCTGCCAGGATAAAGGGACCTGATAGCCTTCCTTTTCTCTAAAGAGATTCTCAGCAAACTGCTTCATAAAAGTTCCGGCTTCTGCCGTGCTGTAACGGTTCCAGTTTCCTGATTGTTCATAAAATGTCGAATTATGATTCAGGCTCAGAACCTCCACAACAGAGGAAAGTTCTGACTGTTGTCCAAGATTCTGTAATAGCCTGGCTCTGCCCGATTCATCCTCGAGTCCAAAAAGCTTTCTCAGGTCCCTCAGAGATCTCATTGTCTTCAGAGAAGGAAACAAAGCATCCTGAAAGTTGATATAAAGGTGTCTTAGCTGGTGCGCTTTCAGATAATGAAGATACGCCGTAAATTCGGGAGCAAGCTTTACAGAGGCTGCATTGCTTCCCAGTGTCGGAGTGGGCATTCTGATATAGATCAGCGGATGCTCCTGTCCGGATCGCTGAATCTCATACTTGAGGTAAGGGAAGTTCCCTATCATGGCCGGATCAAACAAGTACCAGGAAACTCCTCCCCGATACAGATCCTGTAGTCTTTTTGCATAACTGTAGCCAATATTTCTACTTCGTTCTGAGATTCTCTGATGAATCATAGGCAGGGCTGCAATAAGTTTTTCCAGAAAAACAAACCTGGCAGCCACTGAAGAGGAATCATCCTGATGACGGTAGTCCTGAATCAAAGCCTCCGGATCAGCAAACATCAGTGGCCATCCTCTGAAGTCAACCGTTCGAGTAAACAATTCCCGGATGAAAGAATGCAGTCGGTTCTTTGTATAGTAGGAAAAGACCAGATTCTGAGCTAGCCGGACACAGGCATCGTGATGGTATGCGTCCTTATTTTTTGTATAAAATTTACTTTCAAGAGCAGAACGCAGCTCATCTAAAAAATTTTTAAACTGTTTTTCTGCTGGCATATCTGAAGCCCTGTCTGGCTGAAGATATGTCATCGCACGCTGCAAATGCTGCCGGAATATGGAACGATCCTCAAAAGACAGAGCCTCTTGCTCAGAACACAAAGAGGCCACTTCCGCCTCCTCTGTTCTGAGACGTTCTGCCAGATTTTCAAAAGACTGAAAAAATTTTTCTGTCTTCCACCATGTCTGTAATTCTGTATCCGCCTCTTTCCCATGCGAAAAAGTTGTGACATTCAGTAAAGATAGTGCCAAGAAGCACAACAAATATTTGTGTAAGACTCTGGAGAGCAAAGACCACCTCCTGACAACAAACGGATGTATAGCAAACAGCAATTCATCCGATATATATAACATTCCGTTCAGCTGCCTGAAAGGTGGTTTTTTTCACGAAGGTTCATGAAGCTCTGTTGTGTTGCTCCTGCGAGCTGTCCGAATTCACTTTATGACAGGCGACCAGATGTCCGGAACTTACCGGATTAAGCTCCGGACGTTGCCGCGTACAACCGGAGTCCGCAAGGGGGCATCTGCTCTGGAAAACACATCCTTTTGGGGGATTAAGAGGGCTGGGTAAGTCTCCTTCAAGAACAATCCTTGTACGCTGTTTTTCACGGTCAGGATCTGCAAGAGGGGCCGCACTAAGAAGGGCCTTGGTATAAGGATGACAGGGATGAGTGAAAATATCTTCTTTATCTGCGATTTCAACAATTTTGCCAAGATACATCACAGCAACCCGGTCTGAAATATGTCTGACAACCGCAAGGTCATGAGCAATAAAAAGATAAGCAAGCTTTAACTGCTGCTGAAGGTTACGGAGGAGGTTAATGATCTGGGCCTGAACCGAAACATCCAGAGCCGAAACAGGCTCATCACAAATAATCAACCGGGGCTGAACTGCAATTGCCCTGGCTATGGCAATTCTCTGCCTCTGACCACCAGAAAATTCATGGGGATATTTTTTTACAAAGCGTGGAGACAGGCCCACCATCTCCATCAGAGATCTGACCTGCTGATCCAGTTCCTTAGTCCCAAGACCTCGTTCATGAGTCCGGAATGGTTCTGCAATAATATCAAAGACTGTCATTCTCGGATTAAGAGAGGCATAGGGGTCCTGAAAAATCATCTGGAAGTGTCTGCGGTGAGGGAGTAGCTCTTTTTGCCCCATTCTGCTGATATCCTGTCCACAGAGCTCAATCCTACCGGAAACCGGCTCATAAAGACGCATCACCGTCCGGCCAAAACTCGATTTACCACAGCCTGACTCTCCCACCAGACCGAGAGTCTCTCCTTCTTTCACATCCAGCGAGACTTCATCCACAGCCTGAACTCTCGCTTTCTCCTTGCGGAAAATCAGTCCTTTATAAACAGGAAATGACATGCTCAGCTTTTCTGTCTTCAGAACGGTCTGCATCAGGCACCTCCTTCCAGGTAACAGACAGACTGGTGCCCCTTGCCAAGCTGCTGAACCGGTACCGCTGCATCTGCAACACAATCTCCGACCCTATGGCGACAGCGAGGTGCAAACGGACAGCCAGGAGGGATATGAGCCGGATCAGGAGGCAGACCGGGAATCGAAAACAGCTCGGAAAGGCCTCCTTCCGTCCGGGGGACCGACTTTAAAAGTCCTGCTGTATAGGGATGGTGACAACGATAGAAAATATCACGGACAGAACCCGTTTCGACAGGACGGCCCGCATACATAACCAGAACCTCATCAGCCATTCCCGCAACCACACCAAGATCATGAGTAATAAGAATAACAGCAAGGCCCATTTCTTTTTGCAGATGGGCCAGAAGATCCAGAATCTGAGCCTGCACGGTGACATCAAGTGCCGTTGTTGGCTCATCCGCCACCACGATATCCGGTTTTGCAATCAGAGCCATGGCAATCATAACCCGTTGACGCATCCCGCCTGAAAACTGATGCGGATAGTGATGGACTTTTTCTGCGGCCTCCGGAATCCCTACCATCTCCAGAGACTCAATCGCCCTTCTTTTCGCTTCACTCCGGCTGATGGTTTCATGCTCATACAGGACTTCTGTCAGCTGGGTCAGAACCGGCAAATAGGGATTCAGGGAAGTCATGGGGTCCTGAAAAATCATGGAGATTCTGTATCCACGTATGTTTCGTAGCTGTTTCTCTGGCATCCTGAGCAAATCCTGATCCTGGAAGTATGCACTTCCGGAAAGAATCCGTCCTGGAGGCTGAGGAATAAGGCCGAGTATAGACAGCATGGTGACAGACTTCCCTGACCCAGACTCCCCGACAATACCAAGAGTCTGGCCTTTTTTTACAGCAAAATCAACGCCATCGAC
>JACKAG010000013.1 GCA_020635195.1 Deltaproteobacteria bacterium | reverse complement strand
AACTTTCTGACATTCTCCTGAGACTCCTGGCGATTAATGGCAAACTCACAGGAAGATTTGCTGTTCATTAATCGTTTGGAAAGTCCCAGTAAACGCGACATCACGGCATCATAAGCGGATTCTGCATCCGCCAGTTCTGCCGAAATTCTGAGAAACTGACTCCCGGGAGAATTCCGATAACTCACTGTATTACTCACTGCCAACAGATAACTGCAACCATCTGCACCGGTTGATGACAGTCCTTCAGAAACACATGGGTTCACCACATAAAAGAAAGATCCATCCGAAGCACCCATATCTTCAAATCTTGTTCCATTTAGCCTTCTGCTGGCGATTTTACAAAGTGATGGGTTTCCAAGAGAGTCCAGCCAAAGCCATTGGCCTTTTTTATGTCCGCTTGTTTCCACGGCAGAGAGTTCTTCTAAAAAAGAAATTCTGTAGCTTTCCTGACAGCGCAAAATCATCACATAATCATTTCTGTTTTGCTGAATATCAAAGCCGGGAAGTGGGAAATCCTTTCCAAAATCCTGAGCTTTTACTTCAGCGACAGATAGTGTGACCCTTGCCTGATCAGGATGAAATAATTCAAATCCGATCCCATCTCCGAAATCTCTGGTCTTATCTGAATCCAGATAAGACTCCTGACTATCTGCGTAGTCTCCTGGATGAAATTTTTTCCGAATGCAGGATTCACTCATGATCAGACTGAGCAGTAATATAAAAACTTTTATAGTATCATCAGAAAATATCCGGGATACGGTGCTGTTCATTACAAGAACTCCTGTGAGAACTTACGGACCTTCCGTTGTACGTGCCGGAAGAATTCCCTGATTCTGCCCTGACATCCCGGTCACACGATTAAGGTAGACTTGCTGTAAATCCAGCTGATTTTCCAGCTCTCTGGTCAACGTATAGAGTTCTCCCTGACTGGCGAGAGCTTCTCCACAACTGCAAAGTAAAGCATGATCTTGTGATTCTATCGCGTTCTGATTTCTCACCTGTCCGACGATTTTTTCCGTACTGCCGCTATCGTAACATGCTTCTGCATCGCGCGGAAAAGCGCTGACAGTTTGTGACGCTGCCACATAAAGTGAAGAAAGAACTGCCGCAGATCCTATACCAACTGCAACAGAAGTTCCGACAGCAGCACGGCTCCTGAAACCGACCATTGCAGAAATTGCAGGAATACCCAATGCTGTTACTCCAGCAATAATATTTGATATCGACTTTTTCTTTTCTTTTGTAACGACCTTTTGCTGATGGCGCTCCTGGCAGTCATAAAGCTGCTGATTCATCTCCATCGTTACATCAACAATACGTCTGTTCAGAGTATCAATACGAGATCTGAATGAGGCTGCTTTTTCCAGAGCCTGAAGTTCCTCTCGTGATCGTTGATTCTTATGTCTGTGAGGAAGAGAGCGACTCACCATTCTTGAGCAGTGTATATGACCAAAGTCCTCCGTTCCCGTCAGACGATCTTCATCAACACAGGCACGAATATAATAATGATAGCTCCCTGTCGGAGCAAAAGTATCTTCAAAACTACTGTCTGTATAAGATGAAGCCACCATAACACAGCCTGAAGTTGCGACAGCAGCTTCCCAGAAATTATTTCTGGCGAAGACAGCAACTTCTTCATTCAGATCGGTCGAACCCATATCTGCATAGTCAATAACATCCCGACCTCCATGAATGATTACATTATCCGGACATCGGAGAATTTCAACATAATCAGAATCCTGTGGCATCGTAAAAAACACAACAGGCGTAGCATATCGATAAAAAACTTCTTCCCCCACTCTCAGACCGCTGACTCTGAAGTCTCCCGAATCAAGACGGATTGCATGAACCTTAGGCCGGGTAATCAGATCATTCTTTTCCAGAAGTTCCAGTTTATTCTTCTGATCAGGATCAGAAAGATTTTCATTATTCATGAATAAACTACGATCATCGTGATTGACGGGTACTCTCATTTTACAGGACGATGTAAATATAGCCAGATGCAGAACAATCATCTGTAACAGAATAACCGAAATCACGCGAGAAAATAGACAACGTGTCATCCTTTTTTGTATCATCTTCAAAAGATTATGTTTCAAATTCAAGGCAAACCCACACCACACAAAATCTTCTCTGGAACTTCCTGGACCTCAAGATTCGTATCGGGTTAAAAAATTAAAACCCTGAATACTTCTGATTCAGGCAAACATACGCGATCTGACGTATATCTCGGAAAAGAATTATTTTCATAAAAAAAACAACTAGTTAAGCGCACTCTGATCAGATAAACTATTTTATTTTCATTTTTAAAAAAACAAGATTGATCTTAACATATATAAAAGACTGAACAAATGATGAAACATTATTAAAAAATACAAAATCATAGAGAAGATCATCAAATGGCTTCACCTCACAGAAAGACAAAATCTTTAAATATTCAGGCACCATTCTGATTTTTTTTAAAGATCACTTAAAGTCTGTCGAAATTGTCTATCACCGGATGTTCTCTGATCATCCAGCCTGATTGAAGCTATTTTCATCAGGAGCATACGAATTAATACATATTTTTTTAAATCCTTTAGGGGGGGGGAGTATGATCAACAGAAGACTGCGGAGTTCCTGTGCTACGCTGTTTTTGCTAGGTTTTCTGGCGACAGGATGCGGCAGCAGTGACGACAAAAAAGATACAGATTCGAGTAGTACATCTAACGCATCTGCATCTTCTTCATCAGTTAAAATTTCAGGATCTCTTGCCCTTTCTTCTTCAAGCTCATCATCAGCTCTGAAGTTAACAGCAGCAGGCCTGGACTCATATACCATCAGATGCGTTACTCTTGCAGGAGAGCTCAAAGCATGCAGTGATCAGCTGGATGCGGCAGGCGCATTTTCTATGGAATGTGATGGTTTTAAAAACGTATCATGGGGGGGATTCCTTCTCGATAGCAGCGGTAATGTTGCCGGAACATTAACATCAAAGCAATTATTAAATGCAGAAAACACCTCAATGGGTCTTGTCTTCGATCCAACAACAGGACTTCTCTCTGTAAAGACTCTGGAAGGGACAGACTCATCAGGAGAAACCGTTGCAGCAAGCGATGAAGTCGTCGTTGATGCCGCAGTTGAAGGCCTCTCCATTAAAAGCGGAAACTATGGTTTTTGCATGATCGATATGCAAGGAGATGACATTAATAAAGCCAATAAAGGCGAAGCTGATCTCAGTGGAATTGACTTCGACGGATGCGCCGGACGAAGTGAACAATATTATGTTAAATATAATTCCTTTAATGCAACAACAGGATCACTTCCGAGTATGGAAGTATGGAAATCTGAAACTGACCGCAATAGTTGCTACGTCAATGATACTCTGACATTCCAGATCTCAGATGGAAGCAGAAGCCTTTCATTTACAGAAGGAAATGTGAAATTTGATGATGTCTTTAACGCTATTTATAATAGCGGAACATCTGCCTGGGCACCGTCTGCTGCTGTTGAATCTTATCAGATTTCTCTGGCAGAAAATGCCGGAGAAAAAGGTGAAACAGCAGAGTTTAAAGCCAATCTGGAAAGCATGTTTGGCACCGGAAATGCCTGTAGCGGAATCGTCGATGCACTGATTACAGCTTATAATAAAACGAAACTTATCACAGATAAAGGCTTCAAACGTTGTTCACAGATCGTTGTTGATACAGGAAATCCTAACTTTGATAACGAAATGAACTCAGGAGAAGGACCTCCTCCTGAATGGTGTGTTGACTATCTGGAAGCAACAGATGACACAGCAAAAACGACAGCTAAGAACAGATTTATTGCAGAATGCAAGGCTCACATCGAAGGTGATGGAGGTGAATCTCTGTGGCAAAAACAAGCCTTGGTTCAGGAATTTTTCCAGATCCTTTCAGAGTCTCGCCATGAAGGTGGCGACGGAAGGAATTCTAGTCTGCGTGATGCTTTTGACCTTGCCGAACAAAAAGGTATCACCATGACAGCAACAGATCTTGCAGCACTCTCAGAAAGCTGTAATGCTTCTGCTGAAGCAGACAAAGCTCTTGCTGCCCTCGCTCTCGCATGGTCAGAGCTGGACCACAACTGGGAGCGTCAGAGATTCCTGAGGGGAGCAATCGATAAAAACGGGAACCTCATCTGCACAACAATTTCCATTGATAATTTTGGAAGAACCATTACCTACGCAAACGGCCGTGCTTTAATGAAATCCATGCTGACAAAGAAATTTAACACGCATGATCAGAGGGTAGGTCTGGAAGATCTGAAGCAACAGGTTTGTGAAGACTCCCATGAAATGGATCTGAGTGGAATTGATACAAGCGCCAGTTATTTTACAACCTTCTGGAGCAATATCGACAGCACTCAGAATGAGCCACAATTCAAGAGCACTGTTACTGATAAAACAACTCCATTCCTCACTTTTGTCACCCACCTTCTCGACAACAATATTGTCAGAGGTTGTACAAAAAGTCATATGACTAATGTAAAAACTGCTCTTTCTGATACATCTGCAACCGGTGGAAACAGTGGACCAGGGGGCCCTGATGAGTTTATTCGATGGATTGGATGGCAGATTCTTGACCAGAAACGCCGTGCAGCCCTTGATGCCATTAACACCAGCCCAACCAGTGGCACGAGTCCTCTGACAGCCCTGGATACCAGCAAATCCGATGCAGCCAGAAGAACCGCAGCAGCAACAGAGCTACCAGCATTTGCGACCAAAGTTGCAAACCTTGCCGTCAGTGATCCGATGCGATTTGGCTGGTTACTGATGGACCTTTGTCAATTTGTTGACCTTGGGACTTTAAGTCTTGATGTCTCCGGTGTTTCCTGTGGCCAGCCCCTGCCTTCATCCTTATCCGCAGTCTGTGGCGGAGGTGGTAACTGTACCCTACGGCGATATGAGGTCAGAAACGAAGATCAGCATCTGATTCTCTCTGACCTTGCCCGTCGGATTACAGAAATCAAAGGCCGGGATGCATTCCGTACAGACAAAACGTTCAAAGAAACCATGCGGACTATCAAAGCCCGTTCATCATGTCTGCCAGATGCAACGATTTCTCACAACCCCACACTTGATGCGAACAATAGTCTGACCTTTGAAATCGGTGTCCGTGCACCACTGGCTATGATGATGCATGGTGAAGTCAATAAACAACCTCAGTTTTCTGATGACGTATCATCAGAAAACAAGTTCATTATTGAGTCCTCACGTATCGAGCAAAACGAAGGTGGTATGGGCTCTGCAAGTTGTTACTGGGGTGAAATTAAACGTTTCCGCGACGTCGTCTTTAATTCCACCGATGACAGCTTCAAAGGTGTTTTCACCGAGGCTTTTGTCGACACTTGCCGCAATGCAAACAGCAGTGACTCCGGAGATTCTGGCGATTCTGAAGAAGACTCCGAGCATTCGTGGCACAGAAAATTCGTTGCGACCTACGAGCCAACTGGTTCGAAGTCTGAGTAAGGACGGATCTGAAAGCGTAGCGCTTTCCTGAACAAGTAAGCTCCTGAAGGGGCAGGGCATTTGATGACCTGCCCCTTCAATATTTTTTATCACTTCCCCTCTGATGGAATAATTTTTTCCCATTTCTTATCTTTAAAAGAGTAACGATTGAGATAAGCAAAACGATCGGATTTCATAAAACGGACCGGAACCAACAACTGATCATGATCCCGGGAGTACCAGACATCAACGGGATAGTAGTCCGGCTCCCAGGGATAGGCTAACATGTGCTCTTTTTTCTTATAATTGATCATAAATATGCGTTGCCATTGACGAAAGACAGCAGGCCCGGAGGGAATCAGCAGGACAGAATCTTTTTCCGGAATGGGACTCATAAAAATCTGACCAGACCGGACCATATCCGGTAAAGAAACCGTATAAAGCTCAGCATTCCGCCCTTTCAGTTCCGCTACCTTCATTGCCATCAGGCCACTCTTCGGATCTGTCGCAGTAGTTGCAAGCAAAGCCTCATCCTTCCCTATGGAAGCGACCTTCATCCCCAGTATCTTCTGAGGAAGCATAGCCTGCTGCCGCAAAGGGTCATGGTACAACCTGAGATAGCGACCTTCTGTTCCATTTTCTTGTGCCAGATAATAAAGGTCACCAGACAGACCCATGACAGGAAAAGCACTTCCTCGCTGAAGTTTCTGTCCCTTCTCCAGAAGTCCATCCGGACCCAATCTGAGCTCATTCATCTGATCCGGGCTTATCAAAATTTGTTTGCCAGAAGCAAGGTTTCCAAGAACAGCAAGTTCTTGGACCGGATCTTGCTGTGGTGAAGAGATAACAGTTGTTGACTCATTCATCCTGTAATGCTGAACCAGAACAGCTCCGCTTTTGCACCACCAGCCCTGATCTGTAAACTGAATAAGACTCAGGCTATCATGCTCAGGCCAGTACAAAAGTATACTGTGATCTGTTGCAGATATTTTCCGGATATATGTGAGCCTCGAAGACCTGAATTCGTAAGAAGCCAACCAGACCGAAGGCCTGGGAAATAATCCGGACGAAGCTGAGTCCCTCAGTAAGAGATAAATCATCCCCTGCTTCTGATTCCAGGCCATTCTGAATCCTGGGGGACTGGTAAGGAATTCGGGACATCGACCGAAAGGATCTGATTTTGCAAAAACAGAGCAGGGCTTCCACGAGAACAGCAACAGGAATAAGAATCCACAGAGCCTTTGCGCAGACATCTATCCTCCTGCAAAAGATGCTTATAGCTGTACAGATTTATTGTAACGTTGAAAAGTTCTGACACGAAGCTACGCAGAAAAGCAAAAAGGAGGTATCTGACTCCACGCACAGAGAACAAAAGGAAAATCTACCCGATTTATTGAGAGTATTTTTGCAGGAATTCAAACGTCAGCTGATAGCCCAGCCGAATGTTCTGCTGATCCTTTTTTGCTTCCGGAACAGACGGATCAAGAAAATCCGGGCTGACGCCATGAAATTTCCGGAAAATCACAGGTTTTGGACTTTGTGTTTCCAGCCTGTTCTCTAACTCTATCACTTCTTTGATATCAATCTCCGGATCATCCTGAACCACGATATACATCATGGGAATGGGAATTTCCGTAACCTGTGGCTTAAGTCCGAGAGGCGAGCCGCCAAAAGCAACCATAGAGCGAAACTGCTTCTTTGTCGCAAGAACCGTCTCCTGAGCCCAGTATGCCCCCTCATCCCAGCCAACCACAGAGACAGTCTTTGCCTCCATCTTCTGAAAAAGATAGGAACCCGCAGATGCAATCAGTGAAATAAGTGCTCCTTTCCCCATAGAGCGGAGCTCCTCCCAGTAGTTCTGAGCATCCGCCTTTGATAGAGGTATCCGACCTCCAAAAAAATCCGGAGCCAGAACCCGGTAACCTTTTTCTGCAAATCGCTTCATATTTGTCCGGAAATCCTCTGTCATCCCTGTCATACCATGCAACAACAAAAGCCCCGGTCCTGCCTGATACTGAGAAGAGCTCCGGACAAAATAAGCAGATAGTTCGCTATCAGAACCATACGCAAGGCTGATCGTCTTCTGTATGAAGGCTGAATTTTTTGTTAGCTGATCGCTGTCAGAACTGTCGTCTCCGCCTTCCGGAACTTCTCCCGCCTGACCTTCTTCTGACTCTATATTCCTTGTGGGCGGGATGGCTTCTGTGCTCACAGAAACTCTTTCCTGACTCTGCACTCTTTGCTGAGCTCGATCGCTACCATCATAGCAACCTCCCAATAACAAAGCATATTGCAACACCATGAGATGCAAGATCACAGATAAGTATCTGACAGAGCTAAATATTTCAGAATGATTTACTCCCACAGCTTTTGTCCCCTTCAGGATACAAAGCATATACGTTTTTTTACGTTTCGGTCATACACAAACATTTCCTGAATCTTCTTGCAGTGATTTAAAAAAACATAAAATTTTTTAAATAAAATTAATTGATTACAAAAAATACTCAGAAATATACAAAATGTACAGTATAATTTTACATCTTTTATCTGGCCCTATTATAGAGTCAAATTTATGTGACCTTGAGCCCCTTTATCACGATGGCATATTGCATGAGATCTGTTCTCTTCATAGCCCTGTTGACTGTCACCCAACTCCTCCTCTCCAGAGCCCAGGCCGCTGAGAGTAGTTCCGGTCGCCGCATTAACATTTTCCTCGCGGCACATGACATCAGATTTCATGATATCTGGTTTCCTTCCCAGAGGACTGAAGCAGCCGAAGAGATCATAGACCTTCTGAAGCAGGCAAATTTCAGGCTGTCCGGTCCCCATTTTTACTCATATCCATATGTCACAATAATCGATCCTCACATAATGCGCCCTGACAGCAGATGGCCTGATGGCTTCTGTCAGCCTTTTCTGGATGATCTGGCCAGGGAAAATCCATACCTTCAAAAACTGATCCATAACAGAGACTTCAGCCCTTTTCAGAAAGACACCGCGGGCTATATCCTTTATGAAGACGGATGGGAGTTTGTACAGATCTATAGTCATAATGCGACTGTTCGTATCAGTAGCTGGTATTACAAACCAGAGGCTGCCATAGTCCTTTCAGACATGGAGCCCACAGAACCTGTCTCTTTTTTCTGCTATCAACCCCTCCATCAGAAAGCAACGTTCTACAGCATAAGAAGCAACAGAACATATAAGAGACATGAGCCAACAAATGTCATAACAGCAAATTATTCTTTTCCGTGAATTAGTGAGAGGGTATTCTTCATACTGAACATAAAAGTCCGGGAGGTTTCCTGTGATGCGTTCAATGAAGGATCTGATATGAAAGCGGAGCAGGACCCCTGCCTCTGGTTCTATATCAGGGAGTATGAGGCTGTCCGGAAGGACTGCCAGGAGAGGATTCGGCTAAAAGAGCTGAAAGAAGAACTCACCCTGAATCGTGACTGCTATCAGGTCACACCTTCTGCCCATGAGCTCACAGAGAGCCCATTGTCCCGTCTGCTACAACTGACATGCATCTTTTTTTCCATCAACTCTGCTCAGATGCAACGCCTGCTCTCTTTTTGCAACTTCATCAGAGAAGCCTCCCACTCCCAGACTCAAAAACCAGAGTCGTCCAGGAATAAAGGAAATCGATAAGCACCTTTCTTTAACCCTTACTCTCTGCCAGAAGATTCGTGATTTTCTGCTCTGCTGCTTCCAGAACCAAAGCCTCTTTTGCCGGATTTCCGGACCCTGCTCGGGCGCGATCGGCCCGACCTCCGCCACGAGCCTCCGCAACAGGAGCCAGTTTGCTGATCAGCTCACCTGCCCGAACCTTGTCTCTGACAGAACTCCCGCAACTCAGCAGTAAAGACAGCTGAGAGCCGCTGTTGACCGTCAGAAAGATCACCTCATCAGCCAGGATAAAAGAAGACAGGCTATCCGAAAGAATCTGAAGATCTTCCGTTCGGAACATACCTTCGGGAACCGCTCCAATGGTTTTGTAGCCAGATCCGGATGGACTGCGGTATTGCTGACAAAGCGCGCTGGCCTTCTGAAAAATTTCCTTACGATGATAGTTCTGAAGACTCCGCTCTGCTTCCCGGCTACGAGCGGCCAGCTCAGCGACTTTTTCCCCAAGATGCTCTGTACTGCACTTCAAAGTCATCGTCATCTTATGAAGGCATGCCCGATCCTGCTGCATAAAAATCAGAGCATTCAGACCAGCACAGGCTTCAATCCTCCGGACACCCGCTGCAACTGAGCTCTCTGAAACGATGCGGAAGAGGCCAATATCTCCTGTTGCATCCGCATGGGTTCCACCACACAGCTCCTTACTGAAAGACCCCATAGTCAGAACCCGGACTGTGTCCCCATATTTCTCTCCGAAAAGGGCCATTGCTCCCTGCTCCCTGGCCTTATCAAAACTCAGAAGCGACGTTTCAATTGTCTGATTTTCCCGGATCACCTGATTAACCAGACACTCAACCTGTAGCAGCTCCTTTTCAGTCAGAGCCTGATGATGCCTGAAATCAAACCTCAGACGCTCAGGTCCTACCCACGAGCCCTGCTGAGAGACATGCTCGCCCAGAACCTGCCGCAAAGCGCTGTGAAGCAGGTGGGTCGCAGAATGGTTCCGCCGGGTCTTTTCCCGGGCCTCCTGATCCACAAGCAGATCGACGGTTCGTAGAGTTTCCTCTGAAACCAGGCCATGAATCAGACTACAGCGATGAACATGCAGATCAAGAACAGAACGGGTATCCAGAACCCTGAGCTGTAGCCCTGAGGACGTAACCAGCCCCTGATCTCCGACCTGCCCCCCTGCTTCTGCATAGAAAGGAGAGCATTCTGTCACCAGCAAGATTTCATCGCCTGCTTCCCGGTAACGTAGGACAGAAACAGATGTTTCCTCGATGGAGTGATAGCCGGTAAAGCGAGTCTCTTTAGAAGGGGAAAGAATCACCCACGATTCATCACTGGCAAATGTATCATCAAATTTTTTCGCTTTTCTGGCACGATCTTTCTGCTCTTCCATACAAAGCTGATAGGAAGCGAGATCCAGTCCCAACCCATGCTCCCGGGCAATAACCTCAACAAGATCAACCGGAAAACCATATGTATCATGAAACAAAAAAGCATCCTGGCCGGAAATTTCATCCTTTCTGCTCTGCTTTAGCTTGTCTATCAACACAGAAAGCTTCGACAAACCCTGATCGAGAGTCTTTAAAAAACGGCTCTCTTCTGACCGAACCACCTGAATAATATAATCTTCCTGCTCCTTCAGTTCAGGATAAATATCTCCCATCTGCCCGACCAGCACAGGAATCAGCTGGCACAAAAAAGGTTCTTTCTGACCCAGCTGATGAGCAAAACGGCAGGCTCTTCTCAGAATGCGACGCATAACATAGCCGCGCCCCTCATTTCCCGGAGTGACGCCATCTGCGATGGCAAAACCCAGAGCCCTGACATGATCCGCAATCACCCGATGAGGAACCCCCTCTTCAGACCCAGAATAAGGACGCTGAGACAATTCAGCAATTTTACTGATCAGTGGGCGGAACACATCACTGTCATAATTCGACTGCTGTCCCTGAATCACCATACACAGACGTTCAAACCCTGAACCGGTATCAACATGTGTTTCCTTAAGAGGTGAAAGGCTTCCGTCTTTCATCCTCTCAAACTGCATAAACACAAGATTCCATATTTCGATATAGCGCTGGTTCTGTCCGTTCACCCCGAGGACCGGATCACAGAAAGTTTCTGCCTGAGTTTTCAGATCACCAAGATCAAAATGAATCTCTGAGCAGGGGCCACAGGGGCCTACCGTGCCCATTTCCCAGAAATTTTCTTTCTCAAAGAACAGAATCCGCTCATGATCAATATCTGTAACTGTTTTCCAGATAAGAGCCGTTTCTTCATCATCTTTGTAGACAGTCGCAAAAAGCCGGTTACGGGGAAACTTCCAGACTTTGGTCAGAAGTTCCCATGCCCAGAGAATCGCCTCTTTCTTATAATAGTCACCAAAAGACCAGTTCCCCAGCATTTCAAAAAAAGTATGATGTGTTCCGTCACGTCCGACTTCATCAAGGTCGTTATGCTTACCGGAAACACGCAGACACTTCTGACTGTTGGTGGCCCGTTTCAGGCCAGCGCGATTATCTCCGAGAAAAATCGATTTAAACTGATTCATCCCTGAATTTGTAAATAAAAGCGTCGGATCATCTGACGGAGCAATTCCAGCAGAGGGAATCAGCGTGTGCTGCCGATCCATAAAAAATTTGAGAAAAGTTTCACGAATGTCCCGGCTGCTCTGGAACGGAATACCAAAGCCTGTCGTTTCACTGCTGTTCATAGCTGATATCTCGCTTCCGGTTAATCAATACGTATCCTGGCTGTGGGCAGGTGCTGCCGCCAGACTGCTTGTATCAGGTTTATCGTCTTCATGCCAGCTGCAGGAATCTGAATGAGCAGCTCAGAATAAAAGATCAGACTAATCGACAACAATCACAGCTTCTTCCGGAGGGAGTGAGGTCGACTCTCCCGAAGTCCTGCTCACGGATGGGTCAGAGCCTTGCTTCATCGCCCTGTCCGGATTCAGTTCTTTGATTTTAGCTCCATACTCTCTACCCAGCTGTTGATAATAAGAAACAGCCTCTTCATTCTTCCCCTGTCTGAGGAGTTCCTCCAGCAGGTCAGCCTGAGCAATAAAGAGTTCCTTCTGACCCGCTCTTCCCTCTTTCTGACCATAAGTTGCTGCAACATGCTCCTGCTTAAGCCGGATATTTTTTTTGTGTATCACAATCGCTTTATCCTCAAAGCCAGCCTGGCTGTAAGCACTGGCCAGCTCCGTCAGAGATGATGACATTTGAGAGCTGGCAGCTGCTTTTTCCAGGAAAGGAATCGCCTGCGCATACTGTTGCTGATTGATAAGCAGCTGCCCGATTCCCAGGGACAGCCCTGCATGTTCAGGGTACTTCTGATGTAACTCCTCAAATAAACTGGAAATATCTGTACTGATTTCTCCATCATAGCTAAGGCTGATCACCTCAGAAATAACGACCTGATTGCCTGGGTTGTTCATCAGAACCTGCTTAAAGTAGTCAAGAGCTTTTGACGGTTCCTGGTACTCCATAAGATAGATCATACCAAGCTCTGTCAAAGCAGCTTCATGACCCGGCTCTCTTATCAGAATTTGTTCCAGCATTGCAATCGCCCCATCGGGACCGGAGTTTTGCATACGACTCATGGCCGCAGCCAGCAGATCCTCTGACGAAATAGCAAAATCAGAGGACTCCTGATCTTTGGATACTTCATCATGCAAATCATACCGAAGCGACTCTCTGGCTCCCTGACTTTGTGCAGGCAATGGCTTCCACAGCTCCACCTGTGTCAGAAGTTTTGCATGCTGTTTCTGTCCCGGAAAAACTCCGGGAAGATCACGGCTTCTGTCATAATGATGAGGGAAAAGAATCAGAATCAGGCTCAGAAGCCCGGAAGAGGCCATCAGAAAAAAAAAGGAGCTGAAAAAGCCTGAGTGAGATGACTGCCTGTCCATACTTCCCACTTCTGACCTGTATGATGACAGCAAAAACAATCACGTTATCATATGAAGTTATCTGATCAGAATAGCACAAAGCACGATTCTATAGCAAAGATCGCGGAAAACTCTCAGGCAAAACCTGGGATTCACGTTTCGGCCAACATCCCGGGATTCTGTTTTTTTGATGAACGTTCCCGAAAGATACTTATGTGTGGGCGAAGCTGTGTCAGAACACTTTCAACATCCTTACAGTACACAAGATTGTCCATATCTTCGGGTGACATCAGCTCCATTTTCAAAGGCCACTTTTTGCACCAATCCAGCAATTCCTTCCACATTTCTTTTCCGCCGAGCAGCAGAATAGGCCTTGGGGCAATATGCCCAACCTGAATCAGCTGCCATGTATAAAACATTTCCAGAAGGGTTCCGATCCCTCCTGGTGTCACCACAACCGCATGACTGATCCGCATAAACTCATCGAGTCGGGAAGAAAAGCGTTTATGATGCCGTTTCACATCAAGATGCATATTAGCATCTGTCTCAAAAGGAAGCTCGATGGGAAGCCCGATGGAACGACTTTTCCGACCTCCGTCCTTAGCGCCCTTGTTGGCAGCATCCATCAGGCCAGGACCACCCCCTGTCACAATGTCAACACCACGCATGGCAAGCTGAAACGCCAGATCGTAGACTTCTTTATACCAGACAGACTCCTGCTTCATTCTGGCAGAGCCAAAGATACTCACCCGATAGTAATCTGTTTCCATCTTCGTCAGAAGATGGTCAATATCAGCTATAATATCATTAAGTTGAGTGATTTTGTTCTCCAGAACTTTGCGAACGTCCTTCTGGCGAATATGCATGAATATGACCCTTTCCGGGAGTTTTTATCCAAAGTTCAGATGTCTTCCAACCTACCATTATATCATCGATATTCTGAATATGTTAATGTTTTTTTCATGACATCCGATAGATGCTGCGAAATCTTTTCGGCAAGTCCCCTGCCGAAAATCAGAAGACGTGGCTGATTTCATGCAAAGACTCTGGTTGGTTTATATACTATCTGTGCTCATGACAGGGACCGCATGGATTTCTGTATCAGGGCGTGAGAATCCCAAAGAGGTTTTCGCTTCTGATCTGGGCTTTGCCATGATTGGTTCGATTATTTCTCAGAAAAAAAATAACGTCGCTCTGTTAAAGATTAAAGCATCCGGTAAAGTCCTGGCCTGCCGTGCCGGCTATCCTTTGATGGACAAGTATACCGTCGTCGAAATTCGCTCAGACTATCTCATTTTAAAAGAAAGCAGCGTAAAACAGGAAGCGATCTTTAAAGTCTATAAGGATGGCCTGGCGAGAATTCCATCGGCCTCACAAAGCACTGCGCAGACCACAACAAATCAGGGGATGACCGGCAGCTTTCGAGAAGAAGGCTTTGAACGAGAAAAAAATACGATCCGATTGAGCGAAGACTACAGAAGCAGCAAAATTATCGCAGAGCTCCCGAAAATTCTGATGCAGGCCAGTGCAGAACCCGTCATCAGCAATGGAATTGTCCGGGGCTTCATCCTTGATCAGATTGATGAAGACAGTATTTTTGCAAAGTCAGGCCTGACCAATGGCGATATCATCCGGTCTATTAACGATATTCCCCTGGACAATATCGCCGCCACGATAAAGCTGCTCAACTCCCTGAAAAATGAGAAAGAAATCAACTTTGTTCTGGAGCGTTCCGGTCAGACCATCCCCATCCGGGTCAACGTGGACTAATAATAAAAACAATATCTTACGCACGACGTCCGCATTCTCACTCTAACTTATCGTTGACATGAAAAATATTCTATGTATTATACCTGTATATTCGCAGATATTTAATGTATTGATCGTATTTATAGTTAAAATATCATGATTTTTATCAAATTCAAAAAAACAAGGACCGAATGATGAAACGTACTGTCACCTCACTTTGCATTGCAATTTTATCAGGATCGCTGTCTTCAACGCTCTGGGGACACACTGACCATGTAAAACCGGGAGAATCCAGCGCCTGGTCTACCGGAACGATTGTCGGTAAAAAGATAAAATCCGCAAAACGTGGTATGATTTTCGCAACAACAGAAGCAGACATCCTCTTTGCTCAGCCCGATTACCAGGATGGAGATCGAAGCGAGCAGAATCTTCTCGGCAGCAAAAAAATGGCTGTTTCTACACAAGACAGATCTGTCAAACAAGCCCTTAGCGACATCCGGACAGACGAAGCCGTTGTACTTACATACAAATACAAAGCTTACCCCTTCAACCCATCCAGACTTATTGATTTTGAAGAAAGCCGATACCTTATCGAAGCTGTCTCTAAGCCACGTGCTTTTAAAGAGAGCAAATCCTATAAAAAACATGGAGGCGATTATCAGTTTCCTGAAGGACGCCGTGGTTACTACGATGAATCCACCGTTGAAGGAACCATTTACCATGTTTCACGCTGGGGTAAAATTGGCGGACAAGCGTGTACGGCTTATGTGCATGTACCTAAAGAGCTGACCTACTCGCTTCTCGATAAAGTCCAGCTCCACCACAGCAGTGTTTTCCAACATGTTCTGAGCGCTTCTCTTCAGGCTGCAGCAACGATTGGTAGCATAATCATCGCTCAACACATGGGGTTCACACCTTCTGTAAGTCTTAGTCATCATAGTAATAGTAACCATACAAGTACAGAGTCCTATAAAGTCATCAGAAAGCAGGGCCTGACTCAGCTAAGCATGGACATCTACAGCGAATCAGGCTGCCGCTATGCAGAAGATCTGGCAAAAAGCCAGGAAAGCGTCTCTATCGATTATGCAACAAGCTACTTCTGGCAATTCTGGCACTGGCATAAAAATACAGCTCTAAGAATGCGCCTGCTAAACAAATAAGCCACAAAATCCTGCCCCTTTATTATGAACATTCTCATCATAAAGGGGCAGAAAAACATCCTCTCATCATGCTGCCACTTCCGCAGAACAGAGTCCTGACCGGAGCGCATTGAGCATCGAAGCCACAACCACATCCCGGACAGAGGCCCCTCTGGAGAGATCGCTATAAACTTTCCGGCTCCCCTGTAAGATCGGACCATAAGCCGAAAACCCTCCCAGTTTCTCCGCGATTTTATAGGCAAGGTTGCCTGCATTAAGATCCGGGAAAATCAGAACATTGGCTCGGCCTGCAACCGCACTACCGGAGGCTTTCCGCTTACCAACGTCCCATGAGTACGCCGCATCAAATTGCAACTCTCCATCAGAACAGATTTCAGGACAGATCTTCCGGAACAACCTGGCCGCCTCCTGCATACGAAGAGCTTCCGGATGCCTGGCAGAACCTTTTGTTGAAAAAGACAGAAAAGCAACCCGCGGAATTTTTCCTTCTCCGTTCAGCATTTCAAAGGTCCGGACAGACTCTCTGGCAATATCGACGAGCTGCTCCGGATCAGGGCGGACAACAACGCCACAATCTGCAAAAACAAAAAGCTCCGGCTCCCGGACCATCAGAAAAGAACCACTGAGAGTCCTGATGCCATCAGCCAGCCCTGTTGTTCCAAGCACCGCCCGGATAACCTCTGCTGTCGGAACAGACAAACCGGCAAGAGCAGAGTGACAGTGACCGGACTCAAGAAGCCAACCTGCCTGCCAATAGGGATTGCAACTGATCCCGGCGATCTGCTCTTCACAATACTTAGCTGCCAGCCTGAGCCTCTCCGCTAACTGAGCACTCATATCTGGGCACAGCTCTTCTGCCAGAAGCACATGAGAAGGGTAACGTTGCAGAAGCCGCCACAGCCCTCCCCCTCTACGGACAGAGCCAAACAGAATCACCGTTTCCATCAGGCTACGCCGGAGCAACTCCACAACCGCTCCTGTCATGCGGCTATCTTCCGCATCATCCGGCAATGCAATCACTCCCGGAGCTCTGCTGACATATTCTGCAATCTTTTGCTCAATCCCCTGAAATGCCTCCATGATCTGCCCCTCCCCGATCATAAAATCCTCAGATGATGACAATATGCTTATTGTTTAATCATGTCGGACAAAATCTTGATATTCAAGCGTTTGATCGGCTTCGCAGACAGGTTATCCACAGCCCCTGTGGATGACTGACAGAGTTTGAGGAATCCCCAGGACTAATGCTTCATTCTCAGGCTCCGATGAGGAGCACACCATTAATCGCTGAGTCATGGTGACCTGTGATTTGTATCATGCTGCCAAAAAACAATCTGACTGAAAGTCTGACCAGAGAACTGAGCCGACTTCAGATCCGATATATGCTCCTGGATCCGGCGTCTCCTGACAGCCTGAATCAGGTATACGGACACGAGTTCGGCGTCAATGCCTTTGTTCTGACAGATCATCATCCCGGTCTTCCACAAACCTGCTGGTTAGACTGCATATCGAATCTGTGTAAAAGAAATCCTGTGCTGATCATCTCTGAGCATGAACCCACTCTGGTCACAGCCAGCGGCCATCAGAGCGAGCTGATCCCATGGATCAGAAATCCAGGCACAGATGAGATCATCGCTGCGCTGGATGCAGCCGGCTGTCTCGGATTCAGGCAAAAGCTGACCGTCAGAAATATCATCCCCTTTTACAATCACATGCTGTCTCATCATATTCTGCAGCAGCGTGGTTCTCTGAGCCTTCTTTGCATTCAGGCGGACACATTCCGGCGTATTGCCATGGAATATGGAGCTGAAGCCTACGGTCAGTTACAGGCGTGCTTTCAGCAGATCCTGGTAGATCTCTGGGGAGCAGCAGGAAGCTTTCGGAAGAACGATATTCTTTGCCGTAAAAGCGCCCATAACAACACCTATTTTATCCTTCTTGAGCAGTCTCGTTCACAGCAGAGCATCCCTCCTCCCGGAGCTCTGGAAAAACTTGCAGACAGAATTGTGACGAAGATCCAGGCAAAATTCTGGGCTGAACTATTTAAAACACAATCTGAAAGAATCCTCCCGTTATGCCTGAACAGCATCCCTGACCTGTCGATTGGCTACGCAACAGCGATCAGTAATCCGTGCATTGCATCTGAAGAAATTATTGAAAAACTCATCTCAGACAGCGAGCAGATGGCCCGGGTTCAGATGAGACGTATCACGGGTCGTCAGCGGGAGCATATTCAGTCCATGATCCGGGGCAAGGGCATCCTGATCCCTCACTTTCAGGCTATTTTTGAAGCAGGAAAAATCACAACCGAAGAAATCAACAGCAGAATTCGTGAAAATTCTGTCAAACCACTTGTCCAGGCAATTTATGGATTCGAGGCTCTGATCAGAACAAACGAAAGACTGGTTGAGCAGATACTTTCCTCTGATGGTCCGATTTATATGGAACCCAGATTTCTGAAACCAGATATTTTATTTTCCATTGCGGCAGATATCAATCTTGCCCTGGAGCTGGATCAGGGCTGTCTGAAAGTCGCCAGCCAGCATTTTAAAGGGCTGCCAGGAAAGTTATTCGCCAATATTCTGCCCAGAAATTTCTATTACGTTGAAAGACTTCAGAAAAGCCTGCCATCCGAACTTGGACTGGTCTTTGAAGTTTCTGAAGCAGAGGCCATCAACAACTTTGATCTGATCCTGAAAAGTAAAAAAGAAATCATCCGGAAAAATTTCGGAATCGCGATTGATGACTTTGGAAAAGGTTATGCGGGGCTCGACCGGATTCTTAAAATTAAACCAGATGTTGTCAAGCTGGATCGCTGCCTGGTACAAAATATCCACCTGGAACCTCCGAAAAAAGCTTTTGTCAGAGGTGTCATCGATGCCGCCAGATGCACAAAATCCCGGGTGCTGGCAGAGGGAATCGAAACCATTGAGGAACTTAGGTGCCTGCAAGAGCTGGGCGTCGATCTTGTACAGGGTTTTTTACTCCACCGCCCCCAGAGTCTTGCTCAGATCAGAAATGAAATGGATCTGAATGATCAGGAACTGGAACCGGTTGCCTGAAAAAGGTCAGTTCAGGACTCTGCCAAGATTCCTGACAGCAATCACCCAGACAAACAGCATCAGAAAAATAATTACAATCATATAGGGGGTTGCCGATGAAATCGACCCACAAAATAGCAACAAAAGCTGTACGACCATAGAACCTGCTGACTTACCAAGTCTTGAACCCACTCCATCAATGGCCGCTTTTCCATAGCGCTTCGCCTGTCTTTCCAGCGGAATAAAGGCAATCTCCTTTGTCGTATCAAAAAGAGTGTATTTGCTGCCACGGCTTACACAAATCTGAATCGAACCAAACAACAAAGCCAGACCAAGAGGGTCCGCGGCTATCCCGGAAAAAAGATCTTCGACTGAAGCAAAGTGTCCGATCAAAAGAAAGGAAAAGAAACCAATACCACTGATAATAATCAGAAATGGGGTCAGAATTGCAGCATATTTCCAGCCCAATCGTCTGAGGATATTACCCGTCACAAAGAGTGAAATAAAAACAGAAATCACCCCTGTATAGATTGTGACATGACTCCGGTAATAGGTCATCCCTCTAATATCATTTGAAAAATGTGACTTCAGCTGATTTTCCCACAGCACATCAGAAAGATTAAAGATCATATTGTAGCTCAGCACTGTCATGGCAATAAACATCAGATGCCGTGATCGGAGCAGAAAGTTTACGCTTTCCCGGAAAGATAGCGTCACTTTAGCAGGGCTGCCCGGGGCCTTTCCACCTTCCGGACCAGCTGTTCCGGAGGCACGAAAATCTTCGTCAACGTCTACCATCCCACTGGTATGCATCCACCGAAAAAGAGCCATCACAATCCCACCGCCCAGAACCGCAGAGCTAAGGTAAAAGACAAGAGACTGTTCCCAGGCCGAATGACCAAAAGGAATTGCGGGATTATAAATGTGGTCTGCAAAGAAAGCAGAGGTGTGCCCTGCAAAAATTGCGGCAGAATTTGCACCTAAAAGAAACAAAGGATAAAAACGTCCCGCCTGCTCCACTGAGGTAATTTCGTTTGCAAATCCCCAGAACAACATCGACAGTAAAATACTACCCCAGAGCTCTGTAATGACATAAAAAATAGTCAAATACCAGAACTGAAACATACTCGCCAAGCCTCCCATCCCAGGAGGCAGCTGCTGCATCAGATAATCTGAAAACACGTTTAACTCAAGAGAGTCCCGGTTAGGATAAATCAGAACCATAAATAGTATATAAAATAAGATAAAAAAGCTCTGCATCAGGTAGAACACCTTCTCCCGACTATAACGAGCAGAAAGTCTGATCGCAAGACTTGCAAGCAAAACCGCGCCCGGAATCAAGGCCCAGACTTTCAGAAAAGGAATAATTTCTGCGCCGACATGGCTGGTAGCGACAACAATGGAAGACTTAATCAGCCTTAGCATATCGTAGATATAAGCCAGAAGAAAGAAGATCAGAAATGTCGGCAAAAACTTACCAAGCTCATGAATCCGTACAGGAATCAAAAGCTTCTGAATCTGACTCAGATATCGAAGTGCAGGAGAAAGGAGAGATGACATACCCTGCCTGTTGCGACCTGAGTTTTTGTGAACATACACGATCGATTCTCTGCCTCAGCATCCGGACTAAATGAAACACAACTCCTGACATTTGCCAGAAAGCACCATCACCAAAAGGACCCTTTAATTCGTATTTGCTGTTGTTTTTCGACTCAAAGGAGTGCAAGTCAAGAGTTCCTACAGAACTCGTTTAGTCTGTCCGGAGCCAGCATGCAAGACAGGACTGAAAGTTGCTATAATATTGGTTCATTAATGAAACTTACAGGGAGCAACCACACATCATAATATCTGAACTTTCCGGAAAAAAGAAATGACGTTTTAGCGGGGGGTTTTTTATTTTGCCGGGAAAGCAAACTTCTGCCCCTGATCCATCAGCTTTCTGACACCCTGCATAAACTCATCTGCTGAAACCGCTTTGTTGAAAAAGACATTAGCTCCATTTAACAAAGCCATTTCAGCATCCAGTTCGTTATTCTTAGTGGACAGCATAATAACAGGAAGTTCTTCTGACGTATATCTTTTACGAAGAGCTCTCAGAATTTCAAGGCCATCGATGTCTGGCATGATCAGATCGAGCACCAGAAGATCAAAATGAAATTCATTTTCATTGACATGACTTAATAAATCATCTCCATGGCTGAACGTATGAACCTGATAACCTTCGTATTCAGCACTGCGAATAAACCTCATCACAGAAAAAGACACATCATCGACAAAAGCGATCCTGCCTGCTGATGGCTTTCGATCAATCGGCAATTCATCTCCCATTCTGATCTGTTACAGGACGCAACCAGCCCGGGATGCTTCCACACAGAATCCAGTTCTGTCAAAGTCCTCATGGGGGCATTCGGAAGGAAAGACCGAAGACTTAAACGAATTTTCAGGCTTCCTAGCGAAACTACACAAGGAGGCTGCTGTCTGACAGTAGCAAAAAACGACAGTATCACTCATAAGTCCATAGATTTGCCCACAAAGTGACAGGAAATGAATTTTCTGGCAGGACAAAGCCTTTTACACCATCTGAAAGCAATACCCGGTTCAGGCGAAAAAATAATGGGATTGCAGGAATATCCTGAACATACCTCTTCTGCAATTTGAGCAGAAGTTTTTTGCGTGTTTCCAGATCAAACTCAGATTGTAGCTGATGAATCCACTGATCCACATCATGGTTCATCCATGCACTCAAATTCTGACCCTGATAGTGGTTATTGATCGTAGGTACAGACGATGAGCTAAACAGCGACTGCAAAGGAGGATCGAGAGGAATTTTCCAGGAGAACAAAGCCATTCCGGAAAAACTGAGCTTCCGTAGCGTCTGTTCCATAAACTCGCTTCGATCCTGGGCCCTGATCCTGATATGAATCCCTGATTTTTTCCACAATGTTTTCAGATACTCTGCTGTCTTAATTCTCAGCGGATCTTTGCTTGTCACCAGAACAATTTCCAGAGGTTTTCCCCATTTATGACGAATATCATGACCGGAAGGAAGCAACCATCCGGCTTCTGTCAGCTGCCGGGCGGCTTCAGGAGGACGATACTCCTGCAGTTGAACCTCCCGGTCGAAACCCGGATAAGAGGAAGGCAAAAACTGCCAGGCCGGAGCAACTGTATTGCTGTAAATCACATCAAAGATATAATCTCTTGATACAGAATTCCTCAGTGCCTGGCGAACCCTGATATCTTTTAGCAGAGGATTCCTCAGATTCAGTGTCAGCTGCTCATATTCCTCACTTTCTCCAACCACCAGCTTCATTCCTTTTGGCGGCGCATCACAAAGTTTCAGATTCAGGCAGGACATATCCGAAACAATGACAGACTTATCTTTCCAGGGAGAAGCTTCCCCTGGATTATCAATGACTTCAATCGTCTTAAAGGGTTTAGAGCCAGGAAAAGAAAACAGAGGGTGGGGAGTATAAAATAGCTGGCCATGCTGATTCCTTCCCTTCGGAAGGTAGGGACCAGACCAGAGGCCTGGATGAAAAGGCGTTTTCGTATAGTGACTATTAGCCATGTAGCGAGGAATATTTCCCCCTGCTTCGCGCCAGACAGGCCCTTCCAGCAGCTCCGGTAAAATGAACCAGAAACCCCAGTCCGCTGCTGGGTAGGTTTTCCCTTTGAGAAATAAGGTTATTTTTTTCGGATCATCCCGGTCTGTCACAACCTGTTCAATGCGATCATACGCCTCTTTGCCAGGGAAGTGACCAGGGAACTGTTTTGCCAGCTGCCAGGTAAAGTGGACGTCTTTTCCTGTCACCGGATGGCGGTCTCCCCAGAAAAGATCATCTTTGATTCTCAGACTCATTTTCAGGTCATAGGGCTGGTCAGGATCGGCCAGCAGCTCCAGCTGCTTGTTTCTGAAGTCTGGAAAGGACTCACAAAGCTGACAAGTCCAGAGATTATTCTCCACTGCCGGAATAAACATAGCAGAAAGGCTAAGTTGCAATAGCGAGAGCGTATGCCGATCCTCCCCGTTGACCCTAAATGGATGCAGGGGAAAAGATCTGTCAGACGGGTGGATCAGAAGCAGATTTCCTGCATCTCTCGCAAGCAAGCCACCAGCCTCTGGCATTATCAGACAAGACATCATCAGCCACAGGGACACAAGACATCTCTGCAAAAGCACTCTTTTTTTTATGCCCGAATTCGATGAACATGCCATAACTGCAAACCTACCACGATAGCGATCATGATATTTGCCAGCCATCCAGCTAAAAATGGTGGCAAATCTCCTGCTCCGGCCAGAGCTCTGGCAGCACTAAGGACAAACCAATAGCTAATACCCATAGCAAAAGCCAGCAGAATACTTCTGACCGCTTCTGTCTTCCTCTCAGAACGGTAACCAAAAGAGAGCCCGATCAGACTGATAAGAAGAGAAGCCAGTGGATAGGCCAGCTTAACATGCCAGGCAATCCTGAGATCAAGCACATCAGCCCCCAGACTCGCACCATGGCGAATCCGCTCTCCCAATTCCGCAAGACTCATCTCGTCAGGGAGCCTTCTGTCAGCATTGAGTTTTTCCGGCGCAACAGGCAACTCCATCTCCAGGCTGCCTATCGGGTCCGTTCTGATCAGCTGACCCTCTGCATCAAACCAGAGTCGGCGGGCCCCCTCCATCCGCCAGAGTTTCTGCTCTCCCAACCATCTGGCGCTCTTCGCATGCAACGACTGCCCCGGCAAAAAAGGTTCCCGGATGGACAAAAGGCGGATACCGGACAGAGCCATAAGACTATGATCGTATTCCTGAAAATGAAAAATTTTATCTCCATCCCGCACCCAGTGAGCGCCTTTATCCGTAGCAAAGACTTCTCCACCTTCAATCAAAACCTCAGTCACAAAGCGCATTTTCAATGAAGTCAGGGGAACTACCAGCTCACCCAGCAGGAATGAACATAGCATCAACAGACAGCCGCCTGCACACAGTGGCGCTGCCATACGCAGAGGCGTCATACCCGCAGCCCGCATAGCTGCAATCTCATGACTACGGTTCAGCAAGACCATCACCACAACAGAAGAAAGAAGAGAAGCGATCGGAAAAATCTGAACTAACTGAAAAGGTATCTGATAAACATAGTATCTGAGAATAAGGTCAACAGAAGGTTCATAGCGAGCAAAATAATTTGTGGTTTTATGGATAAAATCAAAAAGAATAAACAGGAAAAGACAGAGCAGAACTGTGCCTGTAACATATTTCAGATATTCTCTCAGAACATAACGAAACAAAATCATAACAAACGGATTCCATCTGTGCAGACTGTACAGACCAGATCACTATGGGAATCATTTCACCTACCCGCCCACAGTCTAACGGAAATATCTGCCAACATTCCAGCAGAAAAGACCCATAAAAAGAAAAAAGACAGACAAGATCTTACATGACTTATCCTTTTGATGACTTCTGCCGAAAGATAAAACAACCAGAAAACAAAACAATGCCGGATATACATTAATGAGTTCAGATGAAGTCGCTCCTGTTCAGAAAAAGAGAAGGTTAAAGCTCACAAACAGGACAACCGTCCTTGCAATCATAACAGTCCTTTCCTGGTCCAGTCTGATAATGTTACTACAACACAGCCAGACAGGTTCATTCATCAATCACAGAATCGCAACTGTACTGGATTTCAGGGTCCGGGATTATCTGGGAAAAAATCCACCTATCTCCCCAAAAATAAAGATATTTGGATTTGATGACAAGACTTTTTCTGTCATGCAAAGACCAGAACTTTACATCGATGAGTGGGCCTTGTGCATCAAACGCCTGTCCGAATATCAACCAAAAATCATTATTATCGATAAACTATTTTCGGTCTTGTACGATCCGCATGAAAGTTACCAGAAAACAATCACAACCATCAAACAGGCAGGGGTCCCCGTCGTTGTAGGCTCTTTTGTCTCCGCAAATAAAATCGCATTCAGAGACCCTCTCGACTATCATCAGACGCTTTACCATATACCCTCAGCAGAAAAACAAGGTATTCGCCTCGAAAAAAGCAACCTCAACCTTCAGAATAAACCAGGAGAACAGTTCTATCCTGAAGACAAACTCTGGTGGGGATCAGGTGACCCATACAGATATTTCAGTGATTTTCGTGAACAGCATGCCTATGGCCCCGCTCCTCTGCTGCGCAACGCATTCACCTGGGTCGGCCACCTTCAATATGCTGGAAATATTCATATTTCTCCTTTCATACGGATCGACAATGACTACTGGATTCCACATGCAAGCCTGCTCGCCGCAGATTCGTACTCTGTGCAGGAAGGAAGTGCTTTCGTCAATAATCAAAAACTTTTTTTGAATGACCATGGAGAAATCATGGTCAATTTATCTCCTGTTTCTGCTTATTATAAAAAAATCAGACGAATCAGCTTGCTTCTTGACCCCCCGAGAGAATCCCGCCCGTTGGCAGAAAAAGGTGACGTCATCCTCCTCCTGCCAGATATGTATACGGGAGGAACAGATTTTCATACGACACCATTCGGTTATGCTCCTGGGGGTTTTTTTCTGGCCTCGATGATTAATAGTGTCCTGACTGGAAACTGGCTCAAAAGCATGGGATCAGGAAGCCTGTGGATGCTACTGGCTGCCACCCTTGGAGCTATTTCCGGAGCAACGGGTGGAGCATTACTTTTCTGGCTTTACCTGACTTTAGGAAGCATCATGATTTTTCTATCAGGAATCATTGCTTTCAGCTCTTTCGGGGTGATTGTACCATGGCTGTGGATTCTGCTCTCTTATTTTGGTTCTGGCATTCTCATCTTTGCGGAAGAAAGTCGTTACACAGAAAAACGAGCAAAAAAGCTACAGCTTGTCGAAGCTGAAAGAAAGCTTCTGGCCAAAGAGCTTCGGGAAGCCTCCGTCATGGCTGAAGCATACAAGCCTGATCCACTCCCTTCCTGGCCTTATTTTCTGATCGGAAAATATCACTGCCCGATCTATGCTGCAACCGGAGACTGGTATGCTTTTGCGGAAGCAAAATCAGGAAAGTTTTTCCATCTGATCATGTGTGATATCACAGGACATGGAGTACAGGCAGCCCTTGTTGTATCTGCCTGTAAGAATCTTCTGGAAAATATCCGGACCATGCAACCTGCTCTTTTTGAAAAACGTGACTTCCTGATCGATTACATGAAAAGCCTTAATAACCTACTCTGGAAACAAGGTCATGGTCAGCATGTGACGACATTATCAGGTGTCACATTTGAACCCGATCAGAATACTCTCCATCACGTTTCAGCAGGACACCCTCCACCGTTATTTCGCTCAGATGAGCACTGGTCCACCTCTGTCCGTCCACTGTTATCGAGACATAATCCTCTGGGGATCTGTGAAGACTACGATCCAAAGTTAAAGTCAGATAGCTTTCAGGTTGGAGATGAGCTAATCGTCTCTACAGACGGTATTCCCCTACATGGACTCCGCAATGTCCTGAAAACCTTTCCCCCAAGAAGTTTACTGAATATCGCAGATGGTCCTGAAAAACTCTGCGCACAGGTCTGGGACCGGGAAACAAGAAAAACAGGAAGAAAACCAAATGACGATGTCAGTCTTATCTGGATCAGAAAAACGATCTGAATCATCACTAAATCCTTGATAAAAATAATTGACTATGGCAAAAAGTAAGTTCTGCATCTTAGATGGAGGTTTTCTGTGAGACATATACTAACGCAAACAGTTCAGGTAGCTCTTATCGTCCTGAGTCTTGCAATACTTCCGTGCCGTGTCGTCGCAGTTGAAACAACGGCGCCATCCGATCAGGATTCTCTCTCTCATTTAGTTATTCTCGGTGCAACATTTTTTACAGCCATCATTCTACCGAAGATCTTCCCCCATCCGGAAGAAGCAAATCTTAAGCAGCCAGAAGAAATAGAACAAACTCAGACAGAACAAACAAAACCAACTCAGCTTGGTTCACTGACTTCACTTGGTTCAGCTGAGACGGTAACGTCACCTCAGTCAACAGACCACGAAGAGTGGGTCCAGCTCCCCGATCATGAAAATTAAGCAACCCTCTCTGTCCAGGCAACTTCAGGCAAACAATTCATACTCTGGAACGAAACAGCAAGCTTCATAAATAGTTAAAGTCTTTCTTTTCTGAGTCCGATGTCCAGAACAGACATCTCCGTCAGATGATTCTGAAACTATGGTATGGATAGAGGCCTTGCTGTCTGCAATCAGAAAAATACAAAGTGATCGGAGCCGTCAGATCACAGATCTGACACAGCAGAGCTCAGCTTCCACTATGATCAGCAAGTATCACTCTTTGTTTCTTCTTCCTTTTACCCTGATATGGGCTGCCTGTAAGACCAGAGACAGAAAATCATTACAACAGCCAGACACAAATACCGCTGCCATCCGGAACAATACGGCGAAGAAAGAAGAAAACGGAACAGCCCCTACTCCCTATTCATCATCCGGAGAAACAGCAACGAAGAGCAACGAAGAAGAGAAGAAATCCGTCTGTTCTCCTCAGTCCATCAACAAAATCGACTGGCAGGGGCTTCCTGATGCTGGAGAAAACCTGGAGGCTGTTTATAAATTTTACGGGGACCATAACTCAGCTATGGTGGTTGTCAGCCTTCCGAAATACCAGCACGGAAACCTGAGCGAAATGTATCTGCTACGACCATCCGGTAAATTACTTGCCGGTAAGGGTATTGTCGACCAGACAGACATAAGACCAGATACTTCGATCCGTCCGGTTGTTTTCGATAATCTCCGGATAAAAAGTGACCGGCAACTGATCCTGGTTTTTAAAACTGCCTGCCCAAACTGTGAAGGATCGTACTTTTACTCAAAACACACGATGAAATATGCCATTGCCTTCTCTGATACGTTTCTTGGAAAAAAAGTACAAAGTCCGACGCCTCTTTCAGTTCCCGGAGTATTCGGAGAATACCAGGCCTTCGCCAACATAGGGCCCAATCCCGAATTCACAGACCGCTTCTTTAAATCAGGCTCCTACTCCATAGCGTCTGAAGATGCCGTTTTCTCTGCCGCAACAGAGCTAAAAGATTGTATTATTACAGATCTTTCCGGAACTCCGGTTTCCGGAGCAGGTGATACATTCACAGATATTCTTGAGTATCCGGAATTTATCTGTTACCGCCTGGTGGACGATCAGTTTTATTTACGAACATTTGTCCGATTGCTCTGAGTAAATAGGATGAAACTAAGCCGACGACAATTTGGAACCTTCATCACAGCTCTTGGGCTCAGCAAAGCTGCGTTTCGCACATCTGCTCAGGAATCTGATGAAGAAGATGAAGAAAAAGACCCATGTAACATCGATATTGTGGCGACAGAAACGGCCATCAGCTGTGATCCCGATAAATGCATCTTCTGGATAGACGGTCTCTACGCAGAAAAATCACGGGTCAATGTCCGGGCAAACCTGTCATTTCTACTCAAATTCCCACAATCCAGCGAACACTATATTGATAAAGTCGTCCTGGCAGACGGAGATAAAAATACTCTTGGGGTTCGTTACTTCGAAGATCAGGATAAGATTTCATCAGGCTACCCACCTTATCTTATTTTTAACAACATTGATCTTTCCTCATCGAGACGGTTTTTTCTTGTCTTCCGGGTGATAGAAGGCAGCGAAATTGTCATATACAGAAAAACATTATCCGAATCATCTCTGAGAAAAAGCCGTCTCGACCATGGAGAGCTCCCTGCCAGGCTACGTCTGGATCTGGATCGCTCTCACTCCGGAATTATCAGCAGTCCCATTCAGTTCCGGACAGCTCTGGGGCCTGCCAGCGTCCGAAAGCATGCTGTCAGAGCCAGACTTATGCAACTAAGCAGTGAAAATCAGTTTAGTATTCAGATTTCTTTTCTTCACGATGATGAAAATGCATCACACTTCAGCCGCTATTTTATCGTAACAGATCCCGTTGGGCGTATCCTTGGACTACTCAAACGAGATTTCGGAGACAACCGACGTGATTATGTGACCGTCTCAGCTCTGACAGAAAGTGAACGCAATCATTGGGGACTAACCATGGACAAAGTTGCAAAAATCAATGATTGTCCATATGTCATGATATTTGTGGATGATGTTGCAGAAAGCCTGAGTAAGACAGTTATCTGGCTGAGATAATCATCCCAGCGAAACCCTGAGCAACACCCTCAGGTCAATGGGATTTAAGATCTCAGTAACAGGCTCCGATAGAAGAGAGCAGGTGCGCTGGCGGATTCTGGCAATCAACTGAAAGGACCGGGAGACAACTATGAAACGACTCAACAGACCATGGAGATACTCCTGGATCTTCTTTGCCATAATGCTCCCATCAGCCTGTAAAACCAACAGTAATCGGAGTAATTATCAGTCTGAAACAGAGGGTGTTTCATCCGGTGTTTTCGACAGCACAGGAAAAATGCGTCTGGCTGTTCCCGCGGACCTTAAAGACTTTACACCACCTGCCAATATAAGCACAAAATCTCAGTCAAATGTTGCAAAGGTGCAGGGACTCTCACTGACAGAAGGAAAACCAACATCCAGCGCAGGGATCGAAGAGATTATCACCAAGTGCTTTACTCATGACAGTCAGTTTATCGCAGAAGGCTGGTACTTCTACGCCGAACTCATCAGCGCGGGGCAGACCATCAAAAGTTACAGTAGTCAGGAAGTCAACCGCTGCAATGAAATGCAACTGGAACTGCAACTGTTAGAAAAAAATACGAGATATAAAGTGGTCGCGTCATTTTTCTGGCAATCCAGCGATCGCAAAAAAACCATCGTCTGGTATGAAGGCAGTACAAAAGAGTTTACACCAAGCGACCGTAATATCCCGCTTGTTATGGAAAAACTACTATACACTCAAAAAGTTGATGTAGATGTTGAAAAATCTGAAAAAGAACTATGCAACTACCGAAAATATCTGTGGAATGGTCAGAGATGTCTCGACGGATATAATGCGATATCATTCGGACAAAGTGATCTGACGGACTATGCAAAACCTGCCGAAGAGGCCGGTTCCCGGGTCAGAAAGTGTCTTCAGATGGGAGACGGAGGCTTCGCTGTGCAGTGGGACTGTCATTACAAGTCTCCTCAGATGGTCCGGACAAAGCTGCACGGAGCACAGAAGCTGAATAATGAGCTGCCTCCGGAAGAGTACGGCTGGTTCACCATACAGTTCAATGCAGGTAAATTATGCCTGCAGGTACAACCCGTCAACAATGGTGATCCCTATCTGATTCAGCAGGAGTGTGATGAAGAAGTTCCTCGCTCTGACCAGTTATTTACCCTTGTCGAAACGACAGAAAACGACTCTGGCGGACGCAATTCTTTCAGAATCATGAATCAGGCAGATGGCACCGCTCGTTGCCTCTCCATCCCTCCGGAAGAAGGAGATCTGACAGGAGTTGCTCCGCTACGCAATGGTGCTCCTGTCCGCTTAACCCCCTGCCGGACAACAAACCCCAATATCAGAAGCAGTCAGTTCACACGGTTCGTATCTCAGGACGACTGATTACAGCGTCAGAGTAGAGTAGAAACATCTGCTCTGATCTGATTCAGGCTCTGAAGGACCATTATGCTACTGTGGACCATCTTCTGCTGTCTTGTTCTTTTCGTAACATCTTCTGAGCCGAGCCAGGCAGAGCCTCTGGGAGAACAAAGGCGGGAGCTCCGACATCCTCTGATCCCACCAAGAAGGACAGAACAGGCAAAAACCAGTGGAGGCCATATCCTGACCCCCGCAGCTGCCAGAATACCAGGAATTGGTTTTTTCTATGGCGGAATTGGGGGCATATTTAATCTGCTCAGGACGGAAACAGACCTCTTCGCTTACCGCTTCTGGGGAGATATGAGCGGTGGGGGACTGGGCCTGACCGATATCATGCTGAACCAGGATAGCCTCTCTCTTAACCTTTTTTATAATATATTTGACCGGGCCAGTGTAGAAGTCTATCCGAGAGGGATGGACTCATCCCGTGAAGATCGGCTGATCCGGCACCTTACTTTTTTTGATGCAAGTCTGGCACAGCTTAACTGGCGAATCCTCGATCGACGATTGCAGTTCAATATCGGAATCAACCGCCAGCGAGAACAAATCCGTTCTTACTCTGATCAGCAGTACCATAATATTCTGCCCGGACTCGGTAAAAGCTCCGAAAGTATCAACCTGAGCTACGGAAGTATTCTGGATCTTTCCGATGATCGTTCTGATCCCCACAAAGGAGCCATCCTTGAAGTATTCCGCTATGACAAACCCCGCCCGGATACCCGGGAAGCCTGGTTTTACACCCTTGATTACAATGCAACGTTTTATATTCCGGTCTTAAGTTACAGTACGCTGGTTTTTAATGCATACCGCTCAGATGCGATCGTCAGAGGTAGAGGAGAAGAAAGCCCCGAGTCTGTCAGTAAAAGCCTTGGTATTGACTGCGAAGAACTGAGCGGATCAGACAAACAGCAACAGTGCCGTCTTCACGAAGAAAGACAGATCACAGATAAAATCAGCGAAAGAGGCCATGGTACTGCAATTCCCCTGGGAGGAACACAGAGGATGCAGGCCTTTCCCACCAACCGTTTTTACGGGGCTCATAGTCAGTCATTCGGGACGGAATTTCGACTCAACCTGACCAGAGAGCTGTCCCCCTTCAATATCGGTATCCTGAGTGGCATCAGAACAGGCCTGCAACTGGCAGCTTTTTGTGAGACAGGGACTGTTGCGGATGCCTCGCCGGATTTACTAAAACAAAAGCGCTACCGCAGTTCCTGCGGTGGCGGTGTCCGGCTTCTTCTGGCATCAGGTTTTGTTATCAGAGGAGACATAGCCCATGGATCTGAGGGCCAGCAATTTATTCTGATTTTCCAGTACCCATGGAACGTCTTCTGAACCCATGACTCCTTAGAGCCCTGCTACATTCTGCTAAGACTGGCGGAAGGAGTCCAGAAATCTACCAGGCGGTTCAGAGATTTCCCGTTCGGAGTTCTCACATGAAGTAAGCCCTGCCTCAGAACCGGAAGCTTAACCTCTTTGCTGATCCGGAAGCGATTATACTGATCTGCTCCCTCCCGACATTCCGGAACACTGTCCGGATCATCAGGCTGATTTCCGAAAAGACGAGCGATCGGTTGAACCACCATGATATTACCAGAGTAATATGCCCTGACCTCCTGAACCCTCATACACCCCTTAAGGAAACGAGGATAAGCCCCCTCCAGGACAAGAGTCTGAGAGGATGAATCGGTCATGCTAGACTCAAAGCTATGACGGATAGCTGAAGGAGCAGAAAGCATCGCGCGGTCAACCGGCGCATAGAGGTAGTCATCAGGTCCAGGATGATCAGACGGATTGACAGAAAGGCTTTTAGCTGCCGCATGCCCTGACAAATCAAGAACCTGGTAATTCCCTGCCGGAAGGTGACCAACCGGAACAATTTCAAGATAAGGAGTGATCATCTGAAGGCAAGCACCACTATCGCGCCTATAACCCTCAACCCGCACAGAGATAGTCCCGTTTTCCAGATCAACATCTGCCGAGCTGGTCCCGACCTTCTGACAGCTGTCCTGCAAAGTTCCACGCACCGCAATTTCTACATGGTCGTTCGCATCAAAACCTTTACTGATTGCGAAAATTTCCTCGATTTTCAGCGATACAGTTGGTGGAGCCACTCTGGCCAGTGCCAGAGTGCTGGAAAAAATGATGGAAATAAATGATAATGCGAAAAAGCGCATCGCCTGACCTCCCCCGAAAATTATGTTCACCGAAAGATTATCAGGAAAAGCTCTCTAGCTGCAAACTTATAAAATACGGAGAGATAACTTAGAAAAAGACCGGGATTCAGGCAGATTTCCCCACCCGATTGCTATAGCGGCCCACAAAATCAGCAAGAATTTTTCGCTGCTCAGGTGTAAACGCAATAAACTGAATCCCCATACCCGGGATCAGGTCCGGTCGGTTCTCAAGAGGTTTCTGAACCCACATCACCTGACCTTTCAGATTCAGGGTTTCCTTGCTGTCTGGAATCGTAAATGTAAGATGCAACTCAGAACCCTGCTCTTTCGGTTCTCTGCTCTCAATGAAAACCCCTCCCTGCCCAAGATCTTTACAGAAATCGAAGAGATAAAGGCCTCCGTCGTTATAGTCCACCAGCAACTGAATGGGGATTCGTTCTCCATCCACCCTCTTCTCTTTTTTTGTCCCCTGACCAGAGCTCTGTGAAGAGCGACTCTTATCTTTTTGCTTTTTTGACTTTCTGATATCTGAGACCATCTTCAAAACTCCCTCTGCCTGAACATGACAACAAAAATACAAAGACTACTGGCGATTGCTCTTCCGTTGAGCACGAATCAGCTGCCTGACATGATGATTATGTTCTTTCAGTGTTCTGGAAAAATGGTGCCTCCCATCCATCTCATATCGAAGAACATAATATAAATAACCATGATTTGCAGGGCTTAATACAGCCTGCAAAGACTCCAGGCCAGGAGAGCCTACAGGACCAGGAGGCAATCCCCGGTGAACCCTGGTATTGTAGACATTGCTGCGATCACTCAGATGCTTTGTTCTTAAATTACCATCAAAATCAGCAATTCCATAAATCAACGCAGCATCGATCCCTAAAGACATCCCCTTTCGCAATCTGTTCCAGATCACCTCTGAAACAAGAGCCTTTTCCTCACGGAGTCTGGTTTCCTTTTCGATCAGAGATGCAAACGTCACAGCTTCTCTCAGGCTCAGACCCATACGCTGACAATCATCGTCAAAATCATCCGGAAGCCGCTTAAAAAACTCTGACACCATCATCCGGAAAAGAGTCCGGGGTGCAGGATGATCATTGTAAAGACGGTAAGTAGCTGGAAACAAAAAACCTTCCAGATCCGGCGCCTGGATCCCAAGAAGCTGAAACACAAACTGAGGATCTTCTGCAACCTGGCGAAAGGAAAGTTCCGGAAGACCACTGATCGCAGCAAGTCTGGCAATAATCTGCTGCTGTGTAAAGCCTTCAGGAACAACCCATTCCAGAGTGAGTTCGTTCCAGACCTTGCCGTTTACCATCTGATGAAGCAATTCTTCTGGACTTACAGAATGATCGACCCGATAACGGCCAGCCTGAATGTTTTTCGCCTGACCCTGAAGCCTGACCCAGAACTGAAATAAGCGAGGCTGGCGAATCAGGCCCTTTTCAGCAAGATTCTGACTAAGGCGCCGCAGTCCGACCCCATTATCAACAGAAAACAGCAGCTCCTGACCCAGAGGCTGCGGGGTTCGGCTCCACTGTTCCAGCCATAGCCAGCCAGACAGAAGAAAAGACAGAATCAGAAGAGAAACAGACCCCACTATCTTCCAGCGGATTGTTAGCCTCCCTATCCTCACCATACTCCACCTCTTAGTTCCACAGGCAACACTCCTCCTAAGATATCACAAACACAGCATACTGAAATGCTCTAATCTCCTGACAACAATCAGAATATAAGACACTTTTTTCTTTTTTATAGAAAATAACACCTGCATCAATTATAATATGGTCCTGTTTTTTGCTACTGCAACCGGAAGCTGCAAATGCCCGGAACAGAATCGTTAAATGCTTTACCAGGGAAACAAAAGGATCCCCCATGGTGACTCATGAGCAGTCTTCCGGAGAGAGAAAAAGTGCCGGAGCATGGACAGAGTTAATGAGCCGTTATCCGGAACAATTCGGGCGACTTGAAGAGCTTCAGACCAGAATTGCCTATCATTTTCGAAAGCCACAATTTCTTTATGAGGCTCTGACCCACAGCTCGGCTGTCAGAGCCCCATCAGGCAAAAGGCGAACTGGTCATCAGCACAGACAAAGTCCGGCAAAACAGGAGCAGGCTCCCTGGAATGAACGGATTGAGTTTCTCGGCGATGCCATTCTTGGTCTGGTGATCAGCACAAAGATCTGGCCTCTCAGGAACGAACAAGGCAAGCTCTTCCGCGAGGGAGAACTCTCCAGACTACGGTCCGCATTAGTGAACGAAACCACACTTGCAGCACTTGCCTCCCACTTAAATCTGGGAGACTGTATTCTCATGAGTAAGGGAGAAGAGCAGCAGGGAGGGCGCTCACGACCAGCCCTGCTGGCCGACGCCATCGAGGCGCTCTTCGGAGCGATCTATCTGGATGGCGGTTTCTCAGCGGCACAGAACGTGATCAATGCCTGTTTTAAAGAACACCTGGTAACTCCTGGCGAAGCTGTCTCAGGAGATAGCAAAAGCCGGCTTCAGGAGTGGACTCAGAAGTTTCTCAAAGAAATTCCTGAATATGAACTGCTGACGGAAACAGGCCCCCCTCACTCCAGGGAATATGAAGTGGCCGTCAAAATAAAAGGCATCTGCCTGGCAAAAGCCAGGGGATTAAGTAAAAAAAGAGCATCTCAGGCCGCAGCTGAGCTGGCTATAGGCATGATCGGACCAGATCCTTCGCGCCTTCAGAGCATTCTGCCACCTGACGCAGACAGAGGAAGCATCACTTGATTTACGGAACCGTCGCGATTGTTGGCCGGCCAAATGTTGGCAAGTCAACTCTTTTTAATCAGCTCACCCGAAAACAGGGTTCAATTATAGCCGATCAGCCTGGGGTTACCCGGGACCGGATTTACGGAACTGTTTATTACGACCCTAAAAAAAAGGACGCTGGTTTCACTCTGATCGATACCGGAGGCTTCGAAACCGACCAGTTTCATTTTCAGCCTTTTGCTGAAAATCTTGTCTGGTCCCAGAGCCAACAGGCAATCCGGGAAGCTGACCTTGTGCTGTTGGTACTGGACGGGAAGCACGGACTCCATCAGCATGACCGCACGATCCTTCAGTACCTAAAGCAACACAACAAAAATTTTCTCTTACTCGTCAATAAAGTTGATGGTGAAGAACGGGACTCTGACCGATGGGAGTTCTATGCTCTTGGCGCCGGAGATCCTATATCCATCAGCGCAGCCCACAATAAAGGACTCTGGCAGCTTCTTGAAACCATCCGGGACAATCTCGCATCACAGGGATCTTTACGTCGTCAGGCAGATGACAATATCGGAACCAAAATTGCGCTGATCGGACGCCCCAATGCAGGCAAGTCATCCCTGTTAAATCGTCTTATCGGAGAAGATCGATGCCTGGTCAGCCCTGTTGCCGGAACAACCCGGGACAGTATTGATACCCCCTTTACTTATAATCATAAGCCATGGATTCTGATTGATACGGCAGGTATCCGCCGCAAAACAAAGGTCCGGGAACAACTGGAAGTCAGAAGCGTCATCCGAAGTCTCAGAGCCATCGAACGGGCCGACATGGTCATGCTGGTTATCGATGCTCTGGAAGGACTGACTGATCAGGACACCCGACTGATTCATCTGGCCATCGACCGCTTCCGCCCTGTCATGATTGTCGTCAACAAATGGGATCTGGTACCGGATAAAACTGCCAATACAGCCCGGGATTACGCGCGGAATCTCCGGGAAACCTCTCTTGCGGATATGGATTTTATTCCAATCACCTTCGTTTCCTGCGTCAAAAACCAGCGGGTTCATCAGCTGATGCAGCAAGCCGAAGAAGTCTATGAACAGTCATCCAGAAAAGCGGGAACAGCAAAAGTAAATGAAAGCCTGCAAAAGATGATACTCAGACACAGCCCGCAGCTGATACAGCAACACTCAAAAAGAATCAAATTTTATTACGCAACTCAGGTCACAAGCTCTCCCCCGACCATGGTCGTCATGTGTAATGTTGCGGACGAAATTCAGCCTTCCTATCGTCGCTATATGCTCCGCTCTTTTCGCAAAGATCTGGGCTTTGATAAGGTCCCTGTACGGATTTTCTTTCGTGGAAAACAGGAAAAAAGGGAGCGCAAACTCAGGTCTGAGGAAGCAGATACGGGTTCCTGAGTTTCAGGCAAGACAAAGCGCTGGCTGTTCTTTTCTTTTTCTGACAAAATAATCCTTACATACTTACAATGCAGGTATCCTCATCATGCAGCGAGTGCTCACTGTACGTGCAGGTGTTACAAAGCCTCTGCCCTCTTTCCGGATATGCAGGGCAGGAGTCAATGAGCGGGTACACGATTTCTGCAGCCGTAAAATCATCGGCCAGTCCCGCCTTAATGCCCTGTATCAGGCAATCCGGATGGTCGATCTGACAACTCTGGAAGGTTGCGACACAGCAGGAAAAATCAGACAGCTCTGCGCCAAAGCCAGAACCCCTCTCTCTGACCCCATCATCAGGGAACAGTTCCCCTTAAAAAATATTCCAGCTCTGCCAGCAGTCGCAGCTGTCTGCGTCTATCCGGAATGGGTCGCCTGTGCCAAAAAAGCACTGGAAGGGAGCAGCGTCAAAGTCGCTTCTGTCGCGACAGGATTTCCTGCAGGACAGGTCAACAGAAGCATCCGGCAGGAGGATACACGCCAGGCTCTGGATGCCGGAGCTGACGAAATCGATATGGTTATCAACCGCGGCGCATTTCTCAGCGGAGACTACCAGAAGGTCTACGACGAAATTGCTGAAATCCGTGAATTATGCGGGGAGCAGGTCAGACTAAAAGTCATCCTTGAAACCGGTGAGATCGGTGATGCTGAAAATATCCGCCTCGCGTCCTGGCTGGCGATGGAAGCCGGGGCAGATTTTATCAAGACATCTACCGGAAAAATTCCGGCCGCGTCCAGTATGAGCGTCAGTCTACACATGCTCTATGGAATCAGAGAATTCTTCCGAAGCAACGGACGAAAAATCGGCATGAAGCCGGCCGGAGGTATCCGCAGTGCAAAAGAAGCCATCCACTATCTGACCATGCTACTGGAAACACTGGGAGAAGAATGGCTCCATCCCGATTATTTTCGCTTCGGGGCAAGCACACTCCTGAACGACCTTCTGAGAGAAGTGATGATACTGAGCGCCGGGACTGATCCATACCCCGGATTTTTTTCTGTGGAGTAATCAAAACGATGCACTCTGTCCCTGACAAGCAAACAGCAGAAGTCGGCCCACATATTGGGACGCATAAGCCCGGAAACCTGAAACAGGCTCTTGCTGTATCCAGCAAAGACCTTTTCCGGAATCCTTACGACGCAGCCCCAGACACGATGAAAATCGACATCAGCACCAGACAGCAGATGCTGATTGGCGGAAATTTCCGACCTCCCGGTGAAGAGACTTACCTTGCCACATATAATCCCGCGACAGAAGAACTGCTGAGCCAGATCCCTCTGGCTGGAGAGCGGGATATTGATGACGCCGTCATGGCAGCACAGCGGAGCTATAAAAAGGCCTGGTCCGGAATCAAACCAGGCAAACGAGGAGAGTTTCTCTTCAGAGTCGCCAGACTCCTTCAGGAACGAGCCAGAGAATTCGCCGTTCTTGCCTCCATGGATGAAGGCAAAGCCATCCGGGAGTCTCGTGACACAGACCTGCCACTCGCAGCAGCTCATTTTTTCTATTACGCAGGATGGGCCGACAAGCTGGAATACCTGCCCGGGTTTCGCAGCCCACGCCCTCTTGGCGTGTGCGCCCAGCTGATTCCATGGAACTCAGCGCTCCTTATGGCCGCATGGAAACTCGCTCCGGCCCTCGCTGCTGGCAACACTGTCGTCCTTAAGCCATCAGAAAGTTCCTCCCTGACCGTCCTGCGTCTGGGAGAGCTGATCCGGGAAGCCGGGCTGCCAGATGGCGTCGTCAACATCATTACAGGAGACGACAGCACAGGATCAAACCTGGTCCGGCATCCTGGAATCCAGCATATCGCCTTTAGCGGCTCACGAGCCACAGGCAGAGAGCTCGCTGCCATCTGCGGAACCAGCGGCCAAAGACTGAGCCTGAAACTGAGAGGAAGCTCTGTCCATATCGTCTTTCGTGATGCAGACCCCGACCAGGCCATTGAAGCTCTTGTCCGGGCACTCTGTCTCAGTCAGGGATATATTTACTGTAGCGGATCACGATTACTGATCGAAGAAGCCTTTGCAGAAGAATTCACCGAACGACTAAAAGAACGCATCTGTCAGCTACGCGTTGGCAATCCCCTGGATCAGAATACAGAGCTGGGAGCCATTCACTCACGAAAACAGCTGGAACGGATCAGGGCCCTGATACGGACAGGTGCAGAAGAAGGAGGTGGACTTTGGGAGCCTGAGATCAGAATTCCCGATCAGGGATGGTTTTGCCCTCCTGCCATTCTCAGCTCCGTCGCTCCGGGGCATACTGTATACCGGACAGAAACAGCAGGACCTCTCCTGCCCATCACCACATTCAGAACAGCCGATGAGGCCATCCGGAAAGCCCATGACAGCCCATACAGTCTGGCAGCTGCTGTCTGGACCAGTCATCCCGAAAGGCTACATTATATGGCGTCAGAGCTTCGCTGTGGAGTGATCTGGGCCAACAGCAACAACCGCTTTGACCCCTCCGCTCCCTGCGGCGCTTACCCCGAAAGCGGCTGGGGACGAGAGGGAGGCATGCACGGACTATATCCCTACCTGGAGGATGGACAGGAATGATTGTCAGTAAAAGCCTGAACCTGTATCGGGGAGGGAGATTTACAAGCAGCGCATCAGGAGAAAGCTTTGTCCTCACCATGGAACACAGCAGTTCTCTCCCTCCTCATAAGCTCCGCTGCACCCATGCCTCCGCCAGTGACCTGCAGGCCTGCCTGGGAGATGCTGAAACAGGCTTTCGACTCTGGAAGGAACAGGACCCTTTTCTGAGAGCTCAGACCCTTTATCATATGGCAGAAATTGCTTCTGGCAGACAAAAAGATCTGGAAGAGGCTCTCCATAGATCACAAGATGGAAAACAAAATAAAGCAGAGGCAAAAGAGCTGATCGCATCTCTGCTTTACTATGCTGGCTTTGCTGATAAATATCAGCAGCTCCTGGGAAGCATTAACCCGGTCCGGAGCCCTTATGCCTGCCAGTCATGCCCGGAAGCTGTCGGCACTGTTGTCATTCTGGGGCCACTTGCCGGTGATCCTTCCGGACTTTCAGATACAGTCTGGGCAGCTCTGGCTGCCGGCAACTCTGTCACGATGATCCCCGGAGAACAGGACCTGCCTGTCGCAGCAATTCTGGCTGAATGTGCAGATACCGCAGCGTTACCACCAGGAGTCCTCAATTTCCTTAGCACCCGGAATGCATATCTGGATCAGGCTGTTGCCAGCAGCCAGCGGGTCCGGACTGTCTGGATTTCTGGAGAAGAAGAGCAGCGACTCAGCAGGATCAGATATACCGGAGCGACGGACCTCAAAAGGGTTGAGAGCGGAAGACAGCTCAGAAGTCTGAAAAAAATCATTGCCTTTACAGACATCAAAACGATATGGGAGCCTCAGCTTAACTAAAACACATCAACTCACAGAGTCATCAGAACGGAGGGGGCATGGGAGTGCATATTCAGGCACAGCAGGGCGAACTGGCAGAAACAGTCCTGATCACCGGGGACCCTCTGAGGGCTCAGTTCATCGCCAAAACTTTCCTGGAAGAAGCCAGCTGCTACAACCGGATCAGAGGAGCCTTAGGCTTTACTGGCTATTACAAAGGGATCAGGGTGTCTGTTCAGGGCACCGGCATGGGCATCCCCTCCACCGCTATCTACCTGCACGAAATGATCCACGAATACGGCGTCCGGCAGGTCATCCGACTGGGGTCCTGTGGCTCTTTTCAGCCGGATATACGCCTGAAAGATCTGATTATCGTCATGTCGGCCTCGACAGATTCTTCCACCTCCCAACGGATTTTTCCCGGCATGAACTATGCCCCATCAGCCGACTTCAGCCTGCTGGAAAAAGCAGTCCTGGTTGCCCGGAACCACTCTCTCAGGTTTCATGTGGGACAAATCCTTTCCACCGATCTTTTCTATCATCCGGATCCGGACGCATGGAAAATCTGGGCAGATTGGGGAGCCCTCGCCGTTGAGATGGAAACCAGTATGATATACAGCCTTGCCTCAAAAAGCGGGGTCAGAGCTCTCAGCCTTCTGACCGTCAGCGACCGCCTCGGAGATGACAGCTACCAGCTCAGCGCCGCAGAGCGTGAGTCAGGCCTGGAAGATATGATCCGGACAGGCCTGGAGCTTCTTATGGACTGATTCTGCGAAGCTTCCCATCCATAGAAAGCTCAGACCGATCTGTCTCTCTCATTCATATTAAACTCCTGAACTCTCGCTGTCCCAGCTCCGGTCATAGGCCCGTTATTTCCTCCGATTTCGATCCATTTTTGATACAGAACCTCCGCACGGAGTAAGTCATCATATGTATCAACATCAATATGCGACCAGTCATCCATCATATAATAACCAACCTTATGACCATACATACTATCAGTCGTCAGAACCGTCGAATACCGGAAAACTTCGATGGTCCCATTCCCCTGATAGACTTCCGGAAGATCCTGTCGTCGGGTATAAACAGGTTCGGAAGGCAGAAAGGCTTCCAGATACTCACCCCGGATGACTTTCATCCAGTGAGGAGGATAGCTTGCTTTGCAGATTGCCCGGACCGAATGAAAATGTTCGTTCTGGATGCATTTTTCGATCATCAGATCGATGTCATTTGCTGTCCGGAAAATCTGAGTAGGCCTTAACCAGACAATGATATCAGCGTTCCATCCCTGCTGTTTCAGAAATTCCGCACAGTGCCGGACAACCGGAAGATCCGGAGTAGTACAGGTAGCAATCTCAGGAGGTCTCAGAAAAGGAACCTCCGCACCCAGACTTTCTGCTACAGAAGCAATCTCCTGGTTATCTGTAGAAACGACGACACGACTGATCAGCCGTGAACGCTTTGCATCCCCTATGGTATAAGCCATCAGAGGCTTTCCGTTAAATAAGTGAATATTTTTCAGTTTAACTGCTTTTGATCCGCCACGCGCAGGAATAATCGCCAGAACGTTCAATGCCAACTCCTCATCAGGCTTTTAACGCATGATATACATGCTCAGTTTAAAAGAAAAGATCTATTCTGAAAGAAGAATATCCGAAACAAACGGGATTCAATGATCCTGTTTTCCGTTTCAGCTTGCTATGCGTTTTCAGCTGCTTTAGTATTTTCCGGTGCTGTTCCATGACCGATCAGCGATCCGTGCACTCGCTCATCGTCGTATCATCTATCATGATCGTATCGTATTTCAGAAAGCGAGAATTTTATGTCATTCAAAAGAAAGTATCTTAAAGATGATCCCTCCGTCTATTTCATAGCCGAAATCGGGATTAACCATAACGGCAGACCCGATCTTGCAAAAAAAATGATTGAGAAATCAAAAGAAATGGGTGCCTCCGCGGTCAAATTTCAGAAACGCCACTTCGCAAGCCTGCTGCACCCAGATCGTCCCGTTGAAAATCCAACAGGCTATCTGAGTCAGCATGAGAATGACCTTCCCGACGAATCAAAAGCATTCGGAACATGGTCATATCCCGATAAACGCCTTGAATTTACTGACGAACAACATCTTGAACTCTGGAAATATACAGAATCTCTTGACATGGATTATATTATCAGTCCATGGGAAGAGGAAAGTGTCAGATTTCTTGCAAAGCACGGTGCCAAAGCAATCAAACTGGCAAGTATTGATGCCAATAATTACAAATTTTGTGATTTCGTCGCATCCTTCCGGATTCCAACGATTGTCAGTACAGGGATGACCAGTTATGACGAAATGATCCGGACTTGGGACATTTTTCAGAAACATAACTGTCCCATCATGTTCCTTCACTGCACATCATCTTATCCATGCCCAATGGAAGATAAGAATCTGAGCTGCATCCCTGTGATCAAAGAGCTCTTTGGAGAAGAAGTTGGATTCTCGGGTCATGCGACCGGAATTGAGGGTTCGATGGCTGCTGTTGCCCTCGGAGCAAGGGTCGTCGAAAAACACGTCAGCCTTAACCCAAAAATGAGCGGTCCCGACCAGGCAGCTTCACTCAGCTTTGAAAGTTTCGGCGAACTGATCCACCTTAGTCAGAATATTGTCAAAGCAATGGGATCTCCGCTGAAAAAATTCCAGTCTTCAGAAGAAACACTTCATTCGGTTTTAAGCAAACGCATTGTCCTCAAGCAGTCCGTCCGGAAAGGACAGGAACTTCGGATGGAAGATCTCGATACCAGAGTTATAAAAGGTCCCGGAGGCTTACTCCCCAACCGGATCTATGATGTGGTAGGCCGTAAGCTGAAAGCTGACATGAAAGAATATCACATTCTTGAAGCAGGGGATTATGAGTAAGCCCAGACTGAAGGCAGCAAAAGAGATTCTTTTATCCATACCTGAAAAACTTAAGCATCAGAGCTGCGGTTTTTCTTATAGTCGAGATAAAGGCTATCTTGCTGAAACAGATCTGATGGTCCATGATCATGTTTGCCAATCTCTCAGAGAACATTTTCCTGATGACCATATCATCAGCGAAGAAGATTCTTTCTCTGATAGCTCGAAAGAGGAGATTGAGTACAGTTGGATTCTTGATCCCGTCTGCGGAACAACAAACTATCTCTACAAAATACCTTTTTTTGCACACTCTCTGAGCTACTGTCTGAACGGCAAGGTGATGGGAGCTTGTATTTTTGACTCCGTACATGGAGAACTTTTCTGGACAGACGGGCAGCATTCTTATCTCAATGAACATCTGATAACAGTCAGCCAGACTGAATGTCTGGATCAGGCCCTGATCAGCCTTAACTGCAATCAGTCGAGAAAAGACAAATCAGACCCCTATGACACAATAGAAGAACTGACCAGACAATTTGCCCCACCTGTCTGTCGCAGAATCCATATCCTGGAAAGTGCAAACCTCGAACTTGCTTATGTTGCCTGTGGAAGGCTGGATGCCTACATCAACCCTCATGACAAACTATGGGATGTTTCCGCAGGCTCCCTCCTGATCCGCTGCGCGGGTGGGCACTCGCGATTTTTTCATGAATACGGAAACAGCTCCGGGGAAATCGGTATCGTTGCCAGTAACACCCCTCTGTTTTCAGATATTTGCAGGCGCATCTGGCCTGTCGGGCAGGCTATGACGGCAGAGGAGCCCCATGAACCAGAAAAACTGCTTTAAACGGCATATCATTTCCAGAACACCCTATCGCATCTCTCTGGGAGGAGGCGGAACCGACTTACCCTTTTACGCCAGAGAGAGAGGCGGTTTTCTGATCAGTGCAGCGATTAATCATTACACTTATGTCTCAGCAACAAAGCGTACACTGGACGAGCAGATTCTCGTCCAGACAACAGATGTACAATTTGCAGATCATCTGGAAAACATCAGACATCAGTTTGTCCGCGAAGCCCTGAAGTTCTTCGAAATCCACTCAGGAATTCAGGTCGGCTCCTATGCAATGCTTCCTTCCAGTTTGGGTCTTGCTTCATCCAGTTGCTTCACCGTGGGCCTTGTAAAAACCCTCTCAGCAATGAAAGGGATGGAGATGAGCGCAACTGAAGTCGCTGAGCTTGCGTATCATCTGGAAAGAGAACGTCTTGGACTGGCCGGAGGGGTTCAGGACCAGTATATCTGTTCCCCAGGAGGAATTCAGAAAATCTCAGTCAGTCGGGATTATCAGGTCGAAAGCAGCCCGCTTAATCTTGATCTGTCTGTCCGGAGAAACCTGGAGCAACACCTGGTTCTGATCTATTGTGGAATCGAACGGGACTCCGAAAAAGTTATCCGCTCACAGCTGGATGATCCGCAAAATACCCTCTCTGTCTATGACCGGCTGAAAGACATCGGGATGCAGTCCGTCACAGCTCTGGAAAACGGAGATATCGACCAGCTCGGACGACTGATGCACGAGCACTGGCGCGAAAAAAAGAGCCTCTCTGCAAGTATGAGCAACAGTCATATCGATCAGCAATACCTTCACCTGATGGAAGCAGGGGCTACAGGAGGCAAGATCGTAGGTGCTGGTGGAGGTGGTTTCTTTCTCATGGCCGTCCCGGGTAAGACATCAACGTTCCGGGAAAAAATCCGGAGCTCCGGATTCAGAGCTCTCGACTGGGCCTTTGACTGGCATGGGTCCAGAGTCATCGAGACAATGGAATAAGAAAGGCGAGCTGATGCACAGTGGTTTTGAAGGACTAAAAGTTGTCATTGCCGGAGGATTCCGTGGTATGGGTCTGGAGCTGGCAAGAATGCTCCTGGACGCCAGAGCAAAGGTCTTTGTGATAGGACGGTCAGAATCAGGGCAGCAAGCTGCCCGGGAAGAGCTGGCATCCACGTCCGACACAAAAGATCTGGAACTGTTTTCTACGGACCTTGAATCTCCTGATGGAGTCCGATCAGCTTATGAACGCGTCCGGGAATGGGGAAACGGTCAACTGGATCAGCTGGCCGTATTTGTGGGCAGCGGAAAAACCCCGCAAGGGCATTCATTTCCACTGCAACACTGGCAAAAGGTCTTTCACACGAATTTTTTTACTCCGCTTGAAATTGTTCAGACCTTTTTGCCGCTGATAGAAGAAAGCCGTAAACATCCCTGTATTATCCTGACAGCTGCGATCGCAGGAGTTGAGCGCGTCAGAGCCCCTATGACCTACTCACTCGCGAAAACATCACTGCTTGCATATGTGAGCCATCTGGCTGAAGCTCTGGCGCCGAAGGGGATTCGTGTCCTGTCTGTCAGCCCCGGTAATGTCCTCTACAAAGGAGGACGCTGGGAGGAAATTATCTCTGAGCGGCCTGAAGAAATCGAAAGGTTTATCCGTTCTGAGGTCGGCATGCAACGTTTCGGAACCCCCAAAGAGCTTGCCTGGGTTTATTTTACCAACATGTCACCCTGTAACTCTTTTTCAACCGGACAGAATATTATCTGCGACGGATTACAGGTAAGCCGGATCTTCTGATCCGCTGGGAGGTGATTTGTGAATGTACTTGTTCTCCATAGATCAGAAACCCTGTCCGCAGCAATCGATCAGGCTGTCTCTGACTGTGGCTATCTGATGGGCTCTGTCAGCTTCCGGCAAAGCAGCACAGCGGAATTCAGCTCCGCACTTGAATCATTATTGAAGGAGCAAAAACGGCAGCAACGTGAACCAGAGGCTCTGATTATCGATGCAACAGGCACAGATGATGACAGGCTTACATCCCCTCTCAGAGGAGAAGATCCGGAGCTGCCTCTCATGCTAAACGAAGCAGCTGACAGTTTGCTGATCAGACCAGTTATGGCAAGTTATCTGATTGCCCAGAACATGGTACAAAAAGGCCGGGGGAGAGTGATTCAGATCCTTCCTCTTTCCATGCATGAAATGAGCCATTCAGATGCTTTTTTTGAATCTTCCCCCGGAGCCAGTCTCTGGCCGTTCCAGGCTGCTATGATGTCCGCTCTGCAAACCTGGACCAGAGGTCTTGCTCTCTTTGCAAAAGACTCAGGACTGACAGCTAACAATATCATATGCGGGCCTGCTGCGAGCCAGAGTCCTCACCTCGGGAATATTCTCGAAAAAACTCCAGGCAGAAAAAGCCTGAGTCCACAAGGTCTCTCAGGAGTGATTACCTTTCTTCTCGATCCGCAAAACCACTATCTGACAGGCCAGAACATTATGGCTGATCAGGGAGCCTCCATATGGTGAAAATATCAATTGTACAGGGGCGATTATCAGAACCTGTAGCAGGTCACTATCAGCACTTTCCCATCTGCTCATGGCAGGATGAATTCCGGATAGCCGCAGAACTTGGCCTCGACGGAATCGAGTGGATCATATCGGATTTTTCTAATCCACTTTTCAATCAGGAAAGCCGGGCAGAAATCAAAAAACTTCTGAACTCATGTTCTCTGTGTCTGACTTCAGTCAGCCTGGACTTTCTTATGCACACACCTGTGTATCGTTTACAGGCAGATGCTCAGGACTGGATTCAGAAACAACTCGCGGCGGCCACCAGCGACCTTGATATTGCACGGATCAGTTTACCTGTCGAAGAAAGCAGCACACTTGTCAACCAGGAGCAAACCCGTATCGTCAGCGATTTTCTCAGTCGCATGAAGCAGATTCGTTCTGCAATCTGTATCGAGACAGATCTGTCCCCGGAAAATGCGCTCCGATTTCTGTCCAGAACAGTCTGCGATGACATTGGCATTCTCCTTGATATCGGTAACCTTGCATCTCTTGGCTATAAACTTGAGCAGTACGCACCACTGAAAGACCGGATTTACGGTATGCACATCAAAGATCGTGGTGCTTTATTCGCAGCGAACTGTCGCTATGGAGATGGAATCGCAGAGATCAAAGCAGCCCTCGACTGGGTACAAACACTACCCAGATTGAGCAGCATCACCCTGCAAAGTTACCGTTCTCCTGACAGGTATCTGGAAGATGCAGCCTATGCCATTCAATATGTCAAAAATCTTTTAGGCGGATCTGATCATGAGAGATCTTAGCAAAAAAACAATTGTCTTTACTGGTGCAAGCGGCTACCTCGGTCATGCTATGGCTCTCCACCTTCTCGAATGTGGAGCAAAAGTGATCAACCTGGGGCGGAAGGAGCCCGAAGGCTTTGACGACTTTCCTTTAGCATTTCACTATGAAGCTGACCTCTACGACGAAGAAAAAACCAGGGAATGTTTCAGACGAATTGAGAAAGAACATGGAAACTATCAGGTTCTGGTCAACAATTCCTTTGATTTTTCAAAAAATACTGGTTTTAACGACGAAAGTGGCCGCCTGGAACAGATCAGTAAAGCCACCTTTATGAAAGGCATGGAATCAGGGATTTACTGGCCTTTTCTTTGTGCTCAGTGCGCCATCCCATCCATGAAACAGCAGGGAGGTGGACATATCATCAATATCGGATCACTCTATGGAAGTCTTGTCCCTGATGCAAAAATGTATGAAGGGCGGAAAATTTTTAATCCGGTCATTTATTCCTTATCCAAGCATGCTCTGGTTGCTCTGACAAAGTATCTTGCATCATTTCTTGCAAAGGACGGCATTCGTTCTAACCTCTTATCTCCTGGCATTTTCCCCAATACAGGACGGAAACAGCAGCATGCAGGCGCTCCGAATGAAATGAAAGATGATGAACTTGGGCAGATTCTGAAATCCAAGTGCAACCTGGGACGTGTGGGTATTCCGGAAGATTTGCTGCCATCGATCAGTTTCCTCTGTTCAGATGATTCAGAAAGCATGAACGGAGCAGATATCCGGGTTGATGGTGGTTTTAGCCTGCTTTAACTTAACAGAATAAATAAAAAGGAAGCAAAAAGCATGACAGACAAACTCAGATTTCGTCTGAACGGATCAACAGCTCTTGTAACCGGTGGTGGAGGTTTTCTAGGACCTGAGCATGCCATTGCCCTTCTTGCTGCGGGATGCCAGGTGGTACTGGCAGATATCAGTCATGAAGGCTGTGAAGCAGCAAAAGCCAGAATCAGTCAGGAATTCAGCGGTGATCATCCCCGCTGTGACGCAGTTGTCTGTGATATCAGTGATGAAAATCAGGTCAGAGACCTGGCGGAAAAGCTCGAAAACAGCGGAATGAGTCCGGATATTCTGGTCAATAATGCAGCCCTTAACCCAAAGATGAAACAGGATCATAGCGACAGTGTGACGGGCTCTGTCGAAGGCTATTCGATCGAGGAGCTGCGCAGAGAAATCGATGTGGGACTAGTGGGTGCTTTTATCTGCTCAAAAATCTTTGGTAGCAGGATGGCAGAAAGGAAAAAAGGGGTTCTTGTCCATGTTGCCTCAGATCTTGCTATTCAGGCCCCTGATCAGAGGGTTTACAGTCCTTCAGGGCAGATGGAGGATGTCAGAAACTTCAAGCCAATTGGCTACTCTCTTGTAAAGACAGGAATGCTGGGGCTGAACCGCTACCTTGCCACATACTGGGCTCACTGCTCCGTACGCAGCAATTGCCTGATTCCGGGTGCCGTATTTAATCATCAGCCAGCTCATCTGGTAGAAAATGTTAAAAACCGCGTTCCCCTTCGACGATGGGCCAGACCTGACGAATACCGTGAGGCCCTCGTATTTCTCGCATCTTCCGCCAGTTCTTACATGACAGGCAAGGAGATTGTTCTGGATGGAGGAAGGAGTATCTGGTAAAGTTTCCGGGAATAATAGGGAGGTTAAGACCGTGTTCAATCTTTCTGCTGGGCCGGATATTTATTTAGATGGTGGAAACCTGGATCAGGTAAAAGACTTTGCAAAGGATCTGCTGAAAGGGTTTACATTCAATCCGTCTTTGTTCCGAAAACTGGGAGTTAAAGATTACTTCCAGCATAGCGTCAAAGTGGTGGAGGCCTGCCGAGGGCTCCCTGTTTCCCTTGAAGTTCTGGATGACACCATAGAAGGGATCATCCGGCAGGGACGTATCCTTGGGGAAATAGCTGATCATGTTTTCGTTAAAGTCCCGGTCCAGTTAACCACCGGACAGTCTACAGCAGAAGCTGTGAAAGTTCTGGCGGCTGAACAGGTCCGGCTCAATATCACCGCCGTTTTTACTCACCAGCAGGTTGTAGAATTACTACCCGATCTGGGAAATGGTGAGCATATTATCTCTGTCTTTGCAGGAAGAATTTTTGACCTCGGAATTGATGCCGTCTCTGTGACCAGACAAATCTGCGAAACCGTCCATCAAAAGAGTCAGTGCCGGGTCCTCTGGGCCAGCCCAAGAATGGCTTATGACTTTACAAATGCACGGCTGGCTGGCTGCGACATCATTACGATGTCTCCCGACCTGATAGCAAAGCTTATGCAGGCAGACAAAAGCCCGGAACAGTTTTCGCTGGAGACAGTCAGGATGTTTTACACGGACGCAATTGCCGCAGGCTATCAGTTGTGAACCATGGTCCTCTTGTATTTGACTATGCTCCCCCGGATGCAAACAGAACGCTCTTTCTTGACCGGGATGGCGTCCTGAATGAGGCTGTTCTTCGGGATGGAGGTGAAATATCCTCCCCCCGTGTCCTGTCTGAACTGGTTCTGAGTCAGGATCTTATGGACCAGAAAACAGCCGCGGCCTTTTCTGGCTGGAATCTTGTGATTCTGACAAATCAGCCTGACCTGGAGCGAAGAAGAACCGGAACAGAACTGATCTCAGAAATCAATGATCAGATTCGCCGTTATCTGCCTCTGAATCTTGTCCTGGTCTGCCCTCATACAGGAGCCTCTGGCTGTAACTGCCGAAAACCCGCGACAGCCATGTATGATTATTTTGTAAAACGCTTCCCCAACTGCACTCAGTCAAGCGCTTATATCGGGGACCGGGAAACAGACTACCATTTTGCCCGAAACCTGAAGATCCCCTTCTTTCTCCGCAGACGTCACTACAATCAGCATCTGCAGACAGACAGCCCTGTCATCGACCACCTTGCACAGATCGCCGACTTTCTCTGAAATCACAGACAGATAGTCTTTACAACTGGAAGGATTCTGCTGGACGTGGAATTTCGTCTCTGATAGGATCTGGGTTATTGAGTGGCAGGTTTTCTGTCAGGAACGCAGGTCATGATACAACTCATACCCTGTGTCCCCAGTGACTTCCGGAACACCAGGGTGGAGTGTCTATATGAACCAGGTATCCTCAGATGAAATGATGCCCCTGAAAGCTGGTTTTGAACCAGAGTATGAGCTGACCAACTATTTTGCAGAATCAGCTCTGGCTATCAGTCAGCTAAAAGAGGAAGCCGCTGTCATCAGAGAGATGGCCGAAGGTATCTGGAACTGCCGGAAACGGGGAGGTAAAGTCCTGATAGCCGGAAACGGAGGTTCTTGCGCTGATGCCGAGCACTTTGCTGGTGAACTTGTCTGCACATTCAGCAAACGGGACCGGCAGCCCTATTCTGCCATATCCCTGACAAATAATTCTTCTGCTCTGACAGCATGGACCAATGACTTTGGCTTTGAAAGCTATTTTGACCGACAGGTCCTTGCTCTGGGCAAAGCCGGAGACATTCTGTTCCTGATCACAACAGGAGGCGGAGATCCTGAATCAGGAGCCTCCATGAACCTGGTCAGCGCAGCAAACATTGCGACCAGAAACGGTATGCTGGTCTATGCCATAGCAGGAAAAACAGGCGGTTTACTGAGCCAGATATCGGACAAATTTATCAAAGTCCGTTCTTTTAGCACAGCCCATATCCAGGAAGCACACATAGCTGTCATCCATGCAATCTGCCTGAAGCTTGATCAGATGGAGTCAGAAGGAAGTCATCAACCCCTTGCTGATGATATACAACAGGGTGGTGTCGGAGCCTGATTAGCTTCCAGCAGAGCTTTCGCCTTTTCCAGCAGAGCCACATCACGTAGCTTCGGCTGATCCAGAATGTGCCTCAGATATCCGGATGAAGCTTTGTAGTCTTTTTCATTGTTCCGCATGATCAGAGCAAGCTGATACCAGGCAGCCATCGTCTCCGGAGACCGGGAAACAAGATCTTCCAGCAGCCTTTTCGCCTGCCGGATCTGGCCAGATCGTCGCATGGCAATCCCAAGACCCAGAGCCGCAACACTGCAACCCTGACAACGTTCATGCACTGTTTCAAAAATATTCAGAGCTTTCTGATGAGAGCCAAGATTCAGGTAAAGATAACCAAGATTAAGCCCCGAAGCGATTTCTCCGGAAGAGGCTTTGAAAGATTCCAGAAACCAGCGAGCTGACCTTTCGTAATCATATGAACTGTCTGCCTCATTCAGGCGATAAAGCCCCATGATATTCGTGGCTGCAACATGGTCCGGCTCAGCCTGAAGAATCAGTCTGGCATAAAACCTTGCCTGATCCCAAAGCCCCTGAGCTGCATACGCTGTTGCCAGAACCAGAAAGCAGTCCTTGTCAAAAGGCCGCTTCTTCAGAAGCTGCTTTGTGCCTGTAATCGCCGCAGACCAGTCACGCGTTTCCATATGTTCCAGCACCGTCACCAGAGCCGGATCTTCTGCTCTGATGTCACTAAGCCAGATTTCAGAGTGGCCTGCAAGAGAGCTCGTCATATGAGGCTGAATCAGAAAACCATCCGCAACAGCGGCCTGCTTTTCTGCCCCTCTGAAAACACAACCTGACATCAGAGAGAAAAGAAACAACAGGATCACAGCATATATCCATTCACAGTGCTTTTCCTGCATCTTTGCGCCCCTCCCTTATATAATCTCTTGTGATCTGCATAAATCCGGAAGCCGCTTCCGCCTCATCTTTGAAATTCCAGTCCTTTTCCAGAAGCCAGAGTGTCTTCCTGGTCACCTCCGGATCTGTATGTCCCAGGGCGAGAAACTGACGACTCTCCTTCATGATCAAAGGACGGTCATCCAGCAGAACGACTTTCAGACCCTCTTTCTCCTGCTGAAAAGCCCGGAAAGCAGCATCCTCCATCACCGCTTTTCCAACGGTCAGTCCATCCAGCAGCTCAACCATACGATGATTAAAAGCCATTAGTGATTGCTGAGCCGGAACACAGGAAGACAGGGAAGGGTCATGACACAATTCCCGGTAATCTGAAGAAACCTGATGATAGACCCGGTTTAAAAATGCCGGGATCTGCTCCACGTTTTTACTCAGGATGCCCTGGAAAGGCTCCATGATGATTTCAGTCTTCAGATGGGTCTGCAAGAGTTTCACGTAATCCAGGGCGTCCCGGATTAAAACTGAAGATCCGGAGCTCCTCAGCAAAGCAGCGATCTGAGCAAGATCAGGAAGACTTCTTTCACCATAAGCCTGACGAGATAAAAGTCGGGAGGCATCCGCCTTCATTAATAACGGACTGACCGGGTCATGAAGGACTCCGGAAGCAATCTGATTCAGATCCTTTCCACTAAAAATTTTCTTTGCAAGATCATAGCTCTTCTCTTTCATAAAAAGAAGATCCTCTGCACTTAATCTGAGCGGATCAACCTCTTGCAGAACAGCATAGGATTCGCTGTATTTCGACATCCCACTCATAATCTCTGATATATGCAGCCGGATCTGATGCACCTGCTCATCACCAGGGAACAGCTCAAGATACTTTTGATATCGCTGTAATGCAGTCTCCATTTCTGCCAGTCCAATATAGTGTTTCGCAGAGGCCAGAAGAGCTTCCCGATACCATCTGACCACAGGAGGAAGAGATAAAATCTGTTCAAGACTGCTAAGGCTCTCATCATACGATCCCATTCTCCTGTAACTATCAGAAAGCAAATAGAGGTATTCCGGATACTGACTGGACGCATCATAAGCACTGACAAGAGTCAGTAATTTTGACACGGCATCCTGATGTTTTCCCTGTTTACGGAGATGTATACTGACCTGATATAAAGCTCTCTCCAGAGTCTCGCGCAATGGTAGCTTATGTCCCTGAAACTCCGGAACGACAGAACGGTTCTGAGCAAGATAAATCAGTTCTTCCACATGAGGCCATCTTCCGGACTTTTCAGATAACGTCAGTAAATATCCCAAAGCCCTCGCTGCATCTGGTTTATCCGGAAACTCCCGGATTGCATTCAGCCAGACGATCTCAGCTTTTGGCTGTCGGTTCAGCAGTAGTTCAAGCATGCCTATATTTCCGGAGATATCCCATTTCTGGCTCTTATCATGCTGCCTCAGGGCATAAAAGAGACGTAACAACGATTCTCTTTCCGGAGCAAGTTCCTTACCAGATTGCATTTCCCATGGATTCTTGTGATTCCAGTGTGCAAGTAAAGATTGGGCTGCAATCTGTAACATCAGATATTTTCGTCGATCCGTAGCCTCTGAAGTTCGATAAAGATGAGCATAAATCCGGACTGCCTGTTTGTAATACTGTCTCTTCATGTAAAGCCTGGCAAGGAGCTCCTGAAGTTCGCGGACACGAAAGTCCTCCTGGCCCTGGCCCTGGCCCTGGCCCTGGCCCTGGCCCTGAAGATACGCAGACATCAGCTCCCGGATTCGGGACACATCACCTTTTTGCTGGCGCTCAATAGCTGCCCGGATTTCCCCCATAACAAGATGAAAATGGAGATTAAGAACCTTTACACGAAAAAAACGCTCACTCCCTGACTGAATCGCAATTTTCTTCAGAGCCTGTTGATATGGAAAAGGATCTCCGGACTGCCTGTAAAGAAGCTGATAAAGATCGAGGACCCTTTCTCCAAAATGAGCTTTTTCAGAAGAAGTCACCGCAGAATCAAACAAATCCTGATAGATCGTTCTTGCAGAGACAAGATTCCCCTGCCGCCATAGCTGAAGCGCAATCCTCTCTCTGAGAGCTCCCATCGCCTTCAGATTCTGATAACAGCTAAGACGAAACGGAGGATTCCCCCAGTCCGGCTCTTTTCCGGCAACCTGAAGCCACAACCCGACTGAAAAATTAAGCAGCTCTGCCCTCCAGCCATCAGTCAGCTGCCCACAAAGACTGGAAACATACTTCAGGCGCCCCATAAACTCCTGACGCTCCTTCTGACTAAAAGCAGAGTCAGACTGATCTGCCAACAGCTTGCTGATTGCCAGATGCGTAATCAAAGACTGGTTGCCGGAAAATCGCTGCTGCCAGTATCTGAGAGCCTTTATTGCCTGCTCCCTTGGCATATTACGCTCCGAAGTACTGTCCAGAAGAGCAGAGGCAAGCTGAGTCAACTGGCGCCTGGAATCTGTCAGCTGATTTTGATCCAGCTCCTGTAACCAGCGAACAGCCTGTTTCCTTCTGTCCGGATACAGAAAATCTGTCAGTGCTACCTGAAATTTGACCCAATGCTTCAGCTCTTGGTTACCGGAAGCTCGATAAACCTTTCTGCCAAACGATCTGATTTGACGGTGATATCCTGTGATTTCGCCCCGCATGTTACGGACATCACTATCCGGAAGACCTTCCTGACTCATCAGAGTATCGGTCCAGTACCAGGAGAGACGAAGTAAAAGCGACAAATATTCCTTTTGGCGGTATTCCAGAATCGCTGTTCCCAGCGCCTCTTTATCCAGAAGTTTCCTGCTTAACACAAGCTGATGACGCAATGCTGAAAGAGACTCCAGCCCATGATGACGCTGAAGCAGCTGTGGATCACGAAAAACAAGTGCAATCAGAGGATAAAAATCTGCCCGTGGAGGCAAAGAGCTTAGGGCCGATGGAGGATCATAAGCATCGGCGCCCCATGCCCGCCCATACTCCTGTGATAGAAAGAGAAGTGGCAGACAGATATCAGAACACAGGAACAGAAGGCATAGCACCCGCAATCGCGGACATAAAGCCGGAAACAACCCTTTCAATCAAGCCCCCTTCCTCAGAAATCAAAACTCTATGATTCTTCTGAAAAGGGCATCGGTCCGGAGAGGAAGAAATGAACAGGAGAGATTTTCCTGGTCAGCTTTATGATGGCAGAAACAGGATCAGATCATTTTTGCTCATTTTGCCAGGCTCCATCCCAGACCGTAATAAGGCGGGAACATGCATCAACCTGACCTCTGACCAGTTTTTTCATGGCAATTGCCCTGGGTGAGAAAGTATCATCAGCACCTTCGGCAAGGGTTTTGTCACTTTGATCCGGAAGGAAATACGGGTCAAATTCAGCCCCGGGCCTGACATCTCCCCGAGGCTCCACAATCCTGCCAGAAACAACACCTGTATACACATATACGACTTCACCAACTTTATGAGCCAGCTTAGCAGTATAAACTGCCCTCCTGCCGATCCATTCAGGCAATCTATGAAGATTCCATCGGATATTGATACCAATGTTCTCACCCGCGACATCAAGGGCAGAATCTTCCACCAGAACCCAGTCCTGTTCGATAGAGCTCGCTTTATGAATCACAACCTGATCGTGACTCGCTTCAATTTCTCTGATATCAAGATTGGTAAACGCAGTTGTTTCGAGCCCAAACTTCCGGAATAAAACCTGAAATTCCTGCTGTTTTTCACGGTTACCACTATTAAACGACCATTGTGGCGAATCTGCAAAATCAACCTTCCACAATTTCTGGCATACAGCGTGAGGAAAGTTCCGTAGATTTTCTGTCAACAAGACTGTTCCGGCTTCCGGAGCCTGATTACTCCCTCCCCACCAGAAAGATAAGCTGCAACAAACAATCAGGCCAACAACAGTCAGAACATACCTGACGCTGGATTTCCTCAGTACCAGGTGATCCTTTTTTCCGGTACCCGACAGTTGCATCCGCTGGTCCTCCTTTTTCAGACAATAAGGTTCCTCAGACCTGTTTCGTCATCACCGGGGTCTGGCAGAGAGCTGAATCTGGCTCTGCCATTCAAAACTTACATGGGGGAGTCTATCTGAAGTACTCAAATTAAACGGACGCATTCTAACAGACTCTTCCAACCAAGTCAGTTCTTTTTATTACAATCATCATAATACATTGAGACAGAAGAGAAAAACCTGCAGGTTATGCCTCATAACCCGATGCTTGACACAGCCACTCCCTTCTGTCAAACGCCAGAGAACAGCCAAAAACTCCACCTCAATTATCCGAAGCGTAAGGTTCCAGATATCCTGATGCCAGCTCCCACAGGATCGGGAGCTTATGGTCATCGGCACATAAAATGTCTGACGATCAAAAGCTGTTTTCAATCTCTCTTCTGCATTTCTTTCTGTCCGATCCGGTCACATAATACATAACTGAAAAGAGAGATCCATCATCGATACACACACTGTTTTTCCGTGAGATGGAGCTAAGATCATCTGATCAATCAAAGCAACAGACGCAGTTTAGCTTTTAAAAATTCAGAAGCTTATCACGGCCAAAGCATGTTACATATAACGGGTTCGGAACATGGAATATCATGAAACGAATTTCCAGAAGACAGGAGAAATTTTATGGATGAACAGAGTGTTTTTACCGGAAAACATATCCAGTGTTTGATCGGAAATGATGATATTGCGGAGCTCTGGCTTAATCATGGATCTGCATCGGTCAATAAATTTGATCAGGAGATGTTAAAAGATCTGCGTGAAGCTGTCACCGCTCTTTCCGGACGCAAAAAAGATATCCGTGGACTTATGATCGGAAGCCGAAAGGAAGCTTTTGTCGTTGGCGCTGATATTACTGAGTTTATGGGATATTTCAGTTCAGGAGAAGACAATCTCAAAAAATGGCTAAACGAAACCCATCGTCTCTTCAGTGAAATCGAAGATTTTTCCTTTCCCACCATAACAGCAATTAATGGCCTTTGCCTCGGAGGAGGCATGGAGCTGGCCCTGACAACATCTTTTCGTATTGCCAGTGACAAAGCCTCCCTTGGTTTGCCAGAAACCCGTCTGGGAATTTACCCCGGCTGGGGTGGGACGATTCGATTTCCCCGACTTGTCGGTTGTGACAACGCCATCGAATGGATTGCTGGTGGAGGAACTTATAAGTCATCTGACGCCCTGAAAACAGGAGCTGTTGATGCCGTTGTAAGCCCTGAGGATCTTTACCAGAGTTGCCATGAAACTCTGCTAAGAGCGGCAGCGGGTGAACTGGATTGGCAGTCCCGACGCAAGGATAAGATATCTCCACTAAAGTTTGTCAGCCCCCTTGAGTCTGCCATGGCCTTTGAAAGTGCAAAAGCTTATGTTATGGCAAAAGCTGGTAAGCATTATCCGGCTCCACTGGAAGCTATCAGCAGGATTCAGAAAGCTGCCGGAATGGTCCGTGAAGAAGCCTCTCCAGTCGAAATTGAAGGCTTTATCAAAATGGCCCTCACACCAGTCGCCCATAATCTCATAAGTGTATTTCTTTCTGATCAGTTCAACAAAAAACAGTCTAAAAAGACCGCAACAGGTGGAAAAGAAATCAGGAAAGTCGCTGTGATCGGCGCCGGGATCATGGGAGGAGGGATCGCCTACCAGTCTGCGTCAAAACATATCCCTTCTGTCATGAAAGACATCAGCAACGACGCGCTAAACGCAGGAATGAAAGAAGCATCCCGACTGCTGAATGGGCAGGTTGAAAGAGGAAAAATCACAGTTCTGAAAATGGCAGAATCTCTGAATGCTATGAGTGCAACTCTGAATTATTCAGAATTTTCAGAAGTTCCTCTGGTGATTGAAGCTGTTGTCGAAAACGAGAAGATCAAAAAATCTGTCTATCAGGATCTGGAAGGTATCCTACCAGAAGATGCTGTCATTGCTTCAAATACGTCTACCATATCGATCACAAGGCTTGCCCGCGAACTAAAACGTCCGGAAAATTTCTGTGGGATTCACTTCTTTAATCCGGTTCACAGAATGCCACTGGTCGAGATTATTCGTGGAGAAAAAACCAGCGAGGAAACGATCAGCACAGCCGTTGCCTATGCTCTCCGGATCGGTAAAACACCTGTCGTTGTCAATGACTGTGCAGGATTTCTTGTCAACCGATTATTATTTCCATATTTTTATGGTTTTCAGAGCCTGATGGAAGATGGGGTTGACTTCCGGAAGATTGACAAAACAATGGAAGCTTTTGGCTGGCCGATGGGACCTGCATATCTGCTTGACGTCGTCGGAATTGATACCTGCGTCCATGGAGGAGGCGTTATGGCTGAAGCCTTCCCGGACAGAATGTCATACCAGCATAAAACAGCGATTCATACACTACATGAAGCCGGACGACTTGGACAAAAAAGCAGCAGCGGTTTTTACAACTATACTCAGGACCGCAAAGGAAAACTTAAAAAAGTCTTCAGCGATGACATTCATAAGATCCTTGCTCCTGTTATCCGCAATAAAAAAGATATTTCGGATAATGAAATTATCGAAAGAATGATGATTCCCATGATAAACGAAAGTGCCCGTTGTCTTGAAGAAGGGATTGTAAAAACAGCAATGGAAGTCGATCTTGGTGTTCTCTATGGAATCGGATTTCCTCCATTTCGTGGTGGAATTCTCAAATATGCAGATGATTGTGGCCTGAAAGATATCGTAGAAAAATCCGAATCGTTAAAAGATCTTGGACATGCATTTGAAGCAGCCCCCCTTCTCAAACAGTATGCGAAAGAAGGTAAAAACTTTTACCAGATGAATACAAAATAAAACACTGAACATCCTGACTCAGCTATATTTGAGGAGATCGTTATGAGAGATGTTGTCATCATCGATGCCGCGAGGACTCCAATGGGTCGCTCTAAGGGTGGCATGTTCCGGAATCGCCGGGCTGAAAATATATCAGCCGACCTGGTAAATGGGATTTTGGCCCGCAATCCAAAAATCAATCCAAAAGACGTTGATGATGTTATCTGGGGCTGTGTCCAGCAGACCCTTGAGCAGGGCTATAATATCGCAAGATTCATAGCTCTTCAGACAGCTATTCCCTGCTCTGTTCCGGCGCAAACAGTCAACAGATTATGCGGATCATCGATGCAGGCTTTGCATTCAGCAGCAATGGCTATCAAGGCCGATGAAGGCGACCTCTTTATCATCGGTGGTGTTGAGCATATGGGCCATGTCCCTATGACTCACGGAATAGACCCTAACCCACAGGGAAGCCGCTACTATGCCAAAGCCTCCGGGATGATGGGTCTGACAGCCGAATTTCTTGCAAGACAACACAAAATAAGCCGAGAAGATCAGGATAAATTTGCTTTTTATTCACATCAACGTGCCCATCAGGCGACGATATCCGGAAGCTTTAAAAATGAAATTATTGCAACAGAAGGACATGATCAGAAAGGTAACCTGAAACGTTTTGATTTTGATGAGGTCATTCGTGAAGATACCTCACTGGAAGGGCTTGCAAAGCTTCCTGCTGTCTTTGATCCTGCCCATGGCACAGTAACAGCAGGAAACTCTTCTGCAATATCAGATGGTGCATCCTGCATGATTGTATGCTCTGCGGAAAGAGCAAAAGATTATGGGGTTCGTCCACTTGCCCGGATAAAGAGTATGGCATCTGTTGGCCTTGATCCTGCGATCATGGGCTATGGCCCTGTTCCTGCCGTCAGAAAAGCTCTGAAAAAAGCACATTTAACAATTGATAATATCGATATTTTTGAGCTTAATGAAGCATTTGCGGCTCAGTCTCTCCCTGTTCTTAAGGATCTGAACCTTCTGGACCATGTCGATGAGAAAGTGAATCTCCATGGTGGAGCCATTGCCCTGGGACATCCACTCGGATGTTCTGGCAGCAGAATTTCTGCAACCCTCCTGCATCTGATGCAGAAAAAGCAGAAATCTCTGGGGCTCGCCACCATGTGTATCGGATTTGGACAGGGAATTGCGACTGTTTTTGAAGCCTGCTGAAGCTAGCCAGCTGCACTTATTTTCTCAGCCTCAGCTGCTTCTGGTGGGGCTTCAGCAATTCCCCGCCAACATATAATAT
>JACKAG010000012.1 GCA_020635195.1 Deltaproteobacteria bacterium | reverse complement strand
GAAGTCACAGATCTCTCGCTTTCTTATCACGTCTGTCTGGCAACCGGATTTGCCATCCTGGCATATACCGCCTATGTAGAAGATTCTGTGATTTTTATGACCAAACAGATTATGACCACAATTCCTGTCATGATTCTGATTTCCCAGATCCTTTACTTTGAACACTTTTATGAACAGGGAAACGAAATTATTACAGATCATTCCTGCCTTAACTGCAAAACGCATATTGAAATTGACTGGAATTACTGTTCTCTCTGTGGTTTTGCCACAGAGACGGCTTTCCGTCAGCAGTCAGCAACTCTTGCATCGACTGCCTCCAGTCCCCCCCCATCTTGTGCTGCCTCCTGATTCATTCCCGCCCATTGCGATCATCAGGCAGAATGTTAGGATAGTATGACAAAAAACAGCGGAGGTGCCGTGAAACGTTCTTTAAAAACCGTCCTTCTGATCTGCGTGGCAGCTTTGCTGGCTTACTGGGTTTATTCACGATCCGGGTCACCTGAACCTTCCACAGTATCAGAGCAACTCTCTCTCGCATGGTCGCAGGCTCCACGAACACTTGACCCAAGATATGCAATCGATGCGGACAGCCAGTATCTGGAAAATTTACTGCACTGCTCTCTGATCGACTTTGATGAGGCGGGAAATGTTGTTCCGGATCTGGCCAGCAGCTGGACATGGAGTGAAGATAATACATCCCTGACGGTCTTTCTGAAACCAGACATCCGTTTTTCAGATGGAAACTATGTCACAGCGGAAGATGTTACAGCGCTCTACGAGTTTCTGATCAGCAAAGATCACAAAACTCCATCTCCAAGGGCCGGAGCCTTTTCGGGCCTTCAAAGCATCACACACAAGCAGCAGTCCGTCACCTTTCACCTCAAAAAGCCTGATGCCAGCTTTTTGTCCAACCTCTCTGTCGGAATCCTACCCAAACAGTACAACAAAGAAAAGGTTGTCACATCAGAAGATCAGGTCCATGGCTGTGGCCCATACCAGCTCAGCAGCTCAGATTTTAGCCTGATTCAGCTGGACGCAAATCCATGGTATCGCTCCGGAGAGCTTCCGCAAATCCCCAGACTCAATATCCGGATTGTCCGGGACGAAACCACAAGACTTGCCAAGCTCCGCAATGGAGAAGTCGATCTTTCCCAGAATAATATCAGCAGGGATAAAATCGCTGCCGTAGAAGAGCATTATCCCGAGCTGCGCATCATGCGCCGATCGGGTCTGAAGACAACCTATCTTGCTTTTAATATGAATAACCAGCATCTTAAAAATCCTGCTGTCAGAAAGGCCATCAGCCTCGCCATCAACCGGAATAAAATCATCCATTATATCCTCAGAGACATGGCCATTCCGGCAACCACGCTACTGCCCCCGGACCATTTTTACTACAACCGCCAGCTTGAACCGCCGGAGTACGATCCGACCAGAGCTGAAGCCCTCCTTGAAGAAGCGGGCTTTCATAAGGAAGCAGACGGAATGCGCTTTAATCTGAGCTATAAAACCAGCAACGATGAAACCAGAGTCAGTATTGCCAGAGCCATTGCCTCAGACCTTTCCTCCATCGGCATCCGTACCCATGTACAGCCACTGGAATGGGGCCGTTTTAAAGAAGATGTCGACGGAGGCAAGGCCGAAATGTGGAGCCTTATCTGGACAGGCTTCAAAGATCCGGATATCTACCGCTATGTCTTTGCCAGCGAAAGTTTTCCCCCTCATGGAGGAAATCGCGGCAGATACTCCAGCGAACGTCTGGATAAAGTCCTGATGACAGCCAGGGTCACCACCGATCCGGATCAGCGCAAAGCCCTCTACGATCAGGCTCAGCTACTCATCGCCGAGGCTGTTCCCTACGCATTCCTCTTTCATGAAGAAAATTATGTCATTATGAAGAAAAATATCGGAGGCTTTAAAATTTATGCCGACGGACGTTTTGCCTCACTGATCAAAACCTACAGACAACCTGCTATTCTGCCGCACTGATCATAGTCAGCCAGTCCGTAAGCTGAGTCAGGCTCTCATAGCCAGCAGAAGTCTCCTGGACACGGCTCAGCTCATCCTCATGGGCTTCCATCACAGAGGCCAGACAACTGTCTTCTGCCAGGCGAAAACGTTTTATCTGAAACCAAAACCGGTTAAGATTCCGACTGTAGCGGTAATCTCCCTTTGAGAGAGCTGGTGGTACATAACGTGAAGCCAGTCTTGTGTGCATACTTTCTAAAGATTTCGCTGAAGAACCTTTTAACTGGTTAAAGGACTGATTGAAATCAAATTCCCCCAAGCTGATATTAGTCGTCAATTTTTTCAACTCATCAGAATACGTATTATTATCAAACAATTTAATACGATTGTCCCACAAGACATCTGTCGTCCTCCGTAAGCCTCGCCCTCCCTGGATTGCAGGATCATAGAGGAAACGCTTCAGATCCCCATGAAATGTTATAAGCAGCTGATTGATTTTCCGTGCTTGCGCACGGTCCGCACCTGCCATCACCATACGCCGCTCTACCGCCCCTGTCAGAAGACGGCGACCCATCAGGTCAATATCATCACGACCTGTGAATTGCTTCAGGACACTCTGAAGATATTGCGCTGTTTTCAGCTGATCCTGGTCAAACGACTTCTGCATTGTTGCACTCCAGCTACCCAGGTTGGCCCGTCGGCTCAGTGTCTGGTATCGCTGATCCGTTGCTGCTTCTGTCAGAGCCAGTCCTGCCCCATCTGCGGCCTCTTCTGTCTTCAGCAGAAAGTCTGCCAGATCACCCAGAGAAAGCCTGGAAACCTCTGAAAAGTAGCGTATCCGTTCATCTTCAGGATCAAAGCCCGGACAGGCCGCTGCTGTTTCTCTGAAAAAACGGACCGAGTCCAGATAGGACAAAAATAACTTACCCTGATCTGCCAGGATGTCGTTTCTTCTGCTGATCATTTCATCCATATCCGCACTTTGTGAAGCATCCTGATGAAATTTCAGCGGCTCAGTCCATGGCGAACAGGATGATTTTCCGGACTGAGTCTGATTTCTGTGATAACAAAGCTGTATTGAAATTTCCAGATCCCCTTCCGGAAGTCCGGAAATCAGACCATCCGTGAAAAAAAGCTCTTTTTCAGAGCAGGAGGCTTCTGTCTGACAGACTCTGTAGCGAAGAAAGCTCTGCTTTTCATCGACAGCCACAAGACGCAGCACCTTTTTCTCATTCAGCTCTCCAGGAACCAGAGCAAATTCCGCCTGCACACTGTCCGGGTCGATTTTCCACCCCTCATCAGACGCTTCCGTCTGAAGCTCATCAGGAGACATTCCTGATGCTGTGCCTTTCTGATGAGTCCGGCAGCCCACAATCAGAAGCCCGGCCATCAACAGAAATCCGGACAGACAAGCCATATATTTCCTGACACGCTCTGCACAAGGCATATCTATTCCTCCTGCGATAGGATAAGGCTGGACCGCCTTATCTTTCGGTCCCCGGAAGCAGTTTCTTCACTCAAGGCATCAGAAATAACCACAAAATACAGCAAACAACTGTAAAAAATGAATAATTTTTTGGTTATGGTGAGCCCCCGGGTCTGATTCCGGAGATCAGAGATACGGCGGTCCAGGCCCCGCCGTTTTTTCCGGGGAAGAGCGAAGAAATCTTGCAGAACCAGGGATAATCGGAGAGGGTTTAGAGCAGATTACACTGCTGAGTTAAGCGACTGAACCATGAGCTTGTGAGAAGGCGCAGAAAATCTGCAATCTCGGTGTGCCCATTCATCGCAGCCAATCTGAGGGGAGTCTCTCCATTAATGTTTGTCAGATTCACATCTGCTCCGGCATTAATGAGACATTGAACGACCTCGGGGCATACACGGCTTGCACTTACAGCCCAATGGAGAGAGGAGTCTCCATTATTGTCTACCTGATTCACAGAGGCACCATTCCTGATGAGAAGCTGTACAACAGCAGCTGCCCATCTATTCAGCGCAGCCCAATGGAGAGGAGTCTCTCCATTATGGTTCTTTAGACCCACATCTGCTCCGGCACTGATGAGACATTGGACGACCTCCGGGCATACACGGCTTGCACTTGCAGCCCAATGGAGAGGGGACTCTCCATTATTGTCAGCCTCATCCACAGAGGCTCCATTCCTGATGAGAAGCTGTACAGCAGCAACTGTCCACCTGTTCAATGCTGCCCGATGGAGGGGGGAGGCGCCATCATTGTCAGCCTGATTTACATCCGCTCCAGCAGCAATGAGACACCCGACCATCTCTTCGCGCCCCTCCATTGCCGCCCAATGGAGGAGGGTTCTGCCATCATGGGCAGCCTGATTTACATCCGCTCCAGCAGCAAAGAGAAGCGCGACACTCTCTTTACATCTATGAAAATCTGCCCAAAAGAGAGGACTGCGGCCAGAACTATCCACTTTGTTAACATCCGCACCTGCATCAATGAGAAGCCGTGCGACTTCTGTACGATCTCTGCTCGCTGCCATGTTGAGGGGAGTGGTGCCATCATTGTCAGCCTCGTCCACATTCGCTCCAGCAACAATGAGAAGTTCTACAATCCTCTCCGCTCCTTTCGCCGTTGCCGTATGCAGGGGGGTCCAGCCATCTGCGTCAGCCTTATTCAGATCTGCCCGCGCCTGAATAAGAAACTCTACGATCTCTGTATACCCAAAGCATGCTGCCCAATAAAGCGGGGTGTTGCCACCCTTGTCAGCCTTATCCACATTCGCTCCCCTCTCAAGAAGCGACGCCATAATACTCTTATGGCCATGTTTTACAGCACTGACGAGAGGCGTATCACCCGCTCTGATAGTTTCTGCCCCCATAGCCAGACGGCTTCCGAACATCGTAAGAAGAACTGCAAAGAAAACTCTCATTCCGTGATCTCTCGTCGAAAGTCCTGTCCCGGAAATCCCACAAGAGATATCAGAAAATCAAAAGCCCGGCAATGATGATGCAGAAGATGACCAGGCAGCCTCCGGGATTTCCCAGCTCTATCCTCACTCTGCCACGAGGATGCGAACGTCCAGATTCATGCTGTATCTGCCGAGATCACCCTGGGTTCTTTTCTGCGGCTGAACAGGAAAAGCAGGATATGAAGTCAGAATGCAGGATCATCAAAGGAGTCTCCACACTTGCCTACATTACAGAACATCGGCACGTCTTATCTTTTCTTTCCTGATAGAGCGGGATACCTTTACACTGATAGAGCGGGATACCTTCACAGTAGTCAGGCTTATTCACTTCCAATCCAGCAACAATGAGAACATCTACGATATCTCTGTACCCCTTCTTCTCCGCCCAATAGAGGGGAAGCTCTCCACGCTTGTTAACCTGGTTCACATCCACTCCGGCACCGAGGAGAATCCATACAATCCTTTTATGTCCATGAAACACTGCCGTATCGAGGAGGCCATCTCCATGCACGTTAAACTGATTCATATCCGCTCCGGCCGCGATGAGAATTTGTACGATTTCTGCATGCCCCATACTCACTGCTAAAAGGAGAGGTGAGTAACCAACAGTGTTAGCCTGATCGATATCCGCTCCGGCCGCGATGAGAATTTGTACGGTTTCTATGTGACCATTCTTCGCAGCCAGACAGAGGAGGGTATTGCCAAAACAGTCTGTCTGATTCACCTTTGCCCCAGCTGCGATAAGAAGCTCCACAATCTCTTTGTCTCCCTTCCAGGCTGCCAACAATAGTTTGGAATAATCGCCATTATTATCATCCTTATTCACATCCGCAGAGATATGATCAATAGTAAGGGGAGTCTTACCCTTGTCCAAAAAATCCAGCCCAATAGCCAGATTACCACCTAAAATCACAAGAAAAATTACAGATAAGAGCCTCATTATTCTGTCTGTGCCCCTTTTCCTGAAAGGATAAACTATCATCTGACATCACCTCACCCACAAATTTTATAAAAATTAAGAAAAGTCAGACAAAATGCAATAATTTTTAAAAATATGACTTCCTGAGCCACGAGCATCCTCCAGGACTTTTCAGCAATTCTCTTCACTTTTCACCGCACCCTTAAAGAACTGATTGATTTTCCGGATCGTTGAAACCTCAGGCCTGCTTTTCCCTCTCATCCAGCTCCAGAGCTTGCTCTCTGAAAGTCCGGCCATGGTGCAGACTTCATCAAAAAGATGTCCTTGTGCTCTACTGGCCTGGATTTTAAAATCTGGCATTTTTTCAGCGCTGTGATCACGCCCCCCACCTTCGCATGAGTGAGTATGCTGTTCCCCTAAGGGAAATGAGACTCGACATCTTCCGGAGCAGCAACGATAACAAAGCCCTGTACAAGAACAGAAAGGATCTCTGATGGAAAGCATCTACTGGGTGATCACTCTAAAGTGCAATGATTTTTGTGACCACTGCTATAACGACTCCGGGCCACAGGGGGAGCAGATCAGCACAGACGATCTGCTCCAGGTTCTGGAACACTTCCCTGACAATCCTGGCAGAATTATTCTGAGCGGAGGTGAAATCACAAGTGACCTGCCGAAGCTTCTGACCATCATGAAAGCGATACGGAAACGCTACGACACAAGAACCCGGCTGTGGCTACAGAGCAACGGCGATCTGATTAACCAAAAGCGTCTCACAGCCTTACTGGAAGCAGGAGCAGACCGCATTGATATCACCAGCCTTGACCGCTACCATCAGAAGAAAGGACAGCGACGACAGTTCCTGCAAAAACTCTTTGAAGAAGCCGGGATGACAGCTGCTATCCGTAATGGCAGTCAGACAGACGATGTCATCAGAGCATCCACCTCCCCGGAATATGCTTTCTGGGGGGCAGATGAGGATCTCTGGCTCGGAGGGAACTGGGCACGAGGGCGGGCTCTGCGTAACGGCCTTGCTCTGAAAGATCCTGAACATAATTTTTGCAGCCTCTGGTCCGGAGCAAAAGGGTTTCTTGATCATGGCAGCAAACAGCAGGAAGTCCATGTCCAGCTCTTCCGCTTATACCCCTGCTGCCCTACCACACTCTATGCCATTGCAGATCTCAGAAAAGAATCGATGGACAGCGCGCTAAAACGAGCGGGCCAGGATGAGTCTATGCAGCTTCTGAATCAGGGACAGGTCATGAAACTCGGAATCCGGGAAGGACTGAGCCCGGAGCTTATTCAGGAGCGCATCAAGGCACTTGGAGATGTCTGCCTCTGGTGTGATGAATACTTCTCCCGCTATCAGGGTTCAGCCTGCAAAAGCCATCTCCTCCGCCATCAGCCACAACAGGGTACTTCTTCGCCACGTCCTGCCGTCAGCCATACTGCTGTCACGGAGCTTTGCTAAGCGACGTATCCAGAGCCTTCGCAATCTTCAGCTGGCCATAAGGGCTCAGATGAAAGCAGTCTGCCGCAATATCATCAGGATCAAAACTGATCTGCTCCGTTTCAGAGACATATCGAACCCGTATCCGGCTGTCGGGTACATGATGCTTGCTCCATTCTGAGACTTCCTCTACCACCTGCTCTGCAACTTCACGAAACTGACGGATTCTACCTGAAAGGACACTGATCATCTCATCCACCCGTTGTCTGACCGGTCCTTCCAGATAACCTGCCTCCCGGTCGACCGGGCTGACCTCTCCATGCGACTGACTGCCTTTGTTCAGAAAGGGCAAAAAAGAAGCATCATCAGCCTTGGCCAGCATCGGAAGAGCAAACAACGTAGGACAGTAGCTTGCCGGATCAGGAGGAATCAGATGAGAAAAATACAGACTCTCCTGGTGTCGCTGCCCCTTACTCTCCGTTGGGCGTGGCTGATAGCTTCTGGCCCGCAATTGCCGACAGGTCATATCATGACCGAAAGCCTGTATTCTTTTGTCCAGAAGCTCTTCTTTAATCAAAAGCTGGGTAACCCCAAGATAGGCCATCACAAAAATTTCACTGCCAGCCGGAGCTGCTTTTCCGTTGATTATCATATACTTCAGACCGGAGCTCAGAGAAATCCTGAAGCTCTCTGCTGTCGTCATCGCATGCATATGAGCACCGCACAGATCATTTCCTGTAAACAAAAGATAACTTCTGTCCGGCAGCTGCCCCTTCAGATGATCCAGTACCCGATCTGCCTGCCTGCTAAGATCAGACATACGAGCCCCATTATGGGCGGCGATCAAAATACGTTCTGCCGGAACACCCGACTTCCTTGCAGACAAGAACCCCCAGCTTATCCATGGAGCATTAAAATAATCATCGGCAAGACGATCCATCGCAGCCTGAAACACCCAGCCAAAAGCCCCCCTGTACTCTCTGCTGCCAGGCAACAGGTTCAGAGGTCTGCCCATAGCAGGGTTACCTCCTGAGCCAAGATAGTCATGGACAGCCAATGGCGCCGTTTCTGAAAGGTGGCGTTCCCCCTTCAGAATGTCCCACAACACATCACTGTCAAACGCCAGTGCAGGATGAGCACCGGCAGCTGTTGCAAGACTATCGCCAAAGATGGCAACCGAAGCTCCCCCGGCATCACGACACAAGACAGTCTGCTGAAAGGTATTCACTGTCAGAGCAATACAGGCAAAAGTAAGGGTTTTCATTCTCATCATTTCAGGACCTCCATCCGTGGACCCCCTCAGACAGCCGCCTTCCGGCTGGCAATTCATTGCGTTTGCCCTGTGAACAATATACAACGGGCAGGTTAATACAACAGGCAGCTGCTGGCTGAGCCTCATTTATCCATCCGGATATGAAAGAAACCGCAGAGCTGCTGGCAGCATCCCCCAGTCTGATCTGATATGATCGGGTCAGGCTGACAACAAAAACATGAAGGGAGCCGGACATGAAAACCAGAGAAGCAATCATCAGTAACTGGCTTCCTCGCTACACCGGGACAGCACTCGACGATTTTGGTAAATATATCCTGCTGACTAATTTTGACGACTATGTGAGAAGATTTGCGCAAAAGTTTAAGGCCCCGATCCGGGGTATCGACCGTCCGATGCAGACATGTACCAACACACAAGGTCTGACTATCATCAATTTCGGCATCGGTTCTGCCAATGCCGCGACAATTATGGATCTTCTTGAAGCGATCCGGCCTGAAGGGGTCCTCTTCCTTGGAAAATGTGGCGGTGTCAAACGCAGCACAGAAATCGGACACTTTATCCTGCCGACCGCTGCTATCAGAGGGGAAGGGACTTCTGATGACTACTTCCCCCCGGAAGTGCCAGCCCTGCCGTCCTTCAAGCTGCACAAATTCGTATCTGAAAAAATTATTGAAGCTGGGATGGAATACCGGACCGGAGTCATCTATACAACGAACCGCCGGGTCTGGGAACATGATCTTGAATTCAAATCCCGACTAAAAAAATTGCGTGTCCTCGGCATCGATATGGAAACAGCCACTATTTTTATGGTAGGTCTGAAAAACGATATTGCCAGGGGAGCTCTGCTGCTGGTTTCGGATAAGCCCATGACCCCGGAAGGAGTCAAAACGGATGAAAGTGATCAGATGATTACGGATCATTTTGTGGATATCCACATCGATATCGGCATCCGGGCCATGACAGATCTGGGCTCAAAGGGTGAAAAGATCAAGCACTTTCACTTCTGATTCTGGCTTTAATATCAGAAACCTGAATCCTGAATTGCCAATAAAAAACAGACTGGAGAATGCATGGCAGGTCATAGTAAATGGAAGAACATCCAGCACCGCAAGGGAGCACAGGATGCCAAGCGCGGTAAGATTTTTACCAAAATCGGGATTGAAATCACGGTTGCAGCCCGCGCTGGCGGCGGGAACCCTGAAGACAATCCAAGACTAAGGGCTGCGCTCGCCAAAGCGAAAGCAGCAAATATGCCGAAAGATAATTATACCCGCGCCATTAAGAAAGGCACCGGAGAGGCAGGCGGAGCCAACTATACAGAAAAACTCTATGAAGGTTATGGTCCGGGTGGCGTTGCCATGCTGGTGGAGTGCCTGACAGATAACATCAACCGCACCGTCAGTGAAGTCCGCTTTGCCTTCAGCAAATATGGTGGAAACCTTGGCACAGATGGTTCAGTTGCCTGGATGTTTCATCGCAAGGGCATGCTGGTCTATGAAAAAAATCAGATCTCTGATGGTGATCAGTTTTTTGAGCTGGCTCTGGAACACGGAGCCGAAGATGTCCGGGAAGACGGCGATCAATATGAGATCATCTGCCAGCCAGAAGATTTTATGGCCCTTAAGTCTGCCCTGGATGAGCTATGTCCGGACCCGGCTTTTTGTGAGATCACAATGATCCCGGAAAACCCCAACACAGTCGAAGCAGGTAAAGCAGAATCCCTGGAAAAATTAATCAACGCCCTCGAAGACAACGATGATGTTCAGAATGTCTATCACAACGGAGACTTTCCGGAAGTAAACAGCTGAAGATGCTCCAGAAGAGGGTCAGGGTTCTCCCGTCTTGCAGCCGCTGACAAATTAAAGTAATGCATAAATTACAGAGATCTGAGAAGGCTGGTCCTTATTCCAGAGCCAGTAATAGCAGAAAGGTCCTCTCATGAATGATTCACTGATTCTGGCGGGAAGCCTGGCAACGGCAGCAACATCCTGCCTTTTGTATCTTATGGAAAGAAATAAGAAACAACAGCAGCAAAAACTCACAGAAGAACTGTCTGAAAAACTGAAGCTTGCTGATGAAAGTTCACGCAGGATCACTCAGGAAAACGAGGAGATCCGAAAGGATTCCGGTGAAAAAAATAAAAAACAACGGCAGCTGGAAAAAGACCTTCTGAAATCGAAAGAACGTGCTGAAAAACTCCGATCAGAGCACGAGCAGGCTCTGACAGATCTCAGAAAAGAGCAAAGCAAAGCCCATGATAAAATGGCACATCTCAGGACACAGATGGAAGCCCTCACAAGCCAGATGCAGGAAGCTGATGAAGAGAAAAAGCAGCTACGTCTGAAGGCAGATGAGGCCAGAGATCAGGTCAGGCAGGTAGAAACTCAGGCTCAGCAGCATCTGAAAGACCGTCTGAAGGTGAGTGAGCATAAAATCCGGAACCTGGAGGATGAACTCCGCAAAAAAGACAAGCTCCTTTCCAGAGAGAAAGCAAAGCCTGCTGCCGATCCGGCCATACTCAGAAAATCCAGGGCAAAGCTGAGTCAGTATGCCCACCTTTACCGTATGATGCGAAGTCAGAAAGAAATGAGCGATGAGAGAATCAGAAACTGGGAACTTGCCCTCAGTCTGCTTTCATCATGGGTTCTGAAACAGCAGGGTCATACGATACATGAAGAGCAGAACCTTGGAATAAAGGTGGCCTCTGCACTGGAAGCTGCCAGACTCGGGCCTCTGGTTCAGGATGAGTTTTCTGCAAGCTCGGAAGAAAGTCTGAATCAGACAGAGAGCAGAGCAAAAGACTTTCCAGCGGCCAGAAAGAAGACATCTGAACTCAGATCCGTGGAAAGTAAAGACTGACAGCTCATGACATGAGTGTCATCATCGCCCCTTTTAACCACTGGTCTTAAAATGAGTTCTGATAAAGATTTACCAGAAGATCTGTGGGATATCCTGTCTCCCCGCCTGACAGAAGAAAGACGGGTAAGGATGACTGAGGTCGCGGCTGCAAGAACCCGGCACCTCTGTCTGGTCATGCAGGATATCTACCACCCCCACAATATTTCTGCCTGCCTCAGATCTGCGGAAGCCTTTGGAGTTCAGGACATCCATGTCGTTGACAGCTCTGAATCCTTCAAAGCAGGAAAGACTGCAAGAGGGGTTACAGACTGGCTGAATATCGAAACACACACATCACCGAAGGCCTGCGCAGAAGCTCTGAATCAGCGTGGTTATGTCATTCTGGCAGGAATTCCTGCACAAGATGCGATCCCCCTCCATCAGCTCCCTGTGGAACAACCCATGGCGCTTCTTTTCGGTAATGAGCATGCAGGCATCTCCCCCGAATGGGGCCCATGGATTCAGAGATATTTCACAATTCCGATGCAGGGCATGGTCCAGAGCCTGAATATATCCGTTAGTGCAGCTATCTGTCTGCATAGTCTTAGCCGATCGGCTTCTATGAAAATCAAACCGGAACAATATACACTGAGCAAAGCAGAGCAGAATCAGCTTCTTGGTCAATGGCTGAGCCGGCAAATACCGTCCTGGAAAGGAGAATATCATTTCCGAAAATCCCGGACCGACATCTGATCCTTTCTGCATCCTATGCTAGAATAAACAGCTGGAGGTATGCTATGTCTGAATCCGGCCTTACTGAAAAAAAATGTGGAACATGCGGATGTCACTACAAAACCGAGACTGACTATCAGACAATGGGATATCGCCATCGGCTCTGCAATGCTGGTCACCTGTGGTTTGAGTGTCGCTGTGGATCAACGCTGATGCTGAAACAGGGCAACCATCCCTGGTACAACCCACTTACAGCTATGTCAGCAGAAGCCGCAGCACTCTATCAGGGAAAGAAAGAGTTGCTGGACCATTTCCCGATATTACCTTCTGCACTGATGCGATTGCAGGAAACCATCAGAAATCCTGAAAAAAGCTCGGACGATATCAGTAAAGTTCTTCAGAAAGTTCCTGTATTATCTGCTGAAATCCTGAGGCAAGCCAACCATCTGAGAACTGGCGGCTCCGGTATTCATTCTGTCAGTCACGCCATAAGCTACCTTGGCCGACCTGCCATCAGTGATCTTGCGTTTACTGCATCTCTGAGAATGTATCAGTTCCGAACTGTCTCATATAATCAGAAAAAATTCTGGAAGGAAGCTTTTCTGACAGGTCTTCTGGCACAGCAGCTGGGAAAAAAATACACACCAGATGTGACCGGGGACCTTATGTATTTATCCGGTTCTCTCTGTAATATCGGGAAATTTGTCGGAGCTCTCTGCCTGCCAGAAGAGACCGATCAGATCGATCAGTCCATGTCCAACCCGAAAACCATGACCACATGGAGCCAGGCAGAAATCCGGAATAAAACATGCTCTCATGTAACCCTTGGAGATATAGCAGGAGCCCTCTGGGGACTTCCTGGTGAAATCAGATCAGGTATCATGGATCACCATAAGCCTGTCAAAAAACCACAGGCAGAGAAAGCAGAACTGACTGTAGGAGAATGTGTGGGCCTGGCTACGCAGCTTTGTCACTGGATTAACAGCGAACCTCACAGGATCAACACGGGACAGCTTAAATCATTTCAGACTTATCTTGGGCTCAATGAACAAAAGACAGAGGACCTTGTCAGTTCCATGGCCCACCTCAGCTCGAGCGCAGAAATCCAGGCGTCCGACCTCAACTAAGAATCGAATTCTCCTGTTCAACTGGCCGGATTTCCCTAAAATATAACAATTCACAGAAAGATGCCGCCCTGATGACAAGGTGAATGGGTGCTCTTTCACCAGTTTCTCAGATACATTAAGGAAGGCCATATGACAGTCAGCATATTTTCAGAAATCACGGGAGTCGGGCATTATATCCCACAAAAAACACTCAGCAATGATGACCTGAGTCAGCTGATGGATACCAGTGATGCATGGATCAGAGAACGTTCCGGCATCCATGAACGTCACATTGCAGATCTGAAAGAGGGGACCTCAGATCTCGGCCTGCATGCTGCGAAGGAAGCCCTTAAAGCGGCTGGCATGACGGCAGAAGATCCGGACCTGATCCTGGCTGCGACCCTCTCTCCGGATTACTATTTCCCCGGAATTGGTGTCATGATTCAGGACAAACTCGGGGCCCGGGATACCCCCGCAATGGATATCAGAGGGCAATGCAGCGGTTTTTCCTGGTGTCTTGCAACAGCTGATGCCTTCATCAGGTCCGGTCAATACCGCACCATCCTCGTCATAGGGGCAGAAATCCACTCCCGCATCATTGAATTCAGCACACGAGGACGCAACGTCAGTGTCCTCTTCGGTGACGCTGCCGGAGCAGCTGTCCTAAGAAGAAAAGAAAGTCCCCATGACATAAAGACAGCCCTCCATGACCCGACATTCAGCGGACTAATCGATCATGAGATGGGCAGTGACGGCTCCGGAGCAGACCTTCTTGCCGTCACAAGGCCTGGCTGCTCTTCAGGACATGACAGCCTGATCACGACACATGAAGCAGAAAATAAAGCATTCCTTCCGGTGATGGATGGCAAGCAGGTCTTCCGGCATGCTGTTAACAGAATGAGCTGTGCTGTGACAACGCTTCTGAACCGACATGATGTCCGTCCCGAGCAGATTGACCTGTTCATCCCACACCAGGCAAATATCAGGATCAATGATATGGTCCGGCAGAAACTTGCTCTGCCCCCTGAAAAAGTTTTCAATAATATTCATAAATACGGCAATACAACCTCCGCAACGATTCCTCTTTGTATGTATGAAGCAGAAAAAGAAGGGAGGTTGAAAAAAGGTAACCTGCTGGTGACAGCAGCCTTTGGCTCAGGCTTTACCTGGGGAGCCAACCTGCTGCGGTGGTAAGAAAAGAGCCGTGAAAGGTTCAGGCCCCCTTCTGAAGCAGATGCAGGAATGCATTATCTGTCGTCAGAATAAAGTTTGCTTTTTTCCCGAGATTTTTCTCATAAATCTCCAGATTTCTTACAAACTCATAGAAGCCTGTATCCTGCTTCAGAGCATCCGCAAAAATACGAACGGCTCTGGCATCCGCATGACCTCTGGTTTCCTGCGCTTTCCGATAAGCTTCCGATTCAATCCGCTTCAAAGTAAGGTCCAGCTGACCAAGAACCCTTGCTTTTTCGCCCTCCCCTGAAGAACGAATCTTGGTTGCAATCTGTTCCCGCTCAGAAATCATACTATCGAAGACAGACTTCTCGACCTTTTCCTGATAGGCAATCCTTCTGAGCTGAACATCGATCAGCTCAATTCCAAGATCCCGTAAGGTCTGACCAGCCCTTTGAGCAATGAGTTTACTAAGCTCTTCCCTGCCCTTTACAACCTTCCTGACATCCCGATCCAGAACCGTATCGACCTCGGCAATTTCATGAAATTCACTTTCTGAGGCCTTCAGAGCACGTCGGTTTTCGTCAATATCTTCAAAGATTTTATTTGAATTTCTTACAGTTTCGATCAGCGGATGACTGGATATTGTGTCCTTTGTCGCTCCGTCAATAATCGATCCCATCCTGAAGCGGGCATTCTCCACATCACGCACAGAGCGATAAAAGAGCAGAGCATCATTGATGCGCCACCTTGCTGTTGTATCCACCAGGATAAATTTTTTATCTCCCGTCGGAACCACTCCTGGTGTCCCATCCCAGTGAAGAATGCGTTTTTCGAAAAATCTGACCTCCTGGATAAAGGGGATCTTCCAGTGCAGCCCCGCCGTCGTCACGGGACTGCCACGCATTTTACCCAACTGAAGGATAATAGCCTGTTCAGTTTCCTGAACTGTATATGTGGACACATTCAGAAGAAACAGCAGAGCGATCAGAACAATCAACAGAAAAAGATTTTTCATAAATACGAACCTCTTGTCATTCAGGAATCTGATGATGGATGGGATGCAGAAGCGCTCTGCCCTGCCGGAAATGCCGGAAGCGTTTGCCCGTAAACCGGAATTAAGCCCTTAGCCTGCGGATCAACAATGGTCAGACGGTCTGACTGAGATAAAATACGTTCCATCGTATCCAGGTAAAGCCTCTTCCTGGTTAGCTCCGGAGCCTTCCGGTACTCTTCCAGAACCGTCCTGAATTTTTCTGCGTCACCCTCAGCGCTGTTCACGACCCGGATGGCGTAACCCTCGGCTTCAGCAAGCACCTTTGCGGCTTTACCCTCAGCCTCAGGAATCACCCGGTTATAAATCCCCTTCGCCTGATTGACCATCTGGTCCTTTTCCTGCTTAGCGATATTCACCTCATTAAACGCTGCACGGACTTCCTCAGGAGGAGTCACATTCTGGAGATGAAGATTTGTGATCATCACACCCATATCAAAACGATCCAGGGTTTCCTGAGTGTAAAGTTTTGCCTGCTGTTCAATGTAAAGCCGGTCTTTTGTCAGAACATCCGTGACCAGCTTATCACCCACAACCCTGCGCATCACAGATATGGAAACATCGCGGATATGCTGACGAACTTTAAATGCGCTAAACAGATATTTCTTAGGATCATTCACACGATACTGAACAATCCACTCCACCATTGCGACTTTCAGATCACCGGTCAACATCATGCTTTCTTTGCGGCTATCCGAATGATGGATGGCTCCGTCCCTACGGAAGCCAAACGCCTCTTCATGAATTCGGGTCACCTCGACTTTGTAAACCTGGTCAATTCCGAAAGGCAGCCGAAAGTGAGGCCCTTCTTCTGCAATTCCGTGAAAGGCGCCAAAGCGGGTAATCACACCTTTTTCACTGGTATCTATCTTATAAAAAGAAGAGATAAGACCATACAGGACGACAAAAGCAGCAATGAGCAGCCACTGAAGCCATCCCCGATTCAAAGTTTTCCTTCCTTCAGGACCGTCACGCCCGGAAGTATGGCCATTCCCCTTCCCCATCATACGGTTAAACTCTTCCATGACCTGTTCAAAAGAACGACCGGTTTTCTGAGACATGATACACCTTCAGCCCAATTCATCCGTCTTCGATGATGATTCATCAATAAAAAACGAATAACTGTAACATTATTGCCAAGAACCCTCGTTCCATGGCAAACATCCTCCGGAACCCTCCTTATATCATGAAGACGAAAAGATAAAAGCATGGAATCCCGCCAAACAGAAAGTATTTAACATCCTTTCTGTCCGACCGTTATAATCTGAACAGATCAGGAAAATTCAGCATCCTGATTCCATACAACCTTAGGCAAACCGCCCCCGGAGGGAAATCAGACATGTTCATTCCAAAACTGCCTGGAAAAGTCCGGCTCACCATGTTCAGCATCAGCGTAATATTGTGTCTCAGTGCCTGCACATCAGATGATCAGACAGTCAAAGACATTGACACAAAACTTGAAGCAAAAGGTCAGGTTGGCATGGAGCGCATCGGTCTCAATGATGATGGCCAGGCTATCATACAAAGGACCGACCGGGCTGATAATAAGCTCGCCGATCTCATCTATGGTAATAATGACCTGGAAAGCGAAATAAAATACCTGTACCATGAAATCCAGCGCTGCCGCAGAGATCTTGCCGATCAACGTCTCGGCGGAAATGGTGAGATTATTCCTCTACCACCTCTTAATGCCGGCCAGGCGACCCCATCATCTGAAGAGCTTGGCCTCAATGAGCAGGGAGAGCTGGTGATTCTCCAGCGGACCCCCTTTACAGACAGGCTGAAAAACGAACAGGAAAAAAACGACCACCTTAAAGCCCTGATCCCGAAAATCAGGGATATGAAATATAAGTGTGAATTCAGGATGGGGCAGGCCAGAGTTAAAGCTGGCCTGCCTGCTGAAAGATACCAGGGCAAAATTGAGGTAGATTCTGGTGGATCTGTCCGAAAGATCATCAAAACCCATGAAAAAAATCTCGATGATGCCTTCAGAATTCTGGAAATAAGGCAGAAGATGGAACTGTCAGACCCCCAGGACTAACAGATAATCAGACTCTCCTGACCCTCAACTTTCAGCTGTATCCAGCTATGGCGGCAAGAGAAACAAAGAAAAAATTTATTTTTTCTTTGGGAATGCTTTGCTGGTTCGTTTGCCTAATTTCAGGAGGCTCTTCCTTACGACGTCCTGACGAATCTTGACATCCCGCACCTGAACAGGCTTTCCTTTCATTGCAGCAAACTTCAAAACATTCGCATCCGATACATTTTGCAGCTGAGTCCGAAACCCAAGTTTCATACTTTCAGTGAACGGTTGAACGATCTGTTCTTTCATTTCCGCCCGCTGCTCGGGGGAGTGGGTCAGCTCTGGCGCATCTTTTGCAAAAATATCAACCATATCGAGCATGAGATCTGCAATGTACTCACCCTGTCCTGCATTCTCCGCAAGGCTGGTAATTGCATTGTTTCTTTCCTCACTCACAGGGGTGTTCTCTGAATCCCGGATAAACTTCTCAAATTCCTTCTCAGCCTCTTCCTGACTTAAGCCCATCATCCTAGCATTCTGCTGCTGCACCTCCTGCATCACAGGATCCTGCGCATCCTGAATCAGCTCAGCAATTTCTTCCCGCGTAAACTCAGATGCAATCCGTTCTTTATAAGCTTCCAGCAACGCAGCTCCACTGAGTCCTTCCCTGAATAACTGAGCAAGCTTCTCCCTGTCTTCACCTTCCAGCTCAGTATTCTCAAGGATCGCTTCCACCTGCTGGTCCAGCATCGCATCCATCTGATCAAAATCAGAGGCAGCGCCTGACAGCTCGACAAACTTCTCAACCATTTCAGCAGGGGCTTGTTTTTCTGCAGAAGGGGTTGACTCTGCCTTCCCGGCCAGATGGCCAGATCCGTGAACTTCCTCTTCCTGATCCTCCATATCAGAATCAGAGTGATAAGAACTCACAACTCCGGAACGAAGCGGTGATCTGTCCGAAACTGTAGTTTTTTCGTCAGAAGAACCTTGCCTCAGAAGAAAAAACCAGGCGAGTGCAGAAACCAGGACAACAACACATGCGGATAAAAGTAACAGGCCTTTTTTCATCAAAACTCTCTCTGAAAAGAATAAAAATCAGACATACAAACAACAAAGAAGCACAGAATCATACGGAACATTCTGAAAGAACAACCTGATTTCGCCCCTGAGCCTTCGCCTGATACAAGCTGGCATCAGCAGCCTGAACAAAATCCCTGAGTGTTCTTTCTCTGTCCGGGAGGCCAATATACAGCCCGATACTGACGGTGATATTCACCTGAAATCGCCCCCACTCAAAAACGGAAGAAGCAATGTCCTCTCTTATCTTCTCCGCAAAGCTCTGAGTATGCTGCCGGGAAGCATTATTCATAAAAATAATATACTCGTCACCACCAAAACGTGCCAGGATATCAGAACGACGGGTTGACCTTCGCATGATTTTCGCAATTTCTGTCAGCACATAGCTGCCGACCAGGTGATTATTAAAATCATTTACTTTCTTGAAGTCATCAATATCAATCATCAAAACAGCAATTTTTTCCTGCCTCCTGGCAGCCATAGCAAACATGAACTCTGCAATGCGATAAAAAGACTTCTGATTCAGCAGGCCTGTCAGACTATCGCGGTCCGCCAATTTTCTGATTTTATTGTATAAATGGCCAATGTAGACACCGAAAATCACAAAAACCAGCATGGGAGCAGCAGTAAGATATAAATATAAAAGGAAATGATCCGAATCCTGAGACTCCGGTCCGCTTAACAGAAGCCAGCCCAGGGGGGAGCCCAGGGATAACAGCCCTCCGGAAGCTCCGAACAAAAGACCCCGGTGCAGATTATTAAACCAGAATCTGGCCCGGAAAAGCCAATGCGCCGTCACACAGTGCTCCATTACAGATAACAGATGGGGTAATCCCATTATACGCGATTTTATCCGGTAGCAAGGAGGCAGAAAACTCAAAAAACCCCTGGAGCAGGGCCCATGGAAAGGTTCAGGATAACAGGCAAATGCCCCTGACTTTCCGGGTGATCCAGCAGCTCATTGACATCATGGACAAAGCCAGAGCAGAGACATCCGAGCTCATTCAGGGTCTTCTGGTTTATTTTCCGGTAGCAAAGATGGTGACGACCACACCTGTCAGGATGTACGGGAGATTTTTTTTCCGGAAAAGAATCACTTCCGTCAGAAGACAGACCAAGCAATCCTGAGTAAGCCTGTCGGAGCAGAAGAACCCTGTTTTCTGATAAGCCGGAAGATATAAGATAGCGACTCAGCAACATCGTCTGAGAAAAGTCCAGGTGAAGGCTAAGGTCACCCTGAAGAATTTTACTTAAAAAATAACGATTCACCCGGGCATGCTTGGCAATGGCCCGGACAGACAGCTGAGGCTTTTCATGGCGAAGCTCTTCCAGCAATTGTCTCAATAGCGAGATAAAATGGCCTGATGCCGCCATGGTATCCATGCTGCTATGTCGTCCTTATCATGACTGAGGAATAATCTGTCAAAAAACAAAAATGACTTTACGAAATATCAATCTGACACTCAAGAGCTGAGCAATAAACGACAGACAAAACTAGGAAAAATCTTTCTGACTCTGAAATCTTCTTCTCAGATCCTATCGGGACGACAAAAGCTGATCTTCCAGAGAGCGCCATGCCTCAGCCAGAATTTCATCCCTTCGCTCCGGTGGCAATTCGACATCTAAAGCGAAACGTTGCCGGATATCTTCCGTATATGCCTGAAGACTCTCCATTAACGCCTGTGGAGAACGGAGCAGCTGATATTTCGCGATATGAGCCAGAATATTCTGTAACATCTTTAGATAATCATATTTTTTTGATATAATCCGCTTCCCCGGAGACACGGAGAGGGCAAGGAGCTCATCCGGGCACTGAAAGCCTGCATCAGCCAGTTGCTCCCGGAATACCTTGTTATGAAGATATAATTCATACTTCCCGCGTCCCTTGAAGCGCCGTAACTGAGTCTGATCATCGCTGATAATCGCTGAAATCATCTGTCATACCATATCTGAAATGTGAGACTGACAAAGGCCATCGGCAAAAAAATGCAAAGGTCCACCCGCTTATGCACTGAATAGCACCATAGATTATACCAGCGACCAGATGAACTTAAATATTATTTCTACAATAAAATCATCATATTATTAATGAACTCTATATTATTGATGAGCTATATAGCCAGAGAAACAACACATTTTCAAAACTTCCTTTATGTATTGTATGCGACAGCTAAAAAGAAACCGAATCAGAAGATAGATCTGATTTTAAATAACAAATAAACGTATAGCTAAAGTCATCGGACAAGACTCCGAAGCAAGCTCTGTCGCAGATCTTCATCAGAGGGTGCCACTTGTTGACAGGTAAAAAAACCGAAACAAAAATAACTCAGTCAGAAAACGCAGATCAGCATCAGCTCCCTGAAGAGGTCCGGGACCGAATCAGCAAACTGGCACAACATACAGCAAAATCCGCCATTCAGACATACTGGGATCATGCGTTTACGGAAGCAATTGAAACTGAAATGACAAAAATTTCAGAAAATTGCTCATCAGCAACAACAGAGTTATCTCACAACCCTAGCCTGAATATTGTTCCTGACACAGTAACAGGTGCATGTCCCCCTTCCGAAGATCTCAGCAAAAAAGAGGACACTATGGAATCATCAGAAGATCCATTACACAAACTTGACCGGATGTTCACAACTATCCTCGAAGAATCGACGCGACATATCATCGGTCTGACAAAAAAATCAACCGAATTTATTCTCGATTTATCCAGTCATTTTATCGACGAAAAAGCGACAACAACTCTACAGGAATTTCATGATCTCTACTTCGGAGGAGAAGGGGGGTCGGACATCCTTCAGAAAACAGCTGAAAATGTAAATATTGAAGTGGATCAGCTGATATCAGATCTGCAATCTGCAATGAAAGAGGGAAAAGAAATCAATGAATCCTCTGTAGAAGAGAATGAAGAAGAAAAATTTAACCGACTGAATATTTCCGGACTTCAGAAACGCCTGGAAACCATCATCTCGCTGGATGCAGGCATCCGGGAACAACTGGTTCCGGTTCTTCACAGTATGCAGTTTGAAGATATTCTGACGCATCGTCTCAATCATATTACATTAATATGGAAGACTATTCTGTCTCATCATGATCTGACAGATCATGATGCTATCAGAGAATCTCTGTCAAAAATCCCAACATCTGTTGCCGAACGAGAGAGTTTTTATCGTATTGTCCTGAAACGAGAGCCACCACCTGGAATTGAGCAGCAAAAATCACTGTTTGATATTCTATTCTGATCACCTGAGGAGAACACTGTGAGAGAAAATGAACTGTCACTTATGTACGATCTTGCAAATTTTTCACAGGAATCAATGAAATGGTGCTCACAAGAGTCCGAGAAAGCTGCTGAAACCATTAGTGGTATCATCAATATCCTGATGGATGATGCCGACAGAGTCTCCGCAATGTCACGGGAAACTCTTGATGCACTTCAGTCCATGAAAGATATCGTAAATGCCCTTGGAAACCGGGAAGACAGAGATTCCGCCAACGAGCTCGCCCTTGCCCTCAAGGATAGTTCCAGTCAGGATGATGAAGTCAAAAAACTCATTTATCCGATTCTGGAAACACTCCAGTTTCAGGACAGGATCAGCCAGAATATGGGCAATATGACCAAAATGGTGAATATATGGATTGAGACGAGAAAAAAAGTCTCTGAGACAGGTTCCTTCTCAGAGGAAGAAATCAAAAAGTTCGGACAAGAGCTTCTGAAATGCACAACCATGAACGAAGAACGGGAAATTATCTGCCAGCAGATACCAGGAGTTGAAGTGGAAAAAGTCGTAACAGAAGATGTGCTGTTTTTCTGAAGATACGAAAAGAAACTCTGCTCAGAAAAATCCCCTCAATCCAAAACCCAGCCATGTCGCTGTTTGCACTTCGTTAAAGCTCTCTCCATCGACAGAGAGACTCCAGGTTCTCTGTCGATATCCAATCCTCAGATCCAAAAGTGACCGGGTCAGCTGGATCATACCACCAATAAACAGATCGGAGCGGGGACCTGCCGTGACCGTCGTCACATTGCTATCCTGAACCACCTCTTTAAGACTGGAAATACTGGCCTGAGTATATTCAGCAAACACCCGACTATCACGGTTTATGTGAAACAAAAGACTCACATGTCCACCAATCCCGGTCCCCAGATGATCCAGATAATCCTCACCCCTCTTCGTAATCACCATGCTCCGCTGAACAAAGACGGGGCCAAGGGATAAGAATCTCCAGCGATACAGCAAAGCGCTATCCTGAAACCCCGTCACAACCGTACTGGTCAGGTCAGAGTCCGCATAAGCAAAGCCCGTTGTATTATTCTCCTGACGGATAAAAAATCCGATATTTTTATTCGTACCAGCATAAGCACTGATCCGATATCCCGTTGTCACACTCGTATCATTACTGGCAACAGCAAGGCTTTTATACGTCATCAGCCCCACTCCTGCATCAAAACGAACAGACGGCAAATATCCGGAATCCGTCGATCTGGCCATGATCAGATCCGGGCTAATCATAAGTGGGGACAAACAAGCACAGCATAATAACTGACGAATATTACGGGAATTCTCACGACGGCTCTCTTCTCCTGTCGTTTCTGAAACAGGCATAGAACTCCCTGCAAAACAGTCCATACCGATCCACTTATGTGATGATCGGAAATAATTAAGGAATCTACAGAGCAGAAAATATCATCTCAGATGGATTGCATCCTCAGTTCAGCCTCTTGTGAAATATTTTTGATTGACGCAGCACCATACATATGCAATTCTTAAAATTTATGCACAAATCAAAAATCCGCTGAAAAGCTGAATAGTTGCATAATACGGAGGCCGTTTAAGAGCAAGCTATGGAACAGGGGCACTTCTCATCACTTATCCCCCCAGCTATTGTTTTATGTCTGGGATTTTATACCCGCAGGGTATTTGTTTCACTTCTGGTAGGCATCCTGAGTGCGGCCTTCATCGCCACAGAGTTCAATCTGGCAGAAGGAGGCGCCCTGATGGCCCGAAGCATACTGGAGAGCACCGGGCTACCAATGCTTCTGAGTCCGAAGACCTTTTCGGAAGGCTCCAATGCATTTATCTGCCTCTTTCTTATTATCCTGGGTGTGATTATTTCCATGATACACCGCTCTGGTGGAGCCATGGCATATGAATCTTTTATCCGTTCAAGGTTCCGGACAGCCAGAAAGGTCGAGTCATCATCTCTTCTGATGTCCTTCTTTTTGTGCATCGACGACTATTTCAGCAGTCTGACTGTCGGCTCTGTCATGCATCCGGTCACAGATTCCTACAAAATTCCACGTGCGAAGCTTGCCTTTTTAATTGATGCTATGGCAGCCCCTCTTGCGATCCTCTGTCCGGTATCAAGCTGGGTTGCTGCTATCGTGGGTTTTCTGAAAGATAATGGCGTCCACAACCATCCTGTCAGCAACACGCAGGTCCTGGCCTCTCCTTTTCTGACCTATCTGCATGTTATTCCTTATATTTTTTATTCTTTCATCATTGTTGCAACGGCCTGGTTTATCGTGCTCAGGCGTGTATCTTTTGGCCTTATGGGACAACATGAAGCATATGCCTGGAAGACGGGCAATGTCTTCAATGGAGGCAAGCCACCGGAAAGCAACCTCAGAAAAGCTTCCGGAGATGCGAGTTCCCATTCCCTCTTCGATTTTTTCATTCCGGTCCTTGCTCTGATCGTCTTTGTCCTGAGCGGAATTCTCCACTCAGGTGGATGGGCTCTTCTGCCAGGAGGAGATCGGCCCTTTATGGAGGCTATGCGTGAAGCCTCCGCGGCAACAGGCCTGCTCACAGGTTCGCTGATGTCCCTTTGTTTCTGTGTTCTCTTTTATCTGGGCCGCAGCAAAATCAACCTGAATCAATTGTCTGCTATCTGTACAGAAGGTCTGCGCCTGATGGCTCCCTCATGTCTGATTCTGATTCTGTCCTGGTCATTGGGCGGTCTTATGCGGGAATACCTGCACAGCGGTCAATATCTGGCGAGTATTCTCACCGGACATTTTCCACCCACTTTGATTCCTGCTACAATCTTCATCGCATCAACAATCATATCCTTTTCGCTGGGCTCTGCCTGGGGAACAGCTGCCATCATGTTTCCCATCGGAATCCAGCTGGTCCTGACCATGGCGGACGCCTCTCTTCCTGTGACAACAGATCAGATTCCGCTTTTATTTCCGGCCCTCGGAGCGATTCTTTCCGGCTGTGTCGCGGGGGACCATATCTCTCCCATCTCCGATACGACGATTATGTCCTCCACCAGCACAGCAATGGAGCATATCGCACATGTCGAAACTCAGATGACCTATGCCATACCAGCGATCATCATCACAGCCATCGCCTTTGTTCTGAGTGGATTCAGCAGCACTCTTGAAGAGCCTCTTCCTGCTATTCTTGGTCTTAGCCTGGGAGTGGCTCTTGTCATTGCAATCTTCAATTTTCTTCACAGAAAAGCTCTTAAAAAAGACATAAACGCAGATAGCCATGCCGGAAAGGAGTCTTATTGTGCTGACGAGATCCCGACTCTGCTCTCTTATCCTGAGCCTTCCTCTGACAGCCCTGGAACTATCCGCCACCACAAGAACTGAAAGCCAATGTGTACCAGCGGATAAAGACAAAAAAACCTGCCTGACTCTGAGTATGGAAGATCAGAAAGCCCCTCTCAAAGGAATCATCCTTCACTTTAAGGTCACGCCTGCTGAAGGTATGCAGTTAAGCTTTGATCAGGCTCCGTGGCAGCTTAACCTGACCCAGGCAGAGGGCCTCATGCCAGAGCAAACCGAGCTCATTCTTAAAGACCTCAGCCGGACATTGCCTGGATTTTCCGTCAGAGCCGCCATGCTGCCGGATCGTAAGCCCCAGAGTCTCCACTATAAACTCATCAGCTTTGCCTGCACCCAGGATAAGAAACAGTGTTTCCGGGAAATTCATGAAGGGCAGTGGGTTCCCCGGTAGGGATTTATAAAAAAGTAAAATTGCCATGCCGCCTTCCAGAATCCTTGAAGAAACCAAAAAACAAGATAAGCCTATTCAACTCTTAAGCTGACACACTCAGCAGATACTGGCCTGATCATCTTTATGAAGACTGCTTTTTTCTTCTGCTCCATGAATTATCTTATAGAGTGTGGGTAATACCACCAGCGTTAAAAGGGTCGATGAGATAATCCCACCGATAACCACCGTAGCCAGCGGCCTCTGAACTTCCGAACCTGTCCCTGTCGCCAGAGCCATAGGAATGAAACCAAGGGAGGCAACAAGCGCAGTCATCATGACAGGGCGCAATCGTGACATCGCTCCTTTAAAAATAGCCTCATCGATCGACTGTCCATCAGACCTCAGCTTCTTAATGAAGGTGATCATCACCAGACCGTTAAGCACAGCAACACCCGACAGCGCGATAAAACCGATACCAGCAGAAATTGACAAGGGAATCCCTCTGATCCAGATGGCAAGGATTCCGCCTGTTAAGGCCAGAGGGACGCAAGTAAAAACCAGAGCCGAATCTTTCATATTTCCAAAACTGGTAAAAAGAAGAAGAAAAATAAGTAACAGAGCAAGTGGAACGACTATTTTCAGCCTGTTTGTTGCAGATATCATATTTTCAAATTGCCCACCCCAGACTGTCCAGTAACCAGGGGGTATCTTCACAGCTGAGCTGATAGCTGCCTGACTTTCTTTTACAAAAGATCCTAAATCTTTGCCTCTGACATTTGCTGTCACAACAATACGACGTTTACCATTTTCTCTGCTTATCTGATTAGGTCCTGGTCTGACAGAAATTTCTGCAACCCTTCCTAAGGGGATGTATTTTGCTAAAGACCTGATGCCGCTTACCGACTCAGTGTCACCATGTTCCGGAACAGCTACAGGCAAAGAGGCGAGTCTGTCGATATCTTCGCGCATCTCATCAGGAATACGTAGCAGAAGGTCAAAACGTCGGTCTCCTTCATAGATTGTTCCGGCAACCTTTCCTCCGATAGCAATATCAATGGTCGACTGGATATCTGACATATTAAGACCAATTCGTGCCAGCTTCTCTTTATCAACATGAATTGTCAGAACCGGAAGACCGCTCACCTGTTCAAGACGAACATCTGATGCTCCGTCAATCTTCCTGATAATAGCCATAATCTCTGTGCCAGTTGCTATTAGCTGATCCATGTCATCACCAAAAATTTTCACAGCAACATCAGCTCTGACTCCGGAAATCAGTTCGTTAAATCGCATCTGAATCGGTTGTGTAAATTCGTAGTTATTTCCGGGAAGCTCTTTTACATGAGATTCAATCGTATTGACGATATCCTGTTTGCTTTTTTTCGGATCAGGCCATTCGGAGCGCGGCCTGAGCATGACAAAGGTATCGGCTACATTTGGAGGCATGGGATCTGATGCCACTTCGGCAGTTCCGATTTTTGAAAAGACAGTTCTGACCTCCGGAAAACGAAGGATTTCCTTCTCCAGTATTTTTTGCATTTCAACGGACTGGGACAGATTCGTACCCGGAACTCGCATAGCATGCAAGGCAATATCACCTTCATCCAGTTGCGGAACAAATTCGGTACCGGACATGCTTCCGATCCAGAGACAAACAGACAAGATACAGCCGGCGAAAACAAGCGTCGATTTTCTGAAACGAAGGGATGTCTTCAGAGCTGACTTATATAAACGGGATACTGCATGCATGATGATATTTTCTTTTTCAGAAATATTTCCACTCAGAAAAATAGCCACAGCAGCCGGGACAAAGGTCATAGAAAGGATCATCGCACCAAAAAGAGCGGCAATAACAGTAAATGCCATCGGATGAAACATTTTTCCCTCAATACCTGAAAGGGCAAAAACAGGAAGGTATACAATTGTAATAATTGCTTCACCAAACATCGTGGCTTTTCGTACTTCCGTTGTCGCGTGAAACACAACATCAAAACGTTCCTTCATGGAAAGCAGCCGGCCCAGCCTTTTTTGTTCATCCGCCAGTCTTGCAATACAGTTTTCAACAATGATCACAGCACCATCTACAATAAGCCCGAAATCCAGAGCTCCAAGGCTCATGAGATTGCCACTTACTTTATTTTCTACCATAGCTGTTATCGTCATCAGCATAGACACAGGAATGACCATAGCCGTAATCAACGCTGCCCGAAAATTTAACAGAAAAAGAAACAAGATGACGATAACAAGGATAGCTCCTTCAGAGAGGTTTTTTCTCACAGTCTCAATGGTCTTTTCAACAAGAGACGTCCGGTTATAAACGACCTCGGCAACAATCCCTTCCGGAAGATTCTGATTAATTTCCTGTATTTTACGATCAACTCTCTCAGACACTGTCCGGCTATTCTCACCAATCAGCATGAATACGGTACCAACCACGGCTTCTTTTCCCCGATAGGTCCCGGCACCACTACGCTGCTCTTTACCATAAATAACATCAGAAACATCAGAAATATAAACAGGGACACCATTTCTGTTTTTAATCACAATCTGTCTGATTTCTTCCAGAGATCGGACCTGTCCCGGAACACGGACAAGATATTGTTCTCCGTATTTTTCGATGTATCCTGCACCAATATTATTATTATTGTGTTCCAGGGCATCCAGAATATCTGTCAGACTCAGATTATAAGAGAGAAGTTTTGATGGGTCCGGGGCTACCTGGTACTTTTTCTCGAAACCTCCGATCGTATTAACCTCTGTCACTCCAGGAACATTTCGGACTTGTGGTTTTATCACCCAATCCTGAATTTCTCTTAAATCTTGTGGAGTATAAGCACTCCCATCTTGCTTCTTTGCTCCATCTTTTGCATGAACAATCCACATAAAGATTTCGCCAAGTCCGGTTGAAATCGGACCCATTGTCGGTTCTATTCCATGCGGCAAACTACCTTTAACTTCATTGATTCTTTCGCTGACGAGTTGCCTTGCAAAATAAATATCTGTACCATCTTTGAAAATGACTGTGACCTGAGAAAGACCGAAACGAGAAACAGAACGGGTATAATCCAGAGATGGAAGTCCCGACATCATCGTTTCGATCGGATAAGTGACACGTTGCTCAACTTCAAGCGGGGAATAACCTCTCGCTTCAGAATTGATCTGTACCTGGACATTTGAAATATCCGGGACAGCGTCTATCGGTAGTTTTGTGTAATTGTAAGCTCCAAGAGCACAGATCCCAAGACATGCTATGAGGATGAACCATCGTTGCCTGATTGAGAATCTTAGTATTTTTTCAAGCATCTTGTTTTAAGCCTAAATCTAATGATCATGACTTGCTTCTGATTTGAGATAATCAGCCTTTAATATATAACTGTTCTTACTAACATAGTTATCTCCTTCTGTCAGACCTGAAAGAATTTCAACACCATATTCGTTTTTTCTTCCGGTTATGACAGGCTGCGCGAAAAAAGTCCTTTCTTCTTTTTCTATGAAGATAACATTTTTTTCTTCAATCGTCTGGATCGACTCTTTCGGGATATGGAAAACATCGTCTACTGTTCCGGTATAGATTTTTGCCTTAACAAATAAGCCTGGACGCCATAATCCATTTGAATTATCGATTTCTGCACTTACCATGATAGACTGAGAATCTTTATAAAGTGAAGGAGAAACAAATGACAAAACACATTCAGATTTATAATTCTTATTCCAGTCTCTGATCTGAACTTTTTGCCCTTTCCTGACTGATGGTATATAGATCTCCGGAATATTAAGATGAATCCAAACCTTACTCAAATCAGAAATTGTAAACATAGTCTGATCTGTAGAAACAAACTGTCCCTGAATAACATTTTTAACTATAACCGAACCTGAAAATGCTGCATTAACATTATAATGTGTTTCACTTCCATTGGCCTGAATGACTGCGAGCCTCTGTCCTTTCTTAACATAATCGCCCAAATGGACAAAAACAGATGTTATAATTCCGGGAAATCGGGGAAGAACCTGGGAGGTGTGGTACTCATCCGGAACCACATATCCATTGACATCAATACTCAAATCCATCTTCTTTTTTACAGCCTTTTCAATCTTTATATCTGATGTCGACATCCCTAAATCAGTGAGATGAACCACACCTTCTTTTTCATCATGATGATCATGATCTGCCAGAAGTCTATATGGATTCAATAAAGATATAAAGATAGTGAAACAGATTATATTCTTTACCATATATGATTCCTTCGAAATCGACGGAGATCAAAATTCTGCATAATGGTAGCAAAACCATTGGATGACCAGCGAAGATGCATAGAATTCGACGGACCAGATACAGATCCTGTAGAAACCCTCGTTCCACCACTTAACTCAATTCCGATTTTACCTGTATAAAAATCATAACTTCCACCCGTAATCATAATACGCGAAGTAATTCCTGATTGATATGAAAAGTATCCGGACAGTTGCAAAGGGTAAAAGGGATCATCTGTTCTGGCTGCTGTGTGTCCCGGAAAAATATTGAGGTTCAGGATATATTCAGGGGAATGAAATTCACTGCTCAATGAACCAATTACAGGAGAAAAATCTGTCGTCTCAGGAAGATTGTCTTTTGACACATAAAATGTACCAACCCGACCAAACAGAATTGAATACCAGATTCCCCTGATGCTGTTTTTTCCTATATCGGTGATCTTAATAATTGCATCGAGATCGTCCACAGACCTTTGCAATACAATCGAACCATTAAGAAGCCTGACTGCCTGATCTTCAAATCGATATGAAAGCATTTCATTCGAGCTAAAATCTCCAAAATATAAATTAGCAACTGATGATAACAGATAATTTCCACTTTTATCCTGTTGATATCCAACGATATCTAACGACATATTCTGAAATGCTTTACGCTGTTCATGAAAAAGATATCCGTGATACTCTCCTTCCTGCAAATATGCCAGTCGGGAGTCGGATGAAATTAATTTTCTAAACGGTTCTGATTTTGGCCATACAGATTTGAGAATAGTCTCCGGATTCTTTTCATAGCGACAGCTACCACATTGGATACTAGTATCCTGATTAATGATACATTGTTCTGTTTTATTCGCCCCATATAGGGTCAGATTTCCATTAAAAAAATTATAACTCCCATCAATGATCTGATTGGTTACACAGGGGGCTGATGAACGACAGAGTTTTTTTACATTGGCTCCAAACTGGCCCTTTATCTTATAAGATCCAAAGGGATTACCTGTTTTTATAATACCGCTACTTGAACGATATGTCTGTAGATTTAAGTAAACAGAGCGTCCCTGACATTCCCCTTTATACGCTCCGGTTAAAGTTGAAACTAAGTTCTTACCTTTATAAAGAACAGAACTTTCCTGACGTAGAGATATTGTTCCTATGTTACGTCCTGTAGAAGATCTGACATCCGCTATCATTAAAGATCCATCAAAAATTGTTGTTTTTAGCGTCAGATCCTGATCGCTTTGCGAAAAAACAAGACTGTTGTTTATAAGATTGTATTCCACATCATCAAAATGATATGAAACATACTCATCACTATTGAAACCGCCAAAATATAGTGATAACACTGCCATTATTTTCAGATTACTGTCTAAGTCCCGGAATGAAATAAAATCAAGTTTTGCAATCTGATGAAGGCCTCTTTTATTTAAAGATAGTGTTCCAATATACCGGTCAAAAACTTCATATGAATATGCAGGAAATTCTAAAAATAGAAGAAAAAGAAGAATCAGACATTTTCTAGTGGATAAGTTCAACATCAGCTTCTTCTCCCAATGAACGTTCTAATGTTATTTTTTCCATTAAAAATTCATACATAAATTCAATTTTCCTCTTTCTTGATTCTGTATATCTTTCAGCAGCACTTGCAAGATCAGATGAATTTTTATATCCACGGAGATATTCATTTTTTACTGATGTATAATATTTTTTACTTCGATCTGTATTATGTTCTTCAAGATCAACCCGACGCTCGATTGTTCTGAGTCTTTTAAATGATCTCTCAATACCAGAGACTGATTGCAAGATACTTTCTTTAAGAAGATTTTCATCTCGTTCCAGTCTTGAATATTCCTTTTGTCTCTCATATCGTGATTCAAATCCTGAGAACAACGCAAAGTTCATGCTCAGAAGAAAGTTGACATTAAAATCTTTTGTTTCATTAGTAATCTGACCAGCTTGAATCTCCAGGTTAAGACTTGGCAACCATGATGAGCGTAAACGCCTGATCCTTATATTTGCTTGTTTCAGATCAATATTTGCAATTTTTACAGGGAAACTCGATGTTTTAATACGGTCGATATATGACATCAGACTGCCCCTGATGTGCTGATGCTGAAGAGAGCCTACAGGAGTGATCCCCGACCCGACCTGATCACCAAGCAGACTTTTTAATGAAATTCTTGTCTCCTCAAGATTTTGCATGATAAGTTCAAGATCAGACCTCAACATTGCATCTTTTATGATAAATTCCATCACATCTGTTGCATTGATTAATCCTGTTTTTTTTGTTTTATTAACTAATGACTGATGTTCCGTATTCATTGTTAATGATTTTTTTTGCAGATCAATCAGATCCCTGAAATATATATACGTGTGAAATGCAGCTTCAACATCTAATCCAATTTTAAATATTTCTTTTTTTAACAAAAGATCAGCTTTTTCAAGATCTGACCTGGACAGATGAAAGTCGGCCTGATCACGGAAACCATTAAATAAATTGTATTTAAAGTCAGCATAAGCAACTGATCCGGTTTCTTTTGCAGAAGCTCCATAGCGACTGATAGCACTAACCATAGAAAGTTCAGGAAAAAATTTTGAGGCTTCCAGATTCGATTGGAAATATAACGCCTCTTTTTCCTTCTGAAGACTTTTTAAATGATAATTTTTATCGATTGCATATTGTTTTGCCTGATCAAGTGTAATTTTTTCTCCAGCATAAAGGATAAAAGAAGACAGACATGATGTTATTATCATCATAATATTAAAAATTATGATCAATGTTCATGTCCCCCATCATCAGAGTCATTCTCTGCATCCTTATGAGAATCATGATCATCATCGTCTCTATGATCAGACAGAATCGACCCAACGGGAATTCCTGACAATATCTCTGCAAAGTGATTGTCCATCCTTCCAATACGAAGGGGCACTTTTCTGACAGAATGTCCTTCTTTTAAAAAGGAAAAAAATTTTTCTCCCTCTTTTTTAAGAAAATTTATATCTATAACATGAGAAATCTTTACGATTTTCTGAAAGACATGACCATCAACCAGCCTTCCAGGAGCCCAGTATCCGTTCCGATTATCGATTTCTACAGAGACCCGAACAGTTCTGGTTTTTTCATCGACAATGGGAGCTATATAAAGAATACTCCCTGAGCATTCTTTCTTATGATCCTGAGTATGAATAGTAATACGTTTCCCTTTATCAAAGAATCCGGCAAACTGTGGTTTAACTTCAAAATTAACCCATACTGTATTTAAATCTGATATTCTGAATGCATCCTGAGATGGATGGATAAATTCACCAGGATTTATATCGCGATGAAGGATCGTACCACTTACAGGCGAAACAATATTATACAAAGAGACCCCATTGTTTTGTTCTATACTGGCAAGACTAGACCCTTTCAGAACAGTATCTCCGGACCGAAAGAAAACTTTTTTTACGGTCCCTTCATATCGTGGGTTGACGTATACGGTTTTATCCGGATCTGGCCCAATCTTTCCTGGAATTGTGATATATTCTGATATGTAACCTGGTCCACTTCTGCTATCTTCTGCATTCAGAAAATATGAATAAGCAAGGATGCTTATGATGATACAGGATCGGATTAAATCAACAGCCATGCTCCTACTCCAAGTCTCCAGGCACGGTAGTCCACATCCTCTTTTAAATCTCTGCAATAAGATATCTGGGATACTATTTTCAGAGAATCAGAGAGCTCTTTTTCAATCGTAGATCCCGCAGAAGCGTATGAATAAAAAGCCCCCTGATCAAAACCATCTACATTTCCATTCTGATGAAACCAGCTTCGCCCATATCCAAGATCAAAAGATATGTTCATTTCAGCTAAAAATATGTTACGAATTTTATATCTGAATCCAAGTTCAACAGGAGCCCATTGCATGGACACCATATCTGAAATAACAAGCCCTGAAACATCTTTCGTTATGATATTCTTCTGGATGTAAGTATATCCGATGGAAAAACTCCATAACAGAGGACCTTCCTCAGAATCTGTCAGAGAACCTTCTGTCATCAGGTAAACATATGGGAGAGTTCCAATCTGACGATAATCTGTCTTAAAATAATGATTTATTACAGTAAGTTTCTCAGCTCTCATGAACCCTATCATCGGAGCAATATGGCTGCCTTTTGGCTGTAACGACTCCGAAAGTTTCAGACTCTGTCTGAATATTTTTGAGACAAGATCATTCTCAATATAAAACTCCGAATGAGTCTCGGCAAAAGCAGAAAGATTTGCTGACAAGAAAAAAATGAGGATACATAATGATCTGGTCAAATTTTTACCTCTATTGTTCCGATTGTTCCGAATCCGTTATGAGATATACTTCCGGAAAAAATTCCATTTTGCATGAATCCCTGAATCAAAAGATTTTCTTTTATAGTTGTCGCATTCAGCTCTCTGGTATAGAAGTTATAACTTATGTTAGAGAATGTATACTCCATATACTCATGGCTATCGAATGACCCAAGATAGAAGCGAATACTGCCTTGTAACAGAAGGCCATCTTTGCTCTCTGTATTTCTGGAAGCTGCAATATTAAGAAGTGTTTTTTCAGGAAGACTTGTACTCTCATTTTTATTTATTATTTTACCACGATAACTACCTCCGATTCCGGACAACAGAGAGAATCCGTCCGGAATCTCAGGGATCTTCGATTGACTCATACAAACATGGCCAATATTTCCTCTTGTATGAGAGAACCAGTCACCATGCAATGATCCGTTATCGTACCGGACTTTTAAATAAACCTCCGTATCAGGCGATGATATTGTCAAAATACCGGATTCAGGATTAAATTCTATATTTTCAAATTTATAACTAAGATATTCAACCGAGTGTGACGGTCCGAATATCATTTTAAGATCACCACTGATTTTAAGTCCATTATCATAAGACGTGAAGATCTGAAAATTTCCATACTGATATGCTTTTATATCATTCCATCTAAAAACGGCCTGATATTGACCTTGCATATCCATCATGCCTGAATTTTCATAAGAGTCATTCAGTTTAATTTCTCCGATTTTACCAGGAGAACCATAGTGAAAATCTCCTGAGATTAAATTTTTTTCTAGCGTCGCTGAAAATGTCATCTGATATGGATTTTCTGTTCTGATAATCAGTGCTCGGTTAAAAACATTGTAATCAATATCTGAAAATGGAACTTCGAGATATTCCTGGGAACCATATGATCCTGTATAAAAACGAACCTTCCCATTCAGAGACGATTTAAGCGGAGCTTCCGCATCTTCACCCATAGAAAGACTAATGGAAATATTCTCAGGAAAATGAGACTGATTATTTTCTGTATATATGATTTTTCCAAAGTATGTTTTAGAAATGGATGGTTCTTGTTGCAGACTTTCATCAGGTTTTGCAAACGATCTGGAGTTCAGTAAAAATTCTCCTGAATTTCCACTGTAAGATGTGGACCAGGTGCCCCTGAGATTATGGTCTCGAAGTGATCCATTCAAAGAAATTGTTGATGAGTCATCAATCATTGTGATTCCACCCGTAAGGGCATTAAAGTTTACCGTCGAAAAGGTAAACTTCTGATATTCTGAATCACTCCATGACCCGTTATAAAACAGAAGCGATGCTGCCATAATTAAGCTGTCATTATCATTCTTTTGAGTCTGAAAAATTAACTTTGACAGATGATATGATCCTGTCTTATTGCGGCTAAGGTAACCTGTAAATTCAGTATTCAAAGAGCTTGGAATGAAGTTCGAGCTTAATCCCATGTTATCCTCATTCAGACGAATGAGATTGATTTCCCCATGGGATGAATTTTCTGACGACAGCCATTTTCCTGATAGTTTCTCTTCAGAATCGGACAGATCCAGAGTCAGAAGACCATACTGGCTATTTTTAAGTTCTAAAGTAACAGAATTGAGTTTACTGTCATAATCTCCTTTTATAATGGAATACGAAATATAGCTGTCGGACTCATTATCAGAAACATATGCCAGACGCATATAACCAGCAAGCCTTGGGATTCGTGTCGGATCTATGCTTGTCTCAGAATCTGATACATCTTCTCTGATGGTAAGAAGAAGATGTATCTTTTGTAGTTCGACTCCATCTGAGAAGAGGGAACCAAAGTAGTTCCCTGTAATATCTGAAAGTTCCTTTTCTTTAGAGAGCGCATAATTTCTGATCTGATCTCTCTTTTTGTCTCGTTCACTGTTCTTGTCAGAGGAGCCACAGGAAGAAAGCAGCATAAATACGAAAAAGAAAGAGTGTAACCATCTAATAAAATTAATCATTTATTACACCCTCTCTGTAAAAGATCTGTTATTCCAGCAAATCCTGATGACGATTCACTTTTTCAAGCTGAACCAGACCAACATCGCCTAATCCATCTGAGAACAATTCTCCTTCAAATGTTCCATCGGTGGTCATTCTTCCCTTAAACGTAAAACCATAGTCTTTTGTCTTTGCTGTCAGAAATCGATTGTAAAAATTGAACTGGATATCATCAAATGCGACTTCTATATACTCGAGAGAGTTAAAATCACCTAAATAAAATCGTGTATTTCCAGATATATGAAGGGATGGACTTTCCGGATTGGAATTATCCTGAGTTGTAACAAAAGAAAAACTAACTTTTTCAGGCAAGTTCGAATCCGGGTTTGTATTTTCCAGATTCCCACGATAGTGGCCAGATAAAGCCTCTACAAGAACAGACCCTTCTTCAATGGAAGGAAATCCATTTTTTTGTGCCCTGAACGATCCGACTTTTCCCATAAGCGTCGAAAACCATTCTCCCTCAATAAGATCGCCTTTAAGGAAAGCAATCATACTGATATCATTACCTTCACTTTTTATGGATAGTTGCCTGGTGAGAATATTTAACGGAACTTCGTCAAATTCATAAGTAAGATACTCACTGGAATTTTCTTCTCCGAAAAATACACGGATATTAGCTGAGATCTTCATTTGCCCTTCTGGATTTACGGTACGAAGTGTTATTTTTGCATACTGATAAAAATCAGTCCCTTCATATTTAAGTACTGCATTGTAGAGACCAGAAACCTGAGAAAGAGCTGACATAGCATAAGCATCTGCATAAATAATGCATGATAAAAAAGCTGTAAAAAAAGAATGTAAACACCATTTCATCATAAACTCCTGATAATGAAAGTTATATAAACAAGTGATGATTTATTTTTTATAAAAAAGGAAAGATAACGGCTTAATTCAGGAGAACAACAGTCCTTATACTATCAAAAGAAAATGGAGTGATATGAATATCTTTTAACGCTGACAGGACAAATATATGTGAAGCTTCTCTGAGCTGAGAATTTCTTCTGAAGGACAGGTATTCTGAAGTAGCATATTCATTTTTATTATATTTTTTATATGTTCTGCTTTTTTCCTGACTAATAAGAGATTCTGGACTGAACGGTATATCTATACAGGGACCACATCCAAATGTACAGTCCTGAGCAGATTTCTCAGGATGCTCTATAGCAGTATGACTTTCTGACAGACACAGCACTTTCCCGGAGCTGACAGCTGTCATACCAGCTATCGCTGCAAATATAAAGATGATCCTGACTATTATATATCTGATCATAGATGGCCTGGATCTTTCTGTCCTCTTTTGTTCTATCTTACTTTTATACTTATCATAAGATAGCTGCCATGACAGATACAAGTATTCTGTATAATTTTTTGTAATTTTTGATCCCTGATGATTCTGCAATCTTATGTTCTGCCCTTGCCAGAATTTTATCTATTTTTGCAGAATATTATAAACATCCATCTGATTTAAAAGATCAATATCTTTGTATTATTGAAGAAATAAACGATCTTTAATTTCCTATAGGATAAGACGATAAGAAAGACAATCAGCAATGATTGCTGTCATATGCGGAAGCCACATCATGCTATATTCTCTTTTTAGATTCTATATTTCCCTCATGCTTTATCTTATCTTTCGAAGCAAATATCGACCTGTGCCACATGATTTCTTTGTAAGATTTAAACTGTACTCAATTGTAATTTCAAATATAATTAAATAAATTTAACCACTATCTAAAAAAGACGATAGAAAAAATAGCGTTGGATAGATGAAATATGCGGGGTTTCAATCATGCCTTTTTTCTCAACATGGCCGAATTTGGTCAAGGTCTGGCTGACAGTCATTTTCAGTCTGATGCTATCCTGTTCCCCTCAGTTAACAGAGACGAATGCTAATCGTCCTGATAATGGAGCAGAGGCCCTTGATCAGATTGAACAGAGGGACTCAAGCGGACAAGTTACAGAATTACAGGGTTTTGCAGCTTCAGAAAACCTGCAACCGACCTCTGCGGACGGGAACGTAACAACAGAAGCTTTTGATCAGGGAATCCAGGAAAACAAAGAAGTTTTCAGCTTCCAAAGTCCGACAGGTTTTGAACCTGAATTTTCCGAGCCCGTTGTTGTGACAGGTTCCAGCTTATGGTTATCTTCTGATTCCGCTAATTTAACTCCTTCCGCAGATGTTTGCTCTTCTCTGTCTTATCAGAAAGATATTCCTAAAATGAAAGACATGGTAACTCAGGTGATTGGCCAGGGTATTTGCGGAACCATTGATATATCTTTTTGTATACGACTGAGTTCCCAGGTTTCCGGATCATCCCTGACGAAGACGGTTTCCAGTCCGTCATTTACTATGAGCCTTCCATGTCCGGATCAATATTTTAGCTCTGTAACAGCAAAAGAATCGTCACAAAGCAACACAAGTACATCCGTTGTATTTGAACGCAGAGAACTGGTTGACCGGGTCTTTCTTGCTCAGGATGCAAGCTGTACAGAAGGAGACTGGATCGCTCTCAGTGGTGACGATGCCGTCGGTTACAGTGGAACGACAGATAAGCTTTATGCAAAATTTGGTGATGTCTTTGGTCAGGTAAGTACATGCCGTGAGATTCAGATTCAAAACAGTTCTCTGGCGGCTTCTGCTACAACGACCCCTACCGGAAATAGTATTCAGATTAATGCCGGTGCGGAATATGCGACTTCATCTTCCGTCACATTGCAGCTTCAGTCATCTGGCGCATCGGAAATGCTGGTCAGTGATGCGGCTGACTGCTCATCAGGAACCTGGGAGACCTATAGCACAAGTCGTTCCTGGACTCTGTCAAAGACAAATACAACAGCACTTGTCTATGTTATGTTCCGGAATACAGTAGGCCAAAGCAGCTGTATCAGTGACTCTATTATTCATGATAACACAGGCCCTTCTTCAGGATCTGTGACAATTGGCAGCAGTAATTACACAGCATCCCTTAAGAATACTCTGTTTCTTTCTTCCACCGGGGCGAGTCAGATGTATATCACAAATACAGCAGGCTGTGCTTCTGGTGGATCATGGGAAAGTTATGCGACAACCAAAACCCAGTGGAGCCTGGGATCTACGAATGCAGAAACACATGTTTATGCAAAATTCAAAGATGTATACGGAAATGAAAGCAGTTGTGTCAGCGACGCAATCTGGCATGATGATACAGCTCCTGCGAGTCCTTCTGGCCTTTCTGATGGAACAAAGGCGGTTTCTTCCAGCACGACAGCAACAATCAGCTGGACAGCAGCAACAGATAACCTTTCCGGAATTCAGGCTTATGAATTGAGCGTTGGCAGTTCTGCCGGAGACACAGATATTAAAACATGGACCAGTGTCGGTAATGTAACCAGTCATACCTTCAGTGATTTGTCTCTTACGATAGGTCATTCTTACTACGTGAATATCCGTGCTCTGGATGCCGCTGGTAATGTCAGTACGGTCAGTAGTTCAGATGGATTTTATTACGGATTTATACAGGAATCTTATGTCAAATCTCTGGCCAGCGGCAGTAGCAACAACAGTGATCAGTTTGGTCAAAGCACCGCTGTTTCAGGAGACACCCTTGTTGTCGGGTCGATCAATGAAGATTGTAATCAGACAAGTATTTCTGCTCTGACTGGCGGAGCTTCACTCAGCTGTGATGACAGCCTTTCAAATTCAGGAGCCGTCTGGGTTTACAGAAAGTCAGGAAATAGCTGGTCCGCTGAAGCTTTCATTAAGCCATCTAATGCAGGTTCTGGTGATAACTTCGGAACATCCGTTGCAATATCAGGAGACACCCTTGTTGTGGGAGCCCCCTATGAAGACAGTAACCAAACAACCGTGACCAATGGTGCTTCTGCCTCTTCCGATGACAGTAATGCAGATTCCGGAGCTGTCTATATTTTCTCAAGAAGTGGCACCACATGGACACAGTCCGCATATCTGAAAGCTCCCAACAACGATGCTGGTGACCTCTTTGGTCAAAGAGTTGCGATTGATGGAGATACAGTGATTATCGGAGCCACTGGTGAAGATGCAGCAGATACGACAATTACCAATGGAACCACAGCCAGTGCTGATAATACTGCAACAGATAAAGGAGCCGCTTATATCTTTCGGAAAACAGCTGGAGTATGGGCACAGGAGGCTTATCTGAAAGCACTCCAGACCGGAGGATCAACAACTGCTGTCGGACAAGATGTTGATATTGAAGGAGATACAGCCATCATATCGTCTCACAAGGCAAACTGTAAAGACACGATTATCAACTCTTCCGTGACAGATTGCAGCACTTATGGCGGTTCTTCATATGGAGCAGTCTGGGTCTTTAAGAGAAGCGGCACAACATGGGTTCAGGAAGCCTATTTGTCGACACCTGTTCTTCATAATGGTGACTTACTTGGAAATTCTATTGCGATTTCAGGAGATACGATTGTTGCAGGAGCAGATGGAGAAGATAGTGCATCAGGTACGATTATCAATGGATCATCTGCAAGTGCTGATACTTCTCTATTGGGTTCCGGAGCTGCTTACGTCTTTGTAAGATCCGGAAGTACCTGGTCTCAACAGGCTTTCCTTAAAGCATCCAATCCACATGCTTCTGCCTCATTTGGAAAATCTGTCGATATACAGGGAGACTCCATTGTTGTAGGAGCTTTTGCAGAGGCCAGCTCCGGAACTTCAATTGTACATGGAACAACGTCAGCAGTTGATTCGGGAACATACTATGGCGCTGCCTATGTCTTCCAGAGGTCCGGAACATCCTGGAGTCAGGCAGCTTTTCTTAAGGTTTCAAATATGGGAGCATCAGATAATCTTGCCGAGAGTGTTGCAATGGACAGTCAGTCGATTGTGCTCGGATCTCCACTTGAAGACAGTGCAGAATTCACAACGATTAACACACAAAATTCAGCGAGCAGCGATGACAGCGGAAGCGATGTGGGAGCTGTCTATGTGATCAGCCGATAATAGCAACTTCCATAGTAAGGTCCATTAATCTGAGATATCCGCAGAAGATTCCCTTCTTCTGCGGATATCTTATATCCTTTCCTCACTTAAGAGAGCTCTTCAGGAATATTTAATCTGATTTTTCTAAAAAATATTTTTATTTCAGATAAATATGTTCAAAAGACTCAATCTGCCTCCAGAAGACCCGATACAAGACAAGACCGTACAACTTTTCGTATCGTGAATACTGGCTATATATGAAATAAAGCGGGAAATCCGAACAATGAATGTTCCCGAATTTAAATACCTTCTTGTGGATTTCGATAAAAGTATCGAAATGGATGGTTTTACTGATCATTTCCAGCCAGTTTCAGACCGTATTCAAATCGATCGCATCTGCTCCCTGGAAGAACTATCCGAATCCAAAACATCCTCTGTTGTTGTTGGTATGGCTGTCGTTATGAGACAGTTTTCTTCAGAAATCTCAGAAGTATTGTCCTGGTTTCAGAGAAATGTAGGATGCTTCCCTGATTATCAGATCATGATTTGTGATGATCCTGACCCATCGGCCATGATGAACAGCTTTGAATTTGGTGTCGAACAATTTACAGGAACAGAAGAGTGGATGGAAGCTGTCGTTCAGATGGCTGAAAAAATCCTCAAGGATCTCTCAGATAAGAATTCAACGGCCTATAAGTGCATCATGCTGAATCAGGCAGTTCAGTCCGCCAACCGGAATGCCATTACCGAGAGAGAAAAGGGTTTATCTGAGGATGCTGGATATGATCCGATCGCAGCCTTCTCAAGAGGAAAAGCACTTGAATCAATAGGAAATTTTGAAGAAGCTCTCAAAAGTTATGAGGGTGCAGAGGCCATGAACTCCTTTTTCAGACCTGCTCAAAATAGTATTGGAGAATCTCTTTTATTAAGCGGTCAGCCTGATAAGGCTATTGAGGTTTTGAGCAGAATGGAGGGCGCGAATTCTTCTCATGCAGACCGCAAGCTATTGCTTGCAAATGCTTTTATGGAAAAAGGAGATCTTCCGAAGGCACGTGAATATCTTGAAGAAGCAAAATCTTTGAATGCTGATGGCTCCAGAGCTCTGGAATCCAGAATTCTTCTTCTTCTGGCAGAAAAAAAGATTCCTGATGCTGTCAGAATGATTGACTCTCTTAAGGAGGCTGGCCCTCATCTGGCATCAAAACTCAATGCTCTTGGAGTCAGATTTTCTCAGGCTGGAAAATTTAAAAATGCTCTTACAATTTACAATAAAGCTCATAAGATTGTCAGAAAAGAACTCAGATATAAGGTTAGCCTGAATGCTGCTCTTGCATGTCACCGGGCAAGAAATTTTACTGTCGCTATGAAATTTTTGTCCCGATGCGAACAGGAATATGGCAGTTCATTTCCAAAACTTGACAAAATAAAGCGTGCTATCATAGCCGAAAAAAATAAAGAAGCGTGACGAATATCATCACCGGGGCCAACATGACAGAGATGATAAACACACTGATTAAACATACGATTGTGATTCTGGTTAGCAGGCGTGAAAAAGGGATTAGCCTGGATTCATTTCTAAGCAATATGGGTTTTCAGGTTTTTCTTGCAGAGAGCCTTTATGAAGCAGGAAAAGTAATAGAACAGGAAATGCCCCACTTAGTGATCACAGAGGCCATTGTTTCAGACGGAAATGCAGTCATTCTTTATGATAAATTACAGAATAATGAGATTCTAAAGAAAATCCCAATTCTGGTTCATATTCCCAGAAAGGTCCGACAAGATGTCGAACTGGTTGCTTCCAGGCGATTTGCTGGTTTTATTCTTGGCGCGCTTGATCCTAAAAGTCTGGTGAGTAAACTAAATGCTGTCATTGAAGAACAATCCGGATTTTCACCATATTATATCGATACCTCGTCTCATCCTTTTAATCATGACCTGACGGTTTCGATGAATGGAAAAGTTGTTGGACAATGTCGTGGTATGGTCGTCTCCGAATCTGGTTTTGAAATTCATTCAACTGCCAGTTTATTATGCCTTCCTGGTGATAAAAAATACAGCCCGGTCGTGTTTCGTGCTCCGACCAATCTTCGCTCCTCATCAGGGATATTTAATCTCTTTCCTATCAATAAGGTTGTGGGGAAAGGTCGATTATGGGTGAGTCACCTACCTGAAATCAACCTGACATCGAATCCACCTCCCGATCAGTTGATGGGAAATAAAACGGTTATTTATTTTGATAGTATGGAAGACAGATTCAAACAGTTTAGTCATATACTTAAAGCTTATAATGTCGATCTGGTTTACGCTCCATCGCTGAACCGTTGTATTTCTCTTATCAGACAGCGTCCTGGAGAGATTGGCTGCGCTTACCTCCACGAACTTACCAATGACGCAAGTGGCATTGCATGGAAAAATGAATATATGAAGCTTCCGTCAGAGGTCAAACCACCTCTGATTATAGGAACATCCTCAATGAATGCAAAGTCAACATCAGATGTTCGTTTTCTTAAACGACCTTTTGGCATGGGGCAATTTCTGGAGAATATTAAAGCTGCTTTTATTCGTTCCGGAGAATTGACTAAGGGAATGGAAAAAACAGGTTATCAGGGAATATCAGTACAGTATAAAGTATCAGCCAGAATCCTCGGCCTTGATGAATCGGGCGGTATTATGGAAGTCAGTTTCCCTGTAGCAGCAGGGAGCCCCTTTTTATTTGATCACAAATTTTTCAGAACGTTCCTGGGTGAGGATACTGCTGTTTACGTAGAAAGCAGCCAGAAAGTCGATGGCCAGCTTTTATGGCATGTCAGATTTCGCTCCCTTGAGCAAGGAGCATCTAAAAGCCGTTACTGGTCCAGACTGGTCAAAGCCCTGGAAGAACTGGCTGAGGATGCTGAACTCCGTCACTCAGCCTGATCTTGCGAGTCTGCTCAACCACGCACAAACACTATCATACTGTTTTATATAACAAAATTATAAAAACACCTTTATCTGAGCTGTTCGCCAGGCAACCCTCCATCACTTGAAGCAACAGCCATAACATGATAGAACTCCCCGTCTGGAAAGAATCCTGATGCGGGAGGCTTATCCTTGTCATGCATATGCTTCACCAGGGAGTGGCATTTGACTTAACACACTCTATTGAGGTTCTTTAGCATGTGCTGAAAAAACCTCGGGTTTAAGCTCAAAACCCTCTTCTGGTCCACAGACATGATCCTGTAGAGTTTGTCATTGATTATATAAATTAAGGGAAGACGATGAGTACGGTGAATGAGAAAGTTGCTCTGGTAACCGGGGGAAGTGGTGGTATTGGCCTGGCCTGTGTCCAAAGACTTGCCAAAGATGGGTACAAAGTTGCCATCCATTTTCGCAGCCGTCCCGAAGAAGGAGAGAAACTCAAAGATGCAATCCCCGGTGCGGAAACCTTCCGGTATGACCTGAGTGAAGAAGCCGCCTGCCAGGATCTCGTTAAAGATGTCAAATCCAGGATGGGACGGATCGATGTTCTGGTCAATAATGCAGGTATCTCTATTGATCAGCTTCTGCCATTTGCAAAACCGTCAGATTTTGACCGTCTGCTTCAGACCAATCTGAAACCTGTTTTTTTGTTATCAAAATTTTGTTCGAAAATGATGATCAGGAATAAATCCGGCAGTATAATCAACATCACCAGTGTGGTTGGGCATACAGGTAATCCAGGACAGGGAATGTATGCTGCAACAAAAAGCGCAATCACCGGGATGACCCGCTCAATTGCCTGTGAACTTGCCAGCTATGGTATCCGGGCAAACTGTGTCGCTCCTGGTTTTATTGAAACCGCGATGACATCTGCTCTTGCTCCGGAAGTAAGAGAGCAACTTCTGAGCAGGATTCCTCTGCGAAAATTTGGCCAACCATCAGATGTTGCCGAAGCCGTTGCTTTTCTGGCCTCAGATCAGTCAGCATATGTAACAGGGACGACAATTCATGTAAACGGCGGTATGTTCTGCGGATAACTTTCTATAAAATCAATATGTTAACATAGGCCAAACATGAAAGAGGATATTTATATTACGGCAATGGGCCATCAGTATCCGGAGCATGAGCTGGATAATGAATTTTTTGAGCAGCTGGATATCGGGTCTTCGGCATCATGGGTTGAGGAAAGGACAGGTATCCAGCGACGACACAGTGTGCTCAGCCGGGATCAGATTCAGAATCTGAGATATGCACAAACGTCTGTTGATGCGATGCGCAAAAACGGAGATGTGCCATCTGCAAGTTCAATAGTCGATGCATCCTGGGACATGCTGAAAGACAGGGACGGCTGTAATAATATCAGACCGGATATAGTCATTTGCGGCACATCTGTCCCGGATGATTATATTCCCGCTCAGGCTTCCCTAATTGCAGACAAACTTAAACTTACAGGGGCTTGTTTCGATGTCAACTCCGCCTGTAGTTCGTTTGTCACAAATTTATCTGTTGCAACGGCTATGCTGAAGTCTGGTGTCGGAACATCAGCGGCTATTTTCAATGTGGAAAGATATACTCTCTGTCTTGATTATACGGACCGTAAAAGTTGTGTGCTCTTCGGAGATGGGGCGGCAGCTTCCTTGCTTCGCCGGGGACAGCGAGGAATCCGTGGTTTCCGGATTCTTGACACAATGATTCGTTCTGATCCTACAGGTTCTGCTTTGGTAAGGATTCCTGTTGCCGGTTTATTTTCTCAGCAGGGTGCGAGAGTTCAAAAATTTGCGGTGTCGAAAACCTGTGAAGTTTCGGAAGAAATGCTTCAGAAACACGCTTTATCGGTGAGTGATCTGGATTATTTTATCGGGCATCAGGCAAACCTGAGAATGCTGACATCAGCTTGTCAGAAGCTTGGGATTCCGGATTCCCGTCATTTATTCAATGTTGACAAACGAGGCAACCAGGGAGCTGCGGGTGCTCCTGCTGTGTTATCTTCGAACTGGCATCGCTTTCGGGACGGAGAGTTACTGCTTGTGGCTGTAGTCGGATCAGGACTGACATGGGGAGCTGCACTCCTGGAATATTGTCAGGGGTCTGCACTATAAACGTCTTCTCTCATACTTTTTTATTTATAAACAGGACAACACCTTTTATCAGATGACTCAACTGCTTTTTATCGGTATCATAAATAAAATAAAAAGTCTGAAGATCAAAAATTTCAGATTTTTTATTAAGTTCATAAAAAACACACATCAATATCCTGGACTGGATATAAAGATAATGATTTTGCTCAAACAAAACTCTTTTTTTTCCTGCAAATATCTTATTTTCATAATCTGTATCGCTTATTCCTGTCAGAGAACAACAAAAACAGTCTCTCCGGAACAACTTCAGGAAGAACAGCCTCAGGAAGAACAACGTGATAATAGCGAAATCAGTTTATCCATAACAGATGGTATAGCCACATCGAAAGATTCTATGCTGATATCTGAGAATCTTGCCCATTATGATGAAATTCTTGAAAGCAGATATCCAAGGCTGATAGCAATGCCAGTACAACAGCAAAATCTTCAGGCATCAGGTCTGACAACTAATGACTTTAATAGTCTTAAAGAGAACATAAAAGATCGATTGATTCTATATTATACGGACGAAAGCAGGCATCTGAAAACACAATACCCAATACTTTCACTTAATGTTAACACAAGAGACGTACATTGGGAAACAGTTATTATTGATTTAAATGAATTAGAAAACGATCCTCCAGTACTAGAATTTGAACACTGGAATTTTACAGGGAACAGAACATCTTCTATAGACACTAAAAAAATTCAGCAGATTCAACAAGCAGTTCTGGAATCTATTGAAGAGCTGTCAAACACAACTCAGGTTAAGTACAGAGAAACAAAACATAACTTTAAAACGACTCAAAGACCTGATGACTCTGATGTGATCTCGTATTTAAATGAATATTATAGAAAAGCCGGATCAATTAAAAACTCATCGATCGAAATTATCATGAATAAAAATAAGATCTTTATAAAATATCAACAAAGAGAATTTCCTGTTCAGATAGCACGTACGAAACACACATATTTTGGGGATATCTGGGAAGTTTCTCATCCTCATTTTTATACCGTTGAGAAAGCGCAGAAGCTTGAGGAATTGATTTCTCAATATAAAGATATACAAAGACCAGATTATAAAGAGATAAAAAATAATTCAAAAAACACCAGATCTCTGCTTCAGGGAACAAATAATTGTGGAGTTGCCTCCATGTGGATTACAGAGCAACGAGCATCAGGTCTTAGCAGATCAGAGGTCCTGAAACTACAGCCAAATGGATATCATAAATACAGAAATGAGATGCTTTATAATTTATATCACAAATTTAAAGATACACTGTTGCCGGAAAGCCAGATTATAGCATATCCTTATCCCCAATATGGGCCTGCTAAAATCAATAAGAATATGAAAGAAGAAAAAGCGACAACACTAAAAACTCCTCTGTCACCCCCAACAGACTCAGCTCATTCTGTCATTGAAGGACCGGGATCAACAGGGAAGACAATCAAAAAAAGGTCCATATTCCGTCGCTGGTGGATACCCTCAACAGTTGCAGGAGCAGGTATTGTAGCTGGCTATGCTGTTTTCTTATACATACAAGATAAACAAAAGCACAACAGTTCCGAGCAAAAAGACTCAGATCCATAAATTATTTGGACTACAGATGTTTTTTCTGCAGAGCCTGATTTCGAACAACATTTAAGATTTGAACAGTATAGTAGCTTATACATGCTCATGCCTGTGTTTTTCTCTATAGATTTTAATGTTTTTCTGATCTGTCATAAAATTCTGCTATCAGATCAATGAGGATTGATTTTTTGACAGGTTTCGTAATGTAATGATCACAGCCAGCTTCCAGAGCCTTATTTACTTCAGACTGAAGAGCATGGGCGGATAAAGCGACAATATAAGAAGGCTTTCTCATTTCCTGTGTTTCTATTTTTCTTATTTCTTTTGTCGCCTCATAACCATTCAGGACTGGCATTTCTATATCCATAATAATCAAATCACTGACTGAATTTCTGAAAGACTCAATCGCTTCTTGTCCATTATTACAGAAATTCAGCTTACACGGACTATTTCTCAGGAACGTTTTAAGAAGAAACTGATTTTCCTGAGAATCTTCTGCTATAAGAATATTTAGTGCCGGAAGTTTTTTTTCTTTTATTGCAAGCTGTCGTAGTTCTTTGAGTTTTTTCCCTTTTCTGATCGACTTCCACACGATACTCACAAGTTCTGATTCTTCAAAAGGTTTCTCGATCAGATCCATCACTCCAGCTCTGAAACCTTCAATGATCAGTTGCTTACTACTATCACCTGTCATCAGAATAAAAGGAGTCTCAATATGCTGCTTTCGTATCTTTTTTAAAAGCTCAAGTCCAGTCATGGAAGGCATATGAAAATCTGAAAGAATCGCATCAAATGATCGGTTTTTTATCTCTTGCAGAGCGAATTCCGGATTACTGGTCAGCTGAAGCTCAATATTCTGATCATTAAAAATATCTGCAAATACATCGAGCAAATCTTCCTCATCTTCAATCACCAGGAGGAGGGGTTTGTATTCATTTTTTTCAGATAGCTGATGCGATATATCTGAGCATTGCTTTGCAGAGATCTTTTCCGGGATCATCTTCAGCGGCAGAGTAAAGAAGAAAGAACTTCCTTTTCCTGGGGCACTCTTAAGCCAAACTTTTCCACCCAGTAGTGTTGTCAGGGACTGAACAATGGCAAGACCAAGACCAGTCCCTCCGAATTGACTTCCTGTTTGTGGAGAGGCCTGTTTATAAGACTCAAAAATGGATTTCTGAGCTTCCTGAGGAATACCAATTCCTGTGTCCTCGACACAGAATTCAAGTCCTTCAGCTTGTCTGCGGACACGGACGGATATATGACCATTTTCTGTAAACTTAATCGCATTACTCAGAAGATTTGAAAGAATCTGCTTTAATTTCAACTTGTCCGTTATAATAAAAGCTGGGCACTGTCGGTCTATCTGTGTCAGGAGGGTCGTCTTTTTTTTCTCAGCTTTAAGCGCGAGCATATGGGAGATTGATTCAAGCAGCTCTGCAAGACAGACTTCTGTCAGATCCAGCTCTGTCTGACCTGCTTCAATTTTACTGATATCCAGTACGTCATTGATCAGACTGAGGAGATTGTTGCTGGCCTGGTCAAGAATATCAACATATTTTTGATGCTCTTCAGAGATAGCTGATTCCCGGAGGATTTCAGTTGCTCCGACAATAATATTCAGAGGATTTCGGATTTCATGACTCATTTTTGCAAGGAACTGAGCCATACTTTCTGCGCTTGTTGATTCATGTATTTTCTGATCTTCAGAGCGGCGGGCTTTCTGCTTTTTTTGCAAATTTTTGCTCATCTGCAATATGCTCAGCTGTGTGAAAATATATTCTGATATATATTTTTTGTCTTTTATGATTTCGGTATCATAAGAAATATCATTAGGATTAAAAGTTATATCATCATCTTAATCTGTCGATAAGATGATGATTTTAATTGTTATTTTTAATAAATTATAATGAGTCCGTTTAAATGATTTCATAGCTATTATAATTCCTTATTTCTTTAGTTTATAGATCACACACTGTGATCCGATTAATGATAATTAGCACTTTTGGGAGGTTTCGTGCAGAAAGTCGATGAAGGAGAAATCCTGTATTTTTCGGGAGGAGATGTGCTCTTTAATAAAGGAGATCCTGGCGGAGATTTGTACTTTATACAAAGTGGAAGGGTTCAGATTTTTTCGAGTTATGAAGGGAAAGTGATCCCTCTTTCAGAGATGGGAGCAGGTGAAGTCCTTGGCACTTTGACCTGCCTGACTAATAAAGAAAGACTTGCTTCTGCCCGGGCACTGAGCGAAGTTGTGGTACGACAAGTACCACACCGGAAAATTTCGACCCTAATGGCAGCTCTTCCGGAATGGATGAAAGTTGTCCTGAAAGATTTCACCTATCGTCTGGATCAGATGAATAAAAATTATTCTAAAACAGTCAATCATATGGAATATCTGTCAGGGAACCAGATCAGCTATTTTTATACCAGTGCCCAGATGGCCAGTACAATTTCTGTCTGTGCTCCTATGCTTCGCACCATTGTTGAAGACGATGTAGAAGCAGTATTCCCTGAGGATATGCAACATCTTCTGGAAATGATCTTACTGAAGAGTCGTGAGGAAATTGATGTTATTTTTCAGATTTTTATCGATTGTGGCCTGATTCCTGTCAGAATTGAGCAGGATAAGAAACAAAAATATTTTACTGTAGAAGATGCTCTGAAGATAAAAGATTATGCTGAATTTATCAAAAGTTTGCAGCGTAAAAAAATGAAAAGAATCCTGGATACCAGAATTGCAAACCGGGAAGTTCGTATTCTGGCTGCTATGGTCAGATATGTCGAGAAAACAGCTCCTGACCTTTCCCGTGACATCACCCTGACATCCGCAGAACTTCAGAAAAATATGGAGCGCATAGTTGGGCAGAAATTTGACCTCAGTTTTCTGAACAATGCCAAAGATTTTGGCCTTGTCCGGATAACAGGATCTGAAGATGCTGAGAAAATCAGTTTTTCACCCAGAAGCCTGAGTCATACTCTGATTCATATTGCCGTTTATAAAAAACTCTCCGAATTGTGACAGGTCTTTTTTTAAAGATAATAAATGTTTATATTACATGCAAGAGAATGGAGTTTATTCTGATTTTTTTTCTTGGGGAAGAATTTTATTGATGCAAAGTTCAAGTTCTTCTCGGCCAAATGGCTTATGAAGGATTTTATCTGCCATAAAAATTTTAAGGGCATGTTCATTATAAATACTGTCATAGTAGCCTGTCATCAAAATATATGGTATCTTTGGCCGGATACTTTTAATTTCCTGAAGAAGCTCAAAACCATCTTTTTTGGGTAATTTCAGATCAGAAAGAACAATATCAGGTTCTTCATGTAAAAAAATAGCCGCACCTTCTTCACCGTCATTTGCAGTCAGAACATCAAGATTCATATCAACTAGCGTAAGCCTGAGAAATTCAGCGACATCCTGATCATCTTCGACCAGAAGGATTTTTGCTCTGAAATTTTTTGTCGATTGTCTGCAGTCTTCTGTGGTAGCTCGTGGCAAAATCAGTGAAAATGTTGCACCACGATCATGATTATTTTTGACTACAATTTTTCCATGATGAAGTTGAGTGAACTGTTTGACAATAAAAAGACCAATACCAAATCCGGATGCATCAAAATTTTCACTGTGACTTCCCTGCTCGAAAATGTCAAAGAGTGTTTTGATTTTATCATCAGGGATTCCATAGCCTTGATCAATAATATCGATGATGCAATCCGGAAGCTGATCCTGATCAGTCTCTGTAGAAATTTTAAATCGAATCGTTATTTTCGTATTTCCCGGAGAAAATTTGATTGCATTGATGACAAGGTTTTCAATGATCTGAGCAAATCGTGCAGGATCAATCGATACCAGAATTTCCTGTTCATAAGGCTCAATCACCAGCTGGATCGATTTTGGCTGAGCCAGAATATTGAGATGATTTTTCAGATCCCTGAGATACTCCCCTAATCTGACCTGCTGAAATGTAACAATACTGCTATTGTGCTGAATACGATTGATATCAAGCAAATTGCTAACCATTTCAGAAGCTTTATTGACACTGTTTTTAATTCTGTTTAAAAAGTCGATCTGCATTCTGATATTCACATGATTCTTTTTGTATCCGTCCAGAATAAAGTTGCAGCATGTGCCGATAACTCCAAGTGGATTCCTCAGATCGTGACAGACGATATTCAGAAAGTCATCTTTCAGATGGATTTTTTTTGCACAACTTTGCTCCCGATAATAGCTACTGAGAAGAGCGCTAAGTAGCCCTGCGATAGCATGATCCATATGTAATAAAAAGAAATTATGATCCTGATCTTCCATCAGGTAGTCTGCTTCTTCTTTTTTGCTGGAGACAAATTGATCAATAAGATCTGTCACAGATATTTCAGATGAAATTTTAATGACTGAGCTGAAAATATCCTCCGTTGTCTCTTTATTACGAATTCTTTCTTTGAGACGCTCCATGCAAGTATGAGACCACTGACCATTGTTCTGCTGTATGACAACAGAAGTACAATTTTCAGAAGAAATTTCGTTGTTATGATTAATTTTTTGCAAAAGACTGTCTGACAGACAAAGCGTCCGTTCGAGCAAAAAATCCGGAAGTTCACCTACTGTTTTCAGATTGATACTAATCTTGTCATTATCTTTCATCACTTACCACGGAACTTGATGGTTAACCAGATATGGAAATGCTTAGCTGATATTCTCAGCCATCTGCACTAAGCGATAGAGTCATCGGCATGGGAAAAAATCACTGTAGTCTGAAACAGGAGCATAGTCTGAAATTACCATTAAAGTTTCAGTTCTTTTAATATGACTGACGGCGGATATGGCAAGACAGATGATCTTTACCTATTAAAATCTTTGGTTTTATTTGGTGATATACTTATGAGAGGTTCTCAGCTTAGTCATTTGCTATGCTTCGTGTTTCTTATCCTTTGTCACCTTGTGCAACCAGAGGGCGGAGGTGGTCATAAACAGATTTTATGATAAAAAAGTTTTTCAGATTTAACTTGATCTGTCTGTTTTTTAAGATACTTAAGACTAAGGTCTGTGTGGCAGTATAAATGGACCTGCTGTTTTATCAGCCTTTTCACTCAGGAGCGCCTTATATGGACTTACAGCGAAATCCCCTTCTTCAGACAGATGGTCTTCCACAGTTTGATCAGATTTTACCATCTCATGTGACCAGCGCGGTTCGCCAGGCCATCAGGGAAGCTGAAGCAAAATTTCTTCAGCTGGAGAAGCAGGATACTTCCGGATGGGATGATCTGATGGTCCCTCTGGCTGATATTCATCTCAGACTGTCTGATGTTATTTCTCCGGTCGGCCATCTGAATGGTGTCCGGAATTCTCCAGAACTAAGACAGGCATATGAAGAAGTACAGCCAGAAATTGTAGCCTTTGATCTTCGCATGAGTCAAAGTGATGCGATGTTTCAGCGGGTGAAAAGGCTTTCTGAACAAAAAGAAACCTTATCATGGCCTGTCGCCCGCAAACGGATCATCGAAAAATACCTCCAAAATGCAAGACTTTCCGGAATTGAGCTACCCGCTGAAAAAAGAAAGCGTTTTAATGAAATCTCCACAAAACTAACCCAACTATCGACAGATTTTTCTAACCATCTGCTGGATGCGACAAAAGAATATTCAATGATATTAAGAGATTCTTCTGATATCACTGGTCTTACTGCGGGATTTTTGAGTATGGCGGCTCAGCGTTTTGCTCAGAAATTTCCTGAGGAAAAAAGCGGAGGAGCGGAAAAAGGGCCATGGCTTGTCAGTCTGGACTATCCAGCTTTTGTTCCTTTTATGGAAAACAGCAAACGCCGTGATCTGAGAGAGTCTTTATTCCGGGCTTTTGTAACCCGGGCCTCTGACGGTTCTTATGACAACAGACCATTAATTATCGAAATTCTTCGCCTGCGACGGGAGCAGGCAAACCTTCTTGGATTCCGTTCTTATGCAGAGCTAAGTCTGAGCCGTAAGATGGCAGGAGAGGTATCACGGGTATATCATCTTCTTGATGAGCTGAAGGATGCCGCATGGGCAAATGCACAGAACGAACTGAAAGAACTACAGACTCTGGCTGAGACAGAAGGAATAACAGAGCCTCTGAAAAACTGGGATATAGCTTACTGGGCTAAACGACTTCAGGAGAAAAAGTTCTCTTTTACAGATGAAGACCTGAAACCTTATTTTCCGCTTTCCTCAGTGCTTGATGGCCTCTTTAGTCTGGTAAAGCGCCTTTTTGGCATTCGGGTTCAGGACGCTCAGGGGGAGACCTCTGTCTGGCATCCGGATGTTCGATTCTACAATATTTTCGATGAGAACAATGCTCATATCGCGTCATTTTTTCTGGACCCCTACTCACGTCCGGAAAATAAACGCGGAGGTGCCTGGATGGATGATTGTAAGATCAGGTACCTTAAAAAAGATGGTTCTGTACAGAAGCCGGTTGCCTATCTGGTCTGCAATTCGACTCCACCAGTTGATGGTTCTCATCCAGCTTTGCTGACCTTCCGGGAGGTGGAAACTCTCTTTCATGAGTTTGGTCATGGTTTGCAGCATATGCTGACCAGAGTTGATGATCCCGATGTGTCAGGAATCAACGGAGTTGAATGGGACGCTGTTGAGCTGGCCAGTCAGTTTATGGAGAACTGGTGTTATCACCGTCAGACTCTGATGAATATGGCTCTGCATTATCAGAGCGGAGATGCTCTTCCTGAAGACCTGTATCAGAATCTGCTGGCATCAAAAACTTTTCGTTCCGCTTCCCAGATGTTACGTCAGGTTCAGATTTCCTTACTGGATATGGAACTCCATCATAACTGGGACCCTGAATCAGATTCGCGATCTCCTTTCGACATTCAGGCTGAAATCGCCAGAAAAACCTCTGTGATGCCACCCCTGAAAGAAGACCAGTTTCTTTGCTCATTTTCTCATATTTTTGCAGGAGCTTATGCCGCAGGCTATTACTCCTACAAGTGGGCTGAAGTTCTGAGTGCGGATGCTTTTGCAGCCTTTGAGGATGCCGGCCTTGAGAATGAAGATGCGGTCCGGAAAACAGGTCACCGATATCGGGAGACGATTCTGGCATGTGGCGGTTCAGAACACCCAATGGACGTATTCCGTAAATTCAGAGGCCGGGAACCGGATACAGCCGCTCTTTTGCGACACAGCGCTCTGACAAAAGGTGCCTGAGTAGGCTTGTCTTCTTTGCCTTCATTCAATAACTCCAAAAGTTTATATACAGCCCCCCTCCTTATTATGTTCTGTTCTTTTTCGTACCTCTTTTTAAAGAGATCAATTTTTTATGGCATATAAGAGTATGATGATATGGAATCTGACTTTTGCAACTCCCGTTTTCTGAAAGAGGTGCAGAAGTCACAGAAGTCATAAAAACCTTATCCCTGGTCAGATCATGAGAGAGAGATCCCGAAGAATAAATATGATTATTCAGGAATAATCATAAAAAATAGGGAGTTAATTTTATGAGTTACACAAAGTTCCAGAAAGTTACCAAAATACATCTTCATTTCTTCTTAACTACCTGGATCTGCATCACTGCCTGCGGAGGCCCCACAGATATGCGCTACAGCAGCGACCGGGTCAGTCAGACTGAATATGCGACGTCGGAAACATCTTTTTCCGGAGCGCTCTCGCTACCAGAGAGCGAAATATCCTTATTTCTTGAAGACATGCAGACGCTGGCTCCGGCAGAGGAAGAAACGGGGAATTTTCCTCTCTGTGAGCCTGGGCAGGAAGATGAAAAAGGTTACTGCCCACTTCAGGAACGGGTTGAAGAAAATGGCGTTGCTTTTTCCTGCAAACTTCAGAAATATCATATGGTCAATATGCCCGAAGCCTTTTTGGCGATGAACCCTGATGCAGATGCTCTGTGGCCCGGATCACTGGTACAAACCCGTCCTCTGATCTCTGGTATCCTCAGCCCAATTCCCGTTTCCGGCAGGAAAGTTGCCAGTATAACGATGGTCATTGCAAGCGGAAGTCAGGGACAATTTTCAGCGCAACTCTCCGATCCCTCACTGAGTCAGAGTACAGAAGCCATCCGGAAAATACTGAACGATAATGTAAGTATTCCAACACCAGCCAAGTTCAGCTACAACATGCACCGGGTATACTCAACAGAACAGCTGAATGTGGCTCTGGGTCTGAGGCTGAATACATCATTTAACCTTGGCCTGGAAACTGATTTCAAATTTAATCGTTCGGATAAGAAGAACCGGGTTCTGGTGGACTTCACACAGGAATACTATACGGTTGCATTTTCTCCCGAAAATGGTCATATGGGTTTTTTTCCTGACGGGACCGAAACATCGGAGCTTTCGGACTATATTTCAGATGGAAATCCTCCCGGATATATCTCTTCCGTGACCTGGGGACGTAAAATTCTGCTGTTTTTTGAAAGTGATGCCAGTTATGAAGATCTTGAGGGAGCCCTGAAAGCACGATTCAATGGATATGGATTTGGAGTAGAGGCTCAGCTTAAAGTCAGACATCAGGAAATTCTGAATGAAGCCTCCGTCAGGGCCATAGTGCTTGGGGGTAATGCTGAAGATGCTCTGGATGCTCTGAATCAGCAGGATGAGCAGGGTATCAGCATGACAAATCTGACACAGCTGTTGGTCAAGGGTGCCAATTTTTCAAAGTCCAATCCAGGGGTTCCGATTTCCTATACCGTTCGACATGTACTGGACTCCAGTAAGGTACAACCGATTCTTCAGACAGAGTATACAGCACGAGATTGTCGGATGGTTGCTGATGTCATCAATCCTGCAACCTGGGGACTTTTCGTCACACTTGAGCGGGTTGAGATTGAAAAAGAAAATGGTTTTTGTGAATTGTTCGGTGATACAGGCGAATTTCGAAGTTGCCTGAAAATCCGTTCTGGCGAAAGTGATGAGGTCACGACGGTTTTCTGCAATGGCGAAATCAGAAAAGCAAAAGCTGGTGAAGTGCTGGAATATGGACAGGCCAACCACAGAGCTTTAGTAGGGATAGTTCAGAAACCAGGGAACTCTTTTTCTGTTGAAGCTAAAGTCAGCGAAGTTGACGGTCGTCATGAAGGGCTTATTGTAGAGGCAGCCCTTGATTATCAGCTTAATCAGGCATACAACTGGAACAACTGGGAGGATGAAGTCCGCATCAGCGGAAGTCGTGATGGCTGCCGGGCAACAATGGTCTGGAAAATGGAATGGGATACAGATTTTATGGAAGAATCGTTTTAAATTTATACACTAATTTTATGGCGTTTCAGATCATTTTTAATATCTCTGTCTTCCATTTTCCTTTTCAGAGAGTGAATCCATCGGGATATCCTTGAGATTCCTTTCTTTTCTCTCTTATCTTTTCTTTCTGAAGAAGGAGCCATATGCAGGAGATCCCTATAATAATGACAGTTCCATCGTAAGCGATCAATCTGAGCATTAGAAATAAGATAATAATGCTGAGCCTGATACAGTCTGGAATGAAAGGCAAGTAAAGATTCGAAGGCTCTCATATACTCCATGGGATCATATGACCCACCCTCTTCAAACTTTGCAACCAACACTTCGTACCAGTCCTTGGCATTATTAAATCCTTTAATACTACGATCATATAGATCAAGAGATGCGTTATAATCTGCGACAGCTTTCCGTGTTGCAAGCAGAAGATTTGAGTCTAACTCTTCCTGCTTTATCTTAATTTCTCGTTCACTGGATTTTCCTATATTGACGTAAGCAAAATAGCCAAATCCGAAAGAGCCATCAACATCTCCGTTCGGTGAGAGAAACTGAAAAGAACGATTATATTTAGAATACTTAGTAGCCATAAAAAGATAGCTTAGAGCTTTTCTTTCCATAGATTTTTCCATAATATCATCGATCATATCCTCTGCGCTCAGAGGACTTTTTTTATATAAATCTGGCAAACTGACTGGTGCAATATGAAACTGATCCCAGTCTTTGCCAAGATCAAGCGCAATTGAGTTTGCCAGTTCGGACAGCTGTCTGGAAATATTATTGCGAAGAACAGAAAGATCATGCTGCATCCGCAGTTCGATATTTTCCAGCTCCAGAGTGATATCTACAGCGTCTTCTCCGTATTTCGCCCGTTTTTTTGCAATTTTTACGACTCTACCGACTTTATCGAGGTATATAACATAGATTTGCTCAAGAGAAATGAGTGAATGAATCCGGTAAGCAAGTGACTGAACCGCATTGATCTCGTTTGCAATCATAACAGCATAATTTCTTCTCTCCGCCTGAAAAAACAACCTGCTTTCTTTCCACCTGAACCAATTTGCCGGAAATAAAAATCCAAGAAGAGATGGCACAAGATCAAAATAATTTTGCTGAACACCTGCCATAACAGTTCCAAAATTCAGACTCGGAAGCAAGCGTCCCATAGCAACCCGAATACGTTGCCTTGCCCGATAAACTTTTTCAGCATTAGCTCTTATGTCGTAATTTTTTTTTCTTGCACTCTCAATAAGTTCCTGGACTGTATAGGTTATTTTATTTTCGGATTTTATTGTCATCTCCTCAGCATAAATCTGAGCGTCCATGAGCAGAAAAAACCATAAAAAAAAATTAGTTTTATACATAATAATCCCCGGATGACACTTATTTTCTACATCTCAATCTAGCCTCTGATCCGGCATTTTTCAAGACCGAAAAATCAAAAAATACGAATTTTTTCTGACTGGATTTCAGAGCAGGACACGCACGCCATGAAAATAAATTTCGCATCGATAATAAATCCTGGTAATCAATTATGAGAAATCATAATTCTCATAATTGATTCCGGGAAACATTGGAGTCCAATGCAAGATCACAAGATATATACACGAACAGCTTATGCTTTTTTATTTTCCATTTAGAACAAATTCTGATGAAGCATCATCATGTAAAAAAATAAATCATCATTTATCCTCATAAAAAGCTATCTATGACCGAAAAAGCTGAAGTTAATATATTCTTATGGAGATAATTTATGAAACGAAGATTTTTACAGAGTATCATAGCTCTGCTATTCAGCATCCTTAGTCAAATGAATCTTTCTTTTGCAGAAACAGTCTTTTCACCTCAAGGACCTCTCAATTTCGGAGTCCTTATTAACAATGAAGCTCACACGATTTACAGATCTGCTCACCTTGGAACCAGTGAACTAAAAAAACTCTGGAGCTATATGAAATCCCGACAATTACCAACACCTGAAATTGTGATACACATGAATCGTCATGGGTTCAGAAGAAAATTCCCTATGTTTTCTCATTTTGCCTTACAGGAATATGAACTGAGTACAGATTATGGCTACGAGTTCTACCATGCATTCCACTACCCCTATCGCACGTATCTGGATGGTGAAGATCCTTATAATCCAACAAAAAACATCGACTCATCCGGATACCTTGGAAGTCGTGCTCGCGACTATTTTGGAGAGATCAACGACCCTGAAAAAGATGGTGGGATTGAAGACTTTATGCGAATCATGCACCTGATTCTTTCTTCTCAGGAACCCGTATTATTCCACTGCACAGGAGGGCGTCACCGAACCGGAATTGTCGGATTAACCATACGCTATCTTCAGGGAGGAGAGTGGATCAATGGGAAAAAACGAAAGGTCACAGTCAATATTTTGGGCCCAACCCTGAAACTTAATCCTGCCCAATATGAGTACTATCTCCACAACAAAACATTATTTCGCATGAAAAATATTAATTTTATTGAAAAGTTCCAGCATGATCCCCGCTTTATGGAACTACAATATTTATATCGGGACAGCCTGAACAGGCCATGACCCGGAAGCAGCCTTCATAGCAGCTTCCCAGGAAATGGAAGAACGGACAATTTCATCAAGAGAATCATGCTCTGGTTTCCAGTCCAGCAAAGCAGAAATCTTATTCGCCCTGGCGACCAGACAAGGAACATCACCCGGACGCCTTGGGCCAGAGACAACAGAGAAAGGGACAGGAGCGTGTCGCAACACGCAGTCCAGAACCTCACGGACAGAATAGCCTTTACTGTAGCCACAATTCAGGATTTCATTCTGCCCCCCGGATTTCAGATATTGCAGAGCTTTCACATGAGCAGAGGAAAGATCACTTACATGCACATAATCCCGGATACAGCTACCATCCGGAGTCGGATAATCCTCTCCACAAATTATAACTTCCGATCTGATCCCGACTGCCGCTTCAGATGCAATCTTAACCAGATGAGTCGCAACAGGAGAGCACTGCCCCGTCCGCAGGCCAGGGTCTGCACCTGCAACATTAAAATATCTCAGAATGACATAATCCATCTCAGAAGTAGCCGCCAGATCTCTCAGCATCCACTCATCCATGAGCTTCGAACGCCCATAGGGGTGAACCGGAACTGTCTCTGCGTTTTCATCAATAGCTCCACTTCGGTTATCCCCATACACAGCGGCACTGGAAGACAGCACAAAAGTTCTGACTCTGAGACGAACCAGCTCCCTCAGCAGAGCAAGAGTCATCGAGACATTATTATGATAATAGCGAAGAGGGTCTCGAATAGATTCAGGAACAATGATGGAAGCCGCAAAGTGCAGAACACTTCTGAAGCCTGTTTCCTGATAAATCCGCCGTAGCAGCGCAGCATCTCCACAGGAGCCCTGATAAAAAGGAACATGAGCTGGAAGAGACTCTTGTCTTCCTGTACTCAGATCATCCAGGACGACAGGCTGAAATCCGGAATCCAGTAAGTCTCTGACAACATGGCTTCCGATATACCCACAGCCCCCTGTGATCAAGACCACCGTATTCTCTTCCATGATCGAACCTTCTGGTCTGCCTGTCAAAGCAGGCTGGTATCCCCATCCATGCTAACATCCGGAACGAGGATAAAAGGCAGATAGGTTCAGGTCAACCATCCGTTATAGCTTTCCTGCTCACCCTCCGTCTCTGGCCACGAAAAAGATGAAACCGGAGCTATCTCAAGAAAGTCAGAAGAACTCCGCAGCCAGTCCCATAACACAACTGTAAGGTACGATTCATCCAGACTAAACTTCCCCCTCAGGGAGCATTCCCAGACGACCACCATGCGCCAGTCTGCATGATTCTGATAGAAAGACCTGATCTGAGCATCACGCTCCTGATTATTCGTGATTTTTCCATACCAGAAGTCCCGGCGGGAAGATGGCCAGCGAAAACAGCCCGCTGAGTGTCCATGCCAGAAACAACCATGAACAAAAACAACCGTTTTATAAGCAGGCAGAAAAAAGTCAGGATTTCCTTTCATTTCAGATAGTTGCTCCTGAAAACTCAGGCCTATTTTCATGAAAAGAGCCGCACACTTCAGCTCAGCCTGAGTCCCTTTCCTGCGGATGCAAGACATATTTTTACTTCTGATCTTAGAAGGATGAACATCCACAGGAGCGCCTTTTGTGTCATTCTGGCTGAGAATTCTTACGTATTGATACGTTGTGACAGAGCACATCAACTCTCATTAATATCTTGCACTGGATCTGGATAATACCGGAAAAAAGGCTTCAAGGCCGGCTTTACTAACCTAGCCCTGCAATACCTGGATAACAAAAATTCCAGGAGACATTTCAAAAACTTCAGCAAGACGCTTCACCTGTTCTACGCTTGCGAGGCGTTCACCTTTTTCCAGCTGTGAAATATACTGTTTTGAGCTTCCGAGAAGCTTTGCCAGATCGGATTGCGTCATGTCACCGGACTGGCGATGAGAACGGATCAGCTTTCCGAAATTCAGATCACCGAATTTTTTTGCAGAGAGTCTGTCCCTCACTTTTGACCAGACATGCCAGAGTCTCAAATGTCACCTAAATTCGATTACAGCAGGGTTTTAGATGACATAGAAAAAGGAGATAAGTAAAGATTACACTCTGGCCCTGATCTGGCGTGAGTTGGGTTGTGGCTGGGAGTGCGTCATCTTAAACGGTCGTTTTGGATTACACTTTTTGAGAAGTTGTTGATTGATGCGGAAAAGGCTCTGGATATAAAAAAAGCAGCCTTCATAACTGAGGACCGCTATTCCTTTCAGGATGGATTATCCGGGATCAGAGGACTGGCACAAGATCAGATTCTGACTCTGGGAGGAGTAAAGGATCTGCACCATCAAGAACAGAGCTAATATCGGTATCCATAGCCCCGATGATTTCATCCTCAGGAGTTTCATCTGATTCTGCCTCGCTTGCAAAGTAGTTATATCCAGCAGTAACGGCCCCAACAAGTGCGACAGATGCTAAACCTACGATACCTGCATTTTTCAAACGCTGCTTCCGGACTTTCCGGGATCTTATTTTGGCATAATATTCTGCATAATTGGAGTGGGTGAAGCCGAACCTGTCAACCGCGTTCACATCCGCCCCAGCTGCGATAAGAAGCGCTGCAAAAACTGTGTGCCCATTCACCGCTGCCCAATGGAGGGGGGTGTCGCCATCATTGTTAACCGCGTTCACATCCGTCCCAGCTGCGATGAGAAGCTCTGCAACATCTTTGTGCCCCTCCACCGCTGCCAAATGGAGGGGGGTCCAGCTACCATCCCCAGCCGCATTAACATCTGCCCCCTTCTCGATGAGAAGCCCTGCAACAGCTGTGTGCCCATTCATCGCTGCCCAATGGAGGGGGGTGGCGTTATTCTCGTCATTCGCATTTACATCCACATCCACCCCATTATTAAGAAGCGACTCCACAGCCTCAAGGTTACCATTTTTTACAGCGCTGACGAGATCTGTATCGCCTGGGTTGGACACGCGTCCCATAGCCAGACTGCTGCCTAAAAGCACAAACAAAACTGATAATAAAATTTTCATGTTGTGATCATTCCCCTGATCAGATTACCTATTATCTAAACTCCTGTATACACAAGTCTTAAAAAGATAGCAAAAATCAAAAAAGTCTCAACAATTACTAAGATCTCACTCTTAACCTACGGAACGTCCTACGGAATTTTTCACCCTTATGGCAATGCCCACCCTCCGGCCCCGGAAACAAAGCCCC
>JACKAG010000011.1 GCA_020635195.1 Deltaproteobacteria bacterium | reverse complement strand
AATCCGGCCTTTCTCCAAACAGATCCCTCCCGATCCGGATCACATCTGAGCCTGCGCATATGGCGGCTTCCAGATCTTTGGACATTCCGAGGGAGAGCAGACCCCGTCCTGTCGAATCCGCCAGCTTTCTGAGTCTGCGGTATAGTTCCGGGACTTCTCTGGCGGAGGATGCCGCAGAGAGCTCATGGGGAGGAATTGCCATGACCCCCATCAGATCCAGATTTTCCAGTTCTGCTCGTATACGTTCGGCCAGTTGTGGGGCCTCTTCAAAGGACACTCCGCCTTTATTTTTTTCGCTGGCGCTGTTGACACAAATCCAGACAGGGAAAGGGCTTTTTCCGCTTTCCAGGACATACTGATCGATCAGGCAGGCGTGTCTGAAGGATGCAATACTCATAATTTCATCGGCATCCCGGACCAGTCTTTTGATTTTGTTTGACTGGAGCTGTCCCAGAAAGACCCAGCGGAGAGGCAAATCGTGTAGTTCTGCCTGCTTTTGGCTGAGTTCCTGAGCATAGTTTTCTCCAAAATCTTTCAGGCCAGCCTGATAAGCCGCCCGTACCTGCTTCGCAGAGTGACGCTTGCTGACCGCGATCAAGCGGATCTGTTCCTGGTTCCGGCCTGCGTTGTCACTTGCCTGTCTGATTCTTTTGTCAAGCTGCTCATATGAGCTCTGTATATTTTGTTTCTGTTCCGGAGACATCAAAAGCACCTGTATTCCGCGGGTCCATAGACAGGAAGTTCTTCTGTCAGATGTTTTCTACTGTAGCAGAGTCTGTCACAAAGCCCGAGCCGAAAGATTTGTCAGCTGGTGGAAAATACATTAAGCTCTCGGGGTCTTTGTCCGGAGGTCTTGGCGGGTGTGGTCTTTTGCGGTTCAGGGAATGCTTCTGGCTCTTTTGTGGCATGCTCTTCTTTTTGGACTGGCATATGGTCTCAACCGGAAAAACTGGCCGGAACAATGGCTGATTAATCTCTTTTGTATCAGTTCTGTTCTGAGCATATCTTTTTATATGGGCCCCTTCTGGCCTCTCTCTGGTCTTTGTGCGCTTCTTCTGATCCTTTTGAGCTACAGATTATGGCGATCCGGGGGCTCTTTCGGCATCACGAAAGCTTTGTGCGAGGCGTGGATCAGTTTATGGCGTCGGGAGCTGATTCGTCTGCAATGGCCTGAAGCCCTGTGTTTCTTTCTGGCCATCTTTGTGCTCATCCTTGATGGATTCTATGCTGCTGTGCCGTTTTACCGTCCGGATCAGTGGAACTATCATCTGCTGATTCCCGGGCTCATCGTAAATTCTGACAGCGGTCTTATGCAGTACCCACGTTTTTTTGATCATATTTTTTTCAGCGGTACATACGATTACTTTTTTATTCCTCTGCGTCTGATGACTCGTGATGATCTTGTCTTTCAGTCCTGTGTTAATTTCTTCAACTGGTTTTCTCTTGCAATGTTATTACCCGCAGTGATTGTAAGGCTTCCGGGGATGAGATCTTCTGAGCGAGGATTGCCACGGATCGTCGCTCTCTCTGGGGGCATCCTGATTCTCTTTGCTCTGCCGTCCAGGGATATGATTGCCAATGCGAAGGTAGAGCCCATTTTACTGCTGACTTCCATGGTGGTTCTTGGGGGCATGTTCCGGCTTTTGCGTGGGGAGCTTGCTCGCTCTCATGCCTTTGTGTTTGCTTTGCTTCTGACGGCACCTGTTGGCAATAAACTGACCTGGCTGCATTTTTTACTGCCGCTTGTGGTCGTCTGGCTGCTGGATACAGTCCGGAAGCCAGACAGGGGTTTTTCTCTTCTTTATTTTTGTGGTGGCAGTCTGGCAGGTCTTTTGCTTGCGATTCCTTTTTTCATCAAGAATCATCTGTTTTTCGGAAATATTCTGCACCCGCTTCAGACGCTTTTTTTTTCTTCACAGGGCTGGTTGCCTGCTCACGAACAGTACTGGGCCAGGGTGGCAGGAAAGGCGACAGACAGCCTCTCTTACGTCAGAATTTTATGGAAACTCCCCTGGCAGCTGTGTAAGGAACTCCGGTATTTTTTGATTCCGTGGGTAGCAGGGCTTTTCTGCTTGCGCTACTTTCTCTCACAACGTTGTCTGGCAGAGGATCAACGCTTTTTTCTGGTCCGGATTTTGTGGCTGACTGTGCTGGCAATTCTTCTCTGGCCGCTGCTGTACCGGCATGATATTTATCCCCGCTTTTATTATCCGCTTTTATCTCTTCCTTTGCTGGCGATGTTGCTTTGTCTGAGGGATCTGTTTGGCCGAAAATATGTGCTTTTCCTGTTGTTATTTCCGGTGTTCGTGGCCTCGCAGGCTGAAGTAAAACTAAGAAAGCTGACACAGGCCTTATGTCAGGATGCGGAAACATTTTATGCAGAGATGACCGGGCCCGGCCACTTCAGAAATGACATGGTTTTTATCAATCAGCACTACAGGGAGCATATGCCGAACAGGCATGATACTGAGAGGATAAAAGGAAATGTGGTTCTGGCAGATGAAATTCAGGGCTATTTTCTGGATGGTCTGCTGCTTCGCTGGGACAGCCCTGACTTCTTTATGATTCTGAACCAGTGGCATCCAGAAAATCCGACGCTGGGGAGCTGTCTCTGGGCTTTTTTACAGGATCATGGGGTCCGTTATCTGCATGCAGGTGCTCGCCCTTTTGCTCAATGGCCGGGAGTCTGGCAGGGCATCATTGCCTCCGGCATTCCGTCTGATTATTCTGACAGAATTCGTGTGCTTCCCGAAGATGTCATTGCAGCAGGTATCAAAAACTGTCATCAGAGAACAGACAGAAAAACAGTTCGTGAGCAGGTGATGAGCTCTTATCGTCTGGACTATTCGGATGAGGTACATGATGAAACGCATATCAGAATCTTTTACTGAGAGATTGTTCAGGCTGCCTCCTTTCAGGTTGATCCTTGCTTTGATCATCTTTCAGTTTATCGTTCATCTGCCATTTTTTTCACTTCCTCCGGTAGCTCAGCACACCTGGCGCCAGGTGATTTCTCTGGCTGCCGCAAGGAATTATTATCAGGAAGATCCGGACTTGCTCTATCCGCGCAGTGATACCAGGGTCAGCCCCGATGATCCGGGTTACAGCTATCAGGAATTCCCCCTGATTTACTGGATTTTGGGGATGAGTTATCACCTGACAGGCTTCGGGCATGCCAACAGCCGGATTTTTGCTTTTTTCTATGCGTCCCTGCTGCTTGTCTTTGCCAGTCTTTTACTGAAGGAACTGGGGGTGTCTTCTCAGAGAAGACGACTGACTCTTCTTTTGATGAGTTTTTCTCCCCTTTATTTTTATTATTCGATCACATTATTGCCGAATATTCCGGCTCTGCTTTTTTTTATGATCGCAGCCTGGTTATATCTGAAAAGCATGCGAAGCCGTGAGTTTTGCTGGTGGGTGGATCTTCCGGGAATCTTTTTTCTGTCCCTTGCGATTGTGACGAAGGCGACCTGGCTTTTTTATGGAATTTTGTTTGCCGGTATCGGGCTTCGGGAGTGGTTTCGTTCCAGCTACAGACCTGCTCTGGCTCTGAAGCTTGGTCTCTGGGGAGGCTCTGCCATGGTTGCGGCGGCTCTTCAGTACAGACATCAGTTTGCCCTTCATCTGAGCAATCCTCCTGAGCGCCAGGATGTGATCACTCTGGGGCCGGAGTGGATCAGGAGTTTTTCTCATTTTGTCGAGGTCAGTCGTTCCGCTATTGGTCTCTGGTTTACAGAGCTGACGCTCGGGCATGTGGGAATGCTTTTCTTTCTGATCGGGATCTTCCTGTCGCTTCGGATTTTGAAGAAGAAGGGTGAGATCACATTAAACCGGCTTTTCTGGCTTCTCTGGGGCCTGTCTGCCTCCATCTTCAGCCTTTTCTTTTTTCCCTTATATCAGCTGCATGCCTATTATCAGACGCATATTCTGCTTCCCGCCTGCTATCTTGCCGCGATGGGACTGGAGGCTGCCCTTATGCATCAGAGATGGAGAAAGATTGCCGTTGTGTTGATTTGTGTGGCTCCTGTCTGTACGGCTTTCCGGATTATTCCACGCTGGATCAGTCATAAGAATGTTCCCGATGCACTATTGTCTCATTCTGAAACCTTCAGGCAACAGATACCTCAGGATGAGCTGGTTCTGATTATGGGGGATTCCACTCCGAATGTTTTCCTTTACTATCTTGAGAGAAAGGGCCTGGTTCTCAAACATTTTGAGGGTTCTTCAGCAGAGATTTCTGCTTTGTACGGGAAAGGCTTTCGATGGCTTCTGGTGAACACAGAAGATGGAGATCCAGGCTTGTCCCGACAATACCTGACAGCTGAGGCTGAGCGGGATCATATCCTCCTTTATAGGTTGCTTAAACCGACCTGAGGGTCAGGGCTCTGAGCCTGATGGCTGGCCTATCTTTTCAGGTATGGATGGTGCTTCGGGTATTTCCCCAGAGAAAGGAATATCCTCGGCTTTTCCGGGGCTGGGTAGCGGGGCCCCCGGGAGGACAGCGCTTTCTTTTGTCATCACGGCTGTCGGAACTGTGGAGTCTGTGCCTCTTTCTGCAGAGATCGTTCCCGGTTTTTTGTGTGCGGGGAGATCAGGGCTTTTACCATTGAGATAGCGACTGACAGGAAGATAGCTGTGTTCTTCAGAGACCTGATAATGGGGAGCGGTAATATAAATATCACCATTGTCCCCGATATAAACGGTGACTTTTTTCATTTCCTGTCCGATAGCCCCGGAGATGTCCGATCCGTTCAGATAAATACTGCGGACAGGACAGTCGCTATTCCCTGTTTTGGCAACGGCTAATGAACATGCAAGAAGGCAGCATGATCCCAGGATAAAAAGAGCCCGCATGGCTGGCCTCATCTGACGGTATCTTGTCTCTGCTTTTACTATATCATAAAATCGGGAACTCAGGCATGAGCAAAGCGGGAACAGCCTTTTATGAAGATTTCGCGCCCCAAACACAGGTTGCAAAGCTGATTATCGCTGACTATATTTGTCTTTGATGAATCAGTGATTGCCTGTTGGTGAGGGCCTGAAAAATGTGGGCCGTATCAGTAAGGTCTGCGTCATCGGAAGTGACGGGCCTGTCCTGATCTTGTTTTGCATCTGGTAAGACAGCAGCCTGACCAGGGGATGCTTAATCTGAACAGGTTGATAACAAAAAGAATTTAAGACGGAAAGGTTCTGATGATGAAGCGTGTGACGAATGTGGCCCTGACTCGTGAATCTCTTGTTCTGGGTATGCTGTTCCTCTTCTGTTTTGCCTGTACTCCGGATTTTCAGGCAGAGTATGTCGATCCGCAGAGCCTGAAGCTGGTGGATGACCGTTGGGCTCAGAATGATCTTGATAATGTCGGGAAGCTGATTGAGGATCTGAATCAGCAAGTTGTGAGAAATCCCAGAAAATTTGGTGATCATCCGACAGTGATTTTCAGAGAAATTGAGAACAGGACGAATGAGCATATCGATACAGAGCCTGTCAAAAATAAACTTGTCGACGCGCTGACCAATGCAAATGCTATGGTTTTTATCGATGCGGCTGCCCGGCAGGATATTTCCGAAGAACTCGAATATCAAAGGGAAAGTGGATATGTTGACCCTACGAAATCAGTTGCAAAAGGCCGCCAGGCGGGGGCCCGTTTTCTGCTGAGAGGATCGATTTCCAGTATTGAAAATACAAGTCCCGATGGAAGTCAGAAATACCTGACATATCAGGTCAATCTCAAACTGACCAATATTCAGGAAGGGACCATACTGTGGTCAAAGCAATACGCAATGTCAAAAAGTATCCAGCGTTCGTCAATCAAGTTTTAGTCTTACCCGGAAGAACAGACACTCATGCATGTATCGTTTTTGTGGAGCCTTCCGGCTCTGTTTTTGCTATGGGGATGTGCCTCTTACACGGAGAAAACCCGCGAGATCCGGGGGCAGTATCTTTCTGGAAAATATCAGCAGGCTCTGGATGAACTGGAATCCTCTGGTCTGAAGGACGAGACCAATAGTGCCCTTTTATATCACCTAGAAAAGGCGGTGCTTCTGGACAGGCTGGGAGAGCGTCCTAAGTCCAGACAGCTTCTGATGCAGGCTAACCGGATCGCGGATGAGCTGTATACGGTGAGTGTGAGTAAGTCTGCGGCTTCCTATCTGGTCAATGATGGGGTGCAGGATTATGAAGGGGAACTCTATGAGCGGGTTCATCTTCATACACTGTTGGCTCTGTCTTTTCTTCAGGATAAGGCGAAAGGGTCGGCCAGAGTTGAAGCCAGAAAAATCAATACAGAACTTCATGAACTGACCAGACAGCTGGGGACTGAGCATAATGCGTATCGGGAAGATGCATTTGCCAGATTTCTTGCGGGGTTGATTTATGAAGCGGGCGGAGATGTGGACGATGCCATCATCGATTATAAGAAGGCTCTGGACCTTTATGAAGGTCCGGCATACCGGCCTTTTTTTCAGGGAGATATTCCGGAAGAACTGATCAGCTCTTTGTATCAGCTTGCCAGGAGAAGGGGGCGTAAAACGATACAGGAGCATCTCAGAAAAGGATATCCCGGCATCATTCAGGGCTCAGGAGGAGCCCCTGGTGATAAGAAGCTGGGTGAGCTTGTGGTGATTCATGAGGTCGGAATGGTGGCTCCGAAGCAGGCGAAGGAATTTATCTTTTCGTTTGGAAGGCAGGTGATCCGCTTTTCATACCCTTATCTGCCAGAGCGATATTACCCGGCTCAGAGTGCGGTTGGAATTGTGCCGGAAGGGCAGGGTTTTATAAGAGCGTCCAATGTTGCTGATATAAACAGCATTGCATGGCAGTGTCTGGAGGACAGGCGGGGCCGGATGCTTCTGAAAAACGCATCGAGGCTCTTGCTGAAGGGGCAGCTTACAGAGCATGCGCATAGCCAGTTTGGGCCTCTGGGTGGTCTTGCCGCAAATATTTACTCCGCAGTGACAGAAACCGCGGATACCCGTAGCTGGACTCTGTTGCCAGGGGCCTTTTATGTCAACAGGGTGAGTCTGCCTCCTGGTGAGCACCGGGTGACGATCAGGCATGGTGGACGATTTGTCGGTGTTGAAACCGTTCAGGTCAGACCTGGCTCTTTAACTCTTCTGAGATCTGTCAGCAGCTGAATTGTCTTTTTTTTCTTTTAATCCTCTGTGAAATTTTGCATCGGGAAAGGATCAATGGCCGAAATAAAGATATGGGTGGACGGAGATGCCTGCCCTGGTGATATCAGAGAATTGATTTTCAGGGCAGCAATCCGGGTTGGTGTCGAAGTCAGCCTTGTTGCAAATCGTTACCGTCGTCTCCCCCAGCATCCCCTGATTCGCCTGGAGCTGGTCGGGGATGGCTTTGATGCTGCCGACCAGTTTATTCTGGATAAGGTTAGCTCTGGTGAGCTTGTGATTACGGCGGATATTCCTTTTGCAGAACAGCTGGTCAGAAAAGGGGCCTTTGTCGTGACTCCTTCGGGGGAAGAACTGGATGCCCGCAATATCGGAGACAGGCTGGCAACACGTAATCTGATGCACGAGCTGAGGACTGGTTATATTATAGGAGGGGGTAGCCCCTCTCCGGGACAGCGTGAGAAGCGTGCCTTCGCAGATACCTTTGACAGGCTGCTGACCCGGGCGCTTAAAGAGGCCGCCCTTCGCTCTCTGCGTCAGGGTTCTTCTGACTGAAGTGTGCTCTGATGAGACATCTGATTCTGTCTTCTGTCTCTGCTCATACTAAAGAGAACGTCTGCCGAACCCGATCCCGTGACTGATAAAATTTCCGGACAGGGGGCAATTTGAAGCAGACGATTATCTGTTGTTTTTTCTTTAGTTTTTCGCTTATTTTTGTGGGATGTGCTCATAAGAATCGACGATGGCTGATGGAAAAACCAGTTCAGGATATGGTGAATCACACCCTGTTATCTGTTGCCGGGGTCCATGTCGTCTCTCTGCCCCCTGAACAGCATGAAAAGGAACTGGAAGCTTTTATTCAACCTTTTATTGATGATGCCCGTAAATTTGGTGTCATCATTCCGCAGGAAACAAAGGAGATGCTGCGACAGATTATTTATGTCGACAGGCTGAGTATGAAGGCAGGAGCTGGTGTGATTGCAGCCTGTAATCGTTACTATACTTATCAACAGACTTTATCTGGAAAACGAAAGCTGGAATGGATGACCATTGAAGTTCTTCGCAAGGAATCGCTCGATTATACAGGAACAGACCCACAGGAACGCCAGGTTCTGCTAAAAGAAGTTGTTTACCATGAGCTGTTTCATTGTTTTCTCAATAAAGGACACTTACCCCCTGGGAAATCGGGGATTATGAGTGCAACTTTGGTCAAGGGTAGCAGACGAGCTTTTCTGGAGTGGGATGCTCTGGTTGAAGAAATGTTCAGTAAGGAGTATCTGGATCTGATTCCTCCGGCTTCCTGATTCTTTTCTCTGCTTATGAACTTCAGAAAAATATCTCTGATCCGGCTCTTAGTTCCGGATCAGATGGACGTGAGTGTTGTTAGCTGGTGGAAACTTTTGTCAGAGAAAGGAGCCGCCTTCCAGGTTAATCATTGTCAGGTCTCTGGCAGCGCTTCTGGCCAGGATGGCAGCAATCTCATGATTGTCCTCAATCCCAGAAGATCGGACCTTCTCGATGAGGCTGGCTGCAAGCTGGTCGTTTTTCATATAGGTAAGGGCGGCGCGGAAGCGTTGCCCTTCACTGATCGATTCCAGCCATCCCAGGCCTTCGCTGTAGATAATATGGCTGGCAATGAACGATGCCAGAATCGCAATCTGGTGAGGCTCAGGAAGTTTTTCCAGGATACGCTCCGGATAGGTTTCCCGTAAGATTGCAGGACAATGTCGCAAAATCAGATTCCGGAAGGTTGGATCTTTGAGATATCGTTCTTTGTCACTGCTGATCTCATCCAGGAGGGTATCTGTCACCTGGTTGATTTCCCGGGAAATATCCATCGACAGTTCGACGAGGGTTTTGCTGCCCCGGTGTTTATTGTGTTCGTTGAATAAAAGGACAGCTTCCTTTCGTGCCTTTTCCCTGAGAATGTCAATGACCTGAGCAATAAAAACTGTTTTGATTTCCTGAAACTCATTCTGGTTCAACAAAAGAGATGCGATGATTTCATAGGAGGAACAGATAACGCCGGTTTTATTGGCACTGGAATCTTTGATCATGATGATACCCAGTTCCTGAAGTTTTTCCCTGGCATCTTTGGTGAAGAAAATATTCGCTCCTTCGATGATTGCCCGGCAGGTGGGTTCTCCTGATTCGCTGATAAACTTGTCACAGTTATCCTTGTGAACGGTATATGGTCTTCCTCCTGCTGGAATGAAAATATCAGCAATTGCAGTTGCATGCAGATTGTTTCGTTTCTGGATATCCTCTCTGGTTTTGGCTTCAATGACCCAGGCCTCTGGGTGCTTGCTGAGGCAACTCCGGCTAAATTCGCAGATAGATTTTTCTGCTGTGATAAGGCGGAGTAGCTCATCCCATGCCAGACCTTCCGGATCATAGGCTGCACCGAAGCCATCTGCAATTGCAACGACCCGGGCATTTTCTCCATATTCTCTGTGCAGAATCCTGAGTTCATTTCCTGCGACATCACCATCGGGACCACCGGTCATTTTGATCGTGAAGGGTTCTTTTTCAGGATAAATTCCGAGGAATTTTAGTGTATGATCGAGAAAAACGTGCAGACCTTCTGATGTTACACCATATTCTTTGTGGTTGATTCCTGCTCCTGGTTTGGATGAGATAAAGGCTTCTGCATAGGGAAAGCCCCGTTTTGCTGCATGCTTGGGAACCCATTCGATCAGGTCGTTGGTCATGTTTTCGTCAGGTCCAAGATAGATGATTTCTTCCTTGTCATAGTAACTGACTTTTTTTCTGGAGTTGGCATCATGAATCTCATCGTCTGGTACCAGTAAATCCAGAAGCGCATTGATGCCTCCACGAACAACCCGGGCTTTATTGCCGCCGGGCTTCAGAATCATGACAGCTTTGGAGCCTCCTTCCGGAATGTCTTTGTTTTTCAATTGCTGAGCATGACTGAGTCCATAAACTTCGTCGAACAAGCCGGCAATAGCATAGCCATAATCTGTCATGCTTCCTGGCATAACAATTCTCAGACCTCCTCTTGCGACATCTTTCCAGCGAACCTGAAAAAAGCGATAGTCCCGGCCAATGATAAAGAAGATGCCGAAGGGGCTCTGGGGATAGTGTCGGCTGTCCAGGACTTCGGGGGACAGGCGAAATGCCAGGCCGGTTTTTGTCGGAAGAAAATAGTTGGTTTTGAGAACATTGTCAGTGAAGCGGATGGCTTCTTTGAAGATATGTCGCTCAACCAGGTCAATGAGAGTGTTTACAGAATTGAACAGAGCTTCCCGGATGACCTGATAGTCCCCGTTGAGTCGTTCTTCTTCTCGCAGTGGACTGAACTTCAGGCGGAAGAGGTTGACCAGAGCCCGGGTGAGTTCACTGTGTTTACTGAAGGTCTGGATGATCTGGTGATCAGAGTAGTAGTAGACGTTTTCTTTTCCAAGGAGGACATGAATCCAGAAGGCCATTGCACGAAGCAGATTGCTGGCATTGATGGAAAGAAAAAATGGTTGTTTCATAAACTGGCTGTAGTCATCCCCGGAGTCGACCCAGCCCAGGGTTCTGAGTCCTTTGACCAGTTTGATCACGGAGAGGTGTTCCGGATCGATTTTTTTTTCGGTGCTGTGATTGAGGATGAAATGGAGTACAGAGATAGGCTCTGCATAGCCTTCATCAAACTGTACCGTAAAGAATCTGAGGATTTCAAATCCGTAACTGCTCATCAGATGAAAGATCTGTTCAAGGACTTCGGTTGTATCGATTCCTTTGAGTCCAAGAGTCAGTCGACCTGATTGAGAGTTGATAAATGGTTCTAAGACCGTATGGGCTCCTTCATGGGTCAGCATATGGAGAAGCATCCGGAAAGTGATATGGAGTCTGGAGGGGGTTGCGTAGACGACGAAATCATGATCCAGGTGTTCTATGTAATGGTTGATTTCTGCTTCATGCTGTGGGTATTCAGCCATGAGAGATTTTCTGGCTTCTTCTGTTTTGGGCAGGATATGCTGATTATTCAGATCAGCTTTTTTGAATGTTTTACAGAGGAAGGTCGACAGAAACAGAAGTTTGTCGCGGGAGAAATACAGCGAGCCCATTTTTACGGGCATAGGGCCGAGTTTGGTTGTCATGTTGATCAGGATTTGTGAGTCTGTTCCCGGGCCGATATATGTGACCTTTGAATGATCATGGTCCCAGAGTTCTACTGTTTGTCGTGTTTCAAAAACATGGCCGGTGATGACGGCTGAGAGATGGCGGACTTTTTCTGCTCGCGGGGTCGTCTGATAGTACATACGAGGCATATTACTGAAAAACCATGGGGCAAGGATTGCGATGCTCTGATCGAGTCCTATCCGGACGGTGTCAGCTATATCTTCAATATACGAAGCCAGATCTTCGCCTGTTTTTTCAAACTGGAATTCGATATCCTGTGAACTTGTTCCTCCAAAGTCCATATGATCGGTCAGATCTTTATCATGGGAGATCGCGTCTGTTTTCTGGGCTTGCGCCTGGGAATTCTGGGACATGGAGCCTCCATGGTTAGTCCGGTTATCCATGAAAAATAGTGCTGATATTAGCTGTTCAGCATGGAAAACCATGTTTCTTCTGTTTTTTTCAGCAGGGATGGAGTCAGAAAATTTTTCCCACTTTGGGACATCAGATCATCGATTTCATCTGCTGGGGTCTTTCCCTGCAAGGTGAAATGTTCTGCGAATTTCTGAAGTGCTTTTTCTGACCCTTCTCCTCTGAAACATTTTGGCAAGCGTCTGAAGCCTTCAGAAGCCAGTTGTATGAGGTCGCCAGCTACCGCAGCGACAGATGCTTGTCTCAGCCCTTCTTCCGCAAAATTACGGAACGTTTCCATATTGTCTTTCAGGGGGAGTAATCTGAGCAAGAGCTGATCGAGACACTGATCATCATAGAGGAGACCCGTCGTGAAGGCGGCAGGGACGATCTGCCATGGGCGAGCCTGACAGTCCATCGATCGTAATTCCAGAAAGCCTCTTGGACGGACGTCCGGAAACAGCAGGGACAGATGGGTCTCCATGTCCTGTCGTGTTGGTTTTGGTAATCCGGACGCATTCGGTGCCTCGGACAGCCATTCGGCGAAACTCACCTTTCGGGGTGGGATCTTATAATCATTTCCGGTAAAGACAACTCTGGCATTCATGACAAAATCCAGATAGCTGCTTACACAGCTTTCTTTGTCAGGTTTTGTTGAGAGTCGATCGATTCCTGTCAGGCCGGTTCTGCTGGAGTCCAGATGTCTCCAGATTTTGCTTCGGAATCCTGGGATACCCGCTGTCTTTCCATCTTTAAAAGGAGAATAAGCAAAGATTGCTGCCGCGAATGGCGAGAGTAACTGGGAAGCGAGGTAGCGCTTTGCCATTTTAGTTTCACTGTCTCCGAAGTCCAGACAGGTCTGGATTGTGCAGGTTTGACGCATCATTCTCTTGCCATATGGACCGATGGAGTTGAAATATTCATCCATGGCTTTATAGCGAGGCTTGTCCATTTGTAAGCCGATATCTTTGGGGCTGTGCCATGGAGAAATTCCCATCTGAATAATCTGCCATCCCTGCATATTCAGATCTTCTTCAAGTATATTCTGGACAGAACGCAGTCGCTTGACTGCATCCTGTAAGCAGGGATAGGGTCTGGATGAAAACTCCAGTTGCCCTCCGGGTTCAAAAGTCAGCGTGTCCTGATGATTCAGGTCAAATTTTGTGATCAGAGGCGGCTGATCGTTGCTGTATATGCTCTGCCACCCTTCTCTTTCTGCAAGTTGTCTGAGAACGGGGATCAGACTGCGATCGCTTCCTGTCAAAGGCACGGATGAAGGAAGATTATGGCTGCCGGAGAGTGTTGTGAAGTCGGTGATGAGCATTTCCAGCTCGATGCCGACCATGCCTGGCCAGATGGGATATTGCTTGTGATAATGAGAGGGGCGTAGCTGAAAAATTGTTTTTTCGATATGGTCCCTGACGATGTCGATGCTTACGATCGTTTCGGGAGGATTGCTGGAACGCATAGGCTCTCTCCTCCATGTGGGGGCTACTCTGTTTCCGGCTTCGGGCTTTCGGCCTGATTTGCTGACGGATCTGGAGTCTGGTCGCTTGTGTCTGGATTCACATTAATAGCAAATTCTGTTATACCGTTTTTTCTTACAGTATCAATAAGTTTTATGACCTGTCCATGGGGTGTTGCCTCATCTGCTGTGATGAGGGCTTGCAGAGATGTCTGTTGTGTTTCCTGGAGGCTGGCTTTTGTTTTTGTAATATAAGCTCCGATCTCCTCAAAGCTGATTTCTTTCCCGTCAAGATAGAGCCTGTTGCCAGAGTCCAGAGCAAAGGCCAGATTCTTACTCGTGGTCTGGGTTTCGGCAGTTTCTGCTTTTGGCAGACGAACCCGGATAGATTTATGAACAATATAGTTAGCTGTTACCATAAAAATAACCAGGAGGACTAGCATGACATCCACCAGGGGTGTTACGTTGATGCCAGTGATGTCTTCGTCCTGATCCTGTATATTTCCCGCCACGTATCCGGCTCCTGTGATAAGGTCCTCTGGGGTCGCTCCTGTAAAAGATACTTATCTCTGAAAGCTGAGAATCATCTGAATCAGGGACTGAATGTTGCTCATGTGTTTCCGGACATTGCGGTTGTAGGCATTAAAGGCAATGACTGCCGGGATAGCAACCATCAGGCCAACCGCTGTGGCGATGAGGGCCTCAGAGATGCTACCCATAACCACAGAAGCCCCACCTTCAGGGTCAGACGATAATTTATGAAATGCCTCAATAATCCCAATAACAGTCCCGAATAGTCCGATAAAAGGGGCATTGTTGCCAAGGGTTCCGAGAATGACCAGGCCGCGGTCCAGTTTGTTTTTTTCTCCGGCAGCGCATCCTTCCATGCTGCTGGCCATAGCCTTTGGTCCTTTGTTCCGACGGTTAAGACCCCATAAGGCGACTTTGGCTTCAACGGAAGGGTTTTCTTCGCAGAAGCGAATCGCCTCATCCCATTTCTCTTCAGATAGTAAATCGGACAATTTCTGACTCAGGCTCGTAAAGTCGTTTCTGATGCGGAAGAAAAACAAACCACGTTCCAGAATGACTCCCACGGAGAGGATGCTCAAGGCAAGCAACAGCCAGAGGACCCATTCTGCACCAAACAGGGTTAAGGTCATCAGAGTCTCTACAAGGTTAAATGTCACAATACCTCCTGTCAGCCCATCCGGATCAGAACATACTACGCAGCAGGGAAGAGCCGATGCTGTGATTCAGAAAATGGTTAAACGCATAAGATACGGTCAGTCTGAACTCGTCAATCCGGCGCATTCCTGTCGCGCTCTCATCTGCCTTCAATTTTATCCTGTCTGCCACCATATGTGTAAGTTCAAAGCTTATCTGCCAGTAATTTTCTTTGTCCACTTTATGAATCGCTCCGATGATGGCTGTCCCGCAGGGGCCGCGCCAGATGCCGGGAAGTGCCGAACTTGTGTGCCGCTGACGTAGCAGTCGATAAAGCCCTTCTCCGCCGCGTACTCCCAGATAAATTTTTTCATTTATTCGCAGAGCCAGAGCAGCTCCATAATGAATCAGGCTGGCATCTTCTGTGCCGGGCTGGACAGTGCCAGCAACCCCCGGTGTGTATACAGTATATCCTGCAATATCAATAAATTGCCAGAAAGAATAGCCAAGGGTCAGTCCTGGGCTTATCCCATAAAAATTCTGACTGTTATCAGCTTCTTCTAATGGTCTGACAGAAAAGACACTCCAGCTCAGAGATGGTGCAATCAGAACTCCGGAAGATGCCGGATATGAAAAGCTGGTACAAAAAAACAGTATCAGCAGAATCCTTCTTGGGATCATACTTTCCTCAGGATTTACGGCTTAAAGGATTCGTCGGTAACGGATGATTTTTCTCTGTATCCATCTGATATATTAAAAATTTCACGAATCATCTTCCGCTCATAGACAAGTGGGCTGATTAGTTCAGCATCAAAATATTCGGAAGAAATCCGGAGTACGCTATCCCGGCTGGCTAAACAGAAGGTGGTGACAATATCGACCGGAGCTTCAGTTCGCAAGAACAGGTCTTCACTGACAATTTTTTCAGAGCGGCTGACCAGCCATCCTATACCAGATCTTTCAAAAAGCCATCCCCTCTCTGATTCTGGTTTCAGATAGAAATATTTGCGACCAGGGTCAATCCTTCCATATTCACGAAAGAAGTTCCCTGCCACGGAAACCTTGCTCTCCCTGATCCGGGAGCTTGTCAGTGATGCACTCGCGGAAAACAGAGTGACTCTCAGCTGTTCAAAAATCTGATCAACCCGATCCACCTCCTGGATCAGATGATATTCAGGTTCTGAAGGGAGGTGACGAAGGGTCAGCCACCGGATTCTTTCGGCCGAAAGTTGTGGCAAAATGTCACGCCCTTCTGCTTTTATGTGAGCGGCGGTCTTTTTTTTCATCTCACCCCTTGACTTTATGCGCAAATAAGCTTACCTAGATACTCGCAGTCGGGCGGGAGTAGCTCAGTTGGCTAGAGCGTCGCGTTGCCATCGCGAAGGTCGAGGGTTCGAGTCCCTTTTCCCGCTCCATATTTGCACTGCATGCTGTCTGGTCTGAATGAACAGACAGAAATCTTTATCTTGTGCATATCATATTCTATCAATCATTTTTATTTTCCCTATATTGATTACATCTTTCACGTCAGTTCTTAATCTGATGTTTTGCTTCGAATTTCTGATGATTTTCTGAAAAATTCGCATGGTTCAGTTGGGCAATTTGTACCAGCTGAAATTTTGCCTTTGCTGGCAGCTTCCGATAGCGAGAAAGACGGACGATTTTTTCCGGAGGTGCGGCTTGCGTCTCAGAAAGCATTGGTTTTCTCATATAGTTCAGAAGGGACATGGGATATTCTGGCTTTTACTTGTGGCTGGCCTGAATTATAGCATGCTTCTGAGCCCTCTGGGAGACGAGGTGCTGGGTTCTTTTGCGGCTAAGGTTCAGTTCATGATCAGAGAATGGGCTGGAGTCGCCCCATCTATTCATCCATCACTCAAAGTTTATGCTCAGGATGATCTTACTCTTGAAAAAATGAAGATGACAGATATTCCCATGAATATGTGGGGAGACATATTACGGAAGCTATCAAAATCTGATCCTGCCCTTATCATGATCGATAAAAGCTTTGCGGATCTGAAGGGACAAGAGGATCGGGAAACTCTCAGAGAAGCTCTCAGGACTTCAGCTCCTGTTGTTGCAAGTGGTTTTACTGAAACATACGCGCCCAGAGGCAGGAAACATTTCATATTTCGTGACAGCATGATGGACTGGGCTCGTCCGGAGCTGGATGTTTTTAAGCTGACGGATCAGGACCCGGGCCGGGCAGAATGGCTTCCGATTCGTCACTATGAAGCCTATGGACCTGATCAGCAGGTTTCCGGACTTTTTTATAAAATTGGTCGTTCTGATGATGAGTCTTTTGGAAAAACAGATCTTTTTCGTCGGATTGGTTATAAGCAGGTTTTTCCTCATCTGGCTGTTATGGCTGCCAGAGAAATGAAAATTGATCACAATAAATTTTTGCTGAATGGTGAGTGGGTCTATACAGACCATAATCATCTTACAGTGGTGAATTTTCCTAGTATCAGCGAGCTGCGATTAAAAGTTGGAAGCATCTGGCCTCTTCTTTCAAAAAAACCAGAAGACAGCAAAGAAGATAAAGTACAGAAGGGTGATATCGTGATGATCCTGCCTGACTTTTCTGAGGGAAATGTGGATATCCGGGAAAGTCCGATCGGAAAAATTCCGAAGGGTTATGTTCTGATATCTCTGGTAAACAGCATTCTGACGAAGAACTGGATCAGGCCTGTCAATGCCGGGGGACTGTTTATTCTGGCTGGAGTGTTGTCAGGAGCTGCTGTCGGAGTGCATTTTGCTGTTGCTGGTTTCTGGATTTCTGTTACGGCTCTTGTTCTTGCTTTTTTTGTTTTCGGAATGCTTCTTTTTTGTTTTGCTTCTTTAGCTGTTCCCTGGATGCCAGCAGTCATTGCTGTCGTATCAAGCAGTTTGCTGTTTTTCTGTCTTAAAACTATCAGACGAGGGCGTATTATTCGCTCCTGTATGATGAATCTTCGGGGGCTTGTTCCTCCTCATATGGTCAGAGAGTTGGCAAAAGATCCGGGCTCTCTTGTAAGAGAGGCAAGTCAGCAGATGATGACGGTTATGTTCCTTGATCTTGTGTCGTTTTCTGATCTGGCAGAAAAAGAAAGTCCGGATATTATTTTTGACTCCATCCGGGACATGCAGGAGCTGTTTATCCATCGTATTCACGAGCATGGCGGTATTCTCATTGATCAACACTCTGCAAATGGGATTGTCTGTTTTTTTGGTTATAGCTATGTGGGGGGCGTCCGCAATACAGAGCATGCAGATCAGGCTATTGCCTGTGCAGAAGCAATTCAGAATGAACATGTGTTCAAAAGTCTTGAAAGAGTCCGCTTTGGTGATCCTATGATCCCACTAAGATTTGGTATTCACTCTGCTAAGGTTTATATCGGGGACATAGGAGAACGTGATCAGATTGATTTTATGATTGTAGGACATGCTGTTAATTTTGCTTCGGCTCTGAAGGATGCATGCGAACCTTTTAATATTATGATTTCGGAAAGCAGTATGTCTTTGGCCAGTCATTTCGGAGGTGACAGTGCTGGCATTGAACTGGTGTCTGTTGACTTTGAGGTGCAGGGCATCTCTGCGAGAGCCTGGCACTATCAGCCTTTGATTCTGAAACAACATCTGCTGGATGAGGCCCGGAAAGCGTTTGAAGATAAGCATGAATCGAGAGGGCGGGCTCCCAGATGGCCGATTAACGAGTCCAGACAAATGGAAATTGTTTCTACAGTCGGGCGTGGGCTTGTCATTAATTTTTCTCTGACAGGTATTGCTATGACTTTATTTCATGCCGTAAGCGCTGGCGAGCGCATCAGGATAGATTCGATTCTGATGCAGGAGCCTGGGACGCTGAATCATGTTTCTGTTGTCAAAAGTGGACTTTTGCCTGTTGAATGTGAAGTTCGCTGGGCTGCAATGCGTGGTGAGCGTACGGTCTGTGGTGCAAGGCTGATTGGTCTTTCGGAAGCTGATCGTTCTGTTCTTTATGAATCCCTGAAGGAAATTATCCTGAAAAATTAAGTCGTATGCTTTCTGACCCGCAGGAAGCTCGAGGATGAAGGAGCTGATCTGTTCATTATGATGTCGGCTTAATTTCTTTCAGTTATTTTTATTTGATATTATTGATATTTTTTGAATTAAATTGGAAGTCTGACAAATTTGTTGTACCCTCTTTCCATTATGGAGAGAATGCGTAACATCCTGTTTATTCTTTTTTGCTGTACGGTCGGTAATTCACTACTGGCAGCAACATCCTGCTTTCTTGAGAAAGACAGGCCGGAGTTTATCAACCCGGACCTTCCACGGATTTACGCTGATTCTGCTGAAAATCCGGATTATGATCTGGATATCTGCAATCATAGCCCTGTACCTCTTGCAGATCTGAATCTTCTGACTTTCTTGTGGGGGGCGGTTCATGGTTGTCCGGACTATAAGACCCCCTTAGTCCGGCTTAAGAAGTGCTTTCTTTTTACGTTCTCCGGAAGTAGTCCTCCGCTTATGTCCTGAGCATCACGGAATCATCATAAAAAAAATTATGTGAAATACGACACAGCTCTGTGGCTGTGTAAGGCTGACTATCAGGAGATCGTTTTATATGGATTACAAAAAAATCAGATCAGAAGTCTTATCACTGTCCATCATGATTATGGTGATTTGTGCTTTTAAATCAACATTTGTTGCTAATTACACTGTGCCGACGGGGTCGATGAAGCCCACGATTGAGCCCGGAGATAAGCTGTTTGTGAATCAGATGGCTTATGATCTTCGTATTCCTTTTACCAGAATCCGTCTTTTTGAACTTTCGCTTCCCCAGCGTGGTGATGTTATTGTTTTTGATGCTCCTCATGAGCCCATGACTTTTGTTAAAAGGTTGATCGGTCTTCCGGGTGACCTGATTGAAGTCGGATATGGATTTATTAAAGTGAACGGAGAGGCGTTAAATATTTCTGTTTCCGGTGAAGGTCAGTTAAGGGAAATCCTCTCAAAAGGAGGGCTTTATCAGGAGACTCTGGATGATAAAACTTATTTTATCAGGAGAGTCCCTTCTTCTTCCCATGTCCCTCCCGTAAAGGTCCGGGTTCCTGAAGGCCACTATTTTGCAATGGGTGATAATCGGGATGAAAGTGATGATAGTCGCAGATGGGGCTTCGTTCCGAAAGAGAATCTTTTAGGAAAAGCCCGGCTGATTTATTTTTCTTTCGACTGGCCTACACGTTCATTCCACTGGGAAAGAATAGGTAATGTTTTGTAGATAAATGTGTGTGAGAAGGACATCAATTGACGTTATGATGTCCTTGCTCTCCTCTTCGGATTGATCCTGTCTTCGACATATATAGTAATCCAGAAAAGCAAGGCCGAAATTCTGCTAAATTTCTCTTCAAGTAGAAATGATTGAAGACAAAAAATCCAGATTACTTTTTTGGATGTCTATAGTTCTCCAGAGCCATAATCGATCGCACCATAAACGAATTAAAATCATTAATTTTTTAAATGAGACCGCCTTGTGAGAATTTTCCTCAGAGGTCATTATATCTTGATTCTTCATTTTTGAAGTGCTAAAAGCTCGTTTTCTTTGGACCACTGAAAAGAGAAACCAGGAGTGGTCAAATGAAAATATTATCTTGCTTTGTCGTATCTATAATCTTTTGTATGTCAGGACATATGAAGGCTTCTGAGATATGTAAGCATGAATACGAAAGATGGCAAAATTTTGAGGAAGAAAGCAGATATTGGTCAAAGGTATCGGTAACTGCTGGTGCAGCTGGAACAGCGATTGGAGCCGCTTGTCTCCCTCCAGCAGGAGGGTGCCTTGGGATTCTTACAGGAGGGGGACCCGCTGCTGTTGCTTTCAGATATCATCAGATGGCAAAAGATGCGAAACAAGATTATGAAACATGTGTTGAAAAAGAATATCGTGATAAGGAGAGAAAAAATTCAGAAAATAATTTCAAAAAGTCTGAAAATATGAAAAAAAGTGGGAGCGAAACTTGTGGAACAGCAGGGAATCAACTGGAAGAAAATAAGCAGCAAGAAGCAAATGTAAATCAGAAATTGCAAGAACAGGAAGTGTAATATGCATTTAAAAAATAAATATTTTCTTCTTATGATATTGGCAGCCTGTTTAAGCTGCCTTGGTATTCTACATGCGAAAGAGTGTGGCAAACCTTATGTGGTTGTCGAAGGTGGAGTTGAGATAAGAGATGGCTGGGACCATGGAGTTGAAGGGCAGAAAGATCGCAACATAATTGTAAGACACTGGGAGAGGGCTTATGTTGTAAAACCTCCTCCATGTTCTCCCGGGCCTACTTATAAAGATCTACAACAGGCTCCTGACGTATCCTTATATTCTGACACGCCACCACAGCCTGAAGCGCCATCAGCTCGCCCTTATCTACCTTCCACGGCTCCATATCCGGACAGATCTCATGAAGGAAGTATGTGGGATGGGGTGCCGGGTCGTTTAAGCCCCGATGAATCCAGGCGCATCTATTCCAGTATGATGGAGGATATCGACAGGATTAACCAGTGGCATATGACCGCCAATATTTCAAAAGACTGTACGACAGAGGAGTCCAGAGAAAATCGTGCAAAAACAAAACAAAACTACGATGAGATCGCAAAACTTGCTCAAAAAACAAAACAGATAAATGAAGAGAATGCCAGACTGGAAAGCCTGAACCGTCAGAAACTGGAACTTCTGGAACGTTTTAGCCATTATAGAGAAAAAAGATTAGCTGCAGAGAAAAAAATTCAGGAGATGGATTTTCCGGATCGGCGTCAGAACATCGTAGATATCTCAAGGGAAGTTGCACAAGATTCACTGGAGCTTGCCAGACAGGATGAAACAGAAGATGCTTTATTTGGTATTGGTCTTGCAGAAACGGTTCTTGATCTTGCCACCAGTCTGACTCCAGGAGTCAGTTGGGTCCGGGATGTTTATGAAAGTATTTCCGGAAGACACTTGATTACGGGTGAGGACTTATCTACCAGCGAAAGACTGATGGCTTCTGCTGGAGCGCTGAGCGCCGGACTTGGCAGCAAGGTCGGGAAATTTGCAAAAATAGTTGATCGTCTCGGCATGGGAGCAGATTCCGCAGGGATTATCCATAAAGCTGAGAAAGTTTATGACTCTGCGAAGTCTTTTGGAGTTAAAACTGGCGAACAAGTCAAGAAATTTGCCGAATACCTGAACAAGCCCTTCCTTCCTGGCAGTGAAACAGGTTCAATAAAGATTAATCTTGAGTTTCTAAAGAAAAACTCAGGGAAGGCAACAAGCCCTGTTGGGAATATGACTGAGTTCTTTCAGAATGTTTTTGGAAAGCAAATGAAAAGCCAGTCGGCAAAGACCACCACTAGAGTGCAAGGCCAAGCCGTTTACAAGGCAAATAGCAAAGTCGGAGAAACCATTAAGAAGGGTGACCACTATTACCTGGACGGATTACACAAAGACCATTTAGAGGTGTTTGATTCAAATGGGAAGTTCAAGCACGTGTTGAACCTCGATGGAACTATTAATGTTGACAAAACGACTAAGGCTGCTGGCCGAAGCATTAACTTATAGGATTTGTAATGGAAACTACCGTAATTGACACTAATTTCAATGGTAACGATAAAACCTTTATCGGTCGACTGCATGAGGATGGAGTTTTTGATAAGGATTTATTTTGGCCAATGTACGATGAAATTAATGCTTTAAGCGGATTTTATTCGGAAAAGCCGGAGCTGCCAAAAGACCTCGTTAAGAAGCTATTCAAGATTCATGGAATTATCTTGTCATACTTTACCCATCACTTTGACTCTAGTGATAATTACAAGATTTCCAACTTGAGCGAAGTTAGTCACCATGATTATATGGAACGAATCCAGTGTTTGTTTGAAAACTTCGGTGTTCGTCAATTGCCTGAATCTATGTTTGACGACGAACTTCGTTAAAACCCATAAGGCGACACTTCCTTCAAATCCTTGGCCTTGAGGTTTCCATACAAGTCCACAGTAAGACCGATTTGCTTGTGGCCCAATACCTGCTGCAAGGAGTACATGTTACCGCCCTTCAGCAGGTAGTTGTAAGCAAACGTGTGTCGAAGGTCATGGCACCTGAACTTTTTCATGTCAGGGTACTGCTTTTGCAACTTGGCAAGAGCATTATCCACCTGCCATGGGCTGATAAGCAGACCTTTACGGTTCAGGAACACATGCTCATGGTCCTTGGGTATGGTACTCAAAAACTGCCGCAACTGGTCATTCATGGCAATGGACCTGTCCTCACCGTTCTTGGTGTGGTGCAAGTTGATGAACCCAGTAGCAAAGTCCACCTAAGACCATTTGAGCGGCCTAATTTCATTTTTCCTAGGAGGGCGCGGCACATTCTCTAAATTGTAAAAACACACATTAAATCCTGATGAAATATTCACGCAAAGAGAGATTCGTTCACCTGAGTATCCAATGATGCTATCAAACAGATTTTGCGATCGATGTGCAATATAATGCGCTGATAATACAATGATTATGTTCCGACCGCTACCCCGAGGTCACCGTTGTGGCTAAGGAAGAAGACGCACTCATCCTGGGATCAATCTTAAGATGTTTGATCATTTTTTCGATATTGTGCGCTGTCGCTGCCAGCTTCCACCATAGAGATACTTTTTGTTTTCCTTTGACAAGAATCTTTATCCCTTTGTTTTTGATATTACCAAAAACAGGCTCAACTATAGCTTTTCGGCGTTTATACACCTCTATGATTTCTGTCGTTCTCATTTTTTGACGGTGGGTTCTTATCTTCTCATGTTTTTCTTTATTATGTATTTTCAGGGGATTTTTTATCCTGGATTTTGCTCTGCTGTTCACCTTGCAGCTGGATAAAAAGGGACAGTGGTCACAAAATCCATCCGGAAGATGAAAGCTGATCATCCCGTCTTTATGCAGTGTTTTAATGGGAAGAACTTTGCCTGCCGGACAATGAAATTCATTCTCTTCGTTACCAGCTTTTATCTCATCTGCATACGTTTCTTTTCCGGAGTGTTCGCCTTTTGCCAGAGCTATAACGGGGTCAACAGATCTGGATTCTACCGCTCTGATATCCTCATAAGAGCCGTATCCTGAGTCAGCAAGAGCCTGTTCCGGATTTTTTCCACAGGTCTCTTTTGTGGCATCCAGCATCTTTCCGATCGCAGCTGCATCATTCTGGCTGTCATGGATTTCTGCCGCTACGATAATCTGATGTTTTTCATCAACAGCAGCCTGGCAGTTGTATACGTAGCCAAATTCCTTGTTTTTTCCACCCATGGGAAGAGCTTCATGATCATTGAAAGATTTCTGATCCTTATCCCGGATCGCTTCCCCTTTTTCAGCCTCCAGAGCAGCTTTTGCAGCTTTAATTTTTTCAAGACGCCGTTCCCGCTTCTGAATTTCTTCAGGTAATGTAGCCGAAAATTCATTTGTCTGTTTTCTGTTCTCCTCTGCCAGGGACTTTTTCAGTTTTTCCAGTTCAGACTGAATCTGTTCTACGGCTTTCTTCATATGACCATAGGACATGGCTTTATGTTTTGAGGTCGGGGCCCTGAACTTGCTGCCATCTATGGCAATTTTCCCAAGACTCACCAGTCCCATACTTTGGGCAAGTCGTACGACATTCGCAAACAAATCTTTCAACTGTGAGTCGTGCCGGACCAGAAATCGTTGAAATGTACGAGGATCTGGCCTTCTGGCTCCTGATAAAAGGATAAATCGATTATCATAACGGCAGAAATCTGACAGTTTCCTGCCAGATACAGCTCCATGAGTCAGCCCATAAAATATTGTCCTTAGCATCAGCTCAGGGTCTTTGGCTTCCTGTCCTTGTTTTGAATAGAGATCTGAAAACTCACTCAGGTCTATCTGAGAAAAGAGATCTATGTACAACCAGACATCTGAGTCCTGGGGGACGAGTTCTGCATAAGAAAAGGAAAATAACTGAGGCTGAGATGCAATGTCTTCCTGAAACAACGTCTAAATCCTTTGCGAAACATGTAATTTCTTCATTTTACATGTTTCGGACAGCTAAGCCAGGGGAATGTGCCGCGCCCTCCTAGCATTGTGCGTATTGAGGTTATCTTGTATGAGAATTATCTTTTTGGCTCGTTTCCAGGTGCTTGCAACTTTTTGCATAAACCTAGCATAGTCTTTTTTAGTCTTAGTCGAGCAAACCTCAACGACTCGAACTCCTGTTTACGGCTCAATTGCCATAAGAACAACACAGGTACCATTGCGCTTGTAGTGATAATCTTCCTTTGCTGGCTTGCCTGGTGTCGGTAGAATTGGTGTCAAAACATCATCAATCAGTTGGCAAGGACGCTCATCGAAGCAAACGACGGGGAAGTATGGGTCATATGCCTTCGAGTATATCTGTAGTAAATTCTCCATTTTTGCGATGAACTCAGCAGTAATTTTACCAAGACACCACTGACGTTTCAGATGGGGCTTCACTTCGTTTTTTTTAAAATTGTTCCCACCTGGGTATGAGAAATATTTTTGACAATATCAAGCTCCACAGCCCTATCAGCCAAGAGAGTCAAAGACCATTTTGCATGACCTTCAGGTGCTTGGCTACACGCAAGTGCAGTTATCTTGGCTCGAACTTTGCCGTCAAATTTTATTGGCGCTCCGGGACGCGGAGAATCATAAATTGCATTTTCAAGCCCTCCGGAAATATAACGGCGCTTTACATTTCTGACCGTTGCTGGATCACATTTGAGAGCATCTGATATCATCTGCGGGTATTTTCCTTCCCCACTCAGCAATAAAATTTGACATCGAGTGACTGTGCGTGCCTTACACTCTCCGCGGCTAATGAACTTTAGAAGTTTACCCCTGTCGTGAGGACGCAATTTTATTGTGATGGTCTGCATTTTGGCAAGCTCCCTGTATTCGCCAAACTGAGGTTAGCAAATCATCCAACTATCCGAAACAATTAACTTTATGCTGTAGTAGTACCACGGCAGATAAATTTTTCCCGATGCGAAATATGGTTGAATGATCTGCAACCATCGAAATGATGTTGAGAGATCAAGAACAGTTATGGATAAAATAGAAATTCACTATAAAACAAGTAGAAATCAACCTCCATTATGCCGATCTGAAAAGAATTTAGGAATTGCTTAAACGGGGTCGAGGGTCTGGTTAAATTTTGTAGCGTGTTTTTTTAACTGATTTTACATCGGGAGCTTTCATAAAGTTCATGTTTTTTTCAGATAAGACAGAATCTCATCTGCCAGACGTGGGCTGATACCTTTGACTTTAATCAGCTCTTCCCGGGGGGCTTTTAAAAGGTTTTCACGACTCTGAAATGTCATCAGAAGTCTTTTGCGAAGAACGGGACCGATGCCAGGAACAGATTCAAAAAAGGATGAATGCCGGATGTTTTTTCGCCGTTTCCGGTGATGCTGGATAGCGAAACGGTGAGCTTCGTCTCTCAGTGTGACGAGAAGTCGAAAGACGGCAGATCCTGGTTGGGGAATCAGAGCTTCAGATCGTCCAGGGAGAAAGATCCTTTCGTCACTTTTATGCATGACAGAATCGCTATGACTCCTGGAAAAAGAACGACTTTTCGCGATGGAAGCCAGTGCAGTCTGTCCGCATCCTTCTTCTTCAGCGATGCGGACAGCGGCATTAAGTTGTCCTTTTCCTCCATCGATCAGGATCAGATCCGGCAGGTCGTTGTTTTCCCGCCCTCGTCTGAGTCTGCGGCGCATTATCTGTGCGATAGAAGTGAAGTCATCCGGTTTGCCCTCGGCTTCAAGGTTATAATGACGGTACATGGATTTCAGAGCTTTACCTTTATAAAAATGAACGATGGATGCGACTGTTGCCGTTCCCTGGATATGAGATATATCAAGGCATTCGATCCGTTCCGGAACTTTATTAAGGCCAAGAAAGATCTGTAGTTTGTTCAGGGTGTTCTGACGCTCCTGATCTCCCTCTTTTCTTTTCTTGTGAGAGAGCTCAGCATCTTTTCTGGCCAGCTCCATCAGCTTGTGTTCGTGCTTCTGAGCAGGAATGAAGAGACGACATTGATGGGAACTAAAAAAAGTTTTCAGAGCTGAAAAGCCTGATGGTTCTGATGGAATCATGATAGCAGTCGGGATTTCTTTCTCTGCGTAGTACTGAAGTAAAAACTGTTCGAGAACTTCATCTTCTTTCTGAAAGGAAAGGTTGACTATATGTTCTTCAGAGCTCCTGAGCTGCTGACTGCGCAAAGATAAAATCTGCACATGCATCTGATCTTCCGATCCTTTCATCGCGATGATGTCAGTGTCTGCGTACTCTGCTTCAGCAAGCAGGAAACCCTTCGACGGGACCTGAAGTTCTGACATAGCACGGATCTGATCCCGTAGCAGTGCAGCCTGCCAGAAGTCCAGCCGCTCTGCGGCAGCAAACATTTTTTTTTCCAGCCTGTCGCGGACTTCCTGATTTTTTCCCCGGAGAAGGTCCAGAGCATCAGAGATCATCTGACGATAGAGCTCCGGATCGACTTCCAGGCAGCATGGAGCCAGGCATTTGTTCATGTGATAGTAGTTGCAGGGGCGTTTTGTCCGGAGAAACTCATGTTCTGTACAGCGGACCAGCGGGAAGGCTCCTCTGATGACCTCGAGGACTTTATTCAGAGCTCCGGCTTGTGGAAAGGGGCCAAGATAAATGGCTGTATCGCCTTTTTTCTGACGACGGACCTTTTCGATTCGTGGCCAGGGATGAGAAGGATCGACCCGGATCATCGGGTACTCTTTATCGTCGCGGAAGATAATGTTGTACCGTGGTCGGTGTTCCCGGATCATGTTGCGTTCCAGCAACAGTGCTGCGACCTCTGTCGATGCAGGCATGGTGCGGATGTCCCGGATCTCCCGGACCAGTTGCCGGAGTCTCGGATGTTCCATTGCAGCTTTGCGGAAATAGGACTGAACCCGCTTTTTCAGATTGACAGCCTTTCCGACGTAAAGAACTTCGGAGCTTTCTCCCATAAAGAGGTAGACTCCGGGTCCTTCCGCTAACCCTGACACTATGTTTTTAATATCCGCAACGGACATGTTTATCCTTCGTCTTTACCAAAGATCAGGGATATAGCCTGAAGTTCCCGAAGTTCATCCCTGATGTGTGCTGCTTTTTCAAATTCGAGATTTCCGGCCATTTTCTGCATCTCTTTGGTTTTTTTTCTGATCAGCTTATCCAGGTCTTCCGCATTATGGATGCCGAATTTTTTTATGCTATTGAGAGGGTCTTTTGTGTCTGTTTCCGTGTTCTGCTCTTGTTTTGCGCCGCTCCCTCCCAGTCCATAGATGGTCCGCAGATCATCGGATAAGGGTTTGATAATCGTTCTGGGGATAATCCCATGAGTTTCATTATAGTCGGTCTGGATTTTTCTTCGCCGGCTGGTTTCATCGATGGCCTGCTGCATGGAGTCGGTCATCTGGTCTGCATAAAAAATGACCTCGGCTTCATGGTTTCGTGCTGCGCGGCCTACGATCTGGATCAGGGAACGGGCAGAACGTAAAAATCCTTCTTTATCCGCATCCATGACAGCGACCAGCCGGACTTCCGGAAGATCCAGGCCTTCTCTGAGGAGGTTGATGCCAATCAGGACATCATAGATCCCCTGCCGCAGCTCTTTGAGGAGTTCAGATCTTGCCAGAGAATCGATATCGGAGTGCAGGTAGCGGACGTTCAGATCCAGATCCTGATAATACTGGCAGAGGTCTTCTGCCATTTTTTTGGTCAGGGTTGTGATCAGGACCCGCCCCTTATGATGGATGGCATTTTTCATCCTGCCGTAGAGGTCGTCCACCTGGCCTGCTGCCGGGATGACATGGATCTTCGGATCTGTCAGGCCTGTGGGGCGGATGATCTGTTCGCTGACAGAAAATGTGTTCTGTTTCATTTCCCAGGGGCCTGGTGTTGCGCTGACACAGAGCATCCCGGGAGTTCTGGCAAGAAATTCTTCAAAGTTTAGTGGGCGGTTGTCCAGGGCTGATGGTAAGCGAAAGCCATATTCGACGAGTGTTTCTTTGCGGGAACGGTCTCCCCGATACATGGCTCCGATCTGAGGAATGGTAATGTGGCTCTCGTCTATGATGGTCAGATAATCCTCCGGAAAATAATCGAGCAGGCACGGTGGTGGCTGACCAGGCTGCTGGCCAGAGAGATAGCGGGAATAATTTTCAATACCGGGACAGAAGCCGATCTGCTCAATGGACTCGATATCCTGAAGGGTCCGCTGTTCCAGTCTCTGGGCTTCGACCAGCTTGTTCTGATTCCGAAGCTCCCGGAGCCTTTTGCCAAGATCTTCCAGAATTTCTGCCACAATGCTCTGAATTTTATGACGCGGGGTCACATAATGACTGCCAGGATAGATGGAAATCTCATCGGCTTTTTCGAGTGTTTTGCCCGTCAGACTGTCGATGACAGACAGTTCTTCGATCTCATCACCAAAAAAAATCAGCCGTACCGCTTCGTCACGCTGGTGGGAGGGAAGGATGTCGACGGTATCTCCCCGGACTCTGAAAGCTCCACGTGATAACTGTATATCATTACGGGTGTACTGAATATCAACCAGTGCCCGGAGTAGTGTGTTGCGGGAAATTTCCTGGCCTTTCCTGAGAGAGACTCTTTGTTCGACATAATTCTCAGGAGAACCAAGGCCATAAATACAGCTGACACTGGCAACAATAATGGTGTTTTTCCCTTCAAATAAAAACCGTGTTGCCTCGTGCCGCATTTTGTCGATATCCTGGTTGACAGAGCTATCTTTGGCTATATAGGTGTCGGAACCAGGGATATAGGCTTCCGGCTGATAATAATCATAGTAGCTGATAAAATAACCGACGGAATCTTTTGGAAAAAAAGAACGAAATTCAACATAGAGCTGTGCGGCGAGGGTTTTGTTCGGAGCGATGATCAGAGCGGGCCTGGCAAGTTCCTGAATCACGTTTGCCATCGTATATGTTTTTCCTGATCCGGTGACTCCAAGCAGAACATGTCCTGGATCGCCAGCGCGGAAGGCTCTGGTGATACTGCGGATGGCTCCCGGCTGGTCGCCGGCCGGACTGAAAGGGGCGTGTAAATGAAACATTCAGATTCCTTTCTGTGGTGGACAGAGCATTCTTTTTTTAAGAAAGAATGGAATTGTTCTCTCCATATCTTTTACCCTTTGGGGTAAAATAGTTGGATCATGTTTGCATTTAATGCTAGATGATAGTCATTGTGTACGCTTCTTGTTGCCTTTGATCTGTGGTGGCTTGTCGCAGGAAGGGGGGTTGGTGTTGCAGCAGTTTTGGTTTTTGCTTTTGTTAGCACTCTCGATTCTGGTCTGTCTTGTCCTGATGCCACCGAGTACTGATCAGAGTTCCGGATACCAGTACAAGCCATTCATCATGTGGACTCCCGGGGATCATGTGAATGATTCGACCCAGAATGAAGTGACCTATGGTTATCATCCGGACCAGCCTCTGCCCTTCAGTCACAAGCTGCACGCAGGTGACCGCGATATTCCCTGTCAGTTTTGTCACTCTTCAGCCAGTAAATCAACTGTTGCAGGGATTCCTACTGTAGAAACCTGTATGGGGTGTCATAACTATGTGAATACAGACGCAGAGCCGATTAAACAGCTGAAAGAATCTTTCGATAAGAAAAAACCAATTGAGTGGACGAGAGTTCATAACCTGCCTCATTATGTGCGTTTTAGCCATCAGGTTCATCTGAGAGCCAGAGACAGTAAAGGCGAGCTTCTTCTTGGAAAGACCGCCGATGAGGTTTGCATGGCCTGCCATGGACCTGTGAAAGAAATGACAACGGCGAGTCAGTATGCGCCATTGCAGATGGGATGGTGTGTCGACTGCCATAACCGAATCAGGGAGCCTGCGACAGAAAGCAAAGCAGCGGTTCCTTTTGCCCCTGTCAACTGTAATGTCTGCCATTACTAAGCTGAGTGTTGGACTGGTTTTATCAACCGTTCTGCAGGAGATGGTGCTTTGAGCATGGAACGAGAGACAGACGAGCTGCTGAGGCTGGAACGAAAACCTGAGGTCTTCCTTCCAGCGGATGGGGCCATGGAAGCGCCGGCTGCTGAGTTTGTGCCCGGCCCCTATTATATGTCAGCGGATGAACGTATTCCTGAAGTTGCAGATGAGAACTCTCGTCCCGACCATGGAATGGCTGCTGTGGGTGGAGTGACTCCCTCAGAAGGTACGACTGCATCTCAGACTGTTGTGGATCGAAGGGACATCCTCCGTTTTTTCAGCGCTGGTGCGCTTATGAGTGCGACTGCCTGCGTCCGGCGTCCGGCTGAGAAAATTGTCCCTCATGTCCGGCAACCGCGGGATCATATTCCTGGCGTTCCTGTTGTTTATGCCACCACCTGTGGTGAATGTGCAGCCGGCTGTGGTGTTCTGGTCAAAACCCGCGAGGGCCGACCGGTTAAGCTGGAGGGCAGCCCGGAGCACCCCATTAGTCAGGGGGGCTTATGTGGAATGGGTCAGGCAGCTGTTCAGGGCCTCTACCATCCGGAAAGGTTAAAAGGCCCACATGTCCGCCATGGACGCCGCCATGATCCGATGAACTGGGATGATGTCTTTCAGCAATTGGCCAGCGCACTGAAAGACAAAAAAAAGATCGGTATTTTTACTGGTGGTTCTACTGGCCATCGGCATCAGTTTTTTCGGGAAGTTCTGGAACGCCTGGGCTCAGATGCCAGCCGTCTTTATACATATGAAGCAAATGGTCTTTTCGCTTCTGTTGCCAGAGCACATGAAATAGCCTTTGGGCAGAGTGATCTGCCACGATGTGATCTTAAAAAAGCTCAGGTGATTGTGGGAATCGGAAGTGATTTCCACGATGTTGGGACCTCTGTTGTTTACCATACAAAAGGCTTTGCTCAGTCTCAGCCTTTCAGGGGCGGAAGCCGAGGAACCTTTGTCCAGTTTGAATCTCATCTGAGCCTGACAGGAAGCCGCGCGGATATCCGCCATGTGATTGCTCCAGGTTCAGAGACTCATACAGCTCTGATTCTGCTCCGATCTCTTTATGAACATAGGGCCTCACGGGGGTCGGCAGCAGCCAGAACACAGGTCCGTCGTTTTCTCGAAAGCTATGACAAGGTCATCGCGGGAGCATATCAGGAAAGTGGTGTGTCTCGCGAACTGATGGACAAAACTGCAGAAGAACTGCTGAACGCTCCATCCCTTGTGGTAGCAGGTGGAAGTGCCTCTGCTGATGAAAACAGCACGTTGTTACAGCTGGTCACTATCATGGCAAACGTGCTGACAGGGGCTTATGGGTCGACTCTGATGATGGAGAACGGCTGGCAACCCTCCCCGGTAAAAGTCGGGGATCTTGGCCGCTTTCTGCAGGAAGCTCCGGAGCTGGATGCTCTTTTTGTCATCGACAGCAATCCGGTTTTTACGGTTCCGGAATCATGGGGTATTCGCTCTCTGCTGGAGAAGATTCCTCTGCTGGTTTCCGTTCAGCCCTTTCCTAATGAAGTTGACCAGATTGCTGATATTTCACTTCCGGCCCATCATTACCTGGAGTCCTGGGGAGATGAGCAGCCTGTTGCGGGTTTCTGGTCTGCCAGGCAGCCTGCTGTGAGACCGACCACAGACAGTCGTCAGGCAGAGGATTCGTTCTTATGGCTTCTTGCTTATATGGATCTCAGCCTTCCTTATAAAGATTACCGATCCTGGCTGATGGATAAGTGGAGGCGCATCTATCATCTGGTGGGAACCCGCTCCGATTTCGAAACCTTTTTTAAGGCGGTTTTGAGGCGTGGCTTTGTTGGAAAACCGGGCAGCAGAACAGTTGGAGAACTGCGCGATCTCCGGTCTTACTTCCGTGAACTGCGGCCTGTCCCCCGTGGTCTGATACTCACTGCACCACTGGATTCACGTTTCCAGGATGGGCGTAGTGCGCATCTTCCTGTACTCCAGGAAATGGGAGACAGACTGACGACGATTGCCTGGGATAGCTGGCTGGCTCTCAGCCCCGAAACCATGCGGAAGATGGGGCTTCGTCAAAATCAGCTGGTAAAGGTCAGGGGTGGAGAACAGTCTTTTGATGTTGCCGTCTTTCCTCTTCCCGGACTGCATGCTGCTTCTGCGGTGATTCCCCGGGGAAATGGTCATCTGAATCAGATGAGTACGATAAGCTACCAGAATGGCGTCAATCCCCTGGTGGCGTTTGCTAAAAAAGAAGATCCGCTGAGTGGTCAGCCGGTGACAGCAAGTCTGTCTGTAGAGCTGATGGCAACAGGTGACTGGTATCGTCTGGCAGCGATGCAGAAGCAGAACGATATTGCAAATCGCTCAGATATTGTCAAAAAAGTCTCTCTGACTCAGGCACGTAAAAATCAGCATAAACAGGTCGATCTGGATACGGTGCCCGATTTATATCCTGCTCTCGAGAAAAAAGAATACCGATGGGGTATGTCTATTGATCTGAGCAAGTGCAACGGTTGTGGCGCCTGTATGGTTGCCTGCTCTCTTGAAAATAACGTTCCCCAGGTTGGCCGTGAGCAGATTTTACTGGGAAGAGAGATGCACTGGATACGACTGGACCGTTATTTTTATGGTCCGGTGGATCAGCCTGTGGTGACCTTTCAGCCCGTGATGTGTCAGCATTGTATGCATGCCCCCTGCGAAGCTGTCTGCCCGGTATTTGCGACGACTCATGATCCGGAAGGTCTCAATGCCATGACCTACAACCGTTGCGTGGGAACCCGCTATTGTGCCAACGCTTGTCCTTATAAGGTCAGGCGTTTCAACTGGTGGACTCATAAATGGGGAGTCATTGGCAGCAAGGCAACAGACCGTAATCCACGGGCTCTGAACCCCGATGTCACGGTTCGCACCCGTGGTGTGATGGAGAAATGCTCATTTTGTGTGGGCCGTTTGCGGGATGCTAAGCATGAAGCCAAAAAAGAAAAAAGAACTGTCCGGGATGGTGAAGTGAAAACAGCCTGCCAGCAGACCTGCCCAGCAGATGCAATCAGCTTTGGCAATCTGAACGATCCGGACAGTCAGGTTTCCAGGGAGCGGAGAGATTCCCGGGCTTATCTGATGCTGGGAGGAGATCCTGAGCATGGTCATTATGGTCTTAAGACTCTGCCAGGTGTGAGTTATCTGGCTCAGGTGACTCTGGAAGAGCATCCGGCTACTGGCTTTGGTCAGCGTGCAGGAAATCATGGTCATCCGGCAGCTGAAGAAAGTCATGGCGCGCATGATGGTGATTAGGCTGTTTCGGACTGCTGGCTCGTTTGTCAGCGGAAGCAGGGTTTTTAGGTGGATCGTGTGGACCGGAAACGGAGAGATGTGTCGATGAGTGATGAGATCACCTGGGACAAGACAGTATCGGATGTCAATGACGGAATCCTGGCACCGACCGGAAAGCCACATCCTATGTATTATGGGGCTCTGGGCTTATCTCTGGTTTGTTTGCTGATCGGGATTGTTGCATGGAGCCTGCAAATCATTTATGGCATGGGGCTTTCGGGGCTGAACAGTCCGGTATACTGGGGGACCTATATCACCAACTTTGTGTTCTGGGTTGGTATTGGTCATGCAGGAACTCTGATTTCGGCGATTCTTTTTCTCTTCAGGGCTAAGTGGCGTAATAGTGTGAACCGTTCTGCGGAAGCAATGACGGTTTTTGCGGTCATTACAGCAGGGATGTTTCCGCTGATTCATGTGGGCCGGGTCTGGGTCGCAGCTTACTGGATGGTTCCTCTTCCGAATACAAATCAGCTGTGGGTGAATTTTCGTTCTCCGCTGATCTGGGATGTTTTCGCTATTTCGACTTATCTGACAGTCTCTCTTTTGTTCTGGTATATGGGGCTGGTTCCGGACATTGCTTCTATGCGGGATCGCGTCAGAGGTTTTAAAAGGCTTGTTTTTGGATTTATGTCCTTTGGCTGGACAGGAACGTTGCGCCAGTGGCATCACTATGAGGCTGGTTATGGCTTTCTTGCAGCCCTTGCCACACCTCTGGTTTTATCCGTACATTCGATTGTTTCCTGGGATTTTGCCATGTCGGTGCAGCCGGGTTGGCATACAACCATCTTTCCTCCTTACTTCGTTGCAGGTGCGATTCTTTCGGGCTGTGCCATGGTGTATACGCTGGTTCTGCCTTTTCGTACGATGTTCCGGCTTGAGGGTTTTATCAGGAAAGAGCACCTGGAAGCTCTTATTAAACTAACCTTACTGACCTCGACCATTGTCTTTTATGCTTATGGAATTGAGTTTTTTGTTGCATGGTACAGTGGAAATGAATACGAATGGGCGATCTTTCAGAAACGTGCGACAGGACCCTATGCCTTTTATTTCTGGGTGATGGTTTCCTGTAACTGTTTTTTCCCTCTGGCTTTCTGGTCTTCAAAAATCCGCAATAATCAGGTTGCCTGCTTTATTATCTGTGTGCTTATTAATGTGGGTATGTGGTTTGAACGCTATAATATTATTATATCGAGTCTTGTAGAAGACTTTGTCCCGGGATCATGGGGGCACTATGAACCATCTCTGACCGAGCTGGCCATTACAATTGGTAGTTTTGGCTGGTTTTTTACCTGGCTGTTAATCTTCTGCCGTTTTTTCCCTTTTGTATCGATGTCTGAGCTGAAGCTGATTATGCCTAAGCCATTACGTTCATCGGGTGTGAAACGTCAGGGAACAGGTGGTTAAAGCAGAGAGAGGGCAGGAATGAAGAAACAGCAACCAGGAATCGTTGCGATCTTCCGTTATCTGGATGACATTTGCCATGTGACGGAAAGCATCCGGGACAGTCGGGATTTCAGGGGACATGAGATCGTCAGCTTTACTTCCTATCATGAGCTGATGCACCTTGCGGAAGAGCGGCATGGTCCAAGTCAGGTCCGCTGGTTTACTCTGGTGGGAGCTCTGAGTGGCGTGTTTACTGGTTTTGCGATGCCGCTCTGGATGGACTATGACTGGCCCATTGTGGTTGGGGGGAAAACTGCTGGGATTTATTCTGTGCCAGCTTATTTTGTCTTTGGTTTTGAGTTAATGGTGTTGTTTGGGGCTCTTGCTACCATTATGGGAATGCTGGTGATGGGGCGTTTGCCTAACCCGAAAGCAAGGATCTATGACAAACGAACCACAGATGATCGTTTCGCAGTCTTTGTTCCTGGAGTTTCGGTCGAGAGCGAACAGGCCCGTTTGCTGAAAGAGAAGGGCGCTGAGGAAGTGTACAGCACGACCTGAATGATCCGGACTTTCATGAAAGGTGTTGTCTGATGAAATATAAGCAACGACTGGCAGGAGGAGTGCTGGCAGGCTGCCTTCTGCTTATGATGGGCTGTAACGACCGGAAGCAGCAAACCAAGCTGACTTATATGCCGGATATGGCTGATTCATGGGTAGTTAAAGCTCAGCTCAATTTTCTGGAGCCTCCGGAAGGGTCTGTCGCCAGAGGGAGTCTGTTTTATCCTCCAGATGATAAGCCTGAAGACTGGGAGAAGCTGCGCAATCCGTATGCTGCGGGAGATGCCCATGAGGACATGCTCGCGACAGAAGGAGCCGAACTCTACCACAATAACTGTAGTCCCTGTCATGGTAAGGATGCTGATGGTCAGGGCAGTTTGCAGGATAAATTTCCTCCAGCACCCGCTATTAATCTGGCGACTTATCTTGAGCGGTCAGACGGTTTTTTCTTCCATAAGATCACAGTAGGAGGTCCTGTGATGCCTCCGCGGGATGATCAAACGACGGTTGATGATCGGTGGAAAATTATAGGATATCTGAGGCAGCTGCAGAACCTATCAAAGGCAGCAGAATCCGGTGAATAGGCGATAAACAGCTCAAATGATCGTGGCAGAGGTCTGACGATGAAACAGGATGATTTATATCAGCAGCGAAGTCATTTTTATCTGAGTCTGCCAAAGATGGGCAGAATAATTTTGTTTCTCTGCGTAGCCGCAGGCCTGCTTACTTTTGTTGCCGGGCTTCTGCTGGGAGAGCAGACCAGGAGCTGGGGAAGTCTGCTCTTTAATTTTATGTTTTTCTTTTCGATTTCACTTGGAGGAGTGGCCTTTGGCGGAATGCAGGATATCGTAGGAGCCAGCTGGGGAAGGCCGGTGAAGCGTCTGCATGAATCTTTCGGCGCCTTCCTTCCATGGTCCGGGGCAGTTCTGGCTTTGTTTATTCTTGCTGTCAGGATGAATCTCTTGGGAGCCGGTAGGGTCTATTCATGGGTGGCAGATCCCCATATGCTGGATCATTTTCATGGAAAGAATTTGTGGCTGAATATTGATTTTATGATGGTGCGGGATCTGGTCAGCCTGGCGCTGATCATCCTGCTGGCAGGGTGGCACCTGAAGCTTACAACAGGCCGCGATATTGCGTTTGCAGAGGGCAGGCGGGATGAGGCAAAACGCCTTGGTCTTGAGGTTGCGACAAAACTTCGTTACTGGTCTGCTCCGGTACTGGTTGTGTATGCGCTTGCATTTACCATGCTTTGCTTTGATCTGACGATGTCTCTTGCTCCGACCTGGTTTTCGACTCTCTGGGGAGGCTGGAGTTTTGCCATTCTGATGCAGAGTCTGATGGCTTTGATTCTGATTATGATGTTCTGTACAAAAAATACTCCACTGGGAGCTTTTTACAGGCGTCAGCAGTTTCATGATATCGGAAAGCTTTTATTTGGCTTCACTGTCTTTTTTGCTTATCTGACCTATGCTCATGTTCTGACCTACTGGTATGGTAATGTTCCGGAAGAAACATCTTATTTTATTACGAGACTTCAGTCTCCATGGCTTTATTTTGTGATTGTGATTCCCTTTCTGGTCTTTTTATTTCCCCTGTTCGCGTTGATCCCTAAAGTCAGTAAGTGGCAGGCATCCCTGACTATCCCGATTTGTGGAGTCGTCTTGCTTGCCCAGTGGTTGGTGTATATGCTGGTCGTGATGCCGGAAGTGGTCCCGGCATCAGAGTGGTCCTTTCCCTGGATTGAGTTGGGCATTTTTTGTGGTTGTCTGGGTGCATTTTTACTGAGTGTTTTCAGATTTGCAGAGAAGGTTCCTATGCTATCCCTGGCAGATCCTCTTCTGGGCGAATCTTTAACGCAGCATTAGTGGATTTATGAATCGTATAGTCTTGTGTAAGACAGGCAGGTCAGGACGATCTGCATTCCGAAGAAAAAATAAAAAAAAGAGGCATATATGAAGGGAGGGCTGAAAGGGAATGAAACCCTGCCTGGAATCGTCCGTTCCATTCCACAGGAATTGTTCAGGAAAGATCTGACGAAATCTCTGTATTTTGTCTTTGAGAGTTTTGCTATGGCTGTGGGGTTGTTCTCACTGATCATGCTTTTTCCATCCTGGCTGTTTGGAATTCCTCTGGGTCTTCTTCTTGGAGTCTGTCTTGGCGGGCTTTTTGTTGTGGGACATGACTGTGGTCATCGTTCTTTTAGCCGTTCCATACGTCTCAATAATCTGGTGGGATATCTGACGACGAGTCTGGTCTGCTGGCCTTTTCATTTATGGCGGAAAGATCATGATCAGCACCATCGCTACACTGCTCATCTTGACCGGGATACGGCCTGGAGGCCGGTAACCTTTGCTCTCTGGCGGCGCCTTCCATGGTTGAGTCGTATGATTTATCTGTGGACGCGCATCTTCTTTTTTCTCGGCTCTTTTTATACGACATTTGTTCAGATCAGGCATGGTCTGCGTCTTCTTTTTTCAGGAACATGTGAGGCAGAAGAAAAAAAAGATGTATTTATCTCTCTTCTGATGATGGTTCTTCTGGTTTCAGTCTATATCAGCCTGGCCTGTCTCTCTGGCGGCTTCTATGGTTTCATTTGTGGATTTCTCATTCCTCAGATTGTGTTTCAGTGTCTTCTGAGCACCTTTACTTTTTTTCATCATACGCATCCTGATGTTCTTTTTATGAGTCGTAAAGAATGGCGACCGGAAGTGGCTCAGTTGACCCGTACGGTGCATCTGCGCTATCCTGCATGGCTGGAATACTGTGTCCGGGATATTAACTGGCATGTTCCTCATCATGTCTGCGTTGCAATCCCTCATTATCATTTACGGAAGGCTCACAAGGCGCTGCGGAAAGCATATCCGGACTGTATCAGAGAAGAGAGATTAACCTGGAAGTATATCCGGAATGTTGTGAGCTGCTGTCATTTTGTTGAGAGCCGGTCTGCATCTGCTCCTGCATGGATCAGTTATCGGGATGCTCTGGCTCGTGAAAAGAAGCGAGTGACAGAAAAAGTGAGCCCCTCAAAAATAGCCGTCTGAGTCTGTCCGGTATCAGCTGTCCTGCCCTGAGGATATGATGTGGTCAATCCAGGCAACTTTATCTTTCAGATATGACTCCAGTTTACTGACGAAGGCAGCATACTCAGTCTGCTGAAACAGATTTTTATGTTTCTTTTTTTTTCGTAACTGTTTTTCCTGTATGACTCTTATCTTCTGTAACGCGGTCGTATAGATTTTACGCTGCCGCTTCAGATTTGGGACAAGTCCAGGCAATCCTTTTTTTGCAGGACTATAAAGCGGTGAAGCCAGAAGATCATTCAGATATTTTTTTCTGTCGTGAAGAAGGTGTGGGAAGATGAACATACTGTTATCTTCACGGAAGACATGATTAGGTTGTGCCAGCTTTACGGATTCGAGAAGGACCCCGCTCTGCTGAGGAATCCAGTCGTACTTCATCAATGTTTCCCGGATTTTCTTATTTTTAAACATGCTTTCAGGATCGACAGGGCGAAAATTACTTCCGTCGATCAGGTCAAGAATGGTATTGGAAGGCACTGCAATATTAAAAAGCTGATAAATCAGAGGACGGTTGACAGATTTTTTACGGATGATGCCAAGTGATGCCAGAGCATTTAACATCGGATGCACACAGTTGTCAAAAATGCCATTCCAGTGATAGTGATTATCTTTTTTACGGCCGCTGCGAAAAATCCCCCGGTAGGCGCTCCCCTGAGACTGGCGGTGTTTTTCATTCAGGAGATTAAAATAGTCTGTGAAGGAAGCCATGATGGCCCTGTTGACCGGAAGGCTTATACAGTACACGTTTCGTGTCATGGCAATTCCATAGTCAGCACCGAACATATATCTGGCGATATATTCTTCATGGTCTTCTGGCAGTGTTGTGTCAGGAACCATATCTTCATGGAAGCGGACCCCCCGGAATACTCCTTTTTCCAGGACTTCTCTGATGATTCGGTTTTTGATATTAAAATCGAAAGATTCATCAGAAAAAATTCTGGCAGAAAGAAAAAGTCTGAGTCCTGGGATTACAACAAAATTCGTATTTTTTAGCCCTTTGTTGACAGAGAGTCCAACACCCGTCTCAGAGCTTTTGAAGTCCATAGATTCCGGACAAAGCTGTAGTTCTGTGGGGGTTTTGCCCATGTCAGGGCAGACCCCTTTCAGGAAATACAGCCCATGTCCGGCAATACTCCCCGGAATCCCTTTTTCTTTGTATGGATGAAATCTGGTCGTAGCGCAAAATTTTACATAATAAGGATAGAGGTGATCATAACTTTGATCCAGCATGCCAGGATGCTGTCTGAGCTGTGAGTCATCAACGGCATGATTTTTTTGCAGACTGTCTTCTGCTGCTGAGGGTCCCGGCAAATACACAAAGCTCCATATCAGGAACAGAAACGTTGCTGCTGTGATCTGACTGTAGTGACTGGATTTCATCATCGCCTCACGTATGACAGCAGTTGCCTGTACGATTATCAGGGATACTTTTTTATTATGTTTTTAATGAGACTCTTTTGCTGAGCTTAACGTCTCTGGACATTAAAGTAAATTATTCATTGCCTTTGTGCTCTTTCCGGGATTAGCTGGAAGGGCTTCGCGAAAGTGAGCTATGTCTGTTATCTCTACGGGAGTTCTTTTATGGCTTTCTCCGGATCTTTGTCTGGAAGAACGAGCAGATTCTGGCAGTTCTTATGTTTTGTCACAGCACTACAGTCTTTTGCTGATCTGACAAAGGGTCTGGATCTCGATACATATCTTCGTTTTATGGCAGCTCCTGTGACAACGGAGGTCCTTGTCAGCGGGCATGCATATGATCTTATCTCAAAGAATCTGCTCGGGGAGATTCCACTGGAAGAGAAAGACCATCATCTTGTGAAAGAGCTTTTCCGGCAGAGTCAGAGTCTGAATCTTCGTATGAAATCAGAGATCTCTTCTTCTGACTTCCGGAATATTGTTCGTTTTGTCAAGGGAGTGCGTCAGGGCTTGCTTTCGCGGCAGTGGCCTTCCGGAGCTGATCTCTATGTGTATCCCGAGAGTCCGGATAAAGAAGGGCTCCGCTGGCCATTGCACCTTATGGAAAACGGTCACTGTTATATTCACTTCGAAAGCTCAGATCCCCGTTATAAGAAGGGGAGTTATAAAAAATTTTCCAGAAGCATGGACTGTGACAGTGGAAAAATCTGGGCTCATCTGAATATGGATATGAATCTGCAAAAAGCTCAGAAGTCTCTCTCAGAGTTGCGTGTGATGGCTTCTTTTAAAGGATGCTGTTCACATGCTCTTGGCTTTAGGGAACTGGCACTTTCTTCTCTTTGCCGATCCGGCCAGACTGCTGATGAGCATGATGAGCATGATGAGAGCACAGCTGTCATCAACTGGAAGCTGAGCCTGATCACTCCTCTTTTCGAGGATGATCTGGAACGTTACATGCATCATCCTCTGACACTTTATCAGCAAATTGAGTTAGCTTCTGCTGTCGCAACTGCGCTGCACCATCTTCATCAGCAGCATCAGGTTATTCATATGGATCTGAAGCCAGCTAATATTTTTATCCGAAAGAACGCTCAGGAGGCCGGACTTGTGCTGGGAGATTTTGGGCTGAGCGAAGTCTTCAGTTCCTGGAGTTTCGGCAGGAGACTGAGTGGGTCCAGAGGTTATATGGCTCCGGAGATGTGTGGGCGATGGGTCGACGGATCTTTGGCTATGGAATCTTTTGAGGATGGGGTTCTTGCGGATACGTTTTCTCTGGGTATGACTCTTTACTCGCTTCTGAAAGGTCAGGAACATCCGTTAAAAGAATATGCAAGGAATATGAATAGAGTTGCCCTGCCAAAGGGCGGCAAGCGGCTGGCAGTTCATAGCCGGAAAGACTTTACCAGAAGCTTGGACGATTATAAACAGGAGTATGTCAGGCAGAAACCGCTCTGCCAGCAGAAAGATCAACCGGAAAGTTGTTTCAGATATGAGTATGAACTCTGCCTGTGGCAGTTGCTGAATCCGGCTGCTGAATCCAGGCTGAGTCTGGAACAGTTTATCGATAAACTTGCAGCCCTTAAGGGTAAACGAGATACTCTGGAGCCAATATGAAACATATGACAGGCAGAAATCAATGCGCTCTGGCGCTGACTCTCGGATCGATGCTGCTTTTGTTGCCTGGGCTGCTGCTTCCTGTTCTGCATCTGGACATGAATGGCGGCCTTAGTTCTGATTTTGGCCAGTTTAATATGGGCATTCTTCGCAGGCAGAACTCCGTGATCACAACTATACTGGAATTACAGGAGCATGGTCAGCTTCTGGTGGCTTTTTTAATCTTTCTTTTTAGTGTGCTTGTTCCTGTTCTGAAGGGGATTTTGACCTCTGTTGCTCTGCTGACGCATAAGAGAGAACTGGCACGAAAAATCGGTGTGCTGACAGGGCTGATCGGTAAATGGTCCATGGCAGATGTCTTTGTCGTGGCTATTTTTCTTGTATTTCTGTCGAATCAGAGCCAACCTGCCATCAGTCAGCATCATCTTCAGGTCTTTGGTTTGTCGCTTAAGTTGCGGGTGAATATTACGGTGATCAGTGCTCTGGGTGAGGGCTTCTGGTTTTTTCTTGCGTATTGTCTTTTGTCTGTTGCAGGCTTTCAGCTGGCCAGACCGGGTGATCTGAAGGAATCATAAAAAAGCGTCTCAATGCCGGAATAGGCTCTGATAAGAGTTAGAGCCATGTACTTTCTGCACCAGTCTCCATAAATTTACCCAAGGATGAATATTCATTGTCAGCATCATCGCAGAGAGTTTGGAAGGCTCTTGCCCAGACTCCTGATTCAGACCGCAGTTGATGACGGCGATGAATATTTTTCCAGGAACCAAATCGCTCTGGTAAATCGCGCCAGGGAATGCCAGCTCTATAACGATAGATCACAGCTTCAACAAATGTTCTGTTATCCTTTGCTGTTCCACCTGCCCAGCCATGACTACCTGGAAGAAGATCTTTAATTTTATCCCATTGATCATCTCTGAGACTGTACCGTCTTCCTGTCATGAGCCCTCCAGATTCAGGAGAGCATCATATAGCACAGAATCTTCAGGAAGTTAACTGACGACACGCCCTAGTTCTTATTCGGAATTTTAAAGATCTCTGACTTCATCATCCGTATAATCAGAGTGTTCCAGAGTATACTTTTCACTCGTCTCACCAATTTGACCTGAAAAAATCATTCTGAATCCAGAATCTTTCTTTCTGAAGAAAATACAATCAAAATAACCCATTTCTCCAGTGAAGAGCACAAGCAACTTAGATGTTTCAAACCTGCTAAGGTGAGTATCAGTTCCAGTCTTCAATAATTTGGATAGATTCTGCGAATTTTCTGCATTTACCCTACATAAATCGTCAATACTCTCAACATTTAACACTTCCAGGCAATACAAAAACTTATCTTTATTGCATTCAGATTCAACAATCCTGCAAGTTATTACTTTCAATTCGTTGAGTAAGTTTCGATTAGCTGGAATTTCTTCCCCATCTACTTCCCAGTAGGGTTCCTCGTCATCAAGTCCTATCCAACCATTGCTATTGATAGGCTCTGGGAACCAGATTAATTTCAATTGAGTTTGTGAAAGGCTGCTCCTTATCTCTTTAGGTCTAGCATAGACCAAATACCTTTCTCCATTTTCAGGTAGAATCCATGGAGAAAGTTGAAATAATTCTGGGTTTTTGTAGACTACAAGATCTTCATTCACTTGGCTTATTGCTTGCTCAATTTCAGATCGCTTAGAGACGGAATGCCATACAAGCTCATTAGCATTGATTAAGTTCAACTTCATTTCTAATGCTCCTATTGCTTCCAAGCTGGAAAGGAAGTCAAAATTTTATCATTGCCATCAACAAAAATCTGAATTTTGACGTTTTCATAAGTTCCTGTGATTGAGTTACCACTCCTTATCGAAGTTGAGGAATTCTTTACTGAGTTTGTTGCATGGCCTATTTTTGAAACGTTCCAGCCATCAGGAAACAAAGATTTAATACCTTTCAGTTTCTGCTCAGATTCACTGTAAGCGACAGCTTTATTGTAGGTTTTACCATTTACCCAAGCATCCCTAGGCAATTGAAGTCTTCTGACACCATTTCCAAGTGTCTGACTTAAAACTTCTCCGCCAGCGTTAATACTTTCTGAAGTAAACTCTGTAACATTCTTGATGTTAAAACTTTTCCCTGCTTGCTCATTAAGTTTAAGAAAGTTGTCAAATCCTAATTTAGTGTGCATCCCAGAAACAATCTTTCGAGTGCCATCAGAAGCGATTTGATAATTGCCTTTGGCCACATGAATGAGGCTTTGTACACTGTCCCATTTCTTCGCAGAGTCTATGATTTTTGTCGCTGTTATAATCGTTTCGGAGCCATGTTCTATCTTCATGGTTTTCTGAAAGACCTTAGCCGCCTTTCCAATTTTGCTGCCAAATCCTCCGGTGAGGGCACCTGCTACGGCTAAGATTCTTTCTGTATTATCAAGAGCTTTACCGGACAGAAGATCTTTACCAAGAATGGATTCGTAACAATCTCTGGCCCAACCGACAACCGGAGTCACGCTTACAGCAATATCCAGCAACGTTTCTGCTACAGTTATAGCTATATCTCCTGCTTCGAACTCTTGCTGCTTGTAGTATTCCCGTGAAGACTTTGCCCACTCTGTCGCTTCTTCGACAGTCTCCCGCCGAGTTTCGTAACTATCCATATCAAGAATTTGTTGCTTGATCTGATCTCGTCTGTCTTTAAATGAATATATTTTTACAATTGCTGCATCAAAATTACGGATGACTGGATGCTTGTTAACCTCTGCTTCCAGTTCCTCTTGTGTGTACGGTTTGACCTCAGGGACTCGAGGAACATACGGGATATCTGCGACTGCATCGCGTTCTGCCTGATCTTTTACACGCTCTATCTCCGCACGCCAGCTCTCTTTAGCTCGCTGATGACTCTCGGAGCTCCATACCGTTTCTCCGAAACGACCTCCTGAACTTCCATTTTCATCTCGCTTCCCATGATTTGTCGAACTGAAGTTGTAATCATCTGAAGAGTAGCCACTTATTGTTATGAGACATGTCATCAGTAAAAAACTGATTAGCAGCAAAGTTCTTTTAAAGATCAGCATCGTTCAAAACCTCTTGTTTATGATTTGTTTTTTTATGGGTGTAATCCTGATATTCAGATGCTTTTTCTTTTTGGCGTTTTTCGTTTTCTTCTTTCCAGTGTTGATTTTCTTCTGCACGCAGCTCTTCAGCTTTCCTTGCTTCATGGTTAATGCAAGCGTAGTAACTTTTTTTGTTTTTTTCTGACTCCTCATTCAGCAGGGCTGCTGTGGCTGCTACGACCGCTCCTACGGCCAGCGTACCAACGGCAGGGAGAAAGAACGAAACAGCACCCATAGCGATAGCTGTGCCCGCGCCTCCAATTTTCTCAGATTCTTCTTTCTTTATCAGATATCTGTCCCAGTACTTCTTACAGTTTTCAGCAGAAACTAAATCACTAAAGATCAGGCAACATGCTAGCGTCAGGTGAATAGATTTCATTTAATACTCTCATCTGGTTTTATCTGTTATACGTCCGTAAGATGCGCAACGAGTCTGAAAAACTAATTGAGATAAATTTATGAGTCAATATGGAATCAGGACCGGTTCGTACTTTTCTGTTAGCTGCGCTGGCGAAGATTAGGTGGAACTTTTTATATGGATGTTGCTATGACTCTCATAGAGCAATGACTCAAAGACGTTTCAACTCTCTCTGGATTGTTATTGGAAGATCCGGGTGATAAAAACTGACTGTATGAACCCCTGGGGCTTTATCCAGGAGAAATTCAGCGTATCTGTATGACAGGAATCAAAAAACAGGTGTTTTTATGACTGATCCGGAAGAATCATGGGAATCTCCAGCAACTGCTCCCCGGGTAAAAACTGTACGTGAACGATTTTATGCCCGGGACTGTCTGCAATCACCAGTATGGAAAATTTCTTTTCTTCGAAGGCTTTCAGAGGGATCTGGCAACCACTGCAAAGGAGCCGGATGCCTTCTGTCATACTGTTGAGTTGGATATTCTGATCCTTGTTTTCTGTATTACTCAGGTGCAGATGGAACAGATTCGCATAACTTCCATCATCCAGTCTGGAATAGGCGGGTCCAGCCTGTCTTGTGAGCGACACTTCGACAGCCTGACGATGGGCAAGGCGCCAGATAAACAGAGTTGTAAAGAGCATAAGCAGGATCAGAAAGACCAGATTTTTTGGTCTGCTCAGATTTGTGAGCAGGCGATCTTTCTGCTTTCCCTGATCTCCTGCGGAGGATATTTCCCGGATCAGATCAGAGGAGCGCCCGAGATTCTTCATAACCATATTGCAGGCATCTGCGCAGCGGGCACACTGGATGCACTCCAGTTGGAGGCCTTTGCGGATATCGATTCCTGTCGGACAGACTCTGACGCATAGCTGGCAATCAATGCAGTCTCCTTTTGCTGCACCGCGTCTTCCCCGAGGCTCACCCCGTCTGCTATCGTAGCTGACAACAGGCGTATGATCGTCCATCATCACAGACTGAAAGCGGGCATAGGGACATAAAAATGCGCAGAACTGCTCGCGAAACCAGGCAAAGTCCAGGTACATGATGAAAGTGACACTCAGGACAGCCAGAAAAGTCCCCCAGTGCTCTGTCGGGGAACTGCTAAGCCAGCTCAGGAGGAGAACAGGATCGACAAAGTATGCCAGCAGAACATGAGACAGAAAAGAGGCAAGAATAAAAAAAATCACATGCTTGGATAGCTTTCGCAGAGCTATGCCGAAGCTGAAGGGTCTGGAGTCTGTCACCTTCCTTCGGGCGGCAGGACCTTCAAGCAGCTCTTCGATCGGGCGGATTACCCAGTCCGTCCAGACGGTTTGTGGGCAGGCATAACCACACCAGATGCGGCCTTTGACAGAAGTTACCAGAAACAACGTCAGAGCAGGGATGACGAAGAGAAAGAAAAGATAACTGGCATCCCGAAAGCGAAAACTCTGACCAAAGAAGCTGATGACCTGACTCATCATATCGATGCGTAAAAGAGGGAGGCCATTAAAGCTGAGAAAAGGTACGCAAAGATAAATAAGAATCAGCAGAAAGGCGAGTTTTTGCCTTTTTGCTGAGTAGTGACCTTTTCGACGGTCAGGATAAATCCAGCGCCTTTTGCCGTCAGGGTGGATGGTCGGAGCGTGAGTCTGTCCCGTTCCGGTAGGCAATGGCTCACTCACGGACAGCGAACCCCCTGCTTCTCTTTTGGCTCCGGAGGTTCAGAACCCTGCATGGAAAGAATATAGGCCACCACTTCGGTGATTTTCTTTTTGCCAAGGATAGGACCCCATGAGGCCATGCCTTTCTCCGGGACACCTTCGTCTACGACTTTCATAATGGCTTCCGGGGTGCATCCGTGTAACCAGTGGTCATCGACCAGATTCGGGCCAATTAAACCTCCAAGATCTGGTCTGTGACAGGGACTACAATAGGTATCGTAGTGAACTTTTCCTGCGGCAATGACAGACTCATCCTGCATATGTTTCGCTAAGCTGGCCTGATCTTCTCCCGATGGTGAGCCTTCTTCGCTTCCCTCCGGGCTCTCTGTCTGTGTGCGAGCTTTGACAGCAATCATATCTGCATTCATGTTTTCTTCCAGGCTGGTCCCATCGCCGATATGGAAATAAAGGAGGTAGATAAGACCATAAATGATACAGAAAATAAAGAGTCCCAGCCACCAGCGGGGCAGGGGATTGTCATATTCCCGGATGCCGTCTGTGACGTGGGGACGTTCCGGATTGTCTTGTCCCTGGTCGCTCATGGTCAGGTCCCCTCATCATGTTTGTGGTCGTCAGAGAAAGGAATCTGGGCAGCTGCCTGGTAGATCTGTCCGGACTGTTGCCGGAAGACCCACAGGATGGCTCCGCACATAACCGAGAAAAAAAGGATAAGGGCAAGACCAGGGCCGACGACAAGGTCTGCCTGGGCAAGGACTTGCTTAAACATCACTCAGACCCTCCATTGCTGTGTTCCTCTCGTGTTCCGAGGCGTTGCAGGTAGGCGATCAGTGCGATCAGCTCACTGTCCTCTGTCAGCTCGTCCCGGACATCTTTTTTCAGCTGATCGTAGTGTTTGCGGCTTTGCATGCGAGCCTGCTCTGTTGCGGATGCAATGTCCTCGTCTGTGTAGGGAACTCCCAGCATTTTCATAACAGTCAGCTTGCGTGGAAGGATGGCAAGGTCTGCTTTACGGCTGGCAAGCCAAGGGTATGCTGGCATGATAGAACCCGGAGATGTCGACCGCGGATCTCTCATATGGTTATAGTGCCACAGGTCAGGATACTTGCCTCCTGTCCGGTGCAAGTCCGGCCCTGTCCGCTTAGAGCCCCACTGAGATGGGAAGTCATAGATAAATTCACCTGCTTCAGAAACCCTGCCATAACGTCTGATTTCTTTTTCGTAGGTTCGTATCATCTGAGAGTGGCAGTTATGGCAGCCTTCTCTGACGTAAAGATCCCGTCCGGCCAGCTCCAGGGGTGTATAGGGTCTGATTCCTGCGGTTTTCGGAATGACAGAGTCGATAAAGAATGTTGGCATAAATTCGACAATTCCGCCGATCAGGACCGCCACAAATGCCAGGACTGTCATGATCAGACCTTTGTTTTCGATCTTTTCATGACCTGTTTTGGGAGGAAGCGGATCATGAATCTTGACCGTGACGACAGTGTTATCCTGAGCGCTGCCTGTTCGGACAGTCATCAGAACATTATAGAAACAAAGGATCAGTCCCCAGACATAGATCAGCCCTCCCAGTAAGCGCATCCAGAAAAGAGGACTGATCGCCTGAACGGTTTCCATAAAAATCGGATAACGCAAGAGTCCTGATTCGTCTTCAGCAAACCACATAAGGGCCTGTGTAATTCCGGCTGCCCACATAGAGGTGACATAGAGGAGTATGCCGATAAGGGAAGACCAGAAATGCTGATTGGCCAGTCTGACACTGTAGAGCTCTGTTTTCCAGAGCCTGGGAACCAGATAATAGGTCATTCCGAAGACAAGTCCGCCAAGCCACCCGAGGGCACCTCCGTGGACATGAGCAATGGTGTAATCCGTGTAATGGGTAATGAGATTCAGTGATTTAATGGACATCAGAGGCCCTTCGAGGGTCGCCATGCCATAGAATGTGAGAGACAGAACAAAAAATTTCAGGATAGGGTCTGTCCGGACTTTATGCCAGACTCCCCGCATGGTCAGAAGGCCGTTGAGCATTCCTCCCCAGGATGGAGCAATGAGCATCAGACTGAAGACCATACCCAGAGACTGAATCCATTCAGGCAGTGCTGTATAGAGGAGATGATGAGGGCCAGCCCAGATATAAATAAAAATAAGGGACCAGAAATGGATGATGGATAAACGATATGAATAGACAGGCTGATTCGCAGCCTTTGGGACAAAATAGTACATCAGGCCCAGAAATGGTGTCGTCAGCAGAAATCCGACTGCATTATGTCCATACCACCACTGAACCAGAGCATCTTTAACTCCGGATAAAGCCGGATAACTGTGAAACCAGTCGACAGGTATGGCAAGGGCATTGACCACATGCAGCATCGCAATGGTGAGGATAGAACCGATAAAAAACCAGATGGCAACATACAGATGGCGAATTTTGCGGATGGCAATGGTTGCAAAAAAATTGACTGACATGATAACCCAGATGATAGCTATCGGGATATCGATCCACCATTCCATTTCTGCATATTCTTTGCTCTGGGTTATCCCCAGAGGCAGACTGATGGTGACCAGAAGGATAATCAACTGCCATCCCCAGAAATGAATGGCTGAGAGCTTATCACTCCACATTCTGGTGGCTAAAAGCCGCTGTGTACAGTAGTACATTCCTGCAAAAAATGCGTTTGCTGAAAAGGCGAAAACCATTGCGTTTGTGTGAAGTGGTCTGAGTCTTCCAAACGTCAGCCAGCTGATTCCGGCATTGGCTGGCCACCAGGCCAGCTGAAGAGCAATCAGGACCCCCACCAGCATACCAATCAGGCCAAAGATCAGTGTCGCCCAGAGAAACATCCGGGGGGTTTTGTCATCGTAGGTGACGCTTACATTTTGTGTCATGACATTTCTCCAGGCTCCTGCTGTGTGAATGGACATTTCGCACCGGCAGTGATCTGATCAAACTGGCCGGTACTGACCGCCCAGATAAAAGATAGCAGGCCCAGAGTTGAACACAGCAGGCTGAGAATGATCAGGAACATCAGGACTGACATGATGTATCTTCTCCTGACTGGGGCCAGTGTGTGGCAACTCTGATGGTCAGCAGTGAGCTGACGGGCATCAGAATAGCTGCAAGCAGAGGATTGATATAGCCGCTGACAGCTGCGCTCAGAGTACAGATATTATAAACGAAGGATACCGTATACAGACGCCGGAAGACAGTTTGCAGGGCCTGTCCCGTGATCACAATCTGTTTCAGCCCTGCAAGTCCTGCCTGATTGAGAGAAAAGTCAGCCTTTTGCCGTGCCAGTTCCTGAGATCCCGAAACCGCGACAGAAACGCGACTCCCTGCAAAGGCCAGCATATCGTTGATTCCGTTGCCAACCATCATATGATTGCGATGACGGACATAGCGAAGCTTATCTTCCGGACTCTGGTTGCTCAGAACCCTTTCTTCTGGCACGTTGAGTTTTGAGGCGAGTTGTTCTGTTCGCTGAGAGAGGTCGCCTGACAGAATAAAAAGACGGAATGATTGTTGCTGAAGAAAGCGGATTACATCTTCAGCATCTGGTGCCACGACCTCTGAGAGATCAAAGGAGAGCAGGCAGTCACCGTCCAGACTGAGATGAATCTGTCCTTCGTGAGAGCATCCGGGACAGGCGAAAGATCGTTTGCCGAAGAGGAGTGTCTGCTTTCTGAGTTTTGCCTGTATACCCTGCCCGAATATTTCCTGAAGCTCTTCTGGTATGATGTTGTCCCCACTTTCCTGAAGTCCGAGAGCCCATTCAGACAGCAGGCGGGGGACGTGGTGCTGTGAGTAGTCTCCAATGGATCGGGCAATTGCAAGTGCCAGCTCTCGCTTTGTATGAATTCTGACAGATTCAACTTTCAGCTGCTGGCTGGTGAGTGTTCCGGTTTTATCAAAGATGATATCCTGACATACAGGTAGTTGCTCCAGTCCTTTAATGTCCCGGACTATAACGCCATTTCTGGCAAGTTTCCGGATCGCCTGACTGTAGACTAGGGGAATGCCAAAACCAAGGGCACAGGGACAGGCAACCAGCAGGAGGGCAACGGAGCGCCTGATGCTTTCTTCTATGCTCCCACCAACCTGAAAAAAGAGCAGGAGGATGACAGAAGCGAGCAGAGTGTGAATAAAAATTCTGGCGATTCTGTTTGACTGATTCTGCCAGTGACTGCGGCGATTGATCAGGTCAGAGCTCAGAACACTTGCTCTGGAAAAAAAACCACGGTCCCCATCTTCCAGGCTGCTCAGCTCCAGAAATCCGTCAATGGAAAAGGCTCCGGAAGGAATTTCCTCACCTTCCCCGATGCTGCGGGGTTCTGCTTCTCCATTTATGGAGGAGAGATCGACCATCCCCCTGCCCCTGATCAGTCGGGACCTGACGGGCACAAGATCTCCCGGACGGATCAGCAGGGTGTCTCCGTCTCTGACATCCCGGACCGGAATGCTTTCATGTTCGTTATTGTTCCTGTTTTTACGGACACAGAAGTCCGGGTCGCGGATCAGAGAGACTTCCGCGGCATCTGCTGCTTTTGCCAGAATCCGGTTGCGGAAAAATCGTCCCACAAGGATCAGTAAAATGATGACAGAAACTGAATCAAAATAAAGATCTCCGGAACCACGTATGACATTCACTGCTGAATAAACAAATCCACTGCTGATTCCAAGTAATATCCCGCTGTCAATATCAAACTTCCGGTGCAGGATGCCCTGCCACGCATGATCCCAGAGGCTTTTCCCTGCGAAAATAACAGAAAAAGCCGTCAGAACGAGGCTGCTTATGTGAAAGAGAGTCCGGAAGGGCTCATCAACCGGATGAAGATACTCTGCTGTCGCCATGAGCATGATATTTCCGGCTGAGTATGCGGCAACACCCAGCTGCAGCAATTCCTGACGAAAAGCCAGATCCCGGAAGGGGGTAACGGTGAATCCTGCGTCCCGGATGGACCGGATCAGTGTGGGTAAGTGCTCTGGCTTCTTTTGAAAACGAAGGGTAAAACTTTGGTTAAGAAAATCTGCGTTTGTACTGGCTGAAGGTTCAGTCTGGCAGATCAGATGCCTGATCTTACTGACGCAGGCGTGGCACTTCATTCCTCCGACAGAAAAGCGCAGGACCCAGAATTTTCCCTGTTGAAAGAGTTCGGGAATATACTCCATGACAGATCATTTCCGGTTTCAGGTCGATAAATATGGAAAAACAAGATTATTATATCAGAAAATCGCTTGTCTTTGCAGTTATGAAGCATCAGCGATTCTGGCGGCGCGATATCTCTGAATTGGGAGGAGCTTTCCGAGTAAGGGGGTGATGTCGGAATAAGTTTCGTTAACATAGTTCCTCTCTTCTTCCTTTAGACACTGAATCTGATGCCTATATTCTATGGGTTTGTTTGTTAACAGTCCGGAATTAAGGATCCTAACAGAGACTCCGTAAGAACTGATGTTCCCCTGTTTATAGCGGATACGGTCGATCCAGATGCGATTCTCTTTATCACGGGCCATATGCCACTCTATGATCTGTTCATTTAGAACGGATTCATAGACTTCCGTGTATGTTTCACCCAGGAGAGTGTGCTGTAACGTATACTTTTTAACAGGATTTTTGTTAAAATCAGGAATAAATCCATCCGGATAGGAAATGTCGGCTAAATATTCAGAATAGTTTGTATATGGATGAGGGGCTGTTTTGTTAAAACCAGAGCCAGGAGGACAGGAGATGATTTTGGTATCCAATATTTTCTCTTGTGCAAGTGTAACATGACAATCAAAGGTGTTGGCTCTGTTGTTGTCAAGGACAAAAAGATGTCTCAGATTCCGTGAATCGTTGGGGCTTGTTTTTATTTTCTTGCTTTCAAAATGAATTAAAATATCTTCGTGAAGTTTGGTAGATTGAGTGTAATGACATTTTCTGACGTTGCCTCCTTTCAGAAGGTGTCCGTCCGTTAAGATACCAGGGGAGACTCTCCAGCCTCCGTCACTGTTCGATTTGTAGAGCAATCTTGCAAGCAAATTTTTATTTTCGATAACATACATCACTGCGATGGGATGATCTCCCGAGAATATGTCAGAAAAATAGAATGTTTTCCCTTCTGCGCGGACATATGTTGTAGGCTGATACTGGCGATATATTTTGTAATGTTTTTTTTGATGTTTCCATTCAGGGACTATAAATTCTTCTTTGATTCTATCTGTATCTCCGGATTCGATTCCGCAGCTTTCGGGCTTGAGAAACGGAGGAAGATGAGTCGGGTATTGCGACTCATCTGCTGAAATATCGTTTCCGGACTCTTCTGTCTCTATAGCGGATGAAAAAAAATCAAAATATCGACACTGTGTATATTCGTGAACTTTTTGCGGAAGCCATTGAGATACTGTATCAGCCAGGCCCTGGCCTAAGAAGGTAAAATAGTCGCTGGCAATTGCTGCCTGGTTTTCCAGGATCGTCAGCACTAAGACAAAAATTATACGCATGGATCAGGCCTCTTCTTTCAGGTGAACGATTACTGTTGAGCGGAATCAGGAATCGCTTCTGACAGATTGTCAGAAGCTCGTAAATTTCGGATCTGATGAGACATAGGCTGCGTTGTCAACAGATCTTTGCACTGAGAGCTTGTAGCATACAACAGTCAGATTTAACTGTTGTATTTAACATTGTTATCGAGGGCTTGCAAGCTGTACTGAATGCAGTGGAAAGACAGTTCGGGCATCGCTCTTTGTCTCGTCTCTGTCCTTTATTGCCTGATAGCTCCGGCGTATCTGAGCTGCTTGTGTCATATAATGGAAAGCGCCTGATCAGAGCCAGAAAGGATGCATGCATGAAATATATTTTCTGTCTTATTTTAACGATTTTCGTTTTTATTCGCTGTCAGGGCGATGATGTGAACAATGGAGGAGGCAGCGGAAACGGGGTTGGTCAAAATACACGGGCTGGTTCCAGTATTTCCCTGACCTCAGATACCTTGTCCGGATCTGCGCTGAGCGGAAGTCAGACAGAAAGGGGAACAGCATGTTCTGTTCAGCTTGATATTTATCAGGGGAGTGGGCTCTGTATTACCCCGTTAAATTTTATCGGATATGCGAACAATCTTGTCGGAGAAAATTCAAAAATATCAGACCCGGATATTGGACAGGCCAGACTGGCAGGGGTTTCTGGCTCTACGGATGCAGAAGGGCTTATTTTTAACGGAGCTGAATTTAATCTTGCCGAAAAAAGTAGTTTTACAGGTTATAACGAGCTCTGGTTTAACTATGAACATAAAACAGAATTTTCTCATCTGCGTCTGGATCTTAGTTATCAGAAGATCCATTTCCGGATACTGGATCAGTATGTCACGATGATGATTGTCGCTTCGGATCAGCCTTTTTCAGAGTCTCAGGCGCTCGATGACTGTTCTCTCAGTGCAGAGGAAAAGTCACAGTCTCGCTATACAAAAGCCGATCTGATCACAGGTCTTAGCTTTAAACGAGGGGATTATCTCTTTTGCGTCCGCTCAGATAGTGAATCCTGTGACAGCTCTGAGTTTATGTGGTTAGACAGTGACTCCGGAAAGCTTGTCGCGACCAGGCCAGCTTCACCAAGGAAGCATCAGTGGTTGGTCAATGATCCTGTTTCATGTTCAAAAGAAGGGGATCGTCCCCAGATTTCTCTGACAGGAATGGTGTTCGGAGCGACTTTGACTTCTCCGGTGACGCTTTATGCGGACTGGAGTCATGGAGTCAACAGCATTCAGTATAAAGACGGAGCTTCGCCGCTTAGTACATCACCACTCAGCGAGAATAAGGAGAATGATACAGATACATTTGAAGAACCGTACCCTCTTTATTATGCATCGATTGATGGTGTGTCGCAGGAAGGGAGCCGTCTGTCTCAGACCTATGATTTCGATCTTTCCGGGATGATCTTTATTGAAGGTCTGGCAGAAGGTGAGCTGGAAGATTATTCCACAGAGCAGCTTCTGGCTAAAGTATGGACGAAGCATGACTGGGTCTTTGAGCAAAAAGCAAAAACTAAGACAGTCGGCTATAGTATTGATCAGATTTCATCTGCAACGGCGACCCCTTCGATTGCTCTGAGCGGAGGGACAGAAAGGCCGGATTAAAGTCTGTTTATTTTTTGAATCAGACATACAACTTAAATGCCGATAGAAAATTAGAAGTGTATAAATTTTTTCGTTAAATATAACGCTTATGATTCGTGTGATAGAGTTGCATTACGATTTTGATACGCCCCATTAATTTGGTTAATATTTTTTAAATATTAGTTTTTATTCAATATTTTAGTTTGTTGAGAAGATTGCAGTCACCTTGCGGAGAAAATATTTAAGCGCTACAAGGACCGGAGGTTTGCTTCTGAAAAGAACCGTTCTGAAAAAGATCAGGAGGAATTTTTGTTGAAAAAAAGATTTCAAAAATTCCGCTATCAAGTTCATTGAGTCTCGATTGAAATTCATCAATGAACTGATGCAGCATTTGTGGTGAGAATTTTTTTTCAAGTTTATTTTGGACCATCCGGAGAAGTCGATCCGATTTCTCCTGGAGTTGCTCTGATGAAGGATGATTGTTGAAAGTACAAATTGCATTAATCGATACCGTGATCTGATGTGTGCAATAATATATTGATCGTGGGAAAACAGGGCTTTCTGAGAGGAAGTGGGCCACCTTTTCAGGTGTGATATCGGAATATTTCTGTCGGTACATTTCGAATGCACTGGCTGATTTTAATAGTGATTTTGACATTAGTGCCTGATAGGCAGGTTCACTTTCCTCTTTTTTCTGATTGCTACTTAAAATGAAATAATTCACATCGAGGATTCTTCCTGTTTTGTCACCTCTCTCTACCATTCTCCCAAGTCTGCTAAAATGCCAGGCTTCATCATGATTCATTGTAGATTCTGCCGCTCCTAAAAATGCAAGGTAGCATTCCTGAATCCTGATAAGAAAGTCTTCTGGTCTGTGAAGGGCTGATCTCTTCTTTACAAAATCCTGAACGATCCAGTACATTTGGTTGATATCTTCCCACATTTTGCTGCTGATAATATCGCGGATTGTGCGGGCATTTTCGCGTGCTGCTGTTACACAAGAAAAAATAGAGTTCTGGTTTTTCTTGTCTGTTATAAGAAATTTTATGATGTTTTCCTGTGAATGTATTTTATATTTTTTTAAAAAGAAGTCCTCATCACCACTTGCTTTTATGATGGAAAACCAGTCTCCGGTATTTTCTGATAAGTTCTCAAGGCTGTAATGAAGATTAACATAGACCATTCGGCTCACGTTCTCTGCGCGCTCGAGATAGCGTGAAGTCCAGTAGATTGCATTAGCAACACGGCTTAACATAAGATAGCTCCTGGTTTGTTGATTTAATGCGCTAATATCCAGGTGTCTTTACTGCCACCACCCTGAGAAGAATTCACGATAAGTGAACCTTCTTTGAGCGCAACCCTTGTCAGACCACCAGGTGTCACATAATTTGAGCGTGCTGAAAGAGCAAAAGGGCGCAGATCAATATGTCTGGGTTCTATGTTTTTTCCTCTGAGAGTTGGGGCTGTTGATAGTTGTATGATGGGCTGGGCAATATATTCTCTTGGGTTTTTTTGTATCGCTTTACGAAATGAGTGAAGCTCATCCTGTGTTGCCTTATTTCCTATCAGGATACCATATCCTCCTGATAAGTTAACAGCTTTTACAACAAGTGCGGCCATGTTTTCAAGTACAAATTCTCTGTCTCTGGGGTCTGTACATTTGTATGTTTTTACATTATGAAGAATAGGCTCTTCTTTGAGGTAGAATTTAATCATATCAGGAACATAAGGATAAACAGCCTTGTCGTCTGCAATACCCGTTCCGGGGGAATTCACCAGAGAGACTTTCTTTTTTTTGAATAATTCAAAAATACCAGGAACGCCTAAAAGTGAATCTTTACGGAATACCAGCGGATCGATGAAATCATCGTCAATTCGCCGATAGACCACATCAACCCTCTCAAATCCACTTGTTGTTCTGATCTTCAGACAGTCTTTGTCTGCAAACAGGTCTCCAGGCTCTACCAGCTCGATTCCCATTTTCTGGGCCAGGAATGCGTGCTCGAAATATGCGGAGTTATAGGGACCAGGAGTTAGAAGGACGACCCGGCTGTCGCTACATTTGCGGAATGAGGATTCAAGGAGAATTTGTCTTAAATGATCAGCATAGTCTTCTACAGGAAGAACATTCGCAGAAGAAAAGATTTCAGGAAACACTCGTTTCATGATATTCCGGTTTTCAATGACATAAGAAACACCTGAAGGGCAACGAAGATTATCTTCAAGAACAAGAAAATGACCATTCTGATCACGAATAATATCGCTTCCGCAGATATTAATCCATATTCCATTTGCGGGTTCAAGTCCTTCACAGATTTTGCGAAAGCTATCTGCTTTAAGGATCAGGTCTTCCGGAACTATTTTATGATTGAGTATGTGCTTTGACGAATAAATATCCTGAAGAAAGCAGTTTAGAGCCTTCATTCTTTGTATGAGCCCATTTTTCAGGAGATTCCACTCCTGATATTCGAGAACTCGCGGAATCAGGTCGAAAGGAAATATTTTTTCTGAACCTTTCTTGTCTCCATATACATTAAAAGTGACACCTTCACGAAAGAAAATACGGTCGGCAATTTTTTGCTTATTTTGTAATTGTCTTGATGTATATTCTTTTATTTTTTTAATGAGATTTGAAGAGCATGGCCTCGGAGATCCGTTTGCCATGAAAAGTTCATCATAATTTCTATCAGATAAATAGTTATTCAGATTCATTCTATGATCCATCTGTCACTTTGACATCTATCAAGAGTTCTTCTTTTCCTCCGCCTTTATAAATCGTGCCGGAGGTAGGTGTCGCATCGATATAGTTACGGCCACATGCGATCCTTATATGGTCCTGACCAATAGTGCAACCATTTGTCGGATCAAATCCACGCCAGCCAAGATAGGGCAGATAAACTTCTAACCAGGCGTGAGAGGCATCAGATTGTTCCTTGTTTTTATAGTCTCCTCCTGTGTAAATGTATCCCATTCGATATCGTGCTGGGATGTTTAAAATTCTGACTAAGCAGATAAATAAATTAGCGAAGTCCTGACAGACTCCTTTGCGCGTTACATAAACATCAAAAGGAGATGTATACAAACTTGTACTACCACTCTGATATTGAAACTCTGTATAAATGGTTTTGTTAATGTCGTCCAGAGTTTCAAGAAGCTGATAATCATTCCGTTCTACAAAGCTCATAGCGTACTGATTTAATTCCCAAAGTTGAGCTTCTGGCAACTCTGGTGGTAAGAGATATGGAAGTAACATTTGCCGTTGCCATGGAAGCCAGAGTAAAGGAATCTGAGCTCGTCTGAGTGGTGATGATAAATCATCAGGTGGTAGCGCATAAATTTTAATAATCGATTCACTGAATATCGTAAATTCTTTGTATGGGGAATCAACAGTCAGGTGGATCGATCGATTTCCAAAAGTATCGATATAAAATAAAGGTGTTGTTGCTAATGAAAAAGAGACTGATGCCGATTCAACTTCCTGAATATCATCTTCGACAGGAGATAGACGGAAATTGTGTGTGCTGCGTTTTACAGCACGAGCATATCGGTATGTTGTCTTATGAGAAATATGGAGCTTCCGGAAGCTAAGTGCTGCGCCATCTGCTGTCTGAATAACTGATCGCGTGTTTGTTATGATTTTCTGATGAGCCTGGTAAAGGGTGCTGACAGAAGATTGGTTTGCAAATGACTTAAAAGAATCTGTTGATGATTTTGCAAACGTTTTTGATTCAGAAATTTTGTGTTCCCAGACGATTGCTGAGCGGCGAAGTACGACCATTCCGCCTGGATCTATCTTGCGTTGATCTCCACCATCAACAGGAGCATTAGTAATGATAGCCAGAGATCTGTGCGAATCTATTTTATTACCAATGTTGACGGACAGTACTGGGGTTACGAGTTCTGTCGTCCTGTGTGGAGGTAAAAATCTGTTGATAAAGGTTTCTGATTCGCACTCGATTCCACGGAAGATGCTCAGATACTGGCCATCAGAAATATAAATCTGAGCTTTGTTGTATATTTTTTGTCTGGAAAAGAAGTGGCTCATTTCCAGCCATGGAACATCAGACAAATTTCTTTGTCCATTAGCATAGAGCTTGTCGAGAAATGAACAAAAAGCCTCTTCTGATCCGGAGGTTCCGATCGCTTCTGTAAAAACACTATCGCTTTCTCTGTGACTTCTTGGAATCTCTCCCAGTGACATCCAGACCCATTCTCGTCCTCCCAGTGTGCGGGAAAATGGCTGGCTGTTCTGTTTCGTCTGTTCCAGATCATTCTGAGAAAATTTACATAAAAAAGTTGCGGAATGAAACCGTTTCCAGTCATTGAGTGTCTGTGAAATTTTATCGCGTGACGTTTCGGAACCACCGTGAATGAGAGAGGCTAAGGTATCGCTGGTTGAATACCACGCAAACCCCCAAGATTGGTATGGCATGACTGAATCGGGTTCTCCGTGAAATTCAATTTCGGGAGATATAGGGCAGTCAAAGCTGAGAGCCATCACATTTCCAGACATATACAGCCTTCTGAGAACAAGGAGGGTCAGATTAATGCATAGTGCGACTGACAAACAGATGTTATATGTTTAAGTCGTTTTTGGAAATCTGACAAGATTTCATTCACGCTGGAATATCTGGCGACCCTTCTTAGCAGGAGCTGACTGATGGCGGTTGATGTTTCACTGCATCATGAAACCAGATATCATTATGATCGAAGAGTTAAACTTGGGCCTCAGGTGATTCGCTTACGTCCGGCCCCTCATACACGCAGTAGTATCTGTCGTTATAGTTTATCGATTGAACCGCAAAAGCACTTTATAAACTGGCAACAGGATCCGTTTGGGAATTATCTGGCACGAGTCGTCTTTTCCGATCCAACAGATCATCTATATATTACTGTAGGGTTGGTGACAGAAATCCGATCATTCAATCCATTTGATTTTTTTCTTGATAAAAATTACGAGTCTTTTCCATTCTCTTATTCAGAGGAACTCTCAGATCAACTGAAACCCTATCTGAAGATCATTGACTCAGGTCCATTGATCACTTCCCTGGCTGAAGGTATTGATCGATCTGAGAGCAAAATAGTTGATTTTTTGGTTAAAATTAATCGCGATGTCTGTTCGAAATTAAATTATCTGGTCAGGCTTGAACCGGGTGTTCAGAGCAGTGATGTCACATTGTCAAAGCAAAGCGGTTCCTGTCGCGACTTCGCATGGTTGCTTTGTCAGATATTAAGGCATTTAGGTTTAGCGACAAGATTTGTCTCGGGATATTTAATCCAGCTTAAACCTGATATCAGATCAGCGAGTGGCCCGGGTGGCCCGGAAGAAGATTTTACGGATCTCCATGCCTGGACAGAAGTCTATCTTCCCGGGGCTGGGTGGGTCGGACTGGATGCCACCTCTGGATTGCTTGCGGGAGAAGGACATATTCCGCTTTGTTGTACGCCGTTTCCTCAGGATGCCGCACCGCTTTCCGGAGAGCTTGAAGCATGTCATGCCAGACTTGATCATATGATGTCTGTGACAAGGCTCAATCAGGATCGCCGTATTACGAAGCCCTATAGTGAGGAAGAGTGGCAGGATATTGATAAACTTGGAAGAGTCATTGATGACGGATTGCGTCAGGAGGATGTTCGCCTCACGATGGGAGGAGAGCCTACTTTTGTGCCCGCGGACAATATTGAAAGCGAATCCTGGGTAGGAAAAGCTTCAGGAGGAGGCAAATGGGACTGTGCTCTGAAACTCACACAAAGACTCAGAGATCATTTGTATCCTGGCAGTCTGGTTCATCTTGGGCAGGGCAAGTGGTATCCGGGAGAATCTTTACCCAGATGGGCTATCTCAACATATTACAGATCAGATGGCAAACCCATCTTTGAAACAGAGCTGTGTACCCCTGTCAGAACATCTGTAAAGACATACTGTATTGAAAATGCGAAAGACTTTATTGAGTCACTGGCAAAAACCCTTAGTCTCTCAGATGATTTTATTTTATCAGCGCTAGAGAAAGATGGGCATGTGGCTGCTTATGTGCTGCCATTATTATACAGTCATACGCTCAGCAGATGGATCAGTTCGCGATGGAAGTCTTTAACGCACTATATGGAATTGACTGAAGGAGATTCACCAGCAGGTTATAGGCTACCATTACACCAGGTCCCTGTAAATCAGGCGGGGCAGAATGAGATCTGGCCATACCGTGATCCCGCTGGTGCTGTTGAACCCTTTAAGGAGCGTGCGGAGATCCTTCAGCAGCTTCTTAGGCAGGGAACGATCGATTTGCCTGATAGTGTCATGGCAGACGCTTATGTCAGGACAGCTTTATGTGTGGAGATCCGGAACGGACATTTGTCGGTATTCTGCCCTCCCCTAAGCTATGCGGAACACTTTCTTGAACTGATGATTGCGATTGAACTTGTTGCGAAAGAGCTCTCGTATCATGTTCGGATTGAAGGGTATCAGCCACCTGCTGATCGAAGGTTGCAGTCTTTTAGTGTGACGCCTGATCCCGGAGTTTTGGAAGTCAATATAAGCCCTGTTGCTAATTGGAATGACTATCAGAATTCTTTGCAGACAATCTATAAGGAAGCTCATTTAGCGAATCTTTCGAGCTCCCGGTTTTTTGTCGATGGGCGAAGAGTAGGAACAGGTGGTGGGAATCATATTGTTCTCGGAGCGCAAAAGCCTGAGGATAGCCCCTTTCTCAGACGTCCGGATTTACTTCAGAGTCTGTTGACTTTCTGGCAACATCATCCCAGTCTGTCCTACTTATTTTCTTCGGAGTTTATTGGGCCGACAAGCCAGTCTCCCCGTATTGATGAATCCCGTAATGACTCTCTTTACGAGCTGGAGATTGCTTTCAGACACCTTGAAAAGAATAAAGAAACAGCTCCCTGGTTAGTCGATCGTCTCTTCCGGAATCTTCTGATTGATTCATCTGGAAATACCCATCGATCTGAGTTTTGTATTGATAAACTTTTTTCCCCGGATTCTGCCACTGGTCGTTTGGGTCTTGTTGAGATGAGAGGTTTTGAAATGCCTCCTCATCCTCAGATGGCTTTAGTTCAGGGACTTCTTGTCAGGGCTGTCGTGTTGCTGTTCTGGAAGCACCCTTATCAGCATCGTTTAATCCGGTGGGGCTCCAGACTTCATGATGAATTTATGCTGCCTGATCGTCTCTGGGGGGACTTCTGCAAGGTTCTGAACTATCTTGAAAAATTCAGCATAAAATTTGATCCTGCCTGGTTTCAGGCTTTTTTTGATTTTCGTTGCCCTCTCTGGGGGCGGACTCAGGTGGGGCATATGGAACTTGAGCTTCGTCATGCTCTGGAGCCATGGCATGTTATGGGAGAAGATCTGTACCATGGGACGGTGAGTCGTGCTGTTGATTCGTCTGTGGAGCGTATTCAGATTCGGATGAAGGGCTATGATGAACGTTTTGACCTTGCCTGTAATGGTTTCCGGATCCCCCTTCAGCGCATTCAGGATGCCTCTGATTATATAGCTGGTATCCGATATAAGGCGTGGCAACCTCCGTCAGGACTTCATCCTACGCTGCCAGTTAATACACCGCTGATCTTTGATGTGGTTGAAAAATCGTCAGGTCATTCGATTGGTGGGTGTACATTTTATTCTGCTCATCCAGGAGGGCGAAGCTATGAAACAGTGCCGGTCAATGAGAATGAAGCGGAATCTCGTTGCCGGGCGAAGTTTTCTCCTCTTGGTTTTACAGTTGGTAAAGTTCAGGTTAGGGATATGCCAGGTTCTGAGGAGTTTCGTTACACTCTGGACTTAAGGTGCAGCTGATTGCCGTGTTTTTCTTAACCCGGCTTAACAGCTTTCTTCCTTAATCATCTCTCAGAGAAAATATTTCCGACTCATTTCTTCCAGGGTGACCTGACGGATATGAGGAGCACGTCCTGCCTGACCAAAAGAGATCATCCTGTCCCGGACCACCTGCTTCATGGCATCCCGTGCAGGCTTAAGCCAGGTTCTGGGGTCAAACTCTTCAGGTTTTTCTGCCATGATTTTACGGATGGCGCCGGTGATTGCCAGCCTGTTATCGGTATCTACATTGATTTTGCGGACGCCGTGCTGGATGCCTTTCTGAATTTCCTCAACAGGAACCCCGTAAGTTTGCCGGATCTGTCCTCCGTAACGGTTGATCAGGTCCTGAAGCTCCTGAGGGACGGATGATGAGCCATGCATCACCAGATGAGTGTTGGGCAGACGATCATGGATGGCCTGAATACGGCTGATCGCCAGGATGTCCCCATCTGGCTTGCGGGTAAATTTGTAGGCGCCATGGCTGGTTCCTATAGCAACTGCCAGTGCATCCACGCCGGTCTGCCGGACAAATTCAGCGGCTTCCTCAGGATCTGTCAACAGCTGATCCCGGCTAAGGCTTCCTTCAAAGCCATGACCGTCTTCTTTTTCGCCACGGCCTGTTTCAAGGGAGCCCAGACAACCCAGCTCTCCTTCAACAGAAACGCCGAAAGCGTGTGCGACGTCCACCACATGACGGGTTACTTTGCAGTTATATTCAAAATCAGCAGGAGTTTTTGCGTCTTCTTTGAGGGAACCGTCCATCATGACCGAGGTAAATCCCTGCCGGATCGCTGAAAAGCAGGTCAGAGGACTGTTCCCGTGGTCCTGGTGCATGACAACAGGAATTTCCGGATAAAGTTCAGTGGCAGCCAGCATCAGATGCCTGAGGTAATGATCCTGAGAATAGCTTCTTGCGCCACGGGAGGCCTGAACGATGACCGGGCTTTCTGTTTCCCGGGCAGCTTCCATGATGGCCTGAATCTGCTCCATATTGTTGACATTAAAGGCTCCGACACCATACTGATGTTCCGCAGCATGATCCAGAAGAGTCCGTAACGGGATAAGAGCCATAACCTTTGTCTCCCATAGAAAATAGCAAAGAGAATCTGTATTCTAACAGATTCCGGCTTTTGGACGAGAGTCTTTTGCTTTGTTCTTTCCCGATTTCTTAAGTGGGATCAGGCCAGAGAACGGAGAGGCTTGCAATAGCAGGCTTCAGCACTTAGAGGCGCATTCATCAAAGGTGTCATCACAGTGTTTGGTGACATCGTTGAGAGCGCAGAGGCATTTCTCCTGGTCGATTCTCCATTCGTCTGCCGAGCTACAGCCCGTCAGAACCTTATTTGAAGAGCCTGTGCCAGAGGTCGCCACAGCGGCGAAATCAACTGCTGCATCTGTTGAACTGGATTTGTAAACATATCGTGCAGAATCACAGGGTTTCAGGACAAAACCAAGTTCATTTTCAGGGCAGTCGGTCCCATTCCCTGTGTCTTCCATTGTGGCAAATTTGTCGTTATCTCCGAAGTATGATTGCTGGAGAGTATAAATAAATGCGAGGTTCGACTTGGCTTCAGCCTGTCTGGCCTTAGCCTGAAAGGTCCGGAAGCGGGGAACAGCGAGTGCTGACAGGACACCGATAATGGCGACGACGATCATTAATTCCACAAGGCTGAAGCCCCGGTTTTGTCCCGGACTTTGCAGGGGTTTCAGGAGATCTCCCGGAAAGCGGAACAGGCTGCATCGGTTGTCCTTTTGTGTCTTCATGGCCTTTGTCTCCTGGCAGTCATCGCCCTTATCCTCTGCTATCGGTTCGCAGAAGAATTTCCTTGATTCTGAGTGTCATGCACCGCTGGCTCAGATCAGGCCGAGAACCTCATCGCCTCTCTGCCGTGCGGCAACATCTGCCTGCCAGGCCCATGCCTGCCGTATATCCTCTCCGGAGACGACAGCATCCAGTCGCAGGTCAGCAAGGCTACGGGCTATGCGGACGGTTCTGATCAGGGATCGCTGGCTGGCACCGCGATGAGTGAGTTTGTCCAGCATATCCTGTAGGGTTTCTTTACAGATACCGCTTGCTTCAGCCAGATCGGTTGCTCTCAGATGTTTATTATACAGGATGCCAAATTTCTGGTTGCGTTTGTGGCTGAGTTCGCGGGCTGCCTGAACGTCCTCCTGCATTCTGATGGTCTTGCCGGACTGGCGCTCTTCTCTCAGAAAGGGGGCTCTGAGGTCACCTGAATATTCCGGGAGATTGATATGAAGGTCGATGCGATCCATAACAGGTCCGGAGAGCTTTCTTCTGTAAGCAAGGATTTTTACGGTCGGACAGGAACAGCGCCGTTTTTCACTGGAATACCAGCCGCAGGGACAGAGATTGCAGGCTGCGACCAGTGTCATATCAGCCTTCCAGATGACCTTACTTCTGGCTCTGGAGACTCTGAGCTCTCCTGTTTCCAGAGGCTCACGGAGGGCCTCCAGGATATCCCTGCGAAATTCCGGAAGCTCGTCGAGAAATAACAGGCCTCCATGGGCCAGAGCTGTTTCACCAGGGGCGTCCGGCACACCGATGACAGCTGCCGGACTGGCGTGATGGTGCGGTGCGCGGTAGGGAGGTCTTCCGTCCAGCAGAGATTCCGGAATTCTGGACTCTGCCGCACTGTGAATTCTGAGTGTTTCCAGATGGATCTCCGGATTCAGGCGGGGAAAGAGGCTTGGAATTCGCTCGGCAAACATAGACTTGCCTGTCCCTGGGCAACCATACAAAATCAGGCTGTGAAGACCGGTCGCGACAACTTTTGCAATCTGTTCCAGCTCAGGATTCAGAATCATATCATCAAAATCCGTGCGTTCCGGTTCAGGGCTCAGAGGTCGCGATTTCGTCTGTACCGGAGGATCTTCGATGCTTTCAGCCTGAATATCCTGGATGGAATCCTGAAAGATCCATGTGAGCACCTCTCTGAGGTTCCGGAAGGACAGGATACGCAGTGTCCGTAATGGGCCGGAAGCATGCCGGATCATCCTGGTCAGATCTGCTGCGCTGTCCGGGGAAACCACCATACCTTCCATGCCAGAGGTGGCGGCTTCAATGGCGAATGAAATCATATTACGGGTCGGTCTGAGCTGACCATCCAGACTTAGCTCAGAGGCAAAAAGCCAGCGGGAGACAGGAATGGCTGTGCTCCGTCCGGACTCTCCGGAGATCAGCAGGGCCAGATTGATGGCAAAGGCGAGATCCAGCTGGCTGCCGTCTTTTCTGTAATCCGCAGGAGCCAGGCTCATGATGATGCGCCGTTGTGGGACGGGGATGCCAATATTTTCCAGAGCTGCTTTGGCCCGTTCCAGACCTCCCCGGCAGACATCCGAGATCTGCCCTACCAGCTGAACCCCGGTAAAGCCTTTCAGAAAATTGCTTTCCACCTGAATCAGAGAGCAGCTGGTACCATCACAGCAGGCAGAACAGATCACGGAACTCACAAAGCACCTCCACCGATGAATATAAAAAAGAGCAGAATCTCTCGCAGAGAAAGTCAGGATTAGCGAAGGAAGCCAGGAAGGAACAGGGACATTGGACTTGCGGCCATTTCTCAGCCAGGTTAAGTATGGGGCTTTCGAAGCCTGAACCACAAGACCGGGTTGCCAGACCAGACCAGAATCTTCGGGGCTCATGATATGACCCCGGCTCTCAGCAGGAAAGATTTCCGGCAAGTGGCGCGGCCTCCCGTTCCCCAGGAGGGGGATATCCGAATGAATCATCATAGCCTCAGAATTGCAGATCCCGTTAAATTCAGACTGGCAGAACAGCTGGCAGATATTCTGAACGCAATGTCACCTGTTCCTCAAAGCCCTGCTCTGACTGCGGGGGAACTGGCGTCTATGATCACCAGGCCTCCGGAGCCTGAG
>JACKAG010000010.1 GCA_020635195.1 Deltaproteobacteria bacterium | reverse complement strand
GCAAGTGCGAGTTCAAGACCAGGCCCCAGACATTTCCCATGAATAAGGCAGACAACCGGTATAGATAGAAGTGAAATGCGTTCCATCGTCTGATTCATATAAACAGACATAGATCGCGCATCTTCAGAAGAAGAAAGAGCCGAAAACTCACGGATATCAGATCCGATCATAAAGTTTTTTCCAGAACTGGAAAAAACAAGACCCTCTAAATAATCCTTGCTTTCAATAAGACCCAGGCACTGATTCAGTTCCTCAAAAAATAATTTATCAGCAATATTATCGCATGTTTTTCCACGATCAAATGTAACCGTAGCAATATTTTCCTGTTTTTCTGAATAGCATAGAGTTGATAGTTTCACCTGATATTTCTCCAGCTTTATATCCGTTCAACTAAGAGAGAACCCGTTATTCCCCCAGGAGAAGAAATCACAATGATGCCATAATGAAGATCCTGAGCCTTCAGTTCCCTCTCAAGAGTGATCAGCATCCTTAACCCTGTAGCTCCAAATGGATGCCCTATAGCAATTGCACCCCCGTTTACATTGACCTTGTCAGGTTCCGGAGCTCCAATTGCTTTGGACTTACCAAGATAGTGAGAGGAAAATTCGTCAGAATTCAGTAAAGAAAGGCAGCTCAACACCTGTGCGGAGCAAGACTCATGTATCTCAAAGAGATCGATATTTTTAATATTCATGCCAGTTTTTTTCAGTAATCTTGCAATCGTTAATGGCGGCCCTGTCAGAAACTCCTTCCACGGATCAAGAGCGAGCACATCCCACGAAAGAATCCGAAGTGATGGGGTCAGTCCATGTGCGTTTGCGGCGGCTTCATCCGCAATCAGGCATACAGCAGCCCCATCTGTCAGGGTAGGGGAATTAAGTCCAGTGATCAGACCATAACGTTTATCAAACATAGGCTTCTGATGAATAAAATCATCATCTGTATATTTTAACCCGATAATATCATCTTCAGAAACCGCGCGGCTGTACTCAGGAGATGGCCAGACAGGAATAATATCAGATAAAAAAAGACCTTTCTCCTGTGCGTTAGCCCCTCTTCTGTGAGATTCCGCAGCATAAAGGTCCTGATCTTTACGACTGATACCACTGCTTCTGGCTATTGTCTCTGCATAAAGCCCCATGCTAAGGCCCGTTAAAGGCTCTGTTATATCCGGACGATGTGGAAGCCAGGCTTTTGCACGAAAATGCTTAATAATATTTAGTTTTGCAGATGCTGATCGTGCTTTAGCCAACCTGACTAAAAACTTCCTTGCTTCTCTTGAATACATAACCGGAACGTCACTAAGATTTTCAACACCACCTGTCAGTACAAAAGAAGAGTAACCACTCTGAATTGTCATCGACGCATTAATCACTGTCTGAAGACCAGAAAAACACGAACGATTAATCGTATATCCCGGGATCTCTGCTGCAATTCCAAGATTCAAAATTGTATCTCTGGCAATATTTGGATTTTTCGTCTGAGGAATAACGGTTCCTACAATAAAATCATCAATGAAAGAGGGCTCCAGTTTCAAAGCACGCAAGAGCCCATCTGTCGTTCTACTAAGAATCTCCAGAGCATCACAGTCTTCAAAAACCCCAAAAGACCGGACGAAAGCACTTCGGCGTCCCATGACATAGACTGGTTTCATTATATTTTTCTGAGTGCGAGCCTTTCGCATTCGCTATCCCCTTTATTTTCTTTTCAATGCAACAGCATACAATCGAAACATAGATCCGAAAAGTTTATGGATCTTCTGATCTATGAAGCATTCAACATCATTTCCTATAAGAAAAATATATTCATCAGCTCATTGACTCATCAAGGCGCATGGCTAACATCATTGACAGAGCCATTCTTCTTATCTATACAGGATGATATATTGCTGTAATCTAAATTCCGGCTTTATTTTTCATCGTCAACTCAGATCCTATATCAACCAGAACAGCATGACAGATTCCTGGTATTTCATACAGAATTTCATGCAGAGCTCCGGCACAGTGCCGGACTGTAACCGAATATCCAGCATTCGTGGCACGAGAAACCCACTTTAAGATAGCATCCTGACTCACGACACTTTCTTCTTCTGCGATCCATATAGAAACCGGCACCTGATGAAGCTGTGCAAGAGCTTCCGGACGATGAACATAACGAATTGCAGCAAGGGCCGCTCTCAACCAATAGAATGTCGGTTTTCTTCCATCATAGGGTGCGGCCAGAAGTCTGTAAAACTTCCTCCTTGAATGGGTTCTCTGATTACCAGAAAATTTCTCCTCTCTCCCGAAAGGAGAAAGGCCCACCCGCATATAACCTAATCCGAGATGAACCATCATGAAGCTTATCGGTTGAGCAAAGAGCCGTTCAGGCCAGCGATCCGGAACTCCTAAAAAAGGTGAGGAAAGAAACATTCGCTCTGGCCTTAAGAAACCTGTTCCTACTGCATATAAAGCGATCAGAGCTCCCATTGAATGAGCAATAACAGAATAAACGGAACCTTCACTAAGATTCTCTCTGATAATCTGGCAGGCGAGGTCCGCATACTCATCAAATGAACAGATATGGGATCTTCGCCCTCCTGACCCACCCTGGCCAGGGTGGTCCCATGTAATAAAGCGCCGAAGACCTGTCAGACAGACTTTCCCAAGTTCAGAAGGAAGCTCATCATATTTCTCAATAAATTCATTTCTTCCATTAATAAAAATAATCGTTTTGCCATCATGACAAGCCTCATTTTCCCATATCGCATATCGTATCGTCTGACCTGATCCGGACTGGCATATACGATTAACCCATCCGATCGCCATAAGTGCCCCTTAGCTCTTCTTATCTCTGATAATTTTTAATCCACTCTGAAAACAGTTTTGGCTCATTTGTACATAAACCATCAATGCCCATCGATATCATCTTGCTCCATAGTTTTTCGCGAGTCAGCGCATCTTCTCCTTTCAGCGGAACCCATGGAAAAACCTGCCATCCATATCGTCTCGCAATTTTCATAAGATACGGATTCAGACAGGACGCTTCCGGGTGAAAAATCCGGCTATGACACTTTTGCATCATGCTGACAGGATTTAAAAAATACCAGGGATACCGTTTCAACGTATCCCTCCCCCATAAAACAGCCCGATCTAATTCAGGGGCCATTTCTTTAAGCAGGAATAAAGGCTGCCAGTCAAAACATGAAAGAATCACATTCTCCGGAGCAGAGCTCTGACGAACTAAAGTGATAAGAGACTGGATTTCAGTTTCAGTCCTTTTTCCTTTGATCTCAAGATTTAGTTCAACAACAGGCAGGAATTCTTCCAGTACTTCCTGAAGCGTCAAAATGGTTTCCCCGTTAGCCCGCCTGGCTCCTGAGCGAAGCGAAGAAAAATTTTGCCGGGAGATTTGCAGGTTAACGGAAAATGTTCGGAACATATTGTCATCATGACAAATAACAGGAATATGGTCCTTAGTCCATTGAAGATCAGTTTCAATTCGTCTCGCCCCCTGCAAAACAGCCAGCCTGAAAGCTTGTCTGCTATTTTCAGGAGCCTGCCGGTTACTTCCTCTATGTGCAATCACAACAGGAAATGCTGACATCTTCACCATCTTTCTTCAGTATTCTCACGATAATCGCTCTGCACTCAAAACATCCTTCTGAGTATTCTATATGTTAGAATGAAAGAATGACTATCGACATTAAATTTTGAAAAGATCGAAGACTTCAGAGGAAGCCAAGAATGAGAAATCCACAATCCTGTCACCGCACCATTCTGACTCTTATGATAATCCTTTCCTGGTCCGGACCGTTATGGGGAGCTCAGAAAGACTGGCTACTCAGCTTACCTCTGGTTTCTCTGGGCAGAGAGAGTTTACTGGGTGTTGAATTCAATATCATGAATGACTTCAGTCTCGGAGCTCACCTTGGCCTGCTTTCCGAAGGTGAAGAACTCCGGAAAAAAGAACTGGAACAGCAGCCAGGAAATAGTCTCAGGATGTCAGGGCAGGATTTTAGTATCATATTTCAGAGATTCAGCAATCCGGAAGAGCTCTCCGGATTTCACTGGGGGCTCAGCGCAGGTTACAGAAGCATCCGCGGCACATGGGTCCGGAATCCCGAATACCGTTCCGGATCTGAATTTTATCCTGATCAGGATGGTAAAATCAGGCAGTTTCCAGAGCTGACAGGAACCAGCTTAGGCTTCCGAAGCGGCTACCGATTTATCGCAGAATCTTCTGGTCTGATGGCAGGAATCTACCTCAGGCTCAGGCATTTTCAAAATCGGGTAAAGGAACAGACCAAACAAAACAGTTCCGTCTCCGGAAGCCCAATCAGCCACGAAGACGCGATCGCACTAAAGCGGCGGATGATGACGTCTCTGCTTGGCGGAATTGAAGTTGGCTGGGCATTCTGACATAGCTCTGCTCCTGACTTTTACTTCGAACCGTTTCTCTTTGTGCAGATCCTGAACACACACGCCGTCCGGTATACAAGTTTCCACCATGTGTCTCTTTCAGAAATTCGCATTTTATGAAAGTCTGCCGGGAAGCGGGCCTCTATCCTTATAAACCCCGATCAAGAACAACAAGAGCACAGCACCATGCTTCCCTTTATCCTGTTTCTGTGCCTGGCCGGAAATATCGTAGGCCAGATGATAACCGAAGAGCTCCGGACCGCTCTGTTCTGGAGCTCTTCCTATCTTTTCCTTGTTATATGTTGTGCTCTCTTCCTGAAGTTTTCTCATGTATACTCACAGCGCCTCTGGCTGCGATCTCTTTTCCTGATTGCAGCTCCCGGCACAGGGCTTTTCAGTCTCAGTCAGTCCTGGCCTCTTTGTACAGAGGCGCCTGATTCTGTTGTTCAACAAGACATCTCCTCCGGGTGGATTCCTGGCCCCATGCAACTGACCATGCATCCAAAATATGGTAAGTGCAAAATGCCAACAGCTAAATTTAATGATTTTAAATATTTTCAGACAAAATCTTCTCCCGGATCTGTCCTCCAGGAAATGGCCTTTCGCATGAAGCGTCATTTATGGGCCATGTCTGACCTGAAAAATCCAGAACTGTCTTCCTGGCTGCGCGCCCTCCTGCTTGGCAGCTTTCCATCTGACAATTTTCGGCTCGTCAGCGTTTTCAGAGAATTCGGTCTGATCCATCTTCTTGTGGTCAGCGGCCTCCATATCTCACTCATTTTTAAGCTCGTCATCCGTATATGCCTCCTGCCTGTCCATCTGCTTTACGCTTTCCGCCTGTTAAGCCCCGGCAGAATGCTTATCTCACTGACTTTCATGCGTATTGCGCTCTCCACCCTGATTTTTATCTTTGTTTTATCGACAGGAGCTAACGTCTCAGCACAGCGGGCGGGAATCGTATGTATCATAAGCCAGCTTGCCACACTCTTCTGGGGGCAGAACTCTCTAAAAGACAAACTTTCTCTGTGCCTTCTGGCACAGATATTCATCTGGCCTCTTAGTTTTTGTTCTGTGGCTACATTCGTCAGCTGGACCTGCTGGGCTCTGCTCATTCTCTTCAATAGCAGACAGAGCACACAAACAGAAATACTCCGCGCATTACAACTACAAATCTGCCTGCTCTTGCTCGCCGCTGCCGTCTGGGGAAACCTGTCTCTGAGCGGGCTTTTGCTCAATCTGATGATAGTGCCTCTGATGCCAGTCTTTCTCACAACAGCTATGCTACTTTTGTGTCACCATTGGCTACCCGAAAAAATCGTCCTTCTCCTGTCCGTCTTCTTACAGTCTGTCAACGATCTTCTGTTTCGCTTGCACGAAGCCATGGGATATTTCCCATCTTTATTCTTTGATATCAGTGAATTATTCTTCTTAAGAGCAGCTTTGCTTGTTCTGATGTTTCTGATCATTTTCAAGTTTTATCAGAAAAAACCGACTGGAATTAGTATGTTGAATTCCCGTCATCAGGTAAAGGGCTATAGACATGACGATCCCATGGGCAGGGAAAACAATCCTCATCGTAGATGATTCTGAACTCATCCGAAAACAACTGACGCTCTTATATGAAACATTCAACCTTAAAATAGCCGGATACGCCAAAAATGGCGTCGAGGCACTCGAAGCTTACGACAGACTTCATCCGGACATTGTCTCCATGGATATCATTATGCCAGAAATGCATGGTCTGAACTGCTATGCTGAATTAAAAAAATCAGATCCGAATATAAAGCTCCTGTTTGTATCCTGCCTGGTCGTGAACCATATCATCACCGATGATATGCTGGCAGAAATCCCAAGAGAATTATTTATCAGTAAACCCCCTGACAACAGATCCATACAACATGCTCTTGAGCTTCTCTTCGGGCTTCATAGCACTCAGAGCAACAGACCCCAACCGGAAAAAACAAGAAACACAGATAAGCATGAAAGCAGGCCGCCTTCTCAGCCGGACTGAGCCATGAAACGAGCTGATCAGAATATTTTCATTCCATGCAGTTGGCGGGAATAAAAAACATTGCCCTAAATGGAATTTTGCGTTAGCTTGTCATTGTGTGGTCCTGCGGGGTCCGTTGTGCGGGCCCCTGATTATTTTTTTGTTTTGTCTTTTGCACATCTCGTTTTCAACATATAAGAATTCTGATCATAGAAAAAATGAAGTTTCTGGATATAATCATCAACCAGACTTCAGAAATAAGAATTGTCCATCCCGGAATCAAACATCATGAAAAAACTCCTCTGCATCATCATGGATGGTATTGGGCTGCATAGCGGGCGCTTTGGAAATGCCGTTGCCATGGCCCAGACTCCGTCCATGGAATTTCTGACTCAACATGGTCTGTATACCTCACTAAATGCTCATGGCCATTTTGTCGGGCTCCCCGGAGAATCTGATATTGGTAACAGCGAGGTCGGTCATAATGCCATCGGTGCAGGAAGAATCTTTGATCAGGGAGCAAAGCTGGTCCGTTCTGCCATCCACAGCGGACAATTATTTTTGGGCCAGGCATGGAAAGACATCATAGAAAACTGCCTTAAACAAAAATCTGCCCTGCATTTTATTGGTCTCCTGTCAGATGGAAATGTCCATAGCGATGAAAAGCACCTGCATGCCATGCTGAAGGAAGCTGTCCGATGCGGTATTCGCGCGATCCGGCTTCATGTCCTGCTCGATGGGCGAGATGTGGCTCCATGTAGTGCCGAAATTTATATCGACCGTCTCAGCCAGGTGATCACAGCTCTGAAAGAAACAGGTGCCGATATACGCATTGCATCAGGTGGCGGACGCATGCTGTGTACGATGGATCGCTACGAAGCAGACTGGGAAATCGTCAGACGAGGCTGGCACGCCCATGTACTCGGAGAAGGGGATTCCTTTTCCAGCCCCGAAGAAGCTCTTCAGACTTACAGAAAACAGGGGCTGACAGATCAGTATATTCCACCTTTCGTTATCACAGAAAAAGGGGAAGCCGTTGGCCCTGTTGAGAACGGGGATAGCGTTATCTTGTTCAATTTTCGAGGCGACCGTGCGATCCAGATTACAAAAGCTTTTGAAGAAAAAGAGTTTCCTCATTTTGACCGCAAACGTTTTCCTTCTGTCTGTTTTGCCGGCATGACCGAATATGATGGAGATCTGCATATACCGGGCCGCTTTCTCGTCTCTCCTCCTCTTATATCAGAAACAATGGGAGAGTATCTGAGTCGTAAGGGTATCCGGCAATTTGCCTGTAGCGAAACCCAGAAATTTGGCCATGTCACCTATTTCTGGAATGGAAACCGCAGCGGCTACTTTGATAAAAAAACTGAAGAATATCTTGAGATTTCATCCGACAACCTTCCGTTTGATCAGAAACCCTGGATGAAAGCCTGGGAGATTACAGAGGCCTGTCTCACACGCATGAAACAGGGATCGTTTCAGTTTGGTAGAATTAACTTCGCAAATGGAGATATGGTCGGGCACACAGGAAACCTGGAGGCTGCCATTATCGCGGTATCCACGGTCGACCTGATGCTCAGACAACTGATCCGCTGTGCAGATGAAACAAAAACGCTCCTCATGGTCACAGCGGATCATGGGAACTGTGAAGAAATGTTCCTTGGAGAAGAAAGCAAATTTCCTGACTGGGAAACACCGGGCGGAGAGCGGCCTGTTGCCAGAACCTCGCATACCCTGTCGAAAGTCCCCTTCTGGGTTTATGATCCCTCCGGATTTGATAAAAATCTTAGTTTATCCCAGGCTCCTGATCTGAGCCTGGCTTCAGTTGCAAATACAGCCCTTGATCTGATGGGTGTACCATTATGCGAGATTTATGAACCATCCCTTCTTCTCAGGCATTGATGGGAACCAAAACGAAAGAATACAGCATCATGAAAAAACAGAAGAAAACAACGCCCCCCGCGGATTTAACGGAAACAGGGCATCTATTCACCACACTATGCAAAACAATCGCGACCCTGCGCGATCCTGTTCACGGATGTCCATGGGATCTGGAGCAAACACATAAAAGCCTGATCCCCTACATGATTGAAGAAGCTTATGAAGCAGCAAAGGCTCTGGAAGATGGAGACTCCCGGAGCATAGCAGATGAGCTGGGCGACGTTCTGCTACAGGTGCTCCTTAATGCACAAATAGCATCTGATCACCAGGAATTTAGCATCAATGATATCATCCAAAATCTTCATGAAAAAATGATCCGCAGACATCCCCATATTTTCTCGGCTTCTTCAGAAGAACACCCTCTGACATCTGAAGATGTCAGAAGAAACTGGCAGAAAATCAAAGAACAGGAAAAGAAAGAAAGCACGGGATCAGTCGCAAAAACCCTAAAAAAGGGCTACTTTGACAAAAAAGAGGTAGGGAAAATCTTCCCTTCAACAACTCAGGCGCGCAAAATCGGAGAACTGGCAAAACAGATCAGTTTTGACTGGAGCCAGCCCCAGGAAGTCTTTGCCGGGCTGCTCTCTGAAGTGGATGAGCTAAAACATGAATGGGAAAAGGAGCAGACTTCTCCCGATAAAATAAAAGACGAAATCGGAGATTTATACTTCAGTCTCGCTCAGTTATGCCGACATCTGAAGCTGGATCCTGAAGCCATAGCAAGCCATGGGAACCATAAATTTCTGAAACGATTCAGGAAACTCGAAGAACTTGCCGGCAGGGCAGAACTGAGCATCCCCGGAGCTTCACAACAGCAGCTCGAAGAGCTCTGGAACGCAGCGAAACACTCTGAAACTGAATGATCTCTCATGCATCCCACCGGGAAAACTTTGTTCCCGAGCAGCCCAGAGAATGCATCGATACTGTCCTTCCTGGCATTCTGATCAGGAGAAGCGGCGCGGACTGATTTCATCCTGATATGGACCAGGCTCCGTCAGCAAGCGCTGGGTAGACCTGATCACAGTCTCCAGACTGACCTGATCGTAGCACATATCTGTCTGCTGACAGGAGCGTTTCCAGCATGGAGAGCAGCTGACGTCAGACTGAATCCTGATTCCCCTGTCATAAAGATCGATTTCCTGCAAACAGCTCACACCAAACCAGGCAATCACCTTTTTTTCAAGAGCAATCGCCATATGCATACCCAAAGAACAGCCAGAAAATACAATATCCACACAGTTCATCACCACAAAGCCGTGACGAAGCCCTTCCGTTGTCGGACTGTTCCACACCATCGGGTCAGAACAAAAAATTTCTGCAAGCTTTTGATTTCTGCCTGTATCTTCTGGACCGCCCAACAATGCAATACAATAATCAGGGAAATTTCGACGCCACTCACGAATCAATTCAGCAGAACGCGAAATGGTGAGTTTTTTATTTGGATACAACAGAGAGCAACCGGTATTATAGCCGATAATGCCAACTGCGGCTGGCGTTCCACACCTTTTCAGGACATCCTGCCTGATTGCCTCAGAGTCACACTGCTCCTGCTGGCTCAGGCGAAAAAGATAAGAATCCCGCTCCCATGCTAAGCCCATCGTTTCTGTAATCTGACAGGTTTCCGGCTTTTGATTCACAAAAAATTTCAGCTCATCGTTGAGTCCGAGATCATACTGATAAGCCGCTTCCTTATTAAAAGGGCGGATGGCCCCTTCCCGGCTGAGGCCAAAACCAAATTTTTTCCGGGCACGAACGTCCTCAGCAAGCGCTCCTGCCTCAGCTGATTTATCTACCGAATAAAGAAGATCAAATTCCAGATGACGCAGAAGCGGAACAGACTTCGCTTCAAAAGAAATGATTCTGTCAATCTCCGGATTGTTTTCCAGAAGCGCTCTGCACTGTGGATACGTGATCCAGGTGATATGCGCCTCTGGATACTCCCTTCTGAGCGGAGGAAGCAAGCATGTTGCCCTCAGAACAGCCCCCATAGCATCCAGACAAAGGATCGCAATCCGAACTTCGGGCTCTGAAAATTCCGGACATCCTGTACAGCTTCTCTTAAATTTACAGGGCTTATAACCGTTAAACCAGCGACATTTTTCCTGATATTTCATATAGTTTCCCTGGCACTTGCCCTATGTTAAGCTGGTTGAGCTGCCACAGCAAAGCCAGGAACAAGGCTCTGTATGGTACAAGAACAAAAGGTATTCCTATGCAGCCAGTGGTCCGCATGATAAGGCCATCCAGCTCAGGAGGGGAAGAGTTCTTGCCCCCAAACCTGGAGATACTCGAGCAGGCAGGATTCACTCTCAGAATCCAGGAGCTGCCACCACGCAGCCCATGGCCCTTTTCCGCAGCAAGTATACAGGACCGGGTCCGGGATTTATGGGACGCCATATCAGATCCCGACTGCCACATCCTGCTCTGTGCCCGGGGGGGCTACGGAGCCAGCGATCTGCTCCCCTTTTTACCATGGGAGCTCATGAAAGCAACGCCGCACAAATGGCTGAGTGGATTTTCTGATATCAGCGCTCTTCACTGGGCCTTATTCACTCAGCTTGGATGGCCATCCATACATAGTCCTATGCCTGCCTCTGGTCTTTGGGGCAAAAACAGCACAGCAGATATCAGAGCCCTTATCAGATTATTCTCAGAACCTCAGAAAAAAGGGTACATGGAAGTTCAGGCACTGAATCTCGCAGCAGAAAAAAGCCGCAGCTGTCAGGGAATTCTTCTGGGCGGCTGCCTCTCGGTAATCTGTAGCCTGAGTGGAACACCATGGTTCCCCACGGACTTATCCGAGCTACTTTTCTACTTTGAAGATACAGGAGAAAATCCGGGGCAGCTGATCCGTCACTGGAATCAGCTGATTCAGAATAAAAGCCTGACAGAGGCCCAAGGTGTTATCATCGGGAGCATCAGTCAACACCATAGCCAGCTGACTGAAATGGAGATCAAAAGAGAGCTGGCTTCAAGAGTTGAGATTCCCTGCTGGGGAACATCAGACTTTGGTCATATTTCGCCTAATTTTCCGGTCGTCAACGGAGCCTTTGCCCACATAGAAAACAGGGCTCTGCTAAACTGGAAGTATCATCCAAAGAGGCTCTCACAGACTGCTCAAAAAGAGCGCATGTAATGAGGACAAAAATGCCCGAATTAAACCTCAATAAAAATGCAAAATTATATTTTATGGGAATTGGTGGAACCGGCATGGCATCTGCTGCCGGACTGATGAAAGAACTGGGTTATCAGGTCACAGGCAGTGACCAGCAGCTGTATCCACCCATGTCAGATATGCTGGAGAGACTGGACATTAACGTACAATGTCCTTACCCATCAGGGAAGCTAGTCGCTGAGCAACCCGCTGCTGTCATCGTCGCAAACTGCCTCTCTGAAAGCCACCCTTTTGTCCGTGAGTTACTGGAATCAAAACTACCCTATACCAGCTTTCCAGGCCTTCTGGAGCAAACAGTTTTGCAGGGAAGCGGTAATATCGTTGTTGCCGGAACTCATGGTAAAACGACTACCAGTTCACTTTTAAGCTGGAGCCTCGAATCACTCTCCTTGCAACCAGGATATTTCATCGGCGGCCTTCCTGGAAATTTTTCCAATAGCTTTCGGGCTCGAAAAGGCCACTACTTTGTCATTGAAGGAGACGAGTACGACTCTGCATTTTTCGACAAAAAAAGTAAATTTTTACATTATAATCCAGAATACCTGTTATTAAATCACATCGAATTTGATCATGCCGATATCTTTGAAGATGACTCTGCCGTCGAAGCCGCATTTGAACAGCTCGTCCTGAAAGTTCCGGAATCTGGAAAAATCATTGCAAACCTAAGCGATCCCGGAGTTCGCAAGCTGCTGTTCAGGCTCGACCTTCCCAAAAAGCAAATCGTCGGTGTATACCCTCTTATGAAAGAAAATCCGGATGTTGATGAGCACTCATTAACAACAAAACTCATTTCATTCTCATATGATCAGAAAAAACAGCTGTGGCAGGGACGTATTCTTCACCAGAAAATCGGGCTGATTGATTTTTCAAGCCAGATAGGTGGGCCACATAATATGATTAACATTTGCCAGACAATCGGCACCCTTGGAGAACTGGCCGCACAGGGAAGCATCCCTTACGAAGGACTCAATCTGCGTATTGCAGACGCCCTGAAAACGTTTAAAGGAGTCCGAAGAAGGCTTGATTTTCTGGGCTCTTTTGGTGGAATTGAAATTTACGAAGATTTTGCGCATCATCCGACAGCGGTTCGTCAAGTCATCCGCAGTATGCGTCAGGCCAGACCCGAAAGTCGCCTGGTACTGGCATTTGACCCCGCCAATGCCAGTAGTCGCAGAAATATCTTCATGCCTTATTATAGTGAGGTCTTTCAGGCCGCAGACAGAGTCTTTCTTGGACCCCCGAAGGAAGATCTGAGAATTCCTGTAGAGTCACGAATGGATATCGGAAAACTTGCGCAGATGTCTGGAGCACACGTAACACCCTGCTGCCATCACGACACACTGGCCGAAATGCTCATCAATCAGCTGAAGCCAGGCGATGTTGTCCTTCTTTTATCTTCCGGATCATTTGCAGGTCTTGCGAAGACATTAACAAAAGAACTCAGCGGCCGACAAAAAAAATGTCATGACTTGCCAAACAATGCTGTTGAACATCACTTCTGAGCTAAAAGACTTTCCTGAGACGAGTAATTTTCTTGCATTAAGGCAAATCCTGACATAGCTTCGTTCAGGAAGGAGCAGAGAATGCTCCGACACAATTGCTATATGGCAATGTTTGTGAAATAATTTTTCCATCGGTATTTTCCATCCGGTGGTAACCATTGCATGTTAGGAGAATGAAACCATGTTGCGGATCATAAGTGGACATTCATTGTTAGCTTCAGCGGCAATGGCCCTCTTGGGACTGGGTTTATTATCAGTATCCTGTACCGACAGTGGGCAGCCAGAAGAACCCGTTCAGTCTGAAAATGCAGAAATTCCAGCCGAGCCTCCCATGGCAGAATCAGACATGGCTGGGGAGCAATTTTCTCCTGAAGTCGTCTACTTTGCCTTTGACAGCGATAATATATCTATGAGTGGTGAGGAAAAATTACGCCAACTCGTTGCGCATCTCCAGACAAATAAAAACGTCAATGTCCAGATTGAAGGCCATTGTGATGCCCGTGGATCAGTCCAGTATAACCTCGCCCTGGGAGAACGCCGCGCCCAATCCATCAAAAAGTTTCTGTCTGACTCTGGGGTAGAACCATCAAGATTAAGTACCATCAGCTGGGGTAAAGAAAAGCCCGCTGTCCCGGGGATGGATGAAAGCGCCTGGGCTCAGAACCGAAGGGCGGAGTTTAATCTCCTGACTCAGTAAGTCACGCAGCGCCCCCGCCCTGACAGTCTAAAGCAGCCAAAAATTCATTATAAATCCGGATACCTTTATATGGAGGTCCCCGGATTTATTTCTTTCTGCCATCCAATTTTAAAAGATAATCGACGAATAACAATTGCCGCTTATATTCTGCGGGAACTTTCGTACGTTGCAATCACAGGATCATCGTTATAGTTTTTAAACCGGCAACCAGGCAGAAATCGTCCTGGTGAAATCTGCCGTCCGGATCGTTCTGAAAAAACCAGATAAAAGGCCAGTAAGGCCGGAGGAAAATTCGTGGAGTCGATTGTCATTATATCAATTGTCATCATAGGTTTCGTTGTTGGCCTCTTTGTTTTTGGCCTTCTGATGAACAAAAAAAAGTTAGCCGCTGCCTATGAAAAAGCTCAGGCTGAGTCAAAGAAAATTCTGGATGAGGCCAGAAAAGAGGCCGATAAGCTTGTCAGGACAGCACTACATGAAGCAAAAGAAGAATCCCGCCGACGCCGGAAAACCTTTGAGGAAGAACAAAAAAAACGTAAAGCAGAAGTTCAGAAATTCGAAAAAAAACTGCGCCAGAAAGAGCAGACTCTGGAAAAAAAACTGGCTTCAGTAGAGTCAAGAGAACAGCAGACAGAAGCGCTTGAGCAACAGCTGATCCGGGAAGAAAAGCGGAAGTTACAGACAATTGCGGAATATGAGCTGGCTGTCGAAAGAAACCAGAAAACACTTGAAAAAATCGCAAACATGAGTCCGGAAGAAGCACGAAGAGAGCTTATGATAGCGCTTGAGGAAGACGCAAAAAAAGCAGCCCGTGAGTCTGTCCGCCAGATCGAAGCAGAAACCCGTAAAGTTGCAGCACAAAGAGCCACCGACATTATCAGCCTCGCGGTCCAGAGACTCGCAGGTGAATACGTTAACGACTCGACGATTACTGTCGTCAACCTTCCCAGCGAAGAGATGAAAGGACGTATCATCGGACGGGAAGGCCGAAATATCAGAACGATCGAGCAGGCAACAGGGGTCGATCTGATCATTGACGACACCCCAGAAGCCGTCATCTTATCCTGCTTCAATCCGGTCCGCCGGGAAATTGCGCGGGCGACACTAGAGAGACTGATCGCAGATGGACGTATCCATCCCGCCAGAATTGAAGAAACTGTCAAAAGAGTGGAGAGTGAATTTGACAGTATCACCCTCGACTATGGAGAGCAGGCTGCATTTGATATCGGGATTACAGACCTGCACCCGGAAGTCTTATCGATGCTGGGGAAACTCAAATTTCGCCATGCCGGAACTCAGTCAGTCCTTCAGCACTCTGTCGAAACCGCAAGAATTTGTGGCATGATGGCCTCAGAGCTAAAAATGAATGTCAAACGAGCCAAAAGAGCTGGCCTGCTTCATGATATCGGCAAAGCCGTTGATCAGGAAATTGAAGGGCATCACGCCGATGTCAGTGCAGATATCTGCGCTAAATATGGAGAAAATCCGGAAGTCGTTGAAGCGGTCCGGATGCATCACGCAGAAGACCTGCTCAAAGCTCCGGCAATGGCCGTCATTGTAGGAGCGGCAAACACCCTATCATCCAATCGTCCCGGAGCCCGCAATGAAGTGCTGGAAGGTTATATCAGAAGACTTGAAGACATCGAGAAAGTTGTCCATGAATTTCCGGGCATCGAGCATGTCCATGTGCTCCAGGCAGGACGGGAAGTGCGAGCTCTTGTCATACCCGATGGCGTCAGCGATCAGGAAGTCCGGGACCTCTCTGACGACATCGCGCTAAAGATCCGACAGGAGCTGACCTTTCCTGGACAAGTCAGAATCACTGTCCTCAGAGAAAGTAAATTTGTTGAGATGGCCACCTGACAGCAGATAAGAGACTCATCACATGACAGAAAATCCCTCCACTGATCTTCTACGGATTCTGGCTATCGGAGATATCGTCGGACGTGCTGGACGACGCTGTCTGGAACTGCTTCTGCCTCCACTCAGAGAGAAACACAGACCAGATATTGTGATCATAAACGGAGAAAATGCAGCGGGTGGTTTTGGGCTGACAGAAAAGATTTGCCGCCAGCTCTTTCAGGATTATGGAGCCGATGTCATCACAACAGGGAACCATTGGCAGGATAAAAAAGAGATCTATCAGTTTAAAAAAGACTACGAGAATCTGCTTCTGCCCTCTAACATGTACAATGTCCAGGACAGCTCCTCCGGATACTGCCAGATCTCTGTTAAAGGCCAGAATTTCGTGATCATCAGCCTGACAGGAAGGGTTTTTATGAAAGGAGAAAATCGTTGCCCTTTTCAGGCATTCGATGAGATTTATGAGCACTTTCAGTCAGACAGACCGTATTTCATCGTCGATTTTCATGCAGAAGCAACCAGTGAAAAACAGGCCTTTGCTCATTATGTGACAGGAAGGGCCTCTCTTGTCTTCGGGACCCACACGCATTGCCCCACAGCAGATGAAAGAGTACTGGATCAGTTTACAGGTTATCAGACAGACCTTGGCATGACAGGAGCGTATGATTCTGTGATCGGTATGACTTATGAAAGCGCCTTACCTGCCTTTCTTCCCCCTTCCCCTCAGAAAAAAAAAATCCGCTTCGAACCAGCAAAAAAAGACCTCTGGCTCTGCGGTCTGCTGGCGGATATCGACACAAGATCCGGAGCAGCCGTCTGCGTCCAGCGTATCCGCAATGAACTCCGCCCAGATGCATGAAAGACTCCCGACTCAGTCCCGATGACAGCCAAAACCTGGTAATAGTCGATCCTGCTCCCAACTTGTGATATAAGCTGTGCATCTGGAATGACTCTGCTTTAGGGGCGGTAGATGACGCTTGTACTTAAAACCTATCTGAAACGTGGGCTGATTGCGGGCCTGATTTTATCTGCCAGCACAGCAGCCTATTCTCTCAACTTCGACGGATCTGGCCACTATGCTCTGCGTGGAGAAACACTCACCATGCCGGCTGCATCCACAGATCGCGGCATGTTTCAGGCCGTCCGGCAAAGTTTTTTCCTGCTCGGTGAAGCCCGGTTGCATGATAAATCGAGTTTTTTCCTTGGATTCCGTCTCTTTGACAACTCCCGGGAATCCTGGCTCGGAGACAGCGCAAGACCGAGAGAATGCGAGGCAGGTAGAGATGAACAATGCTCTGGCTCCCATCAGAGTGTCAGGGAACCAGGTTATCTTCCTTATATTCCCAAAGTCACCGAAGCATATGCCCAGTATGCTTTTGACCACTGCATCCTTGAAGCGGGCCGCAGAAGCCGTCATTGGGGTTTGGGGATATTTCTTGACAATGGGCGAAGCCCCTTCTCTCCAGGCGCCAGTATATATGATGGAATTTCATGTGATATCAATCTTCAGAAAGCCCAGGCTCTGGGTTTCTCATTTGGTTTTGACAAATTAAGTGAAACAGGCAGCCCCATCCGGGACCATAGTGATCTGACCTTTGGCCCGACAAATCCTCATGATGATATCGATCAGCTCTTCCTGACTATCGTATATGATGACAGGAAATCAAATGCCGGATCATTATTCACCAAGCAAATCGGGATTTACGGGTCCAGAATTGCATCTCCCCAGACTAAACGTGGAGGCAGCAATACAGATCTCACCTTTGTCGATCTGTATACAGGATTTTATTATGGGCCATTCACGCTTAAAAACGAGGTCCTTTTTACTCTCGGCAAAACAGCGGACCCTAACATGGTCACCCTTGGAGGCTCCTATCAGGATCTGAATGACGAACATGGAATCGCAACAAACAAACTGAATTCCATTGCCTTTGCCGGAGAATTCTTCTGGAAACTGGCCAGCTCTGGTCATTATATTGGTCCGGAAGAATACCGCCAGGGAGACGCCAGTTCCCACAATGTCTTTCTGCGGTATGCATTTGCTCCCGGAGATGCCGATGGATACTTTGACGACAAAGGGGATCTCAGCAGTGCTGCAGCTGGCTCACGGACAGAACGTCTCAATGTTTCCCATCGTGACAAAAATGCTTCAGCGGTCAGCTTTCACCGGAACTATCGCCCCGCTCTTATCCTGTTTAATGGTAGCTCACAGACGGACGATCTCAGAATTGACGGTATCTTTGATCCAGGTCGCGTCATGAATACTCAGCTGTACTCTCTGGGATATCGTTACGAAGACCTGATACTTGGTAACTTTGAAATCAGGGGCATCTACGCAAACCTGAACAAAAGCATGCCATCAGATATCAAAGATTTCTACAGAAACGAAGCTGCTAAGCCCGTTGGCTATTACGGAAACAACCTGGGCTTTGAGCTGGATCTCGCATATGAAATGTCCTTTGGAAAAGATGCGAGCATCGGTCTGGCTGCCGGAGCTCTGCTGCCAGGCAAGGCATGGCAACTCTCCGATGACCAGAGCGTAAAAAACAGCTACCTGCTGCAATCTCACATCACATTTTATTTCTGATTTCTGGCATAAAGTTTCTGGCACAATGCGCCAAGTCAGCCTGCTCTGATCGCTGCACAGGTCAGATTAGCAGGGGACGCCGTCCCGCTACGACGGAAGGAATACCAGCTCTCAGGAGAAGAGTATGTGCAGCTACGATAAATACTCAGATGGTTGGCAGATAAGCCCTGATGCATCGCAATCAGGGCAGCAATCATAGCCAGATCCATATGGAGTCGGTCCCCTTTGCCAGCTGTACTCACAAAAGAGAGTTCCTCCTCTGTCAGAGGAGTTTGTCTGAGCTCATCCATCAGCTCAGGGCCCACTTCAAAGGCATCTCTGGAAATACAGGGGCCGCAGAGCATCGACAGATCAGCTGCCCTGCCCCCTCTTCGCTGATAGGTCCTCACCGCCTCTTCCAGAATCCCCCGAAACAGCCCACGCCAGCCCGCGTGCAGCACAGCCAGAAAATCCCGTTTCCGGCTCCAGAGCACCAAAGGCAGACAATCAGCGGTTCTGATACAGAGCCGCTCCCCTGGCTCTACAGAGTAAAGACCATCTCCCTCAGGCCTGTCAGAGCGCTGAAAATCTCGCATATAATCAGAGACGAAAAGGACTTTTGTGCTGTGCACCTGCTTCAGACGACAGAGAGAACCCTCTGGTGTTTTTCCATCAGAACCAAAAAAACGAAGCCAGATGAAGTCAGAGGCTTCCGATAAAGCATCTGATTCATCCTGAAAACACCGTATATGGATCAAAACAAAAAACCTCTCTCTATCCGAAAGCAAGATCGGTCACAGTCTCAAAGCTCAGCAACAAAAATATCCCTCTCATTAACTAAGAACAATTGTAATAAAGCCAAAACCGCCACCACGTCTGATACGCAACAGAACAGAGGATTGCTTATTCTTACGGGCCACTGCAATTGCCCGGTTAAAATTTTTAAGAGCCTGTTTCAGATCCTTTTCATTATCAAAATTATATTCTTCTATACTGAGAATCACATCTCCTGGATGCAGCCGGTTTACCGCGGGTGAGCGCGGCTCAATTTTTTCGACAAGCAACCCACCTTTTTGCAGGCTTAGCTCAAGTCCCAAGCCTGCATCATCAGAAGGCTCTTCCCTTGACTTGTCCAGAAGGCCGGAACCTGGACGATGGCCAATTTCAACACTGGCTGTGAACTGCTTTCCTTCCCGGATAACCCCTAATTTTGCCGTGTGACCCGGCTTCATCAGGCTGATCCTGTTGACCAGATCCCGTTCTCCTTCCAGTTTCTTGCCATCCACCGTAACAATGACATCCTTCGGTTTAATACCAGCCTTATCAGCAGGAGCACCTGGTTCAACCTGAGTAACAATAATACCCGTCGTATCTGCAGGGAGCCTGAGAAGTTTCAGAAAATCAGAACTCAGCTCCTGGTAATACACTCCCAGATAGCCTTTTGTGACCTTAACCCCTCTGATCAGATCCGTGGCAACCCGACGAACCAGATTAGAGGGAACTGTAAACCCGATGCCATTGTAACCTCCTGATTTTGAAAAAATCGCAGTGTTCATTCCAACGACCCTGCCATTCATGTCAACCAAAGGCCCACCGCTATTTCCGGGATTAATTGCCGCATCCGTCTGAATAAAATCACCAACCTCTGTAATTGAAAGGCTTCCCCTGCCAAGAGCTGAAACCACACCAAACGAAATACTTGCTTCCAGACCAAATGGTGCGCCAAGCGCAACAACAAAAGATCCGACAGAAAGCTGGTCTGAATCCCCCAGGACCAGAGACGATAAGCCACTCCGGTCAAAAGATTGTTCTTTAATCTGCACCACAGCAATATCCATATCCGGCTCACTACCGATGACTTTAGCATCAAAACTTTTACCGTTAGCCAGCTTCAGGTTAATCTCATCCGCGCCATCAATGACATGATTATTTGTCAGAACATAGCCCTTCCCGACATCAATAAAAAAACCCGAGCCTAATCCCTCCTGCCTGGGGTTAGGCATCCGGCGAAGCCCGAAACCAAAAAGACCAAAAGGGTCTGACTGATCCCAGCCCCGGACTGTCTTGGATACGGAAACAAAGACCAGAGCCTTTCTTGACACTTCCGCAATCGCACCTACACCCTGGGACAATTCTTTCAATATCCGGGTATTCCCTTTGAGCTCAACCTCTGTCTCAGCTGGAGCCAGCGTATAGCCAGCTTCTTTTGCAAAACCATGAGTCGTCACAGCGACAAAGGTGAAAACCAGCAAACATACCCGGCAAACAGACCATATTCTCAACATACGCCTTCCTCCCTGCCTTTTATCATATTCCCGCTCATACATATTATTCTGATCCCTATAACATATGAGAATCGTAAGATCGCGGCTAAGCTAAAAAACTATGGTTAAAAACCGACATCACGCCGTCGCGCCCCCTTCATAACCATTTGTCTGAGCAGGTGATCTGTCAGGACCAGCAAAGCCATCGCCTCCACAATGGGAACCGCCCTTGGCAACACACAGGGGTCATGCCGCCCACCCTCCGGAAGCAGGGCACGGGATTCTCCCTTCTTATTTACAGTATCCTGCCTGATAAACAGTGTTGAGACAGCTTTAAATGCAACACGAAAAAGAATGGCTTCTCCGTTTGAAATTCCACCCTGAATCCCTCCCGAATGGTTTGTCACTGTCCTGATCCGCCCATCGACAAAGCAGAAAGGATCGTTATGCTCGGAACCCTTCATCAGCGCCGCCTGAAAACCAGAGCCAATTTCGAAAGCACGCGCTGCCGGCAGACTCATCATGCCTTTCGCAAGATCCGCTTCCAGTTTATCAAAAACCGGTTCCCCGAGTCCCGGCGGCACACCCAGACAGGCTCCCCGGATGCAGCCACCAACCGTATCACCCTTTCGTTTCGCATCCAGAATCAGCTCTTCCATTCTGATGCGTGCAACCGGATCCGGACAACGTAAGAGGCTGCCATCCAGCATCTCTCTTGTCAGCAGATCCGGATTCTGAGGAGAGGCTGAAACCTCCCCCACTGAGTCAACCCAGGCAAGAACCTTCAGCTCCGGAATCAGAAACCGGAGCAGCTGCTCTGCGACAGCAGCTCCGGCCACCCTGCCGATGGTTTCTCTGGCACTCGCCCTTCCTCCCCCGGAGGAAGATCTGAGCCCAAATTTTGCCTCAGTGGTAAAATCTGCATGAGAAGGACGATACACATCACGCAGATCATTATAGTCACTTCTTTTGATATCCCGGTTGCGGACCATCAGCATCAGGGGAGTTCCCAGAGTCAGCCCATCCTCCAGGCCTGACAAACATTCAGGAACATCCTCTTCCTGCCTGGACGATGTCATGGAACTTTGCCCCGGGCGGCGTCTCGCCAGAAAACGCCCCACTTCATCAACAGAAACAGGTATTCCCGGAGGACATCCATCAATGACAACACCGACGCCTCCTCCATGTGACTCGCCAAAAGTCGTAATACGATATAACTGACCAAATGTACTTGTCACAAGGCCACTCCGGATTCTGAAATTAAAGATGAAGGATCAGAAGAAAGCATCAAAACCAATGGTCATATAGAGCTGAAAGGAATCACCAAGAACCTGTCCCGAACCAAGGCTGATATTAAATCCTACCCCCTTGTTTTCAAAGAGCAAGTCTAATTTGTAGCCATGAGCCTTAATCAGGCTCTCCTGAAACGACGCTCGCCCTTCATTCCATGCTCCACCGTAATTATAAAAGGCAGTAAAATTAAGGCTATCCATATAGAAAAGCCAAAGCTGTTTATCCAGCTGTGAAATAACAGGCAATGTAAGAGCAGAATGAAAGCGAGCCTGTGTATCCCCATAACGGATTGCCAGAAGACTCCCTCCCCCTCCAAGGGGGAAACTACTCTGATTGTAGCCTCCACCACTACCCGGAATAAATGTTTTCAGCGGCTGATAAAATTCCCTGAGCCCAGGCATCCGGCTACCTCTGGTCTGACCTCCCTCCAGACCCAGATGAAGACTTGCCCCCAGAAAAGGAAGGGGTGCTGCCATGCCAAGAGCAGCAGAAAGGCTATGATAATCAAGACGTGTATTGATCGCTCCCGGAGCCGATTTTACTTTTATATGTGCAGAGAGAGAGGCAGGACCAAGGCGATGGTTTGCACTGAGCCGGATATAGGGTTCGTTAACCCTTCCTTCACTATAAGACGGACATGGGCCAAGATAGCGTTTCAGATGCCCGGAACGAATTCCAAGCGTCATCCCGACATCTCCATTCTGAAGACGTCGTTGAAAACTGGCATGACCATGAACCCCCTTTTCATCAAGATAAGAAGTATAAATTCTGCCACTTGATCGCTCCTGGCAGACACCATTCCACAGCTGTCGTCGGTACAAAGAGAGATCGATGGTCGGCCAAAAACGAGTGCTACGAAAAATCAGCTCTGTATTCGGAAAACGGCTATCCATCCCATATAAGGCCGTCAGACGAAGTGTTTCGTTTTGCAGATGATCCATCAGAGGAACTGAAACCATGCCAAACTGAGAACCAAGAGCGTCATCAGCTCCAATCCATGGAAAGGCCAGAACCGGTCTTGCCCGCCATGACACCGGGCGGCTGTCCGCAGCGGAGGCTCCCCGACCGACTCCAGATTCTGCTGAGTTCAGGCCGGGGGCCGACGAAAGGTGCCGAGCTTCATTCGGCTCGTCTCTTTCGCCCCCCGGCTTCTTCCATGGAGAACCACTCCAGATCGCCTCCGGCAGATCAGTCAACCGATTCTGCTGCATAGCCCAGATCAGCGGAGAAGAACGGCTGGAAGCTGGTTCACAGCCTTTCAGCTTCACCCCTGATGGATCGATTTTTAATACAGAAAAACGGTCACCATGCTGAAGTCCAAGGACAAGACTCCCATCTCCGGCAGAAGTAACCTGTGTCACCAGGTCTTCCATATGCATGACCGCAAGACAGCGTCCATCAGCATCAATTTTTCTCAAAGATCTTCGGTCTCTTTCAGCCAGAAGCATCCAATAATCATCGGCCATCTGCGCTATCTGTAATGGTGTTCCCCCACCGTCATAGGCTAATGTTCTCGTAGAATTTTCTGTAGAATTCCAGACAATAAGGCGATTCCGGTTCCCAACCATAGTCTGTTCTTCGAGATTAAACCACAGCTCTGTTGCAAGAAATCTGTCTGTTTTTGAAGAAGGAAAAAGACCGATTGCAGGAAACAATGTGTTTTTTGATCCAAGGTATCTGAGATTTTTTGGCTGTTTTACCTGAAGAGGGCAAAGAACCTGATTACGGTCAACACTTTGATAACCATGCCGTATGGTGTTTTTCGAAACAAAACACAGTCGGCTCACTCCAAATTGTTGTTCAAGCCAGACAATTTTTTCAGGAGTTTCCTCCAGCATCGAAATGTCACCACGCAAGCCGACAAACGGCAACCAGGACTCCTTATTGTCATCCTCTGATTCCTTGGGAAAAACCAGAGACATCGAATCAGGAACAGATGAGGTTTCTCCTGCTTTGCTGCTTACAGCTATATTCAAAGATGGTCTTGCAATATGATGAAGACTTCCGGGATCATCAGGAAGGACGATATCTGTCGGCACCACCCTCGTCATCCATCCGGAGTTTTCATCAAACTCAAGCTCCATTCTGGTATAGTGATCTTCTTGCTTAAAAACCCCATAATATTTATGATTCTCAGCTTTTATAACAGACAAGTGCTTCAGGGCCATACGCTTACCTGCCAGCTGCGCGAGTAATGGTCCCTTCTTTGCTCCCATCCAGTATTCTCTGGCTGCCTTTTTGTATTCTTTATAGAGGCTCCTACCGTCTTTTTTTAAAAAATCCGTCAGAACCTGATCCATCGGCATAAAAGGACTAAACGGATTAAAAGACCAGACATAGTATTCCGGAAGGGTATAACGATATAATCTCTTCATAAAGTTTTGCAGATCACTCTTTTGTCTGACGGACTGCCTCAACAGCCATGCAACAAATCCCCCTGAAGTTGCATAACCCTGAAGAAAAAAAGATGAATGACTATATAAACTATGCAAGCGATCAAAACTGGGCCACCGCCCAGTAAGTGCCTGATATCGCTCAAATGATGCCTGGATGTCCGATCCGACAGATATGCTCATAGCCTCTGCCAGCCCTTCCAGAAACCATGCAGGTATCCATGGCAAATGCACCACAGAACCAGCAGGCCCCATAAAATTACGAAAATGTTCATATGTCATACTATGAATGTACTCATGCCAGAACAGATCACGATCTCCATCTCCAAGAGTCTGAAGCTCTATCGCATCTGTAATGAAGTTAGCAAAAGAAGCATGTGAACTTACAGCTGAAGAAATAACCGGAAGACGCCCCTGACGGGAAACTCCAAACCATCTCTCTAATGTTGGTTTAGCCCCCTCAAGAGCATTGGCTATCATAGCTGCTTCATCAGGAACTCTTGCATCATGATAAATAAAGAAATGATCTGTTTTTATTTCACGATATGAAATATTCTCCTGATTAAAGCCAAAACCGATAGGAAGCGAATAAGAAGAATTCAAAGAATATAAGAAAAGAGAGATCAGGCCGAGGTATCGAACAAAAAACACAGTTAATGCCGATCTGTTCATGGATCTCCCTGTAATTTCATCCAGATTTTTCTGGCTTCCTGCAAATCCTGCTCTGTATCTACACCAAGCCCTGACTGCGTAGCATCCACCAGATGGATACTGAGCCCATGTTCCAATGCTCTTAACTGCTCCAGTTTTTCAATCTGCTCAAGCTCCCCTACAGGCAAAGAACAAAACCTCAGAAGAGCTGATTTTTCATACGCATAAACCCCTAAATGCTGGTAAAAGGGCAAAGAAGCAGAGCCTTGCCCATCCCGGAGGAAAGGAACAGGAGCTCTTGAAAAATACAAAGCTTTTTTTTCATGATTGCTGACCACTTTAACAATGTTTGAATCCATCATTTTTTTACGATCATGACAAAGATATCGTAACGTTGCTATAGAAACATTCTGCTGGTTTTTAAATATCATTGCAAGATTCATCAGGTCCTCTGCCTTCACAAAGGGTTCATCACCCTGAACATTGAGAACGAAAGGTCTTGAATTTCCGGAAGCCACCTCTGCACAACGATCTGTTCCACTTTGATGATCTTTTCTCGTCAGAACAGCATCAATCTGATGTTCCCGGCACACAGCCAGAACCTCCTCTGAATCGCTTGCAACAAGCAACTGAGCACCTGAACGTGCCAGTGGCATAAGATTTTCATACACACGGACAATAAGAGGTTTGCCACAAAGATCCTGAAGAGGTTTTCTTTTCAGACGAAAGGACTGTAGCCTGGCAGGAATCACAATCAAAAAATGTTCCATCATATCTCTTGATCCTCATATCAGTCACTCCGGTATCCGGGCGAAACAGCATAACACATTCCGGAAAGATCCGAAGAACGGCCAATTGTTTCAGAGAGCACAGCAGACCTGTTTAAATACAGACTCCGTCATAGCACAGGGAATCATGTTATAATGAATCAGGATTTTTTAATGGAGTTCTGTCATCCATGCTAAACAGGCCGGCAACCAAAGAGCTTCAGGATTTTTATCTGGAACAACTCTGTCCAAAATGCGACGAATTACTTCGCTTCTGCTTTGCTCTTTGCCTCTCCCTTCAGGACGCAAGAAATCTCACAGCCCATACGTTTTCAATAGCGCTCGAAAAACTTCCGGAAATTATGAAAAGTCAGCATCCCATGCTGGCACTGCTCAGCATTGCCTGGGACAATTTAAAGTCAGAACCTGAACGTCAGGATGATATGCTCCCTCCCATCATCAGCACCCTGCTGGCTCTGAAGCGAGAAGAGCGACTGGCTGTGATGCTGATTGATATCATGGGCCTCAGAGAAAAAGAGTGCTGTTCCCTGACGGGATGGAATGCTGAGACAGTGATCAAACATGCCGGAGCAGGCCGCCAGAAAATTCTTGCCGTTTAAAGCCGCTTAAAAAAGGAGATCCCCTGACATGCCCAGGACATCTCATGTATCAGACCAGGAATTTATCATGAGCTGCCTGCATCGTTATCTCAATGGTGACATGGCATCTGACGAAAGCCAGCGATTTCATGCACTCATGCAGCAATCTGCATACAGCAAATCTGTAAAAGATTATCAGGAAAAAACAGGCCTGCTACAGTTAAAATTTCAGGATATCCGACTCAATGAAGCGGAAAGAATTTCGATACAAAACAAAATCAGCGATGCTGATACCATCATGACGCTGGAAAAAGTCAGGATATCTGAGCTCAGCAGCGAGGTTAAGGCTTCAGATCTCTACCGGAAAGCTATCCTTCTGACAATCATTGCTGTCGTTGTCTGGGGAGGCTACACACTGTTAAAACCTCAATCTTCGGGAATCATGTTTGATCCTCTGAATGCTCTGACCTACGAAGCCCTCGCCATGGAAGAGGATTCGAGTGGAGAGCGACTCTATATGCCCAGCTCAGACCCTGATGAGATCATTCACTATCTTAAGAGCACCCCTGGTCTTAATTTTTCTCCTGGAATCTTAGCACCTTCGCCCATCGGATGGTCCATCGAAGGCAGCTCTGTCATTGATTATGAGATTCTGAAAATTTCCGTCGTCCAGTACAAATCAGAGCAGAGACATGAGCGGATGTTTTTCTTTAACCTCCCCGGAAACCTTAAGGATCTGCCAGAGTCGAGACAGGGGACTTCTGGCACATTTCACTACCAACCTTATGCTTCTGACAAAATTAATCTGATAGCCTGGCAGCACAAAGCTGAGACTCTGGCTGTACTGATCGGACACCAGAGCATTCAGGATCTGGTGAAAATTGCTGAAAGCAGCTCAGAACTGCCGTCAGATTGACTTTTCGTCCATTCCACAGCATGATTGCCTCCTGCCAGAATACGGAATCTGGCGATCCGTTTGTGCACGGATCATCAGTTGAGGGAGTTGTGTCAGCTTGCTGTCTTACAAGAACATACTACTGATTCAGCTAAGGCAGCTGGGGGATATTTTACTGACCACCCCATGCATCCGGGAAATCCGGAAAGAATGTCCGGATGCCAGAATTACCTTTATGTGCCACCAGATGGGAACTCATATCCTGAAAGACAATCCTTTTCTGGATGAGATCATTACCTATTCTGAAAAAAGCTCACTCTTTCAGCAAGCAGGTCTTTTGAAAGATCTGAACCGAAAACGCTTTGACCTTGTTATCGATTTTATGAACAATCCCCGCAGCGCTCTTGCAAGTTTTCTGTCCCAGGCCCCTCTGCGGGTGGCTTTCCGCTCTGCAAGAAAAGCAGCCTACAGTCTGAGTATAAGCAGACCTGAGAGAGGCTTATATATCGTCAGAGAAAAATTCATGCTGCTCAGAGCATGCGGAATGAGCCCGGAGGATATCTCACTGACCTTCCCATGGACAGCAGAAGACCTTCGGCCATGGGAAAATTTTCGTGCCTCACTCCCGCAAACAGAGCGAGCCTCGTGCAGAGTGATCCTTAGCCCCACTCATCGCCGGAGCCCCCGTAAATGGCCTCTCCATCGTTATGCCGCATTGGCTGACTATCTGACCCTTTCATGGGGTGCCATTGTCATCTGGATCTGGGGACCTGGAGAGGAAAGCGAAATCGATCAGGCCATGCAGCTCTGTCAGCATCAGAGCTATAAAGCCCCTGCGACAAGCCTCCCCCAGCTGGCCGCCTTCTGCTCTCATCAGGATCTTTTCGTCGGGAATTCAAATGGCCCCAGTCATATCGCAGTTGCCGCGAACATTCATACTCTTCAGCTACACGGACCGACAGAAGCCGCCGCCTGGTGCCCGGAAACCAGACAGCATCAGAGCCTCCAGGCTCCGCACTCCCCTGAAGGCCGAACAGGAAATCTGGACAAGCTGAGCCTTGCCATGGTCACAGATAAGCTGGAGAGCATGAAGCAAAGCATCATGGATGCCCAAAAACAGCGGACAGAGCAGATATAAGCCGATCTGAGCAGAATTCCTACAATCATCAATCATTACAGATATTTGTACAAAACATAGATAAATCAGGGTATAAACCCCCACAACGCCTCTATGAGCTGCCGGATAACAAATCTTTCTGCCCCGTTCTTATTTTGTCTCTGGTAATATAAAAAAACATAAAAAAATCAGATAAAAACAAAAATTACGATGACTAAGATCTGTGATTTGTGCTAAATTCATTTTAGTCATAATCTGGCCCTCAGACTATAGCATCAAAAAGTCCACTAATAACAAGGGCCTGCCTGAAAAATGGCAATTTTTGTCTTAGTTCTTTGCAGAATATAAAAAACTAAGACAAAACGAAATGATCATGCAACCCTGAAGGGAGTCTTGGTATGACAACAGAATCATCCGATTTTTACTTTAATATCAATAAAGTAAAATACTCACGCCGCCTGTGCCGGAAAATGCTTCAGGCTCTGTGCCTGGTCCTGATGTTTAGCTATGCCCCTGAGATCACTTATGCCTCAGAGAAACCTCCTTCTGATTCTGATACTACCGAAGAAGCCAACACATCCGAGAAACAAAAAACCACAAAAAAGCTAGATGGCGTTGTCCACCTCCCTCCTCAGCCTTATAAAAACATAAGTGATTTTTCAGCAGCGACCGCTCAAAGCCTCGTGAACGACTCCATGAAGGCAATGATTGAGAAAAATCCGACAACAACACTCGGAGCAGCTGCTGGATTCATGGCTGGAAGCTTTATTGCTCCGCAGCTCTGCGGCACTCTTGGTTTTAAAGAAGGGACACGATCTGCCTTCTGTCACGGGATGGTCTCAATTCTTCCCGCCATGGGAGGCGCGGCCCTCGCCTTTGGCCCAGCCAGGCTGTTGCATAAGGCAAAATGGTGGGCTAAAGGCCTATTCGGCCATGCAGAGCCACCAGAAGGGCTGGTACAGATCCATCCAAAATCAGCGCAACATCCTGACGGAGCCCTTCAGTATTCCGAGCTTATCTTCGATCCGGATGACGCTGCCAGCCTGCAAATCAAAAGCAGCATCCGCTCGATGCAGAGGAGGCAGCCTCTGAGAAATGCGATTTATTTCGGAGATGCAGGAACCGGCAAATCATCCGCGGTACAGTCTTTTGCCTATATAAAGGGATATGAGGTATGGTCCATCACAGCTGCAAAAATGGATTTAGACACCTTCAAACAGCTGACCAGATGGTTACAAAAAACATCATCAAAAAACAGAAAAATTCTCGTCGATGTTTCTGAAGGAGATGATATCCTCTACAATATAGCCTTAAAAGAAGAGTTCAGGAACTTTTTTAAGAATCAGTACAAATCCGAGCAGGAAAATTATGCCCTGATTTTTAGCTGTAATTTTAGCAACAAAGTCGGTGCTGCCTTAAAGATCATTACAGATACAGAAGAATTAGCCAGACGTTTTTCAGACCGGATCAGGTTTTCGGTTCCGGGGCCTGCCGTCAGATACAAAATCCTGAAAAGGAGCCTGGAACGTAATGTTTTAAAATTCCATGATGTTTATCCAGATGATCATGAGCTGGCTTACTTTAATCAAAGCAGCATCGCCGACTTTTTTAAGAACAGCATTCTGAAAAACAAGGAATTTATCACAGAAGATCTGATCCCTGCGACAGAGGGAATGTCACATGACCAGATGAATATACTTGGGGCCAAATTACCTGATATCTATCTTGTTGCAAGCCGGGAAAGGCAGCTATACCTCATGTCACAACAGCAGGCTGAAGAAGCAGACTCAGAATATTCGTTCATCATCGGAGACAGAACTCAGGATTCCATCTCATCACACAGTCCTCTGGATAGAATTCGCCTTTACCTGAATAATAAAAGAAGCGAACCAGAATGGATTGATGCTAAACAGCGGGAACTTGTGGAACGATCTATGCGGGACATAGAAGCAAGTCTTCCTCTTTTAAGACTTCAGGCAGAAAAGCAGCGCCTGATCCTGGAGGCCAGACAGACCAGCAAACCAGCAAATCCTGCTCCATCAGGGCAAAATAGTGGAATGAAAACAGAGGCCAGCGTAGCTGAATAGTGAAGAGACGACAGAAAAAAGGGAGGGGACCTGATATCCCCTCCCTTTTTTATTTTCATTTTATTTTTTTAGACGGAAAGCACTGCCAACTCCAGACAACTCTGCCACAATAAAGTTATTTTTTGTATAACTTCATTGGGTTAAAAAGTTGTAAAAAAAATGTATACTGCTCAGCAGAAAGAACGATAATCCGGAAGTCATAATTCACGGTAAAAAAACGGAAACCAGATATTGGTCTTTAACACTCAAATTGTTAGCAAAAATTCAGATCTTCAAAACCTGCATGCTTACAGAGGGAGGAAAAGGAGCAAAGCTTATAGCAGAAAAAAATATGAATAACAAAATATTACAGTTTTATCAAAAGTAAAAAATTGGCGTCATCGTCATTTTCTCGTAACACACAAAATGAGAAAGCGCCGAAACACCTCTATGTACCCCAGGTGCCCCAGCGCTCTTTCAGATTCCATTGATTACTCCCCCGGAAACCACTGCCAGCTCCAGATCAGTCTGCCATAACAAAGCGATGGATCAATATAATTATAAACCTTCCTGCCATCCTCACGAGTATCAGAATCAGAACTCCTGGTATTCACCATGTCAGGATTAAATGACAAAATCTCTGATTGTTTGTTAAGTCGATCCGACCAGTTGTTTCTGATCAACTTATAACTCAATCTTATGCTATCATATAATGAGTTATCGACCCATTTCTTGCCATCGGTTCTGGTCAGGGGACTCTCATTTTCTGATCCGGACAACACAGAATCCTGAATACCTGTAACAAACCAATCTTCCAGATCGGGAATATCCTTACCAGCTGTCGTGCGAAACGCTGATGTTATGTGACTATAGGACAGCTCATTTCTGAGTTCATCATATAAAGAAATAAAACCAGCCTTATTAAATTCATGACTATTTTTATTTTTAAATGGTAAAAGCGTATAATAGCTGTAAGGAAAATGAGTGTCTGTATAGCAAAAAGTTTTCAGAACACTACCAAGAAGGAGTTTTTCCTCCTGTAACTTTCGCCCTGAAACAAAAACATCAAATTTAACATCAAAGCAAAAATTTGATCCTTTTATTTCTACAGGAACAACCGCTGATTCTAAAAAATTATATTCTTTTTTCTGAGGTATTTTAAATACCTTTGTTGCCTTAACAACTTCACCTGTTACACCATCAGATGTCAGAATACGAAAATCTTTGACTTCGTATTCAAACGGAGCTTCAAATTCTTTTGTAGTTCCTGTATGAAGACCTCCAGCTGCCGCATAAATTCCCTTTGTCAGAATCGTCGCAAAAACATCCTGTACAATCTCTCCAGTACTTGGACCACTTTTTTCTGTCCATCTGTCAATACAACCATAACTATTATCAATTTCAAGTGTCCGCAGCACAACCATCAGGTTACGACTGATAGAATCGACGCATTTTCGCTCACCCGGATCATACAACTTACCAATCATCCGACATGTCTCAATATTTGCCATCTGACAACGTTTATTCGGAATAACCGGATAAAAACCGGTATATCTTGCATCTTCCTCTGGTATTCCAAGTTGCTGATAATTAGGTAATTTATAATCAATTTTTGTGAAGCCCTCATAACTCAGATCTGATTCAGGCCCCTGAGTTCCTGTGCTCAGTTTCTTATGAATAAACTGATAATTCTTAAGAAGCTCTGAAAATTTAGGATACAACTGATCAGAAACCCATATTCTGCCAGAATCCTGACAACTCTCTTCCGTGTTATTAAAACATGTTCCGGTATTTTCCTCGAACTCCATATCATGAGCTTTGCAGACAAGCGGACCTGCTGAAACAAATTTATCTTCCGGAACACACTCAGATTCCCACACAAGATTTGAAAGCCTGGTATCCAGATCAGTCAGATCATCAGAATTTTCCTTTGCTCCTGATGACTGAGTATTCAGATACATATTTTTTGACCTGCAAAATTTGGGGGTAATCGAGCATTCATTTTGACTTCGTCCAGTTGCCGCTATAAGCACATCCTCTTGTGGTGTAGAAACACTTAATTTTCCATAATGATCCGAACAATAGAGATCCTGCTGAACACAGATTCCATAAGCTGGATTTTCGATTTGCTGACCAACTGGAGGAATGTCCGGGCTCTCGGACGCTCCGATAATACTTCCATCATCTGCGACAAACTTTGTATATTGCCTGGAAACTGTCACCCATTTATACCAGGTCCCTTTTTTACTAAAGTCCGGGTCCGTACACTTTGCCCGGTCAGAAACACAGATTTCGATCTCAAAAGGGATCCATTTCTTCTTATCACTATCCCAGACTGGCCATTTATCAGTCCCTTTTTTCTCCCATGCTTTACAGGATGATTTTTCATCCAGCATACACTTACTACCATCTGCACTAAGATAATACTGACGACTTGCAATATTCAGACTTTCGCAGAGGTTCGTATTCGTAAGGCAGGCACCCTCAGAGCAAATCCCAGCACCTGCTGTCGGTTGTTTATCAAATAAACTCTGTGCTAACTGAAGCATATCAGAATTATTTTGTGGAATTTTTCCCTCTTCCAGAGATCTTATACCCTCAGTAATCACCTGACCGTCGACAGAAACATTACTGACCGTTTCTTTCGCTGTCCGTAAATCTCGCTTTGCCCCATTTGAAGATGGGTTTGAGCAGGAAATACTCACAGACACACACATAATTGAAAGTAAAATCCAGTAGTTCTTGATCAATTTCATACTTTTTCCTGCCTTTATTTAATTAATTATCCGTAATGATCATAAATACAGGTGAAAACTCAGTCTCTCTTATCGTCTAAAGACCATTCCTGCTTAAATAAATATCTTTCATATTCTTTTTTCCTTTTTATTTTTAATAAATATAAAATCATCTGAACCATCGCCAACTCCAGACCATCCTTCCAAAACAGATATCGCCACCACCTGACTGAAAGTGAACGATATCGGTCATTTTGTGAAGGCTTTCATCCCAGTTGTTCCGGTAAAGAGGATATGCCAGGCGAGTCTGGCTATCTGCCGCTGTAAATTCAGGCAAAGATGAAAGGCTATCCCTGTTGAGATCCTGGATATCAATATGCCTCAACCGACTCTGAAACCAGGATGGCAATATGCTACCCTGGTTTGTGTTCTGGATCGCCGAAGATGCTTCCGATAATTCAGGCTGTAATTCGGTATACAACTGACTTATACCATTTTGATTTAAATGTTTTTTATCATCTGCTGACCTGATTAAAGTCTGATAAAGATATCGATAGGGAAGCTCCGTATATCTGAAGGTCTTCAGTTCACTGGCAAATAAAACTTTCCCACTCGCTCCAAGGGACTTTCCCTTAACAAAAACATCAAATCTGATATCAAAAGAAAAATCATTTTCTGTAATTTCCACAGGAAAAATTCTGGATAACAAAAAAGCGTATGATTTTCGCTGTGGTATCGCCACTTCACGAACAGGGCTTCTCTCCCCATCCGCTGACATTCCGGTCGACGAATAAAGACTCACATTATTGATTTCATATGAAAAAGGAGCATATTCTACCGCCTCTTCCTTTGATACTGCATCATCAGATGAAAGATCCATACCCATCAGAAAAGACTCTGTGCTCCCAAGGGAAACCTGACGGTCTGGATTCTCTCTGCGATCAAGGCATCCGGAGGAACCATCAATTTCAAGAGTTCTGATAACCAGAAGAAGATTCCTCTTTAGCTTACTGACGCAGGAAAATATATACGGATCATAGGTTTTCCCGATGATACGGCATGTTTCGATATTCGCCTGTTGGCATTGTTTTCCTGGTTCTAAAGGAAACCATCCTTTTAATGCAATAGATTTTTTTCCAGACTGCATCTCCATATCAAGATAGCTAAATCCAGATGAACTCAGTTCACTGATAAAATCTGATCCGGCGTCAGCATTCAGAGCCTGGTACGATTCAAGAAGGGAAGTCATCTTTTCAGCACCCTGATCCGGAATCCAGACCTTGCCGGAGACATGACATGATCTTTCATTATGCTCATAACAACGGGAAGAAAGCTCATCAAATTCCATGTCATGAGCCTGACAGAAATCCCGGTCTGCAACAACAGAGTCCTGAGCGACACAGTCATTTTTCATAACTTTTAATTCAGAATCTGATGAAGCATCCCCATCTTCTGTCGAAGCTGACTTATTACGCACTGGATTTAAAAACAATCCTTTTTCCCGACATAAAAGAGGACTAACAGAGCAACGATTCTGACTCCTGTAAGTATCAGGGCTTAGTGTATGTTCCGCTGTACTCATTTCACCATAATGATCTTTGCAAAAAGCCTGGGTTTGCTCACAGGCAAAAACCTTTTTCAGGAGACCTTCCTTTTGCTTTAGTATTTCATCTTTTCCTGAATGAGAGGGTGTAATATAAAAATTACCTTTTTCATCAAAAAATTCACTCGTCGTAAGTTCCACATCATAACTTCGATACCACAAACCATTATGACCAAGATCAGCGTCATGACATTTTAACGGATCTGCTTCGCAAACATCGATATCAAAAGCAATCCATCGTTTTTTCTGTTCATTCCACGCAGGTACTTTCCTGGTCGTTTTAATTTCCCAGCTATGGCATGATGCCACTTCATCCATTTCACAACGACTTCCATCTTTACTTAAAGTATAGTGATACTCACCGAAATCAAGAGCTGAACAAACTGAAGGGTCCGTCAGACACTCCCCTTTCTGGCAAAGGCCTTCTTGTGTATTTTCCTGTTTATCCATAATATTCTGGGCAAGTGCCAGTAAATTTTCTCTCTGCCCTTTGCTCAGAGAAGAAACATATGAAGCATTTGATTCTCCTCTATTTATGTCATTTTCATCACCTGTCTGAACAGATGTCTCAGACTTCCCATCTGAAGCGGAAACAGTCATTTTCTTCTGATTTTGGCGCGAATTTGGCTGAGCGCATTGCATGATAACAAGAAGGAAAATGATTATTGGAAAAAATAAAATTAATCTGATAGTCATAAAAATCGATCTTTCCATATCCTCTTCGGGATTTAACTTGGCTTTATTTTTCAACCCCGATATCTCTGTAAACTTATATCGTATTTTTTTTGCCTGTCCATAAACAAAAGATGAAAAATCAGAGTTAATCATCTGATAAAATAAATTATTTCAGGGCATTCTGTATAAAAATTGATTGTCAAAAAATCTGAGTAAAAAATATAATTTACGATTGTAGTGTTATCATATTAAATATAAAAATCAGATCTTTTTATTCATACTCAATAAAAAAAGAGAACAGACCGATACGATGTGTGGAAATATTTACGCTTTCATCTGATATATAAACTCCGGAGATGCCATATGGCACATCGTTCAAAAAAAAACCTTTCAGAATCAAGTAGTTTTACCATTGCAATGCATATGGTCATCATGATTCTGATCTTTACATTTATCAGTCTGTCATGTAGCGGAACTAAGCCATCTCAGGATGCAGAACAATCAAAAATAAAAAGTTCTTCTGTTGAAATCACAGCAGCTCATGACAATAATGAAGAAAATGAAGATACATATAACAATTCAGAACAAAGCAGCGGATCTGAAAAAACAGGAGATGAGAAATTCGATCAAACGCCCTCAGCCTCAAATGAAGAAAAAACAGGGGGCCAAAACGGCAATGATAACAACACAAATACAGCAAAAGCAGAAAATAATAATGCCACTCTATATACAAAAACTGATCCATATAACGAGCTTTCCCTGATATCGCTGCTTAAAAAACAAAGCGAACAAGGTCTGGATGTAAACGGAAATTGCGGTGGCAGTCGTATTTTAATTGACAACAATTGTTACTCAACCCTTGAATACTGCTCACTTCTCAATCACTCCGGATACACATATACCCCTGATGATGACTCAAAATCATGCCGTTTATCAAAAAATTCATGTAAACCATATCAGGAAAAGAAAATGATCAGCATCAAATCTGATGAGTCCGGAGGGCAGAGCGCAGAAATCGAAATATGTCAGGACAGTCAGGAAAAATGTCTGGAACCAGACTATCTGTGGCTCCCTGTTCCGGAATCATCCCCGGACAAAATCAATCCCCAGTATCAGCAGGGGGGGCAGTGCCTGATGACAGAACAGGGTTGTCAGAATATGTATAATGGTCACCTGATGACAGACGGATCGAATCAGTGTTCCCCAACACCAAAATACTGTATCGAAGAAGAAAATAAATTTTATTTACCAGGAATCAGTCCTGAATCTCCGGGGAGATGTGTTTATGAAGCAGATTATTCGGCCAGCGAAAGCGGTTGTCGTGAGCATGGCATGTACTACAATGCAGAATCAGAAAAATGTTATCATTATACAGAAGCAGGATGCCAGTCTGTCAATCATATCTGGATAGCTGATGATCAGATTTCTCGTCTTAAACGACTTCACACCCAATGGAAACCGGAGAGTCCTGTTGATACTTTCGAAGGAGACTCCGGAGTTGTCAGTTTTTATCGTAATGTCATCCTGACAAACCCATCCCGCTTTATCAATAATCAGGAACTCAATGATAACTTCCGTTGTCAGCCACCCGGCATATACAGCTGTCAGCTTCCGGATGATCAGGTTTTTGATTCTGTCCGGGGAATCTGTACACATTCATTTTCAATTATTCTCTATATGAGAGTTAATAGCTTTTCTTTTGATTATTCACCTGAATGTAATGATCCTGACAAATGGTGGAACTACGATACAGACTCTCTCTATATTAAGAATTTTTATGTCAATCTCTCTTCAAAAATCAATCAGATTGACGGAATTAAAATAGTAACAAACGGGATTAATAATAAAGTCAAACCTTCTTCAGGACTGACTAAAATTTTTTACAATGACAGCAAGAGTGTTGTTGTCGAAATCGCAAAAGACTTTAAGATAGAAGTCAGACCAGAAGTCTATCGCAAATCCGGGACGGATCTTCTCTGGCTTAACGGGGAAAAAACCTATTCCTTCACAGATGATGATAACTGGAATTTATCCAAAACTCACAAAGAAATTTTTGAGCATGTAACACCTGTTAATGGGCATGAATGCAAATCTTATCTTGAGTTCTACTGGAGATGGATTCCAATCCGGGGATAAAGAGCTCTGCTGTACACAATCTGTATCAGAGATAATCCAGGGCAGACTGTAGGTCTGCTGCCAGATCTTCAATATATTCAATCCCCACAGACAGTCTGAGAAGACCGGGTGTAATTCCAAGTGTCTTTCTCATCTCGACAGGAACAGAAGCGTGAGTCATTCGTTCCGGGTGGTTCACAAGAGACTCCACTCCACCAAGGCTTTCGGCAAGAGCAAATATGTTAAGCCGCTTGAGGAACTTCAGGACTCCATCCCACCCATCTTTCAATTCAAAGCTCATCATACCAGAAAAGCCTCTCATTTGCTTTTGTGCCAGATGATAATCAGGATGCTCAGGCAAACCCGGATAAAAGACACGAGAGACCCTCGGGTGATCACGCAGAAGCTGCGCAAGCTTCATAGCATTTTCTTCGTGCTGTCTCATCCTGACTGCAAGAGTCTTAATGCTACGTAAAAGCATAAAACATTCAAAAGGCCCGGGAACAGCCCCCCCGGCAAACTGCACATACTTCAGTTTTTCATATAATTCCGGATCTGTGAGCATAACAGCTCCACCGATCAGATCAGAGTGCCCTCCCAGATATTTTGTCGCGCTGTGAATGACTATGTCTGCTCCTAATTCCAGTGGATTCTGAAAAATCGGAGAACAAAAAGTATTATCAACAACCAGAATAGCCCCAACAGACTTTGCGTATTCAGACATTTTCCGGATATCGATCACCTTCATCATTGGATTGCTTGGAGATTCGACCCAGATCATGGCAGTATCAGAAGACAAACAGGACTCAACTCTCGAAAAGTCCCGCATATCTACAAATCGAAAATCAAAACCATATCTTGCAAATAATGTTCTGAATAAACGTCCTGTCCCACCATACACATCATCACATACCAGCACCCGACTACCCGGATTTAAAATCTGAATCACCGCCTGCTCAGCTGCAAGGCCTGAAGAAAAAGAAAGGCCCCAGCGCCCACCTTCCAGGATAGCCAGAGCTTCTTCCAGTGCTTTTCGGGTTGGGTTATCTGCCCTGGAATATTCAAATCCCTTGTGTTCCCCTGGAGACTTCTGCACATAAGTCGATGTCTGAAAAATGGGGGTCATAATGGCACCGGTGATCGGCTCCGGTTCAGTCCCTGCATGCACAGCTTTTGTCAACAAACTATGATCAAATTCCACAGCCCCCTCCCCAGGAAAAGCATCTGATCTTAGGAGGATACTAATTTTGAATCGTTTCTGCAAGATTCAGAAGCCTGGGCAGCTCACCTTTACGATGAAGTTCCATGACAATATCACAACCACCAATAAACTGGCCGTCTACATAAAGCTGTGGAATTGTTGGCCAGCTGGAATATTCTTTAATCGCCTCACGAAGGTCCCAGTCTTCCAGTACATTTTCCGTGTGATAATCAAGCCCATAACTATTCAGAATATGGACGACCTGCGCTGAGAATCCGCACATGGGTTCTGTCTTTTCACCTTTCATATAGAGCATAATCCGGTTATTTTTTATGGCCTGTTCAATACGATCTATAACAGCTGAAGCTGCCATCTGTTTACTCCTGTTTTAACAATCTGTTACTTTAGAAAAAGAATCCCGAACGGGAATTTACATTCTTATTTCGGGCAAATCAAGGGTAATATCATGAAAATAAGAGATTAACATATCGCACATGTTTCATATCATGATGCATCTTTTATATATAATTCAGGAAAATGTGATCTGATATGAGCATCTGAAGGAAGCCATATTTTAACCCGGACCCCATGACCTTTTTGTGAAAAAACACGAATACCACCTCCCTGTTTTTCAAGATGTTCTTTGACAGCATCCATTCCAACTCCTCTGCCAGCAAGAGAATCGACCTTAGTTCTTGTTGAAAAACCTGAAAGAAAGATAAATTCGAGAAGCTTTTTATCTGATATCTGCTCAGATTCTCCGATCAACTGTTTTTCCATTGCCTTTTCTCTGATCAGATCCAGATCCACCCCTCTGCCATTATCAATAACTTCAAAAACAGATATCTGCCCATCATCCTCTGAAAAACGAATCGAAATAATTCCAGGATTATTTTTGTCCGGAAGACCTGATATGGAATCATCACCTTCCGAAACAAACCCATGAGAAAGAGAATTTCTGATAATATGAATCAAAGCAACATCAAACAGTGCAAACAGATCTTTGTGGATTCTCTTATTTTCAGGATCAATTTTAAGGTCTTCAATATAAATATTATGTTCTTTTTTAAATCGATCAATAATATTCTGATATTTTCTTGTAAGATCTTTTAAAGGAAAAGAATTAAGATTAATCAGATCAAACGATGCTCCTTGTGGTGAGATTTGATTCGTATGAATAAACTTTTTTATAAGCTCATCATAAGAATTTCTTGGTAATGACATATAATCCTGATCACGATCGAAAATCATAAACCTTATGACAAGAATCTCTTCAATTTCTTCAGAGACCATTCTTAGCATACTCCGCCATGTTGTAAATCCGGAAAAATGGCTCTGTTCCATATCAGAAAATCTTCCAGACTGCTGCAAAAAATCTTCCAGATCATCGATCAGTCCTGCAAGGTGATTAAGACCATAAGATCCTGCATTTCCTTTCAGGGTATGTAAGTCTCTCGACATTTCAGATTTTAATGAAGACCATACACCAGGATCGGAAATTTCTGAATAAAATCTGATTTTATTTTTACATTCATAAATCAATTCGTACACGAGCTCACGATCCTGCCAGACAAGAGCCATCACTCTTTCCATTTGCAGCTCATGTTTCTTTCTTGTGATTCTTAGGGTATTTTCCATGCTAAGTTTTTCTGTAATATCAAGCCCGAGAACCATCACTTTCATGACCTCATCATTTTCAATGATCGGCTGAAAATCAAGTTCAAGTATTCCTGTTCGTGATCCTGAAGCATATTGGACGGTTTTCACAGGATTCAGTTGTTTAAGTTTATCCCATTTTTTTATCCAATTTTCCTGATAAAGTAGTTCCGTCCATCTCTGAAATTCAATTTTTTTATCTTCAGTTAATCTGAACAGATCAGGGATACCACCTTTTTTTCTTGCACTCATAAAATTTGGAAAGCACCTTGATGCCATGCCACTATGCTCTGCATTCAAACTCAGATCTTTGTTAAAAGTCACAATTGCCTGATCTATATTTTTCAAGATACCTTCAATATCTTTTGATTTTTCTTTCAATTCTCTGGTTCTTGTTCGAACCTGTTCTTCCATATCTGCATATAGCATTGCATTTTCAAGTGAAATCGCTGTCTGTGTCGCCAGAATATCAAGTATTTTCGTTCGATTACCAACAAAAGCTTCTGATACAAGGTTATTTTCGAGATAGATAATACCCAGCAGCTTTCCCTGATGCAAAATAGGGGAACACAGAACTGACCTGATATTTTTTTCCTGGATATACATATCTTTTGAGAACAAATCGGACTTCGACGCATCACCTAAAATTAAAGGCTTTCTTGTTCTGAAGACATAATAAACAATTGCATGACTGATGTCATGACAGTTATCAACAGATATTGGATTCAAAGTAATATGCGTTTTCTGATCTGTATAGCCTGATGCTTCAATAAATAAATTATTTTCTTTATCTCCTCTTTTAAGAATTAAAAAACCTTTTTCTGCGCCAGCATTTTCAAGAATAAACTGCGTAATTTTTTTAAGAAGATCTCCAATTCTGATTTCGCTGGAAACAGCATGTGAAAACTTTATCACTGTATTTAAATCGCTTGTTTCATTTGAAATCATCGATTGGTGATTTTCTTCTGTATCTCTCATATTATCTAACGAAGAACTTATAATTTTTATCTGTAAAAACAGATCTCTCCAGAGAAGGTCCATCATTTTTACTTTTGCAGAAGATCCCCATTTATCATAAAGAAATCTCGCTTCAATCAAACAAGATCTTGCAAACTTTAAATTATTTTGTTCTATACAAAGAATTCCAGCAGCTTCATTTGCCATCGCATTCATTAAAGGCAGGTCACATTCTGAAGCCCATTCAGCAATTTCATTATAATATTTCAAAGATAAATCTATTTCTTTTTCTGCTCTCAGTTTTTCAGCTTTTAAAAAAAGATATTTTCCGCCACAAAGATCTTTACTTAGAATAGACCATACTTTAAAATTATTAAAGGATTTCTTTACCCATATTCTGAGGATGCGTTTGTCACCAATATTCTTAGAATTAGCCCTAATCAAAGCAATTCCAAGATAAAAATAAAATTCAATCATGACAGAGCTCGGAAAATCTTCAGGATCATGGAGAGTATGACTCATATTTTTATAAAATAATTCCCAAGCCTGATCTATCTGATCAAAAATAACATGCTCTTTTATTTTATTCTGCAAATATATTAATGTTTGCCTTGGCGAATATTGATATTCCGGAGGTTGCAATGGTACGGAGGTTAAAGGAACTTCTGTCATAGCCGCAATAAATTCATAATGACTCCGATAACATATCTTCGATTCAAAAAAATAAGATTTCTTTGCGAAATTAAACGATTCTTCACAGCGTCTTAAGTGCGTATCCAATGAGGATTCTGCGCAGTGCATATGAGAAATCATCATGCTACTACAAAAAGTTTCCCACAGGAGATACCCACTCTCGTACGATGACTTCATAGCAGTATTAATATAAGAAAGACATTTCTTTGGTTCCTGATACCATATTGCAGCGGTATAACCATAAAGAGCATAAAATTGGCCCTTTGATTTTTGGAATCGAGGATCTTTCATATTCACAAAAGAAAGTTCACTCATTTTTCTGAAAAATCTGATATTTTTAGTCACTCGCCACAAAGCATGCGCTCCGACAAGATAATTCACCATAGAAAACTCAGTGAGTCCGTCTTTAAAAATCATATTAAAAGATTTCAGAGCAAGATATCTCCGTATATAGCGATTTGTTTTCTGAGAAATCCAGAAGAGATCTGAAAAAATTCTAGCCGCTAGAATTTTTTTCTGGTCTTCAGAAAAAACACTCATAGGCAATTTTCGATGTGAGTTAAAACCTGCTTTTACTAACTCCAAAAAAAACATAACGATACTTTGTCTGGGGCCAGGGACTGATATTCCAAGTAGCTTAAGAGCGTTGATTCCGAGCTGATATGCTTCAGATAACCTTGACTGATTAACACGTAAATTCATCAGAAGTAAATGGACCTGAGCTTTCTGGAATGGATCAGAAATAATCTGCAACATTGTATCCAGAATATTCTCTGATTCATCAAAATCACTACGCAGAAAAAGGGTTTCGGCAAAATTATAGTGCGCTGTATAACACAATTCTTTAAAGCTTTCTTGCCAACAGTATTCCCCCATAGCTTTAATTGCACAAGAAAAAAAATTAGCAGCAGATTCAATTGCAACAGACTCTCTAGCCTGTATTCCGGCTTTCAGATTCATTTTTGTGATCATGATACGATCATTTATCTCAGTAATCAAACTCAACGAACGATTGAAATGCCCAACAATTTCAACATTATAAATAGATTTCAGGTCAGAGTGTGTTTCATATTGATGCAGCAGCATACGACCTATCATAAGATGGCATTCTTTTTTCTTTTCAGAAGAAATACCCGAATATGCTGCCTGCTGAATTCTGTCATGTACAAATCCAAGGTAATGCTGATTTTCTGAAAGATTTATATGAGAATGACCTTGTCTTTCCTGTTCAAGAATAAAACGGTAATCAAATGATGGAGAGCGAAGCAAGCCCTCATGTATCGCATGAATCAATACAGACATCACATGAGATCTTGGTTGATGTAGTAGCAACGCAAGAACTTCGAGTGAAAATTTGACTCCAATGCAAGAAGATAACTGTATATAATATAAGCACTCATCCGGAAGTTTTCTTAATTTTTCTTCCATCAAAGCAATGACATTTCCAGAAATATTTTTTGCCCGTATTTCTTCGACATCCCATTCCCAATGTCCTTTTTTTTCATCAAAACGTAAGAGTCCATCGTCATAGATACTTTTTAATAACTGCCCTGTAAAAAATGGGTTACCATGTGTTTTAGAGTAAATTAATTTCGACAATGTAATCGCTTCTTCCTGATGACACATCAGGCTATCTGAAATCAAGGCAAGAACATGCTCTGGTCTTAAAGATTTAAGCTCAATGTTTCTGATCACACCATCATTTTCTTTCAGATTCCTGATCATCTGGATCAACGGATGTACATTGTCAACTTCATTGCTACGATATGTTCCAACGATCAGAAGATTATGAACATTATTATCAAGGATCAAAAATAAGATCAGATCAAGGCTACTCAGATCTGACCACTGAAGATCATCAAGACAAATAACCAGAGGGTGCCCATTAGAAGAAAACATCTCGATAAAACGGGCCAGCATCTGATGAAATGAATTTATATCATATTCAGCATAATGATGCTCATCTCCTGATGATCCAATAATATCATGAAGATCAGGAAGAAAATCAGCAATAGCCCATCCATCATTTTCACAAAAATCTATCAGCTTTTTACGCCATTTTGAAACAACTTGTTCGTCGTTCATTAAAATCTGACTAATAAGATCTGAAAAAGCCTCAATAAAACCACGATAAGGGACATTGCGACTCGTGTCTTCGAATTTTCCCCGTAAAAAAATGCTTCGTTCTTCAACAACCGGCTTTTGTAATTCATTGAGAACAGAAGATTTACCCGTGCCAGAAAATCCAGAAATCAAAGCTAAAGCAGATCGATTTCCGGCGACCTCATAAAAACAGTCTACCAACTCCTGTACGCAATCTTCTCTTCCATACAAACGCTCGGACAATAAGAATTGTCCGGAAAATTCTTTCTTTCCAAGAGTAAAAGTGGGAATTTTATCAGAAGATAAAATATGGTCATAACACAGCTGCAAATCTTTTTTCAAAGCAAACGCACTTTGGTAACGTTCTTCTGGTTTTTTCTCTATACATGCAAGAATAATATGATTGATCATCTCTGGAATATGCTGATCAATATCAACTGGATCCGGAGGTTTTTTTGCAATATGCCCATAAATGAGCTCAATTGTATCCTCTCCATAGAAAGGCAGCTTTTTTGTAAAAAGCTCATAAAAAACAATCCCAAGTGAATAAATATCGGTTCGATAATCAACGGATCGGTTCATTCTTCCGGTTTGTTCAGGAGAGATATAAGACAATGAACCTTCCGGTAACATCGCATCTTCACCTCCTTCATGTGACTCCTGTTTTAATCTGCTGGAAGAACCGAAGCCTGTAATTTTAATATCAGATGTTTTAGAATTCACAATAATGTTCTCAGGTCTTATATTTTTATGGATAAGACCCTCATTATGCAAATATCCTAATGTATCAGCTAACTGAAGTGCAATTTTTAGCTTTTCCATAATACCAGGATCTGATCCTGTCATATATTCATTCAATGGTATTCCATCAATATCTTCATAAACAATCAATATTCGCCCTGCACTCTCAATCAATTCAAGAGGCTGAATAATTCTGGGGTGCCGAATTTCACTCGTGAGATCATATTCATAGCGAAGATGTGCAATCTGGCGAAGATCCGGATAATCTCCAGGTGTCGTCTTTATGAGCACCATTTTGCCATCACGCTTACACTTTGCCCTCAGAACAACATTTCTGATGCCGGAATGAAGCTCAGCAGTAATGACAAATCCAGGTATCAACATGAAAGACGACAACCCCTGACCTAAAAACAGGCCGGCAATGAGCACATGGTAAACTATCTCATAACTGACATCGGCGAATCTGGCGAAGGGATCAGTTTTCCAGAAAAAAATCCTGAGGACGTCTGTTTTTTTATTTATATAACAGCAGATTAGTCTTGAAACAAGTCTGAGGTGTCTGACGCGTCAGACTCAAAGTGATGGCAGATAAAATGAAGGTTGGGCAATCTGAAGCAAGCTCTCCATACTCATACGACTAATCCCACTTTCAACCAGAACACTGTCAAGACCAATATCGTTAGCCCCCCTGATATCTGTTTCGGGCTGATCACCAATCATCACCAGCTTTAAGTGGGCTGCACGCCTCAGAGCTTCCTCAAAAATCGGTGCATATGGTTTCCCAAGCCTGACAAAGCAGGGTGCCTCTTTACCGTAACGCAAATTAAGCGCAGATTCTATAATCCGGGCAACCATACCACTTGTCACTCCGTAACTGTCCTGAGCTGCAGGGTACAGAAGGTCAGGGTTTGGCAGTAAAAGAAGTGGAGAATTCCCTTTATCTATCCTTCGAAAAAGGACCGAGATCACATGATCCATTGTCTCCAGAAGAGGGTAGCCATTCTGATTGCTGATGATCAGCACATCAAAATCATCGCCATCTGTCAGCAAACAGTCTGCTTCTCTGGCCATAAAAAAACTGGAAGGAGGGCCCAGAATTCTCAACCGGGCCCCTTCCAAACCCTTTTCACGAAGCCAGGGGGCGACCAGTGAACCAGAAGTGATCACCCGATCGGCGCGAATATCCAGTCCCCGTTTTTGATAACTTTCAGCTGTTTTTTCAGAACTATAACAGGAACCATTCGTCACGACCCAGTAAGGAAATCTGATCTCATTCAGGTGACGGATCAGATTTATCGCTCCGGGTATTCCTTCATGCCCACGTAACAACACTCCAAAAGCATCAAAAAGGATACCTTCATAGCGCAGCAAAATTTCTTCGACAGAAATCAAAACAGGCTGCTTCATAAAAAAACCAACTCATCAGCCAAAATATGATTTAAGACCACTCTGGTCTGGTTTCATTCCCCGCTCTCCTTTTTTCCAGTTTGCAGGGCATACTTCACCATGCTCCTCCGTAAACTGAAGAGCTTCCAGTAATCTCAGATACTCCTGAACATTCCGTCCAAGAGGAAGGTCATTAATTGTCTGATGGCGCACAATACCTTCTTTATCAATCAGGAAAGCTCCCCGAAAGGCGACACCCCCATCATCAGGGACCAGAACATCATAGTCCCGGGCAATGGTCTTATTGATATCTGAAACTAAAGGATAAGTGACACCCTTGATACCTCCCTCTTCCTTGCCTGTATTTAGCCAGGCATAATGGCTGTAATGTGAGTCGACAGAACAACCAATCACCTCACAATTTAACTTTTTAAAGGATTCAAGTTTGTCCTGGAACGCATGCAATTCAGTCGGGCAAACAAATGTAAAATCAAGAGGATAAAAGAACAAAAGGACATATTTACCTCTATGACCACTCAGCCTGAACTTTTCGTCAAAATCACCGTTGACGACAGCTGTAGCACTAAAATCCGGCGCAGGCCGTCCTACCAAAACACCCATAACAACTCCTTCAGCAAACGATTCATAAAGGATTTATTTTTCCGCAACCCAAGCTGTTCCCGGCCCATTCCTTCAGAGAAGCCCAGACCAGCGGAGCGTTAAAATTCAACAGTATTCAAGCACTCGTATACGCTCTTGTCAACGCAGCAGACAGATTTTCGAATCTGCAATTTGCATAGAATAACATGATTCTGTTCGGCAAGCTCTTAGTTCAGAAAATCGCCGTTCTTATAAAGAAAAAAGTTTTCGGGGCAGTTTTCGAAACAATGAAGAGGACGACTTATTTTTTTGCTTTTTCAGTGAAATGGTCAGATCAAATCTGGCAACAGCTTCCTGCCCAAAAGATTCTGGGCACAGGGCCAGAACATGGACCGTCGCTTCCTCCCTTACACCGGAGCTGAGAGAGCGCCTGACCAGAGCATCCAGTAATAGGCCATCTTCACATATAAAAAGGACTTTGGAATCTGCTCGTTTAAGAAAAACAGCCTGAAAGTTTTTAAAGACAAAAGAAACCGCTTCCCCCGATAGCCAGATCTTGCGCATCGCCAATATTCCGCCCGCAAGATCTGCGCCACATGCCAAAACACCAAAATACATGGAATCAAGGTGGTTTTTATTTTTTCTGATCAAAGGCACTGAAATAACTACTCTTTCTTCACTTAATTCCTCAACCACTGGTTGGATTCTGGATAGCATAGGAACATAATAACAGCTCCAGAGCCTCAGAGAAATCGTCTGGCAAAATGTACGGACAGCCGCAGGAAGCATAAAACTCACTCTCCCATATGCGGATAACGATAATGAGACGCCGGATTAAAATTTTCTTTTACCGTGCGCATGGATACCCATCTGTATAAATTTAAAATGCTTCCAGCTTTATCATTTGTACCAGACCTTCTGGCTCCTCCAAAAGGCTGTTGCCCAACGACAGCACCTGTCGGCTTATCATTGATATAGAAATTACCTGCACAATTTTCAAAAACACGGCTTAGCTGAGAAATCACCTCACGATTTTTTGCAAAAATAGCCCCTGTCAAAGCATAATCTGTAGAACTTTCACAAATAGAAATAACCTTATCATAATCTTCATCATCATAAGGCCATACAGTAAGTACAGGGCCAAAAATCTCTTCTGTCATGGTGCGAAAATATGGATTGTTTGTTTCAATCAAAGTCGGCCAGATAAAATATCCGACACTCTGATCATATTTTCCTCCACAAATAATTTCAGCATCCTGCGCACTACGTGCATAATCAATATAGGATCTGATTTTTTCAAAAGATTTTTCATCAATGACAGCAGCCATAAAATTAGAAAAATTTTCCGGAGAACCCACAGCGATCTTGTTGATTTCAGAGACCAGCTTATCCCGGAGTTCCGGCCAGATGCTTCTGGGAATATACGCCCTTGATGCCGCTGAGCATTTTTGCCCCTGATATTCAAACGCCCCTCTGATCAAAGCTGTCAACAGCTGATCAATATCCGCACTATGATGTGCAAAAACAAAATCTTTGCCACCTGTTTCACCGACAATCCTTGGATAACTTCTGTATTCTTTGATATTTTTTCCAATTTCTGACCAGATATGCTGAAATGTCTGAGTCGAGCCTGTGAAATGAACTCCGCCAAGATCTCTGTGCTTTAACGCAATATTTCCAATAAGCTCCGCATCTCCGTTTACGAAGTTAATCACCCCCGGAGGAAGTCCCGCCTCCTCCAGAATCTGGAAACCGATCCATGAAGAAAGAACTGCTGTTGGTGCAGGTTTCCAGAGCACAGAACAGCCGACAAGAGCAGGAGCGCAAGCCAGATTCAGAGCAATCGCTGTAAAATTAAATGGGGCAATCGCAAAGATAAAGCCTTCGACAGGTCTGATTTCTGTATAATTCCACGTATCATCAGGTGAACAGAGTGGCTGATCTTCATGCATTTTCCGAACAAACCAGGCGTTAAACCTTAGAAAGTCTGCCAGTTCACAGGCCGCTTCAATTTCAGATTGATAACAGGTTTTGCTCTGTCCCAACATCGTAGCAGCATTTATTTTATCCCGATACTTACCCGTAACCAGAGACGCTGCCTTGAGAAAAACGGAGGCTCGTTCATTCCATGGTAATGCAGCCCAGTTTTTTCTTGCTGCCAGACAGGAGTCAATTGCTCCGTGAATATCGTCTGCATTCGCCTGAGCAACAGATGCGAGTATATGATTCTTTTCATGTGGACAGGTGATCTCTGACTTTGGTCGATCAAAGATTTTCCGTGATCCTATCACAAGAGGGATCTCTTCAATGGCTGACTTTGTCAGGATGATAGCTTCTTTCAGTGTGCGAGTTTCATCGCTTCCCGGTTTATAGCTTCTCACCGGTTCATTTTGAGGCTCTGGTGGATAAAAAATGCTATCATTCATGACAATTCCTTTCAAATGAGTTTTTTTGTTCATAAAAAACAAAAAACGTCCTATCTCATCCTGTGTTATCCTATCCATGACAGGTATATGGTCCCTCAAATTGATCCGGCCCTTCGCATATCATTTCTTATGGTATAGGCCGCTTTCACAATGGAAGCATAATCATGCAGACACAGGAAAAATCTGAAAAATTGAAGGATTCTGAACGTAAAAAACGTAAATTAAGAAATTACTTTCTACAGCCTTTACTACAAATCAGATTAGGTCTCTATTCTATTCTCCTGACAATCCTTTTTTCTGCCACCATCATGATGATTCTATATCTCAATCTGGAAGATTTTACAACAATCCTTCTGGCACTGACAGATTCCGAAAGTGAAATAAGAGAACTATTTTCAGAGTACATTTCTCAGACGATTTGGTGGGTCCTGATACTTGTTTTAATTTTTATTATAACCAGCATTTCTGTTTCTGTTGTCTATACTCATAAGCTTGTCGGACCCACCATTGCCTTTCGCTCTCAGATTGAAAAACTACGCCATGGTGAGTTTCAAAGCCGGATCACACTCAGAAAAGGCGATGGTTTCCAGGAAGTCGCTGATGAAATTAACCTTTTGACAGAAATACTTAGAAAAAATAATGGCACAATCCCCATAGGGATCAAAAATACGAAGACAGCACCATTTTCTGAACAGCAACAGTCCGGAGACAAGTCACCCATATCTTCATAAGAGCAGTTGAACCACAGATTTTTAAAAAAACACTACGAATATCAGGATTGACTATGTCGCACCGGCAAATAAATAGTTGCGTTTTTTGCGTTTCGCGCCAGTGAGAAATTCCTTTTCTGGATGACTATAGTATATAAAAAAGATTTTATATTGTTTTGCCATAAAAAAAATTGATTGGTCAAATCAGATGATACATTCGTGACACCCTCATCACAGAACAATCCTCAGACCTGTCACAGGAGACATCATCAATTTAGTCGAAGGGAGAGCTCCGACAATCCCTGAAAGTTCAAAAAAAATCTGAAGTTTCATCGCTTTTACTTCCAGATGAAATCCCGCTGGAAACCTGATCCAATAAGATTCTTCCTGATCTCTGTGTGCCAGACTGATCGCTCTCAGACCTATTCCACTATAAAAAGATCCCTGCAACAGCTCTCTGTCAAGAATAATTGGCCGAATATAAAATTGCAGATCTCCATTAAACTGAAGAAATTCTCGACTCTGAAAAAAGGCGCTCACATGCCAGGCAGGAACCTGATGGTCTGCTTTTTTATGAAGGCTCAGTCCAGTACTTTCGCCAGAAATAATGCCAAAAGAAACATCTGCTGCAACACTGTAATCAGAATAACAAAAAACAAAGGCTATAAAGATGCACATCATTAGCTGTGATCTTTGATTTGTTATCCTCATCCGGTAAGACAGGCACGATACCTGACTCCTCTGACGACACAATATTTGTTTCATCTGACAGTCCTATCCCCAGCCTGGTCATTTTTCCTATGATGATATTCATTCTAACAGCTCAGAATTTACACGCATAAAAATTGATCAAAGCAGCCAACGTTGCTAAGCTCTCCTTCCGGCAAAAAGCTAAGCCATAAACCATAGGAGTTATGAAAACATGAAGCATGAGATGAAGAGCAAAGAGTCCGCTATATCTCAATTCGATGAGGGAAAAATAAAGTCATGTTTTCCAGCCCTTAATATAAAAAAAGATCCTGTTCACTATCTCGACAGTGCCGCGACCTGCCAGAAACCCACTTGCGTCATTCAGTCCATAGTTCACTGTTATGAGAAACAATATGCAAATGTCCACAGAGGAAGTTATCGCCTGAGTGAGAAGGCAACTTCTGCCTATGAAGAGACCCGAAATCTGGTTGCAAGGTTTCTGGGGGGAGTTCATCTCCATGAAGTCATTTTTACATCAGGAACAACTGCTGCCATCAACCTTGTAGCCCGGACCTGGGGTGAAGAAAATCTGCGCCCAGGTGATGAAATTTTGCTTCTTATTTCAGAACACCATTCCAATATCGTCCCATGGCAAATCCTTGCAAAAAAAACCGGAGCGGTCATACGATTCGTTCCCCTGAACGAGAACATGTTACCAGACCTGAATATTCTGGAAAATCTGTTCTCAGAAAAAACAAAGCTATTTGCTTTTGCTCATGTCTCAAACGTAACAGGAATGATCTATCCAGTGAAAGCCATGGTTCAGATGGCCCGAAAACACGGAATTCTGACACTGATCGATGGAGCTCAGGCCGTTCCACACCTTCCGATCGATGTTCACGATATTGGCTGCGATTTTTACTGTTTTAGTGGACACAAAATGTGTGGACCTTCCGGTATCGGAATTCTATGGGGAAAGGACGAGTTGCTGGAGAAAATGCCCCCATTTATGGGCGGAGGAGACATGATTGCCTCCGTCACAACAGAAGGTTCGACCTGGAATAAACTTCCTTACAAACTGGAAGCTGGCACTCCTGGGATTGCTTCTGCCATCGGACTTGGAGCAGCCATCCGCTTCCTGCAACAAATTGACATGCAAGCAGCTCTCGAACACGATCAAAAACTCGGCACAAGCCTCATTAACGCTCTCCGGGACGTTCCTGGCATCTATCTGCTGACTCCGGGAGCTGATAACTGGGTGGGGATTGTCTCCTTCTTTCATAAGTCCATTCATCCTCATGATATGGCAGCATTTGCAGATGCCAGATCAGTCTGCATCCGTGCTGGTCACCATTGCGCTCAGCCTTTTATGAACTGGCTCAAGATACCAGCAGCCTGCCGGGTGTCCCCCTATATATATAATGATGAAAACGATATCAGAGAATTTATTCTGGCTTTTCAGGAAGCCGAAAAAACACTCTGCGGTTAACACAAAATCATATAATATGCCTGTTCACACGTCCGAAATGGTTTTCTATCTGACTCCCCCTCAATGAACAGATATAATATTTTCTGAGTCAGGCACTCATCCATCCCGAATGTGTACAGGAAGCTGATATGACAATCCAATATCAATGCAAGATATCACAAAATAAGATTAAACATCGGATCAAGGAAATCAGCACACAAATCAATCAGGACTTTCATGGCAAAGAGCTGACCATCATTTGTGTTCTGAAAGGCGCATTCATTTTTACAGCTGATTTAGTAAGAATGATTAAGATACCTGTAAAAATTGAATTTATTTCCGTATCTTCCTATGATGGAATGATCTCAAGCGGAGCGATAAGAGTCAATAAAGCTCTGACAGCAGATATAAAAGGGAAACATGTATTATTAGTAGAAGATATTATAGATTCTGGTCATACAATCGATTACCTGACACATCTTCTCGAATCGCAGCATCCTGCGTCACTTCGCATCTGTACTTTACTGTCAAAAACAGCATCCCATAAGAACAAATACAAAATCGATTATATCGGTTTTGAAATGACAAATGATTTTGCCATAGGCTACGGGCTAGATCTGAATGGGCAATATCGGGAACTCCCCTTTATCGCTCAGGTGATAAACTCGCAATCATAATAAAATGATCTGAGCATGTATCAGATCATTTTATTATGATGAAGGATGAGATCTATTCATAAGAGCGTTGATTTTTTCAAGCTCCGATTTCAGATCAGCAATTCGACCTCCAAAATCAGACAAGCCTGAAACTGATACCGAATCTGATCCGTGAAGCTGTCCTCTGGAGTAGCTTACGTACAATGGCTCCCGACCACGAGCTAACCATTCTTTTTCAGTTTTTTTCTTACGAAATTTTGACAAATCGAGCGTATTGAACGATGTTGATCTATGCTTGTATCTGTCTTTTTCTGTTTTCATAGAGATCCTTCTCTCTTATATTCTTTGAGATACACGAAATTCATCACTTTTTGAGCCTGTAAGATTTCAGCACGGATCTGTTTGCTCTGAGACGATCTGCCTTAAGGCGCTCCTGAATTTCAATATTGCGTTGTATCGCAGATCTGAACAGATCTTCTGCATGATCCGAAAGCTCTGTATCTGATCCTGAAAGCTTTCCTGAAACCGGCACATCCTTCATTTTTGAATCTGACAGACAATCGTCTCCAGGTTTCTCTGATACTTTGCGAAAAATTGATGCCACATTATCGAACTGTCCTGATTTCATATGATCCTCCTGCCTGATGGGGGCTGTATGAAAAGTCCACCTTGGCCCAAGGGTATGTTGTCCTCTACCACATGAAACCGGTGATCATTAAAGTTATTACAAAATATGTGCCATCCGAGAGTGGCTGCAATCACTCTGAGAACCTTCCCTATAAATCCCTTTATTTCATTGCCTTAAATCAAAAAATGATGCGCAATCACGTATTGATAAAGCGGAGGCTGTGATGCCCGGCAAAGTCTGCATAATTGAACAACTGTCAAAATTTTCGACAATAGGACAAAGGGCCTCAGATATAGCCCACTGCTAAAGTGCAGCCATTTTACACGCAAAAAGTAATACAGCGGATTATGTGACACAAAACAAAAAATTAAATCCTTTATAAATTAACAGGATGTCATAATGAAACCCATTCATGCAGCAGTATCAGACAAGATAAAAAAAGACATACAGCATCTGGATAAACAATTTTATACACATCTGGATGAATCTTTCCTGCAGACCGTTTTCAGAACCTTACTTTATGGTAATCATTCAGCAGACAGAGTGAAAATCTCCATGGAGGGGCATAAGCTCGGTGCTGGCCGATGGTTTGAAAGCTATCGAATCAGTCCCCCTGGACCAGGCAAAAACGATCACTATCACTATGCTCTGAGTATACCTAATCGTTACAATGTTCTGACAAGTGAAAACACAATTTACTACCGCAACTGGCTCCGTTATATGCAAAAAATCGATCAATTTTCTGAACGTATTGTTCTGTTTCCACCTTTTTTTCTCCTGTCCGAAAGGGAAGCCTCCGCATGGGTCACTCCTCTCGGAGAAGATCGGGAAGATCTCAGCCTTTCTTCCGGACATTGGCAGGAAGAAAGGCCAACCCTTATAAAAGAAATGCAGAAAACATTACAGAAAATAAAACTAACCCTTGCCCCCCCTTATCAGATAAAAGCCTGGCATAAAATACCATTTATTCATGACCTTTCCGACATCAGGCCCAGTCATTGACAAGGGTAAAAACATGGCAAGAAAATATCCACGCAGTTCGGATAAAAACAGAGCAATATAACTTAAATTTCAAAGCATTAAGCTTCTTAAGACAGCTTTCTGTCAGAATCTGCTCCCCAGAGATCTTTTCTTAAGCATTAGTTTCTTATAGACTTAACAGTGGACTGGTTTGAGCAGAACTTCTCATCCAAGGCTGAAGTTGGCAGACATTCCCTCAAAGGGAAGGTCTAAGTGGTGATTGTTTTTTGCAGAAATGGATGGACTCATGAACGATGATTTTTCTATGAAAGAGCTGGTATCTTATATCGCTGAAGCGTTGGTTGATGAAACCACAAGAATCGATATTAATGAGATTGAAGGAAATCAGACAAATATTATTGAACTAAAAGTAGCCAAAGAAGATATTGGTAAAGTTATTGGCCGGCAAGGCAGAACAGCAGATGCAATCCGGACCATCCTGAATTGTGCGGCCGCCAAATTGTCAAAGAGATATATTCTCCAGATTATTGATGAGTAATATGATCGATCCCATGATGCGCTTAGCCGCTAAAGTGATCTTTGGTTCCCTTCGGAGCATCTCACCCGATGCGGAAGAAATCAATTTTCTCAGACGTTTTCGCCCCTCCGGATTAACACTTTTCAGGAGAAATATCCCGGAATCCGGACATACCCTGCCAACAGAGCTCTGTCATTTCCTTCGTCAGAATTTTTCTGATCAGGATCAGGAGTTTATGATAGCAATTGACCAGGAGGGGGGGCGCGTCAGACGCCTTGCTGAGCCATTTCCAGATCCGGGACCAGCGATGCTTATCGCCCAAGAGCTCCCGGAAGCCGACCAGAAGCAGCAAATCTTTAACTGGGGCAAAAAGGTAGGAGCAGAGCTTGTCAGAGCAGGAATACAGATCAATTTTGCCCCCTGCGTAGATGTTTTCTGTTCTCCAGGGCATACGTCCATCGGAGACCGATCCTACTCCACAGACCCGGAAAAAGTCACTCTGAGAGCCGGTGCTTTTATGCATGGTCTGCACAAAGGCGGGGTCCTTTCATGTCTGAAACACTTTCCGGGCCAGGGCGCCGCAAGATCTGACACCCATCTGGAAAGTTGCGAAGCAGATATTCCTGTCGATACGTTATTCCAAAGGGATCTGATCCCCTTCCGGAAGCTGCTGCAGTTCAGCCCCATGGTCATGCTCTCCCATTGTATTTATCCGGCACTTGATACAAAAGAAGCCAGCTTATCCGGCCCTGTCATCCAGGGACTTCTCAGAAAAAAACTTGGATTTCAGGGTGTTGTTGTAACAGATGACATGACAATGAACGCTATCAGCCAGAAAAACACGGATCAGGGGGAGTTGATTGTCGAAAGTCTTACACAAGGAGCAGATCTTGCCCTGGTCTGCAAGGGCCTGGAGAACTGGCAGAGCGCCATCGAAGCTGTGGGAAAAGAGGCAGAAAAAAGCCCTGCCTTCCACGCTTCTCTTCTCAAATCAGCAGAGCGGCTCAGAGCAATGAGCAGACAACTGAAGCCGCCCCATGTCCAAGGACAAATATTAGTCTGATTTAAATAAGTCTCATTTTCAGGCCAAAATAACACGAGCGGAACACTATCAGGGGGTTGGGCTCTTACGAATTCAACTCAGATGCTGGCACCTGCTGATCTGAGTTCACCTGTCCATCATCCTTTTTCAGTTCTAACTCCGGAGGAAGCGTCTGAACCCTGACAACTTGCAGGCGCCTCTGAGAAACACGGATCACTTCTATCAGAAAATTCAGGATACGAACCTGCTGACCCACTTCAGGAACCTGACCAATCAACTGAGTCACCCAACCCGCCAGCGTATCAATATCTTCCCCTTTTTCATTTTCCTTCAGCTGATCCTCTCCAATATCAAAATACTGGAAAAATTCATCAATATTGATTGCTCCGGACACTTCATAAACATTGTCATCAATCTTTAAAATTAAAGCTTCTTCCGCATCAAATTCATCCTGAATTTCTCCGACAATCTGCTCGAGAATATCTTCCATCGTGACAACACCTATTGTGCTGCCATATTCATTAACCACAATTGCCATATGAATCTTTAATATATTCAGGTCCTTAAATTCTTCCATGATGGACCTGGATTCTGGCACAAAATGAACCTCTCGCATAAAATCAGATGCGGTCAGATTTTCCATCCCCTGATTTTCATGATTCAGAAATTTCAGAAGATCTTTCGCCAGGACCAGACCAACAATCTGATCTATATTATCTTTATAGACAGGAATGCGGGAGTGCCCTGTCTCAATAACCTTTTCTACAACTTCTCTCCATGGCGTCTCGACAGGAAGGGCTGTCAGATCCGGCCTTGGTGTCATAATTTCACGGACTTTTGTCTCATCAAAATCAAAGGCGCCCTCAATAATATCTTTTTTTATATCCCCAATAACTCCAGCCTTTTCACCTTCACTTACAATAAACTCTATTTCCTCTTCTGTAATTAATGGCTTTGTCTTACTTCCACCTGAAATAAACCGAATCACAAGATCCGCAAAATCTGACAGAGCCCGTACCAGAGGATAGCTGATCAGATAAACCATCTGAATAATTCTCATAGAAACCAGAGCCATACCTTCTGCATGTGACTTTGCAAAGGATTTCGGGATAATTTCACCAAAGACAAGAACCCAGAACGTCGTAAAACCTGTTGCGATGCCAACCGCACCACTTTCAAAATATATATAAGCAAGCCGTGTTGTGACAGAAGAAGCCAGAATGTTCACCACATTGTTAAAAAGCAAAATGGTGGCAATCACCCGCCCTGGATGCTGCAACCAAAGGTTTAATGGCGATGCCCGTTTTCCTTTTTGTTCCAGAATATGACGGACTTTAATCACCCCAAGAGAGGTGATCGCTGTTTCAGCGGCAGAAAAAAAAGCGGACAAAACAAGGCAGCCAACAATAACCGCAAGTGAACCTGCCTCAGCAAGAAAAAATTGCATAATCATCAGTTTGATGAAGCCTCACTGACAAGTTTCTCCCAGACAGGACCTGCACAGGCCTCTGCAAGAAAGTTCATAAGGTCTTTCTGTGCCATTTCCATCTGCTCAGCTTCTCCGGCTTCGATGTGATCATGACCTAAAAGATGCAACAAACCATGAACCATCAGAAAACATAACTCACGTCCAACCGTCTGATTAATTTCCCGCGCATTTGCTTCTGCATTCTGCGGGGAGATGACGATATCACCTAATATAACAGGCAAATCCGGATGGATATCACCTTTCTGACACAAGTTTTCCAGATCATCAATATCATCGGAACTAAGCGCTCTTTCCCAGCAAATTTGCGGAAACGCAAGGACATCCGTCGAGCTATCCTTATCGCGATACTCCCGGTTGAGCTCCCTGATCTCAGATTCACTGACAAGCGTCAGACCAAGACAACAGGATTTAAAGCCAAATCTCTGCAATATAGCTAAGAAAATCTCTTTGGCAACATCAGGATGGATCTTATGGGATTGGCTATGATTATTAACATTCACTTCGATCTTATTCATATTCAATGGAAAAGTATTATCCTTTCTTCCGGGAGAAACCTGATGAGCCTGTCCCTATCTTTGCACGACTAATCGAACAAATTTCTGCGCAATTACTGCCGTTTTTATCTCCGGCAGATAAAATTCTGATCCGTCTTTCCGGCTTTTCATCTGCCCTTAATCGCAGATCAGACAAAGATCCCACGGAAACAACGTTTCCCGAAGGAGCTGCAGACTCAACTGCTAACAACTGAGTTGCTGCCTTTAATATATCTTTCTCTGATTTAAGCAAGTTCACACTCGCATATCTTCATACAAAAACCCTTTATCAGACCTGCCCATTTTCTCATCACATCCGACATATACCGGAAGCACCTGACCAGAACAGCAGAACTGAAATCGACAGCTCACCCTGCTATTGAGTCTAGCATAAAGAGCAGCCTCTCAGATACGAAAAGCGAAAAATATCTAATCATTCATTAATGTTAAAATAAAATCCACTTTCCAGAATCAATAGGCACTTTTTTTCTTTTAAACATAAGCTCAAAAGAAGATTCCCAGTCCCCCTCAGGGAAAATCTGTTCTCCCTGCGCCGGAAGAAAGCCCGCCCGGGCAGCCGCGGCACTCCCCTCATGAAAGTAGTCCCCGGCATCTGTTTTCATCCAGAAAAATCCCGGTCTTTCCAGAAGAGGTTCTAGCCCCCGCATAAACGCTTCGTTGATAATGCGTTGATGTCGCTGGTTTTTCTTTTTCAGCCATGGATCAGGAAAGAAAACGATACAACCTCCAAGCTCGCGAGGTCCAAAAAGATCTCCGAGCATACGGGCATCTGCAAGAACAGATAAAACGTTTGTCAGCCCCCGCAGCCTGGCTTTCCTGGCCGTCACCACAACTCTCTTAAATGTGACATCAAGACCGATAAAGCCATAAGATGGAAAGGCTTCCGCCATCTCAAGTAACGTTTTTCCTTTATGAACACCAACTTCCAGTATCAATTTTTCCGGAATCAGACGACTACAGCTCTGACGAGCAAAGAGATCTTTCCAGGAACCTTTCATTTCACGCAGGTACGGCCCATAAAGAAGGGGGAGAGTCTGAGCCTGACATGCTTCTACCAGCTCCTGAGCATAAGGATTCACACCATTTAGCAATCCGGATGGAAGGTCTTCAAATATATTTCGGCCTCGGACAGGCACCGTCAGCTCCATTGCCAGCTCACCTGGCAAATATCAGGTATGAGCGTGCTAAAAAAACGCAGTCCGGATCATAAGCCGGATTCTGTTATGGCAAAAGCCATCCACTGTCATTCATCTTGGCAGACTGTTACCAGCCTGCTCATGCAGCCTACCCGGGAATCGTCGGGCCGACGTAGGTATCTCTGACAACTGCCTGAAAATACCTCATCCCTGTTTGGCCTTGCTTCGGATAGGGTTTACCAAGCCGGACACGTCTCCGCTCCGCTGGTGAGCTCTTACCTCACCGTTTCACCCTTACCTCTGCAATCTTAATTGCAGATCGGCGGTTTACTTTCTGTTGCACTTGCCGTCGGGTCACCCCGCCTGGCCGTTAGCCAGTATCCTGCCCTCTGAAGTCCGGACTTTCCTCTGCCCTCTTAATCCAGTTAAGAATGACAGCGACAGTGTCTCCCAACTGCGTTTTTCCAGCCACACCGCACTTATACGCAACAGAAACCTCCCTGACAAGGGCTAAGAACAGCTATCTCTTCTTCGCCTCAAAGCCCATTTCTGAATATCAGTTAAAATCTTGTCGTTGTTCTTTTTTTCTTTCGCTCTCCCTGACAACCAAGACTTAGAATTTTCTGATAGTCGTCTGGTTGCAGCGGATCATCGCAGGCCGCCTTATTGTTTCCCTCTTTTCCACAGCGTTCACAAACAAAGTGTAAAACAAGCCCCTTTTTACTGTTAATACTGTAAGAGTACGCGCTAAGTTGACCATGGCACGAATTCGCACGATCTCCTGGATAATCATCTACATGTTGGCTGCTCAGACAAGATGGGCAATGATTTCTGCATCCTGTTTTCAGCGGAAGGACATTTTGTCCGCAGTAATGACAGGTAAATAACTCATTTATATGAGTAAATCTTCTGTTTTCTTCCAGGCGACCACCTTCCAGAGAGGACATAGCCATTCACTTTAAATCCTTAAGAAAAACTTAATTTTTATATTATAACACACATAAAAAACACACTCAATGAAAGCGGTGTAGCCCCTGGAAAAAGCAAAGGCTACACAAGCCTCCCCCCTGTTCAAAAGCTCTTAGTCCATGACCTTACTGAAGATTGTCACCTCCTGTCCGATATATAGCGAGTAGGAGAAGACTCCAATGATATGTATCAGGAAATGGCACTCCCTCTTCCGTCTTGCCCTGTTCGTCAGGAGCATGCTTCAGCCTGTTTCAGTTATCATCTTTCTTTTCTTATATCCCTCCTCTTGCAGCAGAAGTGGCGACGAATTAGCTGAAGATCTTGCTCTGGGACCTTATGCAACGATCAATGGATCTGTGAGCCCACAAACTGGCTCGCAAGCTGACCTCGCAGGTTGGGTGATTGCATTAATTGATAAAGATTCAGGGATATCAAGAATGGCAAGCATTGATTCTTCTGGTCTTTTTCATTTCGACCATGCCTATCTCCGCCTCACCTATACAATCGCCCTTTTTTCTCCTTCTCTCATTCTACGGGGGATTCTCGCTCATCCGGCAGAACATTCCTTATCCATCTGGCAGTATTTCCGGGTGGCAGGTAGCGACAAACCGCTGCCAAAACTCATCTATAAAGGACTGACTCTGACCTGGCAGGACACCCAGGGGATTTATCTCAGCCCTGAGACGGTCCAGGATGTCGCTGGTGACGGAATCCCTCCAGGAGTCCGCGAGGAATTGCTGCGAAACCAGAACAGTCTGTCTCTGAATACAGACAGCGATAACGATGGCATTCCCAATCAGATAGACAGCGATACAGATGGTGACGGAATGCCAAACTTGCTGGACCAGAACGACGACAATGACGAAACCGAAGAAGGAGATTCACTTCCGGATGTTCTGGACGCAGATGCAAATGGAAACGGAATCATGGATACAGAAGAAGAAAATTCCGATGTTTACTTTCCAAGGGCCGTTTCATGGGCACTTGCCAAATTTGAAATGATCCCCAACGAAGATGGGAGCAGCTTTTATCGATACATCGTGCTTGTTCTGAAGCTCAGAGATAATATCAAACCTGATTCTGTACGCGTCTGGCCAGGCCTTCGATTTTCCCTCTTTGAAAGTGCCTCGGTCACCCAAAAAGATGGAAGCACAGTTCCATGGGATGGATTACTGGCCGATGATGGTCAGAGCGATGATGGAGCTCCTGATGATGGCGTCTATGGGAAAAGAATCAAATTAAAATCAGGCAACATCCCAGGAGCAAATCAGATCATTCCATTTGAACTCGTTTACGGAAGCAATCAACCCTGGTCTCAGGTTTTGCTCTTCGCCTTTCCTGGTCTCCAGCCACTGAGTGTCCTTCCCTCTTACGATTCAACCACAAGAACCGTTACATTTCATGAAGATGCTTCAAATCCACCCTTTCATATCAGTACAGGCTTTGTATGGATTATTGTCGTATATGAAGAACGCAGTGATGGAACAAAGACCGCTGTTTATACATCTCAGCCAATTTCAGGTTCAGAGTCTCATTTTACCCTGCCTGATAATATTATCGCAGCAGGACACAACTATCAGTATAAAGTAATCGCTCAATCTCTGGATAAAGTTCCAGGGCACGCAATTTACAGAATAGAAAGTTCATTGAAAGAAATTCCCTCTTTGTGAAGAACTCCAGTCGATATATCTGCCATATTCAGAAGAGCATACCTAACTGTAACCAACAGTAAGAAGAAAGAGCACTATGACTTTCCGGTAACATCAGCTCATACCTGAGTGCCAGCTCAAGCTGATTGTCCGAAGATCGGAAAAATCTGACTCCGGCAAATCCAGCTAATATAAAGCCGCTCATTGTTTTTTTAGACGATCTCATCCTTTTGCTATACACCATAGCGCCACCAAACTCCGCCCCAAGAACAGGAGCTATATCTTCCTGCCCCAGGAGCAAAGCCCCTCCCAGACTTCCCCCCAGATAACGAGCATCACCACTTCCGGAAAAAGCCGTTCCCCCACGAATTCGCAACTCTTTACAACCGGACATCTCATAATGGCGGGAAACTGAAGCTCCATACTGGTAGGTTGACAGTTCAAGCCCTGAAGTCCAGACAGGACCAAAAGAAGCGCTGAACCATTTGCGAGAGTGACGATGATAAGACCAGATAAAAAGATCATCCCCTGTCTCTTCAGCCTTCATCGTCTGGCGAAGAGGGCGCCCCGCCCAAAGCCCAGATCCAGATCCAGATCCACCCGAAGATGGCTGACTCAGAATCTCCCTGGAATTACACAAAAGGTTTGAGATCAGGAGGATTCCACACAGCATTAACCTTAAAAAACTTGCCGGACATCGCATCATATTCATAGCGCTCACACCTGCCACTCACATAAAGAAGATAATTCGGAGTATCCCAGCTCTTCAGACAAAGCAATCGCCCTGGCGTCTCTCCCATAGCCTGAAAATCATAAGGGATATGAAAGTGTCCGAATATACCAAAATGAGAATTCTGTGCCTCCGGTAAAGAACCATCTCTCTGAGAGAGCCAGCTTCTCATCACATGCATCAACTGTTTATGATTTAAATCTTTGTCTTCACTATATATTCTGGATCTGGCAGAGATTTTGAGACATAAACGGTCCAGTTGTGCCTGTGGACACAACAGCCCCCCCCAGTGAAACAAAAAAGAACGGCTCAGTCGGTGATAGAGATGATAGTGCCATGGAGCAAAAATCCGGTCGCCATGTGTCAAAGATAGCGCGGTCGAATCTTTTAACAGAATTGTCAGATCTCTGTCGCTGACAAAATGAACCCCCCGCCATCTGAGATGTTCAGGAAAAAATTCATGATTCCCCTGCATAAACATCACAGAAATACCACGGTCTGCCAACCGACTCAGAACCTCCCCCACGCTGAAAAATTTTTCCCGGAAGTAATGACTGGCTCCAAAACAAAAATCAAAAACATCGCCCAAAAACACAAGAGATGTAATCCCAAGATCCGGAACAGAATCAAGCAATCCCATCAGCAAATCATAACGCAGATCTTTCGGATCACGCAGATGCACATCAGAAATCAGCATCAGTTTATAGTTTTGAGAAATATCCTCAGTCAGCCTGCTCATTCTACTTCCCCGGATAATACGTCATCAGGACAATTCCGACGCTCATTCAACCAGGAAACACAGAGAATTTCAAGAGAGAGAACAGACCGCGCAGCAATCCTGCACTCATAATGCTGTTATGATGCAATCCATCAATAATACTTGCTCTTTGTATCCAACTCATTTAAACAGATTCTGATGTGCCAAACACATATCAGGCGAAGGTTTACCACCAGGAAGGATTTCTCTCGTTATGGACCATCTGACAAAAGTGTCTCTGATCCTGTCTGAAAACAAACTCACGATTGGAGAAGATATAACCCTGGACCTTTCCCAAAAGCCCACAATGTCTAAAGTGATCGAACAATTTTCACTTCGTAAGAATGAAGTCCTTTCAAAGCAGATGCTCATCAGAAAAATTTACCTCAGGAAACATGAGAAAAACCCATCTCCCAGATTAATGGAATCGTATTCGACAAACATTGTCAAAATGATCAGCAGAACACGCAATTATCTTAGCAAAGCCGCGCCTGTTATTTGTGAAAATCCTATTAACTGGTTGCCTTATAATCGCACACAAAAAGGCTGGCATCTGTGCCTGATGAGTGATCCTGCATGCTCTTCGCAACAGCGGACTTCAGACCAGACATCTCGGGATTTAAGAGATATTGCCTTAAGAAGTAACCCAGCATATTCTCGTGAGACCGCTGAACCAAAAATTTCCTTACAGAGCTCTTTTGAGCAAGACTAAACGCCCCCTCTGACATGAGAGTGTCTGTAACAAGTTCTTCTGATGATCCAAGAGGATGAAAAACAAATTGCAAAGCATCCATCCAATCCTGATCCGGAATATCCGGATCAGGATTGGATGGATCCGTCACAGCTCTGAACTGACGAAGCAGTACCACTCCCAGACCACAGAGCAGACTTTCCCAATCCATAGAAGCAAGTGATAAAACTTCTGATACAGGATCAAATTTTATTCTGTCATAAACATAAGAGCTTGTCCGGCAGGCACGTCCTTTGCTCAGATCAGAAGCGCCCAGACCTAAGATAACAGAAGGAAACGTGAAATCACAGGAATTCCATTTCAATGCGACCTGCATCTGAAGCCAACACTCTTTTAAAATATCTTCATTACCAGGCCAGCACTCTCCACAAGATAAAGGATCATGACACTCTCCACATTCATTTAAAAAAACTGACGATTCCTGCAAAAGAAGCCATGATAACCATTTACCCCACGGAGGTGCATCATAATAAACAAACTGAGCATGCCCCAGATGCCAGAGTCCTGTATAAGAGGATGACAGCTCCCTCAACAAACGAAAATAAAGCTGATCCATACCACAAAAAATAACCGTCAGATCTTCATCCATACATAAACCTGGCAGCTCACGAGACAAGGCTAAAGGAAGATGATTCGGAGACAGATGGTACTCACCGATTAAAGCCAGCAGCTTTCCATCAACATGAAGACTCAACGCTCTCTTTAATTTCATAGCAAATTGCAGGTCTCGCATAGCAGGACCTTGCATCGCAATTTTTCGACTGTTCAGTGCAATTACCGCGAGGCCATGTTCTCTTGCGTAACACAAAATTTCCTCTATTGGCCACCATGAAAATCCCCATGTTCTGTCAAAGTCAAGAACCTGCTTCAGGTCAGATGCATCTATTTCTCCCTGTAAAAACCGCTGAATATTTTCTTCATCTTCCTCAAAAAGACACTCAAGAGCGATCAGAACTTTCCGAGACTTAGATCCGGAAACAATATGCTGTACGATGTTAAGAAAACGCATTTGATTCGATGGCATGGAGTGAAAATCTCCCATCAACACCATCGAAGACTGATCGATCCTCTTCAGAAGTTTTTCCTGCTCTGCGACTTCAGGATCACTCTTTTCAAAGGCTGAAATAAATTCATGTTCATAGCGAATCAGATCCTCCGAATCATAACCTGTAAGAGATACAATATGACCTCTGACGATCTCCAGAAGCTTATATTGCATCATAACCAGGTCTTCGATATCAGACATACAGTGACACCATAGATCCAGCTTCGCCGATCATTGCTCGTAGTTTTTTCCATTTCTTTTAGACGCTAAGAACATGCTAGCATGAGGGAAGAGAAATTTATGAATGACGATCCAGGTAAAGGCTGCCCAGAGAATAACTGGCCTGTGTAGAATTCCCTGAGACAAAGTAACTACAACGAATTCCTTTAAAATCGCTGAACCAGACCATGCTCTTCAGATGATGTAAACGCTCCTGACAGTGGGCACGGACTTCCTTTCCTGAAAAGGTTTTACTTAACTGGAATTTCAGCAATAAGCCGATACCACCAGGAGCAAAAAGACTGCTGATTTCTTCTATATTATCGTCCCCAGCTAAAGCCTGACGAACTGGTAACTGCCAGACAGATTCCGGCAATGCTGTCTTTAACCAAGAGTCCAGCTCCTCATGCAGCTCATAAATAAAATGACGATTTCCTGCCATCAGATTTTTCGCCAGTAAGTATCTGACCCCCGCTCCGGTCTGTCTGCCTGTTTTCAGACTCTGGTCTGCTTCAGCGATCCATGTCTGCGGATCTTTTCCAGCGTGAGTCCATTGACGGAACGCAAAATAACCGACCTTCCAGCGTTTATGATCTTCATCAGGAATCAGACTGACAAAAACTCTACCCAGTTCTTTCTGCCCCAGTATCTGAAATAAAAGAAACCACTGCCTCGCATAACCATAATGAGGAAACAAGCGGATCTTTTCCCCTTTGCATCTGATCTCACCCCTCTCAGAGAGATTCATTCCCTCCAGACTCCAGGCACGTAGCAGGGAGATTTCCCATGCTACTCCAAGATAAGCAGACATTTCTTTAAAAATTTGCTTCAGATCCGGCATCTCCTGAGCAAGATTCCTGTGAAGCAAAGGCTGCAGAGACTCTGCTCTTCTCGCAGTAAGAGCAGCTTCTATGCGCACAAAAGATGCAAGAATCGCAGGATATCGATCTGAAAATCGGGGATCACGGAAGTCGCCAAGACGCCATTCCTGACAGCCTTTCGCTTCACTTTCATGAGAAGATAAAAAAGAAAGTGCCATCGCTTCTGTTACGACCACAACAGAACAGCACAAATGTAGCAATAATATAAAAAACAGAAAAAAAGAAGAAGAGCCGGAAACAGAATTCAGAAAAGAACAAACTCTGACAAGGCGGGAGCTATTTTTTTGCCGCACACTGGCCACAACCTGTGTTTTTTTGCTCCAGACTAACAAGATCCCAGGTCCCGAATTCTGCATTAACTGTCTCCAGCGCATCGTCCAGAAAGCGATACTCTGTCGTAAAAAGCTCTATGAGTTGTCTGGTTTCAACACAATAAGCATTATAATAGTATCGCTGTTCGTCAGGATCATACACCACGCTGACTCCAGCCTGCCGCTCCTGAAAGGTCAAAATACTGTATTCATAGTTCTGTGGATTTAGTTTACCCCAGCGTTTCAATCCTGTCAGCTTTTTATCCAAAAATACCATTTCTTTACCGTCCTTCTGAAACACAAAGAAGACTGCTGCTGAGATCTTACTGGAACCGCAAGTCACGGCCATTCCCATAGCCATTCCAGTATGCGACTGCATCCATAAGCTTCCTGCCTTCCGGCTTGAGAGAGTCAATTCGGATCCAGCCATCTCCCGCTCTGACTCTTAAAAACTTGCGGACAGGATCAAAGAGAACAGTCCCTGGAGCTTTTTCCGGTAGAAGCTCAATCCCTGCTCTTTCAGGAAGCATCTTCTCAATCACGACTCTCACTCCGTTAAGCTCTGTAAAAGATCCTGGCCATGGCTGAAATGCCCGATAACGATTGTAAATATCATTTACCGGACTATTCCAGTTTACTTTCCCCATATCCTTTGTAATTTTGCCACACACAGTCACCAGATTTTCATCCTGAGCATTCCCTGTAAATTGCTCATCAGAGAGCAGTGCCAGACTTTCCATAAGTAAAGGGCCTGACAGCTCAAACAAACGGCGAGTCAGCTCACCTGCAGTTTCGTCCGGAAAAATATCGAAAGGCTTCTGTATAATAATATGGCCTGCATCCAGAGCCCGGACTGTAAATAAGATGCTCACAGCAGTCGAGCATGCCCCAGCCAAAAGCACTGCCGGAACAGGGGAAGCTCCTCTGTAAGAGGGTAAGGCCGATGGATGAATATTGATGGTTCCCCGACGTGGAATACTGAGAAAGTCCTCACTCAAAATCTGGCCATAAGCACAGGTAATCATAAGATCTGGCTGAAGCTCACGCAGCGATCTCAGAAACTCAGGATCTCTTGCTTTTTCTGGCTGAAGAGTCAAAAGACCGCGCTCTTTAGCCCATGCTGCAACCGGAGGATCTTCTTTCTGCTGTCGGCGTCCTCTGCCTCTGATCTGCGCAGGTCGTGACACGACCGCGACAAGCTCATGAGGAGAGCTCTGAGTCGCAATCTGCTCACAGAGATAACATAACGGAGCAACGGCCTCTGAGGGAGAGCCAAGATAAACAAGCCTCACAAAAACCCTTCTTTCTAAGTCAGACCTCTACACGATACCATACATATCTTTCGAAAAGCCTCTTGTAAATATCAAATGTTCCCGATACATAAGAAGAATACAGAACTTTTCTTATATTTCTGGGCAGGCTCCTGACACAGTTCCGGAGTCGCTTCTTTGAGCAGAAAGGTATGTCATGGAACAGCAGTACATCATGGCAATCGATCAGGGAACAACAGGAACTACCGTACTGATACTTGATTTTTCTCAGAAACCACACAAGCAGATACTTGCAAGATCTTCGACGGAATTCCCTCAGCATTTTCCTAAAGCCGGCTGGGTTGAGCACAACCTTGATGAAATCTGGTTCTCATTACAGCATTCAAGTGTACAGGCAATCACCATAGCACAAAATACCGACCCACGGTTTCATCCTGATAAAATCGCATCCATAGGAATCACTAATCAAAGAGAAAGTATTTGCATCTGGGATCAAAAAAGTGGGCGCCCTCTCCGCCCTGCCATCATCTGGCAGTGCCGCCGAGGAACTGTCATCTGTCAGAGCCTCAGACAAAGCCATGATGATGTCATGATCAGACAAAAAACAGGATTATTCACAGACCCTTATTTTAGCGGTTCCAAAATACTCTGGCTAAAAAAACATGAGCCGGAAACCTTTAAGCAGGTTGAAAAAGGCCATGCGGTGATAGGGACCATTGATACCTGGCTGATTTCGAGGCTCACAGCTGGCAAAGCATTTGTCACAGATGCCAGTAATGCATCAAGAACTCTCCTCTTCAACATCCACAATGCTTCATGGGACCCTGAGCTCTGTCAACTTTTTGGACTAAAAACACAGGACAAACTTGCTGAAGTCCGGGACAGTGCTGGTTTCTTTGGGAGGACCCAGGGAGTTGGTTATCTTCCGGATGGAATCCCGATTAACGGAGTTCTCGGAGATCAGCAAGCCGCCCTTGCTGGCCAGGCGTGCTTCGAAGCCGGGCAAACTAAGTGCACCTACGGAACAGGGGCATTTTTGCTCAGTTACACAGGAAAACAGGCTATTTTCTCAACAAAAGGATTGCTCACAACTGTCAGCTGGAAACTTAATGGAGAGCTCTTTTATGCTCTTGAAGGTTCTGCATTTATAGCGGGCGCTGCCATCCAGTTTATGCGAGATCAGCTAAATTTTCTCCAGAATGCCTCCGAGTCTGAAGAACTCGCAGCCAAAGCGAAAGGAGCTCCTGAAATCTATTTCGTTCCGGCACTTACAGGGCTTGGAGCACCATGGTGGAACCCGGAAGCGCGGGGAGCTTTTCTTGGGCTGACTCGCGGAACGACAAAAAATCAGCTTATCAGAGCCGCACTGGAAGCCATCGCATTTCAGGTCTGTGATCTGATGGATGCAGCTGGAGAAAATTCTCCTTATCGCCCGGACTCCCTGAACGTAGATGGAGGCGGATGTTCCAATCCCCTGCTGATGCAGATTCAGGCAAATCTTGCAAACATCGTTATTAAACGACACATTCATACAGAAACAACCGCGTTGGGCGCCGGGATGTTTGCCGCCCTTGGCTGTGGAATTGTCAAAAACATTCATGATCTTAGTCTTTTTGCAGCAAGATCCCAGTCCTACCAACCTGAGAGCAGCCCTGCTAACTCTGCTATACGCCTGAGCATGCTCGATGGCTGGAGACGTGCTCTGACAGCTGTTGAAGCTTTCTCAAAACAAAAAAATAAATCAGGAGAGAAATAGCAGGCACAATGCATATAAATAAAGTAATCTGAATTTTTTGCCCTCAGCTTTGCAGAGCCTCACTGACTGCATGGCATTTAAGCTCCGGACAAACAAACCATGTCTGATATTCATTTACTGAATCCTGAGCAACGTGCAGCTGCATGCCAGTCTGAAGGACCGGTTATGATTCTTGCAGGTGCCGGAACAGGTAAAACCAAAGTTATCACAAACAGAATTGCATGGATGCTGTCAGAAGGCATCGATCCTTTGAAAATTGCTGCCATGACATTTACTAATAAAGCAGCAAAAGAAATGCGTGAGCGAATCATGCTCATGACAACCCCCGAAGTTGGGAGAAAACTCAGTATCAGCACATTTCACAGTTTTTGCCTTCAGTTTTTACGCCGGTGGCCGTCTCTTTTTGATCTCGACCATAAATTTACCCTCCTGGGAACAGGAGACCAACAGGATCTCGTCCGCCGGGCTTTGGACGAAAAAAAATGGACCGGCCTTTTCAAGGCTGATGAGCTCCATTATCAGATCAGTCAATGCAAAAACTGGCTGGTATCACCTGAAGATCTTCAAAAAGGAGAGCTCCCTCCTCAGCTGTTCGTCTCTGATCCGGACATTCTCAGTGCTGTCTACTCTCTTTATGAACGTCAGCTTCGTCTGAATTCTGCCATCGATTTTGACGACTGTATCTTTAAAGTTGTCCAGGCTCTCCGTAAGCATGAAACCCTGAAAACACGAATTGATAAACGTTTCAGTCACTATCTGGTTGACGAGTTTCAGGATACAAATGCAGGTCAGTTCGCTGTACTCGAAGAACTGGCACGAGAACATGGAAACGTATGTGTAGTCGGAGATGATGACCAGTCTATTTACAGTTGGCGCGGAGCTATGTATGAAACCCTGGAACGCTTCGAAAAAGTATTCCAGGGAACCAGACTCATCCGCCTGGAACAAAATTATCGCTGCTCAAACATCATTCTGAAAGCTGCCAACACCCTGATAAAAAACAATTCCCGAAGAAAAGGAAAGACTCTATGGAGTCAATCCGACTGCCAGACACCCATTCTCCTTAGATCTTTCTCCGACAGCACAGAAGAAGCCAGGTATATTGCTGAAAAATGCCAGAGTTTCCGGGGCTTCGGAACAAAACCGGGAGATATTGCTATCTTATACAGGGCAAATAGCCAGGCAAAAGCAATCGAAATGGCTTTGCGGGAAGCAGGTATTCCATGCAAAACATATGGGGGGCAGAGTTTTTTCGAACGCAAAGAAGTCAGAGATTTCTTCGCTTATCTTAATCTCGCCCTGAATCCCCAGGACCGCCTGGCTTTGTGGCGGGTGATCAACGTTCCTCCAAGAGGGATCGGACTAAAAACCCAGGAACATATTGAAGAACTGGCAAAGAATAGCGGAGTTTCTCCATGGGAGATTCTGAACCGCTCTGACATAGCATCCTCTTTTTCCTCTTCCGCAGCAGCTCATCTGACAGAATTTACATCGATCATTCGTCAACTCAATGAAATGCCAATAGAAAATCCCGCCCAATGCCAAAAACTAGGTGAGGCCATCATTCAACTCTCAGGGCTTGCTGACCATCTCAGAAAAGAAGTCAAACACGTCCTATCCCGACAGCATAAAATCAAAAATCTTATGAGCTTACCTACCTGGATCGAACAGGTTGCAAGCAATATCTCTGTGGGAGCTGAAGAGGAGATCAGTGGGAAAAAACTTATGGATGCCCTCTGTCTCGGTAATGAACGACCAGAAAGCAGCGAAAATCAGAATGAAAACAAAGTCTCTCTGATGACCATCCATGCCTCAAAAGGACTGGAATTTCCTGTTATCTTCGTTGCAGGCCTCGAAGAAGGCCTTATGCCCCATAAAAATAGCCTGGAGACTCAGGAGCAAGTCTGTGAAGAACGCCGGCTTTTTTATGTTGCTATAACCAGAGCAAAACAGCATCTCATCCTGACCTGGGCCAGGATGAGGCAGTCAGGCTTCCGTAAAGAACAGCAGAAAATGAGTCGTTTCCTCTCAGAACTTCCTGATGATCCCAGCATCATAAATAAAGAAGAACAGGAAGAGCTGCTCAGCCCAGAGGAGCTGGAATCTCGTAATCGCAAGAGCACGCTGGCAAAACTTGCTCAATTCCGTAGCAGCCTCGGTAAGTAAATCTACGCCTTAACTTCTCAACCCATACAAAATTCAGCCAAGAATAACATCTTTGACTTCAGGGACTTTTTCCCTGAAAATCGGGATAATTCCATTGAAAAGTGTCAGCTGGCTTGAAGGACAACCAGAACAACCTCCGAACATCCGGAGAGTCACCACACCGTCATCAACATCCAACAACTCGCACCCACCTGCGTGCATAGCCAGATAGGGATTAACATCTTCCTCAATCACTTTCATGATTTTGCTTATCATGCCTGTTTCTGTTTCTTTCTGATCCTGTTCTTCACCAGAGTGCATAGCTAAACCTGCTCTATATTTATATTATTTATATTTAGTGCCGTCCTGATACCACCCGCCAGACAAGGAGGAGAGCATCCCGCCTGCGTCTTTACTACAGGAGTACATCAATAAAAATCAAGCCCCTCCCGAATTTTCACCTTTCACCTGCCGCTTACAGGGACCAAAGTTCCTGCGCAGGAACTCCTGAGCCTTTTTATGCATATCGCGTAGCATAAAAACTCATCCGCTGCTCTGTAGCCAGTCCACCAACAAAAACCCGGTAAATAATAATATAAATAAAATATAAAGGTAAAAGCGTCCCCGACGCACCGGCAGATCAGAGGCGGCTATTTCTTCTGTTTCCGGGATATCACCTTTTATCACAAGCTCCCCCTGGACCCCATTTATAAAAACCATCACTCTCTGACAAAACAAAAAAAGAAAGGTCAGAGCCGATTCATAAACAAACTGTCAAGAGCCAATGCTCCAAAAATTCCAAAAATATAAAAGCAGGAGAAATGAAAGAATGGCATCGTTTTTGTGTTACACCCGGAACGGTACAAAAGCCATGCATCCAGACAAAACTTGGCAGTCAAAACACCTGCTAATATCAGATAAAGAAAGCCAACCGCCGGATAAAAGGCAATCGCCAGAACGCAGGGAATCAGAGATAATGTGTAAAAAAACATCATCTTTCTTGTCTGATGATCCCCATGGATGCACGGGTACATAGGAATCCCCGCCTTCGCATAGTCTTTTTCATATTTCAATGCCAGAGCCCAGAAATGCGGAGGCGTCCATAAAAAAATAATCAGAAATAAAACCCATGCAGGCCAGGCAATCTCGCCCGTCACAGCAGCCCATCCAATCAAAGGACCGACAGCGCCAGCCGCTCCCCCTATAACGATGTTTTGCTCGGTTCTCTTTTTCAGCCCAAGGGTATATACCACAACATAAAATAAATGACCCAAAAGGCCTATCAGAGCCGACAGCCAGTGCCCCCAGAGCCAAAGAGTTCCCAAACCAGCAAGGCCAAGCAACACAGCAAAAAAACAACCTATATCAGGGCTTACCCTTCCACAAGCGAGCGACCTTCTTTTGGTTCTGTCCATCTGAATGTCCAGATCACTTTCTACCAGTTGATTAAAAACAGCCGCAGAGGCCGAAACCAGACTGGCTCCAAGGACTGCGGCCAGACTTTTCATAAAATCCGGACTTGCCGGCCATGTGGCCAGCAGCAGGGAGGGAATGACGGTCACAGCAACTAACAATGTAATCGTTGGTTTCGTCAGGGCGAACAAATCAGATATGATCCCTGATTTGTATGAAAAGTTGCCTGATTCTCCCGAAGGTTTACTTACAACATCAGCATTCATAAACTTTACCTTACCTACTTCATAAACAGCTCTATAGAGCTATTTCCCGGAAAAGCTCCTCACGGAAAAACCTGTTCACAGGCATCCACTGCTATGCTTTCCATGTCAGGCTTGCAGAACAAAGATAACTCTCACCGTTCAGGGGAAGCGAGTTGCCCACCCTACCCAGATAGGAAAGAATACACAGAGAAAAAATAATGCCGGAAACATCAATATAATCAGGGAAATTTTCATCCAACCCAAACCTTCCCTTGCCATATCCCGACCATTGTTTTTTCTAACATCCATGATCACCTCCTTCCTGTTCTGCACCGTAATCATCTCTGCGCAGGCCAGCTGCCAACAAATACCATAGCCTGAAGTTCATCAGATGTCCTCGAATTTTTCCGGATTGTCACAGTTCTCCCACCAGAATGATCGGTGAATCTTTTACATAGAATTTCCTGCTGACGCCTGGCGTCCAGTGAGAGAGGCAGGTCGGAATGCAATACCTCCCTGCACCGTGTCAAGATAATCATAAACAAGTTTATTTCGCAGCACCTTCTGCACATAAGATTTTGTTTCACCAAAAGGGATCATTTCAATCCACAAGAGAGGATCCGGATGAAACCTTCTTCTCATCCATATATCAACAGCGTACTCACCAGCATTATAAGATGCAATAATAGCAGGCAAATTGCTCTTGTAACGCTCCGCCAAAAACTTCAGATATAAACTTCCAAGATTTATGTTAGTCTCTGCCTCCAAAAGGCGCTCTTCAACGTGTTGTTCTGGAAAAGCCTGCCTCCCCCATGTCGCCACCCTGCTCGCTGTAACAGGGATCAGCTGCATTAAACCAATTGCATTGGCATAACTTCTCGCATCAGAACGAAAATTACTTTCCTGATGAGTAATCGCGTACAGTAAAGAGGCACTGACCGCATGCTGCTTCGAGTATTTTAAAAAAGATTTATCATAGGCTTTTGGAAATAAAATATAAAGCTGATCCGGATGTTGCTTCCAAAAATCTTCATGACTCGAGCTTAATTTTTTGCTCAGATAAATAGCCCTGCTATAATTGCCTGAACTATACAATAGTCGGCTAAGGTAAAGATATACTTCAGGATCACTTGATAAAGAAACAGTTTTGGCCAATGTATTCGCCAATCGATTGCAAACAGGAAAAGCCATATTTGGCAAATCAGCCAGCAAAAGCCCCTCTGTTTTTGTTGCTAAGGGCATAAGATCCGGACGATTCTGAAGGACAGATATTTTATCCCGATAAGGATCATTTCGATACGGAGACTCTGTATGAGATCTTTGAAACCTGCTCTTCCAGTGCTCTGCATCTGGCATTCCAGCCAAAGATGGTGCAACAAGATAATAGTAGTCCAGTGGAGCTTCTCTTCCCAGCTCATCAATCAGCTCGCGACTTTGTCCTGTCAGGCCTTTTTTATGAGCCAACCAGGATAGCCAGAACAGGCTTTTATAGCGCTGGCTGTCTTCCTGAGTTTGTTCTTTCAGACGCCACCACAAATCCCAGGCCTGATTCAGATCTCCATCCAGAAGGCTATAAAAGCCCTGAAACCACAAAAACCGATCTCTCCATTCTTCTTTTAGATGTGGAATTTCCAGTCCATCTCTGGCAATTTCAGAGGCACGGCGAAATTCTTTCTGCTCCATTGCAATCCGGAAACTAAGAACGTGTAATGATTCGGCATGATATTCGATCAACTGCTCTGAAACATCCTGAGACAATTCCGGTAATTTACTTCTTGCCTCATCAATCAATCGCCTCGCCTGCTGAACATAACGTTGCCCATAATCGTAATCTCCAATCAAGGATCTGTATCTTGCTGCCCATAAAGTGTCATCAATCCTCCTGAAAAAGAAAGATTGTAAGTCTAAACCCATAGACTCTGGCGTAACAGCTGCCAACTCCCAGGAATCCATGAGCGACCGATACCATGAAGCCGCTTTGTCCCTGGCATCATTCCGCCTGAATAAAAGAACAAGCAGCTCATGCATGGCGATAATCAGATAGTTATCTCTTTCATCTGGAGCCTTTTGATGTTGACCCAGCGTTACTTCAAGAGAATGCATAGCAGCCTCTGGCTGCTGTGAGCAATTCAGAATCAGAGCATCCCAGTAAGCCTGCCCTAATTTTCCAAGACTTTTCCGCCATTTAATCCACATCATGTCATCATGATGCTCGGAACGACAATATCTGGCCGAAGTATTCTGAAGTAACACATCATCTGGCGGAACTCCATCAGACTCTGGAGCTCTGAGACGCTCCAGAGCTACCAACTGATCTGACTTTTTAGCAATACCTTTTTCGGTATCCTGTAAAAGATCCCCCAACCACACAGATAATTTTTTTTCATCCCGAAGACCTTTGCTAGCCAGAAAATAGCTTCCACCAAACTGGGTCGTCTCTTCCAGAATCAAATGAGACAGCCGTTTATAATCAGACACAGTACGCTGCTCTCTTAAAAACAAAGCCAGCCAGCCCCGAAACAGGTCTTCCGCAAAATCATCTGACTCCATAGACAGGCCGTCTTCCCAGAACTGCCTTGCATCATCTAATTGCCCCGAATTTTCAGCCCTGATCGCTCTCAACATCAGATAGACATCTTCTGTTAATAACCGCAAATCCGGATATTCTGAGCGAAGCAACTCCAGATTCCGGATCTGACGATTAACACTTTGTTTCTCATAATTTTTTCTGACTTTTTCTGATAGAATTTTTATCTGTGACATCTCATGTACACAGGTTGTCAGCAGCAAAAGAAGCAAGAGAAAAGACAGATTCAACCAGGCTGCTCTCACCAGTAACCTCCTGGACAATATTCAGAAATCCTGTTCTTGCAGATATTCATATCTTTCCATCTATAAAAACAACACCATCCCCGAAACAGCTTAGCAGAATCAACTATTTTATCCAAAGCACACAGTTGCAAGACTACCACACCCCTTCAAGCTGAAAAGCCCTTGGCCGCCCCTGAGATATCATAGATATAACAGATCCATCCCCACTAAATGAGGCCAGAGACATTTCTGTAACAATTGGAATTTTAGTATAAAAACTTCTTTTTTTGTCGATCTTATAGATCTCAACATAACCATCATCAAAAAGATAACTATGCTGTGCTTTTGAAACAAATGCCTGCAAAAGGCGAGAGCCTCCTTCCACAGGGAGGCTCCTGATCAAAGAGGCTTTTTCATCAAACACTAATACAGAAAATGGAGTATAAGCAAAAAAGTATTTCTCCGATGCTGTCAGCATCAGTGGTGAAATCTTTTCAAGATTCAGGACTTCCTTTAAATACGGATCACTGCTACCGATTGATGAACTGTACATCAGATGATGCCCTCTCCAGATCAGTACCTTCCCTGAAGATGGTGAAAAATCTAACTGGTCACCCGCTTCCCAGTTATGAGAGTGAAACAGAACAGCAAGGCTTCGTTGCAAAGGATCTATCAGAAGAACACTATAAGGCAATATCCAGATTATTTTTTGATCCGTTGTCATAATACGATTTGTTTTACCATGACCGAGAATCGCAGGATCAATCTCAAAAGAAAAAATTTTATGCGGGGAAAAGCTAATTTGCCATAATTTACGTCCGGATGCCAGATACAAAAACCCATGAAAAAAAGCTATATAATCGACAATATCTCCTATTTTATCAGAGATTTCTAATCTCTGAAGACTTCCTTCATGCAAGGACCACTTCCAGATATAGCGCTGACCAGCAATCCATAAAATACGTCCGTCAGAAAGAAACTGTGCCTGTGCTGGTAAATCAGCACCCAGAAGATCCTCCTGTGCAGATTTTAGTCTGAATTCTCTATTCGATAAGCCAACGAGACTTAACTCATCGTTTTTTTTTAGTGAGTCTTCGCAAAAAGACCTCTCAAAAGACATCATAAAACAGATGAGATACAACAGAGCTCTAAGCATAAGGGCAAACTCCAGAAGCCTATAAATTAAAATTAATTTTTTTCCATTTTAAGGTTTAATGAGCGCCTGTCCAGACTAAGCATGGAAACAAGCCCTGGACTTATTATATATCTTTGTAAGCTGGATAATCCGACAAGGTCATCAGTCAGTCATTCTGAAAAATAACAAGATACAGATAAAATAACCCGGATCATGACATCATTGAAAATTTCTTATCATCACGAATCAAAATTAAAGTTTTATATATAAAAGGTATTTAGCTGTTCCATTTTGACAATAACGAACTCTCATCTCTTCCTAATAACTGAAATTTATCCATCTTGCCAATTTTTCTTGTAGAAGGACGATACCAAAGATATTTTCTTAAAGTTTTTTTAGTCTTAGTTTTTTCTTTTATTTTATTGATTTTATAGACAAACCAATCAAGTCTTTCTTTCCGTATAACAGCCGTAGCATAACCATAAATTCCACCATGAAAATGCTTAATATGTGGATTGTCACATTCAAATATTTCTCTTGTCAACACCGTAAATCCTGAAATACCAGCAGCAAATCTGATACTGTCTGAAAAATTCGGGGACGTCAAAGATGGTGTCATAAATTCTGCACCTATAATATCAGAAAATTTATTATTTTTGCGATCTGCACCTTTTTCAAAATTTTTTTTCAGATAGCTGACTAAGCTTGTATGCATATCACCTGTAAATACAGCTATATTAGATTTTTCAGAGAAAGCTTCCAGAATTTGTCTTCTTTCATCAGAAAAACCATCCCATGCATCTCGATTAATCGCACCATTTTCATCGATATCCACAAACTGGCGAAGTATTTTTCCTGTCCCTCCCTTTAACCTGAGGGGGGCCATTAAAGTCTGATTCCCTATAAGCTGCCAATTTGCTCTGGAATGTCTCACGCCATCTATCAACCATCGTTTCTGGTCTTTCCCTAACATGCTTCCAGGAAGTCCCTCTTCCGGATTTTCAGGAGTTCTGAAGATACGGCCTTCAAGTAAAAATAGCTCTGCAAGATCTCCAAAATTATATGATTTAAAATATGTGCTCAGCACCTCCTGTGGGGAATCTGTTTCCGGATGAAATGTAACATCCATCGGAATAAATTCTGTCCATGCCTGTAATGCATTTTTCATGACACGGTTGCGTGCCCTGGCTGGCCAGTTACGTCTTACATCATGATCCGGAAATCCTGGCGCTTCGCTTTTATCATCCCAGAAAATATTGTCTGCTCCGCTATCATGATCATCTCTGATAAACACCCATGTGTGTTTTCTCAAGGCCTCCTGAAAATCAGGATTACTCTTTTCTTTTCTATAAATATATCGAAAATCAGCAAGTGTGTTTGCTTTTCTTACATCTGCTTCGGGTGCCAAAGATAAAACCCCATCAGGGAAATTTATTTCTTTTGAGTAAGAAGCAGAGGGAAGTCCCGGATAACGATTATATTCGTAGATTACATCACCAGAATGAAAAACAAGATCTATCCCTTCTTCTTTTGCAAGATGATAAAAAACGTTATATTTTCCTGATGTATAATCCTGACATGTAATCACTGCAATTTTGAGACTATCAGGACTTCCCGAGGGAAGCGCTTTGGCTCGACCAATATCACTTTCCATTCCACAATAAGAAAATCTGTAATAATAGTATCTGCTACCAGTAATTATTTCAGGTTCATAAATGACCTCTTTTATAACCACTTCCTGAGCTTCATCCGGATTAAATGTTTCATTAATTTTTGTCATTCTTTCATATTCTTCCCTTGATGTAGCTTCAATCAGATAATCATTGATTCTTTGCAGATTAGATGGAATTGAAATCAAAATATCTTTTTTTATGAGGACAGAAGGTTCTGAAAAAAATTCAGAATCAGATATTTCAAGACGAATTTTATTTTCTTTACACAAATGCCTTATTGACAAGTGAGTCATCAGAACAAAGCCATGCTGAGTCGGATCTCCCGAAGCTACTGACAAAGGAAATATGTCACGGGATGAGATGTTTTTATAAGGATTCAATTGGCTCTCTCTGGCCTCTGCAAACCATCCGGGAGAACACATCAATTTTATAAAAAGAATTATTTTTATATATCGCATATGTCACCACTTCATCATTATTTATCATACACACCACATTTTTATGTCTCATTAAAGAGAAAAACTGTCAACTTATGAAAATTCATATCTGATGGACGTTCTCAGAGTCTGTATATGATCAGCAGTTCTCGATATTGATTGTTTCAGACGTGAAAATCAATGAAGCCAGATAATCGACTGAAAAAGCCCATTCTGAATGTCTTCAGAAAACACCATAATATAAGGACATGCAACGATACTTCCTGTGTTTTCTATATTAATACCCCATTCATTTTTCCATTCATTTTCAGTTAATGGCTTTAACGATACCGTTGTTTTTTTTTCATCATTATCGAATGTCCTTTGTGTAACACTGATTAGTCGACCTACGGGATCTGTTATAAACACATAGCGGACATAATGATTCTCATTAATATCTGATTTTATAAAAGAAACATCAATTAAGAAATCTCCATTCGGATCAATTGCACGGATTTTTATATGGGGAAAATTTGCAAGATAACATCCTCCTGAAAGATCTTTCAGGCCAATTTTTTCACAGTATGTCTGCTTAATCATAAACTCATTAAAATAATAACTGCTAAAAATCATGCCATGATGGCTCTGATCAAAGTCATCTGCTATTTTAGCCGGAAGAAAGGATCTTTTAAAAAGCTCAGGTTTTATCTTTTCTTTGTCAATCGTATGACGGTATATTTTATATGTGCTTTTTTCTAAAACCTGAATAATAATAAAATATTTTTGGCTATATCTTAAATCGACCTGATCAAATAAGACAAAGGATGGATAACCTTCCTTTGTCTTATCTTCTGGTGTCAGATATCGAATTCCAAGTGTTTTTTTATCACCTGTTGCTAAAACAATCTTCTGAACATATGAATTTTTATTCTGTTGAAAATTCAGAAAAATCGCAATATGATTCAGACCACTTTTCCAATGCCCATCAA
>JACKAG010000001.1 GCA_020635195.1 Deltaproteobacteria bacterium | reverse complement strand
ACCATACTTAGGCAAACGTCTGTATAAAGGCGTCTGTCCACCCTCAAAGCCCGGAGCAATTCCCCCGCCTTTTCTGGCTTTCTGACCTTTATGACCTTTACCTGCTGTTTTACCCTGGCCGCTGGCAGGACCACGTCCCAGTCGCTTGCGGGACCTGTGAGAGCCTTCTGCAGGGCTTAAATTTCCCAGATTTTTCATTATGTTCTTCTACCTCAGTCTAGTCAGAAATCAATTCATAACGAATCAGGTGCCGGACTTTATTCACCATACCACGAATGCAATTATTATCACGGTGAACCCGGCTCTGGCCGATTCCGCGCAGACCAAGAGCCCGCAGAATCTTGCGCTGAGCATCAGGACGAGCGATCACACTCCCGGTTTGTGTTACTTTTATCTTCTGCATATCTGTCTCCTGAATCACTGCCCTGCCAGAAGTCTGGCCGATCAGCTATTCTCTCCCTGTTGAGTCTCGCCTTCAGCCTTCCCTGTAGCATTCTCTGAAGCGTTTATTTTTTCTTCAGATTGAGATGAGGAAAGCCCGGCTTTATTCTTTTGTTGTTTCTGATGGCGTAGTTGCTGTAAGCCAACCGGATCAAGCCCTCTGTTCTGAGAGTATTCACGAATGTTTACCAACTGCTTCAGGCCATCCATCGTCGCACGAACCACATTATGTGCATTCTTCGATCCATGAACCTTACAGACGATATTATGAATACCACCTAATTCGGCAATAGTCCGGACGGCACCACCTGCGATCACACCTTTACCACTCTTAGCCGGAAACATATTCACGATAGAGGCACCAGATCTGCCCACCACCTCAAAAGGAAGAGTTCCATCGACCTGACAGACATGAATCAAAGATTTTTTAGCCTGCTCAGATGCTTTACGGATGGCATCAGGGACTTCCCCGGCTTTGCCTACACCAAATCCGACCCGGCTCTTACCATCACCAACAACAACAAGAGCACTAAAACTAAAACGGCGACCGCCCTTGACCACCTTTGCAACCCGGTTAATGGCGACAACGCGATCCTGAAATCCTTCCGTCTCTTTCTCTTTTACACCAGCCAATGTACGCTCCTAAAAGATTCAGGGCTTTTTCCCCTGGTTTCTCCAGATGATCCTTAAAAAAGCAGACCACCCTCGCGGGCACCCTCTGCAAGGGCCTTGACCCGACCGTGATACTGCCGACCGTTTTTATCAAACACTACTTTTTGTATCTGCTTTTCTTTGCAGCGCTCTGCAACGAGCTTGCCAAGGGCCGTACAGGCTGAAATTGTCGCATTTGACAATTTTTCCTGGCCTTTTTCGAAAGAAGACGCGGACACTAAAGTAACACCGGCAAGATCATCAATGACCTGAGCATACACATGACGAGCGGATCGAAAAACAGAAAGACGTGGCCTTTCTGCAGTCCCACTGACCTTTTTCCGGATTCTTTTCTTACGCTTTATCTGGAGCGCTGCTTTTTTATTTACTATTTTCTTATCCATGGCCTTTATCTGCCCACCTGTTATTTTTTACCAGCTGATTTACCAACCTTGGTTACAATCACTTCATCATGATAACGCACGCCCTTACCATGATATGGCTCAGGCTTACGAAATGCTCTGATGTTTGCAGCAGTCTGTCCAACGACTTCTTTGTCAATACCCGTCACAACAAGCAGAGGCTCTTTAGACGTTTTATCCAGGCTGATTTCAATTCCTTCGGGAATCGTATAAAGAATCGGATGACTATATCCAAGCGTCAAATTCAGCTCTTTACCCTGTACTGCCGCACGGTATCCAACCCCACGAAGCAGCAATTTCTTGGTAAAGCCTGTGGAAACCCCCTCAATCATATTGGCAAGCAGGCTGCGAACCAGGCCATGATAATTGTGTGCAGGCTCGTTTTCATGCACTGGAACAACCCTGACTGAACCTTCGTCTGTCAGTTCCACCTTCATACTAGGGTGGATGGCTCTCTCCAGACTTCCTTTTGGGCCTTTAACCCTAACGGCAGCCCCTTCCACTCTGACTTCCACTCCGGAAGGCAGAGGAATCAGTTTTTTACCAACCCGAGACATGGTATCTAATTCCCCAAGTAATTAATAAATTGAACAGAGATACTCACCACCAACATTGAGCTTCCTGGCTTCCCGACAGGTGAGAATCCCCCTGGAGGTCGACAAGATACCAATCCCAAAACCATTTTTTACATATGGAATCTTTTCGGCTCCAACATAATACCGTCGTCCCGGTCTGCTCACCCGCCGAAGATTCTCGATCACACCCTTCCGGACTGCACCTTCTTTATATTTGAGTGCAATCTTAATCAGGCCCTGCTTATCATCACGCACACACTTATACGCTCGTACGAATCCTTCCTGCTTAAGAAGGTGAACGACCGCAATCTTCATCTTCGAAGCAGGTACCACCACGACATCGTGTCCGGCACTCTGACCATTTCGGATTCGGGTCAGCAGATCTGCGATAGGATCTGTTGTTATCATTCCAGATTCTCCAATACCTTACCAGGAAGCTTTGGTAACTCCAGGTAAAAATCCTTTTAAAGCCATGGTTCGGAAACAAATCCGGCATAAACCGAACTTGCGATACACCGCCTTTGGCCGCCCACATTTATTACAACGAGTATATGCCCTGGTCGAAAACTTAGGCTTCCGTTCTGCTTTTGCTATCAAAGATTTCTTAGCCACGTCGACTCCCGTTACTTACGAAAAGGAAAATTAAAGACATTCAGAAGAGCCTTCCCCTGAACATCATTTTCGGCAGAAGTCACAAGAGTGACACCGACACCCCGGACCTTGTCGACCTTATCGTACTCGATTTCCGGGAATACAATCTGTTCTTTGATCCCAAGCGTATAGTTCCCTCGTCCGTCAAAACCTTTGGACGAGAATCCGCGGAAATCCCTTATACGCGGAATTGCCACATTGATCAACCTGTCAAGGAATTCGTACATTCTGTCGCCGCGCAGTGTCACACAGCAACCAATCGGCATCCCTTCACGAAGTTTAAAGCCAGCAATACTCTTTTTCGCCTTTGTCATCACTGGCTTTTGTCCAGTAATCGCAGTCAGATCTTTGACGGCGCTTTCCAGAAACCGGATGTTCTGCACGGCTTCACCCTGGCCACAATTGACGACAATTTTTTCCAGACGAGGAATCCGCATGACATTTTCTAACCCCAGTTCCTTCTGCAGGCTCGGGGTTGAAGCCTTGTATGTCTTCATTAAATTTGGCATATACTTAGCCACGATCTATCTCCACTTTCTCTTATATATAAAGACCTGTTCTTAAAGCACTTCAGGCGCAAGGGATGCAATCCGGACAAAGCCCTTGTTACGAACTTCCCTTGATACAGGCCCAAAGATACGTGTTCCAACAGGCTCATTATCTTTACCTTTGATCAGAACACAGGCATTTTCATCAAATCGAATCGTCGAACCATCCTGACGATTGACCGGAGCCTTTGTCCGCACAATCACAGCCTTATGTACAGAGCCTTTTTTCACCTTACTGTTAGCCAGAGCTTCCTTGACGGAGACGACAATAATATCGCCAACACCAGCGGTCTGTCTCTTACTACCACCCAGAACTTTAATGCATTTAACCCGCTTCGCTCCGGAGTTATCGCCTGCTTTTAATACGCTTTCCATCTGAACCATGATCTTGCCTCTGCTGCTACCCGACTACGGACTGCTTTATTCTGATGCCTCTTTTACAACCGATAAAAGCTGGAAACTCTTCCTGGCACTCAAAGGTCGGGATGGTGTGATCAAAACCTCGTCACCGATTTTTGAGATGTTTTTTTCATCATGAAACATAAACTTGGTTGTTTTCCTGATGAATTTTCCGACGACAGGATGGCGAACCATTCTGACCACCGTCACGACCCGGGTTTTGTCCATTTTATCGCTGGTTACAGTACCCCGAATTGTCCGCTGCTTGCCGGCTTTCTCACGATCTTTTCCGACTGCTCTGCTTTCACTCATTCCGACACCTGCTGTTGTGCTGAATTAAGAACCAGTGCATGCTTGAACGTCAGCACCCTGGCGAGATTCCTTCTGAGACCTTTCCCGATATGAGACTGTCCCTCATTTTTTTTCTTTAAGACCTGAAATCTGAGCTTCGCCAGCTCTTTACGGATCTCATGTTCCGCTTCTTGCAGACGCTCAGCACTATATGTACTGATTTCGTCTTTTTTTAGTTTATGTAATTCCATCATATTCCTCATTAAATCCAGGGGTCATTTCCCTTAACCAGAAGTCTGGTCTTGACTGGAAGTTTTGCCGCTGCCAACTCAAGGGCACTAACTGCCAGCTCTTCACTGACCCCGGCAATTTCGTACAGAATACGACCTGGACGAACCTTAGCAGCATAATGATCGACTGAACCTTTACCTTTTCCCATCCGGACTTCTGCTGGCTTCTTGCTTACAGGTGTATCCGGAAAAAGCTTAATCCAGACCTGGCCACCACGCTTTGTCTTTCTTGTCATGGCAACCCTGGCTGCCTCAATCTGACGAGCCGTAATCCGCCCACCTTCAAGAGCCATCAAGCCATACTCACCAAAGGCAAGGTGATTGCCGCTTTGCGCCTGGCCTCTGATACGCCGCTTCTGCTGTTTTCTGTATTTAAACTTCTTTGGTGAAAGCATTTTTTATCTCTCCTTCAGGCCTGATCACGATCCAGAATCTCACCACCAAAAACCCAGACCTTGATACCGGTCAGGCCATATGTGGTCAGTGCCTCTGCCGTTCCATAATTGATATCTGCCCGAAGTGTGTGCAAAGGCACGCGCCCTTCATGATATCGCTCAACTCTGGACATATCTGCGCCCCCAAGGCGACCAGAACACTGGACCTTAATGCCTCGGGCACCTGCTTTAATCGCACTGCTGATAGCTTTTTTCATCGCTCTACGGAAGGACACACGTCTTTCCAGCTGCTGGCGAATACTATCCGCCACAATCTGGGCATCCATATCCGGCTTTTTTACTTCATAAACATTCAGGGATAACTCCGCCGATCTGATCCTGCAACGTTTCCCAAGCTGATCCTTAAGAGACTCTGCTCCTGCGCCTTTTTTCCCGATAATAATGCCGGGGCGGCTGGAGTGGATGTTAACCTTAAGGTTTTTCGCAGCCCTTTCAATTTCAATCTTTGCGATACCAGCAGCAGCAAATTTTTTGCTGATATAGTTCCTGATCGCAATGTCTTCCTTAAGAAAAGACGCGTAATTATGTGCTGCGTACCACCTTGAGGACCAGGTTTTGACAACACCAAGGCGAAATCCAACCGGATGTACTTTCTGTCCCACCGAACTATCCCTTCCTGTTAAAACTCCTGAAGCTCGACCGTAATATGTGACGTCCTTTTACGTATGGGCGTCGCACGGCCCTGAGCCCGCGGAAGGAACCGCTTCATAACCGGCCCCTCATTCACAAAAACTCTGGACACAAACAGCCGATCGACATCAACAACCGCAACATCCTTTGCATTCGCAATTGCTGAATTGATCATTTTCGCGACAACCGGAGCTGCCTTCTTGTGTGTAAATTTAAGAAGATCAAGCGCATCCTGCACCTGCTTTCCTCTCACCAGGTCAACAACCAGGCGCGCTTTCCGGGGAGATACCCGAACTCCGCTTAAATATGACTTGTAGGCGTTCATCTAAACCATTCCCATGAATCTGGCAGCGTTTACTTCTTACCTGTTTTCACATGCCCCTTGTAGTTTCTCGTTGGAGAAAACTCACCAAGTTTATGGCCGACCATATTTTCTGTCACGTAAACTGGCACAAATTTTTTACCGTTATGAACAGCAAAGGTCAGGCCAACAAAATCCGGAACAATCGTCGAGCGCCGACTCCATGTTTTAACCGGCTTCTTGTCTTTCTTTGCCTGTTCGGCCTTTTTGATCAGATAGTCATCAACAAAAGGGCCTTTTTTAATCGAACGAGCCACCAAAAACCTCCTGCTTACCTGGATTTCCGCCCCTTGACGATAAATTTATCAGTCCGCTTATTTTTTCTGGTCTTGTAACCCTTTGTCGGAACAGCCCATGGTGTCACCGGATGACGGCCACCAGAGGTTCTTCCTTCACCACCACCATGGGGGTGATCTACCGGGTTCATCGCCACACCGCGAACAGTTGGACGGAAGCCCTTGTATCGCTTCTTTCCAGCCTTACCTAATTTGACATTGCCATGATCTGCATTGCTTACAGCACCGATCGTTGCCATGCAAATCTCTGGAACTTTTCTAAGCTCGCCCGACGGCAATTTGATCTGGGCATAGCCGTCTGTCCGACCCGCCAACTGACAAGAGCTGCCTGCAGAGCGGGCAATCTGCCCTCCCTTACCAGGACGCATCTCAATATTATGGACCATCGTACCAAGCGGGATATTCTTCAGAGGTAATGCATTCCCTGGCTTAATATCCGCACTGCCAGACGATACGACAGCATCTCCCTTTTTAAGGCCTTCCGGATGAATGATATACCGACGCTCTCCATCCGCATAAAGAATCCGGGCAATAAAGGCCGTACGGTTTGGGTCGTACTCAATAAACTCAACACGTCCTGGAATATCGAGTTTGTTCCGACGAAAGTCAATCACCCGATATGTGCGCTTAACCTGTCCCCCTCTATGGCGAACTGTAATGCGCCCCATATTATTACGACCACCTTTGCGACGCAACGGTTCCGTAAGAGGCTTATAAGGTGCAACCTTATCCAGTACCGTATAGTCAACAACGGTCATCCCCCTCTGCCCAGGGGTTATTCCTTTATAAATCTTCATACCCATGCCGACACCGCTCTCTTAAGTGCTGATTAATCATCAAATATCGTAAGCTTCTGACCAGGCTGCAGGGCTACAACCGCCTTTTTCTTTTTCTGACCAAGGCTGCTGTGAGCTCCTCTTCTCCGATATTTCCCCCGGGTAATACAGGTCGCTACACTCTTCACTTTGACATCAAAAATCTGCTCAACGGCTGATTTAATGTCGGTTTTTGTCGCTTCCTGACGAACCTGGAATGTATATTTACCCTGACCCATCCGCAATTCATCGCTCTTCTCAGACAAAACTGCTCTGATTATGACAGAATATGGATTCATATCAGCTTTCCTCTCCCAGTCTTTGCCCAAGCGCCTTCAGAGCTGTTTCACTTATCACAAGGGTCTCATAGCGTAAAATATCTTCTGAATTCATCTCACCGGGAAGCATGACCCCGACCCTGTGGAGATTTCTGGCAGATTTGTACAGAAAATCATCTCTGCGCTCATCTGTCAGAAGGGCATTCTTCAGATTTCCCATCGCTCCAAGCACAGACAGGACATGTTTTGTTGAATATTTATTCATGACAAAATCATCGACAAGAATCAGTTTCTTGTGGCGAGCTTTGTCACTCAGAGCGACTTTCAGAGCCAGTTTTTTCTGCTTTCGGTTGATGTGCTGACGATAATCTCTTGGCTGAGGGCCATGAGCTGTCGCACCGCCGGGCATCAATGGAGAGCGGCTACTTCCCTGACGGGCATTGCCTGTTCCTTTTTGACGGAAGGGCTTTTTTCCACCTCCGGAAACCAGACTCCGGGTTTTTGTTGCATGAGTGCCCTGCCTTCTGTTTGCCTGGTATGCCTTCACAACAGAATGCAGCACGGCCTCATTCATATCTACGTTATAGATGGACTCAGGCAGCTCGACTTCTCTGACCTTTTCGCCCCTGATGTTGATCACATCCCACTTCATTGCTTTCGTTCCTCACACTCAGGTGTGTTGCTACTTTTTGACTTACTGATCCGCAGGGTCAGCCCTGAGGTTCCCGGTTTACCTTGCCTGCTTTATTCGTTGGCCGGATTTCCAGAAATCCTTCTTTATGTCCGGGGACTGATCCTTTGACAGCAATCACATTGTTGACAGTATCGACGTCCATAACCCGAATATTTCTTACTGTCCTCATAGCAACACCCATCTGACCTGGCTGATGCTTATTTTTAAAGACACGACCAGGTGATGTATTCTGTCCAAGAGAACCTGGGCGCCTGTGGAAGCGGGAACCGTGACTTTTTCTACCGATCCTCGATCCCCAGCGCTTAACAGCCCCCTGAAACCCTCGACCCCGGGTCACACCCGTTACATCAACAGCCCCGACACCTTGAAACAGCTCGGCAGTCATCGCCCGCCCAATTTCAGAGTCGGTCGCAGCAGAAGTGCGAAATTCGATAAATTTCGAGTAGTTTCCTTCTACCTCGACCTTGCGTAGCCGAGAAATATCAGCCTTTGTCAGATTTTTTTCTGCACCAGGAGCATAACCCACCTGATACCCATAATATCCATCGCGCTCTGGTGTCAGAAGCTTGGTCACTCTCTGGTCTTCAACCTTAAGCAGAGTGACAGGGATAACCCGACCTTCTGTGTCCACCATACGTGTCATGCCAACCTTGCTGACAATCAGACCTTTTTCACATATCTTCGCCATTACAAAACCCGCGTCTTTTACCATTCAGGCATAAACGATACCCTTCCCGGGACAACACCCGAGGGGCAGAAGCCAAGTGTTAATAAAGCTTAATGTCCACATCGACACCAGAAGCCAGATCCAGTTTCATCAGAGCATCGATCGTCTGCTGCTTTGGCTCCAGAATATCCAGAACTCTCTTGTGAGTTCTGACTTCGAACTGTTCACGGGACTTCTTATCAACATGTGGGCTGCGCAACACTGTATACCGGTTAATCGCAGTCGGCAGCGGAACAGGCCCTGCAACTCTGGCTCCGGTTCGCTTAGCCCTCTCTACGATCTCAGTAGCAGACTGATCGATCAGTCTGTGATCGTAGCCACGCAGACGAATCCTAATCTTTTGGCTTTCCATGCTTCGTCGACCTTAATTATCAGATTCTTCGGTATCACTCTGCAGGCTGCGTATAGGCGATTACAGACAAGACAAATACTGCTTGTATCACAGACGGCATTGGCTTGCTGAACAGGCTTACCGCACCTGAAGGAATTAGTCGTATACCAGTTGCACAAAAGATCGTCAATCAAATAATACAAAAATGCAATCAGCTCACCTTCCTTTTTTTCTGTACAGCTGTTCCCGATCACACAAAAAATACCCCCTTCCTCAGAATCAACGATAACTATTTGTCTGAACTTATGTTTTCAGCGAATATAGGGCCTGAATATGCAGGAAACTGCTGTAGCAGGAAGACGTGCAGGTATGATTGGTAAAAAAATAAGTATGGTTTACATAGCATGGCAATTTTTTCTCGCTTGTTTATGCGTTTCAGACTCAGCTTTGGGCCAGAAAGATAATCCACCCAATGAATATAAAAGAAAAAATCAGGGCTCAACGTTTCTGACGACTCAGGATTCCGGGAAACAATCAGAAATTCAGGAGAATTTTCCAGCAGCACCGGAAGAAGATGTCAATCTCCTCGATATCAATTATCTTAGTGAAAAAGGCTGGTTACTCGTCGTTGCCAGCAAGCTTAACGTCCGTACAGGACCGGGGCACAGATTTCCTGTCAGACACACACTCAGAAAAGGGGACAGGGTTCAGGTGCAGAAGAAAAAAGGGCAATGGATTAAAATCGGTAAAAAAGAATGGGTTTTTTCTAATTATCTTAAGCCGTTCCGTAAAAAGAATCACAAACCATAACGCACATCGCAGCTGTGTACACCCCTGCCTGCTGACAGGGATGTCTGAACATGTATCTCTGATTCTGAAAGCCCTGTATCCGAACGTTATGTCCTAAGGTTATGTACTTATGAAAACAAGACACAGAAGAGAATCCTACCCCCTGAAAACACCACTCTGCACTCTGCTTAGCTCCACAGGCATTGCCTCAGGAAGTATTCTCCTTCTGGCTCTGGCTCAGCTTTCTTTTTTCCAGAGCGACTCTTTTCTGGGGGCACAGGCTGGAAACCTCTCCAGAGAAATGATCTACCTCTATCCTTTCAGCGCATTTAAAGAAGCAGGAAGCCTGTTTCTGATCTGTCTGATGTGGATACTACCTTCTGTCATCTTCATCCGCCACTGCCTCCGGCAAAAAGCAGTTCTCCTTCGACGATTGGCCCCCACCCCTTTTATCATCTGGTGCCTCAGTCTGCTTGCAGCAAATATCCGTTATCCCGCACTGTTTGAGCCCTATACAGGGGCCTCAATACAGGCCACTCTGTACCGCCTTGCCCGCTATCTGAATCCGGACATCCTTGATGGGGCCTCATTCCTGTTCATAGCCCTCTGTCTGCTGACTTTCCTCCTGACATCTGGCCTCCGGAAGCTGCCCGCTCTGCTGATGATCGCAGCCATAATCGCCATCTTTCTGAGCCTCATCCTACCCGACATCCCTCTGTGGCAAAGCCCCCGATTCACCCATGATGCCAGACGCCCTAACATCCTGCTGCTTTCCGTAGACTCCCTTCGCTATGATGCCAGTCAGAACAAAGACCTGACACCCAATCTTCACATGCTCCGGAGCCTTCCCGAAACACTGACATTTCATGATCATCACATCGGAGTTCCACGAACCTTTCCCTCCTGGCTCGAATTGCTTCTGGGAAAATATGCTGCAAAAACAGGAGTCCGGCACATGTTCCCGTCTATGGGCCTCAGACGACAGAAAATGCCCGGCCTGGTCAGCAGTCTCGATGATGCCGGCTATCACTGCATGGCTGTATCAGACTTTGCCGGAGATATTTTCCCACGCTTTCAGGTTGGTTTCAGACGGGTCGATGCTCCCGAACTCTCGATCCCCACCCTTGTCCGCATGGGCATTGATCTTGCTTTTCCGCTCTTTTTACCCTTTATCCTGAACCGCCCCGGAAACCGATGGCTCCGGACTCTGCGGGAAAGCCCTGATTATGCTGACCCTCTCCGGCTCAGCCAGAACGTTCTGGCCCATCTGTCAGAGGTCCGGGAGCAGCCATTTTTCATGACAGCTTTCTTTTCTTCTGCTCATTTCCCATATGCGGCAACATGGCCATGGAACCTGCGCTATACCGATCCTGACTATCCGGGACCCTATTATTTTAAGAAAAATCCGGAAATGGCCGCAGGAAATACTGTACTTTCTGAGCAGGATAAGGCCCAGGTCCGGGGGCTCTACCAGGGAGGAGTCGCTTCCGCTGATCATGCAATCGGTCAGATCCTGAACTGGCTCAAAACGCAGCATGTCTTCGACGAAACACTTGTAATCATCACCGCAGATCATGGGGAAGAACTCTTTGATGATGGATTGATTCAGGGACATGGGGACCATCTCAGGGGAGAGCATGTCATCCGTGTTCCGCTGATCATCAAATTGCCAGCACATCATCCGCACAGCGGAGGCGATATCTGGTTCACATCCCGGTCTGTCGACATCATGCCAACATTACTCGCGCTTGCCGACCTCCCGTCTCCTCCCGGAGACGGGACCGACCTGAGTCCATGGCTTCCTCCTGACAAACGTTTACAGGCACCACAACTGGCGGCATATAGCGAGACAGGGCTCTGGTTTTCACGAAAAGGCCAGGCGTATTTCCAGAAAGAGAGGCTGGATTATCCCGGGATTTCCGGACTTCTTAATTTTGATCCAGGGCACAGTGGTGATATCGTACTTAATCCGAAATATGAGAGTCTGGTGATCAGCGCAAAGCATCGCAGCCTGATCCGTGGGGACTACAAACTGATCTATCAGCCAACCCACAGCGGAGCCCTTTTCAGACTCTATCATCGCCGGAAGGACCCTGAAAACCTGACGGATCTGAGCCGCCAGGAAAGCGAACAGCTTGAGCAGCTCCGGGAGCTGCTCGAACAGCATTTGCAGGAAAACGAGAGGCATCATCAATTCATCCAACATTTTCTGGTAGGCTCGTGAAAATTTTCAGATATCTGTCCATCATCTGTCTGTGTCTGATCCTTCTTCTGACGATCATCTGGGTTCGCTTTGGTTATCCGGATGATCAACGGATCACGCCCTTTCCTGCACATACGCTATCTCCCCTGCATCAGTATGAGCATCTGGCCTTTTCTCTCTTTTCCTCCCCCCAGACTGCGCAGCACTCTATGGGGCCAGATGAGCTGCTCCGGCAACAACAGCTCCTGAAAGAAGAGCCCTCAGCAGCTCCCTGGATTCAGACCAGCTCTGCCCGCATCAGGCAGCCCTGGCAGGTCTATCTCTCTGCCGGCTCGTATCCGGAACGACTGGAAGGACGGGATGCGATTCTGATTCCTGCCGGACAGTCCTTCCGCTTTCATCCGGGAGTGCAGGGACGGGTCCGTCTGGAAACCGGAGCCCTGAGCCTCGGAGACGACCTTGTTCTGGAACTACGCTCTGAAAAGCGGATACTCCGTTCATGGAAACTCACGAAAAAAACAGCCCCAAGAAACCATCGATCTTTCTGGTACGCCAATATCGGTCGCTACTTACAGCCCGATGCACCTGTTCCGGGAGGACAGTGGGAAAACCTGTCTGTCTCCTGGCAGTCCTCTGATAAAGCCCAGCTCTCCTTCACCTGCCGCGGAAAACAGGGCCATTGCCTGATTTCAGGGGCCAATATCTGGCAGCATCAGACCGAGAGCAAACCCAACATCCTGCTGATTCTGGTGGATACGATGCGAAAAGACGCCCTGGATGACCCTGTCAGCGCTCCTTTCATGCATCAGTTCAGCAGCCAGAACATCCATTTCAGCAGGACAATGGCAGCTGGTAATATGACCAGCCCATCCACCAATGCGCTCTTAGCCTGCCGCAAACCCACAAGCCTTGGAACTCTGGCGTTCTCTTATTCCATGAATCAGCAGGAAAAAGATCAGTATTACCTGAAAAATCCCGCATCGTTTCCACAATCATTCCGTGATGCCGGCTGGGAAACCGCCATGATAGGAAATGTCTCCGTCATCTCCGAGGTTATGGGCGTTTCCATCGACCATGGATTCAGCCAGCAAATTGCCATCGAACAGCCTGGCTACGACACAGCAGCCATCAGCCGGGAAGCCCTTCACTGGCTGAGTCAGCATGGGCACAAGCCATTTTTTCTCTACCTCCATTTTCATGCCCCCCATGCTCCTTACCGCCCCCCATTCCGCGACCTTCTGGCCACCTTCCCTGGTTTATCTGCACTGAGCTCCCATCCGGATGTGCTCAGATGGCTGTACAAGGGAGAAATCCATCACACAGACCGCTACGTGCAGAAAGTCATTGAAGGACTCCGGAGCATGCGACTGGAAGACTCCACAACCATTGTGCTGACAGCTGACCATGGCGACCATCACGAAGTCAGATTCTTTGGAGACAACGATGTGGGCCCTGCATTCACAGGTAGCTACTTTGATCACGGCGCCACCCTCTTCCACGATGAAATCAATGTCCCCCTGGTGATCAGCCCTGCGAGCAGACGCCAGAACAGCGAAATCAGCCAGACGGTGTCGGGTCTGGATACCGGACCAACCCTGCTGAGTCTGGCCAGACTGCCTGTCCCCGAATGGTGTGAAGGACACTCACTCACCCCGCTTTTCCACCAGGAAAGCACAGAAGAGGAAAAATCCTCCGTCACGTCCAGAACCCTTGGTTTTGAAGGTTTTCATCGCCGGGGTATTTTCTTTGGCAACCGTTATAAATACATCCGTCAGTACAGCCCGGTCAGAAAAAGAATCTATCCTCCGGGCAGTCTCACAGGCACAATGGTTTCTTATTTCAGTGAAGAGCTACTCTATGACATGGAACATGATCCGGCTGAAGCCAAAAACCTGACTTATCAGCAGACAGAACTCCTTCAGCAGGCCCGTCTGTATTACCGCGAGTACTACCGCCCCGATGTTATCTACGAGCTTTTCATCAGCAATCCGGAAGAAGAAGAGCTGGAAATCATCGCAGAAAAAAAACAAACCTTTATGTTCGGAATGGCAGGTCAGCCTCTGAAACATGGAAAAATCCGCTACAGTCCAGGTTCCGGAAAAGAATACCGCTGGGCCAGCGAACAGCAGCCGCTCTCATTCCCGGAGATTCGCCTGGGAGGGAAAAGACTAGCGGTCAGCCTCACCAGTATGCGACTCCCCCTGAGTGCGGACACTCTTGGGCAGCTCCCCATAGAACATGAAGACGAGCAGACCTTCCCACGAAAGGCTGCTGCATGGATCAGAAAAACAGAGGCTCATGGCGTCCACAAGCGGCAGATCCGGGCCGTCAATCCCGACTTTGAAAAACTTTTAAAAGAGTGGGGTTACCTTAATGACAACAGCTGATATTTCCTGATCTCAGAACTCAGTCTTCCTAAACGATGCAACCTTATCCACGGCTGTCACTTTGCCATGGTCATCTTTGCGGCAGGCAGATCCGGCCCAGAGCGGATCATGGGCATAGAAAAGTATCCAGTTTTCCTCTTCTGCTCTTGCCGTCAGCGACATTTTTTCCTCAATAATCTGTTCCGGAAAGCGGTCATAACCCATAGTCACCGGACTGTGCAGCCAGGGCAGCCCCGGAATCAGATCGCCGCAAAAACAGACCGTTCTGTGCTTCCCACGAAAACAGCTGTGTAACTGTCCAGGGCTGTGGCCGTGACTAAGAAAAAACGAGAGATTCTGAAAAGGCAGTTCAGGACAGTGACCTTCCCCGCATAAAATCAGACGTCCAGAGCGTTCCAGCAGTTCCTGCAACTCCGGAATAAAGGACGCGCGATCCCGGATATGAGGCTTTCTGGCACGTTCCCAGGCTTCGTGGCTGACAACATATCGGGCCGAGGGAAACATCAGCTCCCGCCGGTCAGGCTGCTCCGGATCAAAGGGGCTCAGTAAGCCACCTGCATGATCAAAGTGAAGATGAGAGAGGATCACATAATCGATGTCTTCAGGTCTGAAGCCTGCGTTTCTGAGGTTTTCTGTCAGAAGATGTCTTCCGGGAGACTCAATTCCATAACGGGTAGCCAGCTCAGGACTGAAGAAGGCTCCGACACCCGTCTCAAAAAGACAGCTGACGCCTTCAGACACGATCAGCATGCTACGGCAGGCCAGCCGGATTCGATTCTGCGGATCGGGGGGCAGCCAGCGGCTCCATAGTGCTTTCGGAACATGACCAAACATCGCTCCGCCATCCAGGCACTGCCCATTTCCCTCGATACTGTACAAAAGATCTGACATCGCAACGACTCCTGATTTTCTTCTGTTTTCAAATGATTACAAACCAAAAGCACCCTCTGCACACGATCTTACAGCCTCAGCCTTTTGGCACAGCTGCCGATGCATGCCTGTGCTCTTCTTTTTTTCCTTATGATGTGGTGCAGATGATTTGCCGGACTGCTTCTTTGAGCCTGACTCTGATCATCCTCCTCTCTGGCGGAGCTTCTTTTTCTGCCGGTCGCGGAAGCTCCGGTACAGATCCATTACAGAGGCCTGGCGTCCTCTCCCTTGACGAGAATAAACCCACGAGGGTCGAGGTTCACCCATTTCTCAAAAACTCTTTTAAGCAAGGACTTCCTTCCTATAGCCTGAGCCCGATGAAACCGGAAGACAGGGTCCGCTTATTACTGAGACAGTATCTGCTGCATCCTGATGTTTCGGCTGTCAGAATCAGGCCCGCAAATCCGCAAGACCCTGTCAGCGGCCTCTATCTTTATCAGCTCGATGGAATAACCTTCTGCGACTATGAGCTGCGTATCCGTCAGTCAAAGGATGGACAGCTCAGCGCTCTCGGAGCATTTCCGGACCTGAACCCTGCTGCCATGTCCGTCAGTCAGAGAGAGTGGCCGCAAGCATCCGAAACCTGGCACAATATCAGACAACAGATCGGAGAAGACTCCAGCCAGATCCATGAAGTTTCACGAAAACTCTGCTATCTGACCACAGCAGAAAGAGCGGATCCCATCCCTGTCTATGAGTATATCCTCCGCATCAAAGGCCTGCCCTTCCGGGTTCAGGCAGATGAAGATCAGATCTACCGACGGGATGCTTTATGGTTGGCAAGCGTCACAGGGACAAGCCGGAGTTATGAAAAAAATCCGAGAGATGGCAAAACAGAAGATAACATCGTAACACTTGATGGCAGCGGATACCTGCAAAATGACAACCTTCGCACCAGCACACGCGATCATTTCCGGAACAAAGATTCAGGCATCTCCAGGGTTTTTTCTGAAGAGCAGAATTTTATCTATGAGACGGATTCCAACGGCTTTCAGGAAGCCTCAGTATTTAACAATGCCTTTAAAATGCTTGAGTTCTTTAAAGGGCTTGGCTTCTCTCCCGGAGACCGCAAGCCTATCCGACTGGTGATCCATGCCGACTTTGACGGAGATAAGAACAACGCCCTCTATGAACCTCCTGCATCCTTTAATGATCAATATGCCACCATCTCTGTCGGTAACGGCGATGGGACCATACTCCAGCACCTTGCTCTGGATACGGATGTCATCAGACATGAGCTTTCCCATCATATCGTCTATCAGACCCTGACCAATGTCGTCGGTGAAGCACTTATTTTGCACGAAGGCCTCGCCGATTATTTTACATTTTCTGCCACAGGGGATGCCTGCCTCGGTGAATCTATCTGTCCCGAAGAAAGCGCTGTTTGTGTGATTCCGGCCACAAAAGAACATCCGGAACACATCTCATGCCTTCGCAGCGGAGAAATCGATTTTCAGTATGGAGACGAGCTTTATCAGGCATACAAGCCTCACACAAAAGGGCAGATCATATCAGGTCTTTTATGGAAAAGCGGAAAAAGCATCGGACATGACAAAGTCACCGCCATCGTATTCCGGGCTATTTCATTCCTGGTCCGGGATAGTGGATTCCGGGATTTTCTGATGTCGCTGCTTCTTGCAGATCAGGAACTGAATCAGGGGCAGAATGCCTGTGAACTCTTTGATACGGCCATCAGTTTTGGCCTGGATAGCTTTCTTAGCGGCGTCGACTGTCAGCAGTCAGACACCTGGATAGCGCCGGAGTATCAGAGCACAGAAGTTACACCCCAACAGCAGAGCAGTGAAGAAGATAGCTCCGGCGGAGGGAAACGCAACTGGCTGGGCTGCGGTGTCCTGGGATCTCAACATGAAAATGAAATCAGCCGCCTGTTACAGGCCATTCTCCTTTTTCTTCCTCTCTGTGCAGGACTGTTTCTCAGACAGAAACGACAAGACACGGGAGCTCTTGATGATAAAAAATAAACACCGATCAGCCCTATGGGTCGTCTGTGCCTTTGTCCTCTCTGTAGGACTGAGCAAAAATTCTGTCCGGGCGCTCACAGAAACAGAACACAAACCAACAGCCAGAAATCTTGTGGCCATCGGACTGATATGGGAAGGAATGCACCTTCGTGAACCCAATCTTGATGCTCTCAGACGTTTCCGGGAACGCTTTCCCACAATCCCTCTGATCCAGTACCTGAATCCTGCATATCTGCTTCGGGAGACAAGCGGCACTCACTCCGCGAAGGGTGAGGCTGCCCGCCTTATCCGGAAGACACTCCGTGAAGAAGACCTCTACGGCTACCACCTGCACCCCTGGAAATCCATCACGCAAGCAACCAGCGTTGCCTTCCGGAATGAACCTTCCGTATGGGGGGAACAGAAGCTGCCCGGACCCTGTCAGCCAGACTGTGGCCACGACATCCCTCTCAGCGCTTACAAGCCAGGAGAAATCATAGAATTACTCCGCGAAGGACTGAAGATTCTGTCTTCGAGCGGTTTTTCGGAGCCAAAAATATTTATGGCAGGATCATGGATGGCCTCACCACAGGTGCTTGCGGATGTCAGAAGTCTGGGAATTGAGTTTGATCTTTCTCCGGTCAGAACAGACAGCATCCGTCAAAAAATCGGAGCATATCCGCTGGCCGGCTGGCTGGAGCACCTCTGGTCTCACCTTCAGAAGCAGCGGACTCTTCTTCCTTTTTATACAGAGCACGGTGTGATCTTTCAGGGGGTTCAGGATTTTTTTCCCAGTATGGGCCAGAGCCCTGAAAGCATCTATGATGAGATAAAATCCAGACTAGCCTCTCCTGAAAAAAAACAGCTGATCCATATCAGCCTGCATCAGGAGTCCTTTTTTGAATTCGAACAGCAGATGACAGAGCTAGCCTCAGCTCTTGAAGAACTCCGGAAATCTTCCGGCCAGTTCGACTGGCTTCATTCCGCAGAGCAGCTGCGATGGCTGGCAACAGCAAATCATAAAGAATCCCTCGCCAGCGAATAGCTTTCTCAGATCTCACATTCCGCGACCAGGAAACACAGCTTCTTTTGTCCTCGCTGCAAAACAGGATAGCCATATTCACAATCATCCGTGTATCGTCCTCCTCATGTCTGATCACAGAGGAGGACAGCTATCATGAGGAAAAGATACGGACTGGCGCTTGTTATGTTACTCAGTCTCCAGAGCCAGGCTTTCGCAAACATTCATCTCAGCTGCTGGGACGGAACCTACAACTACAAAGCATTCTATCTGGCCGAAAGCCCGGATGGTTCCTTCGAATTCAGTGTGGCAGGGACTCATTTATGGAAGGGCGCAGACTCTCCACAGCGGGACATCCTGCACATTCTCTTCCCCCAGGGGAGCTGTGAGCTGAAAGATAAGAACCCGGAGTGTCAGATAAAAGGAGAACTCAATGTGTTCCGGCAGCAGGGTTCCGGCAGCCAGGCACGATATCAGCCCTGGACTGTAGACGCCATCCGCTTTCGTATCCGTGACAATCATGCCGAGCTGATATTAGAGGAAGGCACGGACAAAAGAGATATCACAGAAGGCCGCTTCCTGCTGTCTGTGTGCCGGGACTCTGTCCCGCAGGAGACAGAAAGAACCAGCTGGAACCTACCTGTATTTACGGATAGCCTGAGAGAAATCATCCGCAACGGATCAGAGGGATAAGAGGCTCTCTATGATTCATGTGTTTTACCGGACGACTCTGCTGCTGATCTCCTTCTTTTTCATCCATCGCCTGCTTACATTCAGCGATCTCGTCTCATCTTCAGCCACAGATGAGATGCTTGTCTCCCTGCAGTTGTTTCTGACAGGAAGCATGAGTGATCTCTGGAGCGCAGTCCTCGGGGCTCTGGCCCTGCTTTTTGCTGAATATGTGCTGGCGCGCATCATATCCCGGTCCGCCGGGCAATATGTCCGGAACAGCTGCCTGACAGCGATCCTGCTGATTCTCAGCCTTCATAGCAATTATGTCGCTTTTTTTCAGGCTCCTCTGAATCCACTGCATCTGTCATACCTGACAGATCCGGCTTTTTTGCGAGGCAATCTTGCGTCAGCATGGGAAGCCAAAGTGTTCCTGAACCTGATAGCTGGGCTACTGTGCTGGCAGCTCATCCATCTATGGACCAGCAAAAAACCAGCAGCCAGAACAGGCTCCCTGCTCCGTGCCGGACTTCTGATGGCCCTCGCACTGTCCCTTCACGGCTTACACAACCGCTATAAAGTTCAGTGGTTTGTACCAGAACCCCTCCGTTATAACCTCTTTGAGGGGCTGATCATAGATCTCAGCAGCCAAAGACAGGTTCCCGCTCTCTCCGCAGCAGAAGAGCTGAAGCTCCGGGAAATCTGGCCTCCTTCAGAAGAAGCAGGCAGAGTCTCGTCCTCTCTCAGCTTTCATCTCCGGAATCACGAGCCTCTCTCACCAGAATCCGCAGACGGAGGGCCTCTGGCAAAACTACCGGAGCAAGTTCGACTCGCCCGGGAAGCTGGCATGAAACCTTTAATTATCACCTACCTGATGGAATCCTTTCGCTACTATGATGCCGGAGTTTACGGGGGGAGCGCTCCATCTCTGACACCACAGTTCGATCAGCTGGCACAGAGCGGACTGCTCTTCCATCAGGCATGGTCTGTCAGCAATGTCACCAGAGGGGGGCAGGAGGCTGTCTGGTGTGGTTATCTGAGTGCTGCCGGACGCTCTGCCATGAGGGAGCGTCATGATCTGCCCCTTCGCTGTATCCCTGATTATCCGGAGTCCGGCCATAACTTCTGGATTCATGGCGGCGAAGGCCGCTTCGACAACCAGGAATGGTTCTGGAAAAAACACGGCGTCCGCAGCCTGATCAGCCGCGCTGATCTGCCAGAAACCCTGCCTGCAAGCGGCTGGGGCATCGGAGACCTGAGCCTTGCGGAAGCTGCCGTAAAGGCAATCCGGCAGATGCATCAGTCCACAGCAGAATCGATTCTGAACGGGATGATCCTGACTGTCAGCAATCATATCCCATGGGAGTTGCCGGCAGATGCTCCGGAACATGTCAGGAACTTTCCCTTTGCGGGCAAGCATCCGGGAGAGCGGACTGTCCATTATGCAGATGCTGCTCTTGGGCATTTTGTTGCAGGCTTAAAAGATGCAGGCTTATGGGAGCAGACCGTCCTGATCATCATCGGAGATCATGGCATCCGTGTGCCGGCTTTTCAGCAGTACCCGACGGAAATTAACGGAGATGAACTGAATTCCAGAATCGGATTTCTGATCTCAGGAGGGATGAGTGAAACACAGCTTCGTCAGCAGCCCGTGGCCGCACAGCACTGGAGACAGCCCTGTAGTCAGGCCGATCTTGCGACATTTCTTGCAGAGCTGCTGGGGATCAGACACTTTCTGTCGATGGGGCAAAGTCTCTTTCTGCCCAGACGCCTGACTCCGGTTATGAGCGATCTGGGCAGCCGCATCTTTTTTCCGGAAAGCTCTGTCAGCATATCATCCAGTGGCACAGCCGACCTGCTCCGGGCTTCCCGGGAGCATCCCGAAGCCCTCTTTTACCGATCTTTTCTGGAATTTCTGAACAGATGGAACCTTCAGAATCACAGCTGAGATTCAGGGCTCTTCTGTCCCGGGAAGTTTCAGGTAGCTGCCTATGCTGGCCCTCTGCTGCTGATACTCACGGAAGAGCTGCCGGTATCTGAGGCGCTTTTGTCCCAGACTCCGCAGAAAGCGGCTTTCAGGGTCTTCTCCGGCAAGTTGCAGATGAGATCCCGAGGTCATAGCAACAGAACTGGCAAGAAAGGCTGTTCCGGCAAGAGTCATCATCATCCCCCAGCTGCGTACAGTAGATGACGTATTTTTTGTCGTCGTATTAAGTGTTTCTAATATGGAATCATTCATCCCCTTTAAATTTTCTTCTGTTGTCTTCTGAATATTCCGGAGATTCTCATTTACAGTGATCAGAGAACTTTTTACGATGGATTTGGTAACATATTCCAGCTGTTTTTCAACGACATCCACAATAACATTTTGTACCCTGCGATACTCCTGGATGTTCAAATATGCCCCTGGTCTATAAGCCCAAGGATTAAACCACGAGCCCTGTCCAGAGTTGTAATGAAAGTCAAAACTATCTCTTAATGGCCATATTACGATTCTTTCAAACCAGGCATGGGTGGAAAGGTCCACCAGACCCTGATCTTGCTTCAGATAAAGCTTTATCTGATCCTTACCCTGCACAGTCTCAGGAATCTGCTGTTTTTTTCTCAGCTCCTCTATCCCCCTTTGTTTATCAAGATTATCAACATATTGATCAATCATCTGACTATACAGATCATGTCTGACACCTTTCACCTCAGGTCGATCTAATGCAACCCTCAGCTCTTGTAAGGCTCTCTCCCGACGAAAAAGGCTCTCTGCCCCATGGAACTGTTGCCCTGTTATTTTTCTTTCTTCGATTTGTATGATCAGATCTTCTCTTATCTTCTCGTCATCTTTTGTTCCGCCGCTTATCTTTTCCTCTTCGCTCCCTTCAGAATCGATGCGAGAAGAGATAGACAGCTTAATTGCAATGTCGAGTAATTCCCCGAGAGGATATTTCTCCAAAGCAGTTCTAATCAGAGTCTTTCTTCCTGATACAGAATAGGCCTTTCCAGAAAGACCCTCAGCATCCATCCAGGATTGCTCATCAAAGAGAGAAGAAGGGACTGAAATCTGATCTTCTACTTTCAGATCTTTTAGAGATCTCTTATTGATATCTTCTATAAACGCATTAAACTCTTTATCCTCTTTCTGAATAAGCAGCCAGTTGATCACAGACTGTCTTGCCTGGTTTTTTTCATAGTCTGTCGCGAGTCTGTTCTCTTCTGGTGCTGTATACACATTAAATGCATCTGTAACAGACTTTTTGATGTACTCTAGCTGCGTATTCGTCATCTGATACAACCACCCAGCCTTTTTGCCAGTTTTTGGGTCAGCTTCAGCTCCGGCAGAAGCGAGCTGTCTGGCAGTTCCCCATACAGCAAGGCCCCCCATAAAAAGCGGAGCCCCCAGAAGAAGGGTCACCTGCCCACCAATCGAAAGCAGAATATCCGGCGATTTACTCCGGGCTGGCTCGGCAGCATTCTGGCTGACCGGAGCAGAACTTGCCTCCTGCTCCGGCATCACAGAGTTCTCCTTTTGCGTATCCTCCTGCTCTGTAAGAGCCTGCGTCAACGTTAACTCCGCCTCCTGACTGGCCTCATAAAAATCATCACTTTTCATGACCTCCGCCATCACATCAGGACCCATCGTGCGAATATTCCCCAGGCTTTTTGCGACTGCCGGAGAAGCAGCCCCTGTATCCTGAAAATCCATCATCTCTTTGTAGCTGGCATCCGCAAGTTCTTCGATCTGTCTCTCACTTTCCTGCTGACGTTCCAGCATAAAAGAAAGATCTTTATCCTCCATCGGTGGATAATTCGTAGCCAAAGGAACCGCATCACGACAGAGCTCTTCACCTTCCTCTGCCTGGCACTCTCTCACATAGATACTCTGTCTGGCATCAGGGATACGAATGACCGGAAAAGAACGGTTCCAGGTTTTCTGATGAATACAGGCCGGACTCTGGTAAGGGTCTTCGTCAGGACCCAGACTCTGAGGACAGATGGCAATATGGAAACGCAAAGGAGCCGCTTCCGAAGCACTCTCAATTCTGATGACCGGAAGCTCTGTTTCTCCCAGAACCAGAGAAGACGGAATCAGTACAGGAGAGCCCGAAGTCCTCTGTTTTTCTTCCTGCACAGCTTCATTTTCAGTTTTTTTTTCAGAGACTATGTCATCTCTGTCATCATGCTTCCTGGCACTCAGACAGCTGCTGATCAGAAGCAGCGACATCCAGCAAAGCAGGGCCTGCTGCTTCCTGATGGAGTTTCCAAAGGCTCTCATAGACCGGACCTTTCTGATTTCAGAAAAAACGGCACACAGCAAAAAATCCAGGAGATTTTGAAGCAGTCATTTAAATAAGGTTATTATATCTCATAACAGAAGCACAGATCGATGGACAAGAATAGACAGACATGCTGATTTTCTGCGATTTATTTTCCGGTGGGAGACATATGAAACGATTAGCCGGAAAGCGAAACGCCCGGTTTCTTAAGATCTCCGGAATCCTTATGTTTAGTCTTATCAGCATCTCCCAAATCAGGGCCGAAGATGGGCCCTACATCCGAGAAAGCAGGCTCAGAGCTCTGCTCCATGATATCCGGACAAAACAGACAAAGACTGTCCGGGCAGCCCTCGCTCCTCTGCCTGCAAATTCTGCCCTGTCCTCCCTACGCCAGGCGGCTTCTGTCCTGGAGTCCCAGCCAGAAATGAGCCTGCACTATCTGGCTAAAGCCAGTCAGCAGAAAGGAGCAGCTGATCTTTCTTTCTGGATTAGCTGCTACCAGGCAAGGGCTTATATGCTTGCTTCCAGACCAGAAGACGCCATTCCCCTGCTGCGGAAGCTTCTGTCCCACAGGACGCTAAGCGATCTGAGACGGCAGGAACTCAGCAGCTGGCTGCTGGATGCCCTGCTGCAATCGGGACCGAAATATGAAAGACAATACCTCAGCTCGCTTCGCAGGCACGCTGCAAAGCAGCAATACTCTTCCGCCTTCGATGCCTACTACTGGCAGGCCGTCAGCCTGGCAGAAAAAGCCGGACATCATCAGGAGATGATCTTTTACCTCGAAAAACTTGCCGCATCCTATCCGGTTGGCCAATGGTCAGGACCTGCATTCCGGCGACTTTACAAACTCTCATGTCAAAAGCAAAAGCCCTATATTTTCCCGAGAAAGCTTCTGACAGATCTGGGGCGTCATACCGGAGTAGACCCCGGGCTTCACACGATACTGGAAGCCTTCAGCTGGCAGAAAATGCGGACAAAAGACGGACAGACAGAAGTTCCGGAGCCTCTCGGTCGGATTGAATTTCTTGCCGATGCCAGGCTGACAGAAAGCGCCTACCGGGAAGGACTCCAGCTTCTGAGGACGATGTCAGGCCCTCTGGACCGCAAGGAGACACAGCAAAAACATGAGCTGACCATGATGCTCGGCAGCCTGGCAAACCGACTCTACAAATACCAGGAGGCCGCCAGGATGTTTTCTGTGATGAGCCGTGAGCTACATGCCAGACCCGATAAGCTGAGAGCCATTGAGCTTCTGGCGGACTCTCTGAGTTACGGCGGACTCAAAGAAGATGCTTCCACACTTTACGGAAGCGTTGCCCGGCAGACCAACAGCAAGCTGCTCAGGTGGCAGCACTTCTGGAACCACTACTCCGCCAACGACATGGATCAGGCCGAAAGCCTCCTGATACAGGGCCACCGGAGAAACTATGTTCCACCGCGGGACTATCTTCAGAAGCAGGGACCGGAATACTGGAAAGCACGTGTGCTGGAAAACCAGGGGAAGACAAAAGATGCCATAAATATTTACGAGCAACTACTGGGACGGCATCCGGATGATATTTATTCAGCGTTCATTACCCTGCGACATCCGGAGATCCGGAAAACCCCGGCAGCACACGATCAAAGTCACAAAAACGATGCCTTATCTGAGTTATGGCTCAGAAAACGGGCCTTATCTGAAAAATACGAAACCTGGCCAGAGACTCTGATTTCAGAAATCTCTGATAAACAAGTCCGGCAGATGGCTCTGCTTTATCTTGCCGGATTACAGGAAGATGTCCGCAAAGACCTTTTGTCCCTCGGGCCTTCCGGAAATTCTCTGGCGGATCTGGCCATGATCAGCCATCTTGGAGAGAGCTCCGATGCCTGGCATAGTCGTTATCGTTTTGCCAGAGCCTTTCTCCTGAAAAAGCTCAGCGGAAGCGAAAACTGGTTCCGGATCACCCGTCATCAGCAGGATTATCCTGAACTCTGGCAGGCCTATTATCCCTTTGCCTACCGGAAAACCCTGGAGAAAATTTCAGAGATTCTTGATATCAATCCATTTTTTGTCCTGAGCATCATGCGCAGCGAAAGTTACTATCAGGAATCCGCCCTCTCTTATGTCGGGGCCAGGGGGCTGATGCAGATCATGCCCTACACAGCTGTGCATATCGCGCGCCGTATAGGAGATATGAATTTTCGCTCCACCGAACTGATGAATCCGGAACTGAATATGGCCTATGGTTCCTGGTATCTGAAACTCCTCCTCGGCTTATACGATCAGCACCCGGCTCTCGCTGCTGCCGCTTATAATGCAGGTCCGGTCGCCGTAAATTCCTGGATCAGACGATGCCAGGGCTGTGATTTCGATGAGTTTATTGAATCGATTCCTTACAGAGAAACACGCAGGTATGTCAAAGATGTCATACGGACTCTCCTTCGTTACAACCGGATCTATCAGAAAAAAGAGAAACTCAATCTGGCCATTCAGATTCTCCCTGAAGTGCAGCTCAGAGACGACCTCTTCTGATCCCTCTTTCCAGAAAATGCAAGCATGGAAGCTCTCAGCCCTATGATCGTCACCATCCTTCTGATGTCTGCAGGTATCCTGTCTATGGAGCTTTTTTCCCGTGTCACAGACAGAATCGGAAAAAAAGCACTGCCAGCGACATGGGGCCTGGCTTCTTCCGGGAAAAGATCTGCTCTCCGCTACTGGGCTCAGCGTATTTTTTTTCCTTACGGAAGGCTCACACGCAGTGATTCATTCGATAACAGCTATGCTCTTGTCCGGGCAATCCTGGTTTATGGAATCCTTGCCTGGCTTGCCGAACACTACGCCTGATCCGACCCTCAGGTTCTGATCTTATCCAAAGCTGTCCGGGACCTGCCTGCATGAAAGTCCGGGAACATCCTGCCCATCCTTACTACTTCGCTTTTACCTAATTTATCTCAGGACACTGCGTGTTAGACTAAGCCGTGAACAGACAGAAAAACACCGGAGACCACATGGGCGATCAGTGGCTGTCTATTATTGAGTATGCACGCCAGTACAATCTTTCTGACATGACGGTACGCAGACGTATCAAAGCAGGAAAGCTGCATGCAGTTCTGAAAGAGGGAAAGTATTTTATCCCGGCAACAGAAAAGCCTGCACATTACCAGAATCATCCTCTGGAAAGACAAAGGGAAACCAGGGAAGAGTTCAGCCGTCAGCCCCATGGAAGCCCTCGACCATCTTATGACTACGAACCCCGTGAGCAACGAAGAACAGAGTATCCACAATCCCGCTATCAAACACCCAACCAATCCCCCGGAGCGACTCCTTTTCACAGAGAGCCACCCCGGACAAGTTATGTTTCAGGGGCTCCTGACAGGAATGCTGTCACCAGGCCGGACGCCAGGGCAACACACTATCCCCAGAACCACAGAGAACAATCCCGACAACACGGGGACGGAGCACAGGATCGATACAGGCTGATTTCAGCCTGTGAAGCTATGCTTAAAAAACTCGGGGACACCGAGAAAAGCATCCGGGAACTGGCCGAGACAAAAGAATCTCTGCTGAATGAAAAAATCGGAAAACTGGAAGAACAACTGAACGGAAGAGACGCCAGTATCCGGGATCTCGAGCAAAAAATTGAAGATATGCAGACCCTGATCAGAATGCTGAATACTGAGCCAGAAGAGACTCAGAACAGAAATAAACCACTGTCTCCATAGCTGAAAAGGCGGTAGCCTTCCCCAATAGCATGACGGTAGGCCTGCTGTGCCCGTTCAAAGCCCAGCAAGGCACAGATCAGCATAAAAAGGGTCGTTTCTGGCTGGTGAAAATTCGTCATAATCCCGGTAAAAATTTCAGAATGGTAGCGACTTTCCCGGAATTCTGGCCGGACAAATAAACTGGTTTCCTGCCACGTCCCTGCCAGCTCAGAAACCGAGAGCCCCCGCTTCCTGGCTTCAGGAAAGAGAGATTCGACAGCCCGAAAACTGGTGGTTCCCACCGCGATTACCGGCCGGCCCTCCTCTTGTGCCTGAAGCATCGCAGCCACACTCTGCTGCGGCACCTGATAGCACTCTGTGTGCATTCTGTGCTGAGCCAGATCCTGCTGACGTACCGGCAAAAAAGTCCCCCCGCCCACATGAAGGGTCACTTCTGCCGTCCGGATGTCTTTTGCCGCAAGCTTTGTGAGCAGCTCCTGATCCAGATGCAGGCCAGCTGTGGGGGCTGCCGCAGAACCTTCCGGCCCGGCATAGACCGTCTGATAGCGCTCCCGGTCCGGACTCTCATCAGCCCTTTGTGGCTGTTCCCTGCGGATATAGGGAGGAAGAGGAATTTCTCCTGCCCGATGCAGCCACAGATCAAACTCATGCTCTGACAGATCAAATCCGATGACAACAGAGCCCTGCCCGGAGCTGCACTGCTGCTGTAGTATCGTCCCCTGGCAGGAGTCGGCAAAGGTGATGCAGGTCCCCGGTCTGAGTTTCCGTAAAGGACGGCCAAGGGCAGGAGCCTGAATCTGTGCCCCGGTTCCGGAGGGCTTCCGGAGCAGAAGGATTTCAGCTTTGCCTCCACCCGGTAACCTGCCCGACAAACGCCCTGGGAAAACTCCTGAATTATTCAGAACCAGGAGCGCCCCTGAGGGTAAAAGTTCTGGCAGATCTGTGACATAATGGTCAGACAGTGGCTGCCGGGGATGCCTCTGATACAGCAGTCTTGAGGCGCTTCTGTGTTCCGGAGGAGTTTGCGCCACCAGTTCTTCCGGATATGAAAAATGGAAGTCCTTCAGGCTGAGACGCTCTGAATAAGGCAGGATATCTGTCATGGTCTTGGCTTCTGTGATCTTGGATTATTTTCGCACCGGCCCGGAAGGCTGGCAAAACCAGAAGGCGCATTCTATCGCCACGGCCCGCCGGATGCAAGGGCTCTGTCTTTCCAGACTGATCAGGACTCTGCTCTCACTGCTCTTCATTATTCTGCCCGGACTGACCCGACTTGCCGCCTGCCCGGTCCTGCTCTATGTGCAACCGGATCTTCCCGGTCTGAAGGGGCCCAGAGATCAGCTCCGGCTTTTCACATGGAGCCAGAGTCGTCAGCAGTGGCTCAGACTGCCTGTGCAGACAGACCCACTTCTTAAAGGAGGAGGGCTGAAGTTTACACGAGAGCCCCACTGGGAATCCGCAGAGCTGAGCCCCCATGATCGCCTGGTTCTGGACCCTGGATCTTTTGAAAGCCCGGTCGCACGGGAGCCTCTTCCCTGCCGTGGCGCCGTAAGCTTCCTCATCCGGGACTACAACCGGCCCGGCAAAGGAGCGGTTCTTACCAGTTGCTCTTCTGATGGCCTGAAAACAGAAAAAGCAGAGGCCATTGTCTTTCAGCCAGAAAAAAAACGACTTTACAGCGCGTCTTATAGCTATCGTTTCGACCCTGAAAATGCCATGCTGTTTCGTTCCGTCTTTCTGACCGCATCTGTCCGTCGCTTTCTGACGGTATTTCACTCGGATCTCGATATTTACTCAGAAGTTCCTGGTTTTTTTGATCTCTATTTCGGAGGAGACCGCATTGAATCCGAGATCACAGCCACCCATCAGGCTCCTCTGAGCCTCGATGCCAATGTTTCTTTTTTCGTTAAAGTCCTCTTTCTCAGGCTGCGCCTTTCCCTGTCCACCGATGTCAGCTTTTACCGTTCTTCCGCTCATATTCCTATGGTCCTTTATCTGCCTGTCAATCCGAAGGAATATCTCGCTGGCCGTAGTGGCATTCTCTATTCCTGGGCCAGAGCTGACAAGGTTTCCATGAAGACAGATCAGCTTCATATGCCTGTGTACGAACAGAACTTCAGCATGCCCTCTCTCTCAGAAGGATCTTCCGGAAAAAATCACGAAATTCCGCCATCTGTCCGGAGCTACTGCCAAAGGAAGGGCTGGTGCGATTTTTCCCTCAGCATGCATTCTGCCGGGCGACCCCTGACCATGCAGTTCAGCCTCCCCCTCAGCCTGGTCCAAAAGGGATTCTTTCCGGTCTATGTCAGGCAGGTTTCCTCTGTCTACCAGAGCCTCGCCTGGAATGCTGAGCCCCGTTATGCCAGAGAAGGCCGGGAAGGGATCTTTTTTGCAACGGCCGGACTCGATGAGGGGAGTAATTCCTGGGACTTCTGGCTGAAACTCGGGGGGCCGGCCAGCGGCAGAGGAGGACTCTGTCCTTATCCTGTCACCGTCAGCCAACACACAAGCAGCACAGAGACTCCCCTGTCCCCTCCCCGATAAGCAGCAGACAGCCTCTCTGCTCTTATTTTCTTGCGGCTTGTAGAATCGCTCCTCTATCAGTTATAAAATAACGGACGGAAGAGCCCATCATTACGGACAGTGGCAGGACGTTCACGCCTCCGGCTGGCAAGACAGACTGCTGTCCGATGACCACCCTCAGCTTATGTCCCCATGGATATCTTCACGGGGCCTGAAACCGTGTTTCGGTAAAACAGATAAGCTGGCAATCCAGGGAGTTCTGCACTGTGAGACCATTAAACCGACGGCAGCGCTTTGCCCAGAAAAAATCTCTGGGACAGGTTTTTCTGAGGGAAGACTGGCCCTGCCAGAAGCTCGCGGATCTTCTCGAGCGTGCTGGCGTCCATTCTGTGCTCGAAATTGGCCCCGGCCCCGGCATTCTGACAAAAGTTCTGCTAAGCAGAGGTTTTCTTGTGACTGCCGTCGAAAAAGATGACCGCCTCGCAGAACGCCTGCGGGAACAACAAAGCAGCCTGTCTCCCGAAGGGCGGCTGGAGATCGTCGGTCAGGATATTCTGAAGTTCGATCTGAAGGACTGGATCAGCAAACAGCCCAATCAAAAGCTGGCAGTTTGTGGCAATGTACCTTACAATATTTCGTCTCCGATTCTTCTCTGGCTTTTGCCTCATATGAGAGAATTACAGCTTGCCGGCATCATGGTCCAGCTTGAATTCGGCCAGAGGGTCGCAGCCGGCCCCGGAAGCAAAGCCTATGGTAGCCTGAGCGTTTTTTCCCAGCTAAGAGCTGATGTCAGGCTTGAATATATGGTTCCCAGAGCCTGTTTTACACCCGTTCCCAAGGTTGATAGTGCTGTGATTTCCTTCCGTGCCCCCAGAAACACATACGCCCCTGAGCTTCTGAAGCAGGTCGAACTGCTGACCCGCAGAAGTTTCAGCCAAAGGCGTAAAAAACTGAGCAACAGTCTGGCACATCTGCTACAGGACCTTGCTCCTGAGCAGATTCCTCTTGATCTGAACCGACGCTGTGAAACCGTAAGCCCTGCTGAGTTCCTGACTCTCGCACAGCGTCTGGGAGAGGCCGGATCTTCATGAAAATAGCCATCGATGCCAGAATGATTCAGCCTGGGTCCATGCACGGAATTGCCAGATATGTCTATCATCTGCTGGACTGCTTCAGAAATATCGCACGCCATCACCATTTTTTTGTACTGATCAATGAAAACAACCCACTGGGAAAGATTTCCTGGCCAGAGCATATGCAACTGGTGCCAGTCCGGGCCAAATGGATCAGCTTCCGGGAGCAGTGGGAAATTCCACTCCAGCTGAAACAGATCGGAGCAGACCTCTTCCACGCTCCTTCCTTTGTTGCACCTCTGGCCTGTCCCTCACGACTCCTGATGACCATCCATGACCTGAATCATCTGGTTCTTCCTCAGTTTTACACACCCCTGCATGTTTTTTATTACCAGATCTTCGTCAAAAGATGCATCCGGCGATCCCGCTATGTTCTGACGGTTTCCAATTTTTCAAAGGCAGAAATCGTCAGAAACCTCGGTGTTGAGCCTGAAAAAGTCTTTGTCACCTATAACGGAGTATCCAGCGCCTACCGCCCCATCAGCGATCCGGATCAGTCACGTTATATCCGTGACATCTATGGACTTCCGGAAGAATTCATCTTCTGCCTGTCCAATAACAAGCCTCATAAGAATGTCCATCAGCTGGTGAGGGCCTGGTGTTTTTCAGATATCAGCCTGCCTCTGGTTCTGGCCAGTATGGGAGATCCGGCCATTATTCAGCTCGCAGAAAGTTTCGGAAAAAAACATCTGCTTTACTTCACAAAATTTATTGCTGAGGAACATCTGCCAACAGTGTACTCTATGACACGTGTCTTCGTATATCCTTCAACTTACGAAGGATTTGGCCTCCCCCCTCTGGAAGCTCTCTCATGCGGGGTTCCGGTTGTTGTCGCAAGGTCAGCGAGTCTGCCAGAAGTTGTCGGGGAGCAGGCGATATTTATGGACCCCTACGACTATCAGAGCATTGCAGCGGCTCTGAGTCAGGCTCTGGAGGTGTCCGGACGAGATCAGACGGAGTTGCGGCAGAAGCGAATGAACTATGCACGCCGCTTTTCCTGGGAAGATATGGCCAGAAAAACCCTCGCTATCTACGAACAGTGTTAGCGAACTTTTTTCTGTTAAGCTGATAAGTTCACCCGGAGTATGCTCTTGCGGATCGGTATCAATGGACGTTTCCTTGTTGCCAAGAAAACGGGCGTTCAGCGTGCAGCCTATAATCTGATCCGGGCTCTTGTCAGCCTGGATCAGGAGAACGAGTATTTTCTCTTCACCAGCCATGAAGAGCTAAGCAAGCCAGAATGGCAGCGCCCTAATGTCCATGTCATCCCGTCAGGGATTATGCCCGGCCATACGGTCAAGAACATCCTCTGGGAGCAGCTGACCCTGCCCTTTCTTGCCAGGCGATACCGGGTCGACCTTTTACATTCTCCGGCAAATATGGCTCCTCTCTTCTACCGGGGGCATTCTGTCGTTCATATTCACGATGTCTGTTTTGTTGTCAATCCTCAGTGGTACAGCTTTGCCTTCCGGACCTGGTACACCTGGATCATTCCCAGACTGGCCAGAAAAGCAGCCCGTGTGATCACAAACAGCAACAACTCCCGCAACGACCTGCTTCAGTTCTGCCGCCTGTCTGTCAGAAAAGTGAGCATGGTGTACTGGGCCGTCGAAGACAGTTTTCTGAATAACAGCAGCAGCCAGGGAGAGGACTGGCCGGAAAAAGACTACATTCTCTATGTAGGCTCCCTGGAACCACGCAAGAATATCCGGACCCTCGTGGAAGCCTTTCAGCAACTGCGGCGCAATCATCCGGAGCTCCGCACCAAGCTGATTCTGATCGGAGGCGAAAGCCCTCTCTTTGCTGAAATCAAGCTGAACATTGTCGACTTCAAAGACGACATCGAGCTCAAAGGCTTTGTCGATGACCCTGATCTGCGTGGCTGGTACCGGAACGCAAGACTGGTCGCCTATCCCAGCCTCTACGAAGGATTCGGGATGCCACCACTGGAAGCAATGGCCAGCGGCGTTCCCGTTGTCACCTCTTCCACATCTTCCCTTCCTGAGGTCGTCGGAGACGCTGCCCTGAAGGTCAACCCCTGCGATGTCACCGAACTTTCAGAAGCAATGGGACGACTCCTGCAGGATGAAGAGCTCAGAACCCAGATGGCAAAAGCCGGATATCATCAGGTCCGTAATTTTAACTGGTTTCGTGTGGCCAGAAATATCCTGGCAGTTTATTATGAGGTCTGCCAGAAATCCCGGACGGAAGATACGGAAGATGGGGAGCATCAGAGCTACATTCCCATGAACGCCTGGCACAAACTGATCCGCATGGAAGAAGAGAGAATCCGGTCTTTTCAGTCCGGCTCTGACCGTCGTGGTGTTGTGATGGAGTAAGAGGGTGAAACGGCAACGAATACAAGAACTTCTCAAAGAGAGCAAAACAGAACAACAGGTGCTTGTCTGCGGCTGGGTCCGGACAAAACGGGAGTCCAGGCACTGCACCTTTATTGAACTCAGTGATGGTTCCTGTCAGAAGACATTACAGCTGGTTGCAGACCCTGACTGCGCTGCATATGCCGGGCTAAAACAGCTACTGACCGGCTGCGCTCTGAAAGCATGGGGCACTCTGAAAGAGTCCCCGGCAAAAGGCCAGAGCCGGGAACTTCACCTGGAAGGCTTTGAAGTTCTGGGTCTCTCTGATCAGAGTTATCCTTTGCAAAAAAAGGGCCACAGTCTTGAATTTTTGCGTGAAATAGCCCACTTAAGACCCCGGACCAACACGTTCGGCGCAGTGTTCCGTGTCCGGGATGCCATAGCTCAGGAGGTCCATCGTTTTTTCCGCCAGCGCGGTTTCCTCTGGGCCCATACGCCAATTCTGACCGCCAGTGACTGCGAAGGAGCCGGAGAGCTCTTCCGTGTGTCCACTCACCGTGACCCATCGCATGCTCAGGCTTCCTCAGCAGAGGAGACACAGAGTGAGTTTTTCGGCAGAGCGGCCCATCTGACGGTCAGCGGCCAGCTGGAAGCGGAATGCATGGCGATGTCACTGGGGCAGGTCTATACTTTCGGGCCGACCTTCCGGGCCGAAAATTCCAATACCAGCCGACACCTTGCGGAATTCTGGATGGTCGAACCAGAAGTCGCATTTGCAGACCTTCCGGAGATCATGACTCTGGCTGAGGACTTTATCCGGGCCCTTGTTGCGGCAGTCCTGAAAGAGTGTCCGGATGAGCTGGCTTTTTTTGAAAAAATGTACCGGAATATCCGGATTTCAGAGCTGGAAACACTTGCCAGCGAGACTTTCGCCCGCATCAGCTATACGGACGCGATAGCCCTGCTAAAAGACGGAGCAAAAAAGACCCGCTTTGAATTCCAGCCAGAATGGGGCGCTGACCTGCAAACCGAGCATGAACGTTTTCTGAGTGAGACGGTGTTCGGAAAGCCTGTGATTGTTCATGATTACCCAAAAGATATCAAAGCCTTTTATATGCGCCTCAACGATGATATGCGCACCGTAGCCGCCATGGATGTGCTGGTTCCCGGCCTGGGTGAGCTGATAGGTGGGTCCCAGAGAGAGGAGCGCCTGGGCCATCTGGAAGCCCGGATGAAAGAAATGGAGATTCCCACACAGGATCTTCAGTGGTATCTTGACCTCCGGCGTTTCGGCACAGCTCCGCACGCTGGTTTCGGTATGGGTTTTGAACGCATGGTGATGTACCTCACAGGTATGCAGAATATCCGGGACAGCATCCTCTGTCCCAGAACCCCGAAATCGATCCATTTTTAAAGGATGTTTTTCTGCCGGAGAGGAGGATGCTGATCCCCGCTTGACCGGCAGCTTTTTGCGTTATATGCTCCCATTCCCGTGCCCGGGTCCGGGCAGTTTGTCCTGTTTTGGACGGGAGCGGGAAACAGCAAGAGAATTCAAGGCAGATCCGGGGGACCTCCCGGCTGGTGAAGCACCGGAGTAGAGAAAGATGAAAACCTGTAAGATAACACCTGCTGATCTTGATAAAAAGTGGGTGACCGTTGATGCCACAGGGCAGACGCTGGGCCGTCTGGCTTCTGAAATTGCCCGCATCCTTCGCGGCAAGCACAAGCCCACTTTCGTCCCGCACCTGGATTGTGGCGACAATGTTGTGGTCACCAATGCTGCAAAGATGGTTCTGACGGGCCGCAAACTGGAGCAGAAAAACTACTACCACCACAGCGGTTATATCGGCGGGATCAAAGAGACTTCTGCTGCGGAACTGATGGAAAAGCACCCTGAGCGCCTGCTGGAATTTGCGGTGAAGGGAATGCTACCCAAGTCCAAACTAGGCCGTCAAATCTACATGAATATGAAAGTTTATGCCGGAGCGGGCCATAAGCATGAGGCTCAGAAGCCTGAAGTCATGGCCCCCAGGACAGCAAGCGGAGAATAATGCATCATGGCGAATCCCTATCTTCAGCACACAGTGGGTAAACGTAAGACATCTGTCGCCCGACTCTATATGAAAGAAGGCGGCGGAAACATCAGAATCAATCAGAAGGCAATGGATGAGTACTATCTGCGTCCGACATCCAAGATGTTGATTATGCAGCCTTTTGAACTGACCAACACAGTTGGCAAGTATGATCTGAATGTCAATGTCACAGGTGGTGGCCTTCAGGGACAGGCGGGTGCCATCCGTCATGCTCTTGCAAGGGCATTGTCTGCCATCAGCCCCGAGTACCGCAGCATCCTCAAAAGAGCCGGCCTGATCACCAGAGATGCCCGGGAAAAAGAGAGAAAGCTTCCCGGACAGCCTGGAGCCCGTAAAAAGTTCCAGTTCTCCAAGCGATAATCTGCCGGAAGGCTCCGGATCATCTCCGGGGTTTTTATTCTCAGGATCTGCCTGTCTCTTCCATTTTCCGCAACATACAGCAGGAGGCTCAATGCCATCCTGCTCTTTTTTTATCTGCTCACAGCCCCGGCCTTCTTCTGCCGGCCAGCCGAAAAAGGCCGGCCAGAAAGCCTGTGCGTTTCCGTGGTTTTTTGTTTTCTTCCAGCCTGCGTCGCTCCTGCCTGAGCTTTCTGAGGCGGAGCAGGGATTCTGCCTCCCTGCTTCTGAGACTCTCCGGGTGGGCTGCTTCCCAGACAGCGGGACTGCTCTGCCAGGACTGTAGCCAGATTCCGGCCTCCGCTGTCTGATCATAACAGGAGGGGCTCCAGACCTGACGGGGCAGCTGCTCCCCGCCCTCGCCGCTGCGGATCAGTACATCCAGAATATCGGAAAACTCCACGCTGGCCAGAATATGAAGCACAGAAGGAGACGCGGCAATCAGCACAGAACTGATCAGAGCAGAGCAGGCTTCCCCCAGCAGGACCGCATCCGGCAACAGCCCCTCTGCTGCCACCCACTCAAAAAGCAGCCACTGTCTGCCGCTGCCTGGCGCCTTCTGGTAGTACACCTTCGCCACAAGCGGTCCTTCTTTTGATTTCAGCAGCCAGAGCCCTTCTTCCGGCAGCAGATACTGCCCCCGGATTCTGACCGGACTCAGAGGACGAAAGAGAGAGCAGGCAATTTTGTTCTGCCCGGATTCAGGAAAGTCCAGGGCGGCTGCCTCCCGGGATTTATAATACAGGCACTGGTATTCAGAGCTTTTTATGCTACAGAAGGGCAGTTTGTCATCCCGCTGCCTGTGGTAATATGGAAGACAGGTGGAGGGCTTGCGCGGCAGCATATGCAGACTGTCCTTTCACCAGATCATCCCCTGTGCAGCTTTCCCCTGCCGGCGGCGGACGTTCCGGGATGATGTGTGTTACACAGCTATTGTAGCCTATCTGGATGAAGGGTCTGATCGATGGTTTTCAGCGAGAAAAAAAATGTCAGCCCCAGGGCCAAACGGCGGGGGACAGGGTTTCATGAATCCGCAGTCACCATTCTGACTTCCGGCTGCCATTTTAACGGAAAACTTTACTGCAAAGGCTCCAGCAGAATCGGCGGCAAGATAGAAGGGGAGATCATCTCTGAAGGTCTGCTCATCATCGAAGAGGAAGCCCTGATCACTGCAAAGATTCAGGCTGAAGAAGTCGTCATTCAGGGGCAGATCAGAGGCGAGGTGGAAGCCAGCTTCCGGGTTGAGCTGTCCTCATCAGGCCAGGTCGAGGGCGATATCATAACCCCTTCTCTGGTCATCCATGAGGGAGCCACATTTAACGGAAGAACCACAATGCGCCTTCCTGAAGAGCGGGAAGAAAAACTGATCACAGCAGCCCCCCTTATCGAAAAACCCATGAAAAAAGACATCCGCCCACGCCAGGGCTATAAAGACAACAAAGTCCCGGAAATTCCGGAGATCGGTGTCGGATAATCCGCTTTGCCAGACTCAACGCTGCTCAGAACATACTTTCCCCGACTGGCCACGCCTCAGATTCCGCTTCTTAAAGGAAAGCTGCTCCCGCTGTCAGATCACTGGCAGGCGAGCGAACAGAGGCAGGCAGCGACGGCCTTTTTATGGATTCCTCCTGCCAGCCCCGGCGGCATGCTGCGGCTGGTGCTGACCAGAAGAAGCATGACGCTACCCACCCACAAAGGACAGATCTCCTTTGCCGGAGGACACCGGGATGCCGGGGACAGAAACCCCGCTGAGACAGCTCTGAGGGAGACCGAAGAAGAAACCGGCCTCCGGCGCAACCTGATCACCCCTCTGGCCCAGCTGCCTGCACTACCCTCTGTCACAGGAGTGCTGGTCACAGCGGTGATCATGGCAGCAGCCGCAAGGGAAGAGGACTTCTGCCTGAATCAGGCGGAAGCCGATCTGCTGATCCTGAGTCCCTGGGATGCGTTTCTTATGGAAAAAAGGCAGTCCTTCAGTCTGACTTTCCGGGGCAGAGAACGATCATCCTTTGCCTACCTCCTGAAGGATCTTACGGTCTGGGGGCTGACAGCCCGGATGATCAGTCAGGCCATCATCAGCCGCCCCCTCTGAAAAAGATTTATGACTTACCCGCAATATCCGCAGCAGAAGAGCGCTTCAGCCCCTGGATCAGAGCAGAGCTGATTTCAAAGTCCCTCACCTTCCTGGCAAAGTCCGGATCGCTCATGATACGCTGACTCAGGGTCGGAGTCTGGCTGCTTCCTGTCAGCCCCAGAGCCCCGCTGGCCAGTATTCCGCCAAGAACAGCGGCGGCGGCGCCTCCGATGGCGGCGTATTTGCTTCTTGTCTCGAAGGCTTCAAGCTTTTTGCCCACAGTAGAGGGGTCTACCTTGAAGGAACCAGCCTCATAGCTCCAACCAGGAGCCAAGACGGGAGTGATCACCTTTGTCACACCAGTTCTGACACTAAAAAGAGTCTTGGCAAAGAAACCCGCGTCAGCTTTAAGCTCTGTCTTAGGACGAACAAAGCTGACAACCTTATTTCCATACTCTCCCATCGTTTCATAATTATTATAATAATACCATGCTGCACCCCCGACCGCTCCGGTCAGAGCCCCCACGGTCAGAAGGCCCAGACCCGCCTTCTGGACAAAGCTAAGTCCCGTATCTCCACCCTGCTGCTGCTTTCCACCGGCCATCCCCCCGGAGGAAGCAGGTTCTCCAAAGACCTCCGCCGGAACCGAGGGGTCGATGCTGCTGCTGACTCCCTGCCGGTCTGTGTAGACACAGGAGCCATTCTGATAGGAGGTTTTGCCCTGATTCTGATCCTCAAACCATTCTCCGACAGCGCGGCAGGCTTCTTTTGTATCAGACGCAGACGACGTCCCATCCTGCTGAGCCACAGAGCCGTTCCCTGTTGTGCCCTCCCCTGTGGCAGGATCTTCCTGAGCCGGCGGGTCCTCTACAGCCGGAGGATCTTCCACAGCCGGAGCCGGGTTCAGGATCTGGGAATACCAGTCATCATTATAGACCGGATCATCATCTGCATAAGGGAGAGGCTCAATGCAGCCGCTGTCTGACTCTGCCAGAGCAAGACCTTCGGCCTGCTTTTTCTCTGCCACTTTCCCGGCAAGCTGAGCAGCCACTTTGCTGTCCTCATAGAGCAGCGTCATCGCCGCCGCTGACATATCCTCCCCGGAAGCAACAAGATTCTGCCAGGCGCTGCGCTCTTTTTCCGGGCCACGGGCCGACGGATCTGCCAGATGCCTGCGGATCACCCTGACGATGTCCCTTCCTGACTGCTGCTGCCGCTCTTCCAGAGCAGCCATCAGGCGCTGATGCCGGGGCAGCTCGCCTTTATCTGTATTTTTCATCACCTTGCCATAGCGGCGTCTTTCCCTGCCACAGTAAAGGTCTTCACCATCGACTGTGACCTTAGCGGAGGCAAAAGAGCTCAGATCCGGATAGCCCTGAACCCTTTCAGGACGCACACAGGCCCGGGCATTCACCACAACCGTCCCCTCGGGCAGATCCCTGGCATAGATCTGACATGTGGCGGACTGTCTGATTTCGCACTTCTTTTTTCCGCTGTTTGTGCAGACAGAAAAGAGGCAAAGATCCGGAAGCGCAGATCCGTCCTCAGGACTGCCTGTCAGCCGTGTCACACTGTAGCCCGGCTTAAGCGCGACGCTTTCTGCCTCAGAGGAGGCCAGCTTCAGTTCTGCCGGACTGACTTTTGACAGCGGTGGCAGGGAGGTCAGCGAAGCCTCGCAGCTTGCGCCCGTATCATCATAATCAGCATCATCCTCATCTCCCAGCGCCGCAGCAGGAGGGCTCGCCGGAGAACTTCCTTTCTTCTTTTTACAGGAGCTGCAAATGGCGATACATCCCACCAGCAGCAGAATCCATGCGACCTTCGTCTGCTTCATAAGTCCACTCCGATTTCATGCTGTTTTTACCCTGACATTTTACCACAGCTGCCAGCATCCTGGAGCAAAGTGGGGCCACTGCCGTGTCGGGAGGAGAGGAAAGCGCCTTTCTGCTCACTTTCCTTTTTTTGCGGATTGCAGAAGATTGAGGATCGCATCATCTGCTTCATCACTGATGGCTGTGATCTGGCTGTAGCGTTCCGCATAGCTGTCCAGCGCCTGATCAAAGCTGGAAAAAACTGCCCGGACAGAGTCTGATGCATAGAGCTCAAGGCCCTTGCCAATCAGAATGGCCACCGCACCCGCCGCAATGGGGACCAGAACACTTTTGCTGTTAAAACTGACCGTTTTGCCTGTGTCGCTTATGCCTGCATTCTTTTTAAGAGCCTTAAGATCAGCCTCCCCTACTGGCATTTTTCTGGCTTCGACGAGCACATCGCTTCTGGGGGTTCCTTCAGGCAGGTCTGTGTCTGCGGATACAGGCCTGCTTCCATCTCCGTCGGCATCGCTCAGATTAGTATCCTTCAGGAGTTCATTTTTCTTTGTCTGTATAGCCTCAGCATCTGGATTTGCACTCCTGTCTTTCAGATCTTTCCTCGCCCTCGCCTTTGCCAGGTTCTCCAGCTTCTCGTCAAATGCAATCCTTTTCTTGTCGTAATCCACGCTATCAGACTCAGTCAGGGCCAGATCATTCAGCGCAGAGCGGTACTCTCTCAATGCCTTTTCTTCTGTAGAAAACCTTGATCGAAGCCAGCTAAAGCCGTCTTTGCCTTTTTCCTGAGCCCAAGAGAGAACCCCAGCTTCTTTAAGCCCGTAGAGAATGGAAACACTTCCAAGGCCATACAGAAGCATTTTTGCAGGCGTCAGGCTGCTGCCGCCTCCTCCTGACCTGCTCTGCTCGTCACTGACGGCACCTTCATCGCTTGCTGTGTAGGAATAAGATCCGGACTTACCCTGACTGTCTGTGCCCTGCTGAGCTGTCTTAGTATCACCCTGCTGCCCCGTGCCTCCAGACTGCTGCTGCTGCGCGCTTCCGGAAGAGTCAGGATCAGGATCAGCATTTAAGATAAAACCTGAGGTATCGTCTGTTCCGCTGTTATATGGCTCCGGCTCCTCATAAGATCCCCCGGAAGCTCCTCCCGAAGAGCAGCCTACACCGGAGCTCTGCTCTGCCAGCTTAAGAGCACTGCTGCTTTTCTTCGCTTCTTCATTAATCTGATTGATGGTGGCCCGGATCTCCTGACGACTGCTGAATGAAAGACAAAAATAGCGTTCGATATCCGCAGAAGGAAGCTGCTGACCGACATTAGCCATGGTCCCGATCAGTTCACACCACTGATCATCCGTGCTTTTTTTGCTGTTTTCTGCGAGAGAAAAACGATGGCATTTCTCATAGGCAGCTGCTGCTGTCGACTGAATCTCCCTGAGAAGGCGTGGACATGCCATGGTGTCAGCCTCAAGAACCTGCTGAATCTGGGTTCTGATTCCCTCACAGAGAGCGGGATCAGCATGGCAGAAAGTGGGCATACTGAAACGTTCGGCCTTGTCTCCCAGTTTCGGGTTATCCTGGCTGCCATTGCAGATAAAATACTGAGGATGCGGATAGGTCGTACTGATTCGTTTAGCCAGTCCTGAGAGAGTTTCCCTGGTCTGAACCCGGACAGCAAGCCCCTGTTCCGGGTCCCTCCTGTACAGCAGCACATCCTCTCCTGTCAGAGTGCTCCCTTTTGCTGCTTCTTTTGTGTACTCCAGACTGATGCACTGCTTAACACGAAATGCCGTTTTTTTTCCCTCCAGCTCACTGATCTGGGGGACCTCCCGGACAGGGCTGAGCATGCTGTACCACTGCTCCTGACCATCAGAGCGGGGATAGTAATGTTCCGGAGCATCCATGTCATAGATCTGAAAAAGGCAGAGATGGGCCTTCGGATCTGCTGTGCAGGAAATACTTGCAGAACTATAGGCCAGGCCATAGCCTTTATTTTCGACACTGACCTCTGGAGCCGACAGTTCATTCGGAGAAAACAAAGCAGCTGGCTGGCTGGCTAAAGAACTGTTATCAAGACCAGAAAAAGACGCATCATCTGCATAAGAGGAGCACTTCGTTTCGCCACCACTCTCTGTCGCAGGAGGAGGAGAGGCCACTTTACTGCTCTTGACTTTTTTATTACAGCTTCCGGTGAAGACGGACATCAGAAGAAAGCACAGAAAGTATTGTGTCTTCCATCCGGAATGTCCCGTTTGTCTGAATCTGATCATGATCTTCGCTTCCATGAGTTAAATCAGCAGAATCATCCGCAGATATATAAACAGCCATCATCCGGCCCTGTTTCATGCCACCCTCTTTTCGGATGAAGAGGGACATATATTTACCGTTCTTCGGGAGATTGCGGATTTATCTTAAAAAAGAAGGGGCTTAACGGAGATTTTAGCAACATCTCAGCAGAACAGAGCGTTGCCATGAAGGAATGCGTACAGATAACCCTCAAGCTCATTTTTGACCAAAATCAGGTCTGAGACAACCTGCCCCCACAGTTTCGGGAACTGCTGTATGAACAGCCTTATGTCTTGATTCCTGATATTTAAACAGATAGAAACTCGTCTTTTGAGATGCCTGGAAAGACAGGGCAGGAGTGGTCAGATGAAAAGGGTGTGTCATCTTGCTTTGTTTATGATTTTTTGTCTGTCAGGAAATATCAGGGCTTCAGAGATATGTAAGCGTGAATTTGAGCATCTGAGCCTGCATATCAAGCCTGGGGATATCATCCTGCTTGATGAAATTTCCTGGATGGGATCAAAAGACCCTGGCTTTATCCCGAAACTCAAGGCTTGGTGGGATAAGCAAACGATGCATGTGTTGCTTGTGTTTTGTGGATCGGTGTCAACCTGGATTGAAGAAAATATCCTGAAGAGTACGGCATTCTTTGGGCGTATCAATTTAATGATTAGCTTAGAGCCGCTATCTATTCCTGAAAGCGCTGAGTTTTTACGAATGCTCGGCATGCAGCTTTCTCATTATGATATGTACAAGTTGCTTAGTATTGTTGGTGGTGTGCCATGGTATCTGGAGCAATTTAATCCTGGTATGACGGCAGATGATAATATCAAACAACTTGCTTTTGAGAAAAACGGATTACTTGTTACTGAATTCGATCGTATTTTTCATGACCTCTTTAATGGCAAGGGTTCTGCATATAAGAAAATCCTGAATAGCCTTAAAGATGGCGCCAGAACCCTATCAGAAATAAGACAGAGCATAGAATTTGCTCACAGTGGTACTTTAAGCAAACTGATGGATCATCTTATTGTGGCTGGTTTTGTGGTTAAGCAATCCTTATGGTCATTTAAAACGGCGAAACCTCTAAAGCAAAGCTTATATAGAATCTCAGACCCATATATGAGCTTTTATCTCAAAGTCATAGTGCCAAATCTGGACGCTATTGCAGACGGTTGATTCGATCAAGTGCCCTTATCTACCACACCTGGATTTGAAACACATATGGGATTGCAACTCGAAGGATTGCTTTTACAAAATCGCCCGCTGTTGCTGAAAAAATCAGGCATTTCACCTGTTGATATTGTGCGTAGTGGCCTTTATAGGCAAACGAAAACGACCACTCAACAAGGTTGCCAAATTGATTATCTGGTGCAATCCAAAACGAAGAGCTTGTTTATTTGTGAATTCAAATTCAAAAAACGTGAAATAAGTAGCGAAATCATTTCTGAAATGCAAGACAAGATATCAAGATTAAAGACACCCAAAGGATTTGCAAAAGTAGCCGTGCTGTTTCATTTAAGTGGTGTTGCATCTTCTGTCGCCACACATCCTTACTTTTATCGCATCGTCGATATTGTAGATTTTTTGGAAAATAATTAGTTAATCTGACTTACAGATGCTCATCTGAATTTCCTGGACAACAACAAGAGATGAGCTTCTACAGCGCTCTGAGAGAGCGATTCCTGGGCAGAGCTGATCAGCGATGAGGCTGCAGGGGAATCACGTCATCGATTGTCTGCTTAAAAATTTCTGAGAACTTCTGATGCCCTTTTATACTGGGATGAAAGCAGTCAAAACAAAGATCTTCCTGAGAAAGAGAAAGCTCTTTCATCCCGGAGATCAGATATAATCCGGGATGTTTTCCGCTCTCTTTCAATTGTTTTTCTCCTGCCTCCGTTATGACCTTTTCAATCGCCTGGTTATACGCCTGAATGATAAATCTGGCATCCGGTCGAAAAATAGGGGAGCAAAATGCCTTTCTCATTTTTACACAGCTTAAAGCCGGACTATAAATGAAAGAATGTTCTAAAATTGTATGAAATTTCGGTAACAGTGAGATAAAAAAAGTCGCGTCCGGGTGGATTTTTAACGTTTTTGTCAGCAGAATACGATACTCTCTTTCAAATTCTTCCGGACTTCTGTCCCTGCAAAAATCATTTCCACCTATCCATATAAAGATAAATTCAGCTTTTTTCGGATAAGGATAGTGTTGCTCCATGTCCGAGACAAAGCTGATGGCATTCATCAGCCTTGCTCCCCATTTAAACCCTCTGATAACCGGAATGTCTGCAGAAGAAAGCTGATATTTCTCAGCAATTTTATGTCTGATCCCCCAGGGAGCTTCTGTCATAAGAGAAGAGGACGCATACTCGGAAAAAATCCTCTGTGAGGCTTCCAGTGAGTGGTCGCTTCCGAAAAAAAACTCGCTAAATCTCGCCATTCTTCTTCGCGGAAGACTTTTACCGATGGGAAAGGAAGCCATAACGCCTGAAGATAAACTATCTCCTATGATCAGCAATGCTGGTCCTTTACCTCCATACCCGTCATTAAACTCAGGGAGGCTGTCGGATCTTGTGGAAAGTGAACAGTGGCCGGATAAAAGGCAGGCCAGAAAAAGCAAAACCCCAGATATCTTACCAGGAATAGCCAATATGAAGTGTCGCAGCTCTGAACTGAGCATCCAGCCTTCCCTCCATATTCAGCAACGCAACATACACCCCTAACCATTCTCCTCCCAGAACCCATCCGGAAGGCAGATTCCACTCATTGCCAAGCCCAAAGTTCAGACCACCGTCGTAGGAAAAGGTATCGTTTTTTTCACCGATCACACTATTAACGTAGTTAATCTGCCTTCCGCTATGCAGTGCAAAGGAAAGATTCAGATAGAAAGAGTTGTCAAAAAATCTTTTTAATCCACATCCAAAAATAAGAGATGATCCTCCGATAATATCTTTCTGATAATAGAGATCTGAAGAGAGCATCAGATCCTGATGGAGATAATACCCACCCTGAATATGAGCGCCTATAAGGCCAAAACCACCCATGATCAGGTATTTTCTCTTATTTCTTATACTCCTGTCCGGAAAGACTAAAGCCTCTATTCTTGCATCAATTTTTGCATCAAGCAGATCCTGATATTCATTCCCTTTCTGCTTTTTTTGTTTATCCTCATAAGCAAAAAGTTGATCTGATAAAAAAAATCCAGTAAGACCAATAAGAATCCATAAGATAAAAATATATTTTACCGTTATACCAGAGAACATCAGGCGCCTATGATTCAGAGTACAGAATTCTGTGCATTGTGCATAACGTGCTGATCGGCTGTTTTATATGAAAGCTGAAAACAGCTCACTGCCGTGACCCGACATCCGGTAAGCGGCAAGCCGTAGTTCTCCTATGGGTGTAAGGGGCTCGCGAGTCAGATAAAAATTGAAAAGCTTTTGTCTGGCTCACCTGCGATCATTCCAGATAATACTCCTGAAAAATCAGAAAGCTGAAACTTTTTACAGAAGACCGGCCCTGGTTTTTCCGAGACATCTGAAAGGTTTATGTTAACCAAGCTCCCCCTGAGGAGCAGCGTGTCACCTAAAGTAAAGATCCATGGAGAGTCCGGACATGTTGAATCTGATCAGAGTTTCATTAGCAGGACTTGTTTCTCTGTCAAGCATTTTATACGCAGAAGATTTTTCTGATGAACAACTACTCTTACTGAAAATTGATGAGCTTCAACAAAGAGCATTTAATAGCTCTGAACAATCGAGGTTGAGGGACTTAAAATCCGAAATCCCAAAAACGGACACCTCATCACAGCCTTTCGATAAATTTTTAAAGCCTATTGTCATTGATTTAACACCAGGAGAAAAGAGAGCTCTGGTAACCAGAAATATTTTGTTTAAATCGGAAACTCTTCTTAAAAAAATATCCGGAAAAAAAATACTAGATTTTGGATCATGGGAGGATCTGAATCTTTTAACCGGCACAACGTCAGATCTGGATTTTCACCTTCTTTCCAGATTATTTAGTGGAAAAACTTTACTGGGAGAAGCAATATCCAGCGTTCTCCTGGTGACACCAACTGATGATATTCGGGTATTGACGAATCGCCAGAAAATTATAAAAAGATTGATTGAAAGCCCAAAAGAGTTTTCTGCTTTGGAAAAAGAATTTGATCGCCTTGCGACAGAAGAATTAAACGCATTATCACTCTGGTCTGCTAAAGATCTGATGTATGATGAGAACTATAAAATACAAATGGACCAGGTGCTCTATTGGAATATGGGCCCATTTCGTCTCCTGAATTCAAACCGTGTCGGATTGACGATAGGAAATGTTTTAACAAAATTTATAGCAGCTCTTCCTAAAATTACAATAACTAGTGGGGCTGCAGTAGCAGCTCATGGAGCGATTACAGGCGGTAGTGAGGGGAGTGCTCGAATGGGACTCGGGGCTGTCATAGCAGCCGAAGGAGCAATTCTTAGCTCTATCCTTCCTCTCGAGAAGGTGATGAAAACGATGTATTTAAACCTGAAGTCCCGGATGAAGGGTATAAGTGTTCTTCTTACTTCTGCTAAAAATATTTATCATACGATCAAGAAAAATCCGGAATTATATAAAGCATACAAGCCTTATATCGGTAATCTGGAACATTTAATCTCAGAAGCTCTCAACGACCAGGATATCCGAACTATGTTAGATCTCGCTTCACACAAAGATTTTAATGGAAATGGGTTCTATACTGATGCAGGCTATCCTACCCTGAGAATGTATAAAATTTTTGAAGAGAAGCATCAAAAACTAACGGATGCCTTAGTTAACCTTGGTTACGTTGAAGCATTTTTATCAATTGCAAAAACAATGAAACAACATTCCGGCAAAAAAAATAAGTATATCTATCCAGAATACAGGGGAAATAAAAGCACGCCGGAAATCTCAGCGAATGAATTCTGGAACCCGTTTTTAGACTCTGACATTACTGTAGGAAACAGTCTGGTAATGCAGACGGAGTATCCCGGGCCTCAAAATAAAATAATCACGGGCCCAAATGCAGGAGGAAAGTCAACATATATTACCGGAATAATGCTGAATGTCCTTTTAGCTCAATCATTTGGCATCGCTGCCGCAAAAGATTTTGGATTCACTCCGTTCAGTAAGTTAGGCACTTATATTCACCCGTCAGACGATATCGCAGCTGGAAACTCGCTCTACATGGCAGAGGTCTTGAGAGCAAAAAAACATATTGAGTCGTTACAATCCCTGGAAGATGGTAAGTTTAGCTTTGCAATCATGGATGAAATATTCAGCGGCACAAATCCTTTAGAAGGGGCGGCCGCAGCTTATAGTATTGCAGAGTATCTTGCAGATTTTAAGAATTCTCTGAATATTATAGCAACACACTTTCCGGTTCTGACCAAACTGGAGGAAAAATATCCCCGAAAAGGCGCTTTCCAAAATTACAAAGTCTTTGTTGAGTTAAGACCAAACGAAAAGATTAAATATACTTATAAAGTGGTCCGTGGTATTTCTGACCAGACAATTGCAATAGATATACTGGAAGAACAGGGCTTTGATACGAGTATGCTTAAAAGAGCAAAAGAAATCCTCCAGAACCCTTCAGCGTATTATGACTAAAGTCAGGGATAGCTCACCAGGTCCACCCTGATCGCATAATTCCAATAACCGTCCATAAAACCCCTCTCTGATGGCGACGCAGACATTAATTTTCGTGATCTTTATGCTCCGGGTTCCGTTCCCTGCTTCGGCGTCCCTGCTCACCTTCCGGAAAAAGGCGGATTCTGTCCTTTTCTTTTGGTCACACGAAGAGTATGAACAAAGGCAGCGTCAGCAACTGTTTTTCCGGACTATGCTGGCTTTTTCGTGAAGTGCTCCACCATTTCCGGAGTATTTTTATAAGGATGATCTGATGAGGGTTCCGGATCATCAGAAAGATCTCATCATCCTGAAAGGGTTCGTCTCGTGAATAAAACAATTCAGGCCGTCGTGTTTGACTTTGATGGTGTTCTGGCCGTCACCGAAATGTCCCATTTTGCTGCCTTCACCCGGACTGCTGAAGAGCTGGGCCTGGAAATGCCAGGCTCTTTTTTCGACAAAATGATCGGAGGGACAGATGATGAGTGTGCCGATGAGCTTGCAGGGCACTGGAAAGGCCAGGTCTCCCGGGAAGAGATCCTGCAACGAAAACAGCAGATTTACAGGGAAAGTGCCATCCTGGAGGCCAGGCTTGTTCCGGGTATACTGGAGTTCCTCACAGAGCTGAGAGAAAGAACGATCCCCATGGGAATCGCAACAAACTCCGGTCGTGCAGACATCATGCCTTTCATCGAGCGTTACAGGCTGCATGATTTTTTCTGTACCATCAGGACCCTGGAAGATGTCTCCCGGCCCAAGCCACAGCCTGATATTTATCAGCTGGTCTTCCGGGACATGGGGATCTCTCCTGAAAACATTGTCGTCTTTGAGGACTCTCCTGCCGGATCACAGGCGGCTCACCGTGCAGGAGCCCGTATCATTGGCCTGCTGACGACGTTCCGTCCAGAACAGCTGCCTCTGGCTTCCACTCACTGGCCAGACTTCAGCAAGCGCCACCTTTGGCAGGAGCTTCTGAGCTGAAACAGTCCTGTTTTCAGGTTTCTTCGACAGACCCTGTTTGTCCAACAGCATTGGGGTGATATACACAAAAGTCAACAGCCCTGAATCAGACAGAATACAGTTCTGAAATCAGAGGATACAGCTGATCACAGAGCTGCTCCGGTCCACCCGAATTGTCGATAAAACGATGGGGGCGATCAGCGGGCAGTACCCATGTTTCCTGGTGTCTGATCCGGGAACAGGCTTCCTCTTCACTGAGACCATTGCGCTGCATGATGCGCTGCTTCCGGACCGATTCGGGAGCTGTGATCAGCCAGATCTGATCCACCATCCGGCTCCATCCGGCTTCTGTCAGAAGAGCTGCCTCCAGAATGACCGGAACCAGCGGAAACCGGGCACGGATCTGAGCGATTCGCCGGAGCAGCCGTGTTTCTGTGGCTGGCCAGACAATATCGGTCAGTCCCTTCATCCTGCGCGGATCTTCAAAGACAATACGCCCAAGTTTTCTGCGGTCAATCTGCGCCGCAGAGTCCAGAATCGTGCTTCCGTAGAGAGCGACGATGTCACGGAAAGCAGAACTGCCTGGAGCGTAGACCGCATGGGCTTCCTGGTCCGCATGAATGACCTCTGCTCCGGCACTTTCCAGAATGTCACAGGCGGTTGATTTGCCTGCTCCGATGGGCCCGGTAAGACCAATGAGCAGGCCTCTTTCTGCCATCAGATTCCTGCCTCAACACCCAAAAGCAGCATGGTGCTGTTCCACTTACCCTTATCCAGAGCACTGGTATCACTGATGATCGATCCGGCTGGCTGGCTTATAATTTCAGAAGATTTGTCATCAAAATTATAAAAGCGCATGTTCACTTCAAAGAGCAGCGAAAGACTCAGAATTGGAAGAGGTATCGGTTCAAATTTTGCTCCTATACCCACCTGAGTTCCGCTCCCTTTCAGCACATAATTGGCGACAAAGCTGCTGTTCAGCACAGCCAGCTCTGTACTCGCTTTATAAGCACCAATGACATAAGAAACCCTGCCATAGGGAACCAACGGAATCGGCAAAAAAGGAATCCACGCCTGGACTTCAGGAGCTATCACAAGCCCTTCCAGCTTGTCCACGCCATGATCCGCAACAGAAGGACTGAAAGTCTGAGACAGCACAGAAAGGCCGAATCCCACAGGAACCAGTGGAATCGGGTCCAGCAATAATGTGGCACCCAGTTCAGAAGCCGAAAGAGAATGTGCATTGCCGCTTTCCGGTGTAAAGTCCCCCGCCCCGGCACCGTAAAACAACTGCATTTTGATAAGGGCCAGGCCAGCATCAGGCCGGAACACACAGACTGTCAGCAGAACCAGTAACATACGCTTCATAATATTTCCCCGGATGTGTTTGAAAAAGAGTCGCCTGATTGCCACCAGAGCGACCGATGAATAAACTCATGAAACTCATAAAAGCAATTATACGCCGCCTGCACTCTGCTATAGCGCCTGGCAGCTTCGCTGAGAAGCCTCTTTTTAGGTCTGTACTCGCATAAAAGCCCATCCCCACTGTCCGACAGGTCATTGAGTTCATTTTCCCACAAATCTATCATTGCAGAAAAATCATCCCTGCGCTTCAGCCAGATATCTCTGCCTGCCCTCAGATCCGTCTTATGGCTCCGGCTTCCTGCCCTGATCAGCAAAGAAGCTTTTTCTTCCGGCGTCAGTGAAAAGGCCGGATGAATATCCGGATAGACCAGTTTTAGCCGGGAATCAATATGATTACAGGGACCACAGAGCAGAAGAGGAGGATAGCGAAGAAAGCGGCATAACAGCCTGTCAAGATATGAAGGATCGATCCGCAGCGAAGCGGCCATCTCACAGATCAGATCCGCCTGATGATCATGATCAATATGAAGAAGCGCCAGCATCCCCCCGGCCCGCCCAGGAATGAGCAGCTCAGGCTTCATCCTGAGACAGACCGGACAGCGAAAATTCTGTGGGCTGATACACCAGCCCGTACTGATCAGAAGCTGCTCCCGGGGCAGAGCATGAAGCCGGAGCAGCAGCCGGCTCAGGGGGGACCAGCGCCCGTCAAAGCCGGAATCTGTAAACATCACACTAAGATCATCATCACTTATGTGGATAAATGCCCCCTGCCGCTGAACGTCTTCCCAGGCCTATTTTATCCTGTCTTCCTGAGAGCCTCCAGCTCTGGCAAACGAGTGGGCATCCTCATCATCTGCGGGCAGATTCTGTACATTTTCCCCACTTTCAACGGCCGCACCCTGGTTATCAGAGCCTGCGGACTCTTCTGCCTGGTTCGGATCTTTCTGTCTGATAAATTCATGCTTGCTGGCATTGATCAGGTCTTCAATCGTCGCCTCTTTGACCCGGAAGGCAAAAGACTTACCTGAAACGGTCAGAATCAGGTCTTCAGGCTTTTGTTTTTCTCCGGAAGTGGCGGCATCTGCCTTGTTCAGAACTTCTGCCGGATCACGATACCAGGTATATACGAGTTCCTGGCCATCCTGTTTGACAAGCCGCAGAGACAGAACCTGTTGCCCCTTCTTAACCTGATCCTGCAATCCCGCAACGTCATTGTAACGAGGCTTCAGAAGGCCGCTGACCAGAGCACTGGTCTTAGAGCGAATGGTTTCCATATCCTCTCCTGGATCTTTGACAAGAAAATCCCCTCCGGAGTTTTCCATCGCCAGCTGATCCAGAAGAACTTTACTGACATCCGTTCTTTCAAGGTTCAGATACTGCCGGTCCATCCAGTCCTTATAAGAAAGAGAGGCTTCATAAGCACTAAAGGTGATGCTGTACGTCTGCATATCCCCTTCCGGACGCGCATAGATCTTTTTAAAACCAGGAGATCCTCCCAGAAAAAGAACCTGTTTTTTATCTCCGGCAGTAAAGCTCAGACGACGTTCGAACTGCTCATCTGTGACCTTAAACTGTTTCGCCGCAATATCCGTCTTTCCTGCTGGCCAGGATTTCCGGAATCCTGCCATCTTTGTCAGAAAGCCAGATATTTTATCAGAAGATACCGGAAAGTCATGAGTTTCAGGCAAAACCCACTGACCGTCTTTTTTGACCAGCTCAAGAGACCTGAGATTTTCTCCATCTTTCTCTTCCAGAAGAATCTGAGAAACCTGATCCTGATTCAGCGCCATCAGCGCTGAATCAGAGCTGAAATCTGCCGTCGTTTCTGTCCTGCTCAGCATCCAGCCTGCCAGGGCCAGCTGGAGCAGCAGCACACCTGCCAGTATTTGTGTCTGTTTATTCATCGTTAAAATCTCCTCAGTTTGATGCAAGATCCATGGCTTTAAATTTCTCCCGAGAGAGTCTTCTGATCATCAGCCAGACGGCTCCTGTCGCCAGAAGACCGACAATGGCAGCAAGGTAATTCATAAACTCAATGAAATTCTTTTGCATATCAGACAAAGGCTCAAGCGTTCTTGCAAAGTGACTGCGGCTCCGGATCGACAACAAGAGCCTGTCTTCCTGAGTTGACCAGTCAAGGGCATTTTCCAGTAGCTGAAGCGGTTGAGTATACTGTGTCTGCTGAATCATGCTGCTGATTTTCAGGATATCATCCGAAATAAACTCGTTGCTGGCAAAGACGATCAGCCGGGCTGAATCTGGTGATTTTTCAATGACACCTGAAATAAGGGTGGAGTCTGCCTCTTTTTTATCCTGATCCTTGGCTTTTTCATCGGACAGCAGATCCTTGTCTGCTGCACCGTCTTTTTTCAGCAAGGGAGATTCTTTGCCAGCAAAGTAAGAGCTGAATTTCCCTTCTGCCATCGCAGCAAGAACCACCGGCCCCTTATCCTCCTTTGCAGCCTCAGGAAAGCCCAGCTCTGGCCACTGCTGATGATCTGCTTCTACCTTCATATCGGCACTTTTCCATGAGTTCTGCGAGCTTCTGAGCAATGTAGTGACCTGCCTGTCCTTGTTCTTTTCCTGATCCATGATCAGAGGAGAAGCCCAGGCCATCGTCACCTGACCAAGACCAGATGTGATGGCATTGCTTTCGTTAAGGCCGTCATTTCTGATATCCACAAGCAGTGGATAAGGAGCCAGAACCTGCTGATTGATGGCGACACCCTGAACATAGCGTTTCTGAGCCTGAGGAAAGGGCATGTTTTTCTTATCCAGAACAAACTTACCCTGAATTTCTACACCATGGTGCCCAAGCCATTGTTCCAGGCCACTTTTCTGCTCTTTGAGTTCCAACCCGTTTCTGCTGATATCAACTGTTGCAGGTGACGTTGCCAGAATGACACTGCCTCCCATCATCAGAAACTGATCAATCGCAAACTGCTCTTTTTCTCCCAGATCCTTTGGAGCAACCACAAGCAGAGCATCCAGATCTCCCGGAAGAATTCCCGAAGAAAGATCGACCTGTTCCGTATTGTAGTTCTGCCCCAGAACCTGCTCAATAGCCTGATACTGCTTACCCTGTGGGCCACCACCAAACTGCATCATCATAGGATTCATCGCAGGAGATGGTGGAGTATAAATTCCGATGGTTTTAAGAAATCCCGGAACAAGACGTTGCAGACTGGTGTCCAGATTCTTCTGAAACTGAGTCACGCTCAGATCTTCCGGAATGCCAAGAGCCAGAGTTTTCGCACCACTGACCAGTGTTGGGTAAAAATAAAATTCTTCCGGGTTAAAGAGGGTTCGCTGAGGACGGAAGCCATGATTGTCTCTGATCTGCTGAGCCAGTGCCGCATCTTTGGCAGGATCAAGGAACTCATACGAGAACTTGCCTCCGGATTTCGCCTGAACCTCCTGAAGATTTTTCTCCATATCCGCTCTGAGTTTTTTCAGCTCTGCCGGAAGCGTCGCATCGGAGATGTAACCAACAAAGCGGACCGGTTCTTTAAGACTGGCGAAGAGATTGTCTGTGTTATTAAAGCCGTGCATCACTTTCTGGATGGATCGGGTCAGATCATATTCCAGATTCCTGAGGCCAACATCAAGACCACGGTAACCATCCTGCTTAACTTCAATGAGCTTATCAAAGCCCAGGACTTCATACTTATCTCCATACATCACAAGGATATTGAAGTACGAAGCCACCATCGATGCTGAGTGCCGGTCATTGATCTGAAAAGGAACCGGCTCAATGTTGTATTTCTGATTGGCTTCTGCTTCCAGATCCTCATGTTCTTTTGGATCGATGATCTCAACCCGGACTTTACCCTTTCCGGCAAGCTCGTATTCTCCGAGATAATCTCTCACAGTCGGAACCAGAGGGGCCAGAAGTGGATGGGTTTTTGCACTGAAGTAACCTCTCAGAAGCAACGGCTCCTGCAAGCCTTCGAGCACCCTAAGGCTTGCATCCGAGATCGAATAATCTTTGTTGCGGGTGATGTCTACCCGGGCTGAGTGAACCCGGTAAAGCCAGACATTGGCCACCAGAAAATTCGCGACCAGAAGCCCCATCAGCAGCTGTACTTTTCTGTGATCCGAATCCTGGGACTCTTTTGACCACTTCATTTTTTCGAGAGAATAAACATTAAGGCTGATGAAGACGGCCACAATGCTCAGGTAGTAATAAATATCACGAAAATCCATCAGCCCTTTGCTGACGGCATTAAATCTTGCTCCGGTTCCTAAAGAACGGAAGATTTCACCGCTTTTATTACCCAAAAGATCAACAATAGCTTCTGATCCGATCAGATACAGAACTCCGCAGACCACCACCGTAGTGATCAGACTGACAATCTGATTTTCTGAGCGCGAGCTGATAAAAAGTCCTATGGCAATATAAGCTGCTGCCAACAGAAGAGACGCCAGATAAGCGCCAAAGACAGGCCCCCAGTCCACCATACCGATAGACCCGACCGTAAGCGGCAGACTGATGGTCAGCAGCAGAGCAATACCGACCAGAAAAAGACAGGACAGGAATTTACCGATCACCAGCTCATGGGTTTTAACTGGCAGGGTCAGCAAAAACTCGACGGTCCCCATCCGCCGTTCTTCACTCCACATCTTCATGGTCAGTGTCGAAATCAGAAAAATCAGAAGGACCGGCATCCACTCAAACAAGGGGCGTAAATCCGCAATGTTGCGGACAAAAAACTTTTCGACCCAGAAAAATGTAAAAAGACATGCAAGCAGATATGCAAAGAGAAAAATAAAAGCCACAGGGGATGAAAAATACGTCCAGAGTTCTTTTTTGGTGACTGTCCAGATTTTAGACATGCTGTTCTCCTTTGGCGCCAGAGTTCACTGACTTGAACACAGTTTCCAGGCTTTGCTGATGCCGGTGCAGACTGTACAGATCCCAGCCCTTCCGGATAATTTCCCTGGCCAACACGGCGACAGCCTGTGGGTCTTTACCTTCTGTCTCAATATCATACTGATTCATGCCCTGCCAGACAGAGCAGCCAGAAATCCCTTTAAGCCCGGGAATATCCCGGATCAGGGCTTCGACTTCTGCCGGAGTCTGCCGGAGCAGAATGGTCAGTGTTTCTTTTTCCTGAAGATCCGAAAGAAGGGAGTCTACCACCAGCTGACCACCCATGATGATCAACGCCCGATCACAGATAGCCTCTACTTCCTGCAAAATATGTGTCGACAGAATCACCGTAGCATGCCGACTCAGGTCTTTAATCAGCTGTCGCATTGCAAGGATCTGAGTCGGATCAAGGCCGTTGGTTGGCTCATCCAGAATCAGAATATCCGGCTTGTGAATGATGGCCTGTGCCACTCCGACACGCTGCCGATAACCTTTGGACAGAGTTTCTATCTTCTGTTCTGCCTTCGAGGCAAGATTTGTTGCACGGATGGCATCACGGATCGCCTGAGGCTGTTCTTCCTCCGGAATCCCTCTCATGTTGACCACATAACGAAGGTATTCCAGTACCGTCATCTCAGGATACAGAGGGGAGTTTTCAGGCAGATAGCCAATCCTTCTCTGAATTTCAACACGCTGTGTTCTGATATCCTGTCCACCAATCAGTACTGTTCCACTGCTGGGTTCAAGAAATCCCGTCAGAACCTTCAGGGTTGTGGTTTTTCCGGCTCCATTATGGCCCAGCAAGCCGATAATCTGGCCCTCAGGGATACTGAAGGAAACCCCCTTGACGGCTGTAAAATCCCCGTACTTGCGGGTTAAATTCTGTACTTCAATCACCAAAGGCTGCCTCCTCTCTCAGATGTCAGATTTTGCCAGATCATATAACAGGAGATGCTTTCATGGCAAAGCCGCCCATTATAAGCAAAATAAGGTTTACTACAATCCTGATCCGTGTCCTGAGCCAGAGTCAGACATGAACACGAGCCAACACTCTGCTCCGGCTCACATAGCCCGAACACCCGAAGCTAAAATATATCCCACCGGGATAGCAATTATAAACTGTCCATGTCAAACTTCCCAGATACATCGTGAGGAAACGATAAGGAGAGAGCCTCATGACGATCCGCCTCTCAGCTTACCTGATTTTATTTTTTTCAGTGGCCACGTCTTTGTGGATGACTTCCGCCCCTGGCCTGAGCCTCTCCTGCACAGGGAACTGCTCTTCTGAAGAAGATTTACAGATCAGAAGAGAGGTCTACAGGACGCTGTCATACTGGTGCCAGCAGCACCTTCTGCAAGAAGAAAGCTATCCGAAAACATACGATGCCACACGAGAAGCCATGAAAAAATTCCGTAAGGGGCAGCTCCTCTCGGCTGAAGAACAAAACGGCCTTTTATTACGAAGGCTCATCCGGCAGCATCCTGGACTGAAGCGACGCGTGGTCGACAGCATCCTGGAAGACCCCAGAATCAACACAAACACAATCCCGTCATTAAGCGAATTTATTTCCGTCTTTGGTATGCTGGCAGGTACCCGGGTCGGCTTCGTCAGCTATGAGCCAAAAGCGCCCTGGTCTTCGCTGGAAGAAGCCTCAAAAGATCTCTTCCATCTGAAAGTAACTGATGAAAACATCACAGAGCAGAATGGTGACCAGTGATGTCACAACGGCTTCTGTCGTGGCACGACCAACCCCTCTGGCGCCCCCGTTTGCCGAAAAACCTTTATAACAGCCAATCGTAGAAAAGATCGCTCCGAAGATCATCGCCTTCTCAAGGCCCTGTAAAATATGCTGTGGTTTGGTGATCCATCTGATCTTGTCGATAAAAATCCCGACATCCACATCAAAAATCATAACCCCGATCAGAAAGCACGAGAGAATGCCACAAATGATAAAAAAACCGCACAAAAGAGGCATCATAATCATCGAGGCCAGCACCCGCGGAGACGCAAGATAAGCAACAGGATTAACAGACATTACCTTCATCGCATCAATCTGCTCATTGACCCGCATACTGGCCATTTCTGCGGCCATGGCAGAACCGGAACGACCGGTCACCAGAAACGAGCCGATCACTGGTGCCAGCTCTTTAGAAAGAGCAAAGGAAGCGGCTGCACCGACCATAGACTCGGCTCCAAAAAGCCTCATGATTGAGCCAAAGTTAATGCCAAAGACAGCGCCGATCATAATGGAAGCCAGAATAATCACCCCAAGGCTCTTCACTCCGATAAATTCCATATGATGAAGCAGCAAACGAAGATCAGGCAGCGGAAAAAACATACGACGGAAGGTTTCTGCACAGAAAATAATGTAATGCCCGAAGCCAGCAATGTAGCGGAGAATAAACATACGTTTTAAGGGATCAGCGTGCATTCAGGGCAATTCCCATTCGCAGGCGGATATACTGGCCCGCAGAGAATTGTACAAGACTCAGGGAGTCCTCGCAATGCCCGGGCTTCCTGCCGGAGACTGCCATTCCTGAACGCCCCGGACCCTGCGGACCATACTCTCAGACAGATCAGACAGGCGAACATAACGACCAGCCATGATTTCCGCCCATTCTCCCGTCACAGCCACGACCAGAGCATCTCCCTGCGCAAGTGTGGTCACAACGCTTGCGCCAGAATCCATACTGCTCAGAACCTGCACGCCATCTGTCCTGACAAAACGTACCACCCTGTTGCTATTGTCAGAAGGAGCTGAGGGAACCGCGGAGACCGGAAGGCTGCTGCCCGCTGCCGGAGCAGACGCTGCCTCTGGCCACAGTGGTGCCTGAGTATTCTGGCTTGCCTCATCAAAAGGAGCCTGGTCTGACATTCCATCAGAATTCCCAGGGTCTGTCTGCTGAGACAGATTCAGGATTTCATCAAGATTTTCAGATGAACCATCCTCCTCATCTCCCTGCGCATAGTCTCCCTGACTGCCTCCCTGGGAAGAGTCCTCCTGATCGAAGGCTGCATTTTCATCGCCTTCACCACCTGCCTCCTGATCTCCCTCGACCACTTCATCACCCTGAAGGCTCTCCTGCTGTCCTGAAATACAGGACGTCAGAAGGCTGCTGACTCCCGCTAAGCAGATGATCATGAGCAAAGATGCCCTGCTGCGCACACATATCATAAGCAAGCCTCCGCTGCTGTGTTTCTGTCTCACTTCCGGCGGTCAGTGAACGCCTGTGAATACTCTGAAAACACGGTATGCTTCTGAACTCGGCCTGCCAGAAGGATTTCTTTAATCAGGAAAAAGGCAGATTCTGCCTCTTAATCAGCAAGGACAGAATCAACCCCGTCCTCTCTGGCAGCGAATCCAGCGAATCAGATCCTCCATAATTTCTTCACGATTAATTTCATGAAAAAGCTCATGCCGACATCCCGGGAAAAATCTGCTGTGAATCTGCTGCATACCCGCACGTTTCAGGCTGCTGACCAGTTTCAGCAAATCCGCCGAGTATGAGCTCACCGGATCTTCTGTCCCGCCGATAATGTAAACAGGCAGATCCGGAGGAATCTGTTTCTGACGGCGCGGATCAAAAATATGACGCAGGGCCCCCATCAGGTCCATCCACAGCTGATTGCTACAGCGGAATCCACACATAGGGTCCTGAATATAAAGGTCTACCTCGTCAGGGTCCCGACTCAACCAGTCGAACTCACTGCGGTTTGGTCGGAAATGGCGGTTAAAAGACGCAAAGGACAGGTAATGAACCAAAGGGCTCTTCTGGCGACGTCCCTGTCTTAGCGATTCAATCCAGGGAAAAATCCGGAGCAGGCCAGCAAGCTTTGGATGGAGATAAGAAGAACCGCTGAGTATCACTCCGGCCAGATCATGCCCACGCAGCTCCATATAATCCTGAGCAATAAAAGAACCCATACTATGGCCCAGCATGAAAACCGGACAGGAAGGATAAATGGACGTAATCCTGTCCCGGACAGCGCAGAGATCTTTGATGATCAGTTCCCAGCCGCCATGGTCAGCATAGTGGCCCTGAAGCTGTCCGGCAGCAGTCTGCCCATGTCCCCTTTGATCATGAGCCACCACAGCATAACCGACCGCGCACAGGGCCTCCGCTGTCGCCTGATAACGCTTTGCATGCTCTGCCATACCATGGACAATCTGAACCACCCCCTGCGGAGAAACTCCGGGAGAGACAGGCCAGTGCCAGACGGCAAGAGGCTGCTGATCCTGAACCATGATCTGGAAAGCTTCCGGCTCTCTTTCGCCGACGGATGCCCCCTGAATTCCTGATCCGTCAAAATTTCTCATGGCTTCTGCTTATCCCGCCTGTTTGAAATCGTCACTTTGTCCTGAGTCATCTGGCCTTTTATTGATATACTGTTTATACGCCCTGCTATGGAACAAGACAACAGCAGAACAGAGCCACCCGATCTGAGAATGAAACACAAGAGCCGGAACGATAACAATGCAACATTTATTAATCACAATAAAAAATGCAGGCAAGAGCCTTTCCTGTCTCATCATAGCACCCATCCTGGGGCTAAGCTCCTGTGCAGGCGGAGCTTCCTACTCACAGATGATTGTACGCAATCAGGCTTCTTATGACTTTGATTGTCCACCATCTGAAATTGATGTTGCCCCCGTAGGAAACCACAGATTCACGGCAGCAGGCTGTTTTAAGAAAGAAATGTACGAATGCAGCAGCGGAATCTTTGCAACAGAGTCCTCCATTGAGTGTAAACAGCTCCTGTCCCCTCTCCCGTCTCTTCATCATGAGGCAGACTGATTTTTGTTATCAATAATATCAATATACTAGCATAACAAGAACAGCCCTCCCGAACTTGTCTTTGTCAGCACATTTCCACCTGGCTTCCGGCTTGTCGTCCAGATCCCAGGCTAATTTCCAATTGACAAAAAGAAAGGAAGCTCTCATAAATTGCTGTTCGTTGGTGTAAGGCCTTTCTCCCGGAATTGCGTCATCCTCTGTTTAAAGGCCACCCATGCACTGACGGGGAATGGAAGGCTGTAGCCGGGGGCGAAAAGAGCCCTTGCGATCGGTTTTCTTCTGCCTGATGTTGTTTCGTGTGTACCACATGGAATCCTGAATGATGGAACCTTTGACGAAAGAACAAGCCAGAAAAATCACCGAGCTGACATCCGCTGTGTTTCAGCAGGGGTCCGGATGGGTTATGCAGGAAATGGATCTTGACAGCGGAGTCCAGAAACTAACACGGGGATTGACAGAAAAAACAGCCTATCAAAAGCTCAGGCTATGGCGCAGAGAAAAGATGGAACAACTACTCCGATCGACTCCAGACGCCAGAGCATATCTGCTCAGAACCTGGCATGAAAATCCAGAATGGAACGGCAATGGTGTCTGGCGCTGGGCCCAGAGCAGCTGGTACACCACCCGCGAAGATGCGGAGCGAGCCCTGGAAAAAGCATCCAGACGAATTAAGTCCCCCTGTGAAATATATGAAACCGCAACAGCTCAGATCCCGGGACATTTTGTTGTATCCTGAGCTCCAGCCCCTGAAAGGGCCTCTGTCCCTCTGATCAGAGCAGGGGATCAGGGGATCACATCATGAAACAAATTTTTCTTACATATTGCCGGATTCCCCTTGTAACGCGCCTCTTGCTGGCTTTTGTTCTTGGGACCTTACTGGGGCTGCTTTCCTGGTCTCTTAACTTTGTCCCCCCAGAAACAAGCCGTTTATTTCTGACAACCTGGGTCCGGCCTTTTGGTGATATTTTTATCCATATGCTGAAGATGGTCGTTATTCCGATTGTCTTTTTCTCTCTGATTCAGGGAGCCAGCCAGATGCCGGTCGCAGGACTTGGCAGAGTCGGGCTACGCCTCCTTTTACTTTACATATCGACCTCATTCCTTGCCGCCATTGTCGGCGTTGGCTTTGCATTGCTGCTGAATCCCGGAGCCGGAATCAGCGGAGCACAGTGGATGAATATGGTGGATGCAGAACAGGCAAAGTCCCTGACCTCTTCCGGGAAAGCGGCCGCTAGCCAGAGCCTGTCCGATGTCCTGATGGGAGTCTTTCAGAATCCCTTTTCAGCTCTTGCCAGCTCTGAGTTTCTGGCGGTAATTGTCTTTGCCATTATGGCAGGGCTTGCCATGAGCCTTCTGAGAGAAGAAGCCAGAGAAGGAAGTGCCTGCCTGAGAGGACTTCATATCCTGAATGACCTGACAGAAGCTGCAAACAAAATCCTCTACAAACTGGTCAGCTGGATCATGGAGTATGCTCCGATAGGGGTCTGTGCCCTTTCTCTTGTCAATTTTGGTTTATACGGTCCGGCAATTGTCGGCCCATATCTGAAAGTGGTCACCGGAATTATTCTTGGCATTTTTTTCATGATGTTTGTCATCTATGCACTGCTGCTCCGGCTGATTGCAGGCAAAAGCCCTCTTCATTTTTTTATGAGCATCAAAGAAGCTATGATGACAGCCTTTGTCACCAGAAGCAGCTCTGCGGCTCTGCCCATCTCTCTTGACGCAGCAGTCAACCGACTGCATATCAGTAAGGATGTTGCGAGTTTTGCACTGCCTATGGGAGCCACCATCAACATGGATGGTGTCTGTGTCCACCTGCCTATGTTTGCGATTCTGGCATCTAATTTATTTCAGCTCCATCTTGGGCCTTCAGAACTTTTTGTGCTGATTTTCTCAACCGTCCTTGCGGCTGTCGGAACCGGTGGAATTCCCGGCGGAAGCCTGATGCTACTTTTTATCGTGCTGGGAACCATGGGGCTTTCTGACCAGAATATTGCAATCGTGGTGTCCCTGGCTTTGGGTGTCAATCCTATTCTGGACATGTTTGAAACCATGAACAATGTGACCGGAGACCTTATCTGTACCTATCTGGTCAGCCAGAATGAAAACAGAGTATCCTGACGCCAGAAGATTTTTTTTCCGGCATTCAGGACAATTACCCATCTTTCTTCATAAATCATCCGCTTCATCCAGAAGAAACTCGATTATTTTCTTGTCGTTATATCAGTAAATCGGTAGAGAGGGGTAGGGGATACAGGCTGAAACAGCCATCTTCAGCACAGAGTCCGCCCATAGGGAGGGATTCGGCTGAGGAGACTTCATAAGACAGATGGATGCTTAGGGTTGGATATGAGCGTGAAGAAAAAAGCGGCTTTGTCTGAAAGAGCGGGCTGCGCCGAAGCGTCGGAGGCACACACTGCAAACAGCAGCCTTATTCACAGCTCTGTCCCTGGGGGCCTGCTCAGAAGTAAAAGCCAGCAGCTTGCAGAAACACTCCAGTCTGCGGCCCGGGTCTGGCAGAACTTCCCTCCGGAAGGACAGCCGCTCTCGTCGAAGCAGGCCATCACAGTTCTCGATTACAGCCTGATGCAGGCGGAATACCTCAGGAGGCTGGCAGAAGAAGCATCTTCCGGCAACTTGTCGCAGCATTCGGGCCAGCCTGAATATCTGAGAATCTCCGCAGAAGCAAAAACCGCGCTGACAGCAAAAGAGCCCTCCGGACAGCTCAAACTGATCCCGGAGCAAAAGGCACCAGAGCTAAGCTCCGTCGCTCTGACACATCAGCTCTATGTGAACTATGCCATCATCTCCAACCAGGACCGGAAAATCTTAAGGAAATTCAGAAGACAGTTTGGCGAAGAGCCTTCGGTGTCCTTTCTGCTGAGCCTCTGCTCCCAGGATTTACTGGCAAATCCCGGCTGGGGACGAACCTCTGTCGCCTGGCTAAAAGACTTTCAGCAGCGTCTGACAGATTTACTGAAGCGCTTTGACAGCACATCTCTCTACTTTCCGGAGACGACACCACCGGCACTGATTTCTCACCAGCCTGTGATACTCCCTGCCCACTACATAGACTGGGCTCTGGACTATGATTTTGCATATCTTCTCGAAAACATGACAGAAGAAGTCCGCGCAATTGCAGCAGGACGCTGGGCATACTGCTGTCAGCACCAGTCACTCGAAGAAATCGGCCTCCATTTTGGCAAAACCAGAGAGCGTATCCGGCAGCTGGAAGTCGCTTTCAATCACATCGTGCCACTTAGCATGAGAATCGCCCCCCAGGTCTTGCAGCTGAGCTTACAGCAGCATCCGCGCAAAGATCTGGCCTGCCTGCTGCCGAAGCTAGCCTCCCGCTTCAGCAGAAAGCGTAATTTTTATGAATTTATTGACCTTTGCACCGGCAGCAGTGCTTCTGAAAGCTGGCTGCAAAAGCAGTGGACAGACACCTCCCTGCTCTCCTTTACAGAGCTGGAGCATTATTTTGCAATATCTGACCATCATATGGATCAACAGACTCTCATCACGGCCATTGAAAGCATCTTTACACTGACAACCGTACAGGCCATGCAGGTCTTTTCGTTTTTTCTCGATTCCGGAAAACTCATCCCAACCGAAGGGGGCAGCTTCCGGCCAGGAACAATGCGTAAAAACAACGCCGTTGCCTGGGCACTGCTGGAACATCCTCAGGGTCTGCACTGGACAAAGGTTTATGAGAAACTCCGCGCCCTGAAGCTCCTGCGGGCAGAAAGCCAGGAAGACCGCCTGGATGCCTCTTTTACAGAAAACGACAAAATTTTTCTGATCGAACAGGGGACCTACTGCCACAAAAGATTCCTCGGCCTGAGCCCGGAAATGGAAGCCTCTCTGATCCGTGAGGTTAAGTCCTGCCTCGCCCATAAGCATCGCAACAAAAGCAGCTTACAGGCGGTCTGGGCAGAGCTTCGCCAGCAGATTCCTGTTGATTATTTCAAGCTCAGATATGTCGTATCGGGACCGGGGCTTGCTTCCGGGCTCTCTTTTGATGGAGCATCACGAAATGACATGGTAAGTCTTCAGACACGAGGAAGATCTCAGACAGCTTCTGCCAGGTCTGTACTTCTGACAGAGGCAGAAGGACCAGCCTGATCAGCTGTCCTCTCACGAACAATGTTTAACTGATATGCACGGCTATCGGACCTACAGCAGAACAGAGGATGCTTCAATGACAGATTCCCATGATCTGATGAGCAAAATTGTATCGCTTTGTAAGCGCAGAGGATTCATCTTTCAGAGCAGTGAGATTTATGGGGGACTCAAGTCCTCTTATGACTACGGACCACTGGGCGTAGAGCTGAAACGCAACATCGCCCAGGAATGGTGGCGCAGTATGGTTTATGAGAGAGAGGATGTCGTCGGCCTCGATGCTTCGATTTTGATGCACCCGGATGTCTGGAAGACCTCCGGCCATCTGGCAAACTTTTCCGATCCTCTGGTAGACTGCCTGAACTGTCAGGAGCGCTTCCGCGCAGATAAGGCACCAAAAAGAGAACCCGGATCTGACACAGAATATCACACGGGCGGTAAAGCACGCGGACAGCTGAAGCGTGCTGTTGTCGGCAGCTGCGGCTATGTCTGCCCTCACTGCCAGAGTCCGGAGCTCAGTGAAGAAAGAGAGTTCCGCTGTATGTTCCGGACCACGATGGGTCCTGTCGATCCTCTGGGTGAATTTACAGAGGAAGTCTGGGGCAAAGATCTCAGCAAAGACGATTTCAGAAAAAAACTCGCCCAGTATGCAGAGAAGTCCGCAGCATATCTGCGACCCGAAACCGCTCAGGCCATGTTTGTGCAATTTCTGAATGTCCAGCAGACCATGTCTGCAAAGGTTCCTTTTGGCATTGCCCAGCAGGGAAAGTCCTTCCGGAACGAAATTGTGGTTGAGCACTTTATCTTCCGTTCCTGCGAATTCGAACAGATGGAGATGGAATTTTTCTGTGAACCCGGCACTCAAAAGGAATGGCTGGATTACTGGAAGCATGAGCGCCTGAAGTGGCATCAAAGATACTCCCGCAACCCTGAAAAATACAGGCTAAGAAAACATGACGCGGATGAGCTGGCCCACTACTCTGACGAATGCTATGACATCGAATATGAGTATCCCTGGGGCTGGGATGAGCTGGAAGGAGTGGCCTCCAGAACCGACTACGATCTGAAAAAACACGCAGAAGCAACAGGGGTTAAATTAAGCTACTTTGATCCCAATAAAACAGACCCTCAGAGCGGAAAAAAAGGCTGGCGCTTCATTCCTTACGTGATTGAACCTGCCGCCGGGCTGACCAGGACACTGCTCTGCTATCTTCTGGATGCTTATACAGAAGAAAAAAGCACAGACGCACATGGTAACGAAAAAGTCCGTATGGTTCTGAAGCTGCACCCTCGTCTGGCCCCTTACAAGGCTGCGATCCTGCCTCTGGTCCGTAAGGACGGACAACCGGAAAAAGCGATGGAAATCGTCCGTCAGTTCCGGGCAGCCGGAATCCCCGTCAGTTATGATGAGCAGCAGTCCATCGGGAAACGTTATGCCCGCCATGACGAAATCGGAACGCCATACTGCCTGACTGTGGACAGCGAAAGTCTGACAGACCAGCATGTCACCATCCGAGACCGGGACACGACAGAGCAGCAGCGTATTCCGGTCGCACAGGCTCTGGATATTGTCCGCAAACGGCTAAGCCTTGCTGGCGGACAGGAGGGAACCGAAGGATAAACAGCGCACAGTCCCGATCAGGGGACAGCTGTTTATCAGGTTACCAGGAAGATGCTTCTTTAGCATGGTTCACATGTTTCCAACGACTGATTTGTGTTTTTCTTCGACAAGAAAGCCCAGAATCTTTGGATCAGCTTCGATCAGCTGCAGTATCCGTGCAACGGGTTTTGACGACACCCCGCCATGCTCCCAAGATTCCACTGTTTTACGACTGACACCAACAATTTCAGCCAAAACCCCCTGGCTGAGCCCGAAACGCTCACGAAGTTTTTTAAGATCTTTTCCCGTCTTTTTTTCCAGTGGTCTGATATTTACAGTATGTAATGTCATACCTGAGACATCTTCACCGCGAAAAAATTTACCCGCATCCATGACGCTTTCTTTCAGTCCTTCAAATAACTTGCTCATAAGATGCCTCCTGTCACTATTTTCGGTAATTCGAAATTTCTTGTTCTACCAGGACGTGTCGTCAGTCAGTTAACTTCCTGAAGATTCTGTACTATATGATGCTCGCCTGAACCTGGAGGCGCTCATGACAGCAAGGCGGTACAGCAACAGTTCCCGGAAAATTAATTACAAAATAAATTTAAATAGTTAAAAATATCTCCATAATTTTCTTTCGTAAAGATGGTTATGGAGGGGCCGCGGTGACTCTTCGGAAGGATTTATGCGCCAACGCGTTAGTTGGCGCTCTTAGGCAGCGCCTGACTGCGGTATCCGACCCGTGATCACGGCCATCACCAGACCTTCCTCTGGCCGACATTTTAATGTAAGACTTTACTGTATTTTCATTGAAAAAGCCTTCTCTGTTGTCGTCTGATGATGAATGTAGAGAAGCCTCGTTTTCAGTAAAACTTAGTTAATCTTTATGGAATTACGAGCATTCCCAGTGATACTCGCATGCGTGAAATATTGGATCATGTCGATCCCAGTCAACTTAAATCAGCATTTAAATGCTCTATTTTCATAAGCTCAGCGTGGCAAATTATCAGAACGCTGCACTTACCTCATTTTTGACCCAAATCAGGTCTGCGACAACTTTCCGCCGACAGTTTCGGGGAATTGCTGTATGAGTGAGAAACATACTTGATTGTTCCAGTTAACTTATTGTAGGAAAATTCGAAATTTGAGCAGTATTTTATCTTTAGCTCAGGCAGATCTTGGATTTTTTCTTGCTGAATCTTTTCAAGAAGCCTGCGAATCAAACCGCCATGAGCAACAATCCAGACCTCTTTATCCAAGATTGAAATTTTATCTTTAAAAAAGCCCAAGAGTCTTGAAAGATGTTGCTCTTTATTTTCCTTTGATCCATCGGGAAAATATTTGACGAAGACGTTTGTATCATCGGGATATAAGTCATCAGACCTCCTATAATTTTTCTCTGTCAACCTGTCATCAAATACCATCTTAGACTTGGTAGCAGATGAAATACTCTCCGCTGTTTGTCTGGCTCTTCTCATGGGTGACACAAAGAGCTGATCTATTTTGTATTCATTTGCGAGTATACGGCCTAATTCTTTAGCCTGCTCTATTCCTGCTTCTGTTAAAGGTGCGTCTGACACTCCCTCGTCAATAACTTTTTCTCCATGCCTGATAATGTGGATGGATGTTTCAGATAAATAGATTATTGTAAAAATCACAGGGACTGCAGCTGCTAAGAACAGATATTTTCTCATTTAAAATCCTTAAGTGAAAACTTAATCAGTCGTTAAACCACTTCGACAGCAAATGAATTTCCCGTTGGCGTTTATCACTTCTCATCTTGCCAATATTAAAAAGTCGCCACTTCACGCTAGGGTAAGACCCCAGGTCGGAGATCTTGCTAAGTTCCCAACGAGGTTTCATTTCTAACGTTGAAACAAGCAAGTCAAGGTCTTGCCTGGACATCATCTTCTTAAGAGACAATCGGAGATCAATCAATGCTTGGGAAAGGTGCGAGACAGTAATATTACCATCAACCATCCCTTCAAAGCTCTTTTTGAATGTGTTATCTATATTCTTAGTTCGGGAATTGAGAATTTCATGGTACGGGCGTTTGGAGCTAATGAGATAGAAAAGGAATGCATCTTTAAGCTTTTCAGTAATGCCTTCGTTCTCTAAGAGAAGTTTGATATCGAATAAGTCTCTCGGATGTTGTCTCTCAAGCGCTGCACAGATTTTTCCAGCATATACATCCTGGAAAGAAGCACATGGAAATGAGAATGGTTCTGCCGCCAATCCTTTGCAGATGCGTACCATTCCGGCGGTTGCATCCAGAGAGAATCTCTATGACGCCCCGAGCAATTTGCATGAAAACCCGGAGTATCCGATTGTTGATTTTTTGAATGAAAGCTACCCTGTGGAGAGATTTTCCTGTCTGGGATGAAATTTTTGCAGATATTGAAGCGGAGTATAGTCTTCAGGCTTAAGGATGAGTTGCTCTCTGTGTTCCAGACACCACTGTAAATAAGAGATCGGGCTGCCTCCACCATGATGAACTGTCTGAGTTAAAGACATCATCCGGTCACCGACCTCAGCCCCAGTAATATTCTTATATGAGCGGGAATTATTGCGATAAAGAATAACAGTTTTGACCATCTGTTCGACCAGATTGGTATCCAGCGGAACTCCCGGAGTACGTAAAAATTCAGTCAGACGTTGCCATTGGTTGGCAAAAAAACCAAGAGCATCAGAAAGGCCGGAGTCCAGCTGAAACTTTCCGGCCTTAATTTTTTCGGTGATCCAGTTGTGGAGTCTTTCCATAGGAGGAGCTGAGTATTCCTGATGATATGCCAGACGTGCATCCGGTGACAGATGGTGTTTTTTACAATAGTCATCATGTTCATAAACAGTCTGATACACAGATTTTACATAATCATATTCTTCAGGATGGTTATCCCTGTCCTCTTTAAAGCGACGGTATCCATGGGCATTACAGACGCTGTTTATGGTCTTTTCATCACAGCCTTTATAGGTAAAGTTCTTACTGGCCGCATCTGTCGTGACGGCAAGTTTTGGCAGATTATCTGGTCTCAGAGAAAGCAGTTTTTCCATTATTTCTCCGGCATGATGCAGACCTGTATAGTACAGAATTGCATTTCCGGCAGGACATTTCACATAAAAGACCGAAGCATTGATGCCATTTCGTTCCGGGCCTTTCAGCTTTTTCAGACTGTTAATGTATGCCCCGGTGTCATCAAATCGCAGCGACGTGGCTGTGATTATGGATTCTTTTTCGTAGCTCCGGAAAACCCTCTGAAGCAAGTCATCAACCTGATTAATAATATCCCAGAAGGTGGAATCGGAAATCCGGGTTCCCAGCCAATGCTGGAATTTTTCAAAGCGTAGAAAAGGAACACCGCCAAGATAGTGAAAAACAATGAGAATAGCGCAGGCCAGGTAATCAAAGCCACCAATATGCTGATCTAAAGCAGCCGGATACTTTGCTTTCAGTGTTTTTCCACACTGCCGACAACGGGCCTGGTGAATATGATGAATCTGGGCATTAAAATTAGGGCTGCCAACAATCCGGATGATGCGCTTCTCACGCTCCTGATATAACTTGCCGCCAGAACACTCATCACAGGCCTGCTTATTGCTGAAATTTTCGAGCGGGTAATCGTAGTGAGTCGCCTGAGAATAATCATCCAGAGCTTTTTTCCCATGGCCCTTTCGCTGTCTGGGCGCAGGATTTTTTGGTGATGGCTCTGTTTTTTTGGCGTCCGGCTGACCTTCAGGGTCCGGCTGACCTTCGGAGTCTCCAGCCTTGCTCAGGGCATCAAGCTTCTTGTCCCAGCGCCTTTTTTGCTGATCGTAGTAGCGGGATATTACTTCGCCCACGATCGGCCAGTCATGGGCCTGGAGGTGCTGATTCTGCACTCTTTCCACTACATGACTTAATTCATCAAGGCTTATACGTATAGGATCGCCCACTGCAACATCCCGGAACATTGCGCTTAATTGCATGATCAACTTATCTCTTCCGGGTATTTTTGCAAGCTCTGTTTACGTGACCCTTCTCCAGACTGACTCAGACTTCCCCCCTCCCCAGATCATGGCCTGCAGATCTCTGACAAGCAAAGGGGAGTACTCACCGGGACCCTGTGGCCAGATTCTGCCCAGCCGGTCAGTAGTAAAACGTTTTGTGCATAACCATATTCCGCTCCCATCAAAATGCAGAATACGAAGGCTATGATTCCCCCGGTTGCGGAAAACAAAAAAACTACTGCTGACAGGATCTTTTCCCATCATCTGACGCACCACGGCACAGAGACCATCAATCTGCTTATGAAAGGAAATTTTCTCATATAAAACATATACTTTTGCATTGTAGGGAAGGCTGATCATCTCTTTCCTCCCTCATACACAGATAGAAATTTTCCTGCCATAGCTGCTGTTTTTCCGTCTGCAGGAAAAATAAGTTTCGCTCCGCTCGGGAAATGAAGTTCAAGATCATGGCTTCCCTCAGGCTCCGGGGCAGGAACCTCCAGAATTCCGTACTTCAATGGGACTTCCGTTGATTTCTGTTCTTTCTGCTGATCGGGCCGCCCATTCATAGCTTTCTGCAACTGATCTCTGGTGAAAGAGCCGCTCTTTGCTATCGCCTCTATCCCATGAAGCCGGGATAGCTCCAGAGCCATGCTGAGTAAATGCGCTGGAATCCTTTCCCCTCTCGACTTTTTTGATTTTCTCCAGCAGGCAACATCTTTCGATAATTTCTCTATGTTGACCATGGCGACCTCCACATAAAAAGACCTGTCTCTAACAGGCTAATGGATTCCGCCTAAGCTTCGCCAGCGCAGTTGCCGGAATGGTACGCAGATGCTGCGATCTTCGACTCCGAAAGCAAGGCCCCGAACAATAAAATTGGGCTCGATTTTGATTTGAACATGTGCATTCGCAACAACCAATTTGTTCTCTTTTTCCGAATCAATTTTACCAGGACCGGCTTGATAACCAAGCTTTTTAAGATGATCTCTGGCTTCTATCAATAACTGATTTATCCGCGTGTAGGTAGTTGATCGATCCTCGATCGGGATATAAGTTAGGTCTATATCTACTGAGATCCGTGGTGCATCGCGGTAAAAGAAATTTATTGCTGTCCCACCCTTGAGGGCAAAGCTGTCGTTTTTAAAGACAGGGAGAACTTTGCTTAGGAGCAATGCTTGCTGTTCGTATATTTTCCTCAAAACGGATTTTCCTCACTATCTTTTACGTAGCTATGCGGGACCGTTATTTGATACTTAGCGTTGTATTTACCTCGCGTAACAACCTGGATTTTTCCCTTACCCAAATCGATCTGGTCTGCAAGATGCATTAACGGTTCAATATTGTGGAAGTATCCAAAAAACATAAGAAGTCTTTTTGCCTTATAAGACTTACATGACTGAAGAAGCTCAAGCAGTAGATCAAAATTCCATGTGCGAAATGAGTCTGTGAGATTTGAGGCATCATCAAACCTATGATCATCGGTAACCTGGATCAAGACTTCTAAAAGAGCTCTCTCGGGAGATGAAACGTCAATCTTGAAACCATCAGGAATCATCATTGAATCGATCCCAATATTTGCCGGTAAAACAGAAGATCGTCGGTAATAAACTCGCTTCAAAAAGAGTCGCTCAAACCAATGAGGAATTTGTGTTTTTGGCGGCCCCTCTAAAAAAATCGGCTCATTTATTTGGTCCATTGTGACATGATGAAAGATGTTGTGTATTTTAAGAGCCGATTCGCCAGACACGTGGACAGGTAGATTCAATTGCCTCTGCAGAGAGTAGACAGCACCATACCAGCTTAATTCGACGTTCTTTCTCTTGTACACTCCGTTGTGAATTCGTTCTAACCATCCAGAATCTACATAGGATTGCGCAAGCTGACGCGAGACCTCTTTCTGCCGGAGGTAATAGGCTGTAATCAGGGCTTTTTCCGGCGTTTTGTCTAGTAGCTTCTGTATTTTGCTCAACTTCTTCCTCACAATAGTTAGTAACTATTATATATCGACAATAAATACTTGTCGATATGCGATTATTATTAACTCTTAAGGTAATGATTATAGGTAAGTAACCGCTTAAATCTCATCAGGCAAGGCCATAGACTCTTCATCCTTTTTAGGCTGCGTTTTTTCGAAAACCCTTGCGGGGCCATACCAGAAGCCTTTGTTTTCATCAACGGTCTCAGGTCGTGCTCGAATATTAAACGATAATATTCTGTTTTTACCGGGTTATGCATCAATGGGTATGCCATATCCGGCCGTAAAGGTGGAAGACCTAGGAGGGCACGGCACATTCGCTAAATTGTAAAAACACACATTAAATCCTGATGAAATATTCACGCAAAGAGAGATTCGTTCACCTGAGTATCCAATGATGCTATCAAACAGATTTTGCGATCGATGCGCAATATAACGCATTGATAATGCAATGATTATGTTCCGACCGCTACCCCGAGGTCACCGTTGTGGCTAAGGAAGAAGACGCACTCATCCTGGGATCAATCTTAAGATGTTTGATCATTTTTTCGATATTGTGCGCTGTCGCTGCCAGCTTCCACCATAGAGATACTTTTTGTTTTCCTTTGACAAGAATCTTCATCCCTTTGTTTTTGATATTACCAAAAACAGGCTCAACTATGGCTTTTCGGCGTTTATACACCTCTATGATTTCTGTCGTTCTCATTTTTTGACGGTGGGTTCTTATCTTCTCATGTTTTTCTTTATTATGTATTTTCAGGGGATTTTTTATCCTGGATTTTGCTCTGCTGTTCACCTTGCAGCTGGATAAAAAGGGACAGTGGTCACAAAATCCATCCGGAAGATGAAAGCTGATCATCCCGTCTTTATTCATTGTTTTAATGGGAAGAACTTTGCCTGCCGGACAATGAAATTCATTCTCTTCGTTACCAGCCTTTATCTCATCTGCATACGTTTCTTTTCCGGAGTGTTCGCCTTTTGCCAGAGCTATAACGGGGTCAACAGATCTGGATTCTACTGCTCTGATATCCTCATAGGAGCCGTATCCTGAGTCTGCAAGAGCCTGTTCCGGATTTTTTCCACAGGTCTCTTTTGTGGCATCCAGCATCTTTCCGATCGCAGCTGCATCATTCTGGCTGTCATGGATTTCTGCCGCTACGATAATCTGATGTTTTTCATCAACAGCAGCCTGGCAGTTATATACGTAGCCAAATTCCTTGTTTTTTCCACCCATAGGAAGAGCTTCATGATCATTGAAAGATTTCTGATCCTTATCCCGGATCGCTTCCCCTTTTTCAGCCTCCAGAGCAGCTTTTGCAGCTTTAATTTTTTCAAGACGCCGTTCCCGCTTCTGAATTTCTTCAGGTAATGTAGCCGAAAATTCATTTGTCTGTTTTCTGTTCTCCTCTGCCAGGGACTTTTTCAGTTTTTCCAGCTCAGATTGAATCTGTTCTACGGCTTTCTTCATATGGCCATAGGACATGGCTTTATGTTTTGAGGTCGGGGCCCTGAACTTGCTGCCATCTATGGCAATTTTCCCAAGACTCACCAGTCCCATACTTTGGGCGAGTCGTACGACATTCGCAAACAAATCTTTCAACTGTGAGTCGTGCCGGACCAGAAATCGTTGAAATGTACGAGGATCTGGCCTTCTGGCTCCTGATAAAAGGATAAATCGATTATCATAACGGCAGAAATCTGACAGTTTCCTGCCAGATACAGCTCCATGAGTCAGCCCATAAAATATTGTCCTTAGCATCAGCTCAGGGTCTTTGGCTTCCTGTCCTTGTTTTGAATAGAGATCTGAAAACTCACTCAGGTCTATCTGAGAAAAGAGATCTATGTACAACCAGACATCTGAGTCCTGGGGTACGAGTTCTGCATAAGAAAAGGAAAATAACTGAGGCTGAGATGCAATGTCTTCCTGAAACAACGTCTAAATCCTTTGCGAAACATGTAATTTCTTCATTTTACATGTTTCGGACAGCTAAGCCAGGGGAATGTGCCGCGCCCTCCTAGGAGGGTGCGGCACATTCGCTAAATTGTAAAAACACACATTAAATCCTGATGAAATATTCACGCAAAGAGAGATTCGTTCACCTGAGTATCCAATGATGCTATCAAACAGATTTTGCGATCGATGCGCAATATAACGCATTGATAATGCAATGATTATGTTCCGACCGCTACCCCGAGGTCACCGTTGTGGCTAAGGAAGAAGACGCACTCATCCTGGGATCAATCTTAAGATGTTTGATCATTTTTTCGATATTGTGCGCTGTCGCTGCCAGCTTCCACCATAGAGATACTTTTTGTTTTCCTTTGACAAGAATCTTCATCCCTTTGTTTTTGATATTACCAAAAACAGGCTCAACTATAGCTTTTCGGCGTTTATACACCTCTATGATTTCTGTCGTTCTCATTTTTTGACGGTGGGTTCTTATCTTCTCATGTTTTTCTTTATTATGTATTTTCAGGGGATTTTTTATACCGGATTTTGCTCTGCTGTTCACCTTGCAGCTGGATAAAAAGGGACACTGGTCACAAAATCCATCCGGAAGATGAAAGCTGATCATCCCGTCTTTATGCATTGTTTTAATGGGAAGAACTTTGCCTGCCGGACAATGAAATTCATTCTCTTCGTTACCAGCCTTTATCTCATCTGCATACGTTTCTTTTCCGGAGTGTTCGCCTTTTGCCAGAGCTATAACGGGGGCAACAGATCTGGATTCTACCGCTCTGATATCCTCATAGGAGCCGTATCCTGAGTCAGCAAGAGCCTGTTCCGGATTTTTTCCACAGGTCTCTTTTGTGGTATCCAGCATCTTTCCGATCGCAGCGGCATCATTCTGGCTGTCATGGATTTCTGCCGCTACGATAATCTGATGTTTTTCATCAACAGCAGCCTGGCAGTTGTATATGTAGCCAAATTCCTTGTTTTTTCCACCCATGGGAAGAGCTTCATGATCATTGAAAGATTTCTGATCCTTATCCCGGATCGCTTCCCCTTTTTCAGCCTCCAGAGCAGCTTTTGCAGCTTTAATTTTTTCAAGACGCCGTTCCCGCTTCTGAATTTCTTCAGGTAATGTAGCCGAAAATTCATTTGTCTGTTTTCTGTTCTCCTCTGCCAGGGACTTTTTCAGTTTTTCCAGCTCAGATTGAATCTGTTCTACGGCTTTCTTCATATGGCCATAGGACATGGCTTTATGTTTTGAGGTCGGGGCCCTGAACTTGCTGCCATCTATGGCAATTTTCCCAAGACTCACCAGTCCCATACTTTGGGCGAGTCGTACGACATTCGCAAACAAATCTTTCAACTGTGAGTCGTGCCGGACCAGAAATCGTTGAAATGTACGAGGATCTGTACATCGTCAAAACTCTGCGTATTTCATTTCTTAGGTGGCTGAGTGTAGGTAATCCACCATTCCGGCACTAATCATCCAAAAACCATACGATCTTCATCTTTGAAGTCAGAAATTGGTACAGTATCTGTCTCGAAAAAAAGCTACCCCAGCTCAGTAATATCGATCGAATCCAAAGCCAACCCTTACCTATATATTGACCTTTGACTTAGAGCAGAAAAAATGATGTGATCCCCGAATGAAGACTGTTGTGAAAATTGATCCCGAAAGGGAATACAGCTCAGCCAAACAAGTTTTAGCGGATTTATCACTCCAAAGCTGCCGCAGAGAAGATATTTCTACGCTTGACTCTTCAATTGATAACATGAAAACGGTGATTAATGTCCTGATGGAGCGGTTGAGTCCAAAGCCAAGGAAGCCCCCAAAGAAAGTTAAAAAGAAAAAAAAAGAAAGAGTCCGTGAGGATTTCTCCAAGCTACCATCAGAAAAATATCCCGATTTAGAGGTAGAAGAAAAGATAGTTCGTGCATCTGAGGCTCCTCAGTGCCCATGCTGTAATTCACAAATGCATGAATCTGGACTTTATAAAACTTCTGAAAAGCTTGAGGTTATTCCTAAACGATACTTTATATCCAGAAATAAGAGAGTTGTTTATAATTGCAGATCGTGCAATGGTTCCATGCAAAATGCTCCATCTCTGCCTTCTCTTTCTAAGATGTCAAACTATGGCGACAGCCTCATTATCGATGTCAGTCTATCAAAATACTGTGATCTCATCCCGATTGATCGCTACTGTAACATTGCTGCTAGGCAAGGTTTAGAAGGGTTACCAGCCAACAGCATGATAGGATTAACACATATTCTGGCTCAGTTTCTGATGCTGGTATATCTCAAAATCAAAAAAGAGGTTTCTTCTTCAAAACTCATTCTCATGGATGAAACTCCACACAAAATGCTCGAAGGCGACGATACCATGAACTGGTATCTCTGGGGATTCTTTTCGCTAAAAGCATGCTATTTTGAAGCTCATGGGACAAGAAGTGGGGATGTGCCACTCTCTTTTTTGTCAGAATCTATGATGCTTTATATGTTGACTGATGCGTATAAGGGCTACGGACGAGCTGCCGAAGAATTACGCAAAAAAGGTAAGAAAATAATTGAAGCATTCTGTAATGCTCATGCCTATAGGTACTTTAAAGATGCTTCCACGACGTGGAGTAGCGAGACTGAAATATTCAGGGAATTATACGGCAAAATCTATGAGATAGAGCGGCAGGCAAAAGAAAAAAAAGAGGAAGAAGCAAAGAAGCTTGCCAGACAAAGTATGGTCCCGATTTTCGAAGAGATTAAAAATGAAGCAGAACGCGCAAAACCAATGCCACATAGCAGCTTTGAAAAAGCTGTAAATTACTTCCTTAATCATTATGAAGGTCTGACACAGTGCCTAAACAATCCAGATATCCCATTGGATAATAATTTCAGTGAAAGGATCTTGCGGAGTCCGGTTGTTGGTAGAAAAACCTGGTATGGCACGCATAGCAAAAGAGGCGCGAAAACAAATTCAATCCTTTTTAGTATTGTTGCTTCCTGCAAAATAAACGATATAAATCCAAGAAATTATATCCCATGGGTTGTCGATCGTATCCACAAAAAAGAACAAATTTTAACTCCATACGAATATGGGCAATATATCGATTCAGGGTGACTCTATAAAGCGTTTATTAACAGTTGCGCCTTCAAAGAAAAGTGAAAATTCTGCTTGGGTGAGAATTATATCTCGTCTGTAATATGGATTGAGTTTGGAAAACCGACCTTTATCCAGCCTCTTTGCTATAATGACAAAACCAGTACCATCATAGTACAGGACTTTAACTCGGGTCCTGTTTTTATTAATAAAAAGAAACATATGTCCTGACTTCGGGTCCTGTCCTATATACTCTTTTGTTTGCTTGTATAATGAGTCGAATGAGGCCCGCATGTCAGTCGGTTTTTTACATGCAAAAACCCTCATTCTTCTGCTGGGAAGCATTTAAGATGCCTTTTTCAGAAAATCAACCAAAAGATCCACTTTGCCGAATCTAATAACTCTCCCCCTGTCCTGCACTTCTATATCGCAAGATAATGGATTCGGTAGAGCTGTATCTGTAACTCCTTCTATTGAAATTTCCTGAAAAGATTTGTCGGCACCTTCACGTCTCAACTGTTTAGCTTTACCGATCATACGCGCCATTTTTTTATGGTTACTACCGATGCCCCGATAAAAATCTTTAGCAGATCCAGTCCAATGCTCCCAGGCAGAAAGAATCTCCAACAAAAGATCGTCGTTAACTTTAGTGACTCTGCCACCTTCACCCTTGTATGAGCTGAGTTTTTTCTTTAAGATTTCCAATTCCATATCACACCTCATAGCAATGATTTTTATTTAAATCAAAGATAAATGAAGGGGATATTTCTATCAATACGTAGAGTTTTGACGATATACGAGGATCTGGCCTTCTGGCTCCTGATAAAAGGATAAATCGATTATCATAACGGCAGAAATCTGACAGTTTCCTGCCAGATACAGCTCCATGAGTCAGCCCATAAAATATTGTCCTTAGCATCAGCTCAGGGTCTTTGGCTTCCTGTCCTTGTTTTGAATAGAGATCTGAAAACTCACTCAGGTCTATCTGAGAAAAGAGATCTATGTACAACCAGACATCTGAGTCCTGGGGTACGAGTTCTGCATAAGAAAAGGAAAATAACTGAGGCTGAGATGCAATGTCTTCCTGAAACAACGTCTAAATCCTTTGCGAAACATGTAATTTCTTCATTTTACATGTTTCGGACAGCTAAGCTAGGGGAATGTGCCGCACCCTCCTAGATCACTATCATCTCCGCAATCTCTTTTTTGGGGTAGGGCGTGGTTTTATTTGCCTGAAGGTCAGTCAAGAACCTGTGCATTCTTTTTGCTACCGGGAGGAGTTCGTTGACTATTTGCTGATAGCCGTGAAAATCCAGATTATTTTCATTACTTTCAATATAATCTTTCCACCGGTCTACACCATGTAAATGCGCTACAATTGAATGCATCAGATTTAAAATCAAACAAGCATGATCATATTGATCATGGTCAGATAGGAAATTTTTCTCATTTTTACTCAAGTCAAACTCTGAAGACAGACATAGGCCAAGGTCTCCTAAGAAAAGCTCGGCACCATCAGTCAGTAGGTTCCAAAAATGAGCATCAAAATGGCAAAAATCTTTACTCCTGAGAGAGGCTGCTATTTTGGGAATCTTGGCTAGCACAGATGTACAAGCATTGACCCCTTCTTCTGCATTTTCTTTGATTTTTTCACCTAGCCACTCAAATAAAGTTTGAGGTATAAATTCCAAAAACAGATAAAGAAAGGATTTAGAAAGAGCAAGATCTTCGAGACGAGACCTAATTTGATCGGAACAGTTCCAATACTTCCAGTCCGAGTCTATTTTTTGTTTTTCTTCAACAGTAAGAACAGTTTTAGATTGACCTTCTATTATGCGGTGCCCAAACAATATTGGAAAATTCGAACACTCAGATTTTTGCACCATGTCTGTTGCAATTTGCCAACCTCGAAGTTCTCTCCAAGCACCAAAACCTGCTGATCCTACGCCATATTGATAGTAAAGAGGTAAATTATAGATATTCGCTGTAGAAAGGCTGTTATGCTTACGGATCTCTAATTTCGTTATCGGAATCTTTTTTACAAAGATCGGTGTCGCAGCTATTTCTATGACAACTGAACTCCCACCAATACCAGAATGTATCGGCTTAGCTTTCGCCAGCAATCCCGTTAACTCTTCCTTGGTGAGACCGTTTATTTCGGATCTGATTTTGTCATAGTTGTTAAATCGAGAATTCATAATTTCCTGGAGAATCAAACAAAGCTATTTCATCGGAGGTAGGCTCCTCAAAAACCTTAAACCAACCCTCTACAATTTTCTTCTTGATTGGCGGATCTTCCATGCCTCTTTTTTTAATTCGATCAAAAAGAATATCTGCCGATGCTGAAAGATAACGTAATTCAACGGAGGCTCCTAGTTTACGCGCGCCTTCTCGCAAGGCATCTCGTTCACTTCTTCCCCAAGTACCCCACTCAATAATAGCGACGCCATCGCAAGCAAGGACTTTCTGTGCAAAATCCCATTGAATCTTTTCTATCCGTTGGCGCATTGCTTCATCATAAAGATCAATATCGAGAGCATTCATCCATTCATCGGGGCAAAAGCGAATGGCTGAAAGTTCTGCCTCAAGCTGTTTTGCCAAGGTAGTTTTACCCGAACCTAGCAATCCACATACAATGATCAGTCTTCTATTCATGAGATGATCTCAAAGCTGCTAAAGTCTACTTAAATCCAAAAAGTATTAGGTCTGTAAATGTTTTCCATTTTCCTTTTTCATCCAAAGCTGCCTTAACTTTTCCCTCTACAAGGGTACGACCGATATCGTAGCCAAGGGTATAGGCTCCAAGAGCTTTGCTTGTGCGCATTCTTTTATGCGCTAACTCCAAGCTACAGAGTCCATAGTTCCGTAAATGTTTGATAGCATCACTTTCAGAAAGCATTCCTCTTTCCATATCGACAGCGATCCTGGTAGACAACTTATTTCGAACTATCCGGAGATGATCTCCAAACCTAGCATGATCTGAAGCCAGATCCGCTGACATCCCAAGCGACCTTGCAAGATCTCGCTCGAACTCAATACAATTCTCAATCAAGATGAAACCAAAAACGCTTTTTGAGAGGTTTGCTATCTCCAAGATTAATAGTACTTTCAAATTCACCGCCATTTTTGAGTATTGTTCGCTCAGAAGCAACATTGCCTTCATCGCAGGTGACGAGGAGATTGCCGATCGTTCTTGCTTTTTCAGTACCCAAAAGCTGCTTCACCATTTCGGTAGCGACGCCCTTGCGCCGCCAAGAAGGTCGAACTATATAACCGATATGCCCAGCTTCCCGTCTGAGGAAGTCATTGAGTTCATGGCGGAGCCCGATGCGACCAATGACTTCCTCATCCTCAACAGCCCAGTAAGTACTGCCGCAAACAAAATGAGACGGAGGACTTGTTTCGAACCTTTGAAGTCTTGCGGCATAATCTGAAAATGGAATTTTAAAAAAATCTTCGTAATCAGGCCCCAGATAAATCCAGGCATCCCGATCAGAATCGTTGTCCATCTCATCGAAGGCTTTTAGGAAGGATTTTTCATATCTTGAATCTGGCCTGACTAGACGCATCATGAAAGAAACTCCCGAAACTGAGAATTTATCTCCAATGAATTTTCTCAGCATGTGTAATCAACTGATATTTAAAGAAAAATTTCGTATCCGGAACAATTCGAACGCACGACTCTCTGATTCGTAGTCCGTCGCCGTATCTGACTTAAATAATGTATAAAATTTCAAGAAAAAATGCTATATATTCTTATTATACCCAGCACTACTGGGAGCTTACGGAATTTTTTTATAGGCAGAAGATATGGTCGCTATTACAGAAATACAAAGAAAAATCAAGAAGCTAGGAGGGCGCGGCGCATTGCGTTTGATATCCATGAAAACAATGTGTTTTTATGGACTTAACAATTTCCATTGTTAAACAAGGATTTTTGATAACCTGCTGATTATTAAGATATACACTCCCCTGTTAAGACAAATATGCCGCGCCCTCCTAGTTACGATTGAATGTACCATTCCGGCAACTGCGCTGGCGAAGCTTAGGCGGAATCCATTAGCCTGTTAGAGACAGGTCTTTTTATGTGGAGGCTCCATGCTCAAGCATAGAGAAATTATCGAAAGATGTTGCCTGCTGGAGAAAATCAAAAAAGTCGAGAGGGGAAAGGATTTCAGCGCATTTACTCAGCAGGGCGCTGGAGCTATCCCGGCTTCATGGGATAGAGGCGATAGCAAAGAGCGGCTCTTTCACCAGAGATCAGTTGCAGAAAGCTATGAATGGGCGGCCCGATCAGCAGAAAGAACAGAAATCAACGGAAGTCCCATTGAAGTACGGAATTCTGGAGGTTCCTGCCCCGGAGCCTGAGGGAAGCCATGATCTTGAACTTCATTTTCCGAGCGGAGCGAAACTTATTTTTCCTGCAGACGGAAAAACAGCATCCATAGCAGGAAAATTTCTATCTGTGTATGAGGGAGGAAAGAGATGATCAGCCTTCCCTACAATGCAAAAGCATATATTTTATATGAGAAAATTTCTTTTCATAAGCAGATTGATGGTCTCTGTGCCGTGGTGCGTCAGATGATGGGAAAAGATCCTGTCAGCAGTAGTTTTTTTGTCTTCCGCAATCGGGGGAATCATAGCCTTCGTATTCTGCATTTTGACAGGAGTGGAATATGGTTATGCACAAAACGTTTTACTACTGCCCGGCTGGGCAGAATCTGGCCACAGGGTCCCGGTGACTACCCCCCTTTGCTTGTCAGAGATCTGCAGGCCATGATCTGGGGAGGGGGGAAGTCTGAGTCAGTCTGGAGAAGGGGCACGCAAAGAATTCACAGAGTGTCAATATTTTTGTTGACATGACTCTGACTTGCTGATTTATCTTAATTCCTGCCCATGGCAAGCCCTCTTCTCAAAATAATAGGTGATGAAATGAATGAAGGTGAAATTCACCATAGCGTTCGCATAGTATTACTCAATAAAAACAATGAATTGCTTTTGATGAAAGCAGAAGATCCATCGACTACCGAAACAGACGGCACATATAATGGCCCATTTTGGTTCTTGGTAGGCGGAGAAATAGAGTCTGGAGAAGGGGTAGAGCAGGCTGCCATTCGGGAATTGGATGAAGAAACAGGTTTGAAAGCTACCGAGGTGACCTTTGGTCCTATTATTTGGTTTGGAGAATTTGATTTGATCCTCAGTGGCAAGCAACGTCATATGAAACAAAAATTTATCTTAGCCCATACGACAGAAAACGAAATAAACCTTAGCGGCCTTACCGAATCAGAGAGGAAAGTAGTGAAGTGTATAGAGTGGTTTTCTCTCGAAAGGATGAGAGCTTGTAATGATATCGTTTACCCAATCGGATTGGATGAATATCTCGAACCAATTTTAGCAAACAAAATCCCCACCAAGCCGATTGAGATCGTGCTTGATCGGAAGCCCCTGAAACATAAAAAATCAATTACTTGAATGACCAGACCTTTCGAAAGCACGAAGCGCTATAGCTGTAGCTCTTGAAATAAGATGTTCTTGCTTTTCAGCATGAGATATGATCGAATTTAGTGGATGAGGAGAATTAAGTAGCGTACCCTCAAGTTACCCGGCGCTCAGTGGCTTACCTAGACCTTCAGCTTGAGGTTTACCGGGATGGGATTTTCACCCACAAGGCAGCGCCAGATTCGCTGGGCGCACATGAGGTTTAGCATTGCTATATATTGCACAATATAGCAATGCTAAATTGTGCATTTTCTTCATTTCAGAGATGAATCCCAACTTTTCATAAGGTTATGCAGGCCTGAATAAGCGACCTAAAACCTAAAAATGTGTAGATTTATGGAGATTGGAGCATAAAATACACAGTTTTAACTGACTTTAACGGAAAGATTGTCGAGCTTTTCTTCAATACGGTTAAGACGCTCCTCTACAGAACGGCTTTCCGCCAGTGCTGCGATACCGTCGGTAATGGACCTTGCCAGCTCCAGAACTTCTTTATTAGCGGAATTTCCGTCTATAAGGATCTGACGGAGCACTTCATTAATCAGGGTCTGGCAACGTGTCCCCCGACTCTGTGCCTGATTCCGGGCTGCTGTGATAATATCACTATCCAGCATGATCGAAACCCGTTGTTTTACGTTCTGAGGTTCAAAATCTTTGTCATGCATGACACTTTTTAAATTTGTGGAATTTTGACATATTGCGACATGTTTTAATCCGGATTTATCGGTCTTGTCGTAGACTTCCAGATCGTCATTTTTCATGCTTTCCAGTTGTTTTTTTACCAGATATTTGTGATTTCCATCTTTTGCAACAAGAATGAAACTGAAATTCAGTTCTTTCATGAGGCTGATATTTGGGGTGTTAGAAGATAAACCGTCGGCTGTAATTGTGAATTGAGTACTGGGGTAATTCTTTCTGATTCTGTGCAGAAGACGGTGTATAGCATTTAGTTCACAGTCATTCTTTCTTGTTCCATCTGTATTGGAAATTTCCTCACAATCAATAGGAAAAACGACTTTTTTACTTGGACTGATTTAAACCGCTGTCATGATCTGATGTGAGTAAGTGGCGGAGCCATTTCGGTGCTTTTTTACCAGAAAGGAAGGACAGTGAACTTTTTTTGATGAAAATGTCTGTGTTCCGTCAATACTTATCAGAAAACTTCCATCTGCTCTTCGATATTCACTCAGATCAGCATTTTTCCGAAGATCGTTAAATATATCTTTAAATATTGGCTTAATTTTATCCGGATCAACCGAATCAAGATGATATCTGACGGATGTATCGGAAGGAAGTTTTTCCAGATTCAGGAGTTTTCTGAGGTTATGATTGGCTTTTGGAGCTCCTCGTGGTGAGCAAGCGAATTCTTCAGCAAAAAATTCCCTTGCTTTGGAAACCAGAGAATCTCTGCTGAGAAGGCCTTTTTTTCTCTTCATCCCGTCATGACGGCTGTCTTTAAATAATGCCATATATTTTCCCGGGTGAATAACAAACCAGACCGCAGTTGTGGCATTTTATATCAGCCATCTCATCAGATATATGGTATTTTTTGTGCGGAGAGCACTTCGATTTATACCAATAATATTAATGTATTATATGTTGGCTGGGAAATTGCTCTATATTAACGCTAAGTTGCCAGAATCCTATGGCAATATTTCGCTGAATACTACATTATGACTGGTTTTATGGTGCGAAAGAGAGAAGCTATAAGCAGGCCGGGGTAATGAGCATGATTTCGATTAGAAAATTTAAAGATGGCGATGCCAACCAATGTGCCCAATTGTTCTATGAAACAATCCACACTGTCAATGCAAAAGACTACACCTTGGAGCAACTGAACGCCTGGGCACCCGAAATCACTCAAGAACGAGTTGAACGGTTTCGCTGTTTTCTTAACAAGAACATCTCTTTTGTTGCTGAGACGGACAGTTTGATCGTTGGTTTTAGCGATCTTCAAGATAACGGGTACCTCAACTGTCTTTTTGTTCACAAAGAATTTCAAGGACAGAGGATTGCTTCAAAGCTGTACGGAACAATAGAGAAAGAAGCACTGAAAATTGGCATTAAAATATTGACAACAGAGGCAAGCATCACAGCTCGTCCTTTTTTTGATAGACAAGGGTATTCTCTGGTTAAGGAGCAAGAAAAGCTTCACAACGGGGTTTTACTAAAAAATTTCATAATGAAAAAAGAACTTGTCTAGGAGGGCGCGGCACATTCCCCTGGCTTAGCTGTCCGAAACATGTAAAATGAAGAAATTACATGTTTCGCAAAGGATTTAGACGTTGTTTCAGGAAGACATTACATCTCAGCCTCAGTTATTTTCCTTTTCTTATGCAGAACTCGTACCCGAGGACTCAGATGTCTGGTTGTACATAGATCTCTTTTCTCAGATAGACCTGAGTGAGTTTTCAGATCTCTATTCAAAACAAGGACAGGAAGCCAAAGACCCTGAGCTGATGCTAAGGACAATATTTTATGGGCTGACTCATGGAGCTGTATCTGGCAGGAAACTGTCAGATTTCTGCCGTTATGATAATCGATTTATCCTTTTATCAGGAGCCAGAAGGCCAGATCCTCGTACATTTCAACGATTTCTGGTCCGGCACGACTCACAGTTGAAAGATTTGTTTGCGAATGTCGTACGACTCGCCCAAAGTATGGGACTGGTGAGTCTTGGGAAAATTGCCATAGATGGCAGCAAGTTCAGGGCCCCGACCTCAAAACATAAGTACCATTCCGGCAACTGCGCTGGCGAAGCTTAGGCGGAATCCATTAGCCTGTTAGAGACAGGTCTTTTTATGTGGAGGTCGCCATGGTCAACATAGAGAAATTATCGAAAGATGTTGCCTGCTGGAGAAAATCAAAAAAGTCGAGAGGGGAAAGGATTCCAGCGCATTTACTCAGCATGGCTCTGGAGCTATCCCGGCTTCATGGGATAGAGGCGATAGCAAAGAGCGGCTCTTTCACCAGAGATCAGTTGCAGAAAGCTATGAATGGGCGGCCCGATCAGCAGAAAGAACAGAAATCAACGGAAGTCCCATTGAAGTACGGAATTCTGGAGGTTCCTGCCCGGAGCCTGAGAGAAGCCATGATCTTGAACTTCATTTCCCGAGCGGAGCGAAACTTATTTTTCCTGCAGACGGAAAAACAGCAGCTATGGCAGGAAAATTTCTATCTGTGTATGAGGGAGGAAAGAGATGATCAGCCTTCCCTACAATGCAAAAAAGTATATGTTTTATATGAGAAAATTTCCTTCATAAGCAGATTGATGGTCTCTGTGCCGTGGTGTCAGATGATGGGAAAAGATCCTGTCAGCAGTAGTTTTTTGTTTTCCGCAACTGGGGAATCATAGCCTTCGTATTCTGCATTTTGATGGGGAGCGGAATATGGTTATGCACAAAACGTTTTACTACTGACTGGCTGGGCAGAATCTGGCCACAGGGTCCTGGTGAGTACTCCCTTTGCTTGTCAGAGATCTGCAGGCCATGATCTGGGGAGGGGGAAGTCTGAGTCAGTCTGGAGAAGGGTCACGTAAACAGAGCTTGCAAAATACCCGGAAGAGATAAGTTGATCATGCAATTAAGCGCAATGTTCCGGATGTTGCAGTGGGCGATCCTATACGTATAAGCCTTGATGAATTAAGTCATGTAGTGGAAAGAGTGCAGAATCAGCACCTCCAAAGCCCATGACTGGCCGATCGTGGGCGAAGTAATATCCCGCTACTACGATCAGCAAAAAAGGCGCTGGGACAAGAAGCTTGATGCCCTGAGCAAGGCTGAGACTCGAAGGTCAGCTGACCCTGAAGGTCAGCCGGACGCCAAAAAACAGAGCCATCACCAAAAAATCCTGCGCCCAGACAGCGAAAGGGCCATGGGAAAAAGCTCTGGATGATTATTCTCAGGCGACTCACTACGATTACCCGCTCGAAAATTTCAGCAATAAGCAGGCCTGTGATGAGTGTTCTGGCGGTTATATCAGGAGCGTGAGAAGCGCATCATCCGGATTGTTGGCAGCCCTAATTTTAATGCCCAGATTCATCATATATTCACTGTGCCCGTTGTCGGCAGTGTGGAAAACACTGAAAGCAAAGTATCCGGCTGCTTTAGATCAGCATATTGGTGGGCTTTTGATTACCCGCCTGCGCTTATTCTCATATTGTTTTTCACTATCTTGGCGGTGTTCCTTTTCTACGCTTTGAAAATTCCAGCATTGGCTGGGAACCCGGATTTGATTCCACCTTCTGGGATATTATTAATCAGGTTGATGACTTGTTTCAGAGGGTTTTCCGGAGCTACGAAAAGAATCCATAATCACAGCCACGTCGCTGCGATTTGATGACACCGGGGCATAATTAACAGTCTGAAAAGCTGAAAGGCCCGGAACGAAATGGCATCAATGCTTCGGTCTTTATGTGAAATGTCCTGCCGGAAATGCAATTCTGTACTATAAGCAGGTCTGCATCATGCCGAGAAATAATGGAAAACTGCTCTCTGAGACCAGATAATCTGCCAAACTTGCCGTCACGACAGATGCGGCCAGTAAGAACTTTTACCTATAAAGGCTGTGATGAAAGACCATAAACAGCGTCTGTAATGCCCATGGATACCGTCGCTTTAAAGAGGACAGGGATAACCATCCTGAAGAATATGATTATGTAAAATCTGTGTATCAGACTGTTTATGAACATGATGACTATTGTAAAAAACACCATCTGTCACCGGATGCACGTCTGGCATATCATCAGGAATACTCAGCTCCTCCTATGGAAAGACTCCACAACTGGATCACCGAAAAAATTAAGGCCGGAAAGTTTCAGCTGGACTCCGGCCTTTCTGATGTTTTGGTTTTTTTGCCAACCAATGGCAACGTCTGACTGAATTTTTACGTACTCCGGGAGTTCCGCTGGATACCAATCTGGTCGAACAGATGGTCAAAACTGTTATTCTTTATCGCAATAATTCCCGCTCATATAAGAATATTACTGGGGCTGAGGTCGGTGACCGGATGATGTCTTTAACTCAGACAGTTCATCATGGTGGAGGCAGCCCGATCTCTTATTTACAGTGGTGTCTGGAACACAGAGAGCAACTCATCCTTAAGCCTGAAGACTATACTCCGCTTCAATATCTGCAAAAATTTCATCCCAGACAGGAAAATCTCTCCACAGGGTAGCTTTCATTCAAAAAATCAACAATCGGATACTCCGGGTTTTCATGCAAATTGCTCGGGGCGTCATAGAGATTCTCTCTGGATGCAACCGCCGGAATGGTACTCTCTGAGACTGTACCGTCTTCCTGTCATGAGCCCTCCAGATTCAGGAGAGCATCATATAGCACAGAATCTTCAGGAAGTTAACTGACGACACGCCCTAAACTCCCGAGTTCTTAACCTCCCAAGAACACTTCTGAATTCTGTCAAATCCTTCACTGGAGCGTTATAATTTCACTATTATTACAAGATCTTATCTTCAAATCATCTTCAGAAGAGTTTGTATATGTCGCTCCCAGAAAAAAATTAAGGAAATGCCAGCCGAACTCGGAAAGACTGGCCACTCTGGTTGCGGTCTGCAGCGACGAATTCGCAATCAGAGAAATTTCTGACATCAGAACAATATTTCCAAAGCAACTTTCCCCCTGGAAATTATCAATTGGCGGAAGATATAAAAATTTGAAGGAATTAAGGCGTGTTATAGTTTGAGCTATGATCCCGGCACCCAGTTTATCCCCCTCCATTACCGGATATAGTCTGGCAAGAAAAGCCTGCTCAAATCTCTTTTCCTGCACCAGGCAGGAGCGTGTCAACACAACATATCCAGCCCGTTCAGCATTGCCATATTTTTCCAGTGGCAGAGGAGTTTCTGCAAGGCCAGACACAATTATGTCACCCTGCAAAACCCTGAACGACTGAACCCCCTGTTCAGCCAGCTCTTTGCTATGCTCATATGGGCAATCCGCATACATAACGCTGTCTAAAAAGCGGATTCGATCCCTGAAACTATCTTTCCCTTCACCCAGCTGTGAGGTCAGGGTTCTTTTAATAAACTCCCAGCCTTCTACAGGCCTGCTCAAACGAAGCTGTGAACAAATCTCAGCTACATCAATTTCAATCTCACCTGATGATGACACCCTGCTTCCTCTCTTTACGGGACACTGAAAAATTGCCGTTTTTGAATTCATCATCAAGCTCAGATGAGAACATTTCCCCGACATTTTCATATACCGGTTCAACCGGCTTTAAAGCGAAATCAGACCCCAGGGATGCCTGAATTTTTATTGTGTCGAGAACATCCCGGGAATCTTCATCATTCCTGACCCTGGATACGATCTTACTGATTGTCAGAATAATTTTTGAAAGAGTGGTACTGGTTCTGGTCCGGGATATGAGTTTTTCCAGATCAGACTTTCTTAAAACTACCAGTCCGTCTCCCTGAAACTTTTTGTCTTCAACATCTATATAACGACCGGCTGGAACCAGAGGAGCAACCTTTGAAGCCCCGGTATACTCTTTGGCAAAATTAGCCCATCCCTGGAATTTCTTACCCGGGAGAAATTCCAGGTCTTCTTGTTTTACAATAGGTTGCATTATAAAAGACCTCCATTAGCCTTACCTTTCGGGAACTTTATCCCCATATATGCTAATATTATCGCAATTCAGGCGCAAAAATAAAGATTTTATTCGAATTAATAGACAATATAGGGGAAAAAATTAGTTAAACTGAAGCCCCCCCAATTCAGATCAGCCTGGTATCACCAAACCCCCCTCCGTCAAACCAACTCATAACTTACTGATAAACATGATAGAATTTCACATCAACTTCCCCTGAGCCATATACAATCAATGATATTAAAACGTTATATATTGGTAATCGTTGAAATGTATGCGGATCTGGCCTTCTGGCTCCTGACAAAATGACAGCAATTCCCCGCTAACATATAATCTGCTAATATTATTGCTCTAAGTCGAGGCTCTCTCCGCACAAAAAATACCATATATCTGATGAGATGGCTGATATAAAACGCCACAACTGCGGTCTGGTTTGTTATTCACCCGGGAAAATATATGGCATTATTTAAAAACAGCCGTCATGACGGGATGAAGAGAAAAAAGGGCTTCTCAGCAGAGGATCTCCTTTTTCTACTTCAGATTGTCTGATCAGTGGACTGGCTATTTTTTGGTTCAAACGGATGCAATTTAAGCAAAAGCTTGTCCCCACTTACGATAAAAGGAACTTTACCGGCAACCGCACACTCCAAAAACCGATCATCGTCGGGATCTTCACAAGCTTGCTTCTTAAACCTTGGAGCAGCAACCATTTCGGAGCCGAGCGTAATGCGGTCGATCATTGCTTTCGTGTCGATAGGCTTCTTTGCTGCCAGTTCACCAACAACCCGAGTGTATTCGAGGAGAATTTCAGGCGAGATCACCATTGAAAAACGGACATTTCCCCAGGCTTCAAGTATACGAGCGGGTATTCCTGACCAAAAAATCCCCGAGACGAGGACATTGGTATCGATTATGGCCCTCATCATTTCGATTTCCGTACTTTTTTGATGGCCTTTTCAACGTCTTCTTTTTTCAGACCAGCTTTTTTGGCTTGGAAACGGGCTTTAGCCAGTAGCTTTGAAAACTCTTCCTGGGGTGGCGGCGATATGAGTTTTAAGATAACGGTATCTTTTTCGGCGACAACGACGAACTTAGCGCCAGAGGTTAGCTCTAATTGTTCCCGAATTTCTTCTGGAATAACAACCTGACCCTTTGAGGACATTTTTGTAGTGGCAATGACAGACATAGAAACCCTCATTTCTTACTGGTAAGATTAATGCTCAATTTAATCCAAGTCAACAAAAGGTTAGCCACCTGTCCTTGGCCTCTCCAAAACTGGTGCAAACTGAAGAGCTGAAGGAGCAATCCAGGTTCTGAAAGATGAGATAGCTGCTCTCAAGAAGTCTTCAAAACCACCAAAATTTGCAAAAAAGAAGAACAAGCTCAAGCCGAAGGTAAAAAATAATCCTGGTGAAAAACGTCCCGGCTCAGAGAAGAAACAGAAGACCGCCAAATTAAAAATTGATATCAGCCAAGAAAATCTGCTGTTATATATAGGTTTTTTTGAATTCATGCATAATGCCAGAAAACGAGGCGAGGCCGTCCTCCATTCTTTATTGGAGCGCCTATTGGGTTAATATATCACCTTAAAACCCGGAAAGTGCCACGAAAAAATATGTCAACATCGTTTAAGTAACATGATTTCAGACAGCAGACATCCGATCAATACACAGATATAACAAGATTATTCAGAAAAATCTGAAAGATTTTTGCTAAAAGCCAAATCTGATTCGACGGCTTCGTAGCATTTATGGAACGATAGCTCTATCCGAAATGTCGTAAGCATCAAAATATGCTATCCTGAAGACAAACCCATATGATCAGGATGAACTCTTTTGCTCAGACTCACGAAACTGGATCAGTCATCTATCATCGTAAATCCTGAGGCGATTAAATACGCTGAAGCCATTCCTGATACCCTGATCATTTTTCTGAACGGAGACACCCTCATCGTCCGGGAAAGTCTCGAAGACATTATTCAGAAATCGACCGAACTCCGGGCTCAGAAAAAACAGCCTCTACCGAAAGCTCAGCAAATTTCACCTGGTGACGAGACTCCCCGCTGAACCTAAAATAAAGATGCTATATCACTTCTGTCACATCCGGAATGTCACAGGTAAATGATCTATGGACCTGACCAGCCTTGTCGGACCGATTTTTGCCATTGCCATGATTATCATAGGGCTAATCCTTGAAGGTGGCCACGTTTCTTCTATCATTCAGTTCACGGCCTTTCTGATCGTTCTGGGAGGTATGATGGGCTCCATTATGGTGGCCTATACACTGCCAGACATACTGGGAGCAATGAAGGCGATCGGGACCTGGCTGAAAAATCCCTCTGCAAATCCTGATCAGATCATGACAGAAATCATTGACCTCGCTCAGACAGCCAGAAAAGAGTCGATTCTGGCTCTGGAAAAAAAGCGCGAGGGACTTTCCTATGCCCCCCTGAAAACAGCCGTACGCCTTGCCGTTGACGGAACAGACCCGGACATCATCCGGGAAACCCTGGAAACGGCACAGCATGTCGAGATGGAAGAACAGGAGGTTTTCGTTCATTTCTGGGAAGACTGCGGAGCTATCGCTCCGACGATTGGTATTCTGGGGGCCGTACTGGGTCTTATTCACGTAATGGAAAACCTTGATAAACCAGAAATGATTGGCCCTGGTATTGCGGTGGCCTTTGTCGCGACCCTTTACGGTGTCGGATCTGCGAACATCTTTTTTATTCCTATGGGAAAAAAAATAAAAAGAAAAGCACAGCTGGATTACCTCGCTCAGGAAATGGTCATCATTGGAGTTGAGGGCATTCTGTCCGGCCTGAACCCAAAAGTTATACAGGAAAAATTAAAAGTTTTTGTATCTGACAAAGGCGAAAGCGAAGGAGGAGGCTGAACAACAGGAACCGAACAGGTCCTGAGTATGGGCAGCTGAAATATGGGTAAAAAACAAAAGTGCCCTGAGTTTGAAAACCACGAACGATGGCTGGTCAGCTATGCAGATATGCTGACACTGCTCTTTGCTGTCTTTGTTGTTCTTTTTGCGCTGAAAGAAGGAGGGGAACCTCAGATTCAGAGGACCGCAGGCTCCATGCAGGAGAGCTTCAACACCCCCATGGAAGATATTCCTGTTGATCGCAGAAACGGACCAAGCGAACAGGGTTATGGAGTTTTTGAGCATTTCAGGGGAAATCAGGTTCGACCTCCACTCGTCGAAAAATTCCCGACACAGCAAGAGCCCGTTAAAATCATCGATGAGGAAATGGCCAAAGTCAAAACCATGCTGGAAGAAAGGCTTTACGGACCCAAAGCCTATTCTGATCCGAAAAATGTCGGAAATGCCCGCATTATTGATGTCTCCAGAACCAGCAAAGGTTTCCGGCTCCGTCTGCTGGCCAGGCACTTTTACAACCCTGGAGAGGTCACCGTCCGCCCACAGGCCAGAAAAGAGCTGGATCAGGTAACGATCATCCTCCGGGGACTTGGCCGCAAAGTTACCGTCGAAGGACACACAGATTCCATCCCCCCAAAAGGAAATGTCTCCAACTGGGAAATTTCTGCTCTGCGGGCTACCCATATTGTCCGATATATGATCAGCCAGCACCGCTTTCCTCAGATGCTCCTGAGCGCTGCTGGCTTCGCAGACACACGACCCATTGCACATAATGGCACCGAGGCAGGAAGAAGACTGAACCGAAGGGTTGAAATCCATGTTCATTATGACTCTGTATTCGATCAGAACAAGCCTCCGGAGCCTCCATAAGATTTCGGTCGCATCGCTGTACATTCTGGCTGGCCTCTGCCTGCTCTGGAACGATGCAAAAGCTGCTCCTGCACCATCACGCGATCTCTCACGCGCCTCCTTTTCAGATATCATCAGGTATTATCAGTTCGTTGGTGATTTTGCCCAGCATGAACCTGCACGGGATATCTCAAAAGAATTTTTCTGGCGCTATCCGTTTCCCTTGCCCAAAGCCGAATTTCCCATCAAGCACTCCATGGGAGAAAGTGACCGCGAGCTCCCGCTGACACCCGGTAGTGAACGACCTGCCCAGCACATGAACTATGGAAGGGTTTTATTCCGGCGCAAAAATTTTGAGGAAGCCAGAAAAGTATGGCTGGCAGCCCGGGCAAAATACGGGACATCATGGGACTTCCACCGGAGAAATGACTATTTTATCGCCCTGGCCTATCTGAGGATCTCCGAGCAGATCTTTCACCAGCTTGATGAGCAGACAAACCGTAGCGAAGTCAGGCTGTCTTACTCAAACGCAGCAACATTTCTGAGCTGGGCTTTCGTCAAAAAACAGACTCTGAATGACCCGGCCCTGGAGGCCATCACTCCGGAAGCCCTTTATAACCTGGCAGCAATTTACTTCCGCTTTGACCGCTACAACGGAGCGCATTCAACCGCAGAACTGGGGCTCAACTATCTGCGAAAGACCGGGCGACGGGATTTTCGCCCTGAACTTCGCAGAATCATCCTGGAAACCTGGATCAGAGACCATAATTACCTGAGAGCTGTGCAAGAAATTGATACGATGATTCGTCAGGACCCGAATCCGGAACAGGCCAGTCATGGTTTTGCCCGCGCCGGAGACATTTACTTCGATCTGAATAACTATGAGCTGGCAGAAGAAGCCTACCGCATGAGTCAGGCCATTCAGCATCAGACAAACAAAATCCTGCCTCTGACGTTTCTGCTCCGTGGTGAATCTCTTTTCTGGGCGGGTAAGTTTTCAGAGGCACAGAAAGCAATCCGCTTTGCCCTTGACTCTCTGTCTTTCCGGCACTCTGTCGGAACCATCCCCGAAGAATTCCGTGCATGGGGCCTCCTTCGCTTTGCTGATGCATGGCTCGCCCGCTTCCGGCAGGCTGTGGATCAACAGGATGAAAGTAACGCTCTGCATGCCAGAAACAAAACAAAGATTGCATACTTTAACGTCATCCATGACTTTCCCGGAACTGAGGCCGCTGAAATTGCTGCGGTTCGTCAGGCATGCCTGATGCTTCCGGAATACCAGGGCAATAATGTCAGACATGCCAGAGATTATCTGAATGATATTTTCACAAAACACTATTCCTCAGAGCTCCTTGAACTGGCCGGAAGCTGTGAGGTCCTTTCCTGGGGAAGAAGAGAAAAAAATGACACTTTTGTTAAAAAACTAAAGTCATTTTATGAACGTTTTCCACAGTCCCGATTTCTGAGTCAGTTCATACAGCCACTCAGAGAGCTCCGTTCAGGGCACCTTAAAGAATATCTCGATGCCGGAGAGGATCATAAAGCAATTCTTTACTTTGAAATGAACCGCAATAAATTATTTCAGAAACTCACAGAAAAAGTTAAATCTCAGCTCTTTCTCGCCTATCTGAAATCAAATCAGTCAGAAAAAGCAGCAGAATTTTACGATGCATATCGAAAAGAAACTCCGGACTCATCACAAAAGAAGATCGATCTTGCTCTGTTTTTATCTGAAATCATCGATATTTCCGGAAAAAACATCTGGAAAAACCGCCAAGATCAGCTCATAATGACACTCATACAAGAGCCTCCAAAAATCCAGAAAAGCGATGAAATGACAACACATATTCAGAGAATTATACAAAGCAGCTCAGCTCCTTTACATCAGAAATGGCTCTATCAGGCCTTTTCCACCCAGGAAGAAGCATCCACCCAATATCTTTGCGAAAGCATCTATCCTGTTTTCTCAGGATATCGAAAAACGATCACAGAGCCTCAGGATCTCAGAAAATTATGGCAGCAGCTCTCATCACTCACCAGAACATTATTCCCGGATCTCTTTTCACAGAGTCTTCCCTGTTCTCAGGCTTTTCTCGATCTTGAGCGAAGCATCGGAATGGAGCAAGACTTCCTTCCGGAATACGCAAACAGCTGGCTCACACGAATGGAATGGCCACATAAAAAAATCACAGCTCCACTGATATGGCTTGCTGCAAAGTCTTTAAAAGATGATCAAGCAGCTCCGGACACGAGGGATAAACTTTTATTATATTTAAAAAATCTTCCAAAAAAAGACTACCCCGAGTCCGCTTTTGCAGCAGCGTTACTGGACCAACAGCGGACCGAAACCGGCCGATTGTGGGGAGAGAAGTAAAGTAACGCCATTTTCACCCGAACAGATGTAAGCTGATTATCTTGCTGATCTCCGCCAGAGAGAATGATATGCGATCTGTCCAGGATAAAAATACTTATCTTCTGATTTTTGCGGGACTGGTTCCTCTGGTCCCTCTTGTCCTGAACCCTGTCATCAGTCTGGAAATCCCCGACTGGCTGCTTATGCTTCTGGCTATTTCTTCATGGGTCTATATGAGTCACACTCTCATAAGAGAGAGTGAACGTCAGGATCAGATCCTGGACGATCAGAACAAAGCAGAAGAAGAGCTTCATTCCCTTAAAGAAAAACTATCCGAAGCAGAAAACAAAGCAGAAAAATGTGCCCCTGTCAGCACAGCGTTAATTCGTAAGATCGCAGAAAGGGACTTTGCAAAAATCAGAATCGATCTTGAATCAAAGATTAAAGAGCTTCAGTGTAAGCTGGTTGATGCAGAGACAAGTGAAAGCCACTTAAAATATGAGCTTTCATCTGTAAAGCTAAAAAACGAAACCCTGTCCGAAGAACTTTCCAGGTTAAAATCAGAGCATCAGAGCCTGACTCAGGTACCTCAGAACACTGTCACCCTTCTCGAGTTAAAATCCCGAGAACTGGAGTCCAGCCTGGGAGAGCGTGATGAGATTATGAGCGTACAGGAGAATCAGCTCAGAAAGATCCTCGATATGATCCCTGATATCGAAGGTCAGCTGAAGGCTGTCATCAATCATACAGAAAACTCAGCCATTGAAATCGGTGATAAAGTCCGTTTTATCTATGAAAAAGCTCAGGAACACCTTGCAGAGTCCAATGAAATCAACAAACAATTTTCAGGAAAGACAACAAGCAACGGTACAGAAGCAGACGAGCGTCCGTCTTTATCCTCTGTCCTGAACAACGCTCTCCAGTTACTAAAAGAAATGACAGATATGCTGGAAGAAAACAGCCGCCTGAACACCGGCTATCATAAATCGATTGAAGCGATCCTGGAAAATACCGCAACGATTAATAAAATTACAGAAGACATTCAGTACATCTCTGATCAGACCAACCTTCTTGCTCTGAATGCAGCAATTGAAGCGGCCCGGGCAGGAGAACATGGAAGAGGATTTAGTGTCGTCGCCGAAGAAGTCCGGAAATTATCAGACAGAACCAATCAGGCATCCAATGATATCACTCAGATTGTCGGAAAAGTAAATAATTCCGTAGAAGAAATTTCTCACTCACTCACAGACAACCTGAAAAAGACAGAAAGTAAAAAAGAATCCGTCGATGATGCCGTCAATCTGCTCCTGAACTCTGCAAAAGAGTCCACCGAGGTCTTTTCACAACTGGTTGAAAGTTCTGTTCTGAGCTCGGAAGCCGTCGCCAATCACATCGATCAGATTATTCTCAGCCTTCAGTTTCAGGATATTACAAAGCAGGAAATTGAGGCTGTAGGAGCCCCTCTTAAGAAAATTGATGCGGTCACAAACGACCTGATCAGCAAGCTGATCTCATTGACAGGAAAAATGTCTCAGTCTCATAGCTCAGGAAAATCCCCATCCGTTTCATCAGCAGCTTCTGAAAGAAAAGAAAGCGTATCACAAAAAGCAGATCCTGACTTAAAGAAGAGTCCTCAGAGCGAAAACAATCATTCATCTCAGAAGCAAGAAAATCCTGCTTCATCGACGGCATCGGCTCCGGAAAAAACAAGTCCTGCCACTGAGTCATCTTCCGCAGGGGCTGAAACAGCAGCTCCCCAGACAAAAACAGAAGAAGCCGCCCCTGTCAAAAAAGTCGGCCCCAAAGACGTTCTGTTTTTCTGAGAGAAGACCTCCTTCAGAAGCCAGGACGGGACCTGTTAAAGACCCAAAGCCATCGAAGGTTGCAGCTCCTCAGGAACAATGCCCGCATCAGGAATCAGCAAATCCTCCACAGGATCATCATGATTCCCGATGACTTCTTCTGCTTCTGCAGGATCAGCTCCGTTTGCAGGATGAAGGACAAACTTATCAATGGCATAAGCTGCTGCTGCTACGATAGCTACAGTCGTCGCACCACCGATGGCATATCGGGATATATTCCGGGACTGTGGCTGTGGCTGTGGCTCAACTGTATCAGCAGCAGGCATGGACTGAGGCTGTAACAATCTCCAGATCCCCTCGTTTCCCAGATCTTGTGCCCACTCCAGTGGGGATTTTTCAGCGAAGCTGGAAGAAGGAAGATTCTTCTTATTCACGTCAGCTCCTTTCTCTACAAGAAGCTTGATGATCTCTTCATTCTCCAGGATCACCGCCTTAAAGAGAAGAGTTTCACCACCCTCGTCATACGCATTCACCTGCTCAGAGCTCACTGCTACGAGGTGCTGACGAACACAATCTACATCCTGAGCCTCTACAGCCTGACGTAGCTCAGCCAACGGATCAACGGGTGGCAGCCCAAGAAGAGGTTGCTCAACATCATTGGATGACTCTTCCGCCGGAAGGGGGGCATCGCTAGGGCCAGAAGGACCAGTGTCTGAAACTATCGAATTTTGTTGTGAAACAGGACCTTCATGCGGTACTGAAGCTGCCCCTGTGCCTTCCGCAGCCTGGGCTGGAACTTCAGGACGCTGATCACCAGGAACAGAATCCCCGTTTCCAGTCCCTACAGGAGCTGGCTGCTGAGCCTCTTCAGGCACAGAAGAATCAGATCCGAACTCGCTACCCTCATCATCAGGCCAAAGAGCAGTCTTCAAAGACACAGAAGAATCCACCCTCTCAAATCCGGACTGGCTACCCTCATCATCAGGCCCAAAAGCAGTCTGCAAAGACGCAAAAGAGGCAGGTGAAGGCATCACGCGGGGAGACGAAGCAGGAGAGCTAACAGGGCTAACAGGAGCGCTATCTCCGAAAGGAGGGGGCGAAGCAGCAGAAGCAGCTGAGAGAACAGGAGTCTGGGGCTGAGACTGAGCAAAACCTGAGCCAGGCTGAGAGCCATTCTCAAGAAGATCCTCGTCAACAATGTCCGTATTCGCTAATGAAATCGTCTCAGCATCAGGTTTCTGAAATAATGCCTGTATATCGTCAGGCACGCTGGATGTCAGCATTGAAACAGGAGTCCTGTCCTCCTTGTCTGGCCGGTTCACCTCCGCACCAGCGTCGAGCAGAGCCTTCACGACCCCGACAGAAGCACATTCATCGAAATAACCGCCAGAAGTCAAAGATATATGAAGGGGAGTCCTGCCCGCCTTATCTGCCCGGTTCACATTCGCACCACGATCGATGAGCCGCTTTACAATGCCTTCTGCACCTTTAAAACGCAAGAACGCTGCGCAGTGCAGAGGAGACTGTCCATTCTCTTCATTGATCTGATTCACATCCGCACCAGCTTCGATGAGCAGCTCTACCAGCTCTGTATCGTTGTCACGCACAGCCTGCGACAGAAGCGGTACTCCATCCTTATCCGCCTGATTCACATTCGCACCACGATCGATGAGCAGCTCTGTAATTCTTTTTTTCTTCTCTGCGATTGCAAGAGCCAGAGGAGACACCCCCCCGCTAACTACCTGATTCACATCCGCACCAGCTTCAATGAGCAGCTCTATAATTTCCGCCTGTCCCCACTCCAGTGCCGGGAACAGAGGAGTCCGTCCCTCGCCATCTGCCAGGTGCACATTCGCACCATGATCGATGAGCAACTTTACCACTCGCTTGCTCTCGCCTGCAGCCAAGACCAGAGGGAGAGTTCCCTGATTATCTGGCAGGTTCACCTTCGCACCGCGATCGATGAGCAGCTTTATCGATTCTGCTGAGAACCACCGCACTGCCTCGACCAGGACGAGCCTTCCTTTGCTATCTGCTAGGTTCACATCAACAGGCTGTCCTTTAGATGCTTCATAAGCATCTAACAATGCCTTGATTTTAGGCGATTTTTTATCACATCCACCCAGAATGGTTATTGCCTCTTCTATTAGCTTTTGCTGATCTTCTTTTCTTTTTTCAGGAGCCTCGGGGGTGCCTGGCTGAAAGCGTGTACCCTGCTCCTTATCCTCTCGTTTTGTGCTTCCTGCTTCGATAATGGCTTTCAGAGAGGGGACAGCAGCACCTGCGGCTTCTGCCTCACTAACAATCAGTGCTGTAGCCGGAAGCGAAGCTGGATCTGTCTTTGGATTTTTGGAAAGATCCCCCTGAGGGTTGCCGTCTGCACCCAGAGCCAGACTGCTGCCAAAGAGCAGCGATAACATTGTCCATAAAACTCTCATGTTATGGTCCTTTACTTTCACCATGATGAAATATGACAGATTTCCCAGTAGCCTTGCTAACAAAAAAAGGCAACTCAACTTATGTAAGGAGACAAATTAACAAATAAAAATAAAAAAACAACAGAGCTTTTAAAATCCCAACTAACAGGCGAAGAATCAACAGAGATTTTTCCGCGATCTGCTCCCGGCACGGACCAGCTCTCCCTCTGCAGAGAACAAAGGGTTCCAATCAGCAATCTGGCAGAGACTGTCTTTCACACGAACAACGCAATATCCTGTTTTTTATCAATAATAACAAAACCCCATTGATCCCGCCGGATAAGAGGCAAGGTCTTATATTAACAGTTATTACCTTAGAAACACAAAAAAAACACATTGACATTTTATGTTATTTTTTATATTTTCATAAAAAATTTGTATTCCTGAGTTTTAGGCAAAGTGAGTTCTGATGAAAAAGAATACGCCTTCAGGAAGCAATCGTTTGCAATAATTTTTAAAAATTAAAGAAAAGGACCACAGCATGAGAATCTTATCTGCAATGTTATTGCTGCTCTTTGGCAATTCTCTGGCTTTGAGAGCAGACAACCGCACAGAGTTCAGGAGCATTTGTACTGAATTATTCCAATATGCCGATTTCTCAACCACAAGCCCGCTCCAGCCCAAGCAAAGAGTAGAGTTCTTGAAGCAAGCTCTTACAAAAGCGAAAAAAAGCAAGATTAAGGTGACCAGCTGTATCGACAAGAAAACCAAGGCCACCCCTCTGCACATAGCAGCAAAGGGAAAAACGAAAAACAGCACACAAATTGTACAGATGTTGATCGAAGCTAGATTCGATATAAATGCAGAAGACCAGCACAAGAACACTCCGCTTCAATTCGATGTAAATGCAGAAGACCAGCACAAGAACACTCCGCTTCAATTCGATGTAAATGCAGAAGACCAGCACAAGAACACTCCGCTTCAATTCGATGTAAATGCAGAAGACCAGCACAAGAACACTCCGCTTCAATTCGATGTAAATGCAAAAGACCAGCGCAATAACACTCCGCTTCACTATGCTGTCATAGCGCAGAATGAAGAAACCGTACTTTTGCTACTCAATGCTGGAGCTAATATAAATTCCACAAATCTTTCGAATCAGACTCCCTTCTACAAGGGTACAAGATTTGAAAATGTGCATATCAACAAGACACTCATAAATCACGGTGCGGATGTGACTGCAGCAAGCTGTTACGAGAATAAAAGCGTCGCAGCTGCGAGCCCCCTGGGCGAAGCTCAGCGATTGGGACATATAGGCACCGCACAAATGATAACGGAAAGGCAAGAACAAGAAGAACGAACTGGCATCCAAAGGGAAGAGGATCAGGCTTTCGAATTCTTAATGCTACAACACATCAATGAAAGAGCTCTGCTTGAGACGGCCTTAGACGAATTTCAGCAACGACAAACGTTTGGATCAGAAGAACTCAATGAAAGAGCTCTGCTTGAGACAAGTGCATATGAGAGCAAAAATCAGATTCAGCAACAACAAGCTGCTGCACAACAAGCTGCTGCACAACAAGCTGCTGCACAACAAGCTGCTGCACAACAAGCTGCTGCACAACAAGCTGCTGCACAACAAGCTGTAATAGCTGCAAGCCTCGTAATCACGGCTACTGCACAACAAGCTGCTGAACAACAAGCTGCTGAACAACAAGCTGCTGCACATCAATATGGCGCTGCAAAAGCGGCCGGAGCCATCGCGGCTATGGCTCTGGCTGCGGCTGCCACGTATACTGCATATAAATACACATCAGACACGTCGGAAGAAGCCAGTGAGCATGATCTGTCTGAGGACGATCTCCTTTCTGATCCGACTCTTTCTGATATGGATGATTCCGGTCTTCTGACAGGTGTCAGCATCTGAACTGGGCACACTCTCTGACGGCACCAGGAAAGCAAAGGCTTCTGAAACAAACCGCCAGCCGCAGAGCCCCCCCCCCACACAGTCCCGCACTATGATCACAGACTCTGACAAGAACTGATGCCGCTCTCCTGTCCCAGTCCGCCCGGGGTTTCTGGCCCGGGCAAAGACTCTGCCATAATCAGGATTGTGTTTATCCATCAGAAACTTTATATAGCAGAGGGGAATTCCGGACTTTCTTCCGGAAAATCAGGTTAATTTTTGTACTTCCGGACCTGTCCGGAGACGAGGCAGCCCATGTCAGAAGCCATTGACTTCAGGAAACTGAACATAAAAGAATACCAGCACTGGAAACTCTTTCTCAATGAACATCAGTGTTATCCTGGACGACTGTGCCTTGTCGCCAAACGGGAGAACGCCATCGATTTTATCGCGATGACAACAGCAGAAAGAGAAGAATTTTTCCAGATTGCAGAAAGAGCCAATAAAGCCCTTCAGGATCTCTTTGCCCCCGACCTGATGAACTACGCCTCATTAGGAAATCAATACAGACACCTTCACGTTCACCTGATTCCCCGTTATAAAACACCACGATACTTTGCGGGAGTGGAATTTATCGACCGGCGCTGGGGAGAAAATTACGCGCCTTATGACCGTGAATTTCAGCCTGGTATGGAAAAACTCCTTCTGATAAAAAATGCGATTGCAGAACGATTATGAGTCAGCTGAAATCATTCAGGCGCAGCACATCTGCCATCAGAATTCTGCTTTTTATTGTATGTATCTTGTTTTTCATGTCATCCGGCTATGGTTTATTTTATCAGGGATGGTGGCAGTTTATCCCATCAACTCTTTTCATTTTACTGACGGCATGGCTGTGTTTTCCAGACGACTGGAAAACATACCTTGGCCTGAAAGGGAGCCTCCGGGAAATCCTGACAGGGATCTGTCTGTGTTCGTTCTTTGCCATGGGCTCATATTTTATCATCAGACACTCACTCCCGGATGCTTACACTCTCATCCCTGGAAACTACCGTGACTATCTGATTCCACCATTTCAGAGCTTTAACGAGGAAATGGTCTTCCGAGCGCTTCTTCTTACAGCGCTGACACAGACTGGCTTAAAAAAGTGGCTGATTCTTGTTCTCCCGGCACTCGTCTTCAGCATGGCCCACTGGCTTTTTTACTCGTTTAACCTCCATACCGGATTCCGGGGAGATCTCGATTTCAGCGCATTGGCAACCTTATTATGCTTTGGAATCAGTACGAACGCACTCTTTCTGGCAACAAGAAGCATTCTTCTGCCCTGGGCACTGCACTGCGGCTGGAATCTCAACCGCTTTGGAAGCCATATCATATCGATGAGTTCTGCGGATGAAACGATTCCCGAATATCTCACTTTCAATCTGCTGGAAGGCTCAGAGAGTGTCCTGATCTTATCCGCACTCACCGCAGGCCTCTGCGTTCTCTGGTGGCAGAGAACGGGAACATATAAGGCGCCCCGATTCTGAACAGGATTGAGACATCCCAGATGAAAAAATCCCGTGAAAGCTGCTGATATAGGCAGCCGCTCCGGCCCGGAAATGAATCCCTGCCCCCGGGGAACCATCCGGATGATCCCACTCATAAAAACTACCGTTTCTGACAACTTTTTCTGCAATCTGAAAAAGACCCCGGACTCCTTTATCTCTGTCCACCTGCTCCAGCAGTCCGGCAGCCCTCGCTCCGAACCAGTCCCACTGTCCTCCATTCTGATACTGAAAGGCTTTCATAATCGGATTCCCGAAAGTCCCGTCCGGAAAAGGAGGCAGCAGCACAGCCCCGATCGTCGACACACGAAACGCTCTCTGACGAGCGAGAATCGTCGCAGCGATTTTCTGAAGTTGCTCCCTTTTGAGAAGCCCGGCTTCATAAGCCATGACATGCCCTCCAAGAGCAAACATCCCATCTTCGTCGGGAAGTTCTTTTTCCGGATGATCCAGGTGAACATGCATCCGGAAGTAGCCTCTTTCAGGCATCCAGAGCTGGTCATTTACGAATTTTCGGGCAGCATCAGCACTGTGTGCGAGCCTGTCACTCAGAACAGGAAAGTCTGAAACCAGCGCAGGAGTTGCCTGCCAAGCCTCAGCAACCCTGATCAGCAGAGCCTGAAGAAACAGACCACAAACCCTGGAAGGATTGTGCTCTCTGTGTGTGGATTCCTGACTATCTGCACCAAGGAGAGCCACATCCCCCCAGTCTACAGTGTGGCTATTGGCCAGACAGCCCCTGGCCTCACTGAAACGCTCATCCAGCAACCAGGAAAGCAGCTGCCTCATCCGTTCCCCATGAGGACGCCCAGAAGAGTGCATATGCACCCACCCAGATGGCAGAGAGCCCATCCGGATCGATGCCAGAACAGAGTCCAGCAGCCATAGTTCCTGGTCGGACTGAACATCGTTTTTATCGGATGTCGCCTCATCCGTTATCTCTCTGCCAGCCACAACCCAGTCTGGTATCTGCCCGCCATACTGATCCTGCACAGCAAAAAACAACTCGGACCAGTGCCCGGCCTCAGGAGTCCTCAGCCCGGCAAGGGTCAGGGCCTGCTGAATCCCTGCCATATCGCGGCTCCAGACCATCGGATACTGACTCCCCGCATCACTCACAAAGCTCCATCTCTTATCCGCTAAGGGGACTCTGATCAGGCTTGCATCAAGTAAAATCAGAGCCATGCGATAGGCCGTTAGCAGCGTAGCCTTCATTTTCTGATCGGAAGGCAGAGCAGAAAATTGCTCCGGATCAGGGGCTTTCAGATAGCGGAAAGGAAAAGGTGAAAGAGCCGCTTTTCCCAGAGCAGACACCTTTACCGGAATGTCATGAACATAATCTTCAGCAGTCCGCACATCCTCTTGCCATGCAAGCCCTTCCTGAACAACCTGAACCGAAAGATGAATCACGTCCTCTGCCTCAGGACAACTGACCAAAAGCGTCACATCTCTGTGAGTCGCCTCATTTTCTCCTGCGGCTGCTGGTATTGCCGGAGAAAAGAGATAGCGGTCCCCTTCCTTTAGCAAAGTATGGTCTGAGCTATCATAAAAACGATAACTGAGATTGACTTTCTTCTCCGGACCATCCTGGGGGTTCTGACCCGACACAATGGGATATGGACTGAAATTACTGACCCGGAGCGAGAGCCGCAAAGGCAGCCCCGCAATACAATGAAGGCGGGGTTTCTGCTCTGCTATCATCCGGACCTGGATGCGGTCTCTGCGGAGGTCAAAACCTGCCGGTCGCTCACTTTCCCCTGACAGATCATTCCTGAAGGGAGACCATCTCTCAGAAAACAGAAGAAGCAGCATCAGAACTGACAGAAAAAAAGGAAAACGGAACATCCTGTAGTAGATCATCAAACGGGACCATGACTGTCCGGAGAACTGCATGTTTGTCTCTTTCGTCTGAGATTATAGGACTGGCAGCCTTACTTCCGTAGCAGAAGATCCATTCCGCTGGTCCCGGGATGGCCTGTGAAGCTTACGGGCACTCTCGCGGATGAGATTCCAGACCGACTGCACATGTCGCTCTTCCAGCCTGGTCTGCCCTGTAACGAGCCTGATCGCAAAGCTGTCCTTCACCCGTGTATGGCTCAGATAAACATGCCCTGAGCGATTGAGATGATCAAGCAAAGTCTGGTTAAGAGTATCCAGATCTACATCTGCAGAAAGGCTTACAGGCCGGTAGCGAAAACAAAGCAGATTGAACTGAGGCGTCAGCATCAGTTCAAAGTCCTGCTCCCTGCGGATGCTCTCTGCCAGATTCTGGGCAAAACTGATCTGCTTTCTGAGCAGCGCAGACAGACCTTCCCTGCCAAAATATCTCAGGACAAACCAGAGCTTCAGAGCTCTGAATCTCCGGCCAAGTGCCGGACCCCAGTCACGATAATTATTCACAGGAGTATGTTCACAGCTCTTCAGATATTCAGGCAAAATCTCCCAGGTCCGGATCAAAGCAGCCACATCCCGCACAAAATATGCAGAACAGTCAAAATTAACCGGCATCCATTTATGCGGATTGATCACCAGACTATCTGCGGCATCGAGCCCTTCGAGCATCCATGCATATTCGGGGAGCATCAGACAGGGCCCGACATAAGCAGCATCCACATGCATCCATAGACCATATGTAGTCGATATTTTCGCAATCTCAGAGACAGGATCGGTCGCTGTTGTTCCTGTACTCCCGAGGGTCACACTGATCCAGAGAGGGATATTTCCTTCTTCAAGATCCTGACAAATCGCTTTTTCCAGCTCAGACGGAATCAGACGGCACTGTGCATCTGTCGGAATTTTCCGTAAGCAAGATTCTCCAAGACCAGACATTCTGACCGCACGATCGATCGACGAATGGGCTTCTTCCGAACAGTATGTGGTAAATCGCTTCCCCCCGGACTGAAGACCCCAGGCCCTTCCCGCATCATGGCTCCTGCTTTCCCGGGCCGTCAACAGAGAAGACAGTGTCGCGAAAGACGCGCCGCTTTCAATAACACCTGTAAAACTGTCCGGCAGGTGAAACAGCTCACGAAGCCAGATCATCGCCTGCTCTTCCAGCTCGGTAGCAGCGGGGGACGTCTGCCAGCTCATACACTGAGCACCCAATGCAGCAGTTAACATCTCGGCAAGCAGAGAAGGCTGAGAATGATTTGCAGGAAAGTATGCCATAAAGCCCGGATGCTGCCAGTGAGTCATCCCGGGCACAATGATCTGACGAAAATCCTCCAGAATCTGCTCCATGCTTTCTCCCTTTTCAGGAGGAGCATCAGGAAGCTGAGATCTGATCTCTCCCGGAGCTGTTCCGGGGACAACAGGGTATCCCTCAATACCTTCCAGGTAATCACAGATCCAGTCTACCGTTTCATGGGCGGTTTTCCGGAATTCATCACCTTCCAGGCTCACCAGCACCCCTTTCAACAAATATGCAGAACAGCACTAAGTTCTTCAAAAGAAGATGCATAAAAATACTGATTCTGAACAGATGTAAAATTATAGTTCAGCTTCAGTGTATCTGTCGTAAAGGCACGCAGCCTGTCCTGAGAGCTGATCACTTTTCTAAGCTCCTTCTGCGAAGAAAGAATACCAGCTCCATATACTTTCGGGCAATCCTCATACGACATCAGCCCGAATTCAATCGTCCACAACATCAGATTACTCAGCTGAACCGAGCGCGTCTGTGCATGAGAACGCAGCTTCTGAAGTTCTGTCAGCTCACTTTGCAGCTCAGGGTAATCGGGACCAGCTCCTTCTGCGGCCTGCATTCCAAGGAGATTGTTTATCTGGTTAAACCTTTGTTCCACCAGATCCGGACCACATTTTGCTATTTCTGTTGCCAGCTGTTTCAAAAAATGTCCATAAGAGGGGTCAAATAACATAGGCAAGTGACCCAGGACATCATGAATAAAATCAGGCTGCGGGGAATGTGTGCTGCATGTTGCAGGACGAATATAGGAAGCAACAGGAAACAGACCTGCACTTAAATATTCAGAGTAAACCACACTTGGTAAATACCCCCCAACCCTGACCAGCTGCCATCCGGTTTCTGCAAGACGATAGTTAAGAGAGCATAGTTCCGGAGTTTCATCTTCCTTAAAATTTAGTTTATGAAACCCATATAACCATGACGGATAAATATACTGACGAAATTCATTAAGAATCTCTTTATAATGTTTAAAAAACATATTCCAGGAAAGTCGTTTTCCTTCTGTAACCGTGGGAGAATGCAATTCAGTTGTCTGGTGACCTGTGGTCATACCTTTATACATAGCGGATTCTCCTTCTGGTCAGAAAAAATTCTGAAACCCCCATGACAGCTGCAATTACATGACAATTGCAGCGATTCCATGTGAATAAAAATCGTCATCTGCTCCGAAGATTCTTGTCTATATCAGATTATTACGATATGCAGAAATGAGCTGATATACAAATGATTTTTTTTACATATGCCTGTCATCCACTTCAGAATAAAGGCATCCGCCCATGAATAAAAATCATAAAAAAATAGAAACAAAAGGAATTGTTGTCGGTGCAGGACTGGGAGGACTGATGCTTGCGTTGCTGGGATGGCAGAAACATATCCCTCTGACCGTCCTGGAGCGCAGCCGTTATGACGAGAACTCCGGAGGCAGAACCCTGTGGCTTTATCCGAATGCTCTCAGAATCCTCGATCAGGCAGGGCTTCTGAGTGATGTCATCAGACATGGTTTTCCTGTCAGAGAAATCCGCTACTATGACATCGATCTGAAGCGTTCTTTCACCGTCAGACTCAGCGATTTTCCGGAGCATTCGACCTACCCGGTGACCGGCATCCTCAGATCTGATCTGCATCGCATTTTACGTCAGGCATGTCCGGAAGATTCCATCATCTGCGACTGGCAGCTCAGAAGAGTCTCAGCCCGCAAAGGAAAGGTCCTGGCCGAATCTGCTGACGGACGCATCCGGGAAGGGGCCTGGCTGATCGGCGCCGACGGCATCCATTCGGCGGTCAGACAGTCTCTTGATCCCAACTGGAATGCCTGTTTTGTCGGTCAGATCTGCTGGCAGGGAACCACACAGATCGAGCTTGACCCCAGCTGGCACGGAGTCACATCTGAGATTATGGGCAGAGGGAGGCGTTTTGTTTTTACAGAGATCCGCCCTGGTACGGTCACATGGCTGGCGCTGATTCGTCAGGAGACTCCCGCGCAGGGCCAGGGAAAATGGCCTCTGGAACGCCTTCAGCACATCTATCGTTTATCCGGCGGGCCTGTCCAGGATATCCTTGAACACGCCTCTGAAGACAGTCTGCATCTTATCAGCCTGAGGGAGCTAAGCGAAGCACGCCCCTGGTATCATCAGAACATTGCCCTGATGGGAGATGCCGCACATGCCCTGACCCCCGAGACCGGACAGGGTGCCGCACAGGCATTTCAGGATGCATGGCTTCTTTCTGAGCTGCTGTCACAAAGCGACAGCCCCCCGGAAGAGCTCTTCCGCCAGTACTATACATTAAGAGCTCCGCAGATCCGCTTCCTGCAACGGCAGTCCAGATTCATCCGTGGAGTCAGCGGTGCAGAAAACCGACTGCTTACAAAGCTGCGGGATACACTTCTGCCTCTCCTTCCCGAACATCTCATGCTCAGAAAAATGAAACAGGTTTACGGATCTGAGCAAAACATCACAGGAGGCCATCATGTATGATCTGTCTGGCCAGTGGTTATTTCAGCTCGCAGAAGAGTCCCATTGTAACGAAGTTACGGATCTGATCAGCCGCGAATTTACCCGCAATGAGCCCCTCAGCCGTTCTCTTGCTCTGACCGCTGACGAACTCCACCCCCTCATGACAGTTCTGGTCAGCAAGGCCATCAGCTTTGGGATGTGTACGATCGTCTGCCATCGTCAGGACAGCAAAATCGTCGCAGCCTGTGTCTTTCAGGGCTTTATAAAACCGTGGGTATCCGATCCTTCCGCCCTCTGCCCCCGGGGCGCCCCTCTTTTTGGCCTTATGGAACAACTCTTTGCCTCAGGCTGTCCCGACAGAAAAAGAGATGCAGAGCTTCATATCGCGGTAACCGACGCTGCTTACAGCGGCTATGGGCTTATGACAAGCTTATTTATCTTCAATCACCATATGCTGGTAAAACAGGGTTACCGGCGTATCTGGGCCGCCCTGAGCAATCCGGTTTCACAGAGGCTCTTTCTTCGCTTTTCCAGTGCCATCGCCAGTCTCGATCCCCGATCATTTATATGGAACGGACAGAAGGTCTTTGCAGGAGCGGATTTACCGGAAAAAATCGTTCTGGGAAGCCGCCGGATGGATGATCCTGTCACGACGATTGCAGCCAGCAGACCATGCAGAAAGATCCTGTATCATCTTCCGGCTGTCAAAAAAGCACTGGCAAAATTTCCTCTGGCGAGACAAAAAAATTTCAGTTCATAAGTCCCCGGCAGGCAGTAACTGATGCCAGACAGCCATTCCCCACCGGATCTAAAACCCTTGCCATCAGAGGGTGTTAGACCCGGCGGGGAATGACCGGAAAAATGGTTGTAGCTTTTCGAAAAAAATCATGACAAGAGTTCCTATTTTGGGAGACGACTATGAAACTCAGGCTGCCATTCCTTATTTTCACCCTTATTTCATGCCATGCTCTTGCGGGGCTACCTGAAAAGCAGAAAGATAATTTTGGAAACCACATCTATCTTATCGGGGATGCTGAGACGTTCGATGAGTTCATCACCGCTCCTATCGATATTCCTGACGATGAAAAAGCGCTTATTATAAAAGTACCTTTTAAAGCCAGTTCTGAAAGGGCCCGAGTTCTCTCTGACTTTGATCTTCTCTTCGATGAGAACATGCATAAAGAGGTAGGAAGTAATTCCTCCCTGTGGGTTCGGGGAGGGTCGATGCCACGAACCATCTTTTTGGAAGATCAGAAGCAGCAACTCGAAAAAGCTCAACTTTTTTCAGGACACATTGCAATGATCGCTGAGATTGACAAAAAACCATTTGTGCTTCTTGTCAAAGACAAAACTAAGTCCCTGCTCATGGTGCCCGGAGGCACCATGAGTCGTAATGACCTTATGCATATACCCACATCATATGACAACGCTCTGGCTTGTACAAAAATCACCGCATTACGCGAGCTAGAAGAAGAAACAGGACTCAAAAGAGATATCTCTGATCTGAATGGTGTTTCAGCTTTTCATTTTAATGGTAAAATTTCCCGATGGAACGACATCAGAGACCAGGGTTTTTACTACTTTGGGGGGTATCTGAGCGATAAAGAAATCGAAGGATTTACCCGAAATGAAGACGAGACATGGTCAAAGTTAACCCCGGATAACGCAGAGATTGAAAAACTCGTTCTTTACCCCCTCTGTCCGGACATCGATCCCACCGGAGTGGTTTCAAAGTTATCTCTTGAAGCCGCCTGGCTGGGGCTGGGAGACCATGAGCATATGCTAGAAACCTTCCCCCCTCATGTAAAGAGTCGCTTCTGAGACAGCATCTCTGGAGCTGAAATAAGCGGAACAGGCTCCAACGGCCACCTCTTTCGATCATTTCTCTGCGCTGACGACCACAGCGAACTTGCAGAAAAAAAAACTGTCTCTGACAGGCGAATGAATCTTCAGACTATGGCAGCCTAAACCCAGCCTGAATCAGGCTGGGACCCTGCGGATGGCAGCCCCCAACGATTCGAGCTTTTTCTCGATATTGTAATAACCTCTTTCAATCTGATAAATATTATGAATTTCGCTGGTCCCGCGTGCAATCAGAGCAGCCATCAGCAGGGCCATACCAGCCCGGACATCCGGCGAACTCATTCTGGCTCCACTCAGCTTTGACGGACCATTGATAACCACCCTGTGAGGGTCGCAGAGAACAATTCCAGCTCCCATGGACATCAGCTTGTCCGTAAAAAACATCCTTCCTTCAAACATTTTTTCATGAAAGATGACCATACCCGCTGCCTGAGTCGCAGCAACAATCGAAACCGACATCAGATCGGTGGGAAAGGCTGGCCAGGGACCACTGTAAAGACTCGGAGTCCGCTGCCCCAGGTCCTGCCTGATCCTGATAGGATGTCTGCCATCAATCACCAGACTGTTTTCATCCACCACAGGATGAATGCCGATCCGGGCCAGAGTTTTCAGGATAAAGCGCATATCTTCCGGGCAGACATCCTCAATGCGCATCGTCCCCCCACTGATAGCCCCAAGACACAGAAAACTCCCTGCCTCCATAAAGTCAGGTCCGAGCGTATGGCTCGCGCCCTTCAGAACGGGAACCCCGATGATTTCCAACCGGTTGCTTCCCAGCCCACTAATCCGGGCCCCCATTGCATTCAGAAGGTGGCACAGACCGGTCACATGAGGCTCAGAAGCCGCATTATGCAGGACCGTTTTTCCCTCACAGCGAACTGCCAGAAGTAAAATATTCTCTGTAGCTGTGACAGAAGGTTCGTCAAAATAAATATCCGTCCCTGTAATCTTTGATATTTTTCCGTAAATAGGATTTGAAAAGGTTAGGCTCGCTCCCAGGGTTTCTGCTCCCTCAAAGTGAGTGTCCATCCTCCTGGCGCCAATCACATCACCACCAGGTAAAGGCAGCTCAACCTTTCCAAAGCGGGACAACAAAGGACCAAGAAGCAGGATCGAAGCTCTGACATGAGAGCACAGCTCCTGACTTGGCCTGAAGCTGTGGACGTTTCTGGCGCAGAGCGTCAGACTATCCTCTCCCTCCCAGGCAACCTCTACGCCAAGCTCCCTGAGAATGTCACAGACTGTATTGACATCCCTGATTCTCGGCACCCTGTTCAGACGAATTTCATCATCCGTCAGCAGGCAAGCCATAAGAGCCGGCAATGCCTCATTTTTGTTTCCTTCCGGACGAACCGTCCCACTCAGCGGGCGACCGCCTTCGATCTTAAATGTTTCCATAGATTTAAATGCCTTATCTGACAGAGAGATTTTCAGAAGCTCACATGACAGGGAACACTTAACGGAGTAGCTCAATCAGATCATGGCGAGAGAGAGATTTGAAGATCTCCTCATCTTTTTCAAGAAACTTATTAAACTCTCCCTGTTTGCGACTGATCATCTGGTCTATTTTTTCTTCCAGAGTCCCACGGGTCACCAGCTTCATCACCTGAACAAAATTTTTCTGACCAATCCGATGAACTCTGTCCGTCGCCTGGTCTTCTTTGCTGGCATTCCACCATCTGTCGTAATGAATGACAACAGAAGCTGCTGTCAGATCGATTCCGACACCACCTGCCATCAGAGATCCGATAAAAATCCTGATCTGAGGATCGGTCTGAAAAGACTCAATGACTTTACCCCGGTTTCTGGTCTGACCAGTCATCAGAACATGGCCAACTCCGATATCCCGGCAGTATGCTCCAATGATGTCGATCATCCCGATATACTGACTGAATATCACAATTTTATCGCCAGAGTCGAGTGCTTCACCGATCAGCTCTTTGAGAAGCTCGAACTTGCCACTCTCATACTTCTGATAGTCCGTGTTTTTTCTGAGGAGCGCCGGATGGTTACAAACCTGTTTGAGCAGCTGAAGCACCGCAAAAACGTGAAGATAAGGGACCGCCACAGACTCATCACTCATCTGACTAAGTAAAGGCCTTGCCCGCATCTGAACGACTTCACGGTATAAACGAACCTGCTCCTGAGACAGGCCACAGTGGCGGACATCCTCCACCTTTGCAGGTAAATCCGACAAGACCTGTCGCTTGGTACGACGAAGTTTCAGGGGGTGAATCAATTTTTGCAGAGAAAGCTCTCTGCTGACATCCCGGTTCTGGATCGGGATCATAAAATGCTTCCGGAAATACTCATCTGATCCAAGGTAACCTGGAACAAGAAAATCAAAGAGATTTTTCAGTTCTCCCAGGTGATTTTCCATCGGTGTACCCGTCAGACAGAGGCGGATTTTACTGCTTAACCGACATGCCGCCCGATACGTCGCTGTGTTGTTATTCTTCACAAAGTGAGCTTCGTCCAGAATCACGGCATGCCAGTTCACTTCACTCAATCGCCTGATATCCCGCAGCAGAACACCATAGCTGGTAATTACAGAAAAAAATCTCTTACCAACTTCCGCAAAACCTGAAGCCCGGCCAGGGCCGTGATAACGAAGCGGCTTCAGGTTCGGAGCAAAATCGAGAACTTTATCTTCCCAGTGCTCCAGAACTGTCGTCGGGCAGATCACCAGAAAAACTGGTTCCTGCTGTGATAACTCACGTTCTTCATTCTGAATCGCCGACATCACACCCATGGCCTGGTGTGTTTTGCCCAGACCCATGTCATCTGCGAGAAGCCCGTGCAGCTGATTTCGATAAAGCCACCAGAACCAGCTCAGCCCTTCTTTCTGATATTCCCGAAGACTAAGCCGTGTCTGACTGATATCAGGAGGAGGCGTCGCCGGATGATACTCCGTCTGATTCCTGATCTTCTCAAGGATCGTCTGGCTTCCGACAAAGTGATCAAAATCCCCCGTTGATGCTTTAAGGCGCATCAGGCCAAGGGCATCAACTTTCAGATACTGTCCACCTTCATCAAGAGTCCAGCTGTTCTGAGTAATAAAGTCAGGGATTTTTAGCCAGGAATCGCCATTTTTGACATATTTTCTTTTGTTTTTCTGAGCTTCAAGCATCAGATGGCTCATGGAAATGCCATCTTTTCCTTTGCCATAACGAGGGTCCAGACAAAACCAGCCATCTTTTTCACCACAGATTCTGATTTCTGATAATTGTGGAAGGTGGTCAATTTTTGGCTGTTTTAGTCTGCTATCCAGCCATACAACCCCAAGATTCCGATACTCTTCAAAAGCACTATCCACCAGCCTGGCTGCATCATCATCGCGGAAAGAGCGGCTCAGAGGCTGCTCATGCCACTCCTGACGGACCGTGTTCTGCTCCAGTGGCCAATAGCCCTTCCCTGGCAGAAAGATATATTCTTTTCCACAATATTTTGTAGCGGACCTGACCCCGATAAATGCATAAAGACCTTCTTTTTTTCCCTGTTCTTCAGAAGACTCCAGGCGTGTATGGCGTCCGACAGTATGAACAATCGGACTTCCACTCACAGTCGCAGCCGATGTCAGCTTAATCCCGATAACCCGCTCAACGGTAATTTTTTCATCTTCTGCAAGAAAAATTCGCGTGCCTGCGCAGGCCACTCCCTGATAAATTTTCAGATCCTTAACCGCAGGACTATAAGCCTCTTTGTCCTTGTTATCACGTAGAAAATGTGCGGACGCATCCGGATCGAGATCATAGTTCGTCAGTGTTCCCGGTTTTATCTCAATTCTGACTCTGAGACATGGCCCCTGAGAAATCAAACGGATCTGATGAATGGAGCCTTTCAGATGATCCAGCAAAGCATGTGATGCGCCCCGTTGCTTCTGGGCAGGTTTTTCCCGCTTTTTCTCCAGCCCCTCTGCCTTCTGCTGCATCTGGAGCTTAAGCTTTTTGGTGACCGCGGGCGGCTTGAGGGGCATTTTTGTGTCAAGATGGCTGAAAAATTCTGGCTTTTCCCGGTCAATATGAATCATCAAAGCGGCAATATGTTCACAATACTGTCCATAAGTGCGATTTTTCCGGCAGGTACATTCAATCCACTGAATGACCTTACCGCTGGGATGAATTTTTAACCTGACTTCCGCAGTAACTCCTCTGCCCCGCTCTTCCTGCCGGACAGTACAACTGATAAGAGACTGATAATGATTTACTTTATCAACTTTCCCTGCCTGATAAAGATCAATCCCATCCAGCCATTCATCTTCACTTAGATGCTCATAAAAATGCTCCAGAGGCCCGCTTTTGTGATAGTTCGCAGAAGTCATATTCACCATAGCTTAAGTCTTTATGCCGCTCTTCAGAGGAATTTTCCGGCGATGGAACCGGGGATGCAGAACATCATTCTACGGACTGTCTTCTCATCTGTCAGTCCAATTACGCTTTCTGATTTTTATTTTCCACCCCCTTCTTCCCATCTCCGATTATTGTACCCTGCTCTCTTCCCAAAAAAACAGATTTAGACTTTTTTCTGAATTCATGTTCTGCGGGCAAGATCCGATAGAAGTCTGTAGAAGGCGCCATGATTGAAACGCCTCCGGATGATTCATTTGATATTATATGATTAATGTAGATGTCTATCCTCAGAGGGGGATCTGTGAAATCAGAGTGGAATTCTCAGGACAGAAATCTGGCAACCAGAGAATTTACTGAATTTTTAACAAGCTATACCCATCTGCTGGAATTCCAGCTCAATGATGTCCGAAAACATATGGCTGAAACGGTCAGCGAAGTCATGACAGGCATCGAAGAAATCAGCCGAAAACATGGAGAGAAAACTCACGAATCGGCTCCATTAAGCAGTGAACATCATAAAAATGATAAAGAAAATGACACATCTGTTCAGAAATCCAAAAAGTTCAGTGCGCATATGGACTCCCTGGAAAATCTTGATAGCAGGGTCCACGGTCTGCTGGTCACAATGATGGGAGCTCTGTCTGCCGATGACATGGTCGGACAGCGCCTGGCACACGTCAACTATGCGCTCAGGATACTGAAAGATACTCTGTCAGGCACACTGAATACGATGCATAACCCTCTCCAGTTAGCTGAGATCAGAAAAATGCACCAGGATCTGGCGAAAAAAGTATTTGATTCTTATAGCATGGAAGATGAACGTAATATTTTTAAGAAAATTTATCAGAACAAGGAAGGCTCCCCGTGAACTTTCCGATTTCAGATATGTGATGTCAGACAATCCGTTCCTTATAATGCGTAATGACTGTGTATTCATGAGGTGAGGTTATGGGCAAGAAAATACTCGTTGTTGATGACTCCAGAACAATCCGTCAGCAGGTCAGCTTTACTCTGAGTAAAGCAGGCTATGTCGTTGTAGAAGCAGAAGATGGTGTTGGTGGCATCGAAAAGCTGCGCAGCGAAGAAGGCATTGCGATGGTCATCTCTGACGTCAATATGCCAAATATGGACGGACTTGAGATGGTCGAAACAATAGGAAAAGATGACGCAATCAACAAAGTTCCTATTATCATGCTCACAACCGAAGGAAGCGGAGACCTGATCAACCGCGCCAAAGCAGCAGGAGCAAAAGGCTGGCTGGTGAAGCCTTTTGAGCCTGACCAGCTGATTGCGGCCGTCACAAAGCTTGCCGGATAAAACGCAAAAATAATCTGTTATCGTTTTGTTTATCAGGAGTCCCGCGATTCAATTCAGGAGCTGTAATGGGTGATGGTCATGGAGAGCTCACTGCCAATCGTGAGTTTGTACAATTCATCAACCAGTATTCCGAAGTGATTGAATTACAGCTCATTGCAACCCAACAGATGATGGAGCATGCTCTCAGCCAGGTGATGGATAATCTTCAGCATCTGTCTTCGGAAATTGAAACCGAATCAAAAACAGCAGAAAAATTTTTAGAAGAAACATACCTGAGCCCTGACGATGACACCAATGCGTTTGTTTCCAGCATTCAGGGTTCCGTGGATGCTCTGGTCAATGAGGCCTGGGATCAGCTATGTCATGGTTCCACAAAAAAAGATGAGGAATCCAGAAAAGAAACCAAAGATCTACGTCAGTTCGGAGAGCGTTTTTCCAAGCAGATGGAAGCTCTGAGTACTCTGGACTCAGAGATCAGCAGTATCATATACAAAATGATCTCTGCTCTTTCCAATGATGATGTCATCCGTCAGAAACTGGAGCATCTTCTGCTGAGTGTACATGCTCTGAAAGTTGGCCTGGCATATATTCTGACAGGATTTCGGGAAAGATTTACTCTGTCAGAGGTCGATATGTTCAGAAAAAACCTGCTGAAATACACGTACCGTCTCTATACCAGCGAACAGGAAAAAGAGATCTTCCAACGCCTCTTCCCGGTTCCGGAATAATCAACATCCGGATTCAGCAGCCTTCCATAAAGCCAGTGCCTCCTGACTTAAAACGCTGCTCTGATTTCCGCCACCATGACTACCCGTGATCTTACTGTACAAAGTTGATCCATCTTCCGACTGGTCATAATGAAGCAAAACAGAGCGATTATAAGCGTCATCATTGCTTTTCAGCACAGATCCACCAATGGCTGTACTCAGATGACAGGCAGAACAGACTTCCAGAGGACGGGATATCTGTTCGACAAATGCAGCCAGAGCGGTCGGACAAGACGATGCTGTGTCTGTTGCTGTGCTCCCTGACGTCCCTTCTGTCTCCGAAGCAGCCTCTTCTCCACTTGCGGTCTGCGACTGAGCATTTCCCTCATAATCTGTATATTTACTTTTTTGCAGTCCACAGGAGGTAAGCAACCATGTTAACAGCAAAAAAACAAGATCAAAGCGCCTCATAATAAAATCCTCCCTGGTAAGATGCATCGGAAGAGATCGGGGAATCCCTGAGAAAAAAACACATCAGATCTGTAAGACTTCAGGCTTTCTTTACAATGAATATTATCTCACAAATAAAGAGGAGAACGACCAGAGAAGCGCGAACTTAGTCATCACCTGTTATATATTATCAACGATCAAATCAATCCAACTATGCTCAGTTTAAAATCAAGTCTAATTTCATCAGCTTAACTGATGAAATTAGACTTGATTTTAAACAAGAAATGGTTTAACAGTTGTTTGTTTCCAACACATAATGTGGAACTTGCTAAAAAAGCTGCGGATGAGTTTGAAAAGTCTGTCACAGCTCATTGTTTGAATTTTGCGGATGTATATGCCGGTAAAATATGCGCCTCTCTTGATCGCCAACATCCCAGGGATCTTTATGATATTAAATATTTATTTGATAATGAGGGAATCACAGTCGAGGTAAAGGATTCATTTATTTATTATTTGATCTCACATAACAGGCCAATTAACGAGCTATTAAACCCAAATTTCAATGATATTAAGCGAGAATATAATGAAGAATTTCTAAACATGACACAGGACAAGGTTGCACTGAAAGAACCTGAGTCCTATAGAGCAAGGTTAGCGAAGGAGTTAGGTCGAATTCTGACAAATGATGATAAGAAATTCTTAATTAGTTTTGTTTCTGACGAACCGGATTGGTCGCTCGTCAGAGATCAGAAAATAAAAGAACATCCTTCAGTAAGATGGAAGATCTCGAATCAAAAGAAAATGACACAACAAAAGATCAATGCTTATATTAAAGCGACATCGAAAGTATTTGAATAGTAGTAAAACATGCGCGTGAAGCCAACAACAAAGAAAGGATAGCCTATGACTGAACTTATTACTTGTGTCTGGTTTGACCACGGAGAAGCGAGTAAAGCTGCGAAATTCTATGAAGCTACGTTTCCCAATAGCAATATTGGACGAGTGAATGTAGCGCCTGGTGATTTTCCTGGTGGCAAAGAAGGGAGTGAACTTACTGTAGAGTTTACAGTGCTCGGACGTAAATTTGTTGGCCTAAACGGCGGACCGAATTTTAAGCCTAACGAGTCTGTCAGTTTCATGATCGTTACAGATAGCCAAGAGGAAACTGACCGTTACTGGGATGCCATCATCAGCAATGGCGGTGTGGAAAGCGCCTGTGGATGGTGCAAGGATCGTTGGGGATTCTCCTGGCAGATAACTCCAAAATTGTTACTCGATCTTACGACCAGCGCTGATCACAGCCAAGCAAAGCGCGCATTTGAGGCGATGCTGACGATGAAGAAGATTGATATCTCAACTCTTAAAGCAACCGTTAAATAACTCTGTGCCAGTTACAAACCTGATGTCGTCCCAAAGTCAGTTGAAATCCGACCCGAGAGGCCTCTGATAGCCGAGGTATCTCGCGGTAGCCCTATCGTGATCCAGAAAAGTAATATGGACTCTCTCACTGTTTATTCGTTTTGAAATAAGCCATCGGCACAGGCAAATCCAGATTACTTTTCTGGACGTCTATAAGTCAAAGGTCAATATATAAGCAAGGGATGGCTTTAGATTGACCGATATTGCTGAGCTGTCATAGAGTTTTTTCGACACAGATACTGTCCCAATTTCTGACTTTAAAAATCAATATCGCACGGTTTTTGAATGATCAGTGCTGGAATAAAACGCTTGCCTATACTCAGTCACCTAAGAAATGAAATACGCAGAAAACTTCGAAAACAAAGATTTTTCCGTATTTTTATTGTGTTTGGTCATATTTTTTGCGTTTGGATGGTAAAGAACAAGGGGTGTGATTTATATGTTGTTCCAGAAGAGTTACGATCTCCTCGCAACATCCGAAGTCCCTTGCCCAAAGAATGGGAGGCTGTCCATTCTTGTTAGCCTTATTCACATCCGCACCAGCTGCAATAAGAAGCTCTGCAATTGCTGTACGTCCCTTCAGCGCTGCCCAGTGAAGAGGAGTCTCGCCATCATTATCTGCCTTATCTACATCCGCACCAGCTGCAATAAGAAGCTCTACAATATTTTTGTAGCCCTTTAGTACTGCCAGACTGAGGGTCGTACTGCCATAATTGTCAGCCTTATCCACATCCGCATCAGCTGAGATAAGAAGCTCTACGATATCTCTACGACCATCCTGCACTGCTGCATGAAAGAGGGGAGACCGCCCCCATTTGTCAACCTTATCCACATCCGCAGCAACTGAGATAAGAAGCTCTACAATATTTTTGTGGCCCTCCAGTACTGCCCGACTGAGGGGGGTATGGCCCTCATTATCTACCTTATCCACATCCGCACCAGCTGCGATAAGAAGCCTGACAGCGTCCAGACGACCATTTTGTGCAGCAGTGATAAGAGGGACATCACCTGGGTAGGGTTCCCATCCCATGGCCAGATTGTTACTAAAAAGCAAAAACAAACTTAATAATAATATTCTCATGTTGTGATACTTTCCCTGATCGGATGACTTGTTATCTAAATTTCTTTACGCACAAGGCCAGGGAACATACCAAACCGCAGGAAAAGTCTCAACCACTTCTATAAAAGAAATGACTGAAGAAAGAAAATCCAGATTACTTTTCCGGACATCTATAGCTCACTGATCAGAATCACTCAATGATTGCCCCAGTTCCCTGACCCCAGGGCCTGCAATTTTACTACGCCCCCCACTGATGGGAGTGACTGAAATTCTCGTAGGAATCCGCTCTTTGATTGCATCCATATGAGAAATCACCCCTATCAGCTTCCCTTCATGACGCAGGTCGGCCAGGGCCTGAAGAGCCGATTCAAGGGCATCCTCATCCAGAGTACCAAAACCTTCATCAAGAAAAAGAGAATCCACTCTGACATTCCGGCTATTCATACCCGATAAACCCAGAGCCAGAGCAAGGCTGATCAGAAACGTTTCCCCTCCGGAAAGGTTTCTGATGGGGCGCACTTCACCACCCTGAAAGAGATCAATCACATTCAGTTCCAGAGGAATTTCAGCATCCCTCAGCAGCTGATAACGGTCAGAAATTTTCCTGAGCTGCTGATTTGCATATGTAATGACACAATCGAAGGTCAGCCCCTGAGCAAAGCTTCGGAATTTTCTGCCATCCGCAGAACCAATCAGACGATTCAGCTTATCCCATTGCAGAGCTTCTTCCCTTTGCTGAGTCAACCTGACTTCCATCTTCTGTCGTTTTTTCTTTTCTTCTTCAGAGCGGAGCAACTCATACGACAGTGCCGTCATTTGTTTTTGCAGGGTTTCAAGCTGCCCCTGCTGTTTTTCTGCTTCTTCCTCCAGAAGATCTTCAGAACGTAAATCTCTGACAGAATCCTGCACGCTCTGCTGTTGTTTTTCAGTTTCTTTTATCCGGACTTCTATTTCATGTTCTTTTTTCATCAGAAGGGCTTCTGTCTCACGGACTTTACTCATCTCTTCCGCAGTCATCCCTGAAGCCAGGTAATCTGTTTCTGTCATAAAACCAAGAGTTGTCATCCTCGACTTCAGATCACAGGACAAACGGCCTTCCCGCTCGCTCTGTCTTTTTATCTGCTTCTGCAGGATGCTGACAGCCCCTTTGATGGCTGCTATTTCTTTTGTTTTTCCTTCATATTCTATCCGAAGCGACGCCTCGTGCTCTTCATGATACCTGAAACTCTCCTGCAACCGTTCCGCAGCCTGATCAGAGCACAGAGTTGCCAGTTCCGGCGCTGCCTTTTCCCGCAACTCTTTCACAACCTGCAACAAATCAGCCTGACTTTTCCGTATTTTCTCAAGTACACTTGAGGCGATCTGCCAACTGGTTTCCATCTGTTTCTTTTGAAGCAGACAGTCCTGTTCCTGTTCCTGTAACAAAGGAAGCTTCTTCCGCTTTTTTTCCAGACTATTCCAGAGCTCCTCCCGAAGCTTCAGCTTCTGAAAAAAATCTCCTCTCAGTCTCTCCTCCTGTTCATCACAGATCTCCGGAATTCCAACCTGTCGTAGAACGGCACGAAATTCAGGCTCAGTGTGTGTCAGCTGAAGCTGAAGATGTCCGGACTGAGCTCTGGCCTGCTGAAGCATCAGCTGAAATTTCGCAACTTCTGACTCTCTGCAGGACATGTTCTTCAGAGAGTCCGCAAACAACTGCTCCAGATCCCGCATCCGGCTCTCACTTTTTTCAATGCCTTCCTCCATGCTTTCAGCAGTCTGAATAAGCCGACTAAGGTCTTCTGTTTCATTAGCGGCTTCAGAAACCCTGGATACAGGCTGACAGAAAGGATGCTCCACTGCACCACATAAAAAACATGGCTGCCCATCTGTCAGTTCCCCCCGCAGATCTTCCAGGCGCTCCATTCTTGCCCTGAGGACCTGCGCCTGTCTGAGCTCTTCACGTTTTTCACGCAGAGATGCACCATCAAGAAGAGTCATACGCTCAGAGCGGAGCTTTATCAGAGCCTGTTTCTGCTCTGCAATCTCTTCTTCTGTTTTCGAAACGCACTCTCTGAGGGGGGACAGCACAGACTGATGAGCAGCAAGACCCTGTGCCGCACTCTGTTCCAGAGCCTGACTCTCTTTCAGCCGGACACGCAACTGTCTGCGGGTTTCACAGAGATTCTCAAAGAGTGCCGGGAGTGTTGCAGTCATTTCACCACGCAACCCATCAGCTTCCGGGAATTCTTCTGCCTGATGTATCTCTCTGAGCAGAGTTGCCTGCTCTTCCTGAAGCTGCTCCCGCAGATCCTGAAGTATTACTTTTTCTCGCCTGGCATGTTCACAGTTCTGCTCCTGCTCTTCTTCTTCCTCCCTCAGCCGCACAAGCTCCTGTTCAATCCGGCGAATCTGTCCGAACAGCAAAGATCCCTCATCCAGTTGTTTACGGGCACCGCAAAGATCCGTGCGGGCCTGCCGCAGGGATTCTGCAAGCGCCGCCAGCTCTTCCTCAGCAGTCTCCTGCTCTGCTTCCTGCTCTCCAAGGGCCTGTTGATTCTGCCTGAGCTGAGATCTCAGCTGACACAACTCATGATAAGGCTCTGCGAGTGTCAGGGCTGCCAGAGCGGATGTCAGTTTTTTCTGCTCAGGAGCAAAATCAAAAAGCTCCTGTTTTGCTGCCTCAAGAGCCTCTTTTAGCTCATGAAGCCGAAGTTTTAATTCTTCTGACTGACGGATACAGTCCAGAGTTTTTCTGAGTTCTGCGAGACGGTTCCGGAGCTGTAAATCCTGCTCCTGCAGGACTATCAGTTCTGCCTTCCGGGTCTGACACAGTTCCGGACTAAAGTCATCCTGAGCACCAAGCGCCTGAGTCAGCTCCTTCAGCTTCTGACCCTCGTCTCTGGCCCTGATAAAAGCCCTGCGGGAAATTTCTGAATAAATCTCTGTTCCGGTAATCTGCTCCAGGACCTTTGATTTCTGTTCAGCATCCGAACGCAGAAAAAGGTCAAAGCCCCCCTGAGCTAAGAGAACGGCACGGCTGAACTGATCCGGAGACAGACCACTGATTTCCGTAAGTCTGGCAACAACCTTACTCTTGCGGCTCTCAATCAGCTGCCCCGTCAGATCATCGGAAATCTCATGGGAGGCCTCTGCAAGACGAGCTCCCGGCTTATGTCTGCTCCGATGCTGAGCCCACTGACAGCGAAATCGCCCCTTTCCATTACTGAAGACCAGCTCGGCCAGACAGTCGCCAGACTGCCGGCTCATGATCTCATTGCTGCTTTTTGATATCCTGCCAAGACGAGGTGTCTGCCCATAAAGAGCAAGGGAAATCGCATCCAGTATCGTGCTTTTTCCGGAGCCTGTAGGGCCTGTTAAGGCAAAAATTCCATCCGCTGTATAGTCCTGATGGGTAAAGTCAATGCACCACTCCCCCTGTAGGGAGTTCAGGTTTCTGAGCCTGAGCCAGAGGATCTTCATCCGCGCTTCCATCCTCTTCATCTATAGAAAGGAGAATATCCCCGAAACATGCCTCTAAAAGCACCCGGTCCTCCTCTGACACCTGATGGGCCAAAAGACAGCGAGAGAAGACATCCGCCGGTGCAAGAGCGCTCAGTTCTTCGGCTCCCCCCTGCGAAAAAAGACCCGGATGATGACCGCGATCATAGCGGATTCTGAGAATTTCCAGTTCATGTCCTTCGGTCAGTTCAGCAAGCTGATCCCGCAGATCATAATTCCAGAACTCTCCCGTATACTCGATTTCAACCCATGCCCGGCTGCCTGCAGCAATCAGCAGGTGCAGCTCTGCCAGAACAGCATCCGTATCCCCACGGATACGTAGCAGAGACTGAAATTCCGGAACAGGTAGGGAGCAGATCTTTCTCTGGTCCCTCTCCAGATCCACAAGTGTGACAGCCCGCGTCTGGCCGACATCGCCAAAGCCAAGAGTCAGAGGAGCTCCACTGTATCTGAAGTGCTCTGTTCTGCCAACGATCTGCTCTCTGTGAAGGTGTCCAAGCGCCAGATAATCAAGAGCCACAGGAAAGGCATCACAAGCGACCTGGGCAAGGGTCCCCACATAGAGTTCGCGCATACCATCTTCATCATGGCAGTAGCCCCCCCGCACAAAAAGATGCCCTGTTGCAATCACCGGAACATATCGGCCACCCTTTTGCTGGCAGATCTCCTCTCTCAGTGCGAAGGCTGCTGCAGTGGCTTCCTGATAATATTGGCGGATTCCCTGCAACAACCTGGCCTGCTTGTCCCTGAGGCTTTCTCCGGGAAGCATTCCCCTCATTCTTGTTTCCCGCAAGTACGGGATTCCACAGACAACCGCCTCCTCTTCTCCCTCCTGGTTCCTGAGAAGGATCACAGTGTCCGGGGGCTGCTCCGGACTCTCCCCCACCACATGAATCCCCATATCCTTCAGCAGCTCTGCCGGGGCTTCCAGAAGGCTGGGGGAATCATGATTTCCGGCAACCAGAATCACATGACGGCAACCTGTCGTCTTAACCGCTGAGAGAAAATCATAATAAAGCGTTTGTGCCTGACTCCCTGGCGTACTGCTGTCAAAGATATCTCCGGCAACAATCAACAGATCAACCTGCTCACGGCTCAAAGTCTCAAGAAGCCAGCTGAGAAAAGCAGAAAATTCCGGATAACGTTTTTTTCCACAAAGGGTATGACCAATATGCCAGTCAGAGCTGTGCAGGATTTTCATAGAAAGTTCAGAACTCCGGCTGTCCGGAAAAAAAATCCCGGGAAGAACAAACCATATCAGGCTAATGATTTTTGCAGGATTGTGCAAATCAATCTGTAAAAGACTGGAAATTCGCAGCGAAATCTGCGTATCATGTGTTCTGTTTTTCGGATCAGATGATAAGGATCAAAAGTGAGTTGTCGCATATATGAGAAATAACTGCAAAATCCCTGTAGAACAGCTAAAAGTCCTTCTGGAACAGATGGGAGTCCATGACGCACAGATCAAACCCTTTGATCATGCTGAATCTATTATTTCTGACGCCTGTCTGATCACATCGTCCAGCAGAATATCTGTTCTGAAAGTTTACCCGAGAGCTAACGACTATCACCGTGAAGTCTGGGCATTGTCAAACATAAAATCCAGTATTCCTGTTCCAGGTTTCTACAGATGCCTCGAAGCAAAAGGTGACTTTAGTGGCGCTATCCTTATGGAATATCTCCCCGAAGAACTTCTTCATGATAACTTGTGGAACAACGAGATTGCTTTCCAGATTGGTGATATCTTAGCCAGAATCCATCAAAAGAAAGAAGGATATTACGGGGAAGTTCTCCCTTCAGAAAGACAAAACACAAATGCATATGACTACTTCAGACAAAAGTTTTATGAAGAACTTGAAGAATGCAAAGACTTAATTTCCGGATCACTCTACAAAAAAATTCATAAATTTCTGACTGATCAGAAACAGAATCTTTTACAGACGGATGGCCCCTGTTTAGTTCATCGGGATTTCAGACCTGGAAATATCCTTGTAAAAGATAATAACGTCTGTGGGATTATTGACTGGTCAGGTGTTCGCTATGGATTTGCAGAGCAGGACATCTGCAATATCATGATATCCATAAATAAAAATCAGAACAAGATCAAAGAGTGTTTCCTGAAAGGATATGAAGGAATCAGAACTGTTCCAGACTATAAACACATCACTCCTCTGATAAACATAGGGCGCGCACTAGGTATCGTAGGTTATTTATCACAGAAGAAGAAGAGGAATCCGGCTGAAGAATCCCTCTTTAAGGTTTGGTACGATACACTTAATGATTTTGATTATCATGAATAAAGTCAGCCATCGTGTGTGGACATTGAACTCCTGAATAGCAAAATTGATGGCATTTTTCGGGTGGCAGAGCTGCAAGGCTAAGCAGCGTCCTTCACAATTTTCTGATAAACCGGAAGCTCCAGAACAAAACACGTATCACTGGAATCTTCCAGAAAAAGTCGTCCATGGTGCTGCTCTGCTATACCTTTCGAAATACTTAATCCCAGCCCTGTCCCCTCGCCAATCTCTTTCGTGGTAAAGAACGGCTGAAGAATTTTTTCCCTGATATCATTCGCTACTCCAGGGCCAGAATCGGTAACCTTCATAATAATTTTGTCATTTTCCTGCGCACAGTTTAATTCCACCCATCTGGCAGACGGAAGGTCTTTTACTGCATATCTGGCATTACTCAGTAAGTTCAGTAAGATCTGAGACACCTGAACCGGGTTGCATTCAAGAGACATCTCTTCATCCACTCCGGAAACTTTCAGATCAATACTATAATTATGAAACTGTTCTTCACATAAAGCTAACGTATCCGCAACTATCTCAAAAACTTTGCTTTTCTTAAAGGGCTCATGATCTCCTGTTCTTGCAAAAACCCGGAGTCCATAAATAATTTTTTCAATTCTTTTTCCTGTATCATTAATCACAGTTAAAAACTCGTAGACTTTCTCATTCTGAAAACCATCTTTTTTCAATACCCTGCGAATCTGGTCTGCCCGTAAAAGAATGGCTCCGAGCGGATTATTAATTTCGTGAGCAATTCCACCAGCCATCTCTCCCAATGATGCAAGCTTTGACGAATAGACCAGCTTCGCCTGCGTCTCCTGTAAATCCGTGAAGGATTTCTCAAGTAATCCTGTTTTTGTAGAAACTTCATGCTCCAGACGGACACTGAATTCTCTGTCCAGCTTCCGGCTAATAATGACAGGAATCAACATCGATGCAAAATAAGTCATAAAAATACCAGCAGAAAAACCAAAAGGAGCCGCCTCCTCAATCTGGCGCAAAAAAGGATAATCCATCATGTGCAAGCCTTCTAAAAGCAGCAAGACAGCAAACATCTTATCCACTAAAGAAAGATCTTTTTTTAACTGAAACAACTTAAATCCACAAAGCAGCAATGGTGCAGCTATTGCCAGCGCTAAAGGAAGAGAGGAGATCCAGAAAGGTGATTTCGCAAAAAAATGTAAGCATACAGACGTACACCAGAGAAACCCAAAGGCTAAATTATATTTTTTTATATCAATTCTGACAGGATAAATAGACCTCGTCAGCTTAACCATAAAAAAAGTAAAGATATAAAAAAGCGAGAAACCAAATATATGATAGGAATCCAATTGAATATATTCCGCGAGCAGACCATCCATCAAACAACCACAAATCGCACCACCCCAGACCCCGGCAGCCAGTTTATAAAAACCTTTACGATCTACGAAAAAATGAAGTGTCAGCATAAAGATAAAATCAGCTGACATAAGAATTATGTAGATAATCAGAAGAACGTTTATAAGCAAGGTTTTTCCAAAAATAAAGGTGATTATTTCATATCAGACAAAATCTTTGTCTTTTTTAATTTATAAAAAATACAATCTCCGGTGACAAACAAAAATTTATCTGACGGTCACAGAAGATCCACTTAAATGAGAATCGAATCCTGATGCTTTTATAAAATACAATTTTATAAAATATCCTGTACATATGACACACATTCATCAGAACAGTCCTGATCAGAGAACTGGACAATAACGAGCAGAAAGAAGCTCTCAAAACGGAAACCATTCAGGCGGCCTCCTTTACAGCTTTCTGATGAATTGGCAGCTCCAGCACAAAGCGTGTATTCCCGGAATCCGCAAGAAAAAGGCGTCCATGATGCTGCTCTGCTATACCTTTCGAAACACTTAATCCCAGCCCTGTGCCCTCGCCAATGTCTTTCGTGGTAAAGAACGGCTGAAGAATTTTTTCCCTGATATTCTCTGGTATTCCAGGTCCGGAATCCGTGACACTCAGAATAACTCTGTCCTCTTCCACCACACAGTTTAACTCCACCCATCTTACAGACCGAAGCTCTTTGACAGCATGCTTGGCATTACTCAGCAAATTGAGCAGAATCTGAGAGACCTGAACCGGGTTACATTCAAGAGATGTTTCTTCGTTAACTCCGGAAACTTTCAGCTCAATACTATGATTACGAAACTGCTCCTCACACAAGGCTAATGTGTCCGCAACAATCGTAATCATTTTAGTTTCCTTAAATGGTTCATGATCTCCGGATCTTGCAAAAGTTTTTAGTCCATGAATAATTTTTTCAATTCTCTTTCCCGTATCGTCAATCACAGTTAAAAATTCATAAACTTTTTCATTCTGCACCTCATCTCTTTTCAATAATCTTCGAATCTGATCTGCACGCAAAAGAATAGCACCGAGAGGATTATTTATTTCGTGAGCAATTCCACCAGCCATCTCGCCCAGAGATGCAAGCTTTGATGAATAGACCAGTTTCGCCTGAGTCTCCTGTAAATCCCTGAAGGATTTTTCCAGCAGACTGGTTTTTGTGGTGACTTCCTGTTCCAGACGAACATTGAATTCTTTATCCAGCTTCCGGCTAATAACGATAGGAATCAACATCGAAGCAAAATAATTGATGAATATACCCATGGAAAAACCAAAAATAGCTCCGACCTCAAGGGGACGCAGAAAGGGATAGTCCAGCATGTGGCAACCTTCTAAAAGAAGAAGAGCACCGAACATCTTGTCTACCAAAGATACATTTTCTTTTAATCTGATGATCTTAACACCGCATATAAGAATCGGAATGCTCACACCCAACGCGATCGAAAGAGACGAAATCCAGAAAGGTGCCTTCACAACAAAATGTAAAAAGACAGCGACCCCCCAGAAAACTCCATATACTAAATGGTATTTGCTGATGTCAAAGCGGATCTGATAAATTGATTGCACCAGTTTGCTAAGAAATACAGTAAAGATATAAAATAATGCAAATCCAAATATATGATGGAAGTCAGATTTGATGTGTTCTGCAATCCATCCATCCACCAGGCAGCCGCAAAGAACCCCCCACCATATCCCTGCCGCTAGTTTGTAGTAACCTTTCCGGTCCATAAAAAAATGGAGCGTCAGCATAAACAAAACATCCGCTGACATCAGGATGATAAAGATGCTCAGAAGAATGTTAATAAGCATAGCGATACCACGGCAGCAAACATAAAAAAATGATGCTTTGCTGTCGGATAAAATCGCAGCTTATTTAAACCAAAAGGATATTACATAAATAAAATCATTGGATTATATGAGTTCAAAAATCCTTCTAAGGCACGTCATTGAGAAATTAGGCTTTCACAGATCCATTCAGGCAAACACAGCTTCAGACTTCGAAAGAGTCTCAGTCTTTCTCGCCATGCGAAGAATCCCCGCCTCATGATTGGGACTATTTTTCAGAGAAAACCATCCGGCATCCGTACTTTCGTCATTACAGGAAAGCTCCTCTGGATTTTGTGCGATAAAACAAAATCTGATATCGAAGTGTTCGTGCTCTGGTTCTTTTGAAGTCGCCGGAATAGAGTGAATGTCCAGATCGAAAATTCCGTCACTGAACAAAGATATGTTTTTCAGTCCGGTTTCCTCAGCAAGCTCACGAACAGCGGCAGCAAGCACATCAGAATCACCATCACAATGCCCTCCAGGCTGAATCCAGATGCCTAACTTGCGATGTTGCAGCAGAAGAAATGTCGAAGGGTCCTGGCCATTAATGATGAAAGCCGATGCTGTAAAATGAGCGGGAAAAGTATTCCTGTCAAAAGGCTGCTTTACCTGAAGTAAGCTCAGCATTCGCTTCAGGCTGTCTCTTTGTGTTGCAGAAATATCAGAAGACCCATAATGCAGCAACAAATCATAAAAATTATCTGAACTCAGAACGTTGCAAGCCGTCACATCTTCCATAAGTTGTCCAACTCCTTTTCAAAAAAATCAGATCTTTTCACATTAAGCGCGGTGCCTATGTCTACAAACGTATGATAAACATTTCAAAAATCAAAAAATACCAGAGATTTCTTCAGCCAGAAATCTGGATGGAAACCAGAAAGAATCCCGGAAGCTTTTTAGCACCATTAAAAATAATACCTTGCCCTTGCAAATAACGTTTTTGCTTCCTGTCCAAATTCTGTCTCCGACTTTCCGGCACCGTAAAACAAGCCTGCATTGAGATAAATATCTTCCATAGCATTCCATTCCAGAATTCCTGAAAGGAAATACGAATGATCTTCCATATTGTGCTTAATACTTCCTGTCAACTGATACAAGGATGAAAGCTGAAGACTGCTTCCAATATCGATATAGTGTCTGCCTGAAAGAAAAACACCTCCCTCTTCAAAAGCAAATTTTTGCTTCACTTCAGATCTCCGCTTCCCCGGACCATTATAGTGATATTCGGCAAACATCACTGCACTCTGATGAATCTGTCGTTCCGCACCAATCACAGACCTTAGATAAGGCTCCTCTCCTGAAGGTTTAACCAGTGCAGACTCGGACCAGATCGATGCTCCCAGTCCTGTTGTCGTCATATCAAGACCCACTAACACAGCCTGCTTAAATCCCGCGACGACAGGCTGAACTTCAAAATCCCCCAGAATCAGCCGCGTGAGCAGATATACCCCTGACTCCTTTTCATCCGCATCCTTTCCTAAAATCAGACCAAAATCTGACTGACCCATGTCACCCAACTGCTGTCTGAAGCGAATCGCATCAACACCCTGTCTCACTTCTGTATCAATGACGCTGTATCGCAAAGGCGTGAAGATATCTGTCGGATTGACCGTTCTGCCACTTCCAAAGGCAATCTGCTGACGTCCGACCGTGACAGCAGCTCTGGCAAAATTCCAGGTAAGGGAGAAACGGTCCGGATTCTGAAGCAAAAAAATATCTGACGGATCGTTTTTCCATGCGATGTGCTTCGGATCTCCTATCCGGTATGGTCTGTCAATATCAAAATTATAACTGTGATTTAGCTTCACAAAAGTCAGTTCACAGGAAGCTTCAAAGAACATATCTGAAAAAAAATCATTGCTATATGTCAGTCGGTTAATCTGATAAATATCACGGTAAATATCATCTGATGCGTGGAATCGATAGGTCAGGGAATGAAGTTTTGTAAAGCCACTGATATCACCCTCTGAAAAAGCCGGATGCGAAAGCAGAACAAACCACAGGCTAAGTATTTTTTTTCTCATGGATAATCCTTCCATCTTTGATAGTCACAAGCCTTCTGGCTTTTTCCATAATCACAGGGTCATGTGTCGAAAAAATAAACGTTGTTTTGAATTTTTCATTAAGAGACAACATCATCTCAACCAGAGCCGTGCCCGTCTTTGAATCCAGATTAGCGCTGGGTTCATCAGCTATCACAATATCTGGCCGGGACACCATAGCCCGGGCAACCGCAACCCTTTGCTGTTGTCCACCACTCAGCTCCGACGGATAACGGTCTTCCTTGCCTGCTAATCCAACGGCCGATAAAAAATCTTTTACTTTTTCTTCCCGTTCTTTAACAGGTCTGCCCTGTAGGATCATGACATATTCAACATTCTCACGCACCGTCAGTACCGGAATGAGATTATAAGATTGAAAAATAAAGCCTATATGATCCCGTCTGAAGTCTGAAAGTTCTGTTCCACTGATTTCATTTATTTTTTTTCCGGAAAGCAGAACATCTCCAGAAGTGGGCGTATCAAAACCACTCATAATATTCAAAAGGGTAGATTTACCTGAACCGGATGGGCCGACCAGGGCGACAAACTCTCCTTTAGAAATTTTCAGATCGACTCCGGAAAGAGCCGTCACCTGTGTTTCAATATGATGCCCGAATATTTTAGTAACATTTTTTAATTCAAAAATGATCTCTGACATCACAAACTCCTCTTTAAGGCCTGAGCTACTTTTATTCGTGCAGCATGTATTGCCGGATAAAGCCCAACTAAAACTGTAAATATAAAAGTGATCAAAGGAAAAAAAGTAACCTGATTCCATGAAAAATCAAAGCGGACAGGCTCATGAAATGTGACATCAGCAAATTCTACTCCTGAAAAATTGAGCCCCAGATAATGCATAGGGATTGCAAGAAACGCCGCGATTAAAAATCCAGCAAAAATACTAAGAAAGGATAAAGCTCCTGCTTCTGAAATAATCATCAACACAATTTCATGGCTTTTTGTTCCCACGGCTCTGAGGACAGCGAACTCAAACATACGTTCGTAGAGAGCCATAAAAAGAGTATTCATAATCCCAAGTGCAACAAGAAACATAAGAGACAGAGCTATGATAGCCTTCGACTGATCCATCATACTCATCATACTCACAAAACCCGATACGATTTCTTTCCAGCTTTCCGCAGAATTACCTGTTTTTTTTAATTTGTTCCAGAGAGCATAAGAAGGGTGATCTCCTACTGCTCGCTCCCTGAATTTAATACCAATTTCATGAGTGCTGTTTCCGATTCCTAAAAGGTTTCTGGCTTTTGAAATATGGATAAATACGGTTTTTTCATCGATCTCTTTTGAACCTGATGTGATAATTCCGGATACGCGCATCATCTCCTGGGATATCTCTCCTGTATCAGCCTTTGCAACCGTCACGACGACCTTATCTCCGGGAACAACTTCAAGCCTTTTCTGAAGCTCTGATCCAATAAGTAAAGAACTTTCATCCGAAACGTATGAACCCTCTACCAGATATTTATAAATGTCAGAAATTTTTCTCTCGTTATCGGGCTGTATCCCATAAAATGTGGTGTTCTTCATCGAGGAAGGAGAGGAGATCATTCCGGAAGTAATCACCCTTTTTGCAAAAGTCTCGACCTGAGGATCATGATTTAAAATTTCCTCGACATGATCTGTATTAAGAATCTGATACTCAGCTCTGAATGAATCACGAAATTTCGGATGATGAATCTGTCCTTCTGTCACAAGACTTCCTGTAATCTGACTTACCATATGTTCATTCATACCGCCAAGAAAACCATCCGTAATAATCATCGCTGCAAGACCAAGACCTATCACAGCACTTGTTAAAAATGACCTGCGTCTGTTTCGAAAGAGATTTCTGTATCCTATTTTAATAAACATGTTCATTTAAAACTCCCTTAGTGCATCAGAGACAGAAGATTTCGATGACTTTAACGCAGGATATAAGCTGGCAAGTAAGGTCGTAAAAATAATGACACATGAAGGGAATAAAATCGTTCCTGATGTCACAGAAGATCTGAATTCAGAAATCTTCATGCCTGCAAAGCTCACAGGTTCAGCAAACTGAATTCCAGACTGGCTCAGATATTCATTGATTATAGTCGAAACAAGCGATCCAAGTGCTGCTGCGAAAACAGAAAGGATCAGACCTTCTGACATGATCATGAAAAAAATATGGGCCGGGTGTGTACCAAGAGCTTTCAGCACACCAAATTCACGGGACCGCTCTAACGTGGACATCAGGATTGTATTGAGAACACCTATACCGACCATCAGCATCAGGATCAGAATGCTGACATCATTGCCCTGCCGGTCCAGCTGCATCGTCCGGTAAAAATCAGACTCGACCTCCTGCCAGGGTCTTGCCACAAGAGCGGAATCTGAATCCACAAGAGAATCGCTGATCCTGGATGCAAGATTAAAGTCATATAAGTGCACCGATATCTCATGGGCCTGATGATACAGGGAAAAAAACTCTGCGGCTGTCTTCAGAGGCATATAGATCCGGTAATCATCTCTGCCCTCCTGCTCAGTCCCGACAGATCCAATCACCCTGAAAATATCATTTGCAATGGAGCCATCAGCCCCCTGTGAAATCAGAACAATGTCATCACCAATACCGACCTGCAAAACTCTGGCAAGTGTTTTTCCTACGAGCACATCATATCCTGATGTTTCACTCAAAGCAGATCCGTTCAGGATTCTCCTGCTATAGGCTGTCGCAGCATCTTCGGCTATCGGATCAATGCCCACAACTTCTGCGCCAAATGTTGCAGACTTATAGTAGACTAAAGCCTCACTATGAATTCTCGGAGCAAGAGCTCTTATAGATTTATTTTTGGAAAGATCCGTAAGAACCGTCTCGAAATTATGAATTGTTTTATACAAAGATGGGGTCTTTATATAACTCTTATCTGTAATCTGAATATGCCCCGTATGCTGCCCTGTGAAAAGTGAAATGATCGCACCATAGGAACCATCCAGAAACCCTAAACTAATGGAGATAAAAACAAACCCTCCGCTCATCATCATTCCCGTCAGAAGGCTTCGTCTACGGTTTCTTATGATATTTCTCAGTGCCATTTTAAGCAGCATATTCCCTACCTCCTCTTTTGCAGATTCGTCAGGGTAAATGTACTTTCCGGAACATCTGTATCGAACTGAGCACTGACATATCGGATGATGGTCTTATGGCCCTTTTGATTCAGTGGTTCCAGCTCCATTGTTGCCGGAATGATACGATTTCCGAATTGTCTGACGTCTTTAAAATATAAAATACGCATCTTCTGATCTCGTTCATCATAAAATTCCTGCTGCAACGGAATCTGATTTTTCTGACTGATAACAATCCTTATTTTTCCCCAGACCGAAACCGTTTGTTCTTGTGGTTTCAGGACAATGGAAACATGATCTCCTTCATTGCTGCTGGAAACGATCACATAATCCCGTACCAGGGAGCTGTTACGCACCAGATCATCATTTGTAAAATCAGAACCCATCCATGAGCCCATCATCATGGACGGAGGAACCTTTATAACCTTGTTGATTTTAGGAAAAAAATTCCACATATCGTTCTGACGTTTGAGTGAACTGACTCCTTTGTCCTTTCGTGGCTCACGAATACGCACGAAGGTATAATCCATCCCTCTGGTCCACATATCCATCTTCAGTGTCCTGGACCAGTCCGGCGTGATAAGCTCCATTTCTATCTGTCCCTGACTACCCTTGCTGCGATACAGATCATCAACCTTCCGGAGTAATTCCTGAGGAGAGACGGTCTGAGAAAAAGCTCTTTCGCTGAGCATCAGAATAAACATGATCTTAGGCAGAAGATAACGGTTCATTTGTGTCCCTCCTTATATTCGATATATGAAGTCACCATATCAGCAAACTCTCTGGCCAGATTCAGATAAAGGCACCGATCCCTGAACATAAGATAATGAAGGCTAAAGCTACTAAAATGATTATGGATGACGATGATCTTTGTCAGATGGTATCGAGGCCCCAGATAAAGGACTGACTGAAAATTTTTTCCCGGAAAGTCAGATCATCCGAACGAATCAGGGCCAGATGATGCTCACGGATCTCTGCTGCATAAGCAAAAAGCTCCTTTTTCCATACTCCATGAAGAGGAGGACTCAAAAGCATAATCTCAGGAAGCTCCGCAAGACTGAGCAGCTCCCGGATCATAATCAGCAGGATATGGGGAGAAACTGCCCCCCATTCGTGAATCACTCCCGGCATATCGTAGCCTTTACCAAGAATCACATAAGCAAGTAAGTCCCCTCCCTCTGCCGAAAGGCTCAGAAGATGGGTATCCGGAATGCGTAGCAGTTCCCCGAATTCGCGAAGACTTCTCTCAATGCTCACCCCTGTCTGATATCTGACTTCCAGAAGCCTGCTCAGAAAAGACGGGCTGATCTCCTCTGTCGGATGGTGCCGCAGCTGCCTGCCCGGGGAGGCAGGAAGGGTGATGCTTCCCGGAACATAAGTGATTCTCAGTTCTCTGCCTTCCATGGAAAATCCGAGTTTTTCATAAAACTGGTGGAGATCACTCCACAAAATCAAAGCTGTAAGCTTCTGGAGGACTGCCTGGTCCCATAAGAAATTCATTAAATTTCGCATAATACCACGACCTCTTGCCTCCGGAGACGTTGCGACATTACCGACCAGGGCCACCGGGATACGGGAGCCAGAATCCCGACAGATAAGGCTTCGTGGCCAGAAACTGGCATGAGAGAGCAACTGAAGCCTGCCACTGTCTCTGCAACGTTCATAAGCACAATAACTATAATTACCAGCAGCCTGAGAAAGCAGGATCGGATATTCCTTTTCAATCGGATAATCATGAAATTCCGGACGTAAGGCATCCTGAAGCAGGACATGACGCTGCCGGACCAGCTCTTTGGGCAATTTTTGCAGGATCATATCTGACCACTCCCGCTGAAAGCCTCTTTTTCTTCTGTCTGTCATAATTGTAACAAAAGACGGGCAGAAAGATGTTCTGCTAAGATCAAGACAAGCCACAGACTCCGAATCAAAGGGGCTGATCCACAGATGGGCATCCGCTTTACTCCAGGATTAAAAGCAGCAGGGATCGATCCATCCATGATTGAAAAGCTCGTGGAAGTACAAAAAATTCCACTAAACTCTGCCATGAAGCGCCGTGAAGCGACCACAGAAGAAAAGAAAGAAGTTGAAAAGCTCAACACACTTTTATCAGGGCTTGATACATCTCTTAACGGACTAAAGACCCGTTACGACTTTTATAAACTGAAACTGGATTCCTCTCACCCGGACATCGTAGACGGAACCGTTGCTGCCGGAGCTCTTCTTGGATCTTATGAAATGGAGGTCCGTGCCATGGCACGGACTGAAAAAGAGCTGGCCTACGGCTTCCCTGATAAAGACGAAACTCCGGTCGGATTCGGTTACATGCTCATAGAGCGAGATGACGGCGAAGAAATTGAAGTAGAAGTCGAGCCATATACCACACTTCAACAACTGGCAGAGCAGATTAATGATGCAGAAGCTGGTGTGAAAGCTATGGTAGTCAATACGAAATACTACCCTGACTCATACCGCCTGCTTGTCATCAGTGAAAAATCAGGGAAAGAAGCAAAAATCCAGATTGACGAAGATACAACATTCCTTGAGTTTAAAGAGCAGGTCACCGGTCGAAACCTCGATGTTCTCTTTGAAGATGTTCCTGTAACAGACGAAGATAATATTCTGGACGAACTGATTGATGGTGTCACACTGAACATCAGACGATCCGAGCCAGGAACCCGGATTCAGATCAGTGTGGTTCATGACCTCGATGCCACCATGGAGGGGATCAAAACATTTGTCGAGTCCTACAATGCGATTGCCGGATTCATCAACGGACAATTTATGAAAGATCCAAAGACCGGTGGCTATGGACTCCTGTCCGGAGATTCTTCACTCAAACATGTCATGCGACAAATGCAGAACGCTGTCGTAGGTCTGCCAAAGGGTGGAGAACGCTTTAATTCTCTCGCCGAAATCGGGATTACGACCAACCCAAAGACCGGTGAGCTGATGATGAATGAATCTAAAGTCCGGGAGTCTCTGACCGAGAACTATGACAGTGTTGCAGATCTTTTTATCAGAACGAAAGATTCGGTAGGAGTTGCTGAAGCTCTCTCCCAGAAGGTAAAAAACTTCCGGGATCCGGGTTTCGGGGCTGTCAAAAGCCGCCTGCGTGCTCTTGACCGGATTATCGACAGTCAGGATAAAGAAATCGAGCGACGCGAACGCCAACTGGAATCCCGGGAAGCAGCTATCCGTCGTAAATTTACGGCTCTGGAAAGCACTCTTGCTGACCTTCAGGGGCAGGGTGACTTTATCAAAGCTAAATTTGGTGGAGGGGGTTCCCAGGGGCAGTCATAATGCTCATGAGGTAATCCTGAGATGAACAATCCCTATCGTCAGTATCAGAAAACATCCGTCACAACTGCCAGCAGGGAAAAAATACTCCTCATGCTTTATGAGGGTGCGATTCGCTTTGTCAGACGTGCAGAAGCTGCCATGAAAGAAAATAAAATTGCAGAAAAAGGTAAGTATATCAGCAAAGCAACAGCGATTCTTTCCGAGCTGATGGCAACCCTCGATTTTCGTGTCGGAGGAGATCTTGCGACTGACCTTGAGAGCCTTTATGTATTCATGATCGATAAACTGATAGAGGGAAACATCGAAAATAACCCGGAATGTCTCTCTCAGGTAGAGGGGCTTCTTAACACACTCTATGTTGCCTGGAACGATGTCATCAAAAATCCAAGAGAAGATGGGGTCCCTTCACCTGAACTACAGACAGAAGAATATAAAAGCCATCAGGAGAATCATCACAAAAAAGAGGAAAAAAAGGATGTAATTCAGGGTGAAACTCTGCCTTCTTCAGACGAAAACTCCCCACGATTCAGAGTCATGACATAACAAAAGCAAACAACCCTCCCATACGGAATCTATGAATTTTTGCAACATTTCTTCATCCTCATATTTCGTGTGTATTCTGTTAAATGTGAAAACCGGGGAGTATCTGACTTCGCGGGAGCAGAACAGGATCACCAGGGGGACCTCCTATGGGTGTTGCACAGGCTCTTTATACCGGCGTAACCGGTCTGTCCGTAAATGCAGATGGAATGTCTGTGATTGCCAACAATATTGCCAACGCAAATGCACGGGGCTTCAAACGGGACCGGGCAGAATTTGAAGACCTTTTATCTCTTAGTTTATCAAGTGGCTCCGGACCAGCTCAGATCGGAAGAGGTTCCCGCCTTGCAGCTGTCAAAACCATGCATACGCAGGGAGGCCTGACGGTCACCGATAACCTGACAGACATTGCCATTCAGGGAATGGGATTCTTTATCTTATCTCACCCTGGTGCTGACGCCCAGGAAACCGCAGGTAAGTTGTATACCAGAGCCGGATCACTTCAGTTTGATAAAGACGGCTATTTTTCGACCGCAAGTGGCGCACGTGTTCAGGGATATATGGCAAATGATGATGGAGTACTGACCTCACGGCTGAGCGATATCCGGATTGAAACAAACAACGTCCCCCCCAAAGCCACCAAAACACTGAACATGAATGTTCAGCTTGACTCACGTTCTGATGTTCTGGAAGCACCCTTTGATGTGGGCAATCCGGTAAAAACCTCGAATTTCAGTACTTCTATGACGATTTTTGATAGTCATGGGCGCGCTCATCAGGCAACAATTTTTTTCAGAAAAATCAGTGCTTCCGAGCAGGGTGTCGACTGGGAATGGCATGCAACCGTTGACGGAAAAGAGGTCGTCGATCCAGGCGATACAGAACTGAAAGAGTTTGCAAACGGCGTAACACGATTTGATAAAAATGGCCTCCTTCTCGAAGAAATAACCAATGAATCCTCTGTCAGTTTTTCTAACGGTGCGTTTCCTGAACAGGCCATTAATTTTGATTTTGGAAGAAATACAGGAGAAGAAGGTGGAAAAGGCATCAATGCCTCCACATCGATAGCCGGAAAATCAGGGACTATTTTTCACCAGCAGGATGGCTATGAAGCAGGTCAGCTAAAATCGCTTGAAATCGGGCTTGACGGTATGGTGACCGGTGTCTTTACCAATGGAATTGAAAAAGTTCTATCCGGTATTGCATTGGCCACATTCTCCAACCAGGATTCTCTTTTAAAAGCCGGAAAAAACATGTTTTACAGCAGCATTGAGTCCGGACCTCCAAACATCGGACTTCCTGAGACAGGGACCCGGGGAGCCCTTTATTCCTCTTCACTGGAAGAGTCCAATGTCGATCTTGCGAATGAATTTGTCAAAATGATTACAACCCAGAGGATGTTTCAGGCAAATTCAAGGTCAATTACAACGACCGATACCATGATAGAAGAAGTCATCAACCTGAAGAGATAATCATTCATAAACAGATGATTACATAGCAATATGAAGCGATAGTCCAGTCAACTATCGCACCTTTTATCGTTTGTTATGAGCATCCGTCTGATGGCTTCATTGTCAGCTCTATGATCCTCGGCTTCCCTTCTTATCCGGAGCATCATAGATGCATGACACAAAAATTTTCCATAAGATGGGATGGGATTCAGAACACAATGCGCCATCTGATCGCTGTTTTTACCATTCTCTTTCTTATCCCTTCCGGATGTAAATTTTCATCCGGACAGCGTTATATTACAGGTCTTAATCATCAGCCTTCGCAGTATAACAACCCCTCAGACCAAGAAAAGCCCACTATATCTCTTACGCTTTCAGAACAAAACCAGACTAAATCTGTATACGAATACCAGTATTCCGGAGATCAGAAGGACCCGGATATTACATTAAAAAATGTTCTGAATTTTTTACCAGATGCTTTTTTAAAAGATGCTGCAATAAAATATCATGCAGACCTCTGGCTGCTTTTTCCGGACGGGCGTATCAGAAGTGCTCTTTCTAAGGAAATCCCTGATCCTGGATGTTTTTCAGTATTTTATGATCTCATCAGCGGTTTTATTTTTGCTTTTTCATCTGAAAACGATCAGATCCGCTTTTTTCAGGGCAGCGGTCTGCCCTTTCATGTGCCTTTTTCCGGGACTCTTTGTCTCTCATCAGAAAGAAAACTGATCTCTTTCAGATCTGAAGGATCTCTTCATCTTCCGGAAACAAGTCTCGACTTCTTCCGGAAAACATTTCTCCTGTCCAGAGGATTCCGGGAAATTCCGAAAATCCCCAACAGCAAAACTCTTTCCCTTCAGGGCCTTTCAGACGACGATGCGCCTTTTATTGCTGCCGGGACTGTCACAGGACTCCTGATCCTGATGGCAGGATTCCCTTCCCGTAGCATCAGAACAGATACTGCGCCAACGAAATCCGTAATACCCGGCAAGCCCTTAGCAGAGATTCCGCAGAAAAAAGAACTTTTCCATCCCGTCGAAAAAAAGACAGAAACAAAACCTTCCCAAGCATCTGAAACAAAAAAAAGTAACCAAAAGCAAAATACCGCAGTGACAGGATATAAGGAGAAACCAGGTCAGACGAATGCAAGATCAGATCAGAATCCCGCTCCGATACAGCCTGTAAGCACAATGAAGACAGAAAATGTCGATGATCCTGCTGCAATAAAAGGGCTTGCTCTTACAAAAAAACCGGGGAATCCCTTAAGCGGCATCCGTGGTGGCCATCTGCCTTCAGAACCTTCTCTGCCGCCAGGAACTTACATGCAGTCTGTCCGGGAAAGTCTGGACCATGGAAGACATTTTAAGCAGACGGGTCAGAATCCTGACGGTTTTCCTGTCTTTGAAATCTGGAATGAAAGCTCAGGATCTGGGCCCATCATAGCAGGAACGATCCATCGCCCCTCTGAAGAGGGGATTCAGGTCTACAGAAGCCCGGACAGGCGCAACAAAGGAAAATGGCATATTGTCAGCAATGCCAGAGGTCGTCTGCTGATTGCACAGGGAACAACCGATACCTGCGTTCCTTCTTCCTGCCTGAATGCCATAAGCCTGATGAAAAAAGACCTGAACTATCAGGCCATCACGGGCATGTCCGATGCTCTTCGCACCTTTCCATATCAGGAGGTTTTCAAAGACGGCCTGATCCGTCAGACAGAAAAATGGAAAATACAACACACACTTTCGGAAACATCCTCTGGTTATACCGCTGGACTTTTTTTAAGCGAGGCCTTCAACCGTTTAAAAATGCAGACAGCCCATAGCGATTTTTTTTCTGATGTTACGATGAAGTATGATGACATTCTCATTCCGGAAAATCTGCCCCCTCAGCAGAGCAGAAACAGAATGATAGCCGAAGAACTTCTGAGACGTTTTCATGCAGGAAACAGACGCCCGATGATCATCACAACAGAGGTTCAGAACCCAAGCAGCCCCGGCGTCTGGACAGGTCATGCCGTCACACTTTCGAAGATCTTTAAGGAAGAAAATAAAATCTGGATAGAGGGAATCAACTCATGGGGGACCTTATTTCGCACAGAAGTTTCTGAAAACATGAAATTTTCAGCTTATTCGAGCGAATTTGTCATCGATCAGAATCAGAAAGTTATCCTACGGGACAAAGAAACTCCCATGCGCCTTGATACAAGCCTGATTCAGATTGATATAAGAACACACTAAAAAACAAGGATTACATAGCCCCCCAACCTGACACAATGAGAAAACTCCGGATATCCGGATGATAAGATTTTTCCAGGAAAGTGCAGCAGAAAGTCTGACTGAAGCGTTCTCATAGGACGCGTGAAGACCTTTTTCTGAAAGGCTCTTCGCTGAATCCCGCCAAAAGCCTCCACCTCTTCGGATTGGCACAGCCGGAAAAACACTAATGCAAATTATTTCAGTGAATTAACTGCACCAGAGCACAACAACCCGGCCGCCTTTCGTCACATCGTTCTGTGCCTTTTTCTTTGCTCCTTGCCGAGATAAGCATTTCTGTGCTTCTATCCCAGAAATGACAGACGATCTGGCTTCAGGCAGAGGCTTAACAAGCCGCCCCACGAACCTTCGTCATAAGAAACAGTCCTGTACCCCCTCTCTGGCAGACAGGCTCACAAAAAACAATGGATATCCTCTGACAACAGCAGAAGAGGACAGTTGGAGATCACTATGAATCCGGACCTGAATAGTCTGACCAATCACAGACGCGAACTGGAAAAACGAAGCTCTCTTATCCGGGGGTATCTTTGACCTTTCTGCTAAAAATGAACGGCTGAAAGAACTCAACGATATGATCGATGCAAACCCTGACTTCTGGAATGATCCGGCTCAGTCCGCCTCCGTCCTGAAAGAGAAAAAATTACTGGAAAACACACTCAGCAAAGCAGAGAGCCTGAATCAGATGCTGGAAGATCTGCGGACTGCCCTGGAACTGGCTCCGGAAGAAGAGAGCTTTCAGCAGGAAGCCTGGGAAATCTGCCAGACTCTGGATAAAGAACTTGGCGGACTGGAGATTCAGAGCCTTCTCGGAGGAGAATTTGATAACAGCCCGGCTCTTCTGACCATCAATGCCGGAGCCGGAGGGACCGAATCCTGCGACTGGGCATCCATGCTTTTCAGAATGTATCTGCGCTTTGCCGAAAGAAAAGGCTGGGACGTCAGCCTTCATGATGTTCAGGACGGAGATGAAGCAGGGATCAAAAACGCCACGGTCGAAATCTCAGGCGACTTTGCTTTCGGATTGCTCAAAGCAGAATCCGGAGTTCACCGGCTGGTGCGCATCAGCCCCTTTGACTCCAACGCCCGACGGCATACCAGCTTTGCCTCTGTCTACCTGAGTCCGGTCATCGACGATAATATTGAGATTGAAATCAACCCGGCAGATCTGAGAGTTGACACATACCGTGCAAGTGGAGCAGGAGGACAGCATATCAACCGGACAGATTCTGCTGTCAGAATCACGCATGCTCCCTCCGGCATCGTTGTCCAGTGTCAGAGTCAGAGGTCCCAGCATCAGAACCGGGATACGGCTATGAAGATGCTCCGCAGCAAACTGTATGAACTTGAGCTGGAAGAAAGACGCAAAAAACAAAAAGATATAGAAGAAGCCAAAGCCGAAATCGGCTTTGGCAGCCAGATACGCAGTTATGTCCTGCATCCCTATAAAATGGTCAAAGATCACCGCACCAACACAGAATCTCACAGCCCCGGAGACGTGCTGGATGGAGATCTGAATCTGTTTATTAACAGCTGGCTTCAGCGAAACCAGAGTAAGAGGTCATCGTGACTAGCCGCAGCCAGGAACGGTGGATCAATACACTCGCTCACATGGTTTCCCAGGTCAGTGGCTGGTATGACAGACAGGACCCCTGGTGGTCCTCTGTGACCCCACCAGCAGCAGAAACAAGCGATCCTGACATCATGCAGGAAGACCCCGTCCCGGACCCGGAACTTTACAGCATCAGAGAACTCCATAATGAGCTGTCTTCCCGCTTCAGATGGTTCTCACGGCTGACGGGGTCCTCCCGGATCAGCACCATTCTGCAACAATGGGCCCTGCACAAAGAGGCCTGCCGGAAAGAGGGACTCCATTACGTTGTCGCCGGAGATCCTGCCTATCCCCCATCCCTTTATCATGCAGACAGCCCGCCTTACGGTCTCAGTATCGCCGGAGATCCGACCCGACTCCGTTCCCAGTCCCTTGCAATTGTCGGTTCCCGGAAAGCCAGTCCTGCCGCACTGCGGGAAAGCTATGAAGCCGGAAGGCTGGCAGCTTTAGCCGGCTGGTCCGTCGTCAGCGGCGGAGCTTATGGCTGCGATATTTCCGCCCACCTTGGCCTGCTCTCAGAACCAGCAGCACATGGAAAAGCCATCGTCATCTTCGCTGGCGGTCTGAATCGTTTCTATCCGGCTGGGCACTACCATAACTTTCTGAAAATCCGGGATTCCGGCGGTGCTCTGGTCAGTGAAAAACTCCACCATCAGCCTGCATTTCCAAAAGACTTTCCTGTCAGAAACAGAATCATATGTGGTCTGGTCAGACATGTTTTGGTCATGCAGGCAGATATCCGCTCCGGCGCTATGATCACAGCAAAAAATGCGCTGGACCAGGGGAGAGAGGTCCTTGTTCTGAAGCTACCGGAATCCTGTCCCGGAGCTGCCGGAAATCATCTCCTGACAGAAGAAGGTGCCCCGACCTTCCTCTCTGCTTCCGAAATTCTCGGGGCACAGCCTCAGGACTCCGTTTGATTTCAGGAAACAATATGATTCCTTTGTTACAAAATCTGATTCATGAGCTTTATGAGACAGATGCCGATGAAGTCTATCTGAACGGCCAGCATGGCTATGGCCTTCTTCGCGGTGGGCGCCATGAAATCCGGCAGAGTCTTCCTGAGAAGCCGGAAACCATGATACGCAGCCTTCAGGAATTTGCTTTGTCCGAAGGACTACGGCTCGACCCCTATCAGCCTGAAGCCGGAGGCATCCTGAAAGACGGCCAGATTCGCTGGCACTGCGTCATTCCCCCCGCAGCCCCAGGAGGTCCTGTCCTCTCTGTCCGCCGGCACCGGATGGACAAGATCACGATGTCTGACTTTGCAGACCCTGAAAATATCCTGCCCGATATCCTCAGAGCGACAGAAGAGAAAAAACCACTGCTGATCTGTGGAGAAACCGGCTGTGGAAAAACCACCCTGCTCCATGCCCTGCTAAAGCAAGTCCTGATCGATCAGCGCCTCATTCTGATCGAGGATACTATGGAGCTCCCCCTGAGCGGCAGACTCTGGACCCGCCTGCTGACCAGAGCACAGGACCGCAATCTCCAGGGGGCCCTGAGCCCCATGATGCTGCTGAGAACCGCACTGCGACTACGACCAGACCGCCTTGTCTTTGGGGAATTGCGTGCTGCAGACGATATGCTGAGTTTCCGGCAGGCTCTGAGTGCCGGTCTGCCTGGTTCCTTTGCGACGATCCATGCAGGATCAGCAGCCGATATTCGTTACCGCTTTAAAGATAGTGATTCCGGAATTCAGGAGAAACAGATCATGCTGGTTTTTCTTGAAAGAGGAACTATTCCGCTCATCCGTTGCCGGGAGCTTTCCGCCATATAAAGAGCAGGATAACAACCGGGATAGCTTCAGTCCTTTCCATTCAGGAGAACAGCATTTCGGGAAAGCGTCCCACAGACAGCTTGTATCCCATACACAACCCACTCCTGCTTATTAACGAGCCTCTCCGGTTTTCCATAGCTACCAGAGAGTCTCTGAGCCTGAATCCTCAGGCCTGTCAGAACCCGGTCAGAATATCCCTGGCCAGAATTACAGTGAATGTCTTCCGTGAGATCGCCGATTTCGTCATGCTGAAAGGCACTGTCTCCGGTCATAAGCGCTTTATCAAGACTCACCGGATCTCCCGACAGAACAAGCTGCTCCACACTCAAAGGAGAGCATTCTGCTTCAAAGTTATTCAGAAATTCCTTGCGGGTCAGACGAAATCCGGTCGGGACTTCTCCGACCGCCGCACACTGCGTCGTTCTCAGGGTGCTGTCCTCATTGCTGTAACCAGCTTTGAGCCCCTGAATTCTCCGGTCAAAATTGCGACATCTGATCTTAACAAAATTAATCGTACGCTTCCCGTTGAGTAAGTTTCCCTGAAAAGCAACAGATTCCACCATAAATCCTTCAGGACACTCCAGGCTCCGGTCATCTCTCTGTGGCTGACCAGCGCAGACTTTTGCATAGGCAGAGTCCTTGTATCGCCTGTCCCAGATCCATCCATCTCCGTAGTGACGTCTCACTTTATCAACCGAGCTGGCAAAATCGAGCCAGAACACGGGTTCCATAACATACCCTTCCGCCAGTCTGGGGAGCCATGATTCCCTGTCATCACATTTATAATCCAGCAGTTCGATGCCCCAGTAATCTCCAACAGCCTCCCCGGCTCCAAGGTTCAGAACATTGCGGTAAATGTTTCCGTCCGCATCCTGATAGACGCCATTTCCCAGCGAGACAATACCATCTGCTTTGTCTGCCGGCAGACAAAGCTTTCTCTCCGGACTCCACAGCCACTCAGGACCACGATCAAGGCAAAGGTCTGCCGCAGTCAGAATGGGAGGCTGGACTGTCCAGCCTCCTGTCTCCGGATTGTAAAGACACTCTTTATCCTCCTGTGTGCAGACATCCACAGGTGGAAGGTTCTGAGTAACCTGAATACAGACAGACCCATCTTTTTGTTCTTGTATGTGCCAGCCGGAGCCAAGTTCAGAGCAGGTCTTTTCTTCATCTCTTACATCCTGAATGCTGACACAGGATTTTGTTGCAACCTGATAAATGAAGTGACCTTCACGACTCTGACACAGGATTTGCGGATCTGCATCGGTGACAGCGGCCCTTACTTCCCCATCTTCCGGGCCTGGAATCCGGTACTCCTCATCCCCTGGTGGATGATAAAACGAAGGATTATCAGGAGCCGTGGTCTGTCCATCTGTCAGAAGACATTTCTTTTCTTTTTTCTGCCAGACACCTTTCCAGATATTCTGACAAAAGGTTTCCGCACTCTGAGCTTTGCCATAGACCTTACAAAGACCTGTTTCCTTATCGAAAACGTATGAGGACTCAGCTGCGGACTTTACTGCATAATCCTTACAAGCCTCGTCAAGGGGGGTTATCGTTCCATCGAGGCGCTGATAGCAGATTTTTTTCTCCGCATCAAAAAACCAGCCAGAGCCTTTTTCAGTACAGGCCTGTTCCGGACTTTTTTTCTCTCCTGTCAGCAGCACACACTGGCCTGTCTCCCGCAGAAAGCTCCAGCCCTCACCTTTTGACTGACAGAGATCCTCGCCACTTTTCTGACTGCTTTCAGTTTTTTCGTAACACTGCTGACGGTTCGTATCGAAGACCCAGTCCGAACCATAGAGCGTACATTGCTGAGCCAGAGAGAGGCTGCCTGTTTCCTTTTCTGCTATTTTCTTTTTTGCCTCTTCACGGGAAACTGTCCCGCTTGTTCCCGCAACAGCTGTTTTTTGCTGCGCTTCTCCCGAGGCCAGCTGATTTCCGGAAGCTACGGAAGAGCCCCCACCGGAGCCATCGGCCTTTTCAGAACCGCCGCCTTCAGCCTCCGCAGATTTATCCTCTTTTGTTCCGTCGTCAGATTGTCCCTCTGTCGCTCCGGCTTCCTGCATTTTTTCAGAAGTATCCGGGTTGATATGGACCGCAGCCGATCCGGAATATGAACGTTTCTGGGAAGCAGAGCCAGAACAGCCTGTCAGAAAAGAGAAAAAACCATAAAGACAGAGCAGAAAAACAAAGAAATCAGAAATACATTTTATCATCAGCCCGATCGCCCCTTCCCTGCTGTAGAAAATCCGGCCTCAGAAGAAGCCAGATACACTATCGGCGACAGCGAAGAGTAACTTAATCATTTCCTGTGATTTTTATGTATCTTTTTGTTTTTTAATAAAAAAAATGGAAGGAAAAAGCTCAGCTCTGTACGGAGAAAAGGCCCCTGATCCCAGAGGGGCCGGGCACGGATCAGCCCTCGTAGACATAGCGGTAGCGGTTATCCATATCCAGCCAGATACCAAGAGGCTGCGAAGATGGGGGAGTCACCGTAAACTCAGGAAAATAAGTCCGGTAATATTTCATTGCGGGCTTCTCAAGCCATTTTGATCCCAACTTTTTTCTGAACAAGGCCAGGGACATTTTGAGCAGATGACCGCCGGTCCAGGCACCCCACCCCTGCTTGTACTCCTGCTTAAAATGACCGTGATCTGTTTTCTCTGCTCCTGCTTCTGCTTTCACAGTCGCATAAAAAGCGGCATTAGCTCCAATATTGACCATCTGAGCCCCAAAAGATTCCGCCAAGCGGGAGCTAAAAGAAAGCAGATGAGTCACCGCAGTATCCCGGACCTTTGCGGCCCGTCCTTTGGGAGGCACAACCTCCTCTCCTGAGTGCAGAGCGGCGCCCTTAGCATCTCCGCAATAAGCTAAGAAACCATGATCCTGAATCTGCCCATAAATCATTGTCGCCCTTGCACCTTCGACTGCATAAAACGGAGTCTCCTGAGACTCTGAAAGCGGAAGAACATCAAAAGGCTGTGCCCCGACATCAAGACCCGCCTGCTCCAGGGCAAAGCTAACCAGAAGATTGGCAAAACCTTCTCCAAGATCTGTCAGGATCTGCAGGAAGATCAGATTCAGAAGGTTATTCTTGGGGATTGCCTCCCAGAAGAGCTTTCGGAATCTCCCGGCAGTACTGATTTTTGTATCTTTCATGACCTCAGGGGGGTCTATATATCCGCTTTTCGCAGCGGCAATCGCATCAAAAACATCACTCTTTTTACCCACATCTTTCAGGAAGGGAATATTTTTCTTCAACCTTGGGGCGATAGCCTCCCTGGCAACTTCTTTCCCGATGTAAGGCCCTATGAAGGAGAGGACTACCCCAAAAAAAGCACCGGCAACGGGACCAAGCTCCCCATCTTCTCCGAACAGCCCCTTTCTGCGCTCCTCCGCTGAGGGTCTGGCCTTTCCCTGCTTCAGGAAAGCAGCTGTACCATCCGGAAGCAGAAAGATTTCTTTCTGCTCAATAATCCGCTGATATTGCTGACGTCGGCTGTCCACTTCTGAAGGACAGAGGCTGATTTCGGAGCTCAGATCTCCTCCCTGAAGATGCAGGATTTCTGCCTTCCTGTGCTCTGCAAAACCAGGGCCGGAAGCCATGACCCATGACAGACATCCGGCCAGTAACATTCTCCCTGAACGCCCGAAGGCTCTTTTCATTGTTTTAAGATCTTGCGTGCTGCTATCCATAACACCGTCCTGTCTTCTTTTTTTCAGCTATTGTTGCAGATCCATGAGCCCGTACGAAAAAACACTCAAGATAACCGAGCCCATCTTAATTACGCTCGCGCAGCTATAACATAAGTCGCCACAAAAGACTACAGATCCCAGCGAGGTCCCCGCGCGTTGGCAGCTCGTAACACATCAGTAAAATAGCTATGTTAAGAGAGAGGAGAATGAATTCTGAAAGAGGCAAGAAAGCTAGTCTGCAAAGAATACAATGGTTTCGTCTTCTTCTGTCACATGAAACAACTCACGTAATACTTTTCGGGCATAATCGGGAGATTTCTCAATACGCTCTGTTTCCGTCTCAAGATAACGGATCTCTGACTCAAGGGTCTCGATGGAAACCTGAAGGCTGTCCCGGCTGTGGCGTAGCTCGAAGTAATCCATAAGGCCACTGTTACCCCTGAGCGTAGAAAGACCGATAATCAGAATTGCTGCCAGAATCATCATACGGATCATCCGTCTTTCAAGCACAGCAGAATACATCCCGGGCCCTTCCTTTTTAGCTTATTTATAAATAGTTTACCATGGGATCCCCTCCCGGAATACAGAGGATTGCCTCTTGCAATCTCCTGTCTGTTCAGGATATTCTTCCGACCCATCCAGCGGATCTGACGAGCCTTAGCAAGCTCAGAATCGGAGATCTTCATCATGAACAAAGAGATCATCAGCCAGGACGAGAGCTCCGTCACCAGAGCAATCCAGGCCATCGACACGATCAGAGCAGGCGGTATGGTCATCATGACCGACGATGAAGAACGGGAAAACGAAGGAGATCTCGTACTCGCAGCCTCCGATGTCTGTCCGGAAAAGATCAGTTTTATGGCAAGAGAAGGCAGAGGACTGATCTGCCTGAGCCTCGAAGCAAAAAGAATCGCCGAATTACGCCTCCCTATGATGAGAGGTCCGGATCATGGAACAGCCCCGCTGGAAACAGCCTTCACCGTCAGTATTGAAGCCAGGAAGGGGGTAACCACCGGCATATCCGCTGCGGACCGTGCCAGAACCATCCAGGTCGCCATCGACCCGGCTAGCGGTCCGGAAGATCTGGTCGTTCCCGGACACATTTTCCCCCTCAGGGCCCGGAACGGAGGAGTGCTCGAGCGTACAGGTCATACAGAAGGCTCCGTCGATCTGGCACGCCTGGCTGGAAAACATCCCTCTGCAGTCATCTGTGAAATTATGAATGACGACGGGAGCATGGCCCGAAAGTCCGAGCTGGAGACCTTTGCCAGACGTCATCAGCTCCCGGTGCTCAGTATTGCAGACCTTGTCACCTATCGCCTCCTCCGGGAGACTCTGATTGAAGAAATGGTGCGCAAGCCTTACCAAAGCCAGTACGGGACCTTCACCGGAATCTGGTTTCGTAACCTGGTCGATCAGAGCGTCCACTTCGCTCTGATAAACCAGCAACAGTTCCATCCCGGACAGTGTGTCGATGTCAGAGTCCACAAACAGGATGTCCTGGGAGACGTTTTCGGAGACCCTGGACACCATGGCAACAGCCGCAGAGCTCTGAACTATGGTCTGGAGCTATTGGCGACTAAAGAGCATGCTGCGCTCCTCTATCTTTGCCAGACAGATCCGAGACGCTCGATGATTACAGCGCTCGAAGGAGGATCTTCCGGAATGGATTCCAGGCTCTATGGCATTGGGGCCCAGATCATCCGAAGTCTGGGGATTGAGAAGATGACCCTTCACGTGCGCTCGCCAAAAAATCTCAGAGGCCTGAGTGGCTTCGGAATTGACGTTTGTGGAATGGAGATCCTGCCAGAATGAATAAGAAACGAATCATGATCATTGTAAGTCGTTTCAATCAGAAGATAACCCAGTCCCTGCTTGATGCTGCAAAAGAAACCCTGTATAAGGCCGGGGTTCCGGAAAGTGAGACAGGGGTCGTCTGGGTCCCCGGTGCGTTTGAGCTGCCTGTTGCAGCCGCCAGAGCTGCCCGATCGGACAACTGGGATGCCGTTGTCTGCCTTGGCTGTGTGATCAGGGGTGAAACCCCTCATTTTGACTACGTATGTCAGGAAAGTGCCCGCGGCCTGATGAATATCGGCCTCGAAACCGGCAAGCCAGTTATTTTCGGAGTTCTGACGACCCTTAACAGCCATCAGGCGATGGAGCGAAGTGGTCTGACTCCTGCGTCTCTTCCGGAGGGAGAGAGCGTGAAGCATCTCGTCACAAATAAAGGGACAGAGGCCGCACAAGCGGCTCTGGACATGCTAAGCATTTTTGCAGACTGGGGAAGTATATGGTCGCAGCCCACCGAAGGGATGCCAGAGAAGCCCGCAATACCACAGTAAAATTCCTCTATCAATGTGAGGCAGAAAAGCTTTATTACTTCTCCATGCCTCACTTCAGTCAGTTCTGCCTTTATCACCATATTCCACAGGAAGCCCGGGAAATCGCCGAGGAAGCCTGCCGGGGGATCTTTTCCCGTATCGCAGAAGTGGATAAGCTGATCAGCCAGACCTCGCAGCGATGGCCCGTCGAGCGCATGCCTGCAATGGACCGGTCTGTCCTCAGACTGGCAGTCTGGGAGATGATCGTTGCTCAAGAACCCAGAAAAGTCGTCATCAATGAAGCCATTGAGCTGGCCAAACTTTACGGTACGGAACATTCCGGAAAGTTTGTAAATGGGATTCTGGACGCCCTTTCGAAACGCCCCCGCTCCCCTGATGCAAAATGAGTATTATAATATAAAGCTGAGTATCCGACTGTTTTGCCAGATCAGGAACAAAGCCCATGAATATGAGCAGACCAAATCCCCATCTCGGAGCGACCATAAAAGAGCCCTCATTTCCGGCTGACAGCAGAGGCGTAGTCACTTCGGGGAGATTAGCAGAAAAGAAAAATCAGACAGAAGAGCCACAAAAAACGTCATCCGCTATCCGCATCAACCTGATCAGTGGTCAGCAGCAGGCTTCCTGTCCTTTCTGGGCCGGATTCTTCTGTCAGGGCAGCGAATCCCCTGCATCTCTGATGGACATTCATTGTCTGCGACGCATGCTCCGCAGAGCAATCTGTCCCGGGATTCAGTCCACAAGCCCCATCATGCTCTCTGACAGCCAGCTGGCAGAAGGACCCAGACAGGTTTATCTCTGTCCGACACCACTACCTGACAGCCAGAGCTGCGAACGAATCAGCCAGACGATCACAGAAACCCTGAAAGCATGGAACCCTCCAAAAGTTGGGCTCTGGTTTTCTCCTGAGCATCTTGGCGAACAAAGCTCTCTGGCTGTCCTCAGACAGGTCCTCCTGAGCAGTATTCTGGAAGGAAGCTGCAATGATTATTATTTACTGACAGAAGACCCTGGAATCATTCCTATTTTGAATGTTGCTCTGTCTCTTAAAACGCTGCTTCCACAGAATGGTTCCGGGCTCTCTGTTTTTCACTAAGTTTTCGCCCCGTCAAATCTACCCGAGCCATCTGTCCCGCAGCAGGAGAGTTTTTATTGTGTCAGGCCTGATCAGAAATATTATGAAAAAAATGGCCTGGATACTGCGCTTCTCCAGTCATCCTGTTTTCGTTTTTGTTGGCCTGCAGATCATCTGGCTTGCCATTACCCTGATGTGGGTCATCTGGTTTGTTGATTCTTTTCAGGAAATCACCAAGCTTGCCCGCATTGCCGGCTCATCATACTTTGACAATCATTATGCTCTGATGGTTCTGATCATCGGCTGTGTTCTGCTGGGAATGCTCTTTCTTGGGACACTCTTCCTGTTTATCACCAGCCAGAGGCAGCGCTATCTGATGGCGCAGCAGAAGAGCTTCGTCTCATCTGTCACCCATGAGCTGCGATCTCCTCTGGCCAGCCTTCAGCTTAGCTTCGAAACCATGAGAAGCCGAACACTCGATAAAGAAACACAAAACACACTGTATCAGATGGTTGAAGAGGACATCCATCGCCTTGGCCGACTGGTTGACCATATTCTGGTTTCTTCGCGACTTGATCGTGGACTCCGGGGATTTTCAGAAGAAAGAGAGAGCCTGAACCTTCGGGAGGTCATCCAGCAGTCTGTACACAGTAACCTCTGGCTGGATGCAGAATTATACCAGCGCCTGGACATAAGCTGCTCCGAAGAGCTCGGGCTCACGGCCCCAAAACCTGCCATCAGCCTGATTCTGTCCAATCTTCTGGAAAATGCCATCAAATACTCTCCGTCAAAAAGTCCTATAAAGATCAGTGCAATCCGACAGGAAAACATCATCACACTGACGATCCAGGATCATGGGCTTGGTCTGGGCAATGCAGAAAAAAAACGGATATTCAAAATGTTTCACCGGGCTCCTGTCACCCAAAAAAAAGCCATTCCAGGAACCGGAATTGGCTTGTTTATTGTAAAATCCCTGGTCCGCTCTCTCGGAGGTCATGTCCGGGCTGAAAGCCCGGGCCGGGATAAAGGATCAACCTTTATCGTCACCCTCCCCATTCAGGGAGACTCTGAATGGGACTGATACAGCCACAATCCCCCGGCCCGACGGAGGCATAAAATATGCAAAAAATCCTGCTGGTTGAAGATGAAAAAAACCTTGCGTTTAACCTACAGCTGAATCTGAAAGCTGAAGGTTTTGACGTTGTGTATGCAGATAATGGCGAACAGGCTCTTAAAAGCTTTCAGGAGAAGGGACCATTTTCTCTCATTATTCTTGATGTGATGATCCCGGAGCTGAACGGATTTGAAGTGGCGCAGTCGATCCGGAAAAAAGACAACCGGGTTGGTATCCTGATGCTCACAGCCCGGGCTTCAGATGAAGACCGGCTCCAGGGACTTTCCCTGGGTGCGGATGACTACCTCTGCAAGCCCTTTCATCTGGGAGAGCTGCTACTGCGCATCCGGCGGATGGCCGAACGATCCTCTCTGCTGTCCCAGCCGACGAGATCTGCAGCGGATGAGACACTCCATTTCCGGGCCGGTCCTCTGCACCTTGATATGGAAAATCTCAGGCTTTCCGGCCCTGCCGGAGAGCATCAGCTGACAAGTCTTGAAGCAGATATCCTGAAAGAATTCATCCTCCATCATGGGAGAACATTAACCCGCAGCTATCTTCTTGATAAGGTCTGGGGCCTGAGCGGCAATATTGAAACCCGCACCGTCGATAATTTTATTCTGAGACTCAGAAAACTGATCGAACAAGACCCCGCCAGGCCAGGATTTTTACTGAGCATCCGGGGTAAAGGCTATAAACTCTTCTGCGAAGAACACGCCGGGCATCATCAGAGCCCCGGAACAGAAAGAAAAGAAGCTGAAGCAGAAACATAAATAAAAAACCGATCTGTCATGGAAACACACAATGCAGCTGAATTTTGAAAAATGGCATGGATGCCAGAATGACTTCATCATCACGCAGATCCAGCCATCGCAAAAAACCATGTTGATTCCCTCATTGCAGCGACAGGCAGCACAGCTCTGTTCACGAAATGGCGATGGGATCGGAGCCGATGGGATTCTGGTACTCAGTTCTGACAGTCAAAAAAGACATGACGAGACAGAAATGACTATCATTAACCGGGATGGATCTCTGGCTGCAAACTGCGGCAACGGCCTCCGCTGTGCTTCCGGCTTCTTATTTCGTCAGAAGGAAAGATCCGCTCAGAGGGCTGAAACAGAATACACAGAGATCCGTGTAGGCCCCCTTCACTTCAGCTCTCAGATCTGTTCATGGGATGCTCAGCAACAGTCCGCTCTCATCTGCCTCACAATGCCAGCACCTCTGCTGGACCAGCAGTGCTCCTGGTATCAGGAAGCAGAGACCCTGGTGCAGCGCTTACGAGATCATCCCGGACAGCCGCAGATCAGCTACCGGGAGGAGCACTGTTGCGACAGCGGAAACCCTCACCTGGTCCTTCTGACGGAAGCTCCGGCAGCAAAGAACCCTCACCCCGGTGCAGACTGTCAGGATTTCCGCGGCTCCGATGGGCTTAACGTCCACCTGGCCTGGGAAAGCCCCGGAAACCCTCAGATCATCCGGCACATGGAGCGGCGGCTACAAGGTACAGTCGGAGAGCATTATGATGCCAGGTCCTGGGAAAGAGGCGTCGGGGAAAGCAGAGCATGTGGCAGTGGCGCCTGTGCCATCGCAGTTTCTGTGCTGTCAGCAGAGCTGGTCAGCCGGGAAGAGTGGATCATGATCACAATGCCCGGAGGGCCCCTACTGGTCCAGCAACGGGATGAAGGAGGTGCTGTCCTGCTGGCAGGTGATGCCTGCTTTGTCTTTCAGGGCACTGTCGAAATCTGATCCAGAACATAAGCACCTGTCAGGATGGGTGATTCTGGATGTGCTAACGCAGGAGCTTTGCGATTTCTCTGCTCTCCTCTTCCTTCGCCACATCGATGGGGCTTATGCCATTATTGTCAGCCTTATTCACATCTGCCCCAGCAGCAACAAGAAGCTCTACGACAGCTCTGTACCCCTTTTCCACAGCCAGATAAAGGGGGGTCCTACCTTCCTTGTCTGAGATATCCACATTCACTGCAGGATGTGCAAGAAAAATTTCCACGATATCTTCGCACCCATACCATGCCGCAAGATGAAGAGCACTTTCATCGTTTACGCTGATTTGATTCACATCCGCCCCAGCACCGAGAAGAGATCTCACAACATCCGGGTGCCTATGTTTCGATGCTTTATGAAGCGGAGCCTCACCATAGACATCTTTCACATTTACACTCGCCCCAGCATCGATAAGAAAATTTACTATTTTCTTATGCCCTCGCGTCGCAGCTCTATGAAGGGCAGTTCTTTCGTGTAAGCCTACCTGATCTGCAACCGCCCCAAATCCGATAAGCAATTGCACAGTATCAAAATGACCATTTTTGGTTGCACTGATAAGAGGTGTCTCTTTATTCTTTGGTTCAAGATCTCCTCTCCCTAACGCCAGGCTGCTGAAAAACAAAAATAAACTTGCTGATAAAATTCTCACGTTGTGGTCCTTTTTCTGAGGAGCTGATAAGTCAGCTAAAGTCCTTTATGTAAAACTATTGGAAATATAATAAAACACAAGAAAAGTCTCAACAATTATTATAGACTTGAGCTTAATCGCTTGAACATCCTCCGGTTTTTTTTCAAAGATCTTCCTCTTTCTTTATCTCCCCATTATTTGCATCACCCTTAAAGGGGAGTTTCCTGATGTCCCGGATTGCTGTAGTCTCAGGCACCTTTCCCGTCTCATCCAGCAGCAGAAGGTCCTTTCTGAGGAGCCAGCCATGGGTTTTTCAGGATCTGTGAGAATGCATGCAGATGGACCTGAGTCAGTTTTGATGAAGCCTACATCAAAAAGGGTCAGAACAGAATAATTCCGGGAAGCACAGTGAACATAAGTCTTTTGCGGGTCATGACAAGCAGCCTGAGACTGTAGCTGCAGGCACTGCTCCTGTGTCTGTTTGCAGAGTTCCGCTGTCCTTGCTGAGGACGGAGCTACGTTTGACCTGGAAAGAAAACATCCGCTGATAGCCACAAGATCAACTGTGCGTTTTTCTTTGTATGCAACCTGAAAAAAACCTCACAGAATCCATGATCTGCCATGGCTCTGGCAGGTCTGTAAAGTATTCCAGATGATGAGACCTGAGATCAATAGCTCCCACCTCTGAGAAAAGAAATCCGGAGCTCCTCTTATCCATCAACTCCGGATTCAAAGAAACTGTCCATAATCACCTGTCTGGCTTTGTCACTTTGTTGCTGACTGGTATAAATCCGGTACAGATGAAGGGCAATCCCCTCCCGAACCAGAGACGAATAATCTTCTACCGGAACAACCCTGGGCAGCTGTGTGTCATCCCTTTTAATCAGCTTCAGGTAGTTTTTGCTGTTTTCCCGCTTTTTTCTTGGTCTGAGCCGGGTCAGATAGTTTGTGGAAGAAACCAGCTCAGAACTGACACCTGCATCTTTAAGAAGCTGCACAAGCTTATTCAGGCTTTCTTTTTGTGAAGGAGAAGCCTCCGCAGAAGCCACCTCATAGACCCTCTTCCACAGACGTCGATGCAGAAAAAGGTCATCTGTCAGCACCTTCAGATCCTCTGCACCATGGAGCGATCCAGAGGACTCCAGGGCTTCCTGCATGACCTGACGGATGTTGTATTCATCAATTTTCCAGTATTCATCAGGATCAGAAGGGAGACTCCACTCAGGAAGCTGGCGCCGGATATGCTGTAACATCGCTTCACAGGCGACTGAGGTTTTGTGAAAATAGAGCTGAACAAACATGGACTGTCGGGCCCGAAGATAATCCTCAAACGCAGCAAGTCCTGAAAACTGAATGGCCAGATGCAGCTCCAGAGAATCCGGATCAGCATAGAGGGTCAGAGAGTCCATAATCCGGTCCGCATCAAAAATCCCATAAACGACCCCACATTCCTGTGAATCCCGCTGAAGGTAGTCCATCCGGTCAATATCAAGCTCACCGGAGACCAGCTCATGGCAAAGAGTCTGCACTTTCAGGGTTTTCAAAAGAGATGTCGGACGTGGACGGATCTCCGGATTCAGGATACTTATGACATCCCGGGGATCGATCTGAAGGGACAGCTCAGGAGCATCGCGGTAAACTTCTGTCAGAAGTTTTTCCGTAAGAAGCATGGTATAGACTTCATGGCTGACAGGTTTTCTATGCCCCCTCCCTTCAGACAGTCTCCGGAGATATTCCTGAAGATAGTCAGGTATAGACTGAGCATCCGCCAGCAAACGCTCAGGAGACGGCAGAAATTTTTCTCCACTGTGAGAAAAAGGAGGATGACCGATATCATGAAGGAGAGCCGCCAGTCTCAGTGCCTGTAGCAGCTCATCCGAGCCGAAGATCTCTTCAAGCTGGCTGAAAACAGGAGACAAGACTCCATGAACCACACCACCTGTAGCAGAGCGTTCCATCGCTGTGAAGTTGCGGAACTTCTGACAGTTTTGCGCCAGCCTTTGCTGATTCATATAAAGCTTGGTCCACGCCACAGCCGCAAGATGCATAACTCCAAGAGAATGCTCAAAACGAGAATGTGAAGCCCCTGGAAAAACAAAGGATAAAAAGGCCGTTTGCCGGATTCTCCGTAATCGCTGAAAAATCGGATGTGCAATGACCCGGTCCTCCAGCTCTGAAATATCAATGGAACCGTGAAGGTTGCCCCGAACCCTCCTGATAATATTGAGTGCCATAATCACCTGTGAAGATAAGGTTTCGAAAGAAAAAGCGTTAGTTCTCTTCCAGAAAGGGAGAAACCCGCTCGACAAGATCCCGCGGATGAAAAGGCTTTCGGATATAACCTTTTGCTCCGAGTTTAATACCCTGGATCACAATATTTTCTTTTGCCAGGGCAGAAAGCAAAATGACCGGAATATCCTGCATGGATTGATTTTGTTTTAGCTTTCCAAGAACTTTCAGTCCATCAATCCCCGGCATCATAATATCCAGTAGTATTAAATGAGGACGAATACCACTGTCAAGTTGTTCCAGGGCAGATTCACCTGTCGATGCTGTCAGAACTTTATGTCCTTTTTTTTCAAGAATAATTCTGATCAGGCGCTGAATCTGTTCTTCATCTTCGACCACCAACACCGTACTCATTTTTTTCTCTCTCCTCCGGGATCAGCAGGACTTTCACTATCCCTGATCACCGGCCCTTCTGGCGGCTGATCAGAACTTTCTTCTGAAGCCATAGGTAACATAAAACGGAAAATACCTTTCCGGCCAGAACTCCGGATAAACTTCAGCGAGCCTCCATGTAATTCTATAATAGACCTCGCCATATATAAACCAGTGCCAAGCCCTCGCTTCATCTTACGAAAATGACGATCATATGGCTCCTGAAAAAATCTCAAAAAAATAAGTTCTTCAGCGCCATGAGAGACACCTGCCCCGTCATCTTCAATATCAACAACAATCCACTGATCTGAAGAATAAAGAGTAATATTCACCTGACCATGTCCGGAATACATCAGAGCATTTTTAATCACCTCAAAGAAAGCATGAGATATAATGCTTTCTCTTGCTTTGATAATAAAATTATGGTCATCAGGTTTTCTTACACTCAGATGAAAATCCATATCAGGAGCAAGTTCTTTCATAATTTCATGAGTTGTTTTGACCACATCATGAATCAGATCCTCCGTATTCATCGAACGAAGCACATCCAGGTCATACTGAACCGCAGAGTTCGAAAAATTAAGTATCTGTTGTATTTTTCCAAGAGCATCCAGAGCCTTTTTTGTTTCTGCAAGAATCATGTTTTTATATTCCGTTAATTCCTGATGACTCGCCTCTGGTAACAATTCACTAAAGCCAATCACAGTTGTCAAAGGATTGCGGATCTCATGATCGCTGAGAATCTGAAGATCATAGGATGCTTTTTTTATTTGCTCTCTGATCATTGCTTCACTAACAAAGTGCCGGATTTCTCCATGGTCGATGAACTCACTGATCATCGAGCTCATCGACTCAAACACGCCATCGAGCTCTCCATATTTTGTTCGCTTTCCGGCTGCATTTTTCACTGCGAAGACGATTCTTGTGACAGACTTTCCCTGGACAGGTACATAGAAGCTGATTCCTCTGGGCCAAATTTTCCTGGTTTCAGATCCTGAAACTGCTTTAATCCAGCCAATTGAAAGACGCCCCCCTTGTTTAATAGTATAATCTGAAGACAGAGATGTTACCGGAGGCCATTTAATATCATCTTCAGAGTGGCTCTCCGATATAAGAACAAGGTTTTTACCTGAGATCCGGTAGCATGCCGCACTTATGTAACCATAATGCTTAATGATCATGGAAAATGATTCCGGATCAGCAGGATAATAATTTCGTAAAATATGATGGTTCATTAAAAATGACTCACATATCATCATTTTTATAAAAAACGTCAGTTAAGATATCGGACAAAATCAGGAAACTTAAAGACAAATAAAGGGTCGGGAGGTTTTCTTTTTGAAAATAATATCAATGAGCGCAAGTTCTGGTATTCCGGATAAAAATATCGGTATCCGCTTTCACTCCGGGCATGGTGATTTTTCACACATATGGTTTTCCCATGGAAATGCAGAACTCTGCCAGGATCTTTGTGATGCCCTTAACTATGCAATATTCGGACTTGATCCGGATGAAAAATACATAAGTACAAGCCTGAAGCTCACAGATCAGGATGGGATTCTTTGGGAAATATTAAGAAAAAACTCCAGAAGCTGGGTTCTTAAAGAAGGTCAGACAACACAGTTAAAACCCGAAGACCTCATTGGCCTGAAACTTATGGAACACCCTGAAAAAGCTGCCGGCCGCTATCAGCTGAGCTGCGATCAGGATGATTTTTTTATGTCTCCGGCCAATCCATCCTGTCATACAGAACAGATTAATTTTCAGTTTATCCGGGAAAATCAGGAAAACCTCCTGCATTCACTTCAGATCAGCTTTGATCATCCAGCCTACGGAGATCAGGAAAAAATAGCAAAGTTAAGTGAGGACCTTGAAGATCTCTGGCCATTGCTTCAGTCAGAAAAGAGCTTCAGACCCTATCTGAATTCAGAAAATAAAAACAACACAGAACATTCCCCGGCAGATTCTGCATCTCTGGAAGAAATCAGAATACAGGTTCAGATGATGTCCGACATTAAAGATCTTCTGGATAAGCTCTCCCATCCGACCCGTGGAATCCGATATCTCAGTGAAAAAATCCATAAAACTGAAGTTCAGATGGATCATATTGCCAAAGAACTCAACCTGAAAGATTTTAATGAAAAAAAAATGATGACCAACTGGAACACCCCACTTCAGTGCCTGTGTTACATCAATGTCCTCGATCAGTTATCTCCTGTCATTAAAAATAGCCTCCAACAGATCAGATCTTTTTTAAAGTCAGGTTTCTGTGACTCTCCGGAAGAACAGAATCTTATGAGCAAAAGACTGTCTGAAGTTAAGACCATACTCAATACATTCAAAAACCGCCTGGATTCTGGTCTGGATCTTGCGGAAGATATCGTTTCACAGCAAATCAGAAAAAAATCATTTTTCCGGAACAGATGGTTTCATGCATCCGAAGATCCTGTTAGTATAGATGAATCATGGAAAAAATTAACCCGCGAAACCCATGAATTACGATCATGTTACGAAACATTACTGACAGACCTTGACAACAAACATCCTGCAAACTCTGAAATCGAAACAATCGTACAGCCTGTTGAAGATTTTCTGAGACAAACACTCAATAAAAAAGAGGCTCTCGTTCGACACTGGAGTGTTCTCTGTCAGGATCTTGGAATATCTGAAAAAATCACTCTTCATGATTTTTTACAGTTTATGATCAAAATAAATCAAATGACCTTACTCAGACAAAAGCTCGAAAGTTTTACAGAAGACTTCTCCCATCAAAAAGATTCTCTTTTAAAATTAAGGCAATATGTTAAGAAATGGTACCATACGACAGGCAGTCAGAAGATTATCTCTATGAAAAACACCCAGATGATTCTGAATGAAGCTCAGAATATCATCCGTTATCAACAGGAAAAAATCAGGCAGCTTGAAATCCTGGAACGCAATAAAATTGCCTCAGAAGTTAATAAAGGAATTGTTTCCGAATCTTGTCGGCATCATACCATGCTTCAGAACAAATGGCAGGAAGCTTTCACACACTGCGGACTTCCCCCGATGGCTCCCGATGACCCACGGGCAAAGAGCTTTATTGAAAAAATACGCCTCGTTCATTCCCTCAGCTACCTGAGAAGTCATGTTGTCAGCCTGCATATGCGACCAGCTTTTTCAGAAGACTGGGAGTATGAGCCCATCTGTTTTTGGGAAGTCCTGCCAGAGCTCAACGAACACCAGAAGATCCGCAAGCTTCTGAAGGGACTTCGGAAGCTCCCATCTTCCGGTTATCACATCTTGTTTATTAAAAATAACGAAAATTCTGCTCTCCTGCGACAGGCCGGCCTTGGACAGATCTCTCCATTCTGGGAAAACAAAGACAACAACCTTAAGACCGGATTAAAAACCGAGCATCCGTCAATAAAGACTGACATAAATACTCATCAGCCCCAGAAAAGCCAGAACGGACAAAGTGACAAAAGCTACAGCAGGACCCAGGGACTCAGTCCCCATGTTCAGGCCGTCGTCGAACTGCTCAACCGTGGCTATACTTCCTGATCTGCCGCATCATCATCCCATTTAAAAGACCAAAAGCAAGGCAGCTTTTGAGAAAGATTTCCGAAGATCCAGGAGACGTAACATCAACCGAAAAACTTGCGTTAATGCATTGTTTTTAAAAAGAAAATATGTTCATAATCACAGGCAACTGCTGACTGCCTATGATTATCCATCAAATAAAATTTAGAAAAAAAGATTCTTTTCGCTAAATTTTATATCACTTCATCCGAACTCTTCTTCTGGAAGGTGACACGAATCCCTGATCACATTGAATGATCCAGGGGATCACCTGCGAACCAGTATACCCCGTAAGGAGGAGTTGATCTATGGTCGGTAAGAAAAGCGGAGGCAAAAGGTCTTCCACAGCTGCTAAGAAGAGCGGAGTACAGCGCAGGGCATCCTCCGTATCTGCCGGCAGAAAATCCAGAAAAAACAGCACAGCAAAACGCTCGCAGCAGAAAAAATCTGCCACAGCAAAACGTGCTTCAGCTCGCAAATCAATAAGCAGCAGAAACATGAATGCTTCTGCTGCAAAAAAGAAGGTCGTAAAAAGAAAAAAAACAAGTGCAAAAAAAGTATCAACTCTGAAGAAAGCTTCCGTTAAACGAAAAACAACCCGAAAAAAAGCTTCCGTAGTCAGAAAAAAAACTTCTGTCAAACGAAAGACTTCCGTCAAGAAAGCTTCCGTTAAACGAAAAACAGCCCGAAAAAAGGCTTCCGTAGTCAGAAAAAAAACTTCTGCCAAACGAAAGACTTCCGTCAAGAAAGCTTCTGTTAAACGAAAAACAACCCGAAAAAAGGCTTCCGTAGTCAGAAAAAAAACTTCTGTCAAACGAAAGACTTCCGTCAAGAAAGCTTCCGTTAAACGAAAAACAAACCGAAAAAAAGCTTCCGCAGCCAGAAAAAAAACTTCCGTCAAGAAAGCTTCCGTAGCAAGAAAGAAAAGCTCGAGCAAGCGAAGCTCATCCAGGAAAAAAGCATCACTCTCCCGTAAGAGTTCCCGGGGACGCCAGAGCACCAGAAAAAACATGGCGTCAAAAAACAAGCGGAGAGCTCCATCAAAATCAGGAAGAGCCGTTCAAAAGCGTCGCAACCGACATTAAAACCTCGTGGAATCATGCCCATGCAGGCCCGAAAACCCTGCATGGGCAGCTCCTCACAGATCTCATTTTCTCTTTTTTTTCTTGCCTATTTCTCAAAACCCATTCATAACATCTCCCCATAAAGGGAATGTATCAGGCGAAACAGATCCGGACAGAAAGGAGATCATGTTGGCTGTCTATATGATTTATGGGTGTGCGACTCTTGCGTTACTTGCCGCTCTCATTTACGCCAGGAAAGTGATGGCTGTCACCATTGAAGGCAAAACTGAAGAGATCAACCGTTTTCGTGAAATATCTGGCGCGATTGAAGAAGGGGCCATGTCCTTTCTTGTTTCAGAATATAAATATGTTGCCCTGTTCTGTTGTGGGTTTGCCGTTCTGATTTATTTTGCTCTTGGTTATGTGCATACAGAGCCTGACTTTGCGGGTCTTTATGCCGCTGCATCCTTTCTGATGGGAGCCTTCACATCAAGTATTGCAGCCTTTATGGGCATGCATATTGCGACAAAAGGCAATGTCAGAACAGCAGTCAGAGCACGAAGCGGCATCGCTCCGGCATTTACAGTCGCCTTCCAGTCCGGTGCTGTGATGGGCTTTGGCCTCTCAGGACTTGCTGTTTTCGGTCTGATCACAATGGCACTCATTTATCATGAACTGATTCCGGACATTCATATCGCAATGGAAATGGTCACCGGCTTTGGACTCGGAGGGTCGACCGTCGCTCTGTTTGGCCGTGTCGGCGGCGGAATTTTCACAAAAGCTGCTGATGTGGGAGCGGACCTTGTCGGAAAAGTCGAAGCAGGAATTCCTGAAGATGACCCACGCAATCCGGCTGTCATCGCTGACAATGTCGGGGACAATGTAGGTGATATTGCGGGCATGGGTGCAGACCTCTTCGGATCTCTTGCAGAAGCGACCTGCGCAGCTTTGGTGATTGGTGCCTCTGCCGCAGCCATCGCAGGCTCATCCGATGCCCTCTACTACCCTATTCTGGTTTCTGCCATCGGAATTCCTGTCTGCCTTGTCACCGCTTTAATGGCCCGAGTCACAGAGACAAATCAGGATGTTGAGAAGACACTAAAGAAACAACTTGTGATATCAACCGTCCTGATGACTGTTGCCATGTGGTTTCTGACCCATGAGGTTATGGTTGACGAGTTCATTCTGAACGGCCAGACCATCAGCAGAAATAATGTCCTCACATCATTGCTTGCAGGCCTGTGGGGAGGGCTGATCATTGGCTTTGTCACAGAATACTACACGTCTCATAGTTACAGACCTGTCCGGGAGATCGCAGATGCTTCCAAAACAGGCTCCGCCACCAATATTATCTATGGTCTTAGTCTGGGTTATAAGTCCTCTGTCATTCCCGTCATCGTCATTGCACTGGTTGTCTTCCTGTCCTGGTATTCTGCGGGAATGTACGGTATTGCAATGGCTGCTATTGGTATGATTTCGACGATTGCTGTCGGGCTCACAATCGATGCCTATGGCCCGGTTTCTGATAATGCTGGTGGTATCGCCGAGATGTGCGAACTTGAAGCTCAGGTCCGGGAAAGAACCGATATTCTTGACGCCGCTGGTAATACAACGGCAGCGATTGGTAAGGGTTTTGCCATCGGCTCTGCTGTTCTGACAGGGCTTGCCCTGTTTGCTGCCTTCCTGACATCTTCCGGAATCGAGACGCTCAATCTTCTCAGTCCTGTTGTCTTCGCTGGTATGCTTGCCGGAACAACCCTGCCCATGCTCTTTACCGCACAGACCATGCGCGCGGTCGGACTTGCGGCTTTCGCCATGATAGAAGAGGTAAGGCATCAGTTCAGAACCATCCCCGGAATCATGGAAGGGCATGGCAGACCTGACTACAAACGCTGTGTCGCTATCTCCACGACAGCGGCTCTGCGAGAAATGGTGGCCCCGGGTATCCTGGTCGTCCTTTCTCCGCTTTTATTCGGAATATTGTTTGGTATAGAGGCCCTTGCCGGCATGCTTGCCGGAGCTATTGGTGTCGGCGTTGTGATGGCCGTCTCATCATCCAATGCCGGAGGCGCCTGGGATAATGCCAAAAAATATATCGAGACCGGAGTTCATGGCGGCAAAGGATCTGACACTCATAAAGCAGCTGTCGTCGGGGATACTGTCGGAGATCCCATGAAGGACACCTCTGGTCCTTCCCTGAATATCCTGATGAAACTGATGGCCATCATCAGTCTGGTTTTTGCTCCATTTATCCAGGCCGCCCACAGCTGGATAGAAAGCATTCTCGGAATGTAAGGCTCCCTGTAAGCTATGAACCTGATACTCCAATAAAACAGAGAAAAAGCAGTCACCTTGTCTGCTTTTTCTCTGTCAGACGCTCCCTACAACTGCTGGCAGCTTTCATCATATCAGCATCCTCTCAGATATTACCTACAGAGAACAGGAGCTCCGGCAGCCATAGAATAAAAAAGCGATCTTCACAACTGACCGTTCTTTCTGCCTCATGGGATTATCCGGAATGGGCTCTGCGAAGGAGAGCGACGATTTCTTCGTCCTCCTCCTGCACGGCAATATCAATGGGAAGGACTCCTGCGAAGTCAGCCTTATTCACATCAGCCCCTGCTGTGATAAGAGCTTGTACGACATCTATGTCTCCATAGAATACTGCCCAATGGAGGGATGTTACACCCCTCGTTTTATCAACCAGATTCACAAGAATTCCAAGCTGCTCAAGGAGAACACAAACAACATCTTTATGACCCGCCTGAACTGCCAGGTTGAGGGGGGGCTCACCACAAACATCAGTCAGATTCACATCCGCTCTTGCAGCAATAAGATCTCGCAGGGCATCGATATGTCCATAGTTCGCTGCAAGATGGAGAGGGAATTGCTTATTCATGTCAGGCGCATTCACTACAACATCATGGTTCGCGAGAAGACACTTTACAACCTCTGTTTTTCCAAATCTTGCCGCCCAATGGAGGGGAGTCCATCCATAAGCACTGTCAGGTGCATTCACATCTGCCTGATACCGGATGAGAAGATCTACAATCCTTTCATAGCCAGACTCTGCTGCCACATGGAGTGGAGTCATATACCAAATGTTAGTCTGATCCACAGGAGCCCCACGCTGTAGAATCCTCTGCACAGCCTCCTCATCATCGCTTTTTACAGCCGTGATAAGAGGCGTATCCCCCTGTGACACGGTTACCCCGACAGCCGGATTGCTGATGAAACATCCAAATAAAATTGCGTATAAAACTCTCATTCTGTGATCCTTTCCTGAGTCGATGACCTTATGCATAAGGCTTAATATTCAGAGAAATATCAAAAAGAAAGAAAAATTCCAATAATTTCTGTCATATGAAAAAGACAAACCACTGAATATTCTATGCTATATGACAGTTCTTCTGCATCCGGATGGTTTCTCACAATAAGACGATACAGCCTCAGATGCTCCCAATCGGACAGAACGGGATCACGTCCGGACTAAAAAAGTCGAAAGCTTCAGAGCACAACTGAAGTTCTGTTATTGACTGATGCACTTCTGTCGAAGCTCGCTTTTATAGTTTTTAGCCTGACGGCCTAAGGGCCTAGTCTGAAGCTCACAGATATCACTAACGCACCGTAATATTAAACATCTCCATTGAATCCTTGTCTGAAGCAGGTTAGGATACGCCTCTCCTGTTGACCTGCCACCCAACAGCCTCAGATAATCAGGAGGGAGACGTCATGTTGTCTGTAAAACATGCCTTCATCAGATACCAGCTGCTGCTGGCGGCTTTCATAATCTCAGTACCCTCTTTATATGCTTCTTACGGAGAACAGGAACTCCATCAGCCAGATATTGAATCAGGTTTTCCTGAAATATCCACTCCAGAGCAGCAACACGACGAGCTGAGCGGGCAACTCGCTCAGATACAAAAACATCCTGGATATGAGAGAGATGTAGGGCCAAAAACAAGAGAACTGATCGCCCTGCTTATTGATCTAAGCGATCAGTTCCGGCAAAGCAGCGCGGAACACCGTCATATCGTAGCAGCAGGATCTGCACCCTATGGAACAGAAGAAAGCGAATCTACTGTAGCGGATGAAGAGTCCGGCCCTGCCTGCAAGATCTGTTTGCGCACACTAAGAGAGCAGCCCCCTGACACAAACTGTGATCATTTGTTTCATCTGAAATGCCTGAAACGGATGTTTCAGGGAGTCCTCCAGGCAGGAAATCATGAACAAATCCTCGTATGTCCGGTGTCAGAATGCAACGAACGCTTCCGCTCCCCCCTTCTGGCATCACTCCCTTCTTCTGAAGAGGAGCTGAAATCGTTTCAGAAAATGATCATACGGTCCATAGCTGAGTTAAAATTCTGTCCGGACTGTGGCGAGGGGATCAGCTGCGGCAGCCCTGAAAAAATCCACTGCGACCTGTCAGCTTTGCAAGGCAACGTTTTGCTTTCAATGCGGCAAAAAGCCTCATCCAGGTAAGGCCTGCAAACTCTGTACGATGGATCTGAAAGAAAAAACCAGACTACTCAGACAGATCGTTGCATCCGGAGAATCCGACAGATACGGACTCTGCCCATTTTGTGATGTTCTGATCGAGAAAATGCCAAGGGGCTGTAATACTATGCTCTGCGGCCGGAATGCCCGGGACAAAGCATTTATCGGTTCCTCTCAGGGCAGAGGCTGCGGCATGGAATTCAAGTGGGAAAACCGCATCAGAGCGGAAACATTTCTCCCATCCTGGAGCTGTCGTAAGCTTCTTTATCAGTGGCAACAATCTCAGGAGAGGGAAGACTTTAACGAGTGGCGCTTTCACCATGGGACCATCCCCTGCTCCATATGCCTGAGTGTCTTCCTTATTTCCGGCACCATAATCGGGCCAGTCCTTATCCACTCGGGGGTCAATTACCCCTCAGGCCCTATTCGTGACTGCGATCCCGTAACATGTGAAACGATCGGAGGAAGCCTGACAGCCGCAGGCTGTTTGTTCTTCGTGGGAAGTTTGCTGACACTCTGTTGCCCGCCTCCGGAAAACCAAATGCGATGGAGACTCCGAAATACGAAGATCACATGTTCCCTGTGCCTGTTTTTTTCCCTGATGGCCAGTACCGTAATCGGACCATTACTCATCAACTCAGGGATCAACTCTCCCTCTGGCCCCATTCCTGACTGCGACCCCGTAACATGTGAAGCGGTCGGAGGCACCTTAACTGCCGTAGGGGGACTGCTGTGCATTATAAGTGCTGTGACTTTTCCACACTGTATCGATAGATTTGATTGAATAGCTAACACGAAGTCCCGGACAATCCGGATATCCTCAGTCATCCTCGCTCAGGTTATAGGCCAGACCCGACTCATTGCCCCAGAGCTCCACCTTATAGGCATATTCATCACCTTCTTCCGCACCTTCAGGCAGATCTCCTGCCTCCACCGTATATCCGACCCCGCTTTCCCCGAGAATCCGGCCAAAGCGGGAATACTCACCAGGAACGGCTATCATGGTCCCAAGGCGCATAAAAATCCCCCTTCCCTTCCTGGCCCAGCGCAGCGCTGTTGCTCAGCGGCTGCCAGCACTTTTTATTTGTCGGAGCAGAGCGGAAGAGAATGAGGGGAAAAAACATAATATGTCAGATTTTTCTATCTTTCCGGAAGCTTTTCAAAGTCGACTTCTTTCCAGTCTCCCTGGATTGTAATTTTTTCAATGACAACCTTATCCCTTGGCTTATCCTGAGCTCCGGTCGGAACTTTGGCTATCTTATTGACAACATCCATCCCTTTCGCCACTTCTCCGAACACGCTGTGACGTCCGTCCAGATGTGGAGTCGGCACCACGGTGATAAAAAACTGAGAACCGTTGGTATTCGGTCCGGCATTCGCCATGGAAAGAATTCCTGCTTTTGAATGCTTCAGATCCGCATGAAACTCATCTTTAAAGCGGTAGCCAGGGCCTCCCATTCCGGTGCCAGTGGGATCACCTCCCTGAATCATAAAACCATCAATAACCCTATGAAAAATCAGGTTATCATAAAATCCCTTGCGAGCCAGAGACACAAAATTCGACACGGTAACCGGAACCTGCTCCGGAAAAAGTCTGACATCAAAAGAACCAAGGTTAGTTGTAAAAGTAGCAATCAAAACGGACTCCTCTCGTTTGCCCCCTGTGTTCGGCTTATTGTCCTGATTCTGCATGGACGAATCCCCTCGTTTCTGGGATATCAGGGAGATCCCAGCGATCATAAAGAGTACGGCTAAAACAATCGACAGAATTTTCCACTGCTGCATAATCAATCCCCAAAAAAAGATACTCAGCCAACGGGCCTGGTTACTGCGTGCTCTCATCTGACGAGTCGCGCTTTTCCATGACCTCCTGATCTTACAATACAAATCATCAGAGATGGACAACCAATCTCTTCCTGATTCCGCCCGACACCTGATTTATGATACAATCCGCCGCCAGTGCAGCCCAGAGTACTGAGCTGCCAAAGACCCACAACAGGCGGACAGCCCATGACAAACAAACAAAAGATGCTGTATCTGAAGGAAAAGATCAGCGGAAGCCAGGCCAACATCCCTGTCGACAAGCTCCTGACTGTCCTTGTCGACAGCTTCTCCCGGAGACAGATCCGGAAAGAACTTGACGCCGGTCATATCACCCTGAATGGACGGCGTGTCCGGCGCGCCTCACAGACAGCCAGAGCTGGTGACCTGCTTGAACTTCGCTGCCCGGACCACCGCAGATCCCCTGAAAAACGTCAGCTTCAACCAGAAACGCTCGACCCGTCTCATATCATCTACCAGGACGATCATACGATCTGCCTGAATAAACCTCCGTTTTTACTTTCACAAGCATCAAAGAACCAGAATCATCCCCATGTGATCTCCGTCATGCAGAAGCTTCCCGGCTTTCAACCCCAGGATCTGCCAGAAGGCCTCTTTCTCTGTCACAGACTCGACAAAGAGACTTCCGGCGTCTTGCTCCTTGCCAGCCAGCCACAACAGGCTGAATTTCTGATGAATCAGTTCCGCGAACGAAAAACAAAAAAACAATATCTGGCCCTGTGCCATGGCATTCCCGCTGATAAAGAATGGAAAAGCACTCACTTTCTCAGCCCGATTGATAAGCAGACCGGAAATGTCAGAGTCGTTCATTCTGGCGGAAAAAAAGCAGTCACCAGCTTCCGCCTTCTTGAAGCCTTCCCGGAACACAAGCTGAGCCTGCTGAGCTGTTCCCCGGATACCGGCAGAGGGCATCAGATCAGAGTTCAGCTGGAGGCCTGTGGATTCTCAATTGTCGGAGATAAGCGCTACGGAGCCCGCAAAGCCCTTCCCCCATCCGTAGAAAGCCTGATCAGCCACCACCTCTTACACGCCAGAAAACTTGGTTTTTTTCCAGCAGCAGAAAGCCCCATGCTCTGGGTTGAAGCTGCATTGCCTACGTCCTTTCAGAAAGTTCTCGATGTCCTCAGAACAGGCAAAACCCACGGCAAATAGCCCAGAATTCCTCCGGAGGCTTTCTACCGATGATCCGCACGGGAATCACATCGTTTGCAAATGACACCTTCATGTTTGCAGCCCTGGCGCGCCAGCAAGCCCCCTCCGGCCTTGACTATTCCATTCTGTATGAGGATCTGGAAGAGCTGAATCAGCGGGCACTAAGAGCCGAATCGGATCTCCTCAAAGTGTCCTTCAGTATTCTGGACAGGGTTTCAGAGGACTATATTCTTTTACCAGTAGGTGGCTGCCTGATCATGAGTCAGGGACCGCAGCTGATTGCCCGGGAGGCTTTTTCTCCTGAAGAGCTGCCCTCGAAGCGGCTGGGAATTCCCGGCCATCATACGACAGCTTATCTGCTGCTACGGATGCTCTTTCCTGCTGCGGCAGAAGAGCTGGTTTTTCCCTATCATGAGCTGACAGAAAGACTCCTCGATCAGACGATTGACTGCGCTCTGACCATTCATGACAGCCACTTTCTTAACTCATCTTATCAGTTTAAAACCATTGCAGACCTCTGCAACAGCTGGGCCTCAGAAACCCAGGGCCCCCTGCCTCTCGGAGGCCTCATTGCCAGACGCTCCCTTGGGAAGGAGATCCTGAGCAAGATCACCCGGGATCTGCAAAGTTCTCTGCTCGATGCCTGGCAGAACAGGGGCAGGGCCGCTCAGTTTGCATATGAACAGAGCAGAGTTCAGAATCCGGAAATCATCCGAAAGTGTATCGATCTGTATGTTAATGATGAAAGCATGCAACTCTCCCCAGCCGGAATCCGGTCCATCCATCATCTGCTGAATCCGGGAGGCAAAAAAACTCAGCCAGGCCTGACACAGCAGGACTGGCTGTTTACTCCCGCTTAAGCTGGTGCTCTTCCTTCACTGAGGATAATCAGACTCAGATCATCCGGCTTGCCTCTTTCATCTTCACACATGTATCTGCCAGCAGAATCCGCCAGAGACTGGCAATCCAGCAGCGGATCTTTCAGCCTCAGAGTCTGATTCATATCCATGTTATCTGACAGACCATCTGACATGACCAGAATACGGTCCCGTGGCCTGCGTTCAATACCGATGGAAACTTCAACCCGGAGCTCCCGGCTTCCCAGATAATTCGAGACAAGGTGCCCTGTTTCTTCCAGTGTTTTCTCATTTCCTGAGACCAGGCCAGCTTCTGCACCATATCCAACAGGATTATGTTCGAGAGTTCTGAAACGAAGCTTCCCCCGGCCACCGATGAGTAAACCCGTTGAGTCTCCGGCATGAAAAAAGCGGACAAAGTCCTGATGAACCTCAGCAACAACCATCGTCGTTGCGGCTCCAGGGTACTGCTCCAGAATCATCCGGTTTCCCTGCTGAAATGCATCCAGGATAGCCTCTCTGGCCCTTTCCGGAGACGCTCCTTTCAGCAAAGCCCCCAGCTCCTGAATGGCAATTCTCGATGCCTGATCTCCGGATTTCTGCCCCCCAAAGCCATCTGCCACTGCAAGGACCACACAGTCCTGTGAAAGCTGAAAAATACCGGCAGAGTCTTCTGTATGTTTCTGCTCCGTTTTTCTCCGGACAATGGCCCCCAGCCGGAAAGATCCTGCGGACAGCGCACATGCCTGACTCATATTTTCATCAATAAATTCGCGAAACAAGAAGGGACTGTCTACCATCAGAATTCCGTCACCAGTCAATGTTTTCAAGGTAAGTCTTCAGAATTCCTGCGTTCCGGAATTTCTTCTGAATCCGGTCTTTGCGCAGGCCACAACAGATATTTCGGACCTGCTCCGGCATCCTGGAATAGACTTTTCTGCCACCAATCAGATCGTAGAAAATCCGGACCAGATCACAGACATCCTTTCTGATATTCGCAGCACGAGAGTCCCTCCAGTCAATCACATCGATCAGTTTGATCTGATAACCCAGCCCATGCTGACTGACAAAAATATTTCCGTCGTGAAGGTCACCATGATATTCGCCAAGAGCATGAATCACCTGGAGCCCACAGACAATCTCATAGATTAAATGCATTGCCTGATAATAGTGCAGTTTCTGACCTTTCTGCCGGGACATATAGCTGGCCAAAAGCTCGCCTTCGACATAATCAGAAATCAGGCAGGTAATGGCCATTCCTTTATATTTTATTTTCTCATGTGTATGGTACTGAATAATTGCGGGACAGTTACGGACTTTATACAGCTTTCGTGCATGCCGCCTGGCAGCCCGGTTTTCCTGATTTTTATCCGGGTAAAAAAACTTTGCAGCCCGTTCTATTCCGGTTTCAGTTTCACGGCTAAGATAGACTTCTCCTTCTGCCCCAGATCCGAGACGGGAAATAATCTCGTACTTACCGGCAAAGGCAAAGCCTTCTGCAAAGTCAAAAACAAACGGCATTCAAACACAACCTCCAGCTGATTCCGTCAATATATCTCATCAGCCTATCCGGTTCTATAATGATCTGTTATCGCTTTACTGGCCTCAGCCCCCTGCCGCAACAGAGCCATCCCGTAAGATTAGCCAGAGCATGAAGGTCCGGAACTGCCCCGGACAATCTGTGGTCTCAGACGCTCTTCCAGGCTCAGCCATTTAAGCTGAACAGACAGCGGCAGTGACGATTCTGACAAAACATTCTCCAGAATGACACGCCGCCTGTCAAAATGCACATCGCTTAATGGCAACGAGGCATGCACCTGCCGCAGAGATCTCCCCGGATAGGGATTCTTATGGTAACCCAGCATATTCAGGGTAAAGTGACTCTGCATCCGGACAAGGTCATCATGATTTTTACCGAAAAAAAAATGGCTGATAATCCCGTCAGCAAAGGCTCTCTGATAAAACTCCCGGATAACATCCCGGATGATTTCCTGTTCCGCTTCTTTTTGCTCCAGTTTAGACATAGAACCTCCCGCACCCAAAGTGTTATAAGGAAAATCAAGGCTGCTCCCTCCGGGAGTCCGGTCCGGAGTGACATTTTCAGATTTTTGCACTTTCAGTCATTCTGGCAGAAGATCCGGAGCATCTCGCCCGCAGCATAACACAGATCAGATAAGGGTATCACAGGTGAGCAATAAGGCTGAGCGTATCCTGATTATTTCGCCTACATATCATGAGCGGGAGAATATCACTCCTCTCGTTTCCGGAATTATGCAGACCGGACTTCCCCTCAATATTCTTTTTGTTGATGACAGTAGCCAGGATGGCACTCGCAGCGAAATTCTGCGCATGCAAAAAGAGTGGCCAGACCGGGTTCATCTTCTGCCCCGCCCGGCAAAACTCGGACTGGGATCTGCCTACGTCGAAGGCTTTCTCTGGGGACTCGAACGGGGTTTTACCTACCTGATTGAAATGGATGCAGACCTTTCCCATGCTCCCGAATACCTGACAAGCTTTTTGAAGGAAGCAGCTCATAGTCCTGTTGTCGTAGGAAGCCGCTATATTGCTGGTGGCGGAACAGAAAACTGGAATAAATTAAGACAGTTCATCAGCAAAGCAGGCTCATGGTACGCCAGAACCGTCCTGGGGCTGAACGTTCAGGACCTGACAGGAGGCTACAACCTCTGGCATCGGGATGTTCTGGAAACCATCAGGCCCGAAACCCTGAAAAGTGACGGCTATGTCTTTCAGGCAGAACTCAAATATCGGGCGTTGATGGCCGGTTTTAAGCTGACAGAAGTCCCCATCATTTTTTGTGACCGGCGGGCCGGACATTCAAAAATGAGCCTCCGGATCGTTCTGGAGGCCATATGGAAAGTCATCCTGCTACGCCTTCAGAAACAAAAGCTACAGCAGACAGGGCAGGATGCCCAACTCATAAAAAAGCACAGAGAGCCGGAAAGCCCTTATCGGGCGACATGATCAATCTCCCGGATAACCTCCTGCTGACTTGTGGTATGCCGGAATTCCTGTAAGAAAAGACCCAGCACAGGAGTCATCTTGCGTCCCGAGCCCTCGACAAAAGCCGACTGAACCCAGTTGGGCATTCTGGCCAACATCTGCGCCAGATGGCCGTTCTGATCAGGAAGAAAGCCCGACAGAACTTCTCTCGCCATATCCGACAACGCTGTGTTTCGTGAAATCGCATAATGAAAAAGATGCGGAAATTTCGGATGATTCACAGAAGGGGGATGCTTCATAAAATGTCTGAAGATTTCCATACAGGTAAACACATCAATACTGTTCAGACTCAGCTGCCGCAACTCCTCAAGCGAGGCCAGGGCCAGATAGTCCATAAAGTCCCCCGACGCTCTGGCCGGGTCCAGTGTTGCCAGCGACAGAGCAAAGCGCGGGTGATTATTCTCAAACAACGCCTGTCTTACCACGGTATAGGAAGATGTCAGATGATTATTGGCGACAGCATCCGCCATTTCCGGCCAGTAAACCTCTTTCAGGGCATTGCGATCAATCGCATAGGTCAGACGTTCCTCGATCTTCTGACGCATGGACCGTGATGGTCTTGCTGCCGCCAGATGCCAGGCCAGCTGCTGGGCCAAATGCCGGTCGGACGAACTGAGAGTATAAAAGAGCTCCGCAGCTTCCGGATGATCTGTCGCCTCATAGAGCTGTATCGCATTAATCAGGCGAACCGAAGACCAGTCGGAAAAATGTTGCCGGACCTCCTCTGCAACCCAGTCCCCAGCCTCAGGCCACTGTTTTCTAAGACCAATCAGCCGAACCACCTTCCGCAGAGTGATGTCTCCGTGATCCAGAGCTGCTGTCAGAGCCTCTGTCAAAGGAAGGTCATGTGCAATCTCAGGAGGTTCTTCTTCAGAGCCATTCTGATGAGAAAGACTGGCACAGGCGCTAAGCCAGATAGTGCTCAGTAAAATGATGGCAGACCTGATCACGGGCCCTCCCTTCTGTAAATAAAATACATATCTTCTACGGGTCAGAGATCCCTCTTCTGCTGAAATATGACCGTCACTGGCATTTTAACAGCCTGAGTGAGGAGTCTGCCAAGCTCTTCCTGATTTTCAACAGAGTTCCGGATCTCTGCCTCCAAAACAGGCAAAGCTCCGGAACTCTGTGCGCTGCAAAAACGGAAACAAAGGACCTGATGATTCTTCAGAAAATCCCCCCAAACCCCAAGATCAATTTTTACCGGCACCTTCCGCCCATTCCCCGGATCTCCCTCACAGGGGATATTCAGAGCAGCGGCTGTTCGTCTGACAAACAGAATTGGCCAGCCTGCCACAAAACAACGTTTGCCCGATCGGGCAAACAGAAGCATTCGCAAAAAATCCCGCTGCCTTTGAAGATGCAGCAGCCTGCCAAGTAGCAGGAGCAGCAAAAGAGCTGCCATCAGATGAATCACCGCGTTCGTTCCGGCCATCTAACACCTGCACTGTTTCTGCTTAATCGGGAGTTCCCGCCCTCAAAAGACCATCTTTCATAAAGCCACGCTGCAGATCGTCAAGACCGGAGTCCTGCCCCTGTAAAAAATGATTCAGCCTGCTAAACCATGGGACCGTCATTTCGTCCAACCCTGCCTTTTGCCGCAGTAGCTCAGCCAGCTCCACCAGAGCCAGCCACTCCTGAGGATATTCCGCTTCCAGAAGCTGCGCCAATGGCTCCAGAGCAGCAAGCAGCGCCTCCCCCCTCAAAGGGCTGCGGCGAAAATCACGAAGCTGCTGATAGAGATTAAACAGTTTCAGCTCAGCATCATCATACGGCCTCTGACGACCAGGATTCGTCGATGTCCGGCCAAAATCCCTCTCAGGATAGTGATCGATATCTGCCGGGCCTCCATACACAGACGGAACCGCACTGGCAACCAGCATATCAAACTCACCCCATTCCGGACGGAAAAAATCCTCATCTCCCCGGCTAACCCGGCATCCATCCCAGGTCAGGAGACAAAGGCGTCCTTCATCTGTTCTTCTGATCCGGAGCAGCCTGCCACAGATAAGAAAGCCGGCAAGCGTTTTAATCTCTGCCAGTTTGCCAGGAAGCAGACCGGCCTCTGCCAGTTGCTGATCTGTCAGCTCAGACGGATGGATCTTTGGCTCATATGTCCAGGCTCCGATTGGGCTACTAAAACCAGAAGGATGCCGGCTGCTCCCATGGTCCGCAAGCTGAGTGCGGCCCTGACTCAACTGAACAGGACCAGACCAGCGGATAAAAGAAAGCTGATCATCCACAGACTGAAACGATTCGAGGACTCCGGAAACCGTCAGACCTGAGTCAAAAACCACAGAGCTGACAGCCCGGGACTGTCTGGCAACACCGAGACCATATAATCCCCCTTTTTTAAAGGACATGGTACTTTCCAGCTCTTCAAGCACTTCCGTCAGCTGCCTGAAATCTCGGGCGACATACAATTGTGGCTGAGGTTTTGTAATGTCATAGGTCTGCTCGATACACTTCAGGCTGAGTGGAATTTTTTGGACACTATCTGCAAGACAGCTCCGGCTTTCTGCAAGAGAAGAGAGGAGGCCAGCACCGTAAATCTTAGGACACTCTGCTTCCCCCACCAGGCCGTACTCAGCTGTCCACCAGTTCATCCGGGCCACCCTGGCAGCTTCAGAGACCCAGGACATCTGGCTGATCACAGTTCTCAGCCCGGATTCAGCTTTTTCAATATCATCTTCCCCTGAGTCAGGGTTTTCTTTTGTATCAGACAGAATCCTGATAGCCTCGTAAAGCCGGATATCTTCTGCTGAAAAAATAGCGTGTCTGGCAAGATTCGCATATCGGGTGAGATATTCCGCATAATCCCTGTCTGCAAGAATAGGTGCATGCCCTGCTGCTTCATGCACAATATCCGGAGCCGGGGTATATGCAATATGCTCCAGCGTCCGCATATCCGCAGCAATGGGCAGGATTTTGAGAGACTGAAATTCAAGAAAAGCCAGTGGCGGAATAAAACCACAAACACACAAGGCGCCCCAGCCGAACTGATTGAGAACCCGGTCCATTTCCTCAATCTCAGGGATACGGTCAACCGGGATACCACTTTTTTCCAGTCCATCAAGATAAACCTGATGGGCATGCTCCCTGAAGAACTCACGAGCATTTCTCATAATATAACGCCACGTCGCATGCTCCCTGGCCGTGTAATGTGCATAATTCTGTTCAACAACATAAGACCTGAGGTACTCAGGCAGCTTCTGATAACTTGAAAGTTTTTCAAAACTCATCGCATCAGCCTCTTACAAACCATGCTCATCGCGCCTGCCAAAAAAGGGAGTATCAGTAAAAAGCTTAGCAGCAGTGCGGAGAGACGAAAAGAGCTTTCCTGTCGATGACCTATAACCCCACAGACCGGAAAAACCGGATCTGTCTCCTCTTCCGACTCTGCCTTTCCATCCGTATCCCCCTTCAGAGCAGACACAGCATCCGGCAAGCCAGCTCCCAGCAGGCGAACCATCCTCTGATCGGACAGCTCCCTCAGCCAGATCTGATTAGCCCCTCCTGCCATCTCCTCCCCATAAAGATTCTGGTCTGCTGTCTGTATAAGACGCTGTTTCAGATCCGCTGCTGATAAACCTGGCTCAATTGTCAGCACAAGCCCTGCCAAAGCCGCGACAATCGGAACAGCAATCGAGCTGCCCTGAGCCAGCGCAAAAGCTCCCCCGGGAACTGCAGATAAGATCATTTCCTGTGAGGCTGTCTCCTCATCATCCTCTGGCAGACTGTTTCCTCCGGGAGCTGCAATATCCACCCAGGGACCAAAATTTGAAAACCAGGACTTCCGGCCATCCCTCCCCAGAGCTGTCACACTGAGCACCGTCGGATACGCCGCAGGATAAACTTCATCCTGAAGCGCCGCATTGCCAGCAGCTGCGATAACCAGAATTCCACTGTTGTCGAGAGCTCTGAGTTCTGCCTGCATTTCACGTGAGTCTGAAAATTTTCCATATGCCACAGCAACGATACGGATGGCAGGAGCATGACTCTCCCTGAGCTTTCGCACATAGCGGAACGCTTTCAGGAGTTCTGAGTCCGCAGAGCGACCATCCCGGGCCGAATCTCTGACAATCCTGACAGGAAAGATTTTACAAAGCGGGCACATCCCGGGAATGCCGTTCCTGATATCCCCTGCAACCAAAGCCGCAAGCATCGTCCCATGACGACAGGACAGCTCCTCCGAAAAGCCTCCACCATCCTTTTCTCCAGGACAGGACTCTCCCGGACGACGAAGAAAAGGAGGCCGTGCAGGCCCCATCCCGAAAGGCATTCCGGGAAAAGACTGCGTCACATTGCAGCCCCACTTGTCACGGAAACAACCTGCTGCACCTGGGCGGGGATTCTGCCAGAGCTTTCCTTTCAGGGAAGGGTGATCCTCATCAACGCCGCTATCAATGATCACAATCACAGGTGCCTGATCCACCAGACGGCGATCAGAGAGTCGGCCAGTATCCCTGAAGGCCAGAACCCTGAACGCTCCCGGGCCTTTCACCATCTCAAACCACCACACAGGAGGCCCCGACTCATATTCAGCCAACCATTCAGCAAAAATATTGTCAGAGTCGATAGAACGAACGTCCGCCGCTGCCTCAGGACGGAGAAAGACCCACCCCTCCCACACAAACAGCTCAAAAAAATACAGGAGCAGGAACGGACTGCGACGGCTGACTTTCTGCAAGAACAGCTGACAGAACATAGAGTCCTCCAGTCCGACAGACAGACCTGTGCCCCCAGAGGAGAACACATGAGGGAAAAACAGGAAAATGCTAGTTGATCAATCAGCCCGAAACAAGGATAAAGGCTCTGATACAAGCAGAGGCAATATCCGTCCATTTTTTATTCCGATCAAAAACAAAACGATATGCTGAAGCTATATCCCAGGTTTCATCATCTGTTCATGCCAGCATCATGACAAGGCTCACGGAGATCAGACAAGAAAGAGAAGCTCTGCCACCTGACGATAATCACAGGTACAATACAAACATATAAGCCCCTCCATCAGCTGACACAGGATGCCCACTATGACTTTGACAGCAAGCTCTAACGATGACGTTTTTGTAATCACAGCCCCCTCTGGTACAGGCAAAACAACGCTCAACCGCCGATTGATGAAAGATCCCGGTCTTATCGGGATCGCGATCAGTATGACAACCCGTCCTCGCAGAGAAGGAGAAATCAACGGGGACCACTACTGGTTTGTCGATGAAGCCGAATTTTTTGCAGAAGTCAGAAAAGGTGCCATGCTGGAATGGGCGTCTGTCTTTGGGAACTATTATGGGACCTGCTACCGGGAAATTGAGAGAATCAGAGGAGAGGGACATAAAATTATTCTTGAAATCGACGTTCAGGGCTGGACACAGGCCAGAGAAAAACTACCAGGAGCTGTTTCCATCTTTATCATGCCACCTTCACTCAGCGTTTTATGGGAAAGGTTAACAGGGAGGGCCTCCGACAGTCCGGGCTCTCAATGGAGAAGAATTCAGACTGCACGTGAGGAACTTGACCACGCGCCAGAGTATCAGTACTTTGTGATCAATGACAGGCTGGAGTCCGCTCTGGCTGAATTAAAGGGTATCCTGATGAATCAACCAGACCATCATCTTCTTTCCCGAAAGAGCGGACTGGAGCACTGCCAGAAACTGAAAGAGGAGTGGGAAAAGAGCCCTGTATTTCGTCAGCTTCGGACTCAGTTTTCTTCAGGTAATTCTACCCCTGAAGGGTCGTAAACCTCCCTGAGACAGGATCGGTCCATATGGATCACAAACAAAAGAAAAACGACCTCCCCTGTAATCACTCTTCTGAGAATTCTCAACTGCATTCTCAGAATTTCTCACCAGATCCGGAGGAAGAGTATGCCCTCCTGATGAAAAAGCTTCATGCTTACATCCACGACCAGGAAGCTCTGGCACAAGTCCGATCTGCATATGAATTTGCAAAGACAAGACACTCTGATCAGAAAAGATGTTCCGGAGAGCCTTACATCACACATCCCCTGGCTGTTGCCAGTATTCTGGCAGATCTGAATGTTGATCTTGCCTCAGTGATCTCTGCAATTTTGCATGATGTTGTCGAAGATACAGAAACCTCGGTTGAAGAGATCGAAAAAATTTTTGGGCCTGCTGTCGCAAATTTAGTAGACGGGCTGACTAAAATCCGGAAAATTAAATTCCGATCCAGTCAGGAGCGCATGGCAGAAAATTTCCGAAAAATGATTCTGGCCATGGCCAAAGACCTCCGGGTGATCCTGGTCAAGCTGGCAGATCGCCTGCACAATATGCGAACTTTGAGCTGCCTTCCTCCCGACAAGCGACTTAGAATTGCGCAGGAAACCCTCGATATTTACGCTCCTCTCGCGAGTCGTCTGGGAATCTACGGAATTAAAAGTGAACTCGAAGATCTCTGCCTTAAAGAAACCAAAAACGAAATTTATAAAGAGATCAGCCGCAAGGTTTCTGCCAAAAAAAAGCAGCGTGAAGCATATATCGAAGAAGTGATCAAGATCCTGGAAGCGGAGTTAAAAAAATACGGATTTAAACATGTCCGTGTTTACGGAAGACCCAAGCATTTTTATTCAATCTATAAAAAGATGGTTCACCGACAGACGAATTTTGAAGATATCCATGATCTCTTCGCTTTCCGGATCATTGTTGATTCTGTCAAAGATTGTTATGAAGCTCTCGGGGTGATTCATGCAATGTGGAAACCCATGCCAGGTCGTTTTAAAGATTATATTGCAATGCCAAAAGCGAACCTTTATCAGTCTCTTCATACAACAGTGATCCGCCCAAACGGAACTCCGGCAGAAATCCAGATCCGCACCAAAGACATGCACAATATTTGTGAATATGGTGTCGCAGCCCATTGGTCCTACAAGGAAACACCGACAGCCCAGACAAAAGAAACAGACCTCAAAACATTTTCATGGCTGCGTCAGATGATGGAGCTGCACCATGAGGTCAAAGACCCGAATGAATTCCTTGATGCGGTCAAAGTCGACTTATTTGAGGAAGAAATTTTTGTCTTTACTCCAAGAGGAGATGTCATTCAGCTGGCCTCCGCTTCCACTCCGCTGGATTTTGCTTTTACGGTACATACAGACATTGGCCTGAGAACCATCGGAGCAAAGGTCAATGGTAAAATCACCCCATTGCGCAGCAAGATCCGCTCCGGTGACATTGTAGAAATTCTCACCTCACCCAATCAGAAGCCAAGTAAAGACTGGCTTAATTTTGTGACGACATCCAAAGCCCGTAACAAGATCCGCTCCTTCCTCAGAAGTGAGCAGCGGGAACGAAGCAGTAAACTCGGACGGGAACTTCTGTCTCAGGAACTCAGCAAACGCAGCATTGATCTGGACAAGCTTGACCAGAATAAAAGTGAATTACTGGCAAAAACAGCCAAAGAAAGCGGCATTGATGAGCTGTTAATCGCCATCGGCTATGGCAAGATCAATGCTTCAGAGCTGACAGAAAAAGTCTTTCCCAAAGAGAAAAAAGCAGACTCACGAAAGGCTGCAGACTCTCCTCGAAAATCCCCGACTGAACATAACAGCCCACTCCCTCCAAACTCTGGGGTTCTGGTTTCCGGAATGGATAACATTCTGGTGACATATGGACGCTGTTGCAGCCCGCTTCCGGGAGATGCCATTGTCGGCTATATCACAAGAGGACGTGGAGTTTCCGTCCATCGCAGCAACTGCGACCGCGCCCTGGACCTTGATCCGGCAAGACGGATTGAAGTCTCGTGGGTTCAGAGTGATAAAACATCGGTTATGCATACGGCCTATCTGAAGATAGTCACTCAGGACAGGCAGGGTATTCTGGCAGATGTCACCGTTGCCATTTCCTCCTGTGGTGTCAATATTCAGAGAGCAGAGGCCAGAATATCTCCCGATCATATGGTCGGTGTGCTCAATTTTGAGATAAGCCTGAAAAGTCTTGAACAGTTAAACAAAATGATCCACAAAGTCGAAGCGGTCCCCAATGTCGTCCTGGTTCAACGTCGGGAACCCGAGCGCCTGTCCCGCCAACCCCAGAAAAAAAACAGAACAAAAAACTGATCCAAATGATCCTCCCCTGAATCCGGAGGGCTCATGACAGGAAGACGGTACAGTCTCAGAGATAATCAATGGGATAAATTAAAGATCTTCTTCCAGGTCGTCATGGCTGGGTAGGTGGAACAGCAAGGGATAACAGAACATTTGTTGAAGCTGTGATCTGTCGTTATAGGGCCGGTATTCCCTGGTGCGATTTACCAGAGCGATTTGGCTCCTGGGAGGCTGCGGCACATTCGTCTTAACAGGGGAGCGTATGTCTTAATAATCAGCAGGTTATTAAAAATCCTTGTTTAACAATGGAAATTGTTAAGTACATGAAAATACATTGTTTTCATGGACATCAAACGCAATACACTGCCCCCTCCTAGAACACCAATTGGTAGGCGACTCCAGCTCCGCGCCCATATTTTTGGAGCAAGTTCTTTTCGGTAAGCAAAGCCAGCGATCTAGCCACGGTACGTACAGGTAAATCGACAATTTCGACCACTTGACGCCTTGATAATCGTTGCCCGGGCTCGCCTCTGAAAGCTTCCAAAATTTTTGCTGCTGCCGGTGGGAGCTGCAAGACGATTTGGATCGACTCTATTTGGCCCTCGGCGTTTTCTATCGCCGCTCGTACCGCGCGAAGGTTGAACTTTAGAAAGGGCTCAAAGTTGTATTCCTGGGGGTTCTGCCGGTACTTTCCTCCCGATACGAGCGCAAGAACTTGATAATACCTGGAACGATTTTGCTCAAGAAAGCGATCAATAGACAAAAAAGGTGTCACGGTGTTCCAAAGCTCGTCGCCTCCTGATATTAAGAGCAGTAAAAATAATGCCCTCCCCATCCTGCCGTTGCCATCCTGGAAAGGGTGGATGGCAAGAAAACGAAAAACAAATTCCGTAGCAACCGCAATTGGCCAAGGATGATCGGGTAGAGTTTCATTAACCCACTCAACCAAGCTGCTCATAGCCTGATCTGTCATAATACCTGGATCGGTTGGCTCCAATACGATCCTTTGTACTCCGCTTCTTAAATTACGTTCAACGACCTGATTGGTAACAACTTTGTATCGACCTGCATAATGGAATGCAGGCGGATAATGAGCCATCAGAGCAGCGTGAAGTCCACGAATATTCGATTGTGTAAGCGGCCAAAGCCCGTCGCCTTCATCAAAGATAATTGCCAATAAATCTCTACAGCCAACCACCTCTTCAAGTGAACGTTCTTTGTCTTTAGATATTTTGTCAGCAATAACGCCTCGGCCAACATCAAATGTCGTGACCGTTTTAAGAATGGTATCCACCCAGTTGATTTCCGCATCAGTGAGGACTGCGTTTTCAATTCGAGTAGTGGCTCCTAAAGTGCTAATCCGGGATCTTGAACGCAGCATTTCTCGTGTTTCAGGTGAAAGATCTGCTATGAGATTTTGGAATTTAGCAGCCTTCTGGTCGAGTTTGCGCAGTTCTGACTGAGTTTGAGTAGATAAACTACCAAGAAAACTATTATTATTGTAAGGTTGAGCCATATCGAGCCACTCCTTGAGCTCTATAATGGCACAATTTGGCACGAAATAAAAGCCAACCTGTCACCACACTCTTCAAGTGCAGAAAACGTATGTACCATTCCGGCAACTGCGCTGGCGAAGCTTAGGCGGAATCCGTTAGCCTGTTAGAGACAGGTCTTTTTATGTGGAGGTCATCATGCTCACCATAGAGAAATTATCGAAAGATGTTGCCTGCTGGAGAGAAAATCAAGCTTGTGAGTAAGGCAGAGACCGATACCTGATGAATTTCCAATTATCAAAGCTTTCTCAGGCGTTATCTTCATTGATTTCGCTCAAGAAATCAGCAATTCCATGACTCAATCATTATCCTTTAGAGCTGGAATATGGTGGATAAGACTTTTTATAAACAATTTTGAAAAAGCCTTATTGAGCGCATGTCCGTCACCTCTTTCGTTATCTTCAGTTAGGCCAGGATTGTGGTATGCGAAGGAAATACTTCTAAAATACCTCTTTCCGGATTCGGCTCTTTGTTCATTCATGTCTTCAAAATTTAAGACATGTTCAGTACCGACCATATCATTTAATCCCTGAATGAATTCCATTTTGAGAGATTCAGCTTTAGGTTGCTCATCCAGCAATTTGAAGAAAACTTCAGGCAGGAGGGGGAGTGAAGCAGTATATCTGGCCCATCCACATGAGAAAGAGTTTTGCACCATCAGCTTGTTATTTGTTTCAGTATCAAAACAATCAAACTTTTCATCGTCATCGAAAACTTTTCCCATAGGAGAACCATGATGATAGATTACCTCGATAAGATTTCCAGTTTCGTCATCCGACAGAAGCTTGCCTGCCAGATGCCCCATGATAGCAGATCCCTCGCTCTGCCCTGCAAGTATATACCGACTACCTTTGTCAATATCAGAAGCCCATTTCAGAGCTTGATAACCACAATCGATTAGTGTCCCAGTAGTGTGTTTGATGTATGCCTTGTAGCCTTCTGAATCTGGGCATTCATAGACCTTATTTCCCTTTTTACATCCTTTCACGTTGTATTTGAGCTCGTCAGCGCTGTCTTCGATATAGATCAGACCAGGTTTGTCTATAATCAAAAGATTTACATGTTCTGATATTTTGGCTCCGAAAAGATTGTCAAACAGCATCTTGTTTACTGTATAGTCGCCTGTTCCTAACTGAAAATAGAAAATAGGGAGCCCATTATTGAGCTCTGTCTTGGGCCTGTATAGGCGGGCGGTGCACACCAGATCATCCCCTCCACTGACATCTTTAACGTACAAATTCTGACCGGATTGATCCCTGCCAAGACGCTTATCTGAAGAATCTTGGGAGGTCTTACATGAAACAACTGATAAAATTAAGATCCACAAAAAACTTCTCATATCAACACCTCTGTTGCCAAAGAAAGAAAGTATCACGCGGGATGTAGCACATGCCTAAAGCGAAAGAAAATACAGGAGGCTTTTTCACATCCCACTGCCATCAGAACGGACACATTCTATTCGAGACGACTAAACTTGCAGTTTATCTCTATAGTAGTGGACCCCATATCCAGGACAAAATTTGTATAAAATAAGTAAAATCCGATTATGGCTCTCTACAGATCTCAACTGGCGGTCGATACCCTACAGGATCACATATCCGTCTGAAGAAATACACAGATCCGGAGCCCGGATCATCTCTTTTGATATAATTTTCGATGACCACAAATACCTGACGGCTCCTCATCAACAGCCCTTGCAAGAATATTTTATGAAACAATTTTAATAATATACACAGAACAGCCCATACTGACCTGATATTGCTAAAAAAATAAAAAAAATCCTGCCTATCCCATCAAAAAAAAGGTCCGAAAGAAAAAATTGCTTTTTATAAAAAAAACATAATAAATTGATATTATGCACATAAATAACTTTATCTAAGTAAAATCCAATATGATCCGTTGATGTCTAAGGATAGCCCGAATCGTACCTCTGACCGTGTCAGAAATTCAGAAACAAAGCTTTCTGACAACCGGATCAGAATATTTTCATGAACTATGCTTCGTATAGCATATTTTCAGGAAGCTAGGTGAGACGATGTTTTATCTTTATAAAAAACACATGCTGCTCAGCTCAATACTTTTGCTGTTCTCTCTTATCTCATGTGACCAGCAGAAAGGTAAGGTAAGCAGTCTGGCTAAGGCTTCACTTGGAGTCAAAGTTCTTTCCGGTGAAAATCAGATCGTTCAGCCGAACCAGACGATGTCAGAAGAAGTCGTTTTTGGCTTTAAAGACGATGCAGGAAATCCTCTGGTAGATTCTGAGGTAAAATTCCGCCTGCTGGATACGACAGATATTGCTAACCTCACAATTGAGGATATCAAAGTCGCTGTTGAAAAAAATTCAGACAGTCTGACATTAAGTGACAACGGTGATCTGATCAATGAAAGCGTCAAAAAACCAGAAGAGAACCTGGGTACTCTCAGTAACTCTGTTGTCAGAACAGATGCAAAGGGTGTCGCAAGAGTCAGAGTCAAAGCTCCTAAAAAATACGACCGGAGAATTACAATTGTTGCACTTGCAGGAGAGCCTGATGATCCATTCTTTACTGTAAGCTATGCTCATTTCACCACAACAAGATTTGGTCAGAATGAAGCCCTGATACTCACAACAACAAATCTTTTAAACGAAACGTCAGGAAAACCTTTTGAACTCCGCGTTGCCATAAAAGAGCAGGATGAAGTCGTCGATTACATCTCAGACAAAGAATATACTCTGAAGCTAAGTATTTTCCCTGATAAAAATCAGATCACCTCCATTCCGGAAGGCAACATCACATGTTCCTTCGAATCCGGACGCTGTCTGATTCCGGGAGGTCCTTTTGCCATTTACGGATCAGGTAATCTGCGCCTAAGTGTTGAAGTGATCGGTATAAACCTCGGAGTCTATGAAGATGTCATCAAAGTGACACAGGCAGGGCCTGACCAGCTCGCAGTCAGTAGCAATCCACTCAATGAAAGCTCCACAGATGCTTGCCCTGACCTGAAAGAAAAAGGCGACAGCAATCAGCCATGCCTTGTTTTTTCAGCAGACCGGGATAAGGTGACGTTTCGTTCATTTGCTGCGGACAAGGAAGGCTATATCGTCAATAGTGAAGCTGCCCAATGGGAAATCACCGGTCCTCTTGCTGGGACAACACAGGAAAGTGAAGAAGCCCTCTCTTTTTCAGCAAGGCCGGAAATAGAGCTAAGCCTGTATCGAACCGGAAAAGGATTTATCAAACTCAGCCATCAGGAACTAGGTCTTGAAAAAATATACAGCTATGAAATCGTTGCAGGCAGACCTGCTTACTATACCGTTCAGTCAGAACATGGAGAAAAAGAATCAGCCGTCGAACATTTCGCTGCGCTTCTGAATCTTTATGACAGAAAAGATAATCCGGCAAATCAGTTCAATGGAGCATTTAACATTAAATTTCAGTTAAAAGGCGCTGGAATAAGTCCGGAGCCTGTTCTGAAAAATCCCGAAATAAGCTTTGATGAACAAGTCGATTTTTCAGCCGGTATCGGAAAAAGTAGCGCTGGATTTCTTGCTCCCAGAAGTGGGGATACCGTACAGCTTGAAGTCAATGGCGATCTTGGCCTGGCAAAATCGAAAGATGTCAAAATCATATCCGGACCAGTGCTTAGTACCGTTTTAAGATCTTTGCCTGATGGTAAAGGAGATATTATCTCTGATGAAATCAGTATGAGGCCAGATGAAAACAGAATTTTTTACCTCGCAGGAACCGATAAATATGGGAATTATGCCACATCGGTAGCCGCAAAATGGAATCTTCAGAACTTTTCTACAGAGCAAATGGTCTTAAAACAGGAAGGGGATGGGTCTTATGTCAATGCCTCCGCGAGATCCGGAGGAAGCGGTCTTCTGGTGGCTTCCCCTCTTATGCCGGAGCTCGGCCTACAATCGGTGAAAATTACCGTTGAAAGCGGAATTCCTGTCTCACTTCAGATTGATACATCAGGACAGTTACAGGAGATTGCCGGAGAGCCTTTTAACATTAAAGTCATTACCCGTGACCTTCGTGGAAAAATTGCAAACAATTTTAATGAAAAAATTCCACTGACATTCAGCTATACAAACCCCGGACCAAGCTGGACAGGCAAAGACTCCATTCTGCCTTCGGGAAAAATTGACTGTCAGTTTTCTCAGGGTGTTTGCCAATTACCCGTACCTGATGGGACATCAGGTTATGTGATTAATAACTCAGAAAAAGAAGTCATCTTGTCTGTAAAAGATATGTCCGGAAAAATCCTGCAAACCTCCGAACAAGGAGAAGCCAATTCATTTACAATTATCGTTAAGCGTGGAGATTCTCATTCCGTTGTCTTTGCAAATAAGTCTGGTGGTCCTGCTGCAGGCGCCACAATTCTGGATCTGAATAAGATCTATCTTTCTGTTGATGATACTTTATACCTAAGCCCATCTACTGTTGATAAAGGCGGAAATTACACCGGAACATCGAATGTCTCATGGTCTGCTTCCAGTTCTGAAATCTCGGATTATTTTTCCTATCCGAATAGTGGCAGCTCTGACCTGAAATTTGAACCTCTTAAGATTATAGCTGAGTCTGATAACGCAACGATTACAGCCGCTGTTTCAGGCGGAGGAGCGCCTCTCTCTTTTCAGGTCGTTGTACGTGGTGGAAAAACTGATCACATAGACTATACATTCGATGGCGGAACATCCTTTAAGCCCGGAGACTGCAAATCTCCGACGATTACACTAAAAGACAGAGGAGGAAATCCGATCACCGACATCTCATCTGAAATCCCGATATCTATTGCTCTTGGTTCTCTCGTCGCACCACCAGAATCCCCTTATTCCATCGTAGGACCATGGGGACGCAAACTAAAAAGAAGCCCTACTCTATCACTTCGCTTCAAAGATGGATTTTTCTTTCCATCTTCTCAGTATCCTGAGCTTGGTGATGAGCATTCTGCTATGACACGGGTTTCATTCTGTACTTCTCCTGGTGCTTGTGGAACAAAATTTGATTATTCAAAAGTCTTTTCATCTTTAGGTGGAGAATATTCATCTGTTTCATGGCTTCATGAAGGGGCTTTGATTAGCAATATATCTTCGACCGGAACCATTCAGTTGCCAGAGATTTGCATAGCAAACTCTCAGATCAGCCCGGTTCTTTATGTTCAGATTCCGGAGATGACAACAGACTGGGGCAGTCATTTTGGCGGACAAACGATTTATTCAAAAGTTACAGAAAAGATACAACTCTCTGTATCTCCCGGGCCTGAAAGCTTTATCTCTTTTCACCAGCCAGATACATCCAACCCGAATGTCGCAGGACAGCGTTATTGCCATGATTCATTTCTCGCAAGCACTAAAGATGGTCGTTTTCATGACGAAGTCTATTATCAGCGATGTATTGGAAGATACTTCAATGGCCCCAGTGTTGATGACGACAAAACATTTACTTTTTTTGCTAATATCACAGACGCTGGTGGCAATGCTTTACGCCCAGCTTCCGGATCTTGGTCAATCGATCCCATGGTAAATGGAGTTACTATTGTTGAAAATACACCGCAAAAATTATCATTTAAAACAACAAATGCGCAGCCTACATACAACATCCAGTTCACAGACAGTAGTTCCGGAATTTCTGAAAAAATGGCCATGTATGTTTTACCTGGGCATCCAAGCAAACTTGTACCCACAGTCTTAAATACGCTCCAGGCAACGTCTCCTTTCGATCTACAGATCGATCTGTTTGATCAGTTCGGTAACCACTATGGTCTATTACCATACATCGATGATGAAGCTCCTATGGCCACCTGTCTCGACCGTTACGGTTCTCATAATATCGTTACGGTCACTTCTGATGCCTCTGCTTCACCAAAGGGTACCCTTCCCTTTGGACCAGCTGAAATTAATATAAATGAAATTTGTTATAATAAAGGCCATTATGGAGGCTCTCAAACAGGTCAGGCATTTTTTCATCCTAAAGCACAGACTCCATCAACTCTGACTCTGACAATGGACAGCCTTCCCGAGCCTGGAAAGACATATAATCTACATGTAACAAGAACCGTAGGAGCACTTCAGGAAGCCGGAACCTTTTTGACCAATGATTTTAGCGGAGCAAAAGCGCCCTCTGACTGGACGATAACGACAGATAATGATGGTGTTAAACTCTACATTATTGGAAGAGATTCCGAACATAATACAGGCCCTAATAAATCTGCAATTGTTTCTGTAACTGGAAAACTCACAGAAGCTCCTGATCAGTACCATCATGAAAGCGCAAGTGGCATTCTTACTTTAACCCCGTCCATTCTTGGAGACAGCACCATCACAGTTCACCATCAGGGGACTTTCCAGGACGATGTTATCAACCTCACGGTAACAGAGGGAGAGATCGACCACTTCGGATTCAGCCTTGTAGGGATTCCTGATAATCAAATGGAAGCCGGAGTCCCTGCATCTTTGATGATTTCTGCCTTCGATAAAGACGAAAATAAAATCAAAGGATTTTCTGGTCAGAAATTTTTACAGGTTTCCTCTAATATTCAGCCAAATGCAGAAAACAGAACCTTTGATGGATTTTCTGCGGGCAACTATTCTTTTCTGGAAGGAGATCTGGTCACAGCAATCTCCATGACTCCATATGCTGCAACAGATAATGGTAAAATTACTGTAACCTATGACAATGGATCGCTGATCGCATCTGTCTTTTCTTTTGTAATTAACCCTTCCTCTTTCCATCATTATGGGGTGGTATCAGACAATACTTATACTCCAACACATGACCTGCAGAGCTCTTTTTCTTCAAGAATCTGGATGCGGGATTCTTCCGGAAACAACCTGACATCCGGAATTTCAGACCCTGTCAGCTTAAAGCTGGTCAGATCGGATGATACCGTTGCACCAGGTTCTCTGTCCGGGACGACATCCGGCATTAGCTTATCATCCGGAACCGCAAACATCAGTAATCTTAAGTATGATGGAGTCGGGACATATAAGGTCAAAGTATCCGGAGGCTCTCCTGGCGCAGTGGATCTGACCCAGGCTTCTGTCATCACTGAAATTAATATGCTGCCTTCCCTTGCGGCAATCAACACATTCGATGTCACTCTTCAGTCAAACCCATCGACACTCAAAGCAGGAAGTCCTTTTATCGTAGACATCCGGGCTGTCGATAATTATGGAAATACTGTCGCAGCAGACAGCGCACTCAATAATCTGAATCTGGTCTGGTCTGGTCCTGGAAAGGCGGCAAATGGTACTGAGCCCATCTATACTCCAACAGGAAGTTTCATAAATGGAGTTCAGTCCTGGAGCATTACACCTGTTGTCCCTGAAGTCATCGCAGCAGGTGGCCTGACTCTGGATGCAAAATCCGGTGGATCGACTGTCGTTTCTGCAGCTCTTTCTTCTTCGCTGAATATCCGTTCAGGAATTCCTCACACCTATATTATAAGCCCTTCTACAACGAGCCTTACGGCGGATAATCAGCCCTCCGGAATTTTTGGGCTTAACATCAAGTGTAAAGATCAGTACGAGAATCTCTGCGAAGGAGAGAGCGGTCTGACTCTTGCTGCGCAATGGATTTCCGGATCAGCCCTCACCCCGGGAAGTATTTACGGTCTTCCATCTTCCTTAGATTTAAGTTCGGGGGATCTGAATCTCAGCGGCCTTCATTATCATGTTGCACATCAGGCAAGACTGATACTGAACGGGACTTCTGCCATCATAGCATCACCAGATATGACGTTTACAGCGACAGAAAAAACGATTGCTTCTTACGGCCTTTCTGCATCCGCACTTAAAGTCGGTCCTGGGCTGGCTCCTGTTACAGTCAGAGCTCTGGATCAGGCCGGAAACCTGATTAATCATCCGCTTATTGATGCCGCCCTGAATTCTTATACCTTCTGCTGGACTGGCTTCGAGGCTTCACCGGCGCCCTCATCAACAGCAGCATTCGCTGATTCTGGCGCTGTTTTTTCAGCCGGATCTGGAGTCTTTACCCATAGTCTCTATAAAGCCAGCACGATGCCAGTCAACAGCGTGACCGTCCAGGATAATTTCGGAGGAAGCTGTGGAAGCGGTCATTCCGGTAAAAATAAAACAGCCCTGACTGTTGCAGCAGGAGATCTTGCAAAATATGGAATCAACGATGCCTTTCAGCTCAACCAGACCGCAGGAAGCACGTTCTCTCTCGATATTGCAGCAAAGGATACATGGGATAATACGATCTCTGACTATACCGGAGAAAATCTTAGCTTTTCATGGAAAGGGACAACTCCATCCCTGAAGCAAAGTATGAATCCCGAAACAGACTCATCCGGCCCCAAAACTTTCGTCAACGGAGTCTGGCATAGCCCGGCAATCTTCAGAATGTTTAATACGGCAGACCCCTCTCCTGAGCTTGAAATAAACGGCTCTTCCAGTGGAATTGTCTCGTCGATCAAGAACTTCAATTTACAGGCTGCCTCGACTGTCGATGCTCTGGCGATTACGTCCCAGAACATCAATTATACCTGGGGTGTGGGAGCTCTTGATACTCATACCATGAGTATCGATGAAACGCTCAAGCTCTATGCCCTTGCATATGACCCATGGGGAAATGTCATCGGAACCACCTCTGTTGACTGGAGCTCTTCCGAAAATGATCTGGCATCACAGCTCTCACCTTCCTCCGGAACATCAAGCACCTTAAGTCCTGTCAAAACAGTGACAGGCGTGATCACAGCAACACATACAGCCAGCGGGGTCAGTGACAGCACAGGCACAATTACAGTCACCCCAGGAGGACTCCACCATTTCAAAATCGAGCCTCAGGTAAGCAGCCCTGTGGTTGCCGGGCAACCCTTCCAGGTGCTGGTGACAGCTATGGATGCACAAGAGAATCCGGTCACATCTCTGAACGGCAACCAGTCCGGATCATTCAGCTGGAATATTGCTTCCCCATCTCCGGGTGGAAATACTCCAACTGTTCAGACATCCGATTGTACCTTTTCATCCGGAGTCTGCACCACAGCTGCTGATTTCAGATTATTCAAGGATGGAGAATCCGGCATCATTCTGAACTACATTTCAGGAGGATTCAGCGGCCTCTCATCAAGCCCTCTGACTGTGGTACATGCCAGTCTGAATCAACTGAGCGTCAGTCCGGGCAGTGGATATAGCGTCACAGCTGGTGATGCTCTGAACTTTCAGATCATTGCCAAAGATGCTTACGGAAACCCGACAACAACCATCCCGAATCTGGATCTTTCTTATACATGGCAAAACACAAGCCCAACTCTTTCATCCTATGGAGCAGGGAATGGACTGACGGCAACAACAGAAGTTGCCGGAACAAAAACCTTTGGAACAAGCGGAACCTATCTGACAAGCTCTGCTTTCATGCTGTATAACGCCTATGACGATGACTCAGGCGCCAAACCAAAGTTAAAAGTGAGCAGTAGCTCTCCGGCCATATCCGCCTACTCGGGAGAATTCAGTATTGCTCCTCTCAGCTCAACACAATATGTCCGGATTCACAGCAGCAGCAGCTCTCCTGTCCATGGAGGAGAAAGCAGTCAGATAGAAAATGAAAGCATTAATGCGGATCAGTCATTATCACTGAAGCTATATGGCTTCGACCAGTTCGGAAACGCACGAGGATTGCAACAGGGAAACTGGAGTGCCAACGGAAGCTTTAACGGAAAGCTTTCCGGTAGTACTTCGAACAGCTCCTCTGTGACTCTGCCCGGGTCTGCCGGAGTCGGCAGTGGTGTTGTCACGGCAAAACTTGCTTCTGATGAAGCCATCCTGGATACAACGGGAACTCTGAGTATTAATCCGGGAGCCGAAGCCTCTTATGAGGTTATTTTTACAACGAGTTCACCTGTCAGAGCAGGATCTGGCATTGGAGTCACTGTTACAGCTCTGGATCAGTACGGACAGGTGGTCACAAGCCTGAATGAAACCCGCAATAACAGCAGCGCGTTTACATGGATTGGAGCACATAATGCCCCAGGGGGGACAGCTCCGAAGACAGCACCTTCCTGCACATTTATCAATGGAGTCTGTACCATTACAGAGGCATCTTCCACTCTTGTCCTCTATAATGGCTCAGATACCGGTGTGCATCTGAAATACACTTATAATGGAAAAACAGGGCAAACATCCTCGGGAGCATTATCTGTTGAATATAAAGATGAAGTAAATAACTTCCTTATTGTTCCTGCCTCTGCCAGTGTAAGTGCTGGGGTTGGGTTTAATGTTCAGATTCAGGCCCGGGATGCATGGAACAACCTGATCGCAAAAGATCAGAGCATTGACCTCACATATCAGTGGAAAAATACAAGCCCGACATCGGTGGGCTCTGTTTCTCCTGATGTTTTGCCAGCCGGAGCAGCAGTCTTTAGCGGGGGGATTCACTCAACAAGCGGAAGTGCCTTTAAATTATATAATGTTGCCGATACAACCCCGTTTCTTCAGGTGACAGATACAGGCTCATCTGCCAGCGGAAGTTCGGCAACTTTCACAGTATCACCATCCGCAATCGTGGCTGGGATTGCTGTGGTCACAGACAATGGCGGTTCATACCAGGAACTTGACACGCACACAATGAATGCGGCTCAGAGTCTTCTGGTCTATGCAGAAGGCCGTGATCCCTGGGGCAATCCGAATGGTCTGCAATTGGCAGACTGGAGCGCAAGCGGCGACCATAATGGCCACCTCTCTTCTGTAACAGGATCACAAAGCACACAGCTCAGCGGCTCAATCGGAACCGGCACCATTACCACAAAATACGCCTCGAATCCTTCCATCACAGATCAGAGTGGTCAGATTTCGGTCGCAGCAGGTCCTTTTTCAATCACTGGCGATTTTGCTCAGAACAACCATGTCTCCCAAAGTGGAACACCAACATTCAGCTGGGCAGCCTCAGCCGGAAGCCCTCTTTTTGATCTCAGGGTAACCGCAGCTCCCGGATGCTCAGGCGGTTCAACTCTGATGAGTGCAAGCTCTATTTCCAGCGCTTCAGGGGGAGCAGAAAACAGCTACACTGTGCAGGCTGTAGATCAGCTGCCGGATGGTGGTCCCTACTATCTCTGCATCACCGCTAATGGTGTCAATGGCAGCGGCGACACCTTCCAGAGCAATGACCCTGCTCCGGCATTCTATGTTGAATCCACCGTTGTCCATTTGCTGACCCGCTCATTATCTTCGGGAAGCGGAGAGCATCGAATCGATTATTTTACAAATAATTTCAATATACTATCAGGATCAGATCAGGAGCCTGTTGAAGTGCAGAACAGCAGTCAGGACTGGTTTCTGAACAGCGTTGGCCTCAGTCTGGACAGCAGCAATATCCCTCACATCAGTTTTGCCCGCTTTAACAATCAGGCCTATTCCATGATCTATGGTTCCCGCACAGGTGGCACATTCAGCGGACATCTGACAGATCTTTACACAGGAACTCTGGACTACCTGGCTCCTACATCAGCAGAAGAAACAGGCAAATACAGCAATATTATGATCGATCATAACAACAGCAATAAGGTTTATATTGCCCACAAAAACCACCGGGTCAATGCATCTCCGACAGACCTTATGTCTGTCATGATCGATGAGGGAGGTGGAAGTATTCTCTCATCTGTCGAAGCAATGGACAGAATCAACGTTTACGATACAGACCTCGATATTTACGATATATCGTCAGCCCTTGACAGCGCCGGAAACCGCCATGCCGCATGGGTTGTCAAAGATCTCAGCAACTCAGGACGCTATCGGCTAATGTACCGAAAAACCGGTGATGCCTCAGCACAGGAGATCACATCCGGTCAGTGTCTGGATATTATCAAAGTTGATCTGGCCATTGACAAAAATGATCAGGCACATGTGGCGTATATCTGCAAAAATAAATTTTTCGCATCAACCTGCACCCTCGCCTATAAAAAACAAATTGGGGGAGTCTGGGATGATACGACAGAAGCCTCCGTTAAAGATGTCGTCCCTGGTGCATCTGTCTGCAATCTGACAACTGTGGCGGAGAGCAACGACTTGTACAAGCCATCACTGATCACAGATGAAAACAACTGCCCCCATGTCAGCTCTGTCTATATCAGTAGCGGCGAGTCCTACGTCGGCTATGCGAAACAAAGCTTCTCTTCAGGTTGTCAGGCTTTTTCAGCAATGGAAAATCCAGCCGCAGCCAAAGGAGGACACGCTCGTATTGCTCTGGATAAGTTTGGCTATGCTTATATCGCAGCCATCAGTCCGGATGCAAGCTCCTCCGTTTTTGTCCTCTCCAACAATCCATCTCCAAAAGGCGGCTGGATTCTGAGCGGTTCCGACAGCACGCTCATCGATGGAGCCAGTGCCATCAGCGCATTGCAGATAAATGATATGAAAGGAAAAAACAATACCATTCCATAATAAACGACAGATGCTCGCCTTATCCAACCCCTTTTCATATGCATTTTTATGTCCTACCTCTCAAACAAATCAGGACCAGACTTCAGGAAACACATTCGGGGGTCTGGTCTGTTCCCCAAGGGGCACAGGGTTCATATGGCAAGAAAATTCCGGAAGGACGCAAAAAAAATCATGAGGTGATGGTATTTCCGGATCAGCCCTGCTAGAATAATCGTGTAATCTTTGACGGATGAACAGAAGAGGGTAGCTGGTGGCCGGTTTTTTCGGAAAGATGTTTGGCAGCCAGCGAAGCGGCGGAACTGAGATTTATCTGGTTGATGATTCTGAAGTTTTTCAGGAACTTCTGCTGCAACAGCTCAATCTGATGATTGATGCCAGGATCAGCTGTTTTACCTTCCCTGCCAAACTACTTGAATATTCACAGCAGGCGCAGCGGCTGCCTGATCTGGTCATCAGTGACATTAACATGCCGGAAATGAATGGTTTTCAGCTCAAGAGGAGTGCACACAAGCTGTGGCAGGTCCGGGTCCCCTTTATTTTTGTCACCGGATTAGAAGAGGATGAGGATGAATCGAAGGATGATGATTTGCTTATCATTAGTAAACCAGTCAACCTGGATCAGCTGAAAGCCGGCCTGATCCGATACCTTCCTCCAGCTCAGCATCATTATCTGACATAATCAGAGCAAATTTTGCAGATGGTGGGCCCACCTGGACTTGAACCAGGGACCTTGGAGTTATGAGCACCCTGCTCTAACCAACTGAGCTATGAGCCCACGACAACTGCACCAGAAGACTTCAGAGCTTTCAATCAGCCGGATACCTGACCCTCGCCAGCCATCCCTGCTGCATCAAAAACGCCCGAACTCCGGACCTGTCTTACTTACAGGTCCGGAGCAAAAATTGCAATCGCTTTCAGAAAAAGCAGGTGCAGCGGATTCAGGATTCGATAAAGGCACGTAATTTCTTACTGCGGGACGGATGCCGCAGCTTTCTGAGCGCTTTCGCCTCAATCTGGCGGATTCGCTCTCGTGTAACCTCAAAATTCTGGCCGACTTCCTCCAGAGTATGATCACTTCGTTCCCCAATCCCAAAGCGCATTCTCAGGACCTTTTCTTCTCTCGGGGTCAGAGTTGCCAAGGCTCTTTGTGTTTGCTCACCAAGTGAGCCGGATATGACATTCTCTGAAGGAGACATCGTTGACTTATCTTCCAGAAAATCTCCGATGTGGTTATCTTCTTCCTCACCAATGGGGGTCTCCAGAGAAATGGGCTCAATCGCAATTTTCAGAACCTTGCGAACCTTATCCAGAGACATTTCCATTCTTGCTGCAATCTCTTCAGGAGTTGGCTCCCTGCCCATCTCCTGAACCAGATAACGACTGGTACGAATCAGTTTATTGATCGTTTCAATCATATGCACCGGGATACGGATCGTTCTGGCCTGATCCGCAATCGCACGGGTAATCGCCTGACGAATCCACCAGGTCGCATACGTCGAAAATTTATAGCCTCGCCTGTACTCAAACTTTTCAACAGCCTTCATCAGGCCAATATTCCCTTCCTGGATCAGATCCAGAAACTGAAGGCCCCGGTTTGTGTATTTTTTTGCGATCGACACCACCAGACGAAGGTTAGCCTCCACCAGCTCTCGTTTCGCGTTTTCTGTATCATTCTGCATCTGGATCAACTCAGCGTAGGTCTGTTCCAGCTCCGCCGAGGGCATACTGGTTTCCTGCGAACAACGCCTGATAGTATCCTGCGCAGCCTGATAGTTCCTTAAAATCCTTGCCCATTCTCTCTCTGAGGTATTTCCATAAGGAACAGAGGGATGGGCCGCCATGTACTGATCCAGCTCATCCACAGGGATACGGAGGCGACGGGCATAATAACGCATATCCTGCCGTGCTTCTCTGGCTGCATTTGCATATGTTGCCAGAGAATTCACCGCAGTCACCATGAGCTTCCGGTTAATATTCAGCTCCCGAAGAGAAGAAAAGACCGCGTCCTTCGACTGACTCAGACGTTCCAGATGCTTCGCAGACTGACTTCTTTTCTTCTGAAGCTTGCGATATTCATCATAAATTGCAAGAAATTCTTCTGTAGAATGCCTTACTTTTTCCTCATGGACTTCTTCATTGTTGGAGGCTTCATCATCATCAAAGCCCTTAATCCAGCTCTTCATCCGAACCTCGCCGGATACGAATTTTTGAGCTGTATCATAAATCGTATCGAGGCCAACCCGGATACTCAGTAATTTTTCCAGAATACGATTTTCGGAGGCTTCTATTTTTTTCGCGATGACGACTTCTCCCTCCCGGGATAACAACGCCACACTACCCATTTTGCGAAGATAAATCCGGACCGGATCATTTGAGCGGCTAAGCCCATTGTCGGTCAGCTTTTTAGGGTCTCTTGCTTTTTCGTCACCATCGCCACCATCCTCATATTCACCCTTTTTGCTCAGCCTTGTATTATCCGCATCATCTCCATCTTGCTCACCCTGCTCGTCATCGTCGTCATCGTCATCATCGTCATCATCGTCATCATCGTCATCATCGTCATCGTCATGACTCTCATCCTCCTCCTCACTATCATGATGATGATCATCATCTGCATCATCTGCATCATCTGCATCATCTACACTATCTTCTTGCAGGATACCTTCAGCATCATCCTCATCAGACGACGGGCCGTTGGCAAAATCACCACCCCTGCTTTTTTTTCCATCCAGCACTTCAATATCAAGTTCATGCAATGCCAGAATCAACTTCTCAGCAATTTCAGGGCTGGCTTTCTCTTTTTCTATCAGCTGACTGATATCTCTGTAGGCAAGAACATTCCCTGCAGAAGCCCCCTGCTCCCGCAAAAGTTCAGTCAGACGCTGGATATCTTTCTCACGTTTAACCTGATTGCCTGACGTTGGTTCAGACTCTTGTTTTTCAATGTTTTTTTTGCGACTTACCTGCTTCCTGGCCGTGGTCGCTTTGGGGTTTGGCTGCACCTTTTCAGAAGGTGTGGAGCGGGATGTTTTTTTCTTCCCCCCACGGGAGACAGCTGTGGCCTGTTTTGAAGCTGTGCTCTTTCCTTTTTTGCTGCGCTCAACAGAAGATTTCCCTGTTTCCGTCTTAGCTGCTTCAGAGGAAGCTTCAGAAGCGTCTTTTTTTTGCACACCCACCCTCACTGCTTTAAAAACGTGTCTATGGACGAAGCGACAGCTGCTTCAGAGGATTCTGCACCCATAATAAAACTCATGTTGTTTCATGAGGTATCACAATGGGAAACCCTGTTTTTTACGATAGCTCCGCAAAAAAATCAAGGCTTTTGATTATATCTTCTTGATTTCACTGGGATTTATGGAGACTCTGACCAACCTCCCTCAGACGTTTCTGAAGTTGCATCAGAGCATTTATATGCTCCCGCATACTCTCCGGTACATTTTCCTGAGCCTGGCTCAGGCCCAGCTGGGCAACCCTGGCTTTAGCAGAAACAATCGCATTTTCTATGTTATTTTTTACAAACAACAACTGCAAGCGTTCAAATATCTTTTTACGATCAGAGCATCTGAAAGCCGGACTCAGTGAACGCAGCTTTAAAAGCAATTTTGTCACGAATGGACTCGCCGCAAGAGCCCAGCCATAATCATCCCGATCCGACGGACTGACCCCTGCACGCAAAGATTCGCTGAATTCTTCCAGCAAACTCAGCCACAAAGGGTCTTCCTCAAGGTGCTGTAAACGGATCTGATCAATCAGTTCAGGAACTGAGACATCCGATGGGTCTGTGTAGAAAACATGCCCGCAAAACTCAAAAGCAAGCGGACTAAGAGAAGCAGGCTTAGCCTCTGTCTGAAGGGAGGGCTCTGTAGCCGCCTGGGGGATTTCCGGATAATTTTCTTTTCGAATCAGAGGCTTGCGTCCAGAGATCGCCTCTCTGATCACAGAAACCGGGACCCCTGACAAGCTGGCAACCTGATCCTCAAGGTAACTTCTGTTAACCGGATCAGAAATCCGGAGTAGCCAGGGAATAATCTCCCGGTTAATCAGAGCAGGAACCGCCCCAGAATCCGCCCCGTCAAGCTGCTTGCGGATGCTCCATGCTAACAGGGCTTCAGCAGAAGCCAACAGAGTCTCCATCTGATCCGGCGGGTTCTTTTTCAGAAAGCTATCGGGATCTTCGCCTGCCGGGAGAATTGCGACACGAAAGGCCATACCAGGAAAGTCCAGCGCCTGTTCCACGGTTTTCAGGGAAGCTTTCTGCCCAGCCTGATCCCCATCAAAAAGCAGGATGACTTCAGGAGTCGTCGGTGGCAGAGCACGAAGATGCTCCCGGGTCAGGGCGGTCCCCTGGCAGGCCACCGTCTCCGGAAATCCCGACATCCGCATTTTCAGAGCATCAAGGTAACCCTCTACCACAATGATACGCTGATGTGCGTTGCTGAACTTTCTGGCATGATCCAGCCCAAAGAGCACAGATCCCTTGTCATAGCGACTGTTTTTATACTTCTGTTGCTGGTCTCCCAGGGCACGGCCACCAAAAGCAAGAAGCCGCCCCTGGGCATCCCGGATGGGAATCATCAGGCGGTGCCTGAAAAAATCAAAGGAACGATTTCTGAAACGGTTTGCCAGGGAGGCCGCTTCCATTTCTGCAATATCATAGCCCAGCTGACTCAGACGCCGGACCAGGCTGTCCGGCGCATCCGGACTATAGCCAAAGCCATTAAGTTTCCACGTTTCTTCTGAAAACCCACGTGAGATCAGGTAATCTCTGGCAAGCTGCCCACTTTCCCGGTGCAGGCAGAGCTGAAAAAACTCCTGAGCCTCCGCCAGAATTTTTGTCTTTCTGGCGGCCTCCTTCCAGACACCAAGACCTTGCTGTTCTTTATCCAGGCCGGAAGCATCCAGACCATACTTTTCTGCCAGCCAGCGCAGAGAATCAACAAAACCGAGCCCTTGCGAATGCCTGACCCAGGAGATTGCATCGCCGTGAGCTCCACAACCAAAGCAATGATAGTGATCATCATACAGATAGAAACTGGGGGTTTTTTCCGCATGAAAGGGACAGCAACCCATTCGCCTGCCCCCCCGATTTTGCAGACGAACATGCTCTCCGATCAGCTGATCTAGTGGCGCCTGACTCAGAATGAGGGACTTGATCTGATTTAATTCACTCATAATAATAAAATCTTATATACTTTTTCTCGCCTAAGCTTTGACTGCATAAGCAAAGAGCCCTTCCTGCCCAGATGATTAAACACACCCTCAGCCCCACACTATAGAGTAGACAAAAAGCAGTGATCTAATTTATCCCGTCCGGGCTCTTTTGTCAGCTATCAGGAGGAACTCAGGTCTTTTGAAACCATGTCTCCAAACTGGCAAAGATGGCGGATATTCGCGAGAATAATATATTCGAGCTGACTCAGCTTTTCATTTCGCCCTTTGACAAGAGCAAGCAACTGATGCGAGCGCGGGGCAGCACATAAATTAGCAGGATCACCTTCCTGATCAAATTCGGTTATTTTCTGAGCCGCAATAATGCTCATTGCCTCCGTGTGAGAAAACACCTGTAGCGCAGCATCGCCAGAAACGCCGCTTTCACTCATCATTTTCAACATCTGAAAACTGGCATCTTTCGTACTAAGGCTTTGAAAATCAGAGGAATAGAAGGCAGCTGCAAAATATGGAATAAAGCGCTTCCTCGCCTGATCAACGAAATAGTACGCGCTGAGTCCGGCAAAGTGCGGCCCAAGATCTCCCTCAAAAACACAGCTTCCCGTTGGAAAATAAAGGGTTCTGCGATCATTCTGACGCCCCCCCTTAAAGACCTTACCCAACCCCCTGACATAGTGCCCCTCCGGGGGAATGGTCGCAGGAGTCTTAAGAATCTTCTCAAGACCAGCCTCCTTCAGACCACGAAAATCCTGAAAGAGACTGGCATCATTACCAAAAAGAAAATATTCTGCTTTTCTGGTGTCGTAAGCAAGAGACTGAAGCTTACGACAATCAAAATTTGGCAGACTCAGCTCTCTGCCCGAAAGGACACGAGTGAAGCCAACCCCCGCAAAAAATTGTTTCTGATCCCTCAGGTAAAATGGCAGAGGACGGGATGGATCAAACATCGCTGAAAGCAGCGTCTTCGAGCACTCAGCGAGACTTTTTTTGAGGGCAGGTTTATCCGAAGCGTAGTTCTGGATCGCCTGTTTTTTACAGTTGATATAGAGGCTGGCCCCGGGGTATCGTTCCTGGCAACCCGTCAGTCTCGCTCTGAATCTGCGAGGAGAGAGCCTGCCGTCTTTCATAAGCTTCAGTGCTTCTGTGCGACAGCTTCTGAAACTGAGATTATGCTTCCGGAGCTGCTGCTTATCGGGAAGAGATAACTGCCCCCTGGCGACAGCTGGCGGACTGCCAGAAAGATACAAGCTGGCCAGACAAAGGAAGATGACAATTAATTTATTTTTCAACACAGTCATGTCGACCCGCCGACAACGGAAGATACGAAGCCCGAGATCACGCAGTCCTGAAACGGTTCATACGGTGTATGGGAGATATTATGCCATCTTTTGATATAGTTTGCGAAATAAATATCCAGGAAGTTGACAATGCAATCAATCAGGCTTCCAGAGAAATCATGACCCGCTTTGACTTCCGTGGAGGAAAATCCAGCGTTGATCTGGATAAAGCGAACAAGCTGATCAAAATCGTTGCAGATGACATGATGAAACTCCGCTCCATTCACCAGATGATCGAAAGCAAAATTGCCAAGAGAGGTCTGGACTGCCGGATACTGCAATACGGAAAAGAAGAAGAAGGGAGCGGACAGATTATCAGACAGCAAATCTCCCTCAAAAGCGGCATAAGCAAAGAAGAAGCAGGAAAAATTACAAAATTTATCAAAAATACAAAATTAAAAGTCCAGGCGCAAATCCAGGATGATCAGGTCCGGATTACAGCTAAAAAAATTGATGACCTTCAGTCGGTCATCAGCGGTCTGAAACAGGCTGAACTTGGACTACCTCTTCAATTTGTCAATATGCGGAGTTGATACTTATGGGTTTCAGATGTGGTATCGTCGGGCTTCCCAATGTAGGAAAATCGACTATTTTTAATGCGTTAACGTCTGCAGGTGCAGCGTCCGAGAACTATCCTTTCTGTACCATCGATCCGAACGTCGGAAGGGTCGATGTCCCGGACCCTCGCCTGGAACAATTGAGCCGCTGCATTCCTGCAAAAAAAATCATTCCTGCATCCATGGAATTTGTTGATATTGCAGGCCTGGTCCGTGGCGCGTCAAAAGGCGAAGGGCTCGGCAATCAGTTTCTGGGGCATATCCGTGCAACAGATGCCATCGCTCATGTGGTCCGCTGCTTCGACTCTTCTGATATCACTCATGTTGAAGGGGGGGTTGACCCTCTTCGCGATATCGGAATCATCGACACCGAACTCATATTCGCAGATAACGACACGGTGGAGAAAGCCCTGCTCAGATATCGCAAATTGAGCAAAACCGGCAAAAAAGAGAACCTGGCAATACTGGAGATGCTGGAAGCCCTCCATGAACACCTTCAGGCCCTGAAACCAGCCAGAACATTCTCTGCGGAAGCCTTTGCCGGAGAGCAGATCAGCATCCTGTCTGCCTATCGCGACCTTCACCTGATCACAGCCAAGAAAGTTCTTTATGTCTGCAATGTCGATGAAGACCTGGGCTCCGGTGAAGAAGACAACCCATATACCCAACAGGTTCGCGCCTGCGCCAGTAAGGAAGGCGCCGCCGTGGTCCTCCTCTCAGGAAAAATTGAAGAAGAACTCTCTGCTCTAAGCGCAGAAGAAAAAAACGAAATGCTAAGTGAGCTCGGAATGAAAGAACCCGGACTGGATCGCCTGATCCGCACGGGCTACCATCTTCTGGGTTTGCAGAATTATTTTACCGCAGGCGAAAAAGAAATTCATGCATGGACCATACTCCATGGTTCAAAAGCACCAGCTGCCGCCGGAGTCATTCACTCGGATTTCGAACGGGGATTTATCTGCGCTGAAGTCTACAGTGTCGGTGATCTGCTACAGGCTGGCTCGAAACCAAAACTGAAAGACAATGGCAAAATCCGGATTGAAGGCAAGGACTACATCGTTCAGGATGGCGACGTGATGGAATTTCGCTTCAATGTCTGAGACTGGATACAGGTGATCAGACACGGCTCCGCTCAAGAAATCTCCTGAGAAAATCCTGATGGCCCGGATTCATCCAGGCCTCTGCAAAAAGATCCAGCTCTGCCTCTGTCTTTCTGGCAGAAGGCTGAGTGAGAGCAAACATTTTCTTCTGAGCAGCAAAGGCACGGGGCTCAATCGATTTCAGCAGCAGGCATAAGTCCTCTGTCGCCTGACGAAGAAGATCCGGATTGGCATGCAGAGAATGAAGCAGACCCCAGTCATAAGCCTGCTGAGCGCTGAAAGGTTCCTTCTTTGTCAGAAGACTCCATGCACGGCTTTCCCCGATAAGAGAGATCAGACGAGAGCTGCTACCATAACCGCAGGGCACTCCTGTCATCAACTGCCTGAGGCTGAAACAGCTCTCAGCAGAAGCAAGCCGGAAATCTCCCGCCAGAACAAATTCCACTCCTCCTCCAATCACCAGACCATGAATTTCAAAGATGACAGGCAAGGGTAGATCAGCAAACCTCCGGCACAGCCGTGTCATTTTTTCCGCATAGTCCCGCCCCTGAGCTTTACTCTTCAGGTGTACCAGCTCCTTCAGGTCACCTCCAGCTACCCAGAGCGGAGGATTGCGCCCCGGGCCAGACCGGGCTCTGATAACCAGAACTCTGGTGACCAGAGCTTCACCCTCTCCGGAAGATACGTCCCTCTGCACGTCCTCCTCGAGCTGCTGCAAAGCCAGATCAAGGGCATGATACATACGAAGGCCAAGGCTGTTCGCTGCTTTTGGCTGATTCAGAGTCCAGTAACAGACCTGATCTTTTCTGTGAACATCAAGAATCACGACAGCTCCTGATCTCCTGCTACAGAAAAGCCCCGGAGCTTAGCCGGAGGTTGTTTGGAAGAAAGACAATTCTAATATACAATGCTCCGGCTGACAATGCAGTGAACCACAATCTTTGCTGCTGACAGCTCTTTAAAAGCACAGAACTCACACATGTAAAGCAACACCTGGCCCCTGGGATGATCGTTCCCTCAGAAAAAGACCAGGATCTCTGCTTGCACAAAAAACAGGCTGATCTGCTTTATGATCTACAACAGGAAAAACACACAGCTCAGCAGGACTCTGAAATCTGTCACCAATATCCTCCTGATCGGTCTGAGCGGCAGTGGAAAATCCTCCATAGGACAGCAGCTCGCCCGGCGAATGGGTTTTGGCTTTTTTGATCTTGACCTCCGCATCGAAAAGACGACAGGGTTGAGCATCGCCAGAATTTTTTCAGAGAAAGGTGAGTCCTGGTTTCGCGACAAAGAGTCCGAAACCCTAAAGGGCCTGAAAGGGATTGTCTCGCACGTCATCGCACTGGGGGGAGGGACCGCTGAAGCCCATGAAAACAGAGACATAATCAGAAACCTTGGCGTTTCTGTCTGGCTCAATCCTCCACCAGGATTAATTGCGCAGCGCCTGTCAGAAGACCAGGCTGAGCTCAGGAAAAGACCCGGACTAGCCGAGCTAACTACGGAACCATACGAAGCTGAGCAGAAGACAGTCCTTAAGGACGTTCTCGAGCGCCAACTTAGACAAAGAGAAAAAGCTTATGCTATTGCAGACCTGGAATTTACAGATGGTTTCGCCTCAGCAGATCATGCAGCATGCAGGATCATACAGATGCTGGAAGACCGGGCCAGCCGTAAATATTCCAGGAAACGGCAGGAAAAGCGGGGAGGGGAAGCCGAGCTTCTCCAAAGCTACGAAGCCCCGGAAGGTGGTTAAGTGTTCACTCTGATAGGATGGTTGCACGAACTCGACAGAGTGAAAACCCTCCCCTGGAGAGGGGGCCTGATCGCTCTTGCCAGCGGCTTTCTTCTGGCAACCCTGATCACAACAGGGCTTAGCTACGTGATATCGCCTGACTCAGGCAAAGCCATGCGCTCATTGAGTTCCTCAAAAAGCAGATCATCCATCCTTCCGGAAGAGCGAGTTTCTCTGAGCAGCACAAAAGTAAAGCAGATTATTGAAAGAAATATTTTCAATAAAGAGGGAAAAACCGGAGATGATGAGATTTCGGCTGAAAAGACAGAAGAAACCGGTCCGGTCACACATGAGCTGCTCAAAACAACTTTGCCTCTGCAATTGCTCGGAACCATTTTTAGTGGAGACCCCTTTTCCGGGATAGCGATTATTCAGGACAAATCCTCAAATGCACGCAATAGTTTTTTTGTCGGACAACAGATCCAGGCTGGTGTTATTCTGGCAGAGATTCACAGGGAAAAAGTCATCCTGCAAAGGCCAGACCGCCAGGAATATCTGGAACTGGAACAGCCTGAAGTCACTAAAAAACGCCACCGCGGAAAAAAACCCCAGGAAATCACCAAACCATCAAACCTGGCAGATAAGGCTCCACGTGATGCTTATAAAGAAGAAGGTTTTGAGAGAGCTGGAGAAAAGATTGTCATGTCTTCAGATTTCCGGAAGAAACTACTGACTGTCGACTTTGCAAAAGTGTTGCAGGATGCAAAAGCTGAACCACATCTCGTCAATGGGGAGCTGAGTGGATTTCGACTAATCCGCATTCGTCAGGACTCAATTTATGAAAAATCAGGCTTACAGGATGGAGATATTATCAGAGAGATCAACGGGGTCTCCCTGATTGACACGGCTCAGGCTATTCGTCTGCTGAACTCTTTGCGTAGCGAAAATGAGCTGGAAGTCCGCTTGGAGCGTGATGGCAGTGCAAAAACGATAAACCTGCAAATTCGGTGATCATCAAGATGCTGGATTCTGTTAAACGTCATACAAAAAAATCGGCCTTTCTTAGCACACTCGGAACTATAACCCGTTCCAGCGTAGCTAAAAGGCATCTGGTCGCTGTCGCCATGATCCTTTTTTCTTCTTATGTTCTGGCAGGGGTCACTGCTTCTTTTCTCGTTCCTGTTCTCCTGAAGTCTGCGCTTTCAGCAGGGGATCACAAAGGACAAAGATCATCAGGAGGGCAACTCAACCTCCAGCGTTTTCCCCGACCAAACTTTCATAAGCTGAAAAAATCTGTCCTGGACAGAAATCTGTTTAATCAGGATGGCCAGTACCCTGAAGAAGAAGCCATTGTCGAAGCTCCAGCTAAAAGCTCATCAGACTTCAGTATGGATGGCCCCTGTCTCCCACTATCCATCCAACTGACTCTGGTGGGAACGATTGTTCTGAGCGACTCAAAGCAGTCAATGGCAACGATCCGGGAAGGCAACTTTGACGCAGATGTCTACAGGGAGGGAGATTCTGTCGTTGGCTATGACAATATAACCATAGTAAAAATCGACAGAAATCGGGTTATCTTCAATAATGAAGGTGCAAAGGAATGCCTGGAAATCAAAACAGATGCGGGAGATCGGCTCTTTATTGAAAAAGCCAGTCCACAACATATTCCGCAGGATAAACCAGAAACCAAATCAGTTGAGCTAAGCAGCACTTTTGTCGAATCTGAATTAGGTGAAGGATTTACCAAGATTATTCAGGCCGCCCGCCTGGTTCCGAACATGGAAGGAGATCGGGTCAATGGTTTCAGGATGTTTGCCATCAAAAAAGACTCCCTGCTGGACAAAATCGGATTTCAGGATGGCGATGTCATCACCCAGGTCAATGATACGGTGATGGAAGCAGAGCAGGGCTTTGTTCTTTATCAGGCCCTACTTGATGAAAGGGATCTTTCCATCAGAGTTCTGAGAAAAGGAAAAACTCCCGTCACGCTCAGTGTCAGGATTAAATCGTAATGAAATGGATAGCAGGACCCCACAGCAAGCGGGAGCTCAAGCACAAACATCTGTACGGATTCATACTATGGATCTGCCTGACTCCACAGGCTGCTGCAAAAACACAAGAGCCTTCCGGACCTGTCCCTGATACACCTGCATCAGAAAAGACCCCATACGCTCTGTCAGCAACCGAAGATATGGAGGATGAAAGTCTGATCGATACAGACTTCAGAGGGAAAATAAGCCTGGATGAACTTGCCTCTGTTATTGCAAGAAAGCTAAAACGCAATATCATCATAGACCCGGCACTGAAAAACAAACACATAGAGATTATCGCACCATCCCAGCTACAGACAGATGAGCTTTGGTCTCTCTTTCTTTCAGCACTAAAGCTCCATGGAATGTCCACTGTAGAAAGCGGACGACTGACAAAAATTATCAAACAACAAAGTGGCCTACAGGAACATTCGCCAGTCAGCACCTCAGACTCGGACCTTTCAGGAGACTCCGACCAACTGATTACCCAGGTTGTCAGCCTGAACTATGTTGATCCGGAAGAAATCCGGAAAACCTTATCCGGCTTCACGACATCCGGATCAATCGTCTCTCTGAAAGAAACCGGCCATCTGATTATCAGTGACTCCGCAGCTCAGGTCAGACGACTTCTCGACATTATTTCATTAATGGACGTAAGAACCCGTCATTCCCGCCTGGAACTTTTCCCGCTTCGTTATGCCCAGGCATCTGTTATGTCTGAAAATCTGAAGCAACTGATCTCAGCGCGCAAATCCTCTGCACTGAGCAAAAATAAAGCTCAGCTCAGCAGTTGGGATGTCAGTCTGATTACAGATAAGGAAAGGAACCTGATCGCTGTCTTCGCCTCCGATGCAATTATCCAGGAAATTGGATCTTATATCCGGACACTCGATATTGCCCCCTCGGACCATGGCGATCAATCCAACATATACTTCAGACCTCTGGAATATGCAGACGCGGATAAACTACTGGCCACTCTGAAGGCTCTTGCCGGGCCAGGAGCTGGCGACATGGAAGAGCTCAGGCTTGCTGCTGATCCGGACAGCAACTCTCTGATCATCGTCGGTTCCAGCCAGGCCAGAGCGTCTGTAGAGCAGGTGATCCGGAAATTTGACATCCGTCGGGATCAGGTCCTGATTGAAGTCGAAATTATCGCCATTAATACAAATCATGAGTTCCGCTCAGAGTCTTCTATTCTGACAGGACAAAATATATCCTCTCAGGAGGGGGGGGCACGAATCATTACCGGCTGGCAGGCCGCGACTGCTGCACCCCTTGCTTATCAGGCTCAGAGCGCCGATCAGAAAGCCAAAGCAGCAGAGTCTCTGATGGGAACCCTGGGAGAGGCTCTGACCGTAGGCATCCTCTCTGAAGCCGGGATTGCCGTACCCGGTCTGGGGCTCCTGAGCCCGGCGGCACTGCTTCGCTTCATCCGAACAGATCAGGACAGTAAAGTCTTATCATCTCCTCATCTTCTTTCGGCTAACCATGAAGAAGCCAGCCTGAGTGTTGGTCAGCGCTTATTCTTCAGGGCCCGCAACTCTTCCTCTGGAACACCTTCGGCAGCAGCAAATGTTCTGAAAGAAGATGTGAGCCTGACCCTGCGGGTAAAGCCATCCCTGGCAGGCAGTCAGTATATAAGCCTGACCCTGAATCTGGAAGCCAATCAGGTAACCGGATTTTCTTCAGAAGGTTACCCTGCGATCGGCAAACGCAAGTTCAATCATACGCTGACACTCAAAGACAGGCAGACTGCAGTGGTTGCTGGAATGACAGAATTAGTGGAAACAACAAGTATCAGTGAAGTGCCACTTCTCGGAAAAATCCCAATCCTAGGGCCTGTTCTTTTTAGCCAACGCAGCAAAGGATACCGGGAGCAGCAGCTGATCATCTTCCTTAAGGCTGAGCGGGTCAAAAACGATCAGGATCTGAGAACGATCTACGAAAGAAAACTACAGGAGAATGTCGCTTTTTTACAGATTGCCAAACGAACAGAAATTAATGGATCTCGATTTCCATCCGAATCAACTGGCAAGAGTGAAACCAGTGACAAAAAGAGTCTGGATCTGTGGGAAGACAAGACGAAACTGAACCTTCGTCAGGAAAGCCCATAAAGTTTATCGGAGCCAGAAATGGAATATTCTGACAGCACGTTTTCTGAAATGAGAGTTCCGGAAAGCAAAACAGCAGCAGCAGCCCCCTTTCCAAAGAATCAGGATCATGTTACGACTATTCGCTTCCGTTTATTTGCCTGTCATAGTGGTGAAGACCAATGCAGGCAGAAGGGTTTGGTTTTATGCTCAGATTTCCTTTGATGAAAAGGAACAGGGGTCAGACGATGGGTGGAGGTCCCGTCATGAAAAAACATCATGTGTATGACTCAGCAAAAAGAACAGGGACTTTGCTTCTATGGCTTAGCTGTGCCTGTTCCTGCTTTCACAGTGCCTGGCTCCTTGCACAAACAGCGCAGCCTGCTGTTCCCGAAGTAGAGATCCCCGAAGGGCCTGAGTTGCAAAAACAAGCAAGCGAAGCCAGCCCTCTTCCAGGGAGACAGGAGCAGAGCCCTCCCGGAGCAGCTGCCTTGCCTGAAGGGCGGGAGCTGGTCAATATGGATTTTGCAGAACTAACCGATATCAAAGATATTATCAAAGCCGTCTCTCTGTGGACAGGTAAAAACGTCATTCTCGACCGGAATGTCAATGGAAAAGTCCAGATTATTTCACCGCAAAAGGTCACAAAAGAAGAAGCTTATCAGGCATTCTTGTCCGCTCTGAATATGCTGAATCTGACCACAGTTGAAACCGGCAAGGTGATCAAAGTGATGAGTATCAGGAATGCTGTCAAAGACAACCTGAAAGCTTATCTGGGTTCCAGCTGGGCTCCCAGAACAGATGAAATCATCACGCAAATCATCCCCCTTAAATATATCGATGCGAAGCAGGTTCAGACGACCCTGGCCAGAATCGTATCGCCAAATTCGATGATTGCATATGAGCCTACCAATACTCTGATTATCAGCGAGAGTGGCTACAAGATAAGAAGAGTTCTGGAAATTCTTGAGCTACTGGATGTTCAGACTCAACAACCTAAACTGCTGATTGTTCCTATCAGGTATTCTGACCCAAAAAGCATTGCAGACAAGATTAATGAAATTCTGGCAGCAGGAAGAGGCAGCAAGAGCTCCAAAAGCAGCCCCTACCACTCCTTCAAAATTCTGACTGATGACCGCTCAAACTCTGTCATTATTTTCGGGCCACCAAGGACCATTCAGGATATCAAAGAACTGGTGAAGAAATTCGACATTCCTCTGGATGACCCGACAACTCAGGCTTCGATCCATGTCAGACCCCTGGACTATGCAGATGCAAAGAAACTGGCAACAACCCTTTCTTCGCTGACTTCATCAAAGAGTAATCAGAGATCGGGACTCAGGGCTCCACCAATCCGGAAAAACAGCTTATCCGGAGACAATACAAGTGGCGCTGCCTCTGTGGCTAATCTGGGGGAAGGCGTTAAAATCACGGCAGATGAAGCCTCCAACTCTCTTCTGATCACAGGGAGCCGCTCTGCCTATGATGCTCTCAATGAAATCATCCGAAAACTGGATCTGCGCAGAAGCCAGGTCTTTATTGAGGCAGACATTCTGGATATTAACGAAACAAATGGATTTAATTTTCAGACATCCCTTTTTGCTGGCACCGGTAATAAAGATGGCTCCGGAACCAAGTCCATTTTAGGATGGGAAGGAGCTTCCCTGGCACCGTTAATTGCCGCCCAGACCCAGTCAGATGGGACGACCTCCACCACCAGCGCAGAAAAAGTTGCAGGAGCTTTTGCCAGCAATATGAGCATCGGAATTCTTTCCGGACATGAGGTTCAGGTAAAAGGGCTGGGAACCTTCAGCCCCGGAGCCCTGATGAACCTGATCAAAACAGACGGAAACAGCCGCTCTATCGCATCTCCTCACATACTCACATCCAATAACGAGCAGGCATCTATTTCTGTTGGACAAAAACTCTTCTTCAACACGTCAAAAGTGAATCCGACCACAGGGGTTCCTATCCCTTCCGTCGAAAAAGAAGATGTGGACATGACGCTCACGGTCAAACCCAATATCAGTCACTCCAACTACATCACGATGCAGATCGACCTTCAGGCGAATTCCCCCGGCCCCCTTTCCTCTGAAGGGCTCCCATCGGTCAGTAAACGAAAGACGACACAGAATGTGACCGTTCGCAATGGTCAGACCATCGTCATTTCCGGTCTGAAGGAAACCAGAATGCGTGAAGCATTCAAAAAAATACCGCTACTCGGCGACCTCCCTCTGCTCGGCTGGTTTTTCAGAAGCAGCACACTCAATGCCGAAACAAACAGCCTGGTGGTCTTTCTGAGGCCACATATCATTCATGGCGCGAATGATCTGGCTCGTATCTACAAAGAGAAAATGTCCGAGCTGAATGAGTTCATGGAAAAAGTCTATGGGAAGGGAAGTGAACAGAAAGATTTTTCATCAAAACTTCCAAGTTTCGATGAAGGTGTCTACCGGGCGACCCCTGTCGACAAGGCAGAAGAACGCATTCGTGAGGAAAACAAACGCGCTGCCCTGGAGGCCATAGGCTACATGAAAGAAAAAAAACGCCGGACGACTCCTTCTGCCCGATCAGCCCGATCAGCAGACAAACAGGAGACAGAGCTGGTGGTTCCCTTCCCTGCTCCGGCAGGAAATGACAGCGGCAGCTCTGCGTCTCCGGCGGCAGACAGTACAGATGGTAACCAGGACAATATAAATCCTGATGAAGATCTCTACACAGAACCAGCTTCAGAAGCAGGAGACAGTCCATGAGTGAGGAGGGCTTCACAGAAAGTCATCCCGACCAGCCCCTGAAATCCGGCGGACTTAGCCGCAGGATTCAGCAGATGTCCGTAGGCAGCATGAGAAAAGCCCGGAAATCTCTGGGTCAGATTCTCATCGAATCTGAAGCTCTGACAGAAGAGCAGCTCAAAGAAGCTCTCAGCTACCAGGGGGAGGGAGGGTCCGAAAAGCGCAAGCTTGGCGAAATTCTGATCGATAAAGCATTTATCAGTGAAGAAGATATGCTCAAGGCATTAGCGTTTCAGCTGGATCTCCCTTACTATGACAAACTTCCGGTCAATGACATTGATCCCGCTCTGGTTGAGGGAATTCCCATCCAGTTTGCCAGAGATAATCTGATTCTGCCCATTGCCCGGGACGCTTTTAATGTCACAGTAGCTGTTGCCGATCCTCTGAATATTTTTCCCATGGATGATCTCAGGCTGATATTATCCACTAATATTAACATGATAGTCTGCTCACCCTCCATCATTAATCATAGTATCAACCGTGTTTATGAGAGATCCAGTGACGCCTCTCAGCGGGTGATTGATGAACTCAACGTCCCTGATATTCAGGAAGGCGTGGATGATCTGGAAGAGACTAAAGATCTTCTGGATTCGACTGATGACGAAAAACCGATTATCAGGTTGGTCAATGGTCTACTCTCTCGCTCGGTCAAAGAAGGCGCCTCTGACATTCATATTGAGCCTTACGAAAATGAAATTGTCGTCCGCTTTCGTATCGACGGAGCTCTGCACGATACCATGCAGGTTCCAAAGCGCCACCTGGGCTCGCTGGTTTCCCGGATAAAAATTCTCGGAAAGCTCAATATCGCAGAGAAACGGGTTCCTCAGGACGGCCGGATCGGTATTAAAGTTGCAGGTAAAGATGTCGATGTTCGCTTATCTGTACTCCCTACCGCCCATGGTGAGCGCGTGGTGATGCGACTTCTGGATAAATCCAAAGGAGTTAAGCGACTGGATCAGATGGGGCTGGCTCCTGATGTTTACAAGACATGGACACAGCTGATCAACCAGAAGCATGGAATTATCCTGGTAACCGGACCAACAGGCTCTGGTAAAACCACACTGCTCTATTCTTCAGTGATTCACATCAACACTGTGGATGTGAATATTCTGACCATTGAAGATCCTGTTGAATATCGCCTTCCTGGAGTGGGACAGATCGATGTTAAAACAAAGATAGGTCTGACTTTCAGCGAGGGTTTACGGGCTATTTTGCGACAGGACCCCGATATCATTATGGTCGGAGAAATCCGGGATCAGGAAACTGCTGAAATTGCAATCCAGTCCTCTCTGACAGGACACCTGGTTTTTTCAACTCTTCACACAAATGATGCCGCCTCAACCATTACCAGACTCGATGACCTTAAAGTTCAGCCTTTCCAGATCGCCTCAGCCCTGCTGGGAGTTATGGCAACCCGCCTGATTCGCAAACTATGCACGTCCTGCCGGGTCAAACATGTCCCAGGTGAGCGTGAGCTCAAACTGATGGAACTGGAACCAAAGGACATCGAAAACCGCGAGATTTACCGTGCAGGAAAAGGTTGTGAGCAGTGCTATGGTCAGGGTTATAGAGAGCGGGTGGCCATTCATGAGCTCCTGGTCATTGATGACAAAATAAAAGAGCTGATCCTCAGAACACAGGATGCGAATGTCCTGCGGAAGCAGGCTGTGGAAAATGGTATGCGCACCTTACGCCAGTCCGCCATAATGAAAGCACTGGAAGGAATCACCTCAATTGAAGAAGCGATCCAGAAAACTCAGACCGAAGAACTCGAATAAAAACCAAAGATAATCATTCGCTGTTGCAGGAGTGAGTGTGCCAATCTACCTTTACAAGGGCTATGATCTGAAATCCGGCGCCAGCCGGAAGGGGAAGGTTGAAGCCGAATCCCTGCGGGCAGCCCGTCAGAAACTCAAAACGAAAGAAAAAGTGATCGTTTCTGATCTGCGCGAAGAAGTCTCTGTCCGGAAGACAAGTACAGGTGGCGGGAGTGGGCTGTTTTCAGGGGCTCAGAAGGTCACTCTCCAGGATCTGACGATTATGACCCGACAGTTTGCAACGCTACAACAGGCTCACGTCCCTCTGGATGAATGCCTGATCGCACTGACAAACCAGGTCGAGAATCCGACACTACGCAACTACCTTTCCAGTATTAAAAGTTCTGTGTCTGAGGGCAAGTCTTTAGGGGATGCTCTTTCTGCATTTCCTAAGGCATTCAACCGTCTGTATGTCAATATGGTACGAGCAGGTGAACAGTCTGGTAATCTTGGCATTGTTCTCGAACGTCTGGCAGACTTTCAGGAATACCAGATTGCTGTCCGAGGCAAAATTCTGAGCGCTCTTACCTACCCATCACTGATGATCGTTGCATCTCTGGGCATTACAGCTTACCTTTTTGTGAGTGTCGTACCAAAACTGGAGAAAGTTTTTATCAGCCTGAAAGTCACACTACCACCATTCACCCAGCTGCTGATGAATTTTTCAAAATTCATCCAGAATCGCTGGTATCTGATTTTGCTGGGCGTGGCCGGATTGATTTTTGCCCTCCGTTCCTGGTATGGTACTGAAAAAGGGCGGATGAAAGCGGACCTCTGGTTGCTGAAAGCTCCACTTGTCGGTGGCATTGTGATGCGACTTAATGTATCAAAATTTACCAGAACACTGTCAACACTGCTGAGTTCTGGAGTTCCGATCATCACAGCTCTCGAAATTACAAGAAATATCATCAATAACCGGATCATTTCCTCGGTGATGGAACATGCCAAGCAGGCCGTACAGGAAGGGGAGGCACTCTGGGCTACAATTGAAAAAAGTAAGCAATTTCCATCGCTTGTTGTCTATATGATCAGGACAGGGGAAAGGACAGGGGAGCTTGAGCAAATGCTCCGGCATGTTTCAGAAGCTTACGATGCAGAAGTAGAACGCAAAATTGATGCTATGATTGCTCTTATTGAACCTATGATGGTGCTGCTGATGGCAGGAATTACGGTTGCTGTCGTCATGGCCTTATTGATTCCCATGCTTTCGATCATGAGTCAGGTACGTTAGCCGAAAGTATGGATATATGTGAACGTGGATCATCGGAGTTTTTATGAATGTTTTAAGACAATGCCACCTACAACTAAAGGCTTTCATACAAAAGCCCTTTAAAGGAGACAGCAACAAGGGCATGACCCTGATGGAAATCATTATTGTCATTGCTCTTCTGGCAACATTGACAACCATTCTGGTTTCCAATCTGGTCAGTACCTCAGAGGAGGCAAAAAAAGACCAGGCGAAGATTTCAATGGGTACGATTGCCCAGTCATTACAGCTTTACAGAATTCACAACAACCGTTTTCCGAATACAGAAGAGGGCTTAGATGCACTGGTCCAAAACCCCCGCGATCTTAAAAGCTGGAGAGGGCCGTATATCGAATCCAACAAACTCATAGACCCATGGTCAAACCCCTATGACTATGTCTCTGATGGCCGTAAATACGAAATTATTTCGGCAGGACCCGATGGTCAGATGGGGACTGAAGCTGATATTCATTACCCTGCGCGGGAGGTTGGGGAATCTCAGTAGCAGGAGAGAGTGCTGCAAAGCACTCAGAACAGCCCAGCCAGTCAGCCAGCCAGCTGTCGGAAGCCGGAGTCAGTACGTCCATGCAGCGGGCTACAAAGGCTGAAGGCTTTACTCTCATTGAACTCATCATTGTTGTTGGCCTGCTGGCTTATATCTATACAGCCGCCCTTCCGAATCTGAGCCTGATTTCTGAAAACGAAGCTGCATCGCGTATAGGCCAGCTCAGCGAGGATGTCCGTGCTGCATATGATTACTCCGTACTGACAGGAAACCCTCTGAGGATGGTTTTTCAGTTATCGGATGGCAAATATTGGCTGGAAAGTACGGACACAAAAAACGTCCGACTGGGAGATGCTCTCGTCGAACGGGATTTGTCTCCCGAGGAAGAAAAATACCACCTTGAGGACTTTGACGCAGAGTTTCAGGAATATGAAGACATGATGGGAGAGGCCAGCAACTATACCGATCCGGCAACTGGCCGTGAAGAAGAGATTGTCAGAACATCTCCTGTCATTACAGCGAAAAAAAAGCTCCGGGGACCTGTCTGGTCCCGGCTGGACTCTCTCGAATGGGGAGTCCGGGACCTTGGAGCTTTCCTTTTTATTCAGGACCTGTGGGCAGAGCACCATGAGAGACGTATTTCATCTGAAGATCAGGACGCTGATACGGTCGCCATGATTTATTTCTTGCCTGGGGGTTATGTTGAAAAAGCAGTGATCCATATCGCTTACCACGGAGAAGAGGGTCAGGCTGACCCTGAAAAAGCTCCTTACACAGTCCTCACTCACCCATACGAAGGGATTGCGGAGGTCAGATCAGGTTATGAGGACATCGATATCCGGAAAGACGGACAAAACTGACAAGCCCATGCGAGATCGGCGCCCTTCTGAGGCAAGCTTTTCTCTGCTGGAAACTGTCATTGCTCTTGGCCTCATGGTCACGGTTATCCTTGAGGTTACCTTTATCCAGGGAAAAGCCATCACATTTGGTGATTTTAACAGACAGCTGACTCAGGCAACATGGTTGGCAAAGGCTGTTCTGGAAAAAGTTGAGTGGGGCTCGCGCTTTTATCCATTCAAAGAAGTGAAGGCGGACCTGAAAGATCAGACATTTCCTCAGGATATGTGCCCGTCGTCCGAAGACACACCCTGCCCCTACAAATTTAACCTCAGTGTTGAGGAGTTTAAGCTTCCGGTCACCGAACTTATCGCCGGGTATCTGGGTGGGGGTAAAAGTTCTGACTCTCCCGGAGGAGGAGGCGCCGGAGGGCTGGGCTCCGCTATGGAGGGCATGGTGAAGCAGTTTCTTGGTGACGAAAGTCTGAAAATTGCCCACGTACAGGTCACCTGGGCAGAAGGAAGCAAGCAGGCCGCTGTAGATGTGGCCTACCTCCTGACAAACCAGAGATATCTGGATGAACAGATTTTCAGTCAGAAAGCTCCGATTGGAATGGAAACAACAGTGAAAAAGATACAACAGACGGGCAGCGCAAGGCCGAAATAAAAACTCTGAGCCATTGTCGCCTGAAGGGATATAAGGACATGACAAGGATGCACGCCCCCCTGAACCATAAAGTCAGAGAAGACTATGGCTTCAGCCTGCTGGAAATCATCATCACGCTGGCCATTCTTGCCAGCATTATGCTGGTCATTTCGAGCCTGCTCAGAAATACTGTGGATGTCCGGATCGCCCTGTCTTCGAAAAATCGTGTCACTCAGCGTATGAGCCGTGCCATGCAGCAGCTCAGCTCTGATCTGAGCCATACGTATATTCTGGATGCGAAGGATTTTGACCGCGGAGCTGTCGGCAGAAAAAGAACCTTATTCCGGATTACAAAGCGGGCTGACGGGGGAGACCAGCTTGCCATGACATACATGGGACATCAGGCGCGCAAGGCAAACAGCAAAGAATCCGATTACTCCTTTGTCATGTATGAGTTGCAAAGTTCAGAACAGTTTCCACAGCGGAAAAATCTGATGAGAGGCGAGCTGCTACGGATTCCGTCAGGAGAATATAAATTCAAAGAACAACCTCCTATGACGTTGTTTGTTCCCCATGTTAAAAACCTGAAAATCGATGCCTGGACAGGTGACGGCTGGAGTCGCGATGGCTGGGACAGTCATCAGCAAGACACAGAAAACAAAATACCTCAGATGGTCCGGATCACTCTGGAGCTCTGGGAGGATGATCCGATAGAGGGTGTAGAAGCCGATTCAGAAGAAGCAGAAGGCCCGACCGTAACCATAAGCACCATCACAGCACTCCCCTATGCTATGAATATCAAAGAACTGAAAAGCCGCAATACAAGCCTTGATCTGAGCCGACTTGAATAATTAAGGTGTAGTCTCTATGGATCAGAAAGTAATGTCCGACAACAAAAGATCATCCGACAGATCGGAAGCTGAGCCAGGAGTTTACTGGGGTTTTCCTTTAGCTAAGACTCGGCACAAAAGGGATCACTCTGACAAAGAACCTCAGCAGAAAAAGGATGGCCGACAAAAAGGAATCGCGCTCCTCATTGCAATTATGGCCATTGCCGTCATGATGACGTTTGTTACAGAAATGATCGTATCCTCAACAGTAAACGTTGAGATGTCTTTGCTCGGACGGGATCGTGTCCGATCGGAATTTATGGCCAGGTCAGGCCTGAATCTTGGAATCTATCTTCTGACAGCAAATTATCTCTGGGACCATATCCAGGCATCCGGAGCTCTCGGCGAGAAAAAAGAGCCAGCTGACGGACCGGAAAGTTTCTGGAACATGATCAACGAACTTCCTCTTCTCGGCTCAGATGCCCTTGATGCAGTAGAGCTTTTATCCGGGGGGAAAAAGGAAGAAGATCCTTTTCATCTTTCGGGATTTATGAACGAACAGCTGGCAGCTCAGATGCGACTTCTGGAAGGTGGAGTCAGCATCAAAATCTCGGATGAGAGAGGTAAAATTAACCTTAATGACTGCTACAGCACATCAGAACGATCTGCCTGTGAAGAAGTCCTGATCCAGCTGGAGAGACTTTTTTCATGTCCAGCAGAAAAAGTCTTTCTGAGCAAAAAAAACCTGAGCCCTGGGGAAATGGCTCACAGAATCCGCGACTTCATTCTGGACAGCGATAAGGTCAGCCCTTACAGCAACCTGGCCTCTAAAGATGCCCCCTATGAATCTGCTGTGCCTCCATACCAGGCCAAGCGAACGCCATTTGACAGCACAGAAGAACTCAGGCTCATCCACGGATGGGATGATGAGATGCATGCTGTCTTTGCTCCATATCTGACAATCTACCCTCTGCGAAAGACACAAACCAGACAAAATCACAAGGCGGGGCTTATCAATATCAATACAGCCCCCCGTGAATTACTGACATGTCTCTTTTCCGACGCTCTGGCTCCGGAGAGTAAAGAAAGCTCTCTGCAAAAACTCTATGAGCTTGAGAAACTGAACAAAAGCTTAGCAGAAAATCACAATACTCAGGAAATAAAAGGGAAACTCAAGGATCTATTTGGATACACAAGTGAAGAAACTGAACGAGAGGCAGAAAAAGCCGAAACATGGTTTACGACACGTTCGGATTATTTCAGGTTTGAGATTGAAGCAAACACAGGACACCAGCAAAGGAAATTGAGTGCTGTGATCCGCCGCCTGAACAGCGCTGTTGCAGATCAGTCGGTTCGCCTGAGAGAGATCAAACGGGCATGGCAAGTTCTTTATTGGAAAGTGATATAGACTCTGCTTTACTGACCCGCAGCTGTATCCATAGAAGAGTTCGGGACGAGTACAGGGCTACTATCCAGAACTCTTTCGAGTTGTAGGAAGACCATATGCAAAAGATTATCGGCCTGGATATCGGAAGTTTTTCCATCAAGGCTGTCGAAATCATCAACCGGTACAGCTCATACGAAATATCTAATTTTTATGAGAATGTTATCCCTCAGATTGACGAGATCTCCCCGGATCTGGTCATCCCTGCCTGCATGGAACAGCTGTTTCATGAAAATGACCTGAAAGCGGACAGAATCGTAACAGCCATGCCAGGGCAGTATATTTCAAGCCGGATTCTTCCATTTAGTTTTTCTGATCCTCATAAAATTGCCGCCGCAGTCTATGCGGAAATTGAGGATGCAGTTCCCTTTAATCTGGATGATATGATTGTTGATCACCAGATCCTTGGTCAGACCAATGGCAAGACAGTTGCCCTGGTGGTTATGACACGAAAAAACTTCCTCGGAAGCTTTCTGGATCATCTCCACAAAATTGATATCGACCCAAAGCTCGTTGATGTGGACAGTCTGGCTTTTTACAATCTCTGCCCCTACCTGGAAATGGAAGAAGGCAAATGCTACGGTCTTGTAGATGTCGGGCATGAAAAAACCTCCGTATGTCTTGTCCAGGACGGAGTTCTGAGAATGTTCCGCTCGATCAATCTTGGTGGGCGTTACATTACAGAGTTTCTGGCAAGAGATCTCGAAGTTGGTTTCAATGAGGCGCAGAGGATCAAACACCGGGTCAGCAGAGTTCTCACAGATCAGGATCAGGGTCTGGATATGGACCCTGCGGACAGGACAGTCGCTGACCGGATCACCATAGCATCCAACACGATCGTCAAAGAATTAGGCCGAACACTTTATGCATTTAAAACCTGGGAAAAATCTCCAATTGAGAAGATCTACCTCTCAGGAGGAACCAGTGTTATCAGACATTTTGATCAGCATTTATCAAATATCCTGGAGGTCAGGACATCTCCAAACCGGCTTGAAAAATCCGACCTGAAGATTAATCCGGAATTAAGCTCTCAGATGTCCTCAATGTCCCAGAGCATTGCCATCGGGCTCAGAGCTGTGCGAGCAATCAAACGGCATTCTCAGATTAATCTGAGAAAGGGGGACTTTGCTTATGTGACAGATTATGAGTCTGTGTTCCGTGCAGGAGGAACGATTTTTAGGGTCATTGCATTCGCTCTGATCTTGTTATCTTTTAGCTATACTGCAAAATATTTTTCTTACAAAAGACAGATCGCTGACCTGCAAAATCTCTATAAAAAAGAATTATTTGCAGCGATTCCTGAGCTAAAAAAGAAGTTCCGCTCTGACCGCTATGACTTCCGGATTATCCGAAGAGATGGCGAAACAGAACTCAAAGACCGTATTGACAAATTCCGGACAGCGGTAGACAGCTTTCTTGAATTAAACTCTGATAGCGGTTCTCTCGTTGCTCTGGAAGGCATCAGTGAGCACCTGCCTAAAGATGTTGAAGTAAATGTTGTTGAATATCGCTATGAAACAAAGCAGGATGGCACTGGAAAGATCAGGCTCCGGGTTGAAGCAGACTCCTATGATACGATTGCAAAATTTGAACAATCACTAAGAGATGTCCCTGTTTTACAGGATATTACTGAAAAATCCTCGGAGGCAAAACCCGGAAGCGACATTATTGTTGCGGTCGTGGAGGCAGAATATATGCCTTCTGCTATGAAGAAGGCAGCTTCTGAATGAAAGAATTTGTTAACAGGTCAGAAAAATGAGTTTATTCTCTGAAATCAAAGGGCGTTTTGAAGGGTACTCTAGGGTCATCGGAGAACGGATTTTTGGTGTTAATAATGAACGCCTTGATTTCGTTATGGACAGCTTTTACAAGCTGAACCCCTCTCACAGAAACGCTGTTCTTGCGGGAATCGTAAGCCTGATCAGTGGATTTGTCACGCTGGCTATTTTTATCTACTACATGCAGGTGTCCAGTTTACAAAATGAGCTCAATGATACATTTAACGCCCTCAACGAACTAAAAGTACTCAAAACAGAAGTTGCTATGGAGTCTGCCCGTTTTGATCAGCTCATTGAAAAAGTAAAAGGCAAAACCCGCTCCCTTCACTTTAAACCGTTCTTTGAACGTCTGTCTCGTCAGGAAAATGTGCCTCTGAAAAGCCTCTCTGACCGACAACCGGAAATGGATGCAAACAACCCCCTCGCTTCCAGGATCAGGGAAGTCCAGGTAGACCTGAAAATCTCCAGGGTTTCTATTCCAAAGCTCCTTGATTTTCTGATCAGCATTGAAAAATCGAACCATTATCTTCGCATTCAGAATATGAAAATTACAGGAATTTATGGAAACAAACTTTATTTTGATGTCGATATATTGATTCGCGGTTATAAAGCTCTCCAATAGCAATATGGCGGTTATATGAAACGCATATGGAAAATCACTCTCTATATCTCTCTGGGGCTTAGCAGTTTTCTCTTTTTTTTCTATCTCACCTTTCCCTATGAAATACTGAAGGAAACCATCGTATTAAACGCTTCAGAAGCGAGCGGGCTAAATATCTCCATCCATAAGATCAGGCCCGGATTTCTGATGGGAATCAAAGGCTCCTCTGTGCAGATAGGGACAAGCTCAGGCAACAAAATCCGGCTGCGTCAGGCAGATGTGAATCTGAGCTTTCTGAGTTTTTTTGTAGGCGAAGCCAGATTCCATATCGAGCTGGAAGATGAACAACAAGGGACCTTTGATCTGAACATCGGATTCAGCCTTACCGATCTTATAAAAGGACAGTCTCCACTATGGCCCAGTTCCGTCGTCCTGGATGCCCGGGAGTTTTTATTTGGTGATATTGTCGATTTTTTACTCAAGCAACAGTCCGAATCTCCGGAAGCCAATCCTCTTCTTCAGCCATTGCTGGAAAGTATCGATCTTGACGGCAGGATGAATGCCAATATCAATCTAAGCATTAACAGTGCAGACCTGAACAACTCCTCAGGGAGTGCCGAAGTCCGTTTAACGAACCTGATCATCCGAAGTCGCAATAGTAATCTGCCAATTCCCGACCAGATGTTCAGCAAAGCTATCATTATGGCTAAGCTGAATAAGGGCGTCCTCTCTGTCGATCAGAGCTCCGGATTCGTTTCTCAGGACCTGAGTGTCGGTATTGGTGGGAAAATCATTCAAAAGCCTCAGCTTGCAAAATCCGATCTGGACTTTCAGGTCCCCGTGAAACTGGGCCCCCCACTTCAGGAGCAGTTTGGCATCATTCTTGATACTATGGCACAGCGTCAGACCAAAGGAGCTGTCGAAATCAGCATTTCAGGAGCCTTAGTCCCCGGACCTCACATCAGCTTTCTTTAATCCAACCCTGGGCTCTGCCCCTCCATAATCAGGCTGAAATTACCTGGCTGCAGAAGCCGCATGAAGCTCATCCTTATTTAATATACTGAAAACATAGAATAAAATACAGGTCCTGAAAGCCCCCCCCTTTGACAGGGGTCCGTCTGTTTCCTAGAATAATGATAAAGCGAAAGCACAAGAGACCAAAAGCAGGGTTTCCCGATGGGAGCAATTGAATCTCAGCTGCATGCAGCAATCACGGCATATCTGGCTCGTGGAGATGAGGCTATTCATTCTCTGCAATCCGGAGATCCGGATCATGCTTTACGGGTGCTTACATGGCGAAAGGCTGCATTCCACAACTTCAGAGTAGCACTGATGCGGGCTGAAACTGAGTCCTGTCGAGTTTCTTCAAAAACATGGCCTGGGATAAGCCAAAAAATTGCAGATCAGGATGCAACACTGGCCCGGTTGATCAGGGACGAGTCACTGAAAACCAGTAAACAGCTGATCCTCATTCACAGAGAAAAAACCAGAATCCGCAAGTTCAGGGCTGACAGAGAGCATTCGGGTCAGTTTTGCCAGGCTGTCTGATTCTGTTGCAATATAATATCAACTCAGTGTACTGAGCAAAGCTGATCGGGAGACGGACATGCAGGACAACATGGGATCTCAGCTTCGGGTCGCAATGGTTTACGGAACCTTACCCTCCGTCGAAGAAATTGATCAGCTGATATTATTCCATGATCACTGTGAACTGTCTGTCATTGCTGCCTCCTCTGTTGTCAGTTATCTGGCTGACAACAGCTTTTTCAACGATCTGAAGTGCATTCCGCTCCCGGACTATGACGAAAATCCCAGTTTTCTTCCGGGGCTGGAGAGCAGCCTTGCTGGCTTTGACTTTGTCATTATCAAAGAACGTATCGGCCTTTATGCCTATCAGGTCATGAAAGCCAGATGGAAGTATCGATTCAGGCTTGGTATTCTGGTTGACAATCTACTTCCATTTCCGGCTGAAGATGTTCAGAGAATGCGAACCATCCGTCAGGAAATTTCCGGGGCGGCTGATTTTTTTCTGACACAAACAGAAGCAGCAAAACAGAGCCTGATCCTGGAAGGTATCGCCGCAGATAAAATTCTGAGATTATCGCCATGGGTTCGGCAGTATGCCCCGACCGGAGATTCTTTTCGGAAAGAAGCTCTTACCAGACTAGGGCTGCACGAAGAGACGATTCTGATCCTGCATAATGGACAGGTGGAATGGGAAGAAGGAATCCCTGACCTTTTTCACGCTGTAGCCAGACTTCACCAGATGGACAAAAGCCTTGCCTGGCGACTGAAAATTGCGATTTATGGCATTGGATCATTTGCAACGGAAGTTCGTGAGCGATCTGTCAAGCTTGGCCTGGATGCGAACATCATTTATCCCGTTCAGAACCGGGAAAGTTATACAACACTGTTACAGGCAGCTTCCGTTCTCTACGCCGGAGCCTACTGTAACAGGGACCGTATTGATGGAGATCCCTACCGTTATCTTGTCGCAATGACTCACAGATTGCCCATCATCTGTGCCAGAACCCCTCTGACAGAAGAAATTACCGGCAAACATCGCCTGGATTATTGCCCGGGATCTGTCAACAGCCTGATCCGGGCCATTCGCAAAAGCGTATATAGCAAATCACTTATACATAACATCGTATTAAAAAACTGTGCAAAAACTGATCATATCTTTTCTGAAGAAAAAGCCAGAAAAAGTATGGTATATATATTAAATCATGTGACAAAAAAACCAGAAAAAATTAATATATCTGCAACAGATGATCAGATCACTGAAGTCGAAAACAAAGTGAATTCTGGCCAGTATACTGATGCGATCGATCTGATCGAATCCATTTTCCATGTCAGAGAGCTTCCTTCTCACCATAAGTCTAATCTTTATCGCCTGATCGGAGATTGTTTTACCCGGCTCGGTGACAATGAGTCCGGAAAGAACGCATACCTTCAGGCAATTGACCTTGACCCTTATTCCGCTAAAGCTCATATTGGTCTTGGAACGGTTAGTCTGACCAAGGCTAATTACGATATTGGAGTCATTCATTTTCAAAAAGCGATCAGCCTTGATCCTGAGAATGATATGGCTAACCTTGGATTAGGGCTTTCATTCCACGGACTCGATGAGCTCAATGAAGCTCATAAATGGGTCATAAAATCACTTGAGATCAACCCAGAGAATACATCTGCTATTTACACTCTGGTCAGAATTGCGCATGAGCGGGAACTCTATGAAGACACGGAAGAACCTTTGAGGCAATATCTGAAAAGACATCCCCATGACCATCATATGATCTATACTCTTGCTGGAATTTTATACAAACTGAAAAAATTTGATGAGGTCATCTACTGTCTGAAAGAGGTGGTTTCAATCAATCCTATGGATGTCAGAGCGCAGTCACTGATAAAACAGGCAAGACGAGCTCTGGATAAAGGATCGGAGAGATCTGTTGGCTAGAAAGGTCAGTTTATGCTGAAACACTTCAGGTTAGACACAAAGACTGTCCCGGTTCCTGTACCTCTGACGAATCTCAATGAAGCTATGGAATGGGTCGAGCATACGTTTATTCGTCAAAATACTGTGATGACATCTGCGACCATCGATGGGCAGGACGTTTTGTCTATTGAGCAGACAAAATGGCCATCTATTTTACTGGATGACTCCTCATTATTTGAGGTTGTGCTGGATTCTCCAAGAGAAATATCTATTCAGACAGCCGAAGCGATCCGGGATCTTTCTCAGAGCCTGTTGGCCAGATTACAGGCGATTGCTGTCAAATGCTGGGAAGCTGATTCTGATGTTTATCTGGCATACCTTCGGGAAGTCTCCGCTGACCTTGATCTGATCCGTGATCTTATTACTCACATTAGTGGTATTGTCGATTATACACATAAAGAAATGGCTCCTGTAAGCGGACTTGGCAGATTATTAAGATATCCCGTCGAGGATCTCAGATCTTCTGTAAAAGCATGCAAATGGAAAGACTGTGCACATATCTTGCTCAACCGGATCGAGCCACTGCTGCATGAATTAGTCCCTGAAAGCGAGCGTCTTCATATCCGGATTATTTCCTCAGAAGATGACCATGCCATGATACCCGAAAGACGTTTTTGAAACGCTGATATGAACATGAATTGTGATAAGAAAAAAAGAAAGTCTTTCCGGAAATGATATAGATGATACACCGATGGGGACGAAAAAAAATAGCCAGTTGGTTTATGAGATCTGCGTGTACTCTGATTTTAATGATAAGAGCGTATGATCTTCTGGCAAGTATTTTACCCGAAGATTATATTTTACCTGAAAATCATTCGGTTTCTATAGGTCAGGATGAACATTTTGGATTATTCAGTAGTGTTTTCCCTGATATCAAAGAAGATGCTGAGCAATGGCTTCTTAACGGATATGGTAAACATATGGAAGACAGTATTGCTCTTTTACAGGATCAGTATGGAGACAAACCATCCCGCTTAAAAGGTTCTGCCCTGAAGACAGAAGTTTCCCGCCTGATCCAGATTGCAGAACATAATAAAACAAATGAAATTCGTTTTCTTTTGCCATATCTTTACGAAATCCGATTCAGGGGAAACGGATCAAAAGAAAGCGATATCAAATCATTTTTTAAGCAGTTAAGTCGTCAGGAGGCCGCCAGAAGCTGCCCTCGTTTCCGATTGCTCCGAAACAGACTGACAAACCGACAGGCTGTTAATCATCAGATTCAGCTTACTAAAATATGGTTAGAGGATTTTTCCAGATCTGACAGACAGGAAAGCGCAGAAGATGTCCTGAAAATCTTTTTGTCAATGATTGAACCTTCTAAAAGAAAACATTACGCCGCAATTCTTGCTGATTTCCCGGATCGTTTTGATGATATCCTGGCACCTTATCACTGGATTTCAGAAGAACCAGACAGCTCCGGAATAAACAACAAAAATGGATTTCATCAGGTTCGTTCTCTGATAAAGCGCCGAAAGTGCGATCAGGCAAAACAAAGATTATCTTCTCTGATGAACATAAATCAAAAGAACCATATCAGCTCTGACGAAGCGTATGTCCTGTTTCAGAAAATGGAAAACTGCTTTCGCAAAAAAGGATATGCCAGCCGACTTCAGCTCTTTCAATTCATGATCCCCCGTTTTGAGAAAGCATATGGAGATGCTCAGGCAGATCAGCTTCGCTACCTTCAGGCTCGCTTATTCTGGAACCGGGATAAATTTGATGAAACGGACAAAATTCTTGCCAGCCTGGAAAAGAAAAGTAAAGAGAGAAAAGATCACAAGCTTCTTGGCAAAGTCCTGTACTTACAAGCCCAGGTTGCAGAAAATCAGGAATTGTTCGAGGCAGCTCTGAATAAGTATCAGGAGTATCGGACTCTCTTCCCTGACACGCCCCTGGCTCAGGAGGCCAACCGCTCACAGCTGATCATCCGTGCAGGCATGAAAAAATGGCCTGAAGTTCTGAATCTTGCAACACAGCTCATTCATAGCCAGCAAACACTTTCAGCTGATGACAGACTTGTTTCCAGAATGGGTTTTGCTCTTTTCTGGGCGGGCAGAGCCGCCATGGAACTGGGCAAAAACGCCGAAGCACTGGAATACTGGCGTATGGTCGCAAGAGACTACTTTTCCAGTTACTATGGGGCCGTGGGTCATTTTATGCTAGAGAAAATGACAGGAAAATCTTTTGCATTAAATCCATTTTTTCCGAAAACATTTGATAAGTCGACACTGCTCTACTCTTTTCCGGAGCATCTTCGCAGCCAGGTCCAGAGAGCCGGGCTTCTTCTCAGTGCGGGGCTAAAAGATGAGGCGTATTGTGAAGCCTCTGGATTGCCAGAAAATGAGAATATTCCTGCTCAGATGCTGACTTTAGCTATGCTTTTTCATCGCAGTGATCGCTGGCTTAAATCTGTCCAGTTATTTGGAGCTCTTCCCAGGAGCTTTCGGAAAAATCTTGGTTATGGAGTTGAGCGTGTTTTATTTCCAAGAAAGTATGAGCAACATGTTCTGAAATACAGTAAAAAAGCAAATATTGATGCTGCATTTGTTTTCTCTGTTATCCGCCAGGAAAGCGTCTTCAATCCATACGCAAACTCAGTTGCCGGTGCCAGAGGTCTGATGCAGCTTATGAAAACAACCGCAAAAAGAGAAGCCCGTAATATCCATTCTTCTTACGTATCAGCAGCAAAAAAGAAACAGGTTCTGAAAAAAGTCAGGCACAGACATGGACTTTATGACAGCGAGACAAACATCCTGCTTGGCACTCATTATTTAAAACACCTTCTCAATCGCTATGAAAGTGTTGCTCTGGCACTGGCAGCTTATAATGCCGGACCGACGGTTGTCGGACGGTGGAGAAAAAAAATTTCATGGTCGGACCCCTTTTATTTCATTGAAATGATTCCCTACAACGAAACAAGAGGCTATGTTAAGCTTATTTTACGCAATTATTTTTATTATAAAAAATGGTATTTTCCAGACAAGAATCATCTGCCACAATTAGACAACCTCCTCAGCGAAATTCCATCCCTCGCCAGAAGTCATCAGAACACATCAAATCTTCGCTAAAATCCTCTTGTCTGCTTCCCGCTGTTTATGCACATGATGCAGCAGTTCAGACTAAGATCGGAAAACCTGATCGGCAGAGTAACCTTACTGCGAAAGCAAAAAGACAAAGAAATTCCCGCTCGCAGGTCTACACCCAGAATTCTGAAAAGATAATCCATACGTTCATATAAAACAAAAGCTTATAAGATACGCTTTGCACCATTGGCTCCATGTGTATAATTCTCCGCAGCAATGTCGCTGCGGCCAATCTTCTGGCCTTTCTCAACCCCATCATAAAACAGGAGCAGGTTTATCCCATGAAAGATCGAATCCGTTTAATCTCGTATGCACTCTGTGTTCTTAGCTTCGCTTCAGGGATTTTATACGCTGCATCTGATAATTCTTACGAAAAATATGGAGATGTCAGCAATGTCTCACCAGAAGATGTGTTATCTGGCGAGTTTGAAAACATGTTTTTCAAGGGAAAGCCTTATGATCTCAATTATCTGGAGGAAGAGTATCAAGCGCTTCGTATTAGATTTCACCCGGACAAACTGAATCAGAATTTTCCCGCGGAGTTAGACAAAATTCAACACGCTTATGATGTTTTTTGCTCTGTTCATGGTTGTTCCAGCTTCGCTTCGATTCCTTTTAATCTTATAAAGCGTGAATACAACAAGCACAAAGAAATCATACAGCTTCGTGCAGAGAGCATCCATCCGGATCATGTCATCAAAATAATTTTTAAGATTGAGGGGTATTCATCTAAAATTCCTTATGATGTTATGAAAAGTATTCCTTTTGATTTTTATTTTTTCAGCGGGAAATCTTATGTCAAGCGATACGGGCTTCCGGCATTAGGCAAAGAGATGGTTTTATATCTGCACGACATACACTCGATTGACGAGTTTTTATCTGCCATAGGAAGTGGTTTCTTATTTTGCGCAGAAGCAGGTTATCCTCGCAAGGGGACCAATTTTGGTTTTACCCTGCCAGATGAAATTCTGGAACAGACAAAGAATAGTTGCCTTGATCGTGGAAAAATCCCGAAAGTAATCAACCTTTCCATGAAGGGTGAAGAATCTTCTTTTAGTTGTATTTTTTCGGAAAACTAAAAGGTCTATGCACACACAAAAGCTCAGCCAAAAAAATTCCGCCAGAGCCAGGCGAGTACGGACAAAAGCAGACTCACAAGCAAACATGTCACAAAAGGAAAATGAAATTCGTATCCACTGCCTTTAATATGAATATCCCCTGGCAGCCAACCCAGACCTACCCTCCGGATCAATGGCCAGCCAAGCGATGCAAGGATACACAAAATACCTATTAAAAGCAGCGGTTTAGACATGACTCCGGACAGCCTCTTTTTTCATCTGAAAAATTTCAGTTCTGACTCTTGCTCTGATTGCAAACAAACAAAACGTTTTATATTGTAGCCCCGGTGGTATAAATCTGGCAATTCAGATTCGTAAGATACAAATCCTGAATAAAACGGCGGATTATACCGATGGTTTAACTAAGAAAGAAAGACAGTCTGACCATACGGAGACAATATGAGTGAAAGTGAAATTTTCAGAAATTTTCTGAGCTCTCTGATTCTGATCATAGGGATCTTTTTCCTCAGCGTTCTGATCACAAAAGGACTTGAGAAAAAGAACAATCAGACCAGCGAAGACCGTCAGCGATGGAAATTCTATCTGAGAAATATGAGAATGTTCCTGATTGCTGCCGGTCTTATCCTGATCTGGGCAGCTGAACTGAAAGCTCTGGCTCTGTCTATTGTTGCTTTTGCTGTGGCAATTATTGTTGCCATGAAAGAACTCATCCTCTGCTTTCTGGGCGGAATTCTACAGGCCGTCACCAAGCCTTTCACGATCGGAGACCGTATTGAAGTCGGCTGTTTCAGAGGAGATGTGATCGATCAGAATATTCTGACGACCCAGCTTCTGGAAGTCGGATATAAACCTCATTTCAGCCAGTACACGGGACGGGAAATCACTATTCCTAATGCGCTTTTTCTCTCTTCGGCTGTATTTAATGAAACAGCTCATTGCAAATACGTCCTGCATTCATTTACCCTGAATTTGCCCCGACAAACGGACTGGCGAAAGACAGAAAAGGCCCTTCTCAAAAAAGCTTCTGAATTAATCTCCCCCTATAAAAACTATGCAGAAAAAGCCCTCAGACAATATTCCACCAGGAAAAGCCTGGATCTTCCTGGTCTGGAACCCAGAGTCTTTATATCCTTAAGTGACTCCGGATCTATACATCTGATGGTACGCCTGCCAGTTCCCTCAAAAGATAAAGGAAAAATTGAGCAACAACTCATCCGCGCTCTGGATGCAGATAGCGTCTGACAAAAACAGAACACCTTTCCTGAAAAAGAATCTCATTTTTCCGGAGAATCAAGATCCTGCTTTAGATCCGAGCGAATCCAGTTAGCCAGAATCTGTAATCAGACCAGAATTTCTCAGATTTCTGGTGATCCTTCCTTTCAGATTCTTAAACTGGCTATCCACCTGTTCCTGCGGTCTTCCGGAAACAACATCCAGCTCATCCAGAATCATCTGCTGCCGCCGCTCGCCAAAAGACTCAAGAAGTTTTTTTCTGAATCCCTCATCTCCGATACAAGAAAGGATCACCCCGATTTCATGATTTGTCAGCTTGCCAATAAGGCCAGAAATCTGTGATTCAGACAGCGAAAAAATACTATTAAAGGTGATCACAGAAGATCTCAGAAACTGGGCAAGACCTTCATTTTTTCTTGCCAGCTCTGACATAATATTCTCGGAAATTTCATCGCCTGATTTTTCGATCAGCTCTCGATAAAAATAATAGTAGGGCTGGTGGCGATCACTCTGCAAGACCTGCATGCTATCATCCAGATATTTTTTGATCATCGAATCAAGATCTGCTTCAGACTGAGCGTCAGGAAGTTCTCCAAGTTTTTCTGAAACAAGACTGAATCTCTCAGGATTACGCTTATGAAGAATTTTAAGAATATCAGAGATCCTTTCAGCTTCCATATACAAAAGAAATCTTGCAATAAGATTATGATCCATATCAACAACAGCCTGTACGATAAAATCAAAATCAACTTTAACCAACAATTCAACGATATCCTGATCGAGATTCGTTTCACTCTTTGATATATATTCTGCAAATAATATCGTTTTCAGATTTTCACCGACTTCAATGATCATAGATGATTTTGGCTTTTCGTAATGAGCATTTCGGATAAATTTACTAACTGCCTCCCTTGCATCTTTACTTAATCTCTGAAAAACTTTTTTTGATTTCTCCTGACCTATAATTTCAAATACAATCATTGCATGTGATGGTTTCTGGTATTTCCGGATCAGCGTATCAATATAAATGATGACATCACTTTCAAATTCATCCTTCCATAGTTTATTAATTTCCTCTCTCAGACCACTTTGATAAACTTTCAGCTCTTCAATTCCAGGAACCGTTTCTGTCACATCGACAGAATTTGATTTTTTCGGATAAAGCTCAGACTCGTCCTGAGAAAGGCCCTCAGATCCACCTTCATACGACGACAAACCATGTGCCAGAGAAGATATCGACCCAGAAAGACCTTCAGATAATTTTTTAATTCCCTGTCCCAGAGAAGAAAACGCTCGGGTCATCCCAAAGACAAAAATGAGAGCACTGATCAAAGCCGCAATTGCCAGAAACAAAGAATTTCCAAAAACAGAAAACAGTTTATGGATGGCGCTTTGTTCCAGTTGATCTTTCAGTTTTGAATATTCGCTCTGAAGCTGAGCCTCATTTTTCTGAAGCTCATCAAACTGCTGTTTTACTTTTGTATATTCCCGATCTCTGTTTCGTATAGCTTCCTGATCAAGAGCTTTTTCTTTTAGAGCTTTATCAAGGTTCATCTGGATGAAGGATAAGTTTCTCTTCACCTCATCTCTCTCTTCTTTTACTTTTATCAAATCCTCCTGAACAGATTCGATCTTCTTCATCAGGCGCCCGGCACCTGTCTCCAGGTCATCCCGTGATATATTCAGAACTTTTGTGCTAATCCGATCCCCTCTTTCTGCATTAAGCTCTGCTTCAGTATTCAGAAGAGAAACAATCTGCTCAGCGACAGTGGAGCTAACCTCCCTGACAAACCAGATTGTAATATCAACAGAAGAGGATAAAAAGATCAGCTCTCTTATGGACTTATCAGAAAGAAGGCCACCTTCTGAAACCCCCGGAACATACGGAAGATCTGAGAACTTCTTCCGGTCTGCCTGTGCCCGGACAATCACCTGAAAATGATTTTCCGGGACAAAGCGGCCAATAAAGTTCCTGACTCTCCCCTGCAAAACCTGAGAAATCTTCAGGTCCAGAGAAGGACTAAGCTCTTTTTGATTTTCAGCTTTTGTCGTCGCCTGCTGCCCAAAAAGCGGCAATGACATGACGATAAGACTACACACGACAAGAAATAACAGCCGAAATTGTGTCATACATCAAAACCTGTCAGGCTTCCTGCATCTTACAGAACAATTCTGAGTATTCTGTTCATCGGAAGAACAGAACAGAACCTTTAAAATAGAGACTGTTGCAAATTTTTTGTCCTGGCAGAAGATGAATTATCCGATTCTCTTAAGAAAAAGCAGGCAGGTGTCATCATCAGGAGGTACGGAACCCGAAAAAGCCTCCTGTGTTTTTCTGAGCTTCATCAGTACAGATTGAGCCGTATCATCGGATTGAATGGATTTAAAAAAACGAAGCATTCTTGTTTTCCCAAACATTTTTCCTTTTCTGTTTTTATTTTCAATAAGACCATCCGTATACAGAAAAAGAGACTGTCCGGCTTCAAGTGGAAAAGAGCGGGAGCAAACTTTAAAATCCTTCTCAATCCCCAAAGGAACCGATGGCAACGGCAAAGAGCGGACGCCGGAAGGCTCTGAGGATAACAGCAAAGGAAAATTATGCCCAGCATTATACCATGTTATATGATGATCTTTTGCATATACGACAATCATCGTCGCATGCAGATCAGATTTACCAAGACGGTAAATTCTGCTGTTTAAATCCCTCAGCATATCCGGTAATCGTGCGTATTTATCTTCACTCTCAAAAAACTTATCAAACGCAGATGCTATAATCGCTGTAAACATACTCGATCCTGCTCCATGACCAGAAACATCTGCAATCGCAATAATGCTACAGCCTTCCTTTTCATCATAAAAAGATCCATACCAGTCTCCTGCAACTTCTGAAGCAGGTGTGTAATGAGTCGCCAGATCAAGGCCTGATATATCAGGAATATCCATCTTTATCAGCAGATTATTCTGAACCTGCCTCGCAATCTCCAGCTCTCTTTCCATCCGGACTTTATCTTCTATCTCAGCAATATATTTTTTAATCGCCTGATCTTTGAGATCAAGACTTCTGCACATATTCAAAAAAGACTCACCCAGATAACGAAATTCCCAGACTCCGGAAGAAATAAAAGAGACATTAAAAATTCCTCTGGACACCTCGTCTGTCAGTCGAGTCAGACGCTTCAGAGGAGCGATCGCCCGGTTGAGAGGAATCTGAATCACAAGTATGATCAATGCTATCATGGCAATACATATTGCTATTGATCGAAAAACAACTTTTTTGACTGGTGTTATTGCTGTCTGAAAATCCAGTTCACTAAAAATAGCTAAATTCGTATCAGGAATCTGATAATAAAAACCATAGAAAAAAATATCATCTGACCCTTTATACCCACTAAGCGACTGACCCAATGGCGAGGATACAAATTTCTGAACTGTTGGTCTTGACCGTGCTTCATCTGGCGACAACCAGATTTTGTTGGTGTAAAGCAGATCTGCATGATCATTCATGAGATAAACCAGAGATTGTGACTTATCTGCACTGAGATTCTGAATCCATTGATTAAGATCGATACGACTAAAAATAAAATATTTTTTTTCTCCTTTTGGGATTTGTGCGAGACTACCCATAAGAACATCATTGTTGATCATATAAAAGACGGATGATGTCGCTGTGATCTTATGAAGATTTTTAAACAAAAGATGATTTTCAGAAATAAGCATCGGATTAGAAATAATTTTATTCTGAATCCGATTTTTTACTTTCAACTGCTCAATAAGTAATCGGATATTATTTTCTTTCAGATAGTCCTTATCAAGGTATTTTCTGAAATCTTCTGAGTTCATTTTTTTCTGATGATAAAAAGATTTTCCTCTGATCTGATTTCTTAAAAAAGTTGATTTTCTTTCCATTTCAAGAAACATAATAGCCCAGGTATCTTTTAATTTTTCCTGATAAAGTGTTCCAAAACTGACAAAATTAATTCCAATCGCTGTAATAGTTACTCCGGAAAGAGTAATCAGGCTGATCAATGTTCTGAATCTTATCTTTTTAAACAAGAGATCCTCACTATGGATCAGTTTTGTAATAACACTCTGATCCCCACCCTCTGTATGCCTTTTATGTTTCGTGATCTGCGAACCGCAAGATTTTCAGAAGATGAAATTTCATCTGAAATTTTGATTAATCTATCCGGAATACCCATTTCGCTCATAGTGTTTGCAATCTGTAATTGCCTGAATCGATTGGATGTTTCATACTCAGGGTCGGATGTTTTATAATCTCCTGGCGGCCTGTAACGAACCACTTCGACCCGAATCAGATCTTTATGATATTTTAGGATATCCGTGACAGATTGGACCTGTTGTTTCTCATCTTCTGTCAAAGAACCATCTGATCTTGTCCGACTATCCTGATTGAGAACAAATTCAATTATATCTGAGTCAGGAACATCTGATTTCCCAACTTTTTCGCCGATTTTTTTTAAAGAATCAGCATTTTTTTCAGTTAAATGTTTTTTTATCGCATCCAGAGTTTTTTCTTTATGATAAATTTTATTGATTTTCTGAGCGACCGAATAAGACTCTTTTTCCATATTAACGATTGACATCAGTATATAAAATGCTCTGTGTATTTCATCCTTATCCTGACTGACCTCTTTATTTTCAATAGCTTTTTTTGGAGAAAATTTAGCGACAATTCCTTCTTCTATCTTTCGTTGTCTTACCGGATCAGATTCTCCAACATTATACAAAAGAAGGAAAAAACAGCTCAGAAGGCTCATAAGATCCGCATAAGATGTGAGCCATCCATCTTCATTATTCTTATTTTTATTTAAAACTAATTTTTTTCCCACATCTCTGATTCACATTTATAGTATTTATGATATAGATAGTTTATCCCGCACAGATGGGAGCAGAAAATATTTAAGCTTCTGTTCAAGATATCGTGTTGGTTTCTGGCCCTGAATCAACATAAGACCTTCTATGATCATCTTTCGTACCAGAGCATCTTCTTTTGTTTTTGAAATAAGATTTTCTGCAATAGGAATAAAGACCAGGTTCGCACAGGCAATTCCGATTAAAGTTGTGATCAGAGCAACAGCCATCCCCGGACCAATCTGATCAACTCCTTTACTGCCTCCGAGAGTTTGTAACAGAGCAATCATACCAAGAGTCGTTCCCATCATTCCAAAAGCTGGTGGAAATTTAGCAAGAGTCTGAAAAATTTCAGCTTTCCCCATATATTCTTCATAATGGGTCACAAGACTCGTTTCCAGAATATCGCGTAATTCTTCATCAGAAATGTCTGATTCGGACCAGAAAAGCAATTCTGCACCATCTTTCAAAAAAGGATGAGCTACGGTACTTATTGCCTCTTCAAAAGATTTTTCACCTTTTTGCTTTGCTTTCGACAGACGAACCAGCTCCTGTATAATCAGCCCATAATTCTGATCATTTTTATGAATCAACCTTTTCGTAAAAATCTTAATCATAGGCATGATTTCTTCAAGAGGAAAGCAGACAAGACCCGCACAAATTGTTCCACCAATAACAATCAGAAACGATCTCCAGTCAAGGAGAACCGTCGGATCGGCAACAGATGTAAACGTCGAGTAACTAAACAGAATCAGTGATGCTAAAAGACCAAAGACTGTTTTCAGACTCATATGATCAGATCCTGTTTTTATAACGTTCAAGACCAGAAAACTATCATAAACACTTTATATAAATTATTCTTTCAGACTATTCATCAGTGCAAGAATATTACTGTCATCAGGATCTGCAACCTGAGCTCTTTTCAGAAATCCCCTTGCTTCATCTCGTTTTCCTTCCTGAAGAGCACTCAGTGCCCGGATAATCCAGGGCGCAGCAAATCCTGGATATTTCTGGTCCAGTCCTTCGATCAATTTTTTTGCTGTATCTGTCTCCTGCTGATAGACAGACTGGTATGCCATTAAAATAATCCTGACCAAACGATTAATAAGAACCCACTGTCCACTCCCATCTGCATCAGATTTATCAAGATTTGCTGATATACTCAGATCTGCAAAATTAAAATAAGGAATAATATAGTCTTTTTTATTAAACCCATCTTTTGAGATACTCACAAAAGCCGGACCATCCCGGACATAGCTTTCCAGTTCACTCATTCCAATATTATATGGAGTTTTTCCAAGTTTTTTTCCCGTACCACCCTCTGCATTCTGAATCAGAACATCCGCATCAGATGGGTTAGATATAATACTAAGGTTAGCACAGGAAATATGAAACAATAATAAACATAATAATTTTGATTTTTGTCTGATTGTTAGAATCAGACCGACTCTGCTATGGTCAGACCGATCCAAATTTTTGATTTCCATAAATCAATGTAATTCCCATTAAGATAGTATTATCTGAGGCACTAAATGCGACCGGACTGTTAAATCCAATCGCATATCCGAATGCCACCTGTACATCGAATGCGACAGACATCGTCAGCTGATAAGACCACCCTGCTGCAAATGACGCTCCGATAAAATCAGATGACAGATCATAAATCGGAGGATTACCAAACACAGAGATCAGATAGCGACCAAAAGTGACAGATATATCTGTATAAAAAGTATGACTGACATCATAACTGATTGTCTCTTCCTGCGTCTGGTATAACGTAGAGTACGCTGCATTTAAAGGAAAATAACGCACTCCTGCAGAAAATGCCTGATAAAGAGTTCGGTCTGAATCGTTCACAATTCGTTTATATGAAAGAATTGTTGCATCATAAAGTGTATTATAATAAGACCATTCCAGCTGAATCGCAGCTGAACCACTTCCTGACTGACTGACAATACCAGCATGATTATAATTAAACATTCCTGATCGAACATGCCATGACCTGACGCCTGATTCAGCTTTTAATTCTGCTGACAGAACGATCAAAGCGATAATCACAGATAACTTAATAAGTTTCAAAGTTTCCTACCGATCTTATAGTCTTCATGATATGATCCTGTTTGTCACCATAAGCATAGAAAGTATAGCATGTCAGATCAAATCCGATATCAGAGCATATCGGTATTTTTTTCCGGAAAAACGGTGGTCTATTGATTTACAAAATCATAATATGTGCAATCATATTGATGCCATCCTTTTTAAAGGCAGAAAATGTCTTTTACTATGCAGAATCTGTAAGCGGACATGTTTTTATACTCCGTCCATGGAATTTTTACTGGGAAAAAATTCACTCGAAGCAAAATCTTCCTGGTGACGCAATCGTACAGTTAACAGAAGGTTCGACTCTGCTATTAAACTACTACTCTGACAAAAGAAAATACGAAAACCGCATGAATTTATTTTTCAGGGACGCTAATATTTTCAGACTACACAGCTCCGTTCTGAAAGACATCGAAAATAAGAAATATTACTTCCAAAGTGATTTTTTCTCAAAAAATCAGGATTTTTCAGATCTGCTGATGAATATGGCAGAGCGCAAGATTAAAGACGCATGGCAGAATATATCTGCTCTGTACTATCCGGAAAAAGAATCTCTTTCTACAGAAAGCCTCAAATCATATATAACTGCAGTCACTCAGTTCAGCAGCTATACGATCGATAGAAAAAAAACTATCCATTTGGTTTTACCTCATAAACTTGGTGATTACCGCAGTGATACATTCCCTTTTCCGGTCTGGGCTTACTGGCAGGACGAAAGAAACATTCTCCATCATGATAAACCTCAATACCTCATCTATCTATGGAGACCTGATAAAGAGCGGGGAACTTATAAATACATAGCGTATGATAAAAATTTTTTCGTTCCCATTCTTAAGAAAGGAAGCTGGTTTATTCAGATTGAAAGTACAAATGGTTTATATGCATCAGAACCCGTATGGTTCCAGGTCAGGACATCTGATAAAAGAGATGACGATGATGAGCATATGTCCGAAACATCGATCACCCTGACACAGCCTCCTCATCAGAGTACATTCTTTACAAAAGAAAAAAAATACCCGGTGTCTTTCCGGTGGAAGACAGAAAAAATCTATAAAAATAATCCTTTTCTATTTATCAAAAAATCTGACAGTACAGGGCCTTTTCAGAAAATTAAGCCGCAATATTATGACAACGCACAAATCATCCTGACAAAAGGCACATGGAGCTGGTACATCAGCATACCGGCAGCATATGAAAACAGACAATCCGTCACGACTGACCTGAGATCCGTTACAAGACATTTCACCATTACATCTTCAGGAAACACCACAGAGCTGGTCAGACGTTCTCTTGAATCAGGAGTATCTGGTATTTATTTCCTTCCGGGGAGCTCTCAATAAGACGGGACTACTGAAAATTACGGCTATTTTGAGAGCCGCTATACAGAGAGCTCCCGGGATTTCTGAACAGAAGTCCCGGGCTACTGCATCGCCAGATGCAGGGCACCACAGAGAGCAATAGCAAGAGCGTCACTCACATCAAACGGAAAGTCAGGAACAGAATGAATGTTCAGAAGAGAACGGACACAATGAGCAACCTGAGATTTACTGGCATGCCCGTTTCCGGTAATATTTTTTTTGACCGCAGTCGGACTAAGCTCAGTCAGAGGTACGGCTGTCCGGGCTGCCGCAGCAATCAGACAGCCTCTCGCTTCCCCCAGACGTAATGCCGACTGAGGATTTCGACCGAAAAAAGCACTTTCAATAAAAAGATAATCAGGCTTCAGTCTTGTCAGCAGTCTGTCAAACTCCAGATGAATCGATCCAATCCTGGTCAGAGCAGAGACGGAAGCATCTGCACGGATGAGCCCGGCATCCACAGTCTGATACTGCCCCAGCGCAAATGATGCTCTTCCATGGCAGGCGATCAGGCCAAAGCCCAGCATTCTGGTGCCTGGGTCAACTCCGAGAATCCTGACCATCAGTTCTTGTGTCCTGACAAAAGAATACCATCATGACAATTCATGTTAGAATGCTCTCCTCCATAACCGCGATTCATCTTTCTTATCCTCCCAAAGATGAGAAAGATGATCAAGTCTTGGTTTTGTGAGATACCTGTGTCTGACGGGGACATGATTATCCTTATTCAGGTGAGAACGATATGGTAACTTACGCTTCCGCTTCATTTCCTGCGGTGAGAATGCGAAGAATGCGGGACTCTGAATTTTCCAGGGCTCTGCGACGGGAAACTTTTCTACAAAGTTCAGATCTGATCCTTCCTGTCTTTGTCCTGGATCAGGAGCAAGGGACCGAAGACATCCCTTCAATGCCAGGTGTCCAGAGGCTGGGTATGACAGCACTGCTGAAAACAGCGGAAGCATGTCTGGAATCAGGAATCCCTGCAATCGCTCTTTTTCCTGTCATAAGCCAGGATCTGAAATCAGCCGATGCTGTGGAAAGTTATAACCCCTACGGACTGGTTCCAAGAGCAGTACAGGCTGTCAAATCCAGGTATCCGGAACTGGGAGTGATTACAGATGTTGCTCTTGATCCATATACCAGTCATGGACTTGATGGGGTGATTGATGAGAAAGGATATGTTCTCAACGATGAAACTCTTGCCCTTCTGAAACAGCAGGCGCTTACGCACGCGGGAGCCGGAGCTGATATTGTGGCTCCTTCAGATATGATGGACGGCAGAATTGCTGCGATCCGTCAGGGACTTGATGATCAGGCGTTTATCAGAACAAAAATTCTGGCATACTCTGCTAAATATGCTTCCTGTTATTATGGCCCATTCCGGGATGCTGTTGGCTCTGCCGCAAACCTCAAAGGCAGCCCAAAAGATACCTTTCAGATGGACCCCGCCAATGGGCGTGAGGCGCTAACTGAAGTAGCACTCGACCTGAAGGAAGGTGCCGACCTTGTCATGGTCAAGCCCGGAGGACCATACCTTGACGTGATCGCAAGAGTTCGTGATACATTTCAGGTTCCACTCCTTGCTTACCAGGTCAGCGGAGAATATGCCATGCAAAAGGCAGCGTTTCGGGCCGGATGGCTGGACGAGCGAAAGACGGTCCTGGAAACCCTTCTGGCCTTTAAAAGAGCTGGCTGTGATGGCATTTTCAGTTATTTTGCGATGGATGCAGCCAGATGGCTCCGGGAGCATCAGTTATCTTTTTTATCCCGGAAGCTCTGACACAACATACACTGAGCTCCGGTTAGTTTAGCTACCGGAAAGCACCTGGGACAATGCTATGAACCTCACATCTTTTATTGCCTGTCGTTATCTTTTAGCCAGTCAATCCAGTCGCTTTTTTTCGTGGATTTCTGCCCTCTGTGTCACAGGCATTGCCATTGGTGTCGCAGCTATGATTGTCGTTTTATCCGTGATCAATGGCTTTCAGGATGAGCTCAGAAATCGTTTTCTGAGTGCAAATGCGCATATTATGATCTACCGTTTTCCGGAGGGACTAAAAAGCCCTGACATCTGGCGCCGTGGGATTTCAGAAAATTTCGGAACATATATCACAGGCTCTGCTCCTTTTGTTCACTTTGAAACCATGGGACGAAAAGACTATCTGATTCATTCTATGCTGGTTCGGGGAATTTCTCCGGACTTACGCGAGAGTGTGCAAAAACTCGATAATATGATCTCTCCTCCCTCCGCAATGGATCAGCTTCAGACAGAAATCAACGACGTTGCAGAAGGAAAACCCCTGCCAGAAGTCCCCTCCATTATTCTGGGAAAAGGACTTGCTTCTGTCATGCAGGCACAACCTGGCGATGATGTTCAGCTGATCTCACCCGGCTCAGGCCCTGATGATCTTATGGGAGAGTTGCGGCGTTTCCACCTGGTCGGCCTTTATGATTCCGGCTTACAACATTATGACGACAAGCTTGCTTTGCTCAGTATTCCTGCTGCTCAGCAATTATTTAATCTGAAAAATATTGTCACGGGGATTGAAATTGGTCTAAAAAACCCTGATAAAAGCCCAGAAATTGCATCCCTTATATCCGAACAGTTTCCCGAAGTCACCGTCAAGCAATGGCAGGCATTCAACAAAAATGTTTTTGAAGCCATGCAGAATGAACGAAAGGTGATCGGGCTGATTGTTGCTCTTGTTGCATTCGTAGCAAGTTTTAACATTCTGACGACATTATTTGTCTCTGTGACTCAGAAGCAACGGGACATCGCACTATTGAAGGCCCTTGGAGCAAACAACAGACAAATACTGATGATTTTTGTCAAACAATCTCTTTTTATAGGGATGGCAGGGGGTTTTGCAGGTCTGATCTTAGCCTTTGTTTTTGCCCGTATTCTGGAGCAAACACCATTCATAAAATTACCAGACATTTACCTGCTTTCGACCCTTCCTGTCAGCTACGACTGGCGCGTCTACACAGGGGTTTCGATTGCAGGTCTGGTCATTGCCATCTTAGCCGGCTTATATCCGGCACTCCGTGCGACAAGAGTCACCCCTGTTCGGGGACTGACAGACAGCAGATGAAACAAAGCTCAGCCTGACCACGGCAAGCATTTTTTGGAAGCAGATTCCGCTTTGTCCGATCTTGCGATAACTCATAATTTTAACGAAATTCCAGGCTATTCTGGATGATTGACAGCCAGCCACTCTGTGCTATCCTTGCTCTGCGACTGAGTGTTTAAATTCAGATTTTTTCTCCCCAGACTGAGGAGAGCATATGGAAGCCCGAGTCTCTCGTAAGACGCCAGACAGAAAAGTTGCTAAAAAATTACCTCCTGGCTCTATCCATCTGCGGATTGCAGGAGATCTCATCCTGACCCGCTTTTCATCTGAATCCCGTGAAAAAGAATTCCTCCGTTTTGGTTCTGCTTTTGAAAGCTATGCAAACATGAGCAAAACCGAAAGGATTCTGAACTATAAAATCATGAATGCTCTGATGCTGACCAGCTACGCAAGGAGAGCAGACACAAAAGAAAAAAAACGTGCTTTATTTGCGATGAAAAACAAACTGTTCTTATCCATTGCGACAAATCCGGCATATCGCAAACATCTGAGTTTCCGATATCTGCTGGCAGATAAGATCAGGGTTGTCAGCTATTGTGACAGCTGTCTTCAGGAAAATGAGGCAAAACAGGAACCCAGGCACAAATGGAAATATTGCGAAAGCTGCGAGACAGATCCTGAATTTTTCAATATCATCAGCATGATACATAAAGGCCCCGGTTATCGTTCATGTATCTATCTGAGCCATGATCACTTAAAGCAGCTCCCTTTCAGTAAGCCGAGATGGACAGGAAGCCTGAGCGACTCAAAAGAGCACCTTATCTTTGGCAAATATCGTTACAGTACAAACAACCTTACTGCGATTGACTTCGACTCAGTTCTGCAAATGTATGAAAAATTTCTGCCCCATTGAGCCTTCTCCGTTTTATCTTATCCAGCAACAGACTCTGGCTTAGTCAGCAGGGAGGTCAAAGCTCAGAGTCTCTGAGCGTAACTGCCTCATGCACAACCTAAACGCATGGCTGATATTGTTCCGGTGCTGTGCTGATGCAGTCGGCTCTTTTCATACAATTATCGAATATTTTAGAGATTTTTGGAAACTCTTCCATTTCCACGCCAAAACGCCTGGCATTATACACCTGAGGAATCAGGCAAAGGTCTGCGAGAGTAAGCTGATCGCGAAAACTGTACTCGCCGCTCTTCTTCATGATCAGAGTTTCATAAGAACTGAAACCACGCCTGATCCAGTGACGGGCCCAGCTCAGACGCTCCGGCTGTTCCCGTGCGACAAAACGCTGCACAGCCAGATTCTGTAAAGGCTGAATTCCGGATGCAATCGTCATCGACAGCTGTCTGACCAGCAGACGTTCTTCCGGCTTCCGGGGAAAGAAAGAAGGCTCAGGCACGGTTTCTTCCAGCCACTCAAGAATCGCCAGAGACTCCCCATAATATTCTGCCCCAATCTCCAGGGACGGAACAAAGCCAGATGGGTTTTTTGCAAGATAGCTGGCATCTTCCTGCTCATGATCCGGAAGACTGAGCGGAATCAGATTAAGCTCCTGCTTTTTAAAAGCAAAACCCCATCTGACCCGCCAGGAACAGGAAGATCGGTAATAGTGATACAGCGTCATCGGCATAACAGCCTCCCGCTAACAGAAAAACCTGCGCCAGAAATCCACAAAATCCTCTCAGACCTTCAGGATTTGCCCAGGGAGAATCAGGCTGGATCTCAGATGATTTATTTTTTTCAGCTCTCCGGGATGAAGTCCAAACTTTGTCGCAATCCGGTTCAGAGTATCACCTCGACGGACTTTATAAATCCTGCTTCCGGACAACTCATCTGTAACAGCCCTGGAGCCAGAAGAAGATGAGCTCTGAAACAGAGTAAGACGCTGACCAGGACGGATAAAATTCCCCCGAAGTCGGTTAAGCTCCCTGACTTCACGGACACTCAGACCATGAGCCGATGCAATCACAGACAAGCTATCTCCTGGCCTGACGACATAATGATTACGTTTCCCTGAGTTGGCACTGCCAACCATTTTCCTGGCTGTCTTAGCTGACTTAACAGAACGAACTTTTGCTGTTTTTCCCAGAGGGATACGAAGAACCTGACCCAATAACAAACGGTCCGAAGGCAACTCATTGAAGCGCCTGAGCGCTGCTACCGTCACACCAAACATCCCTGCAATCGCAGAGAGATTGTCACCAGCGCGAACCCTGTACTGATCATCATCCAGGTAAAGCCCTGAATCCGGAGTCCCCCGGGATCTGACACGCAATAATGCCAGCTCGGCCTGATGACTGACCTTCTCTCTTGGAAGCCATAAAGAATAGCTGCTGGTCCCGGGAGGAACCATACCCTGCAGCAAATGCGGATTATAGCGCCTGATACTCTGGGAAGTCATAGCAATGAGCTCTCCTACAGTATCGAGGCTCACTCCAGAGGGCACGGTCACTCCATGCAGCTCCGGCCAGGCTTCTGCGGTCGGTAAGCGCACCCCATAGCGTTCTGCATTTCTGGCAACCCATGCCGCAGCAATAAATTTGGGGATATACTCCCTTGTTTCAGCAGAAAATGCTTTCTTTTCTGAAAGTTTCCAGAAATTCCTGGTTTCATGCTTCATCACCGCAGTCAGGACGCGCCCTTCCCCTGTGGAGTAAGCAGAGAGCGCCAGAAACCAGGACTGAAACGCCCTGTAAAGATCAGAAAGGTAAGCGGATGCAGCAATCGTCGCTCTGACAGGATCTCTCCTCTCATCCAGATAGGCGTTCCTGCGAAGCCCGTAACGCTGTCCTGTCCCCGCCATAAACTGCCAGACACCAACAGCCGCTTTATGAGAACGTGCTTCCGGGCGGAAACCACTTTCGATCAAAGCCAGATAATAGAGATCAGTGGGAAGACCCTTATCACTCAAAATGGACTCTATAATGGGACGTAGCTCTTCTCCCCGCTGAAGCTGTCTTTCAAAAGCAGGGCGCCCCGGCCCAGAAAAATGCTGTATCCAGAAGTGAACTTCCGGACGTTCTGTCCATGGTTCAAGGTCAAAGGGAGTGTGCGGCCTTTGCTGATCGGGCCTGAAAGATTCAACCTCTTTCTGAGCTTCATGTTCTGTGTAACTGGCAGAATTGTATGTTTCGAGCTTGTAAGGAGGCAGAACGGCGTCAGATAAATCGGAATTTGTGGTCTGACACTGGGTCATCAATAAAATACCACTTCCGATCAAAACCGGGCAGCGCTTCTTCTTAAGGATTGACATAATACTTAAACCTCGCGGCAGCCATCCTCCTTCAACCAGCTGAGCCCGGGAATCCACGCTGGCTGTGGTATTGTTGTCCCGCCTGCCCTGAATGCTGCGCTGCTCCAGACCCAGGAAAGTTAGTATAACCTGCAAAGAACCAGTGAAAAAAGCAGAAATCGCTGTTAGCATCGCCTTTTAATAGCCAGATGAGCCAGCCCGAATGAAAAGCAAACTGTCCATGCTTGAATTTAATAGCGGCTTGTCATAAGGTCAGACCTCTCCTGCCGGACATGGTTCCCGCAGGGCCTTTTCCGAATCGTAAAGTCAGCAAAGAAGAATAAGTGCTGAGTGTATCAGCCATCATATCAAAGACTAAGGAAGCATCAATGCCAGGAAGTCAGAAAGATAAACAGGCCATCATTGACTTTTTAAATCAGATCCTGGCGATGGAATTAGCCGCGAGAGATCAGTTTTTCATTCATGCCATGATGTATCAGGACTGGGGATATACACGCCTCTACGACAGAGTGATTCATGAAATGAACGATGAAGAAACCCATGCAAGGCTGGTCATGGAAAGAATCCTGTTTCTGGGAGGAAAGCCTGAACTCCGGCAGACAGCAGCTCTTCGCGTAGGAACGACAGTTCCTGATATGATGAAAAACGACCTCGCCCTTGAATACGAAGTCGCCGACCATCTGCGAAAAGCCATTACATACTGTGAAACCGCACAGGATTTTACGACGAGCCATATTTTTACTCGCCTGCTGAAAGACACTGAGGAAGATCATACATTCTGGCTGGAGCAACAGCTGGGACATATTGAAAGACTAGGTCTGCAAACCTACCTCATGACATCCCTGCATCACTGAATATCTTCCAGGCTTCTTCAGCTTTCGTGACCGGGCAGTGTATCCTGTAAAGAGGGATGCTGAAGACTATCCCGGTACATTCGTTAATCCGGACAGCAGATAGCATCATCAAAATGGTCCAGAATCACCTTTCCGGCTTCTGTTTGCAGTTGACCGGAAAATACGGAGAGGGTTATTGATGAGACGCTCTGTAGCTCCATACCTGTTCCTCCCATTGCTGACAGCTTCCTTTCTTTTGACAGAATATTCTCACCTGAATGCGCGCGAACGCCCGGTAATTGGCTCCATCCGCGCTCTGAAAGGGCAGGCTATGATCTTATCAGAGCCCGAAGAATTCCTGCCACAGGGAGATCCGACCAGAGTTTTGCACGAAAGTTACTACTGGAAAAGCCGCCCAGCCAAAACAGGAGCCTCTCTTCAACTTCAGGATACAATTGTATGCTATAAAGGTTGCCAGCTCAGAGCAAGCTTCCGTAACGCATACACACTGGTCCTGGCATCAGGCAGCAGTATACGGCTGGGGCGTCAGTTTCTTAGTAAACCCGCCACATCGCCAGATACAATTGACCTGATTTTTGGTTCCCTCAGAGCCCTCATTCTGAAAGATCCTGACAGACAGGAGGCTCTGCCGGAGTTCAGAACCCGATCCTCTGTACTGGGTGTCAGAGGCACCGACTTTGTGATGACGACAGATCAGGCAAAAACCGTGATCAGCGTTCTGACAGGAGAGATAAGCCTGCGAAGCGCAATTCCGGCCCTGTTTCAGAAAGAACAGAAGGTTTCTGCCGGAATGACATCTGAGGTGATGAATCCACCGGAACATCTCACCAGAATCCATGACAAAGAGGCTCTCTCAGACATAAAATCTCTGCTGCCCTCCGCTCCTGTCCCGATACGCCCTGAGCAGCTGACAAAGATCAGCCAGTTGAGCAAAAACATGATCCCGGATGACCCGCACCTGACAAAACTCAGCAAAAAAATCATCCCGCATGCAAAAGTGAAAGTTCCACCCCCTTTTATACAAAGAGAGCTCAGAACACCAACTCTGCTTGGCGGATTGAGCATTTCCCGGGGGCCAGGGGAAATAGAAATTCCTGAAGACCCCGGACAGCATCCCTCTCTGTCCATGGGCTCTGTCAATATTCTAGGTGAGTACCTGCCTCTGCGAGACAGTGGCATTCCTGTCAGTATCCGCATGAGATTTTCAAAATTCGATATCGACGATGGCCGTCATCATTTCGGAGAACCCGACTTCCAGGTTTACAATGCAGATGGAGAAATGCTTTCAGCGGGAATCGGTTATTGGTTCATGCCAACCAGAGCTCTCTTTCTGACAACTCATTTGCACATCAATATCATGTCCCGTTTTGAGCTGTTTGGAGAGCACCGCCCTCCTCCGGAGGAAGGTGGCTATCACAACGATCGCAATATTGGAAGAGTCATCGGAGGGGGTCTCAGCCTTGGGTTGATCTGGCCTTTTACAGAACATTTCGCCTTTCATGCAGAAGCAGAACCAGGTGAATTCCGTACAATGCACCTGCCATCCCGAAAGTTCAGAGCCTTCCGCATGACTCTTGGAATCCTGTTTCAGGCAGACTCGTTTTTTTCAGAAAAAACAAGCCCACGAATACAAACCTCTGAAGGATAAAGGCGGGCACCAGCAGAGCCGAGCCTGGCTCTCACAGAAGCTTCTCTTTCTTTCGGAACAAAAATCGCCATAACCCCCCCTCCTCCGGCACCACAAATCCTGCTGAACAGCGCACCTTCTTGCTGGCTGATCTGATCCAGATATCTGCTTTCATCTGTTTCAATCTCTTTTGCCAACGTTTTTCTCACCAGCCATTCCTGGTGACTCAGCTCCAGAACACCGTCCATCTGCCCTCGTTCTGCCGCCGCTAAAGCTGCTGTACTAAGTCGGGCAATCTCCTGGAATTTTGCGACAACTTCCACATCTCCGTCAAAAAAAGCCCTGAAAACATGCCAGTTGTTGATTCCGGAGCAGCGGGATTTACCGCTATCACAAAGAATCATCGACCATGGACTGTCCTGAAAGGGGTCCTGACGGATCGTCTCTACCAACGGTCCTCCCGGAGAATAACGGATCAGATTCAGCCCTCCACGGAGGGCTGCCCAATGGTCCTGGGTTCCTGTCGGGGTATGCAAAAGCCTGGTTTCCAGACCTGTCACAACACGGACCAGTTCTTCTTCTGCCGGAAAAGAATCAGACGAGCACATTTCCTTCACTTTAGAGAGCGCCCCTGCAAGACAAATCGCAAGAGATGAAGACCCTCCGACGCCAGCCCCCTGTGGAGACTCTGCCTTCATCTCTATATCAAGCCCCGGAAGATCTTCCCGCCAGAACTCTCTGAGAACCAGCGCTGCCAGCGGAAGGGCCCCTTCATCCGCCAGAACATCCTGCCAATGCCCACGAATCTCTTTTCCCTGATCCAGGCTCCGGATATGAAAAAACGGTTCATCACAGAGTCTGACCTTAACCCTGGCAAAAAGAGGAATTCCGATATTGATAGTAGCTGCCGACGGCAGGACGGAGTATATTGGCCAGATATCGAGAGTTCCGCCAATCAGGTCAACACGTGTCGGAGCATGGGCGATGATTTCTTCTCTCACAGATAAAATCTCCTCAGTCACAGGAATTGTCTGGCAGATATACGCCGACCAGCACTCTGGCCTACCGCCAATCATAGCACCGAAGCACTCAAGCCGAACCATCCGGGAGGACTCAGATGACCGCTGCCCCTGTGTTTGCCCGAAAGCTGAAGTTTTGCTACTGCAACTTTGAATCACAATCTCTGGATAGCATCCGCATCCACCTGGAAAAGCAGATTCAGCTCCTGGGTGAGTCAGAGTTTATCTCTCTGAGCGGCCTCCGCGATCCTGCACGCCTGAAAGCTGATCTTCTGATCGTAGATGCCCGCAGCATAGTCTCCGGGCATTTTTCTGACTGGCTGGATCAGTTCAGTCGCAGCATCACCAAACAGGGTGATATCTGGATACCTGCAATGATCCTGTCCACTGTTTTATGGCCCGCTCTTCAGCCTGTGACCCAAAAAGCCATTCAGATGAACTGGTATTTTGATATAATCCATCCTGATCATATCGCGTCTCTACCCATCAGGATCGCCAACCTTCTGCGTATCCATGATCATCTGCATGAACTGAAGCGTTATGAGCATAGTCTGAACAGCCTCGACGAACAGCTGGAAAAGGTATCTCTGGCTGTCCGCACCCTGAAAGGAACATCTGCCCTTGAATGAGCTCGAGCTTGACTCTCTGACTCCGGATGAGCTGATCGCCCGCTTTGTTATTGTAAGAAGAGGCATTGGCGTCTCACTGTCTCCGGATGACTTCCGGCAGATTCGTAACTGGCTTAGCTACACTCCGGACCCTGACAGGCTGCTCTGTATTCTCGACGATATCATGCCTCCTCAGGGAAGCCAGAAACGTCCGTTACCATTAAAATTATTTCACAAGCGGGTCATGAAGCGCCTCAATCACAGCAACATCCCTCCTTCAGCCATACATGCATAAAAGGCATCAGGTTTCCATTTTGCCCGGGAAAAGGTATCCTTTTTATGCCTGTCAAAAAAAAGGATGGCAGCTGCTTTTAACGAAAAGATGCGGAGTCACCATGTCTGAACATACAATCGAAGTGAATGATGATAGTTTTGAAGATACCGTACTGAAACCCGCCGGGACTGTTCTGGTCGATTTCTGGGCCCCCTGGTGTGGTCCCTGCCGCGCCCTGAGCCCGACACTAGCAGCCCTTGCTGAGGAATACCATGGGCGTGTGACCATTGCGAAAATGAACGTCGATGAAAATAAACATGTCCCCACCAACTATGGTGTCAGAGCTCTCCCTTATCTTGTGGTTTTCAGGGACGGGCAGGTCGTTGACTCCGTAGCCGGAGCTCAGCCAAAAAGCAAAATCGCTTCCATGCTGGATAAAGCCCTTGCGTAATCCCGTCAAAGGCCAGAGAGAATCTCAGCTCCTCCGGCAGTATTCGCATCTTACAGGAATAGACGAGGTCGGACGTGGCTGTATTGCCGGCCCGGTCTATGCCGCAGCTGTTATTCTCGATTATGAGCGACTGAAGCAGCTCGACAGCTCCGCCAGAAATTTGATACGCGATTCAAAGACCCTGTCAGCAGCCCAGCGCAGTAAAATCGCCCCCAAAATCACAGAGGAACTGGCTCTGGATTTTTCCATAGGCTGGAGCTCGAGTGAAGAGATCGAAAGACAGGGGATTGTTGCGGCAACCTTCGGCGCTATGCTCAAAGCCCTTCAGTCCCTTTCTGTCCCCTCAGACTATCTGATGATCGACGGACAACGCCCCCTCGCCGGTTACAGCGGAAAACAAGAGTGGGTGATCCGGGGTGATCAGACCTGCTACAATATTGCTGCTGCTTCGATTCTGGCAAAAGTCGCGAGAGATCAGTTTATGGCAGAACAGGCTATCCTGTATCCCGATTATGGATTTAACACCCACGTAGGTTATGGAACCGCAAAGCACCTTGAAGCCATCAGAAAAAATGGCATTTGCCCCCTGCATCGAAAAAACTTCGCTCCCATCAGCAGGATGGTGGCCGCCCTCTCATAAAAGCCCGGAAAAGATCAGATGACAGCTTCTCACCAGGCTCAGGCTATTGGCCGCAAAGCAGAAAGTTATGTAAAGGACTGCTTAGAAAAGGCAGGATGGACGATCGTGGCCCGAAACTACCGGGGGCGCTCTTTCGAGCTGGATCTGGTCATGATCGACCAGAAAAATCTTGTAGTTGTGGAAGTTAAGTACCGGAAATCCACAAGTGTCATCAGCGAATTACTCCCGCAGAGCAAAAAAAACGCGCTGAAAACCGGGGTCCGACATTTTCTGAGCTCTCACTACAGAAACAGAGCTGGCCCGGACTCTATCCGACTGGACCTGGCTCTGGTCAGCGGCCTCCCTCCTCAGTTCTTTTGCCATTATTTTACTGACGCAGCAGAACTCTCCTGAGAAATCAGTCCTGTCCGGCCGCGTAACTACCAGTATACAAAAGGCAATCCGGCAAGACAGGTCATCGCGCAGTCACAGAGGCACACACATGCAGAAGCAGATCATTCTGCAAAGCCCGGAAGGGCGGGGCCAGCAGCGATCAGATTACTTTTTCTTTTTTTTCTTTTTATTCTCACTATTGTCGATAGCCGTATGTGCAGCAGCATCAGAGCTATGGATGACAGTTTCCATCATCGTGTCTGACGGAAGTCGGCGGCTTCTGATTCGGGCAGATTTACCACGAAGATCCCTAAGATAATAGAGACGGGCCTGACGAACTTTACCACCGGCAAGGATTTCAATACTATCTACATAAGGAGAAGATAATGGAAAAATCCGCTCTACCCCAACACTATTCGCTGCAACTTTACGTACGGTAAAGGATGACTCGACAGAGCCCTTTTTAAAGCGAATGCACACACCTTCAAAGGTCTGAATGCGGAATTTCTTTTCGCCCCCAGCTGCCTTTGCTGACTCTTCAATTTTATACTTAACCCGGATAGTGTCCCCTGGCCTGAACTTCGGGTGCGTTCTGGTTTTTGGAAACATGCGCTCTTCAAACTGAGCGATAAGATGATTTTGCATGATAACAACCCGTAAAATTTTTCGGAAATCCCGCAGCGTGCCCTGTCCTGGCTGATCATTATCGATCGACAGGCTTACGCTCCGTAAAGAGTCCTTAATTATATCAGCTAAACACGATAGTCAAGGACAATCAGCCGGAACAGGCGACAAGCTGTGCCTTAGGCCGGTACAGACCCGACTCTGTCCATTCGAGACGAAGATCCTGGAGAATTTCAGCAAGATCTTCGCGATCTTGTGTCGGAATCAGAGCCCTCATCTCCGGCATAATCCGTTCTTGCTGATGACGGATATGCAATAAGATCTCAGATTTCAGCCTGCCCCAGGCATCCTGGCAGCTCGCTTCCTGATGATCTTGCAGAGAGCCTGTAAGCATCTCAAGAAGAAATTCAATTCTCTCATGTTGCTGCTGTCCAAGCTCTGTCAGCTTTGCGGCATTTGGCAGCAGTTCACTAATTTCAGGATAAAGAAAATCCCGCTCAGTCCTGATGGATAGCCTGATTGCTTCTTCCATTGGCCAGAATAAGATGCTCAGAGCAGAGCCTGAGGCTTCCTGCTCCTCAGTATCCAGCAAAATCTGCAAAAGACTTTCTCTCTCTGCTTTTAATAATGAAAGGATGTCCATATATTTAATCCTTTTTTGCCTGCTCAAATCGCCAGGCTCCGCAAAAACCAGATTCCTTTAACTCAGCCTCAGAAAAAACACAAGCTCCGACTCTCGTTTATCAGAACTCTTCAAACGCTTTCGTTTTTTACTAACCTTTGAACCATCTTCTTATGATGCTGACACACAAACGGCTCTGAACATCAGTTCAGAGCAGGGGAAAGATTCAGGACCCGCTGAAGCGCAATCACCTTCCCCACAATCTCAAGTGCTTTTCCAAGATTAGGACGCAGAATCGCATATGCATTATTTTCTGGCTTCAGATACCAACCCAGACGATCTTTCATAAGACGCTTAACCGTAACATCACCCCCAAGGCGGGCGACAACGATATCACCCTGCTCCGCCTCAGCCTGGCGATTAACCACCAGCCAGTCTCCGTCGAGAATTCCTGCATCCAGCATACTGTCCCCACTCGCCTGAAGCGCAAACATCGTTTCCGGTTCAGGATAGGGGCGGGGAAACATATTAACAGACATTCTCAGAGTTCCTGTACGCTCCTCAACAGCTTCAAGAGGATCACCAGCCGGCACTGAACCAATACAGTGGACCACATAAGTATTATTTGTGCTCTGGTGGCTGGGTTCTTTCAGGGCAATTGCTTTTGGAGTCAGTATCAGAGACCGTGCAGACTGCTTCTGCGGAGTCTGCAAAAAACCTTTGCGGCGCAATGCGGCCACCAGATCCTGTGCAGAACCAATTGCAGAATAGCCCATATAAGCACAAAGTTCCCGTAAGGTCGGAGAGGTTCCGGTCCTCTCCCGTGACGATCGGATGAAGTTAAGTGCTTTTTCCTGGATTTCTGTAAGCTTAGGAGGAGCTTTAGCCATAACGAACAACCCTTCAATGCAACTGAAGTCCATGGGAATCTGACTGCAGGCATGAGATGTTCTGTTACACGATCAAGCTACAACAGAGCAGCCCACTTGCCAGATGTTCCCCCGTTAGCCGGAAAAATCCGGAAACATCCCAATCGCTTTTTTTACGTACCCATAGAGCTCCCTCAGGTAGCTAGCTAAGCGCTCCCAAAGAAATGCTCCTGAATACCCTTACAGGAAATTTGTCCTGACATCTACAAAATAGGGGATTTAGAGAAAGATTTATTCGGGCGGGGCGACTTTCCACAATAATGTTTCTCAGCATCATCCGTGCAGATGATATTATGCTGATGGCTTTTCGGGCTAATCCGACTAACTTCCGGAAGATTGTTGAGCCAGAGATCTTTGCAGTTGCAGAAGAGCCTGTGCTCCTTTTGTAAACTGAGGCCCTCCAAGATGGGAGCTGTCCTTCCATGCGATTTCGGCGCCTTTAAGATCACCTGCTTCAAAAAGAGCCCGACCTTCTTCAAAACGAAATTTTGCTTTGTCGGAAGGCTCTGGAAGCTCCATCATCGAAGCCAACTTGTAAAGATAGGCCGCATCCTCATAGCGTTTCAGCTGATAAAGCATCTGTCCACTGATTCGTAGATAATCCAGGATAAGCGGTAATGGCTGAACGGAAGCCAGCAGGCTGCGGCTGAGATATTCTTCTCGTCTCCGACTCTGCAAAAAGCAGACGAATGCATCGGAGGTGTCCAGAAGGATGTCAAACGCTTTCTGAGGTCGCTTTTCCTTTATATAAAGAGACATGAGAGTGTTCATTGCCCAGATATCCTGCGAATTGCTTTCGAGCATTTTTTTCAGATGGAACATTAATTTTTGCGTGCTATTCATAGCCCGGCAAGCCTCAACCTTCATTTTAAGAATCAGAGAGCTCTCCTTCCCAAAGTCGTTAAGCCTCGCGTAAATCTGACGAACCTTTCCCCGGTCTGATTCAGAAATAGCCCGGGACAGGACTGGTTCCAGTTTGGCAACCGCCCCTTCTTCTCCGGAATTCAGATAAAGCTGCTTGAGATAGGTCTTAAGCCTGACATCCTTCTGCTCTCCATAAGCAAGGTACTCTGCTCCCAGCGCAAGCCCAAAAATAAGCTGATCAAAAGATAGTTTTTCCGGACCTGTACAATAGATAATCTTCCGGGCAGAGGGATTGTGGAGCCTTCGGAACAAGCGTTTCAGAATCAAAAGGTCCTTTTCCTGAGACATCTGACAAGGGGCCATCACGATATGCAGGTGAGAGCGGTCTTTAAATACCTGACTTGTATCAATTCTGGAAAGAAAATTAAGAGCATTCAGACTCCTGGCAATATGCGCAGAAACATCCTCTGCTCCAAAAATGAAGATCCCACGGTTTGACTCCATTAACAGCCCTGTCCTGAAAAGTCAGCCTCATAAGCTCATCTTCGGATCATTCTTTCGTAGCATTAGTCATACTACCATTGCAGAACTCTCATAATCATGAATAATCCGGAAGGACGAATGAAAGACTTCCATTCAAAAATATAATTCTTTTTATCAAAACTTTATATTTTTTCAGAAGATATCGTGTTGATTAAAAAAAATAAAGATCATTTTCAATATGTCTGAACAAACCTTTTGAGCCACGCTTCTGAAAAAGATAGGCTAAAGACTTCATGTTGTATTCAGACTAATCCTGAAATTTTCAGATGAAATCTGTCTGCGGTCCTTGCACAAATAAACACATAAGGCCCTCCTTCTATGAAAGTCTTATCCATAGTTGTATCTGTGCTCTTCAATGGAACTCTGCTGACAGGGGCAGAGCAATTCCCGGAGCAATTTCTTCCTCCAGACTCTGTGATGAAGAGTGGACTGTCTTTAAATGTAGCGACACTCCGGGGAGACGTAGAAACCGTTCAGGCTTTCCTCTCTGCCGGAGCCGACCCGGATGAGAAAAGTGAATGTGGCGGCTGGACCCCTCTCCTTCTGGCTGCCTTCCGGGGAGATAAAGAAATCCTGGAACATCTCCTCGCTGCCAGAGCAAATATAAATTTGTCAGATGACCATGGCAAAACGCCTCTCCATTGGGCTCTGCTACGTGGACATACAGAGCTTGCAGACATTCTTATCCAGACAACAGAAATCAATCTTAATCAGGCAGATGAGGATGGCAGAACCCCTCTCCACATAGCCGCTCAGTGGGGATACACAGAGCTCATACAGAAGCTCATCACTGCCGGAGCAGATGCCAACCTGACAGAAAGGTGGGAACACTGTAGCCCCTTCAATGTAGCCATACAATGGGGGCACAGCAAAGCTGCAAAGATTCTCCGGCGTCACATGAAGAAGAAGCGAGTGTGACAGAGTTCCCATCGCCTGATGTCATCTTAAAAACTGTTCTTTTCATCAGCTCCAGACCTCAGCCTCATGTTTCCTCGTCACCCGGAATATTCATGAGCAATCCGGAAACAAGACTGAGCTGAGGAACCCTCTACTAAAAAGCTAAATGAGAAGATTTTCCAGGCAAAAAATACAGGATTTTTTTTGCCTGGAAAATAAACCACAGTAATTCAGGGCAGTTCGATAAGTTTACCGATGGCAGCACCGTGGCGAAGCTAAGCAGAAAATTCCTGGTGTCGATAGTCCATATGGACAAAGTGGGAGTTTTATGAACGGTCAGACAAGATGGTTGCTGATTGCAGCATCATGCGTAAGTGCATTCATTCTGCTATTTACGATGAACTACAAATACATAGGAAGTCACAGTTTAATCAGTGACCTGATTCGATCCAGAAGAGCAGATATAAGGCAGTTTCAGACAAACTCTGCTCAGAAGCAAACACTAAGCTCACGCAACGAGATCAACTATGCCCGTCTGCTCCTGGCAGATTCGGTTTTATCGATCATAAAAAATTACTACGTCGATGAAGAGCGCACAGGCAACGAACAATTACTGGAGAGTCTTCTTCAGTATCAGAAAAAAAATAAAGCATTATCCGTACAGACAGACGGATATCAGTGGATGATTTCTCATAAAAAAGATGATCTGACTCTGGAAATACCCAGAAGAATGCCATATGATCTGCTCCTTCACCATATCCTTTCCTTTGCACACTTCCTCGACAACATCGATGAGCCAGATCAAGATGATAATATTATAGGAAAAATCCCTGAAGACAGCCCTGGACTCTTGCTGACAATAAAAGATCTGCTGAGCTCTCTGGATGCACACAGCAACCTCCTGTCTCCTGAAGCATATCAGGAGCTAAAGCAAGGGACAGAAGGAAGCTTTGGAGGATTGGGGGTCCTGGTAGGTATGCGTGATGACATGTTAACTGTCATAAAACCACTGCCTTCAAGTCCTGCTGAAAAAGTAGGTATACACCAGATGGACAGAATTCTTTCCATCAACGGGCTGGATACATGGGGCTATTCTCTGAGCGATCTCGTGGAATACATGAGAGGAGAGCCAGGAAGCAAAGTTCATCTCTCCTTGTTACGGGACGGAGCACAGTCTGTCAGAAAGCTGAACCTCAGAAGAGAAATCATCAACGTCAATTCCGTAAACACATCGACCATTGAGCTTCCTGAGGGCAATATCCTTCATATTACGATAGAAAGCTTCACAGCCCGAACATCGGATGAGCTGAAAGAAGCACTCCAGCAATTTAACCGAAGTCAGAGTAATACACAGACAGTTGGTATCATCCTGGATATGCGTTCCAACCCAGGCGGCCTGCTTGATCAGGCCATCAGTGTCGCTGATCTCTTCGTTGAAAACGGCGTCCTGGTTTCAACCAGAGGACGAATGACAGAAAGCGAACACGCACACCCTATCCGATATCCATGGAATGAAAGCCCTATGATTGTACTTCTGAACAACGACTCTGCATCCGCAAGTGAAATCGTAGCAGGAGCGCTCCAGGATCATAACCGGGCCACTGTGATCGGGCAACCCAGCTTTGGTAAGGGTTCTGTCCAGACCATCTTTGAACTGCCTGATAATCAAGCTCTCAAGCTCACAATTGCAAGATATTACACACCATCAGGACAATCCATTCAGAACATTGGCATACAACCTGATATATGGTTACAACCTCTCATGAAAAAAAATCAAAATGAAAATTTACTTGGAGAGTATCGATATAAAAATGAAGGATTTCTCGCGAATCATCTGCAAACCCCAAAAAAAAACATTAAAAAAATAGAAGAAAAGAAACAAGATCGTGTAAAAGGTTATTATCTGTTTGAAACCAGGTCCTCTGAAAAATCTACAATATCTGAGAGTCAGGATACAGAGCTCAATTTTTCTGTAAAGATGATGCAGGCAGCTGCTGTCGCCCACTCCACAAAAGGCTCTGCCTCTCTTCAGAGAGCCACCTATTTCAGAAACCTTGTCTCCCCGACTATCATCCGTGAAACAACAAAAATGTCCCAGTCAACAAAAAAATATGCAGATCAACAATTCTCCCTGCAATGGTCTGAAAACCCCACGCAAAAACAAGCTGACCTTGAGTTCTACCCAGAACTGGCATCTCTTTCCACAGCACATGCTGGTATGGTCGTCGAGCTTCCTGTGACGATTAAAAACCAATCAGAATTTGATGCCGAGAGAATTTCTGTCTTCGTCCGAAGTCCTAATCCGGAAATCGCAACCAGTGAAGAACTTATAGGAAAAATCCCTGCTCGCGAAACCTGGAGAGGGTCTGTCTCATTTCAGATACCCCCCTACTGGACAGGCCAGAGCATTCCGTATGAAACAGGGTTAGCATTCGATGCGATTGCAATCAACAGCCAGACACAATCATTCAGAATTCAGACTCCAACAATAAAACGCCCGGATCTGAAGATAGAATTCAGTCTCGTCGGTGAAGTTGGTGGAAAAATAAGCGGAGAACTGGAACCCAGAGAGACTGCTAAATTACGTCTGAATATCCGTAATAACAGCGGAATTGCCGCAAGAATGCTGGATATACGCCTTGTGAATCTTGCAGGTAAACAACTTATCTTAATGGACAAAAAAAAGCAGGTCAAATATCTTGCTCCCTTCCAGAAGCAACAAATCCATTTTGCCCTGAAAGCATCGGACACCGTAATCGATTCCAAAATGGGACTTGGTCTCTATATCGAAAGTAAAGATTTAGTACTTCCGGTAAGAAAAAAAGCAGATATCCACTCCGTTCCAGGTCAGACTCAAGAACAACACGGTAGGACGTACCCATAAACATAAAGCAGGGGCCAGAAGGTAAAAAAAAGATATGGATCAACACAACAAAAGACAAAAAATCGGCATTGTCATCGGAACGACATCATGGCCACAGCTCATTCACAGTTTTCTTCCTCTCACAAAACAATATGATTTTTCAATCTATCTGGCTCAAAAAGAAAACATTCTTTCACAAATTCCACATCCTATGAAGGCATATCTCTTTCAGGAGAAAGCTTCCATTCCAGGCTTTCTTCAGGATGCAGAATCTCAGATGGCAGAAGAAGATTTGCTTATCTGTATCAACATTGGTTCTCTAAGCTCTTTACAAGCATGCAAAGTTTCAGAATCCCATAATATTCCACTCTTATGTTACACAGGTGACTACGATCTTCCCCGATATCAGAACTATCCCAACCTGCAAAACGCTATGCAGTTGATGATCAGGCAAGCCAGTGGATTTATCGTTCCTGTTACAGATATGGCCAGAAATCTCATTCAGGAAGGAGTTGCAGAAGAAAAAATCATATCTCTGACTCCTGCCATTATCCGGGAACGTTTCCATATCAGCACAGAAAAAAGACTAAAGTTCAGAAACTATGTCGGAATGGGTGAAAGTGAAATCATCCTGCTCTACCATGGCCCCCTCGAACCAGAATTCAGCCCTGAAGCGATGATCCATGCCATGAACCTTCAGAAAAAAATAAACCGGGAGTCGTTTCCTCATATGCGGATGATTTTTGCAGGAAATGGTGATCATACCAGAGAATTACAGTTGCTAGCCTACAAACTAGGCCTTGGAAAATCCACTTACTTCCTCAGTCAGGACACAACTCCATTCATTGATGATCTGTTTTGCGCAGCAGATATACTGGTAAGTACATGCCCTGTCACAGGAGATTATCTTCCTGTTTTTCCCTACCATATCATGGAAGCAATGGCCTGTGGCACGATCGTGCTGATTCCGGAAGGGGCCGCATCCGAACCACTTGTACCAAAGCGGCAACTCTTATGGCATCAGAGCAACTCTCAATCTCTCGCTTTTGCCATCAGCCAGATCACTAAAAACAGCAAAACACTGTACTCCTGGAAAAAAAATATCAGCCGACATATTTTCAACATCTCCGGAAAGAAAGACGAAATTATGGCTCTTAAAAGTTTCATCGAACAGCTCATTCATCCGCGTGTTATTTCCGCTTCTGATGCGTCTGTATCTGAAGCATCAGAGCTGTCGATACCATGGGCTTTTCTGAAAGAGCACGCAGCTTCCTCTCAGCATGCAGACGAGGTCATCCGGACAATTGACAGCATCAACAACAGCGCCCTGAAGCCAGGAGAGCACAGCCTGTTATCCCTGTACCGTGCTCATGCCCTGCGAAGTCTGTTCCACTATGATGAAGCTTTCTGGGAATATGAACGATCGCTTCAATGGAATTCACGACAGGTCGATGCTTACAGTGGCATGGGAATGATCTCCTGGCACAACCACAATCATGAAGAAGCATTAACTCAGTTCAGAAAAGGACTGGCTCTGAATCCTCAGGACCATTCCTGTATGCTCGGAATCGGCCTGGTCTATAAACGGCTTGGGATGACAGAAGAAGCTCTGTGCTGGCTGGAAAAATGTGCAACCGCGGAAAAAGGAAACAGCCCCGCTTTAAAAGCACTGATACAAACCTGCAACGAATGCAGAGACTACCAGCAGGGCATTTCAGCTCTGGAAAGAGTTATGGAAACAACCGGAGAAGAGGAAATTCTGATGAATGGCCTTGGCCATCTGTACATGAAAGCAGGACGAACAGAAGCCGCAGATCAGATTTTTTCCAGATTTCTGAACCGCAGCAAGCCTCTGCTGGAAAATCAGTAACCTGTAGAACCGAAGCCCCCCAGACGTTTCCCCCGGACAGAGAGCTCAGGAATCCTGACACAGAGATTCAGAGCGATCTGAGCAATCCGCTCGCCCTTCCTGATCTGAAAGTCATCCTGTGATGTATTTGAAAGTAAGACAGCGATCTCATCAGGATAATCCGCATCAATGGTTCCAACACCATTACTGAGGTTAATCCCGGATTTATACGCAAGGCCTGAGCGTGCACGTATCTGTAACTCAGGGATCATTCCGTGCGGAACCTCATCCCATAAAACCCTGGCAATACGCAGGCCTGTCGGCACCTGAGCTCTGGACTGAGCCGGAATCACAACATCCACACGAGAACAGACATCTGCTGCGACACTGTGCTCACTCTGATAAACCGGCTCACAACCTTCATCCCAATGAAGTAGAATCATTTGGTTTCCCTCAAATCAGGAGTCACTAATAGGAGCTTCACCAAATGCTTCTTTGCGGCTCAGTTTAATGCGCCCCTGGCGGTCAATATCAACAATCTTGACCAGAAGCTCATCACCTTGCTTGACCACCTCATCCGCACTCCGGATCTTCTGATCAGAAAGCTGGGTAATATGACAAAGGCCATCAACACCGGGCTTAATCTCAACAAAGACACCAAAATCTGTCAGGCGAACGGCTTTACCAAGATAAACTTCACCAACCTGAGGAGTACTGGTAAATGCGCGAATCATAGATTTTGCCGCCTGAGCAGAGGCTGCATCCGGAGCCACAATCGCAATCATCCCCTGATCATCGATATCCATTTTTACCGAGGATTCAGAAGTGATTCTCTTGATGTTTTTTCCACCAGGTCCGATCAGATCACGGATTTTATCCTGCTTGATCTTCAGACGGAAAATCCGTGGTGCATGTGGAGCGACTTCTGAGGCTGGCTCTGGAATCGCTTCTTTCAGTTTACCCAGAATATGAAGGCGTCCTTCCCTGGCCTGATTCAACGCCTCTTTCATAATATCCTGAGTCAAACCACCGATCTTAATATCCATCTGCAAAGCAGTAATCGCAGTAGCCGTACCACAGACTTTAAAGTCCATGTCCCCAAGGTGATCTTCATCTCCCAGAATATCCGAGAGAATTGCATATTCATCACCCTCTTTGATCAGCCCCATTGCAATTCCGGCAACAGGCTCTCGCAGTGGAACTCCAGCCTGCATCATAGCCATCGAGCCAGAGCAGACGGCGGCCATAGAAGAACTACCATTTGACTCCAGAGTTTCTGAAACCAGACGGATAGTAAAACCAAAGTCACTGGCATCCGGAATCACAGGCAATAATGCACGCCGCGCCAGATTTCCATGGCCGATTTCCCGGCGGCCAGGAGATCTCTGCATTCTGGCCTCTCCGACAGAGAAAGGAGGGAAGTTATAATGCAACATAAAGCGCTGCCTGAGATCCTGATCCCAGAAGGTTTCAAGCCTTTGCTGATCTTCTTCGGCAGCAAGGGTCACCGTTGCCAGAGCCTGCGTCTCCCCTCTGGTGAACAAAGCAGAGCCATGAGCCTTTTTAATCAGACCTGTTTCACACGCGATTGGCCGAATCTCATCTAAACGCCTCTGATCAATCCTGCTACGATCTTTCAGAATCATTGTTCTCATATAATCAGACTTGCACTGGCTCCATGCAGATTTGAGATCTGCGGCCCTCTCAGGATGGCCTTCAGGATTGAGCTCCTTCATCAGGCTTTTCCCTGCGTCCTTCAGAGCTTTCCCTCTTAACATCTTGTCTGAAACAGCAAAGGCTTTCTTAAGAAGAGGCTCACCAAGTTCACGGACCTGACTCCTGATTTCCTGAGAAATCTCAGTCTCCTGCACCGTCCACTTCGGTTTGCCAATTTCCTTCTGAATTTCCAGCTGCATGTCGAACAAAGGCTTCATCGTTTCATGAGCAAATTCAATAGCTGCCAGCATCTGCTCTTCTGTCAGAAAGTTTGCCGCAGCCTCTACCATCAGAACAGCATCAGGACGACAGGCGATATTCAGGTCCAGATCACCTTCCTGCCCTTCTGGAGGGTCGATCAGATACTGCCCTTCTTTCATTCCCAGGCGCAATGCGGCAACAGGACCATCAAAAGGAATTTCACTGATCATCAGTGCCGTGCTCGCCCCTACCAAAGCCAGGGGAGCGGGGCTGTAACCGTGCTCATAGGACATAACGGTCGCAGTGATCACGGTTTCATTTCGATAAGCTTTCGGAAAGCAGGGTCTGAGAGGGCGATCAATAACTCTGGCGGTCAACGTAGCCAGATCTCCAGGCTTCCCTTCTCTCTTGATAAAGCCTGCCGGGACCTTTCCAACCGCATAGGATTTTTCGATATAATCAACCCCGAGAGGGAAAAAATCAACATCCGGCGCAGCTTCTTCCGCTGCACACACCGTCACCAGGACCTGGGTGTTCCCGGAACTCACCATAACAGAGCCATTGGCCTGTTTTGCAAATTTATTAAATTCGAATCGAATGGTCCGGTCGTTGATCGTAACTTCACGGATAAGGGACATGCTGACTTCCTCTAAAGGGTTGATTCCTGATAGCGGCAGACGGACAGAGCTGTCAGGAAACGAAAGTTCCCCCCTGAAGCAGACAGGTTCAGGGGAACGGGTACACGAGCAGGATCTGATATCTGAAAAAACAACAGATGCTGACTAATTATCGACGAAGACCTAGTTCAGAAATGAGTGTCTTATATGCAGCAACATCGCTCTTGTGCAGATAATCCAGAAGTCGGCGACGTTGTCCAACCATCTTCATAAGACCCCGACGAGAATGATGATCCTTTTTATTATCCCGGAAGTGCTCATTCAGATAATTCAATCTTGCGGTCAGCAGCGCAACCTGAACCTGAGGTGATGCCGTGTCTTTTTCGTGTAACTGAAACTTTTTAATCACTTCTGCTTTGTCGGCTATTGTTAAAGCCATTTTTCTGAACTCCTGTTCTGATCAGCGGAGCACCAGGCAAACCCCTCTGAACGAATATACAATTATAACCGTGTATTATACACGTTCCTGTCCATAGATATGTGCCTAATCCCCAAATCACTTCTGATCTCTGCATCAACGCGCTATTTCAGGCACCCGAACCAGTCATGATCTGAAGTAGATAAACAAAGGTACGGCCAAACAGAATACCGGGAAAAAACCAAATCTTCAAGTAAAATTATACACAACAGTTCAGCCCACCCTACCCTAATTCGCAGCCATCCTGTAGATCTAAGCAATCGAAGATACATCACTTTGGACTAATTTTGTTGACAATAGCTACAAAATCCCTTATCCTTTCAGGAAGGATCTGGGCCTGTCCAGCCGCATTATCCGGAACGGCCATGTATGTAAGAAGTACTCTGGGCCTGCACTAAAAAACAACAGGAAAGTTGACATGTTTATTCAGCTGTCTGTCTGAAAAATCTGTCACAGCATAGCCTGCCTTCCCTTCCTGTTGAAGCTGCTGATGTTTTTCACCCGGATTATATAAAGAATTTCAAAGCAGCTGACAGTTTGAGGTGTTCCATGCGTTTTAAAATAGGTGATAAAGCTGTTTACCCCGCTCACGGTGTTGCTGAAATCACAGGCGTTGAAGCCCGGGAAGTCGGCGGACATAAGATGGACTGCTACGTTCTGAACATCCTTTCTTCAGGCGCAACCGTCATGGTTCCGGTTTCCGCCTCAGGGAGGGCTGGCATGAGGGTTCTGAGCAGCGATCAGGAGATTGAAGAGGTATTTTCTCTCATGAGTAACCCGATCAGGTCCACTCAGAAAACCTGGAACAAGCGTTACAGAGAGTTCCACGACAAACTCAAAACAGGCTCTGTCTCTGAAATCGCTGAGGTTTTCCGGGACCTCTGGAACCTGCAAACGACAAAAGACCTCTCCTACGGCGAAAAACAAATGCTGGAAAAATCGAGGAATATGGTTGTTTCTGAAATCAGCGCCGCCAGAAACCAGACTGAGAAACAGGTGACAGCCCATCTCCAGTCCATCATGACGACCACAGAAGCCGACAGCTAACACATCCATACAGGGAGGTGTCCGTGATTCTGTCGAATGTGATGGCATCCAGCCTTGACGGGCTGATTGCTGCATATCAGGGTGAAAATGAGCAGGATCGTGAAGCCTATGGATTTGGATCGGAAGAGGACCGGGCATGGGTTCGCTCGCATCTGTCTGCTGCTGACGCTGTTATTGTCGGAGCAGAAACAATGCGGGCCGCAGGTAAAATATGGGCCGTCAAAAATACACAAAAGCAGTTTCCCGAGTGGTTGATTCTGACCCGTAATGGGCTGGATGCAACGCTTCCGTTCTGGACGCAGCATTCTGTCAGACGGACACTGGTATCTCCGGAGCCTATCCATCACAGCAGCTGGCCTGACCAGACGGTCAGAAACCTGATTTACAGCGGACACCCTGCCTCATTTCTCTATAATTACTGTAAGCAGCAAAAATATCAGAACGTCGTTTTGTTTGGTGGAGGAGTCACCAACCGCCTGTTCTACGAACAGGGTCTTGTCAGCCAGCTCCATCTTACGCTGGCTCCTGTGATTATTGCCCGCCATGAAGGCCTGAGACTGGTCACACCAGAGCTTCCGACCCCTGCCAGACTCCGGCTTACCTATTCCTCAAGCGTAAACAATCATGTATTCTTAAGTTATCAGATAGAAGGTTGATCCCTCAGACAAAGGCTTTTCATGACACTCCGGATCCGGACCAACGTCATGTCTCTGATTGCTCAGCGACATTTTTCTGACTCTTCGTCCCGCGTCCAGAAGCATATGGAAAGACTCGGATCAGGGCGGAGAATCAATAAAGCAGCCGATGATGCTGCTGGCCTTGCCATTTCGGAAATTATCCGTTCTGATCTGCGTTCACTGGCACAATCCCGACGCAACACGAATGACGGCATCTCACTGATCCAGGTTGCTGAAGGAGGTCTGAACGAAGTCGGTAATATTATGGTCCGCCTGAAAGAACTCGCTGTACAGGCCGCATCTGATACCATCAGCAACAGAGAGCGGCAATATCTGAATCTTGAATTTATGCAGCTCAAAGACGAAGTTGACCGGATTTCACTTTCAACAGAATTTAACGGAACAAGGCTTCTGACCGGATCAGCAGAAGATCTTCCTGAGCCCATTAAGGCACAGCACCAGGCTCCACCGTTTGAGATACAGGTAGACAAGGACTATCACCCTGAGACCGACAGTCTGAGCAAAGACAATCCTGTCAATATTATCAGACTCGATTTCCGGAAGATCAATGCTATGGTCGAAGGAGAAGGGTCTTTAAAGCTCGGACGACCATCGGATGAAGAAGGAACAAGAGTCGACAACAAGCCTTCTGCACAGCAATCGATGCGAATCCTGGATGAAGCTGTCAACAAAGTCGCCTCTTACAGAGCGATCCTGGGAGCTTATCAAAACCGCCTGGAATCAGCAGATCGGAACCTGGGAATCCGGATGGAAAATCTGTCAGCCGCAAGATCAAGAATCGCTGACGCTGATTTTGCCAATGAAACAGCTGAATATACACAAGGAAGCATACTGCAACAGGCTGGTTCCTCAATCCTGTCCCAGGCCAATCAACTTCCCAAAATTGCCCTTCAGCTCCTTCAGGGAAATTAAACAAAAATACATATTCCCCGTCAATTTTTTGATCACAGTCAGAATCCGGACAGACAACGGACCGCAAAACGACGATAAACAGGCAATTTATACTCTGTTGCAGCTCAAAAGCAGGTAAAAATGTCCAGTTCTTGCTTTTTGTTCTGGCCCGTTCTTTGCTCCAAAAGATCACAGAACCCAACTTCTGGTCAGATGATTTTCTGACATGTTTTTTCCTGAGGGGGTATCTGACATGCTTAAAAGTATTTATACACCCTTATCCGGAGCAATTGCTCAGGAAAAAACCCTTGAGATTATTGCTAACAACCTGGCAAACGTCAATACGATCGGATTCAAAGGTGAAGCCGTCACTTTCAAGCTGCTCGAACCAGAGCCGTATCGTAATTATAAAGACCCTCTGCCACCTGCGAACTACAAAATTCCGTTTGAAGAACTGCTTCCGTTCCATGGAAATGAAGTCAATTATGTCGGTGTTTCTGGTATTCACCGTGATTTTACACAAGGCTCTCCTGTTGAGACAAAAAACCCTCTGGACCTCATGATTGAAGGCAAAGGATTCTTTGCATTTCATACACAAGATGGGATGCGCTACGGACGTGCAGGAACTTTGACACTCAACCAGGACGGTGCTTTAGTTGATAAAAATGGCTTTCCACTCATAGGAGAAAAAGGCAACATTTTTCTCCATGGAAAAGATATCAGCATTAATCCTTCCGGAGAGATCTGGCAGGATGGACAGTACATGGATAAAATCCAGATTTTCAGCTTCCGCAATCCGGAACAGCTTGAAAAAACAGGCCTGAATCATTTCTTTTACGATGGTCCGGATGATGGGCGGGAACTTCTTAAAAATCCTGTGATCCGGCAAGGCTATCTGGAAAGTTCGAATGTTAATGCAATTAAAAATCTGACTAACATGATTCTGGCTCACAGATCTTTTGAAGCATATCAACAGGCTGTTAAACACTATGACAATATGATGGAAAAATCTAACAATACCCTTGGTGAAGTGCGCGCATAATCCAGGTCCATATGGAGGAATAAATTATGATACGATCCTTACTGACTGCTGCGACAGGTATGGAAGCACAGCAAATGAATATTGATACGATTGCCAACAACCTGGCAAACGTCAATACGACAGCATTTAAACGATCTCGTGCTAATTTTCATGATCTTCTCTATCAGACACTAAAAGCTCCCGGACAAAGTTCTACAACCGGAACCGTTGTTCCAAGTGGAATTCAGATCGGTACCGGAACCAAGTTATCATCTGTAGACAAAATGTTCACAGAAGGCGCCATTCAGATGACAGGCAATGATCTTGATATGATGATTGAAGGAGATGGGTTTTTCAGAGTTCAGCGTGATGATGGACAGATCGTGTATACAAGAGACGGACATTTTAGCCGTGACAACTCAGGACGGATTGTTTCTGCTGACGGCTATCCCCTGATTCCTGAAATCGTCATTCCGCAGGGAGCACAGAACCTTCATATTGGATATGACGGAACCGTTACGGTCAAAATTGATCGTGAAACTCAGGAAATCGGTCAGATTCTTCTGGCTGATTTTATCAATCCAACAGGCCTTGTTTCAGAAGGCGGAAACTACTTTACTCCATCACGATCCAGTGGAGATACCGTGACCGGAGTCCCTAATCAAAATGGATTTGGACGTATAGGACACCAACAGCTGGAAAGTTCTAACGTCAATATAGTAGAAGAAATGGTCAATATGATAACGGGCCAAAGAGCCTATGAAATTAATTCAAAAGTTATTCAGACAGGTGATCAGATGCTACAAACAACGACCAGCATCAGATAACAGAGTTTTACCATGATGATTGTCTCTCGCCTTAGCCTCAATCTGATTGTTTTTTCATGGCCGTTTTTTTTACTGGCTGCGACAACAAGCCATGCCTCATCTGCAAACGTGCAGGAGGACCAACAAGCTCCTCATTGGGAGTGGGCGGAAAAACTAAAAGATATGAGTCAACAGATACCAGCCTCTGATCATCTGATCCGTCTTAAGATGAAACATGCGGTTTCCACAGATGCTGACATTCTGATGCTGTCTGATCTGACCGACTGTCTCAATGAATCATGTAAGAATCTAACGGATATAAGCATATCAGAAGCCCCCAAAGCAGGGCAGTCTCTTCTTTTATCTTCTGATCTTCTCTCTCGAAAAATAAAAGAACAATGGCCAGATCTTATCGCAGATATTTCCGGATCTGATGACATTCAGGTCACAGCTACATCAAGAGAAATATCATCAGAAGAACTCAGAGAGCAACTGATACAAAATATCGATCTGATCCAGAAAAAATTTAAATCACTCAGAATTATTATCGAAAAAATAAATATTCACAAAAAAACTCTGGTCAGACCAGGTAAAAAAAAGATAGTGTTTCATGAGCTCGAAGAGCATTCTGAATTTAATGAAAAATATGCAGCACGTCTTTTCTCTCATTTAACCAAACTTACATTTAAAATTTTTTCAGATAAGAATTTTCAGGAAGAAACGACAGGATCAGCATCAGTCCGCTTCCGGATCAAATACAAAGCATTTATCGCAAACAAAGATATTTCACAATCCTCTGTCATTTCAGAAGAAGATTTTACAGAAGCGTGGGTCGCTGAGACAAATCCCGGGCACTCTCTGATCACAGATCTTCCCGCCCCCCTTAGTTATATGACAAAAAAAGTTCTACATGAAGGGGAAGCCCTTCGGAAATATCACCTCACCAGATACATTACAGTACGCAGAGGTCAGATGCTTAACATGTCCATCAAAAACTCTGGGATCGAGATCACTATGAGAGTTCGGGCGCAAGAGCCCGGAAGCCCCGGTGACACCATCCGCGTGATTTGCCCACCAACAAAGAAGAATTTTTACGCTAAAATTGAGAAAGATCATACATTAACCATGACAACAAAAGAGGCTCTATGAAGATAAGATATACAGTGTTAGCCTGTATCTTTATCTCATGCCGATCGGGAGTAAACCCAATATCTAATCGTAATCTCAGTGAATTCGAACGAAATGACGAGCCCCGCTATATACGCAGAGGACGACCAGAAATTAATAAGAAAAAAGAAGCTCCGGAACTTTTTATCCGCAAACCTGAAATAAAAATCATTCATAAAGATAAGGTCAACACAAACGGCAGCCTGTTCAGACCCGACGATGTCCGCCAGGATTTTTTTTCCACGTACAACAGACCTTCCCTGGGAAGCTATCTGAATATAAAAATTGTCAATCATAACCAGTTACCTGTAAAGCGCGGAGAGGATAATCAAAAAAATACTGACAGCGCTTCATCCTCTGACAACCCGGATAAAGCTTCAGAGCCCGGAAAAGAACTGGAAGAAGACAAGCTTATTCGCTCTCTGCCACATCTTGAGCCTGCCAGTTATGATGCGGAAGCCATTCTGGATATGCTGAAAATGAGAGTCGTACACCAGTACGAAAACGGAGACCTTCTCTTATCCTGGCAGCGGGAATCCATAGGCAGTGAAGATGCCAGAACTCAGGAAGTTCAGGCCCGACTTCCTTATCGCAATCTGAACCCATCATCAGAACTAACGACTCAGGACCTGACCGACATCATCCTGACAGAGCACTATAAAGATGAAACGCTTCAGAAAAAAGCGACAGGATGGCAGGATGAGTACACCCTGAGAATCAGCGGATTTGACGAAGCCAAATCAAAAATAGCTGCGGATCTTGAATCTAAACGCAGAGATCTGATGGATATGAATCAGCAGATAAAAAATCGATTAAAATCGATGGGATCAGAGCGAAGGCAATGGACACAGGAACGGGATAGCTGGATAAAAAAACGGGAAGAAGACCGGATTGCGATGGAAAAAATAAAAAAAGATCAGGAGGCTCAGAATAGTCTGATCGAAGAACAAAAAAGTACCATCAAAGACCAGAATAAACAGATCAAAGATCAACAGACGCAGATTGAAGAACTCAGCAGACCAGAGGAGAAACCCAGTGACGGAGCATAGATTTTTCGTGTCCGCTCGGCATCTCCTGTGGGGACTTATGGCTCTGCTGCTGATATCACAGCATGAAAGAACAGAAGCCAGAGAAGCCAGACTGAAAGAACTTGTCAATATCAGAGGCATCCGGTCAAATCAGCTCAGCGGCTACGGTATCGTTTTTGGTCTTTCAAAAACAGGTGATAGTCAGGCATCCCGGACAACACGACAGGCTGTCGCACAGATGATGAACCGGATGGGACTTATGGTCACAGCAGATCAGCTGGTCACCGGAAACTTTGCTTCCGTAATAGCAACAGCTGAACTTCCTCCCTTTGCCCAGGGGGGAGACCGAATCGATATCCGCCTGTCTGCAAATGGTGATGCAAGCAGCCTGGCAGGTGGGACTCTGCTACTCACACCACTTCGTGGAGGAGACGGTGAAGTCTATGCTGTCGCACAGGGTCCGGTCATCACAAGCCCTGCCGATGGTACAGGCCCTCAGGTTCTGACAGTGGCCCGCCTCCCAGGAGGAGCAACCGTTGAAAAAGAGTTTCGCCCCGAGATTGCCCCTGGCCACAAAATAAGCCTGAGCCTTAAAAACCAGGACAACACTACCAATATCCATGTGACAGAAGCAATCAACAAACATTTCAGAGGTTTCTATGCCCATTCCACTGATCCGGGTAGTATTGAAGTCAAAATTCCCCCACCCTTCCACAATCAGATTGTGAGTTTTCTGTCTGAGCTTGAAAACTTAAAAGTGCAGGTTGATCAACGTGCTGTGGTGGTTTTAAACGAGCGTACCGGAACCGTCGTCATGGGACACGGAGTCCGGATCGGAGCCGTTACGATTTCCCACGGAAATCTGTCTTTGAAAATCAATAAACCAGGATTACGTAGCGCAGAAGAACATCATGTGGTTCCGGTAGGAGGAGTCACTGTCGGAGATCTCATTCAGTCTCTGAATGCTCTTGGCGTACGCCCTCAGGATTTAATTGGTATTCTACAGGCCATCAAAGCAGCAGGTGCTTTACATGGTGAGCTCATATCCATCTGACAGGAAAAAAAGCTGTTCCTGTAAGGAGATCTGAAGCGTGACTGTCATCTCTCAGAAGGTCGGGCAAACTTTTCCCACCAATAACGCTAAAGTTCATGATAGCCTTAAACAGGAAAAGCATAAGAGCGAAGATCAGATCCGACAAGTTGCCCATGAGTTCGAAGCAATTTTTCTGGAGACGGTGCTGAAAAGCATGAGACAAAGTATACACAAATCAGGACTCATTAACGGTGGGAATGCTGAGGAAATTTACAGGGGTATGCTGGACAGTGAGTACTCTAAAACTATGTCACAAACAGGGCAGACAGGTTTGGCTGATATGATTTTCAAGCAACTGCTTCATCGCTCTTCCGAAGCACTTCCTCAGGAAGAGAGTCCGGCAGCAGTCCGGAATCATGCAGCCTTGTCCGTCTATAAAGCTGTCAAACACAGCTAAAAAAATATTAGTAAAGGTTGAACAATGGACATCAAATCAAAACATTCCTCCGATATCACACAAACGACCATGCATGAGGTCAGAAGCAACAGAAATCAGGAACAAGATCTCAATAAGTCTCAGAAATCTGTCTCTGACAGAAAACCTGCGGGAGGGTATCAGGTCAACATCTCTCCGGAATCTGTCAGACGTCAGGAAGAACAGCAGAAAGCCTATCAGATCGCGCAAGACACCTCACCAACGAGGGAAGATCGGATTGAACATCTCAAACACAAGATTTCCAGCGGAAACTACAAGATCGATTCTGGAAAAATCGCAGATGGCATCCTCCGGGAAGCAATCAGAGAATATCTTGCTAACCATGAATTTTCTGGCGAAACATGAAACAAAAATCTCCGATCCATGAGAAAAAAAAGTCCCTTTATCAACTGCTCAGCAGACTTGGATATCTGGAAAGGGCCGTTGAGACTTTGCCAGATATCCTGTCTTCAGAAGAAAAGGCTCTGACAGAGCATAATATTTCAGATCTCGAACAGATCCTTACCAAAAAAAAAGATGCTGCAAATACATTAGTCTTTCATCGGGATCAGGCTATCGACGATGTCAACAAGGTCTGTGAGTCTTTCAATATCAGACCCTCTCACCCTGTTCAGGATCTGAACCTCAGAATACTGATCGAAATTCTGAAAGAAATTAACCGGACGACTCTTCCTGAAACAAAAGATCCGGAACTTCCTAAAATTCTGTCTGACAGCCTGACAAGATGTCATCAGATTCTTGTCAAATTTGACATTTACAAAATTCAGACCGAAAAAAATCGATTATTGATAGCAACCTTATTGAAAAATCATCAGGACAGCTATCAGTTCTGGAGTTCTCTGATCAGAGATAAAAATTCCTGTTACAATCAAAGTGGTTTTATAAGCAAACCTGGAAAGCTTTCACAAATCTTGACAGAAGTCTGAATATGACAGGATTAGGTCACTCCCTGAATATAGGTTCTCAGTCCCTCTATGCAAATCAGCAGGGAATCAATACAACCGCCCATAATATTTCTAATGCCCAGACAGAGGGTTACTCACGCCAAAGACTTAAACTTTTGCAACGCGATCCCATCAGTAAACAAGGTGTTCTGATCGGTAGTGGTGTATATGTTGGCTCAATTGACAGGATTCATGACAAGTTCATAGAAAAACAAATCAACCTCGCTACGACATCAGCAGAAAACAGTAAATCACGATTTGAAGCTCTGGAACTTCTGGGATCGATTTTTAGTCCGGAACTACAGAATACAGTATCAAGTCAGCTCAATCATTTTTTTTCTGCATGGCAGAATCTTGCTAAATATCCTGAAGAAATGACCGTCAGAACTGAAGTCAGAGAGCAGGGGAAAAATCTTGCAGATGCTTTTCGCCGGACAGATCAGGAAATCAGACACCAGCGCAGTGGGCTCAATGACTATATACTGAAAACAACAGATGAGATTAATCAGACAATTGACAGTATTGCACATCTGAATAACCAGATACGGGAAATGGAAACCGGTGTCCGTAATCAGTCAAATGACCTCAGGGACCAGCGGGAACGTGCCTTACTTCAGTTAAGCAGCCTCGTAGATATCAACTATTATGAGGATGCAGACGGTATGCTGACCATCCGTGGCCCTGCGGATACTCTTCTGGTCGACAGAGGACGTGCTGCCACGTTCGAAGTCCGTCAAAACGGTGAGAATGAAGGACTTTATGACATCTTTATTCTGGATTCGGAAGGAAGCTCTGCCCGTAATATCACCAGAGCAGTTTCAGGAGGACGGCTGGAAGCTCTGGTTCATGTAAGAGACAATATTGCAAAAGGCCTGATTGACCATAACAACAATATGGCTTCCGAAGTGATCCGGAGGGTCAATGAAATTCATAAACCCGGATTTGGACTGGAAGAGTATCAGGACTCTGATCAGAGAAACTTTTTTGAGGATGTCCGGGATCATGATCTGGCGGCACAGGAAATGTCACTGGCACTTCCTGTGATCAGTTCAACAGATGCTATCTCTGCTTCCAGCCTGCACAGTACTCCCGGAGACAATATTATTGCAAACAGAATTGCAAAAATCCAGGGAGAGCCTTTGTTTGCAGATGGCAACGCAACCCTGAATGATTATTTTGCCAACTATGTCGGAATCCTTGGAATGGAAGCTCAAAAGGTTAAACAAATTGAAGAGGCTGACAAAATTATATTATCTGATCTTCAGTCCAGAAAAGAAGCCATTTCCGGAGTTTCCCTTGATGAGGAAGCAACCAATCTGATCCGCTGGCAAACCGCATTTACAGCGTCATCTAAAATCATCACAACGATCGATGAAATGTACGAAACGGTTCTTGGTCTCAAACGATAAATTTAAGTTCCGGGGTACCATAAAATGAGGGTTTCAGAAAAATACAAATACTGGATCACTCAAAACCGTATGAATAAAAGCCGAACCCAGAACACGGAAGCCCTGAACAAACTTTCCACACAGAAAGACATTAATAAACTTCACGATGATCCCGTCAATCTCGTCCGGGCCATGAAAATAAAAGATCGTATTTCAGAACTTGAAAACTATCAAAAAAACATAGATTTCTCTAAAGGATTCCTGGATGTCACAGAATCTGCAATTTCCAACATGCATGAAAAATTAAGCCGTGCACATGAACTGGCCCTGGCCATGGCCAACGATTCATATGATGCCAAAAATCGGGCCATCACTGTCAAAGAGATCCGCGAAATCACAAAAGAAATCGTACAACTTGCGAACTCAAAATATGGCAACCGTTTTGTATTTTCCGGATTCAGGAGCCTGAGCCCGGCGGTCAGCCTTGCTGGAAATTTTCTGGGAGATGATGGTAAACTATTTCTTCAGATTGGCCCTGACCATTTTAAAAACATCAATATATCAGGAAGGGAGCTGCTTCAGAGCAATCCGGAAGAATTCAAAGCAGGTCATTTTAACCTGATGGATTCTCTTGATCATCTGATTAACGGACTGGAACATGACGAAAAAAATGCAATTTTCCGCTCTGTCGATGAACTGGCATTTCAGATGGATAAGCTGGCAAGCTTTCAGGCAAGTGTCGGAGCTGTCTGGACCGCAATCAACGATGCTGGCAAACGAAATGAGTTTGATATCCTTCAGAAAACGACCAACCTTTCCGGTATTGAGGATGCAGATATTTTCAAAGCCACATCGGATTTCAAAAGAACAGAATCCGTACTTCAGAGCACATTAATGGCGTCAAATAAGCTTCTTCAACCGTCACTCCTTAATTTTATGCAATAATAACAATATATTATACAATTTATTCAAAGCAAAGCGATCTGTTCCAAAAGCAGGAATCATTTGATATCTGTCGACAAAAAATGAATTTCATACGACAATGTAAAAAACATAAAGCATGTGAAAGCATGATCGAATGCGATCCGGGACAGAGATATGTTATCCGGAAGATCGCAGCCTACGCAGGGCTTTCCAGGCCTCTGAGACAGATGATGGTGTATATCATCCAGGATGGGAAGTATCATTTATTATTAATGAAAAAACAGTCATATCTGTAAAACAGCTGAAAAGATGAGTGGGGATTTATATGAATTTAAGATTTTCCGGAGCAGCAGGAAGCGTAACAGGATCAAAAACTGTCATTGAAGTTGATAAAGAAAAATACCTTGTCGATTATGGTTTATACCAGGGAGCATCAGAAGACAGAAGCCGCAATTGGGCATCTTTCCATGGAGCCTCCGAAATATCTGCTGTTTTTCTGACACATGCACATATTGACCATTCAGGACTATTGCCCCGCCTCTGGAAAGATGGATTTCGTGGGAAAATTTATTCAACCCGGGAAACCTTCAATCTGTGTCGGATTTTGCTTGCAGATTCCGCCATGATCCACGATGAAGATGCCAGACATGCGAATGAAAAACAGTATTCCAGACACAAGCCTGCTCTGCCTCTTTACACAAGCTATGAGGTAGAAAATGTTTTATCTTTATTCGAAACAGTCGATTTTGAAAAAGAGATCCGGATCTCCGAAAAAGTCAGCATTACGTTTTTCTGGGCCGGACATATCCTTGGCTCTTCTTTTATCCGTCTCAGATGCCACGATGAGCAGGACAATGAAAAAACATTAGTATTTTCAGGAGATATCGGACATAAAAGAAATATCTTATTAAAAGAACCTTCCTTACTATGCCAGATGGATTATCTTATACTGGAATCAACCTATGGAAAAAAATTACATTCAAGAATCCCGGCAAAAGAAGTTCTTGGAATGTATCTTAATACGATTTTAAAAAGGTCTGGCGTTGCCATCATCCCATCTTTTTCTGTCGGAAGAACTCAGGATATTATCTATCTGATCAGAGAACTCATCGATGAAAAACAGATTCCAGAAGTTCCGGTCGTCCTCGACAGTCCGTTATCAAAAAAAGCAAATGCTGTGTTCAATGAATGTTTTTGTGCAGATCAGATCAAAGATGACATTATAAAAGACGGGACAATTTACCCGGTAACAATGCAGGAAATTGAGTCCGTAAAAGAATCAAAGCAGCTATCTGAAACTCAGGGCCCTATGATCATCATAAGTGCTTCAGGTATGATAGAAGGGGGGAGAGTTATCAATCATATTAAAAGCCGTATCGAAGATAAAAATAACGGTATTATTCTTGTCGGCTATCAGCCAGAGGGAACAAAAGGAAGAATCCTTCTTGACGGTGAAAAAATACTACGGCTTCATAAAGAAGAGCTGAGAGTCAACGCAAGTATTTTCAATGTCAATACCCTTTCCGCTCATGGGGATTATCTGGATTTAATTTCATGGATACGGGATTCAAAGATCAATCCAAAACTGATCATATTAAACCACGGAGAACCAGAAGATTCCCGTCATTTTAAAGATCTTATCGAATCACAGCTCGGATTTAAAACGACGGTTGCTTCTTTCGGAGAAGAATTTAATCTCGATCACATCTATTAATCGATGTGTCATCAGATTATCATCCGCAATAAAAAAATATTGTTACATCTGATCTTTTATTTCTTTACGCAGAATGGAAACAGCTGTCTCAAGCAGTTCATCATTCCCCTGACGAAGGCCTTTGACCGTTCTGTTCACTTCAATATCAGGAATAATCCCAACCCCGATCAGAGCTGAGCTATCATGTTGTTTAAGCTCCATCCCTGTGAAGGTCACACTGAAGCCCTCCTTGCTTTTATATCCACCCATAAAATGGATATATGTCCAATTTCCATTGATACCAAAAGTGCGCTCACCAACAACCGGAATCTTTGCGCTCTGAATAAAACCAAGAGCATGTTCATTCTGACTCATGCTGAATTTTGAGCTTAATGCAACTGCCGGAATACTGAGCTGTGGCGAAGCTGGTTCAATTTCCTGGGGTACTGCCATAATCTCCGTTCGTTTCTGATCGGGAGCCATGGGGATATGATAAAACATAGGAAGAGAGGAGAGATTTGCTGTGGAAACATGAGAAAGAAAATTCCACCATCCCATAAAGTCAACAGGATAGTTTCTGAGATCCAGGACTAACGCTTTCGCATCTTTCAGCTTCTCAATGATTTGTTTAACATCACAAGCCTTAATCTTAGAAAGATTCACATAATGAATACCTGATTCTACCAGCTGCGTTAAGGGCATATCCTCAAATGAGTATGCCTTCTCAGCTGGCCAGCTGATATCACCATAGTGATGGGATGATTTCAGCACAGCAGAATAGAGCTCCCCCGCTCTGTTTTTCAGCGTCAGAGTCACATTTTCGTCCTTCTCCCTTCTTATAAGATAATTCAAAGCAACTTCACTGTCCGAACGGTGATCTGACCTCAGAGAACATAATGTTTTCTCGCTGAGCAGTTCACGGGCTGAAACACCATCAATTGCAATAAGTTCATCCGCAATACTGATAACAGATCGATCATCTTCAGCTTTATAAATGACAGTCAGGGAATTCTGAACCAGATCAAAAGCAACAGGAACAGTATAAAGAGGAAGATCTCGGCTATGATTCATCAGATTGATATGATTATCCTGAAATCTGGTCAGTGAACGTCTTAGTGTATTAAAAAAGTGTTTTTCTGAGCCGGATTTACATGCCAGCAGGAGCTTTGGTAATTCCCCATCCCAGTCCACTTTGATCGTATCAAAATAAGGAAAATAATGGCGGAACACTCCCCAGACCTTTGTCGCTGCCGACAGGCATACATAACTGTCATTCAGGTCCTCTGGCATTTTATCATAGGCTGGCAGCGTAGCGACCCTGGGAAAACTGCGTTCTTTTTCATCCACATAGACAGCTAAAGGCATTTCGATGGCAACATCTCCATACGTTGTCACATAAGGTGCAATTTCAGCTCCCTCCGATGCGGCTATAACGACACGCTCCCGTTTATATGCAGATTTTTCCGGATCATAATCCGGCTCTTCAATATATCCGTTCTGCACCCATACAATCATTTTCTCAGAGACAAACTCTGATTCCTGAGCGCAACGCTCGCCATTAATCCGCAAAGCAGGAGCAACGCCTGCAAAAATCCGTCGCAGAATTTTACTGTCATCATCAGAAGATGCTTCTGCAATTTCCCTCATAGCAGAAGCGACAAAAGCTTCCCAGTCTGTCGCTTTTGCCTCATCTCCGGGATAAAAGAACTGAACAGCCGTTGCAATTCTGGCAAAAATTTCCATCTGCGAAAGTATCCGATCCGAAAGTACAGACGCGTTATGACAGCTCTCACCATCCTGCACCCCCATAAGAGAAGAGGGCTGTATTGTGATCACTAACATGAAATTGATAAGCAATAATCTGATATTCATAAAAAATCGACCACTCTGATGAAATAAGACACATAATTCAATATATTTTATCATAAAACTTAATGATTTTTTATAAAAAATCAAAATTTATCTTAAATATCATAAGGATAGTTTCCACAGATACGCATCAGAACTGACATCGCTGTTAGTTCTGGACATTTCCTTTAAATTATGGCACTAACAGATAGTATCTTATGTTCTCTAAGCCACAAGAGAGTCCGATGAAGAAGTAACCTATAAAAAATCCGTATCTTTTAACTCTATGGGATTTTTTTAGCCTGATAAGGCTAAAAGGTAGGTTACACAATGAGCATTTTGACCCTTCGTTCCATTTCTTTTGCCTTTGATGACTCTGATAAAATAATTATCGATCATTTAAACGCCTCATTCTCCCATGGCTGGACAGGACTTATCGGACCTAATGGCTGTGGCAAATCAACTTTGCTGCAAATCCTGGCAGGCCGTCTCAGAGTGACATCAGGGGAGATGCAGGGCATACCGGAGCTGATCCATCTCTGCGAACAGGAGACTCTGCGCCCTCCTGCGACCCTTGAATCATTTCGGAACTCTGATGATAAAAGTGCTATCCGGACCAAAAGCGCCCTTTCTTTGCATGAACTACTGATGAAAGAATGGGAACAGATGAGCTGTGGCGAGCAGAAGCGCTGGCAGCTTGGATGCTCCCTATGGCAATCCCCGGACCTTCTGCTTATCGATGAGCCGACCAATCACCTCGACCAGAAGAACCGGGATGTCATCCTGGATGCTCTGGGCTCCTATCGAGGTACAGGTATTGTCGTAAGCCATGACAGAGATCTTCTTCAGAAGCTATGCCAGAAATTTATCTTTTTTGTTGGTTCTCACACTTATGAAATGAGTGGCTCATATGACGAAGCCCGTAACAATCTTGCGGAGCATTTTGCTTATAACGAAAAACAACGTGAAAATTCATTCAAAAAAGCAGCATCTCTGCGAAAAGAAGTCAGCCGAATCCGTCAGCTGACTGAATCCTCAAAGAAAAGGCTTTCAAAAGGTCATCTGAACCGAAAAGATCATGACTCAAAAGCAAAAATTGATGGGGCCCGTTTAAGTGGAAAAGATGCCAGCCTTGGTAAAAAAAAGGGTGCCCTCGAAAACCGTATCAAAAAGATTGAGCAATCCACCCATGATCTGGCCGTTGTGAAAGATTATTCAGGCTCTGTTTTCTTTGATATACCTGCTTCATATACAAAAGTTCTGTTACATCAGACAAACGTCAGAATTTCACTTCCAGATGCTTCTGTACTTTCGGCAACTGAGTTGTTATTAAAATCAGGTGAGAAGATTGGAATCACAGGATTCAACGGTACCGGAAAAAGCAGCCTCATCGAACACTGTCTTAAAGAATCATGGATTAAGTCAGAAAATTATCTGTATCTCAGGCAAGAACTTAATACAGATGAAATCGATGTAATCCGGAAAAAACTGAATTTTTTGTCGAAAGAAGAATATTCCCGCTGTCTTCAGATCATTGCCCGTCTTGGATCAGATCCTAAGCAGGTATTTAAAAGTCACAGATGGTCTGCTGGGGAAATCCGAAAAATTGCAATTGCAATCGCAATTGTTACAGAAGCCGAACTCCTGATCTTAGATGAGCCAGGAAATCACCTTGACATTCTCTCAGTCGAAAGGCTTGAAGATGCGTTAAAAAAAAGCAATTTAACTCTTTTAGTGATAAGCCATGACAGTCGTTTTATCAGGTCAGTGTGCAGCATATTCTGGAATATTCAGAAAGATCAGAATGGAAATTCAATTCTGAAGCAAACAGATTAAAACAAAGCAATATGCTGTCTTATTGTCTGCCAGCTTTGATTTTAATGATTGAATTTGTCGGACAGAAGCTTTTATATCGATCATAGAAAGTTCCTTTATTGTTAGGTTCATTGATGCGTATTAACAAACTAACTTTTTTTAACACTCTCTTCAGGTTCAGGAAAAAGTAAACAAAGCATGAAAAAGTAAACAAAGCATGAAAAAGTAAACAAAGCATGAAAAAGTAAACAAAGAAGGAAAGATCCAAATTTCTTTTCTGGGTGTCTATATGTCTAAGCGAAGTCAGATCATCATGTAAATAAAGAGAAAAATCACATTCCAACAAAATCAGACGTGATAATTTAAAAAAAAATTTATGTAATCATAAAAAAAACCGAAAAAGATACCGTCTGCATAAGGTAGACTGGATTCAGGCTATCATAGAGTTCATACAGCAATTTAATTACATGTCTTTACTTTTAACGAGACTAATCCGGGAAAACGGCCATGACGCAGAGTCATCCAAAATATGATAAAAATAGTTTTATTTTAGTCGTCGATGATGACAATACTCTTCTGAAATTTTTCAAGATACATCTGAACAAATTTTTTTCCAAAGTGATCGTTGTCAAGAATGCAAAAGAAGCAATCGATACATTGTGGGAAAAAGAAATCGATCTCGTTATTACCGATATTAATATGCCAAGGATGGACGGTTTTCAATTACAGAAAAGAATACGAAAATATGATGGTGCAATTCCCATTCTTTTTATCAGCGGAGCTCTTCTGAATTCTGATCAGGAAGAATTTGTTAAGGAATCAGATGGCTATTTAAGAAAGCCATTCAGTATCGAGCAACTCCACGACTTCATCAGTAATGGACTGGAAAAGAGATCAAAAATGAAAGCTCTCTCCGAGCTCATGTCTGATAAAAAAAATCTCAGAGATCTCCTGGATGGAAAGATATCTCTCGAGAAATCTGTTAAAAAGTCAGAACATAAAAATGCAGAACAGATTCTGACAGAATTAAATGAACTCACAAATCCTGAATCAGGAGCGGTAGCCTGATCCGGAAAAAATTAATCCGTCAATCTTCTTCCCTATATAAATTTTCTCTATAAAAAATAAAGAAATTTCCCGGATATATTATCGGAAACAAACCATTCAGAAAGGATGAGCCATGTATAGTTTCTCATATTCTGGATATATTCATCATAATTAAATTAATGTAGACTTATCATACAGAGGGTTTGCAATGCATGAAAAAAAAATCACAATCACGTCAGAAATTAATGCACATATTGATTATATATGGCAGTGCTGGACTCAGCCGGAACATATAACGAAATGGAATTTTGCATCTGATGACTGGCATTGCCCTGATGCCTCAAACAATCTGACAGTTGGCGGAATATACAAGGCCCGGATGGAAGCCAGAAACGGCAGTTTTGCTTTTGATTTCATCGCAAAATATGATGAAATTATTGAAAAAAAATTATTAAGATACACAATAATTGATGACGGACGAAACGTAACGACACATTTCATTCCGAAATCAGGGAAGATCATCATAACAACAATTTTTGATGCAGAAAAAGAAAATCCAGAAGAAATGCAACGCAAGGGATGGCAGGCGATTTTGAATAATTTCAAAAAATACGTTGAGTCAGCATAAAGTTTTGTCAAATAAAACAGAGATCTCCAGATAAACGACGAATGAGAAATCGATAAAGCAGGATATAAAAGAATGAGCGATTGCTATCATAAATATGAGGGAAAAAAAGTTTCTGATCCTGATGATCTTTTCAGAGGCAATGTATATATTTGTCCAATGCACCAGGAAGTCCGGAAAACCGGCCCCGGAAACTGTCCGGAATGCGGAATGGCTCTGGAAGCTCTGACCATCAAAGAGGAAACAAGCAATGAATATAAGGACATGATGAAGAGATTTATCTGGGCCTCTGTTTTTTCACTTCCATTGTTCATTCTGACTATGGGAGATATGCTTCCCGGCCATCCTCTCACGACTCTCCTGCTACCTTCTTTTCGGAGATTTACAGAACTGATCCTGTCACTTCCTGTCTGCCTCTGGTCTGCCTATCCCTTCTATGTAAGAGCTGTAAATTCCATAAAAATGAAACATCTTAATATGTATACCCTCATAGGGCTCGGAGTGTCGATTACCTTTATCTACAGCATTATTGCAACCATCACCCCAGAACTTTTCCCTTCCTCATTCCGGGAACCGGATGGACATGTCGCGGTCTATTTCGAAGCCGCAACCGTTATTATTACCCTTATCCTGCTTGGACAAGTGCTGGAGCTGCGCGCCCGTAATCAGACAACTTCCGCAATAAAAGCTCTTCTTGGGCTTGCTGCAAAGTCTGCCAGAAAAATCTGGCCTGATGGCAAAGAAGAAGACATTCCTCTTGAAAATGTAACCATCGGAGATCGAATCCGGATTCGGCCAGGAGAGAAGATTCCTGTTGATGGCAAAGTGATCGGGGGTTCAGGCAGCGTAAATGAATCGATGCTCACCGGAGAACCGCTTCCTGTAATGAAGTCACCAGGAGACCATGTTTTTGGCGCTTCCATCAACGAAAAAGGGAGTCTTATTATTGAAGCCAGAAAGGTAGGATCTGAAACGCTTCTCTCCAGAATTATTCAGATGGTCACAGAAGCTGGACGGAGTAAAGCACCTGTTCAAAAAATCGCAGACATCATCGCATCTTACTTTGTCCCATCTGTAATTTTTATTTCGATCCTGACCTTTATTATGTGGTCCATCTTTGGACCAGAACCCCGGTTTATCTATGCTCTTCTTAATGCCATTGCTGTCCTCATTATTGCCTGCCCATGCTCTCTTGGCCTGGCAACCCCTATGTCGATCATGGTTGCCTCAGGAAAGGCTGCAGCTATTGGAATCCTGTTCAGAAATGCCGAAGCCATCGAAAGGCTACAAAAAGTAACAACGATTGTTCTGGACAAAACCGGAACAATTACTGAAGGAAAACCAAGAGTCACGCGCATCATCCCTTTAAATAATTCTGAAGAAAACGAACTTATCAGACTTTCTGCCAGCCTGGAAAATGGCAGTGAGCATCCCTTTGCGGAGGCAATTGTTCGGGAAGCTAAAGAAAGAAAACTGAAGCTCAGTGAGCTTACAGACTTCACGTCAATTACAGGAAAAGGCGTCATTGGAGTAACAGAGAAAAAACAGATAGCACTTGGAAACAAAGACCTGATGAAAACAATCTGTTCAGATAATACGGGATTTTATCAGGCAGAGGATATGAGAAAAGAGGGTCAGACTGCAATATTTCTTGCTATAGAAAAAAGATTATCCGGAATAATTGTGATTTCTGATCCGATAAAAAAAAGCTCGATTACTGCTATAGCAGATCTGAAAGCACTTGGATTAACAATCGTTATGCTAACAGGAGACTCAAAGACGACTGCCCATGCAGTCGCTGCCAAAGCAGGAATCGACTCAGTCATAGCAGAAGTCCTGCCAGAGCAAAAGCTCATAGAAGTCAAAAAATTACAGAAAAAAGGAAGCATCATTGCAATGGCCGGAGACGGTATTAATGATGCTCCGGCTATTGCACAGGCTGATGTAGGAATCGCAATGGGTACAGGCACAGATGTCGCCATGGAAAGTGCCGGGCTTACTCTGGTCAAAGGAGATCTGAACGGAATTGTGAAAGCAATCCATCTGAGCAAAGCCACGATGCTCAATATCAAACAGAATCTTTTCTTTGCATTTTTCTATAATATTATAGGCATTCCTATAGCAGCAGGTCTGCTCTTTCCGTTTTTTGGCATTCTCTTAAGTCCGATGATTGCCAGTGCTGCGATGAGCCTAAGCTCTGTATCTGTGATCAGTAATTCATTACGCTTACGCAAGCAACACATTTAAGATGTGGCATCTGAAATCAGGTCTGTCCACTATGTCAATATCATAATTTATCAGCTAAGCGCAAAGTCGTGTTCCAGTTTCTGATAGTAACAGATTTATATTCAGGCTTATTCATGATCCTTGATAATTGACTTTTTGAGGCTTTACTTATTAATCGGGAAAAGTAAACCGCATCTTTTCCAACAGACATCGTGTCGACCCCTTCTTTCAGGACAACAATTTTTGCAAATTTTTTTGTCGTCATTCCCTTAATCATATAAATTACATCATATCGAAATAACTCCGGATTATCACCAAACCCGTCGGGAGAAGATGCAATGATAGATTCCAGTTTTTTAGCAGACATCACTAATAGCGGTTCGGTATAGCTGAATGCTGCATACAAAGATTTTTCAAGCATCGATGTCAGGATTGAATTTGCCTTGCCAGAGTTGAAAAGAACATTTCCACTTTGGATATATGTTTCGACATTCAGAAGTCCCATTTTTTCAAAGCATAGCTTAAGATTTGACATTTTAATGATATTTTTACCACCAACATTGATTCCCCGTAGTAAACACAATTTTCTTTCCATAGCCATTTCCTTAAGGATTCATCAGAAAAATCGAATCTTTATTTAATCAGATTTCTTTCTGAACCATTTAGCCGCAGCCGGACGACGATGGGGGCAGCCGGGCCAACAGCATGGCCGCTTGCTTCCTTCTGTAAGTTTTTCCAGTGCAATCTTAATTCTTTTTTGTCGTGTTTCCGATTTTTTTGCAGAAATCACCCAACAAATCCATTCGTTACGATCCAGAGGAGTCAAAGAAGTCCATGCTTTTCTGACAGCCAACGTAGCTCTCAGCTCTTTAGCAAAATCCTCCGGTAAGCTATGGACAGGATCAGGAAGATTTTTTACTTCTCTTTTTGTCTGTTTCATTTTTATCTGACTTAGTTCATTTGCCCGAAACTCTGTAATTTTTTTTATAAGATCGTATGGAATTGGATCAGATAAAGGGAATTGCACCGAGCCTTTACTCATCTTGTATGGTTTCAGATCTTTTCTGAATTTTTCAATACCAGAAGGCGTCGGATAAAATCCGATATGCCTGCTATAAGCAGCAAAGTGTAATAGATTATTCCCTCCCAGTTTAAATGTCGGGATCTTATATACAATCGATTCTTCCCCATCAGGCACAACCTTTGTTATGATTTTCCTGATTTTTCGAAGAATGGCCTGCACATGCTCTGGAAACATTTCTATATATTCGTCAATCTTATTTTTTCCGGACATCAGGCCCCCAGGCTATAAACAGAGAAAAAATATTTCGTTTATTTCCAGCATGATACAAACATCTCTATCAGTATATAAAATCTCAGATGGCCTGTCTTGCCTCTGAAAGAACAACAAATGAAGATTTCAGAAATAAAATAGAAATACCAATACCTACAATAACATCGGGAATTTTCGATGAGGTATAGGCTACGAGTCCCGCTGCACAAAGGACAGAAATGTTGGCAATCATATCGTTACGTGAACAGAGCCAGACAGATTTAAAATTGATGTCATCGTTCTTATGCTTCGTCAGTAAAAACAGACAGAATGTATTTATTGCAAGGACAACAATCCCTATAACACTCATAGCATGAGCATCCGGATACTGACCGGATAAAAACTCATAAATTGTTTTGATTCCAACAAAAATTCCAAAAAGTAGCATGAGTATTCCCTTAAACTGAGAAGACCTGATTTTTGCTTTCGTTCCAAGATTTATAACGTACAGACTACTGGCGTATGCCAGAGAATCACCAAGCATATCAAGAGAATCAGCAGATAATGATGCCGAATGAAAGCGGAGGCCAGAATAAAACTCGAGTATGAACCCCGCGATATTCAGTAAGAGAACAATCCACAGAACCCTGGCCTGTTCCCTGGCCATGGACTTCAGGTCTTCCGTTTTTGAATGACAGCAATGCTCAGACAACGATTCTCCTTTATTCCTAGACAGGATAGATTCACCATTTGCGTGCAACATCTCTTTTCTTTTCCATGAAAATCATACCATATCTCAACAAAAGTAATTATACCGACTGTCCGGAGAAATGGGGCCACTTCAGTGCATCTTCTAGCTCAGCTCTCGTTTCTGATGGAAGATGCCACGGTTTTTTACAGAGCCCTGAATCTCTGATGATTATGTTCCGGAATCTTTTCCTTTGCCACTTTTGATGAGAGGAGAAAGGTGACTGATGTCTCAACGACCCGGAAAAGTAAGCAGAGAGGTCAGGATCCGGAGTTGTTCTGATTTTACGTGGGCTTTTCTGATGAGGATGGTAGGAAATCTGCTTGAAGCTTATAATGTATCCTCATCAGAATTCCGAGGAGAGGTAAGCAGATCATATCCGGATTTTGCATAATGATATGCATCTGCCGGAAAAGTAAAAACACCACCTATAATGCTGAGTCCGGCTATATAAATTTTGGATACAATGTAATAGCCTCCTCCTATCGCAGCACCTAAAACAGCTCCCTTGGCAGGCCCCATAGATTTACAGACGGCTCCCTTGGCAGGCCCCATAGATTTACAGACAGCTCCGGAAGCAGTTCCAAGGAGGCTACCAATCAGAATATTACTTCCGAAAGCTTTCAGATGTCGGCGAACAAAACTATCTTGTTCCTTTTCAGCCACATTATGCATTTCTGCAGCCATGGACTTTGGCAGTGATACCAGCAGATTTCCTCTTTTAGAAGCTGTTTGAAAAGTCTCTTTATAGTCGCTTGAGCATTACCTGAACCATCGATATATAAATCATTGCTTCTGACGATGTAGTTAGAAGTTCGTAGTCACGACTATGTCGTCGATAATTTGAAATCCAAGCGAATGTGCGTTCTACTACCCACCTTCTTGGTAGAACAACAAAACCCTTCTGATCTGGATCTTTCTCGATAATCTCGATTTTACGATGGAAAATTTTGCGAACCTTTTCGACAAACTGACCTCGATAACCACCATCAGCCCAAATAAGAACGAGTTGGGTGAGAGCGTTTTTTATCCGATTGAAAACAAGTATACCTCCATCTCGGTCCCGGATATCGGCAGAATGGACGACAACGGCAATGAGCAATCCCATCGTATCAACCAAGATATGGCGCTTTCGGCCAAGGATCTTTTTTCCAGAATCGTAGCCACGAATTCCACCAACGGTACTGCATTTGACGCTCTGTGAATCGATAGCGCCAGCACTTGCCTGAAATGCGCGACCCTCGCGCTTTCTCAAACGTTTCCTCAAGATATCGTTTATTTTTTTTCCACAACCCGGAATTTCTCCAGTCGCGAAAGTAAGAATACACAGTCTGCCACGGAGGAAAATCTCCGGGAGGTCACGCCACGAGCATCCAGTCCTATTTATATAAAAGATGGCATTTACGATTTCGCGCAGGTGAGTCTCCCTCGGTCGTCCTCCGTGAATAGCAGGAGGCAAGAATTCCTTGATTACAGACCAACGCTTATCACTTAAATCTGACTGGTATACTTTCCTCACTTTTCCCTCCGCCAATGTCAGGATGGGAAATAATACCAGCAAAACCTAGATTTTACAGCTTTTCAAACAGCTTCTAAGAAATAGCATCATTTTTGACAGTTGCCAAAGCAAATTTTCAAGGATTCTAGAGCTGTGGCTAATGATAAAATAGCTGAAAAGATACGAGCAGCACTAAAAAGGTAAGCATGGCATCACTGAAAAGAAAATGTTTGGTGGTCTCTGCTTCTTGCACAACGGTAATATGTTGTGTGGTGTTGCAAAAGGTAAGATGGTTGCAAGAGTTGGACCTGACGCTTATGAGTCAGCTTTGAAACAGAAAAATGTTACTGAGATGGACTTCACAGGAAAACCACTTAAAGGAATGGTTTATATTCTTGAATCTGGAACTAAAAGAAAAGATTCGGTCAAGAAATGGGTAGAGAATTCGTTGGAGTTTACCAAGACTTTACCGAAGAAATAGTCAACAAGAGTATGAGTAGCTTTACCATCTTAAGAAACAAAATGTAAGATGAAACCAAGACGACATCACTATTGTCCAGCAGGATACTTAGCTAACTTTTCTCACCCCTCTGAGCGTAGAGGAAAGCTAATTGTAACTGACGCTAAAAATGGCAGTCAAAGACCATCAACCCCGATAATGAAGCTCACCAGAGAGATTTCTATCGTATTGATGTTAACAATGAGGATGACCCCTTCATTTTAGAAAGCGAATTTGAAAAAATAGAATCTCCAGCACTCGCCTCTATCAAAAGAATTATTCAGTCCAATGAGATGCCTGTTGGTGAAAACCTCAATTGGATAATAAATTTTATTGGTCTTTTAGCTGCTAGAGTTCCAACAATTAGAAAAAAGTGGGAAAACTTTGAAACAGACATCTATTTAAAAACTCTGCAAATGTTTACAACGTCAAAAGCTTCTTTCAATTCAGTAGTTTCAAATCTTGGCAAAGAAGGTGAGAACATAGATGTTACATTTGAAGAAATGAAAGAGTTTATTGACAATGAAAGATTTAAAATTGATATACCCAGAAACAGTTCTGTAGAAAGAATGCTGCATTCAGCAGCAGCAATTATCGATTTATTGCAACATAGAAAATGGTCACTGATAATAGCTGACTCAAATTATGAATTTATAACTTCTGATAATCCTGTCGTTTTAAAATGGATAAAAAATGTCAAAGGTTTTTTTGGTCCCAGGTTCGGCTTAAGTAATACTGAAGTATCTTTGACTATATCGCCAAAACATATGCTTCTTGAGTCTACGAGGATATACAAGGTGTTTTTAAAGTGAATGACTTCGGAGTTGCCTCTGTGAATGAGTATCTTCATCTTACAGCAGACCGTTGGATTTATTCAAATTCAAAACAATCCTTGCACTGTTGATGAAAATCAAAATATTGTCTCAATAATTGATAAATTGAAGTCTCGCAAAAAAAAGTAGAATACATCTTATTATTCATTCTCAATAACTCTACAAACAGGACCACTACAGGCCATGCACTTACCATCAATCTTGAGCATTCCATCAGAGATAGACATTTTCTCAGATTTTAAATTGACACTAGTTCTGCAATCACCACACCAAACATTATTCAAAATCTTCATTCTGACTTCATTAGGTATGGATTCCCATCTTTTCTTTTGCCTGTGGTGTTGTCTCCATACTATTCCTTTTGGTCAACAATTGCATCAGCTTCAACTTCAATCAGCATAGCTGGGTCAATCAAAGCTTTTACTTCAACTATTGATGTAGCTGGCGGATGCTCACCAAAATATTCCAGATGAGCTTTACCAAACTCTTCCCAGCGGCTAATGTCAGTCACAAACATTCTGGTTCTGACAATATTGGGTAAATCAGTTCCGAGGTCTTTCAAAGTTTTCTTGATAAGGTCAAAACACTTGCAGGCTTGCTGGTAGGCATCATCTGGAGCAAAAGTGGAGCCATCATCATTTACTGAAGCAGTACCAGTGACAAAGATTTGATTACCAGCTTTGACAGCTCTACAATATCCTACCTTTGACTCCCAAGGCACGTTAGTGAATGTTCTTTCAAATTTACCCATATTGATTTAGCGTCCTCATTATAATATCTACTGACGTTCTATTGTGTTCAGTTCTTTGTTTAAAAGAAATAATTTTCTCAAGATGTGCTGTCAAATCAATCAAACTAGCTTTCTTCTCCCAATCATCACGCAATAGTCCAGTTAGCTCATTAAACCTATTGGTAAATCCAGTTGTCAACTCAACAGGGTATGAGTCTTTGAATCGAAGAAAGTTCCCAATATCAGAAAATACAGTACCCTTATGCGCCCACTCCCAATCAATAACAGCAACTACTTTTGTTCCATCACTATCAACGATAATATTATCAGGTTTGAAGTCGCTATGGACCAGACCTAACTTTGAGTAGCAGGATTCAACCAACGCAGAGTTTTTTGGATAAGAGTATCAATTCTCTTAATGGTTGATGAATCAAGAATATTAGAGTTGGAAATCTGGCTTAATGCATGTTCGACGAACTTGAAATAATCTTCAGTTCTGTAAACTGGTTCCTGAAAATCATGCTCAAATATTGCTGCAAGAGTTTCTGCTACGCTTGACCCAATAAGATAATAGTCAAAGTTAACCTCATCAGAGGATAAAGCATTTTCAAGTAGAACACCGTCTACATATTCAACCACCATCACTGGATAACCAATTGAATCCCACCTCTCACTCTGAAAAAGAACTTTTGGAACAGAAACGGTATTTCGTACAGTTTCAAGAGCATTAGCCTCAACTTTATATTTCTCAATTCCACTGGTTTGTATCCGAAGAACTACAGACCTAGCTGATTTAAGGTCTACTTTGATATTGGAGTTTGTGAAGCCTGTTGTAATTGGTTTAGTTCCAACGACTTCTTCACCAGGGTAGGCTTCAGCGAAAAGTTCCTTGATGGTCGAAGGTTCAATATTTTGATAATCATGTCTACGTTCAGAGTTATTCAAATGATTCTCATTCATGGAATTTTCAAAGTACCATCATCATTAAAATCAAAGGCTCCCCAAGCAACTTCCATAGATGACCATCCAGGTCGGAAAAATAGCCGCTATGACCACCCCAAAATGTATCTTGAGCAGGTTTTACTATTGTTGCACCAGCATCTTCAGCTTGTTTGAGAACTTCAGCTACTTCGTGTTTTTGACGAACATTGTGAGCAAGAGTCACACCAGAAAACTTTGATGGTGGAGTTTTAAAATCATCACCTACATCTTCAGCAAGTTTATCGTGAGGATATAATGCCAAGCAGGTTCCGCTAGTTTTGAAAAAGATAATTCCATCATCGGGAGTCTTGGAAGTTGGGAATCCAAGCTTGTTGTGGTAGAAGTCATACGACCTTTGAAGGTCTTTAACTCCAAGTGTAATAATACTGACTCTTGCCTCCATATAAGGTACTCCTACAGCTATTTCTATTTTTGGTGGCAGAACAATTTCACGACAGGTTGTTTGTATGCCATCAGAGAAATCAAGATACCTTAAGAAAAGAAAAGGTCCAATCTTTGACTTGAATGAAGTTGAAGAGCATCTTCAGAAACTATCATCTAAAGACCTGGCTAAAACACTTGCTCTAGCTGGAAGCTGGGACAATGAAATTGTAGGTAAAATCAATCAGTTAAAAGTTGGATTTGCTGTTTATGGTCCTGATGAGATTGAAGAACAACTGAAACTTATTGATTACGCACTAGAAATTAGTGATTGGGTCTCTTATGACCGATGTTCACCGTACTGTCAGATTCTTCATGTGGCCAATAGTTGCCTTAAACAGTTTTATTCTCAATATGGCGTGGCGGATATCATAAAGCTGGCGGACCGAGTGATTGAGCGAGGTCAAATCTCGGCTGAACTATTGGACGACCCAGCATATTGGGAGATGGCCATTGATGATATTTGCAAATGGCGTGACTCACTAAAGTCCCTGTAGAGTAACTACAGTGGGTAACTACAAAGTCATCCAAATGGGGTTATTTCGAGTGATTTTCAGTGATATTGAGGAGTGGGTCAAAGAAGTCTTCTGGCTCTTAATCAGTTGAAATTATGCTGTTTTCTACGAAACTCGGTTAATCTTCTAAATCTTGCCATTGAATGGTGGAGGCGGCGGGAATCGAACCCGCGTCCGGACGTGTGATACCGGAGCGCTACATGTTTAGGTTCCGCAATTTATCCTCCTGAACAGATCGCCCGCGGCCAACTGCTATCTGCCCCGCAGTCTGCTTTATTTAAACCAGGAAACCTTCAGACGGCAGTTTTCCGGGCCGGTTCGGCAAAAATGACGACTACCCGCGGCGCCGACTCCAGCGGTTCATCGGGCACCTGTTATATAATCAGGCTGCCATTGCATAGGATTGAGCTCCTGGAACTCAACAACCTGTGCAAGTTGGTTTGTTTTGCCAACTAAAAAGTAAAACGCATTTATAACCGGGTCACGTTTCCACCCCGGACATGCTCTCTTCAGCACCTGCCACTCCCGTCGAAACCAGAGCGCCCCTCAGACAACAGAAAATCACTCCGGACAGGCCGAAGAACTCTCTGAATCGGGACACTCATTCTAACCGGAAGAGAAGCCTTTGCCAAGTGGGGCTTCTCTTTTCATATTCGTTATCGCTGTATTTCTGCATCAGAATTTTATAAACGATCCGGGGGGAATCCGGAAGACTGAACAAAACGCTTGTTTATCATATGGTTAATTTTCAGATCACGGGATTCTGTCGTAATATGATACGCAGGTCTTTGCCCCGGCAGTCTTCTTTTTTGTCCCATGACAGGAAGAGTAAAAAAATGAGCTCCGAAAACGCCATGATCCGGCTTGCGGGAGTCCGGACCCATAATCTGAAAAACATCGATGTAGAGTTTCCCGGGGATGCCTGTCTGTCGTGACCGGCGTTTCAGGTTCAGGTAAAAGCAGCCCGGTTTTCAGCACTCTATACAGCGAAGCATACCGCCTTTATCTGGAAAGCCTTTCCGGTTTTGCCGAGGCAACACCGGAACAGCTGCCCAGAGCGGAGATTGATGAGGCGACTAACTTAGCTCCGGCAATTGCGATCCGCCAGAACAGAGGAAGGCCGGGCAGACGATCAACCGTTGCCAGTATCACCGGAGTCATGAGCCCACTCCAGACTATCTATGCCTCAATGGCATCAGTTTTTGTCCGGAATGCCGGCAGCAGATTATTCCATATACTCCTGCAAGTCTGGCACGACAGCTGGCTGATAACAAACCCTGCGGACCCCTGATTATTTTAGCTCCCCTGATCCGCTGGAAGGATCGGGACTGGCATCAGCTGCTCCAGCAGTTTCAGGAGCAGGGATTCAACCGTATCAGAGAGCATGGAAAAATAAGACGTCTGGAGGCCTCCATTTTGTCCTCAGCTTCGGACAGTGAACTGGTCATTGACAGAATCTCAGACCCGGCAAACGATCAGATGAGGCTTCAGGATGCCCTGAAGCTGGCATTTAAATGCGGGCTGGGTTTTCTTCGTATTCTGGATGATAAATCCCGTAGCTTTGATTTTTTTCAGAACCTTTGCTGCCAGAGCTGCCAGACAGAATATCAGGCGCCGTCTTTCGCCCTGTTTTCATGGCAGCACCCTGCCGGAGCCTGTCCGACATGCCAGGGTTCCGGAACCGTCTCTCTGCCAGATCTGAATAAAATCATTCCGGATCAACGCTCTTCACTGGCAAAAGAGGCCTTTGCCTGCTGAATTCCGGCTCAGCAGCAGAGCACTGGTACAGTCTCTTTGAGGCAGCAGCCAGAAAAACAGACATCCCCATTGAACGGCTGTTTAAAGATTATTCTGAAGAAGATTATGACTGGCTGATCTCAGGAGACAGGCAGGAATTTATAGGGATTCAGGGCTATCTTAGCTGGCTGGAGAGCAAACAGCATCTGAGCCGTTACCGGATACAGAGGAGCAGATATCTGCAGCACAGCGACTGCCCGGACTGCAAAGGAGGCCGCTTTGCACCTCATATTCATGCCTACCGTCTTGACGGAACAAGCCTGCCTGAGCTGCTCCGGAAACCTGTCTCAGATCTGAGGCAACAGCTGCAGAAAATCGCTGCAAAAGACAGACGTACGGAAGCAGGAAAAAGCCGGATCTGTGGAGAATTATTCCGCGAGCTGGAGGAGCTTCTTTCATGTCTGGAAAGACTCGGAGCAGGCTATCTCTCCACTGGACAGAAAGGCTGACAGCCTTTCCGGAGGAGAGCTCCAGAAGATTCATCTGGCAAGATGCCTGAGCAGTCAGCTGACCCGGACTCTGTACTGCCTCGATGAACCATCCTCTGCCCTACATGCAGTCGACCGGGAACAGCTCAGCGCAGAACTCCGGCGCCTGTGTCAGACAGGAAATACTGTTGTGATGGTCGAACACGATTCTGCTCTGATCAGCATGGCAGACCATACGATTCAGCTTGGTCCGGGATCAGGTGAGGCAGGGGGATATCTGAGCCACCCTGTTCAGCCAGCTGCGGCACATCGTCGCTCCGGGCAGAAGCAGAAAGTCCCGTTCTCTCCGGAAAGTCACCCTTGCTGGCTGACGTTGTCCGGACCTTCTGTGCATCATCTGAAAAAGTTCAATTTCCGGGCTCCTCTTGGCAAAATAACGGTGATCTGTGGCCCCAGCGGGAGCGGAAAAAGCACCCTGCTTTATCACTGTCTTTACCATCACTACAACGCACCTTAACGGGAACACCTAAGCCAGATTCTTTTTCCGATAAAAAAACGGGGTGCTGACACTTCCTGCAAACTCACCCCTTCTTCCAGAATCAGTCTACTTTGTCGACCAGAGCCCTCTGGCAGGAAATCAGCGCTCCGTACTTCTGACATGGCTGAATGTCTGGGACACAGTCAGAAAAGAACTGGCAAAACAGGAAAGGGCTCGCCATCAGGGCATGAATGCAGGATATTTCAGCTTTAATCGTGCAGGAGGGCGCTGCGACTCCTGTCTCGGACTTGGTTTCATAAGCGAAAATCTTTCTTTTCTGGGAGATGTCCGGATGACCTGCCCGGACTGTCAGGGGAAGCGCTTCAGTGACAAAGCTCTCTCAGTTTATTACAGAGGAAAAAACATCCATGACATGATGCAAATGACAGCAGCAGATGCCCTTGTTTTTTTTAAAGACTTACCCACGGTTGCCGGAGCTCTCAGAACTGTCACTGACCTTGGACTCGGTTATATGCGCCCAGGACAGACAAGCAGCAGCTATTCAGGAGGTGAGATCCAGCGACTGAAACTGGCTGATATTCTAAGGAAACATGATTCTGACCATCCTGCCTGTTTCCTTCTGGACGAACCAGCCTCCGGACTCGCCGATGAAGATATCCATGCTCTTTTACTGCACTTCAGAACACTATGCTCTGCAGGACATAGCATGATCATTGTCACACATCATCTGGCTCTGCTCAGATCTGCGGACTACCTGCTCGAGCTTGGCCCATGTGGTGGGGATCAGGGAGGACAGCTCCTTTATCAGGGGACACCAGAAAAAATAATCAAATGTAATCATTCTATTACAGGAAAATTTCTTCAAAAAGACAGCTTTTCTACCCTTCAGACTGGCGATCCGGGAAAATGAACTTAAATTAAGCCGAATGAGGATGGCTTTTGTGCCTTTCCTGTTTATGTCATGTATGATGACAAATTTTTTCTCAGCTCTGGTCATAGAGAGTAGCTGTCATTATAACTTAATCAAATTAAGATCTTAGGTCCGGGAGTCCTGATGTCAAAGCGAGATTACTATGAAGTATTAGGGGTCAGCAGAAGCGCATCTGCTGCTGAAATCAAGGCTGCATACCGAAAATCAGCCCTTAAGTACCATCCGGACCGGAATCCAGACAATTCTGAGGCTGAAGAAAAAATTCAAAGAAGCCAGCGAAGCTTACGAAGTCCCCGCCGATGAGCAAAAACGCCAGATTTACGATCAGTTCGGTCACCGAGGGACTATCCGGACAGGGTTATAGCGGGCCCAGGGACGCATCGGAGATTTTTTCTCAGTTCGGAAGTCTTTTGAAGATTTCTTTGGTTTTGGAGGAAACAGAAACCGGAACCGCCCTCGCCGCGGAGCAGATCTTCGCTACGACATGGAGCTGGATTTTCGGGATGCGGTCTTTGGAACAGAAAAAGAAATTCAGTTTGAAAAAGAAGTTTCCTGCCAACCCTGTAAAGGAAGCGGCGCAGAACCTGGCTCAACTCCTTCTTATTGTTCGACCTGCGGAGGACATGGTCAGGTAAGTCGCAACCAGGGTTTTTTCAGTGTTGCGACGACATGTCCGGCCTGCCATGGAGAAGGCAAAATTATCACCAACCCATGCCGGAAATGCCGGGGGCGTGGACGCAGCGCAAAGAAAAGCAGCCTTTCCGTCAAAGTTCCTGCGGGCGTCGATAACGGACTGAAGCTAAGAATCGGAGGAGAAGGCGAAGAAGGTGATCTCGGAGGACCTCCCGGAGATCTTTATATTGTCCTTCATGTCAGAGAAAGTGACACCTTCAGAAGAGAAGGTGTTGATCTGATTTTGCAGCAGCCTGTAAGCTTTGTGCAAGCTGCCCTCGGCTGCAAACTGGATATCAAAACCCGGATGGAAAAGAAACCATCGTTGTCCCTGCCGGAGCCCAGTATGGACATCGGATCACAATCCCGGGCCGGCGTCCCTCATGTTCGCGGAGTTGGCAGGGGAGATCTCCATGTCAGGCTGGACATCAGAATCCCGGAAAAGCTCAGCAAAGAACAAAGAGAAATTCTGGAACAATATGCCTCATTGTCACATGAAGAAGTTCAGAAAGGGGGCAGGGTTTCTTCCAGAGAATTTTTGATAGCTGAATCCACAGGATTTAACCGGAAGCTGCTCTTGCAGCAGAGCCGGGCATTCGCTGTTTAATCTAATCAATCAGACATTAATATTGACACCAAAGCCATAAGACCAGTCCCAGAGATCCGGAGAGAAACGCCGGAATGAGCTCAGGCTCAGACTAAATTCCAGCCAGTCTGAAGGTGCATAATCAACAGCAGAACGAAACATCAGAGCGGAAACATACTGGCGATAATTGAGGGAGTGTTCCAGAACCTTCCCTTTTGTTTCCTGCATCCAGACTCACGAGCAAGGCTCAGAGAATACCTGAAAAGCCGGACATAACTCCGGAAAGGCCCGAAAAAATCCCGTAATAGTCCTGACGAATATCAACCATCCTGGATTTTCTGACAAGGTCCGGGGCAATCATACACCAGAGATCGGCCCGCAGCCCTTCCTGCCAAAAGGATGAAGGCAAATACAAGACAGATAACGGCAGATGCAGCGAAAGGTTATAAGCAGGCCGCCCCACATAATCACGCGTCACGTCCTGAAGGCGCAGGTTGTCATGAAGAATGCGCAGACTTCTCTGTGGCCCCTCCGATATAGTCCGGGCGGCAAGCTCCCATGCAAACATGCACACAAAAAATAAAGCTACTAACTTTTTACAGCACACACTTCATTTACCTTATCTGTGTTTACACTATCATCAAACCATTTGCGGAAAGACTCGCAATAATCCGCCCGATCTCCGTGCTCTGCTTTTTCTACAATTCGCTGAAGAAGCCAGAAATAATCAAAATCACTGTTCTCCTTATGGCTGGCCCAATCCTCGGCAAAGACTGGCAAAGCCTGCAGCACGACTTTCGCTACCGGAACAGCTCCCTTTCCTCTTATTTTTGCCACCTCATACAGGGCTGAAGCGAGGACAGAGCCCTTACAATAAAAAGCTCCCCTTACAAATCTTTGGATAGAGAATCAGGTCACGACTTGTCCAGCTGACAGGAAGAATTCTCTCTGCTGCAATACCGGCGTGGGTCACCCCATAGCCATCTTCCAGCATGGTCATAACCCACGAGACAAAATCTGCAAAGCCCTCATTAATTCCCCTGATCTGCTTGTCCGCCCGCGAGTCACTGGTTTCATAAAAGGAACTTCCTTCCTGGCGGCAAACACATCAAAGACGGAATGACCAAACTCATGTGCCAGAATAGCCAGATTCATTGCAATAGGAAGCCCTTCACGGGGAGATGTCTTAAAAATAAAAAGTTCTGACTGACAGGATCAAAGGCTGCATTCAGTTTGAGAGTCCCGCTGATTTCCCCTTTATTTCCTGCTGCAATTTTAGGAGCATAAACCAGACGCCGTTTACCAAAAACATCAGGATCCAACCCCAGATGATCCTCCAGAATTCAACAATCTTCTCGTAGTGATAATACATAGAAAGCATCAGCATCGAGTGATAGTCCAGAGGGTGCAGCACTCCATCCTGCATTTTATAGGCCAGCTGAACAGCATCCCCCCCCTTCAGTTTATACGATCCCGGAGCTGCTTCTGTTGAACCCTCTTCCTGACTTTCCTCCAGCCGAAATTCCGCATTCCCGACAACCTGTGCATAAAGACCATTCATGGTATCGGGGTCCGTCAGGGTATTGAAAACAACTTCCTTCCACTGATACTGAGTATTGCTGCCCTCTTCATCTGAAAAGACAACAATTCTTGCTCTGACAGGCTGGCCTGCATGATCCTGCCTGCACTGTGCTGTCATCAATATGCAGAATAAAAATCCACAGGAAAGCAGAGCATTTTGGCTGAAAAATCTGAGCACCATAAATATGACACTTATGTGTAGTGGCACAAATCCCTAAGATGGGATGAAGGTCTGAAATGCTAGACTAAAAACAGAAAAAAAACAAGCTCCATAATCTCCCTGATCTCCTGAGTGACATCACGCGGCACCTTCTTCATACGATGATTTTTTTAGCTACGAAAAGAGCCTGAACACTGTCTTCTGATCTAAGCCAGTTATATCTGTACAGTATAAAAACACCTTGCTTTGCAGATACAGCTGTTGCACAACCCAGCTTAGAAAAACAGGTTGCGATCAAACCCTGTGAAGACAAAATCTACACAGCCTCAGAAACCTGAAGGCATTCATAAAAAAAGAAATGGGAGTTCATATGAAAGCGATTCACTACCTGGCTGTCCTCTGTTTTTTTTCTCTGGTTTCAGGACATGCCATCGCCTCATCTGAGCCAGTTGATATTCCCGTCAGGGCGGATTCAACATTCATCTACCTGATTCGTCACGCAGAGTCGGAAGAAAACATTGCGGCCAGAGAGCGCAAGAAAACCGGAGCGCCTCCTCTGGTCGGTGGAGCACTGTCACATGTAAAGCTCAGCGAGACAGGCAGAGAACAGGCGGCAAGACTTGGTGTACAACTCAAGGGCGCAACGTTTGTCCGATATATCAGTTCTACGGCTGAGCGAGCAAAAAGCACACTTCAGATCTGTCTGGATAAGATGGGGCTGGGCGCCAAGATTACGCCAGAACACATGGAAAGTCTTGAGGAACAGTCCAAAGGTTCCAGGGAAGGCCGTCTTGTCAGCGAAACATACGGAGAAAACAACAGCAACATAGCGGATACAGGGGTCATATCCACGGCATTACCCACCTTCCCGGGGATATTGCAGATCAGTCCATCCCGACAGAGATAAAAAGTGAATCTCCGAAAATGGTCGCGGCACGAATGAACCAGACCTTAATCGATATAGCCAGAGCAGACAACTCCCGGGGCGGGCATATCATGGTGGTATCCCATGGAAATGCAATGAAATTTTTTATGCACTCTGTTTTTCCGGAAAAATTAAAATTCAACGGCAATCATGGAACAGTCTACAACACAGAAGATGGTGAACAGCTCAGAATTGATAATACAGATATGATCGTATTAACTTACGATCATATCCGGGAGGAAGTGGAGTTCATGGGAGCGCCTCCCGGCCAATACAGATCAGCTGAGGCTTCCCTGACAGAGCTGAACACAGAAAGTCTTCTTTGAAATGATCAGCTAGAATAAAGCCGCGACTCGCCTAAAATCATGGTAAACTCCGAGAATCTTCTGGGCATAGACATTTATCAAACCTCTTCCTTACATAGCCTTTTCTGTTCTTCCCTTTCCATATACAGCCGACTCCGTTCTTTTTAAGATTGTGGCTTGAACCAAAAACTGCAATAATATATTAACTGAGTTAATTAACTAGGTGTATGTCTTGGTCCGTAGAAAAGCACAAAGAATCAGAGAGTTGCTCAAGAAAGGTGCTTTCCGCTTTGGCACCCACTCCGAGTTCAGGACTCAGGACCGAATGCTGACTGAGGTGGATATTATGAATGTCGGCAAAACCGCCAGCACAGTCAAAAGCTATGAGGATGGGCGCTGGAAAGTTGTCGGCTTGTGGATGAAGATGGGTGCGAAATCAAAGTGATTTGTCGGTATTGCCGAGATGGAGAGAATCTTTTTATCATCAGTGTCATTGATGAGTTTTAATAGGTGAAATTATGAAGAAGAGGAAAACAAAACAAAAACTGTTCAATACACTCCCTGCGGCACCGGATTACGTTTACCTCCTTAAGGCACCAGTGGACTACACGGAAGAAGGCGAGGAGTACATCGACTTGCCTGTTGGAGATATCGAGAAAGCCATTGCCGGGCTTTGATTGTCTCAGGCGTCCCTCTTCACGGGCAGGAAGTTAAGTTTCTCCGCAAGGCCCTTAAACTTCCCCGAAATGACTGGGCTAAAAAGCTGGGAATTTCTGCTGCTGGGATTTTCAAGTGGGAAAACGAGCCGGAGCGCCGTTTGTCCAAGGTGAATGAGGTTGCGATTAGGATTCTTTGCGCTGAACAGCTTAGTGTTGATCTTGATTGCCGCTGGGATATTCTAGTTCCCTCTGACAAGCAGCCTAAGAAGTTGGAAGTGAAGGCGGCTTAATGCGGGAGCCAAGTGGGAGTCATGCTACTTGACTCCTGATCATCAGGCCATCCGTAAAGCCTCGTAGTGAGCACCATTCAAGTAGGGATTCTGGATGAAGAATGGTCGGAGTATATGGACGAACTACGAACCGCCCTTATTGAGTATCATATAGCCTTAGCAGCTTGAAATGACAAGCCAAAAGACTTTCCCATGGTTTCCTATGGTATTCTTATTCGTTTCTCAAGAGTTTCCCAAATTTGCATAAGTTTCCTATCAATTTCCTTCTTCTGTAAAGCTGACACCATATTGTCCTGCCACTAACTGTTCCAACATGTCTTTCGTTACGACCATGCCATTGTCTAGCATGAATAAATTATTATACGGATTACGCTCTGCCATTGCTTGTGTGCTGAAATTATTATCAAATCTTCTAATCTTAAACATATCTCTTATGATTTTAGACTTTTGGCCTACTGTGCTCTTGCTGGTGTTGAAATGGTCTGCAATAGTATCAAAATCAACATATGGTTCATCATTGCTGTCAAAGAGGAAGTTTACATAACCTACGGCATGGATAACTCCAGCGGCCCAAATCTCTGGTTTGCCCAGCAAGAATGGTACTGACCTTTTACGAGACATCTTGAGAATAACCTTCTCACAGAGTTCAGCATATTCCTGGTCGATATACTTGCAGCAAAATTCGCTGGTCAGTTTTACCAGCAGTTCTTTTTTTTCTCTTTGATTTTTCTTTGTCTTTGCTCATCACAGGCTCTTAAATAATTTATCCAGTTTGTTTCTTTCAATCTTCACAAACTTCTCTCCATCCTTAGCCACTGGTAGAATGAAACCACCTTTCGGGAGTAGTTTTTGAAACTCCTGACTCCCAGTATCGTCTAAAAAGAACAGCTTCATTTGGTCCTTCTTCTTGTTGAAAAAAATAAACAGCCCTCCCAGAGCTGGGTCAATACCCATCTCCTCTTTGCATAACTGTATAAGCTTTTTCTCTCCCCAATTCATAGGAACAGGCTTGGGGTACATGTATGCATGTCGTACATTTGGGAATCCACCAAATGGACTAGCTTTAGTAAACATTTCTCAGTATCCCTTTCAGGCTCATAATAACCTATTACTTAGATGTTGCGCGAAATCAGACTTCCCAATGAAAAAATCTATTCTGGAAAGCTTTTTAAAAAAAATCTATCGTAATGACCAGATATCATAGAGTATTGTGACGAGCAGAGCTGTCGAGACACTTTTTAAAGTGCTCATCCAAGCGACTATATCCCGAGAGGTGCCCGCCTTGAGCAACCCTATCGCAAAAAAAGCTGACTGTCTTCTGGATATTCCCTGCCGCCTGAAACAGGTCGCGTTTGCTTATCTTTTATCTCTCATGCTGCCAGGAAGAAAACATAGCCTGACCCAAGCCTCTCAGGTCGGATCTCTGCATAAGTCCCAGTTTTCAAGGTTTTTACGTAGGCATGGTGATCTTGCGGTAGAATCTCTTCAGCGTACGGCAGCCAGAACATGCAGAGCAATCCAGAGGCCGCCTGTTGTTGCCGGAGGGCCCTGGACTATCGCCATTCTGATTGATGCGACTCTGCAATCAAGATCTTCCAGACACAGTGGAAACAGCCACAAGTTCAGTCATGGTAAAGGCTATGTTATTGGCCACCAGTGGACAAATATCCTGCTACTTATCAATGGCAAGAAGATTCCACTCCCTCCCCTAGCATGGATTTCCGGTCGTGAGCGTAAAAGACGGGGCCTGAAAAAAGAAACCGAACAGGAAGCTGTCATCCGATATCTCTCTGATCTGGATTTGTCGCAATACGTCGGAACTTATGAAAATCATGAAGTTGTTGTGCTCGCAGATTCTGGCTATGACAATAAAAAGCTTCAAGCCTCCATTCTGTCTCGTGGGTGGGATTTTGTTTTCAGCATGAAATCTTCGAGAGGATCTCGACTTTCTTCCCAAAAAAATACGGGCGCTCAGGGCAATTGCTCCGTCGCTGACCTGTTCCGGAAAGCCAAAATTTTTCCCTGGAAAACTATTCGTGCTTATGCGAATGGCTGGAAAAGAAGAAAGCGGAAGGAGTTCCGCGCAAGAGAACTCACCGGTTTTATCAGTGGAATCACTGATGAAGTCAGGCTGGTTCTTTCAGAAGAGCGAGGGAGTCGCAAGGGGAGAAAGTATCTGGTTTGTTCCAACATCAGAGTCAGGATGGGGGCGATTGTCAGGGTTTACCGAAAAAGATGGGAAATCGAGCTATTTCACAAAGACGTCAAATCTCTGATGGGCTTTGAAGATGTGAGTTGCCACGATTTTCAATCCGTAGAGTCTCATGTTCACTGGGTCTACTGTGCATGGCTCCTTTTGCCGGAAATTTCTGGTAAGTCCGGATCTGTTCTGGAGGCTATGACTGCTTTGCAGCAGGAGGTCGAATTATCTCCTTTTAAGCATCTGATCCAGCTTAGCACAAGGATTCATGGGTTCAGGGATGTGCAACGCTATTGCAGGGAGGTAATAAATGCGAACAAAGCAGCATAAGCGCTTTATTTAAAGTAAAAACTTATGCGATTGCAATTTTCGCGCAACATTTAAGTGATAGTTATCCTAACTACTGGCCATCACCATCTGACCCAAATAAGTTACCACCCAATATTGGAAATCATGATACGAAAGTTATAAATAAGGCAAAATCCAGATTAAACGATATAAAAAGAATATTGAGCAGTGATGCATATCCCAACTATCCAAGAGAACAAGTTTTGAACGTGTTGCAGGAATGGAATATGGGTATTTAGGTTGACGTTTTGAATAATGCTATTGGCATTGTTAGGTATTGTGATGCATTTGGTGATAAAAATCGAGATATGATCAAATTTAGTGGATGAGGAGAATTAAGTAGCGTACCCTCAAGTGCTTTTTTAGAATTTAAGGAATACGCTATGAGAGAAGCTACTTGCAATTCAGTTCAACTTCCACAAGAAACTATCAGCGATGCGTTGACAGAGGTATTAAGAGAAGGTGCCCGAAAGATGCTGGCTCAGGCAATAGAGGCTGAAGTCTCCGACTATATTGAGAGATTCAGATCTGTAGCAGATGAGAAAGGGCACAGGATGGTGGTCAGAAATGGCTATCACCCGGAAAGAAAGATCCAGACCGGTCTTGGTGCTATTGATGTGAAAGCACCAAAGATAAACGATAAGAGAGTTGATGAGGATGGCTGCCGGAAAAGATTTACCAGCCAGATTCTGCCACCGTACCTGAGAAAAACTAAATCTCTGGAAGAGCTTGTCCCATGGCTTTATCTGAAGGGGATTTCAAGCGGAGATTTTCCAGAAGCGCTTCAGGCTCTTCTGGGTAAACATGCTAAGGGTTTCTCAGCATCGACTGTGACAAGATTAAAGAAGGTCTGGGAAGGAGATTTCCGGGAGTGGGATAAGCGATCTCTTTCCGGGAAACGTTACGTGTACATGTGGGCAGATGGGATACATTTTAACGTGCGCCTCGGGGAAGATGACAGAATGTGCATTCTGGTGATTGTCGGAGCAGCAGAAGATGGCAAAAAAGAGCTGGTAGCGATAGAGCAGGGCTATCGTGAAAGCGAGCTGAGCTGGAAGAATGTTCTGCTCTCTCTGAGAGAACGAGGGCTGGAGAGAGGGCCTGAGCTTGCCGTTGCGGATGGTGCCCTTGGTTTCTGGAAAGCGCTGGAGGAAATTTTCCCGTCCTCTAAGAAGCTGTTTGAAAAGTCTCTTTATAGTCGCTTGAGCATTACCTGAACCATCGATATATAAATCATTGCTTCTGACGATGTAGTTAGAAGTTCGTAGTCACGACTATGTCGTCGATAATTTGAAATCCAAGCGAATGTGCGTTCTACTACCCACCTTCTTGGTAGAACAACAAAACCCTTCTGATCTGGATCTTTCTCGATAATCTCGATTTTACGATGGAAAATTTTGCGAACCTTTTCGACAAACTGACCTCGATAACCACCATCAGCCCAAATAAGAACGAGTTGGGTGAGAGCGTTTTTTATCCGATTGAAAACAAGTATACCTCCATCTCGGTCCCGGATATCGGCAGAATGGACGACAACGGCAATGAGCAATCCCATCGTATCAACCAAGATATGGCGCTTTCGGCCAAGGATCTTTTTCCAGAATCGTAGCCACGAATTCCACCAACGGTACTGCATTTGACGCTCTGTGAATCGATAGCGCCAGCACTTGCCTGAAATGCGCGACCCTCGCGCTTTCTCAAACGTTTCCTCAAGATATCGTTTATTTTTTTTCCACAACCCGGAATTTCTCCAGTCGCGAAAGTAAGAATACACAGTCTGCCACGGAGGAAAATCTCCTGGGAGGTCACGCCACGAGCATCCAGTCCTATTTATATAAAAGATGGCATTTACGATTTCGCGCAGGTGAGTCTCCCTCGGTCGTCCTCCAGGAATAGCAGGAGGCAAGAATTCCTTGATTACAGACCAACGCTTATCACTTAAATCTGACTGGTATACTTTCCTCACTTTTCCCCTCCGCCAATGTCAGGATGGGAAATAATACCAGCAAAACCTATATTTTACAGCTTTTCAAACAGCTTCTTATTTGCAGTGGTGTCTGGAACACAGAGAGCAACTCATCCTTAAGCCTGAAGACTATACTCCGCTTCAGTATCTGCAAAAATTTCATCCCAGACAGGAAAAGCCCCCCACCGGGTAGCTTTCATTCAAAAAATCAACAATCGGAAACTCCGGGATTTTCATGCAAATTGCTCGGGGCGTCATAGAAATTCTCTCTGGATGCAACCGCCGGAATGGTACATACAATCTTGAACACAACTATGGGCATGGTGAAAAAAATCTTTGTGCTGTATTTACTCACCTGACTTTGCTTGCTTTTCTGATTGATCAGGTCAACATGTCATGCCCAAAATTTTCGTTTTTAGTTGAAAAATTAAAAACAAGAGTTGGAGCCTGGAAGCAGATCGTTATCACTCTATTTGCCACAGAAATTAACTCCTTTTCTTCTCTTTATAACAGTACTGTCGATCGTTTTAACACAAGTTAAATGAATTCTCGTTCAATGTTGTCGCCCTGATTTACTACCATAAATTCAGTTGTTATCTGCATCTTTTTCCAAAGTGAAGAGGACCTCTATTGCATTATCTTTAAACACAAGTCCTTATTGACTATGTACACTCGATGTATGGCTCAGGGCCGATCTGGCGGGGAATTGCTGATTGATAGATCTATTTTTTTATAATCGGAATTGAAAAACGCAGTAAAACTTTTAGAGGATGTTTAATTAGAAGTGTAATAATTGGTTGGTTTCGAAAAAATCTAAAAGGACGCGTCGAAAGGCTACTTTGTCTTCTATAAAGGGAAAATGTCCCACCTGCTTCATTGTTTTAGATTTTAGATGAGGAAAGCTAGCTACCATAAATGGGTCAGCATCTCCTTTGATGACCAGCGTTCGTTCGGGTAGTTGTTCTAAAATGTGTTCAAAATCGTAGGTAGGTATTTCACTATAAATATGATTGGGTAATGCGCAGTTAGAACCCTTTAGATTTAAATCTAAAGACTCTTTCCTAAAAGTGTAATACTTAAATATGACATTTAACATTTCATAACAATGTTCAGGTCTGCTTTGAAGTTTCGAAATGACTTTGAGGTCTTCTTCACTATAAGAGCTATTAATATTTTTTGCTATTTCCAAAAATTGTTTTGCGCTAACTGGTGCGGGGTTTGTTAGTAGCACTTCAGATGGTTTTAGGTTGGGATATGTTTCCAAGAATTTTAGTAAAAGAGTACTTCCCCAAGAGTGAGCAAGTATGCCGAAAGGGCCGTCTATTTTTTCAACTTGTGCCTTTAACTGGTCAACAAGCTCATCAAATTTGGGAACTCCGTTGGCACACTTTAAATCATCACAATTTTTTTGATCAAAGAACACAAAATGACGATTTTCAAAATCGGATAAATGTTCTTTGATATAAGGGGAGCTAAGACCTGGACCACCATGAAGGACAATAATTGGAAATTTATTTCTTTCCCTTTTTTGAAAATGGTAAAATGAGAAAGAGCCAACAACCAAGAGTAGAATTGCTATGAGATATCTAAAACTTTTCATCAGGATTAACCACCATCTGTATGTGTAAATGATTATTTCTTTCAATTAAATTGTAGTGAGATAGAAAATGGCTTTTTACGTGACCTTTTGAGTCTTTAAAAGTCCATTCAACTCCTACTAGGCAATGCGCTTCAGCTAGCCTGGAAAAGTTGGCGATTTTATATGAATATTCTTCAAGGTCCATAGAGCGGTAAATTTTTTTGAGAGCTGTTAACCCAGTGTTTAGTTGCTTGGAGTCTGTGAAGACTGAACTCTTTCCGGCGTGACAAATCATAACTGGGAAGTCAAAGCACTTGAGTAAAGTTTCGTTTGACTCTGATTTAAACTCTGATGAATATTTGTCAAAAAAAGATTTTATTGTTTCGTTGATCATTGAATTACCTTTATGATTTTTGATTCAAATATTGGCCATTTTGGTGCTGCATATGATGGTAAAGAGATAGTAAAAACTTTTTCGTCTGGTAATAAGACGCCAAGAATATTTATGTGGTGAATTCCAACAAAGCTAAGAAGATAACAGTATGGACTCATTTGCTTGATATCACTGATAGTGAAATTTTTAAAATTAATACTTAGCCCCCCAAGAAAAAATTTTGACAAGCTCTCTTTTGCAGACCAAAACATAGTCAAGAAATTTTCCTTGCTTTGCTGTTTCATGCTATTTAACAACCTCATATCTAGCTCGTTCATTTGGCTTTTCATAGCTCTTAATCCTTGTTCGTATTTCACGATTTTTTCAAGGTCGATCCCTACAGGAATATCTGAAGAGATGACCGCTGCTACTGCTTGGTTATGACAATGCGAAAGGCCTATAGGGTAAGAGCTGTCTTCCAAACTAGCTTGGCCAAAAAGTCCTTTGATTATTTTTACCCTTTCAGGATGCACTTCTTTTTTTTGGTTTATCAGGTATTTTATAGCAATTCTGCCGATGAAGAAGTTCTTCTGAACCTTTTCAATAGTAGACTCGAAAGTATTCAACTCATTTTCGGAAAACCATCGTGCATATTTATCCCTAACTACAGCGGAGTGCTGATCAGACCAAAAGGAGCATAAACCAACACAGAGTTGTTTTTTAGGATGGTCGATTTCTATTGTCGTGTAGCGAAGAGTCAAAATTAAAGCCTGTCATTGTAAAAACAACTAATTGAAAAAACGGTTTCACTTGCCCAGACGCAGTGGAACCAGCCTTTGGGAATAATAAGCAAGTCACCGGGATTAATTTCAACGCTAAATTTTTTGGCATTTTTGAAAAGTGGGAATTCTTTATAGTCTGGTTTATGGACTTGGACTAATGAAGGTTGATACATATTGCAGCTACGCTCTAGATATAGCCATTTATGCTGATTAGGAGCGTAAAGATCCACTGTTTTTTTACCCATAACCTGAAATAAAAGAGAACTAGCAAAATCACAATGAAGACGAGTAATAGGCTTTTCTTTATGGGCAGAACCCAACCAGAGTTGAACGGAGTGTAAAGACAGTTTTGCAAACTCACCGAAAGGGAAGTGAGAATGTAATTCATCAGGTATTAAACAGCCGTTCGTATAAGCTCGATCCGATATTTGTATGGAATGAATAAGGTCTTCGAATGTTTCGTTCTTTCCTATTTTGGGATTAAATCGAAAACTATATGGACCAATCTTCTCACGTAAATCATTGATATCCCAATGAAGAGCTGGCCAGTTAACAGCATTTTTAAAGATGGTGGGCTCACTTTGCTGTATAGCACTTAGAGCTCTTTCGCTACTGGTCTCGTAGACAATATGTGGTCTGGTTGCATATTCTTTTAGTTTCATCCGAAGATCTTCCATTGCTTGAAAAACCTCAGTATTGGGTCTTTTAATCAGCTGTGTTAATCGATGGATTAATCTTTGATTCCCAGAAACACGGCTTTTTACTGAAAAATATTTGCTGCGAGGTTCAAAAGTTGTGGGATCTTGCAATGCTTTAAGCATGGTTTCAAATGATAGGCATATTTCAGCGTCAGCTTTTAAAGCTATATTTTGATCGATAATCGCTTGGCTCGCTAAGCGAACACTAAAGCTACGATCTTCTTGGTCGGTGAATAGCAAATTTACAACACCTTGTTCACCTTTATCGTTGTAGTATTCATTAAGCTTATTTTCTAATTTTTTTAAAAATTCCATTTTACTTGTCTTTCTTCTTTTACCCAATAAACAGCTTGTTCATTTATTTTTATAATTGGAGAAGTTATGCCGTGTTGAGATCTGAAATTATCAACTGCTTGAGCACAGTCTGTTGGCAGCCCGTAATCATCAATGACAACGAAACCACCATCGGATACTTTCCTGTATAAAAAGTTGAGAACCGAGTTAGTCGAATGATACCAATCAGCATCAATACGTAGCAAAGCTATAGAGTTAATAGCTAGACTAGGAAGTGTTTCATCAAACCAGCCTGGGACGAACTTTATTCGTTCATCAAGTAATCCTGCTTTTGCAAAGTGGTTACGTACAAAATCAAGACTACACGCTAGAGAACCTATACATTTCAAAATATCATTCCAGATTGCATCAGCTAGGTGTTTTTCAGGGTCGGCATCTGGCAGCCCCATGAAAGAGTCAGATAAGTAGATTGTTTTTGATTTATCTCCGAGGGCTTCTAAGGTTGCTTTCATCATCATACACATTCCTCCTCTACAGGTTCCTGCTTCGAGTAAATCTCCGGGAATGTTTTCATTTATTATTTTTCTGACTAGAAACTCTGTATGGTCGAGTAGCTCTGGTTTGCACATTGTTAAGTTCGAGCTTTCCTGAGCCATTTTGTTGAGAGATTGCATGATGGTTTCATCTGATAAAGCAAGTACATCTCTTAGATTTTTCTTCTGTCCCACCAGTTGAGGTCTGTATTTAAGCTCAACATTTTTAATAATTTCTTTAACCTGGTTGAAACTTATCGTTTCTGTATTTGATTCACCAATTTGCAGCTCACCAAGTACGTATTTTTTTATCATATTCAAATAAAGTATTTCTGCTTTTTCTTTAGTTTGATTCATATAATCATTTCCCCATAATCGTCTTGCTTGACTGCTATTTCGCAGCTGCCATATAGTCGTTCACAGGCTATTCCTTTATTTAAACATATGGATTCAAATAAATTTGATTGTTTAATTTGTGGTGTTTCTTGGCCACTTGAAAGGCCTGTCATGAAGCTTAACCAAGGCTCCATTCCCATTGCATAGACATAAACTTGTTTTGCTCCCAAAGCATCTACTAACTTCGATGCTTTTTCTGCATTAGAACCATCTAACCTTCTTTGCTGGTCAAGCTCTTGTGGAAGTTGTTTAGCTTGTAAGGGACCATAAAGCCAACTTCCAGGAGCACCTTCGCACTCCATGCCGAGAAAAACAGTTTCGATGTTTCCATATTTCTTTTGGAGGTGTTTGTATAATTCGGGAGATAAATTGTTAGAGTCTGCGGCAAAGAGAAACTTCTTATCTGAAGCTTCAACGAGAAAGCTAGCTTTTGATGTTATCATCAAATCAGCATGTTCCCCAAAAAAAGGTAGACTTGTAATCTTGAATGCAGAATTTTTAATACTCTCGAATTCGTCCAAGTAAATCACATTCTCAAAGCCAATTTTCTCAAGCATTAATTTCATGCATGGATCAAAAGTACTACCACGTTGTGATCTAGGTAAAACAATTGTTCCTATTTTATGTCGTAGTTGTAGTAAAGTTTCGATCACCAAATGATCTTGGTGAGCATGAGAAATGAGAACATAGTCAATACTATCAGGTATATTTGTTAAGTCTTTTTTTGTCGTTACACTCTTATGTCCATAGGCTACAAGTGGATCGATTAAGATAGCTTGGCCCTTATTTTCAAGTAGTACACAAGCATGTCCATAGTATGTCACTTTCAGTTCTTTAGACGGGGGGAGGCAAGTTGAGCTCTCATCACTTTGCAGAAAGTATTCTCGAAATTGTTTTATCTGCTCTGTCTGAAGCTCGAGTTCTTTGCAAAGAATCTCGAAATCAATGGCTTCTGTTCTAGAGCGAGCTAACAAGTCTATACCTTTGTTTCGAAATGGAACTTTTAAAAACAAGTGTTCACTTCCAATTCGAGGAGTTCCAAGTAGAAATGGTCGAGTTTCGACTTGTGGACGACTGATTGCCAATTCCTGGTAAGGCTCTAGATCAAATAGTTCGTATAAAAGTGGTTCGATGTACCTTATTTGAGGTGAGTCCAACCAGTCATAAAAAAACTCAACACAACCTTTTAGGGAACTAGGAGTTTTTCCATAGAATTTGTTTAAGCTGGATCCGTTTGATTCATTGATTAGGATTTTATTTAATGCTTCGATATCTTGAAAAAGATTCTTTAATTCACTGCAATTTTGCAATTGCTTGTGCAGTAATTCTGATACTTCTGAGGCTTTTTCTACCGGCAGATCAACAAATGAACTACCGGATAATTCATTTTCGTCCAGAGCTTTTCTATGTAATTCTGGCATCCGACAAAAAGATTCTAATTGTGGTATCAATTTTTTATATAGGAAAAGTGCTGCTGTGTGAGGAACTACAAGCAGCCCCCAAGCATGCCATCTCCATAGAAGCGGCTCGATGATAACTTCTTTATGTAGTCTAACTTTCATTTGTTTTTTTCCTCCACCCAATTGCGAATTCGATTTGCTGTTTGTGCTATGCTTCCCACTTCAAAAAACTGATAGTGATGAGTGTCATCGAGTCTTTGTATTTGTAATTGACTCATAACTCTCTCATCCCATCCATTTCTAGAGTCTTTATGCCATCTTTGTAGAGTGGTCTGATGAAAAAAACAGGATTTAAGTAGTAAAGCTTGACCATCGAAGGGTTGTGCTTTAAATTCAAACATTACTTTTTCGGTGCTGTTTTTTGGTTTTTCTGAAATATCAAAGTGATTTAGATAGAAGCTGTCTAAAAGAATGAGGTTGCTTTTAATACCATTTTTCTCAATTAGACTCGCAAGTGCTTGAGCAATTAATCCAGTATAAGACCACCCAATAAAAGTTATTCCTTCTTCTGTTTGTATAGCTCCGTTATTTAAAAGGTGCTTTGCGATATTTTCAATAGAGTCATGACGAGAGAGTAGTCCATGGTCGTTTGCGCTTGGTTTGACCCACCCGTTTGCGAAATGCTGACCCACCCATTTGCGGAATATTGACCCTCCCATTTGCATTATATTGACCCACCTTCATTGAACTGACAGGAGCAATCCTTTGAGAGGTGGGTAAATGGGGAAAAGGAAATCTATTTTGACAGTGGAACAAGTCATCGAACTGAATCAGCAAGGGAAGCCGATCAGAAAAATTGCTGAGATATTAGGGTTGTCAAGAAATACAGTCCGTAAATATCTTAGGGAGAGAGAAAATGGTCAGGAGGCAGTTATAGCCACTCCTTTTGACAGAGGAGGCTGGAAATCCCAGATAAACTGGGAAGAAATGGTTTCAAAAAGAGCTTCCGGTTATCAGCTGGACAGATTGCATAGCGAATTTGCTCCGGATGGGGTTTCATATTGGGCATTTTGTCGGGCTTTTAAGAAAGTATCAGAGTCTGATATACGTAATATCGTTATTTCTCAGGCGCATAAGCCGGGCGAAAAAGTTCAGGTGGACTACACAGATGGTATTCTCATCTATGACCGAAAGTCTGGAAAATCGAGAAAAACTCAGTTTTTCTGTGGTGTTTCCGCTTTTTCCGGATACACTTTTGGCGAATTTTCTTACGATCAGAAGCTGCCTTCATTTATTCGTGCTCATGAATCAATGTGGTCGTACTTTGGTGGAGTTATGCCGTATGTGGTTCCTGATAATCTCAAATCCGCAGTTTCCAAGGCTCATCGTTATGACCCTAACCTGAACCCGACATTTGTAGACTTTGGCAATCACTGTGGATTTGCAGTTCTTCCGGCCCGGCCGGCGAAGCCGCGGGATAAAGGTGTTGTGGAAGCCACAATAGGAGCTGTTCAGCGCAGTTTTTATCAGATGCATAAGGATACAAGGTTCTATGATCTTGAAGAGTTGAATCACTCATTTAGAAGGTTTCTGGACGGATTCAACTCTAAGATCATGAAGGATTATGGTGTCAGCAGAGCTGACAGATTCCAGTATGAGCGGAGCATGCTGCTCCCACAGCCACGAGAACGATATGAGCTTGTAGAGTGGCGCAATGCCAAAGTTCATCCCGACTGTCATATACAGATATCTCATTCTTATTACTCGGTGCCATTTCGATATGTTGGTCAGCAAGTCAGGGTTAAAGTATCGGACAGACTTATTTCAATATATTCTTCTGATATCAAATTGTTAACCACTCATATCCCAACCGGGAACCGTGGTGGCAGATCGACAAAACAGGAGCATCTGCCCGAAGAAAAGCTGCAATCCTGTCAGTTTGACATCAAAAAAGCTGTAGCTCAGGCACAAGCGATTGGTCCGGCAATGTCCGATCTCATGGAGACGATTTTTAGCGGACCTCTCCCATTGACCGGGCTCAGAAAGGCTCAGGGGATCCTCAGGACATGGGGGAAGGATGGAGTCGGACAGGCATCCATGGAATATGCAGCCGGGCAATGTTTGACCTTCAGGAAGATTCGAACCGATTTTTTCAGGCAATGTGCCCTCAGCTATCACCGACAATTCCTGAGCCAAGGAAGCCATCTGGCTCCCCATCGCTTTGCAGGCAGTGCCTACCTGAGAAATGACAGAAAGGATCCCCGATGAGCATTGAAACCATTAAGCAAATATCAAAAAATATCAGGTGCTTTGGCTTTGCACAAAGTGCTGAATCTCGCATTTTGCAGGCAAGACAGAACGGAGATACCTATGAAGAGTTTCTGCTGAAAATTCTTCAGGATGAGCAGGAAGACCGGCAGCAAAAAACAGCTAAAAGAATGCTGAGAAGCGCCAGATTTCGGCGAACCTGTACTATGGAAGACTGGGATATGAGCTATGACCGCGGAATTTCCAAGGGTAAATTAAAGGAACTGGCGATTCTCAGCTTTTACAATAACCGGGAAAATCTGATTGTTCTGGGTCCCACCGGTTCCGGAAAAAGCCATCTGGCAATAGCCATTGGTCGCAGGCTTTGCAATCAGGGAACCAGTGTTAAATTCTTCTCTCTCAATCACCTGTTTGAAGAGTTTCAGGCTTACAGAGCGTCGGGTAAATACCTCAGTTTTATCAAACAATTGGCTAAAGCTGATGTCATTGTACTCGATGACTTCGGCTTAAGAAACTACACCCATGATGAAGCATTAATCCTCCTTGATCTGATCGAAGATCGTTATCAAAAAGGGGTCCTTATCATTACATCCCAAGTTAAACCGGAAGGATGGAGATCTCTGTTTGAAGATCCTGTTATTGCAGAAGCTTTGACCGACAGGCTGTTGAATCCCTGCATGGAAATTCAGTTAAGAGGGGAATCCTACCGGACCAAAATTGCTGCTACGAAAAGAAATCAGCTGGAGGTCCCTGCCGGTAATCGTTAGAAAGGAAATGTTGGTCTGGGAGAGGTCGTCGCTTCGCTCCGCTGGTGGGTCAACAAACTGCAAATAGGGTGGGTCAAATAGAGTGCAAATGAGCAGTCCATCTGTAGCGATTTCGTCTACAGAATATGATTCTCCTAAAATTTTAATTAAAGTTTCTTTTTTCCCTCTTTCTAAAAGATCAGGGAGAATAAGGATGATTCTTTTTTTCTTAGAACAATTTGATTTCAGAACTCGAGATAAATCCATAGGGCTTGAGTTCGTCAAAAGATTATTTAAACTTAGTTTATAACCCTTCTCTTTAAGTTGTCCGTATACTTGCATCAGCTGGAGAGAATTGCCTCCTTGATCAAAAAAAGAACTTTCTTTATCTATGGAGCGATCCAAAATGGATTCATAAATAGCCCTAACAACGTCAACGATGGGTTGTGGCTTTTTACTTGATAGCTCATTTTTTAGTGCTTGAGGGGATGGAAGTTCAAGCGATTTTAAATGATCTTTCAGTAGTGTAATGAACTTTCCAACTGTTTTGAAACTTACTTTGTCAGAGTACTCGATGTTTATCCTGGTTTGTGGACCATTTATGACGCGAAACAAAAAGTCTGTCTTAGCTTTTTTGTTTAGTACAAAGTTCACTTTAAGCTTCTCTTCAGAAATATCGATGTTTTTTGTTGAATCCACGTACAAGACCTGGAACATTTCTTCATTATGATGATGAGAAAAATACTCTCTGAGTATAGCTGGTGAGTATCTATGTTCAGCATGTTGTATAAGTGAATCAGAAACACTATTTATCAAACTTAAGAAATCAGGATGTTTTGAAGCATAGAAACAGATTGGCCATGTTTCTACAAAACAACCAATTGTATTTTGATATTTTCTATTACTACGATTTAATCGAGGAACACCGATCATAATGTTATTTTGATTGGTCAGAAGATGTAGTGTCCATAGTAGAGAACTAATCCAAAAAGTATTGATCCCTTTGCAGAAGTACTCCTGTGGTAGTGCCTTAATCTCGATTGATTCTTCAACAAACTTTGCATAATTACTAGCAGAATTGTTATATTCAGGCCAAGAAATAGGTGTGAGAGTAGAGTCTAAATATTGATGCCAATATTCATTGTTCTCAGCTAAATTTTTGATCTGAGATTGTTCAAACAAATATTCGGTAAATAAGTTGTTCTGTTCTTGAATTTCTTTGCCATCTATAAGCCTTTTAAGGTCGTCTATAAGAAGCTTGGCAGACCATAAATCGAAGATGATGTGATGAACTGCAATATTTATACAAGTCTTGCCTTCTTTCGTCTCGAAGTACGATAGTTTGATCAGCTGCTGTTCTATTTCTAAAGGTTGCTGGAGATCATATTTCCATTTCTGTTCCGTTGTTTCTTCGAACGTGGGGTTTGTTTCAGAGTAAGATAAATAATAATCTCCTTTTTCCAAGCAAAGTCGCATTGTCAAGATAGGATGTGTATGGCAAAGAGACGATGCAATTGAACTCAGATGTTGATTTTTTAGTTTTGTCTCCGCCTGGAGCTGTATCATAACTAAATATTTATCGCTACTGGGATCTAGCAAACTAGAAAATAAGATTCCTTTCTGACTATCTAAAAGCGGATAGGAGGAGACAGTCTTTGTTTGGACTTTTAAATTGTTAGCCGTTTTATATGGTTTCTGCAATTTGAGGATATCATTGAGTGAATATTGTGAAATAAGACTGTTAAGTTTGAGCTCAATCCCCTGAGATTCTGCAATATGAATTACTTCGATTGCTTTTAAGGAGTCTCCACCATTTGCAAAGAAACTTTTGCTAAGATCTAGCTTGGCTCCTAAATTATTTGCGATGATTTTTATAAGATGCTTTATTTCTTGATCAACTTTGTTTGTTCTATTTTCAGCTTGAACGTCCGATTTAATATTCACATCTAATACTTGCTGTGTTGCGATAGTAGCTTCTAAATCTATTTTTCCATTTTTATTACATACCAATTTGAGAGGGTAGCAGTAACGATTAGGCCGCATGTAGAGGGGGAAATGCTCAGTAACAAAAGATTCCAATCGTGCTTTCACAGAGTTATGAGATTTATCTTTGTTAATAAGTATAATAGCCTCGAGCTTATCTTTGTCTTTTTGCGAGAGTCTAACATATGCAAATAATAAATCAGAACCAAATTGGCTTTGTAGAGTATTTGCTATATATTCACAGTTGATCCTATATCCTCGATATTTGATCATGTAATCATTTCGTCCTAGATGATCGATTTGACCATTGGATAATATTCTTCCTTTATCTCCAGAAAGATAGAATTTAGTCTGCTTCCCAAATATCTTTTTCTCGATGATCTTCTGGCTATTTTCGCCCAAATATCCATGCATAAGCCCAGGGCTAGCAATAGCTATTTCACCCACGCATGAAAAGGGAAGAACATTTTTATCTTCGTTCACAATAAGAATTTGATCACCCGTTACTGGTGAACCGAGAGGAATTCGTCCCTGAAATAGAGTGTTAGTATAGGGACCACATGCTGAGAATGTCGTTGTTTCTGTGGGGCCATAACCATTAATTATCTTTAAAGAAGGACAAATGTTTTGAACTCTTTTAATAAAGGATGGATTGAGTGCTTCACCACCTACTAATAAATATTTTAATAATTTGAATTGACTGGGGTCATGGTTTGCTAAGAGATCAAAGTAGCTTTTTGTTAGCCATAAGATGGTTAACTTTTTACCACGAATTTGGTCGGTCATTTCTCTTAGGGTTAGTTTTTCAGAAGGAGAAAGTATGAGGGTTGCTCCATTAAGTAGTGCTCCCCATATTTCAAAGTTTGAAGCATCAAAAGCAAGATCTGAATGCTGCAGAAGGATATCTTTAGGAGTGATTTGAATATAGTTGGTGTTGCAAACTAATGGAACGATCCCTTTAGTTGGAATTTTTACACCTTTTGGAGCCCCCTCTGATCCAGAAGTAAACATGATGTAAGCTAAATCACTTGCTACAGACAAGAGCTTAGAGTTTGAAGCTTCATGACTTAAACGGTTAATTTGTTCAAAGCTAAGAGTTCTTGGCGTTGAGCTTAAATCACTTATAGGTATTTCTCCCACATACAGATCTGCTTTGATCTGTTCTAGGATGTCTTTTTGCGCACTTTCAGGCAAAGAGTGAGAGATTGGAACATAGCAAGACCCAATTTTTAAAGTTGAAAGCATCATGACAATAAAATTCGACCGAGATTTGGTATTTATTGCCACTTTGGATTTTACATTTTGTGAGACAAGCCAACGAGCTATGCGATTGCTTATTAGATCTAATTCTTTATATGTGAGGCATTTATCTTTTCTTGGATCATGTAAAGCAATTTTGTCTCCATATTGCTCAGCAATTTTTTCAAATTGCTCAAGTAAAGATGGTACCTGCTTAGTTGTATTAGAATCGATAAGAGAATGCTCTTGATACTGAGTGTAAACTTCTTGTTCTTTCCACCAGGAAAATTTTTTGATTGGTTTTTGTAAACCATTTTTAAGTTGAGAAGTTATCTTGAGAAAATTTTGTATGAACTGCTTAGCAAAAGCATCGCTTACAAATTTTTTGTCGTATGCTAATTCAACTTCTCGATGATCATTATCTCGTATGGTCAAAGTTATAGGAAACTTTGTTGAGATATTTGGTAATACAACATTTGAAAACTGACTGTTGCCTAAACTAAGAGCTTTTTTGATGCTAGCATTTTGATAACTAATGACGATTTGATATGGATTGATCATGTTATCATGAGAGTTGGTTCTTTCTCTGATAAGCTGTAGCAGGCTATTTGCATCAATTGATTGTTGGTCGAGATGAGCATAAATGGTTGCACTGGTCTTTTTTGCCAAGTCGAAAAGAGTCAGTTCTTCGTCAAACTGAGTAGCTATTGGAAGGACTTTTACATAGTTTCCAATGGCATCTAAGTTGTTCTCATTTCGTCCTGAAAAAACAGCTCCAATTAGTGGAGAATTCTCTCCTTGTGCCTGTCTTAAGATTTGAATAGCACTTATATATGCAGAAAATGGAGTAATTCCGCTCTGTGTCAGGTGTCTAATTTGAAGCAATGTCTCCTGAGGTATTTGCTCACGTAATAAGCCGAATCCAGTAGCAGATGAAGCTTCATAAGTGAGGTCTAGATCACCACTTTTATTTATATTTTGTGGTAAATAGTCTTTCCAATATCTAAGATCTTTACTTTCAGAATCTTTGTTGTCATATGGCTTTAACGAGAAGATAGTCGCATCAGATAAAGCTTCTCTTATTATGTTGTAAGAGAGACCATCTAGAATGAGATGGTGTGAAACAATAAGCAGACGAGATGAAGAAGATGAACGTAGTAAATAAACTTTTACTAAAAGATCTTCTGCAAGGTTAAATTGCAGCTTTGCTAGGTTCTGCGATGTCTTATCAAACAAACTTTTGTCAATCTGGATGACTTCGAGATTTAGCTGTTTCCTAGTTGAGATCACATTGTGTGTTTCGCCATCAACTTTACTAATTCGTAGCCTCGATAGTAGAGTTTTATCTAGAAGATTTTGAATCCGTTGCTCAATTATATTTTTGTCGATACTGTCTGTTGTTTCTTCCGCAAATGCTACGTTATAAAGATAAGGAATATTTAAAACACTAGGATCATAGTGAATAATCGCTTGAGCCGAAGATAGTGGCCAATATTTTTCTTCAGGGTAATCATGATGGCTAAGCTTTAATGCTTCTGCTAATTCTCCTACTCTAGAGTAGGACATAATCGTTCCAGGCGTACAGCTTATTTCAAAACATTCAGATATTTTCTTTGCTGCAATAGTTGCAAGCAAAGAATTTCCACCTTCCTGTAGAAAACAGCTTTTTGAGTCAAGAGAACTAGAACCAAGGACTTCATTAAATATTGATAAAATTGATTCTATAGGTCCTTGATTAGATTTTTTCCCTTTATGATTATTTTCTTCAACCCTGAAATTTTTTAGGGCTTTACGATCGATTTTCCCATTAGGTTGACAAGGAATAGTTGAAGAAATATAAATCTTATCTGGAATCATATATTCTGTAAGTTTTTTCCTAAGTAGCACTTTAAGATCTTGCTCAAGGTTATCAACTGCATTAGATGTCGAAACAATAGCAAGTAGTATAGCCTTCTCATGTTCACCTTTAACGTAAGCTACAGCATCGACAACATTTGAATGGCTTAGAAGAATATTTTCAATTTCTCCAAACTCAATCCTTAGTCCTCGTAGTTTTACCTGTGAATCACGACGTCCATGGTATAAAAAATCTTTTTCACTTGTATGACTTACCAAGTCTCCGGTTGCGTATACACGGTGCCCTTGTATCTCATGAAAGCCACCTACACTTCCTCCTAGATATCCTTCTGATAGACATGGTCCACTGAGATACAGTTCACCTATAGTTCCTGCAATAACGGGTCTTAGTTCTTTATCAAGAACTTGCGCAATGACGCCTGCTATTGGCTTTCCAATAGGAATTTCACTATCCCATGATTTTGGAATTCTTTTCATCATTGAGTAAACAGTAGCTTCTGTAGGGCCGTAAAGGTTTACTACGCTTTCGATTTGCTTAAAGCCATAGAGTTCCTTTACTACTGATAAGTGTAAAGCCTCTCCAGCTAAGTTGACTGTTTTGACCTTTGGTGGAATTAAACCCGTAGCCATTAATGTTTTGATAGCTGATGGGACCGTATTTATGAGAGTCGTCTTTTCAAAGTGACAAGGCCTCTCTATTAGATCCATAATATTTTCAACAATATTGATTCGTCCACCAATGAGAAGGGGAAGAAAAATTTCAAAAATGGAAATATCAAAACATATCGACGTAGAAAATAGTATCTCTTCAAGCTCGTAATCTGAATATTCCTTGCGCGCCCAGGCTAATAGATTTTGCACGCTTTTATGACCAACTCGAACTCCCTTGGGATTACCTGTTGAGCCTGAAGTATAAATAACATAAGCAGGAAGTTCATCTATCTTGATTTCTTCATATGAGTTCTGGGTGCGAAATTTTTCATCGACAAAAATTATTCGAGACTCTTTGGTAATTTTGTCTCTCAAAAGAGTCTCGTTTGAAACGATAAACTCTATCTTAGAATTTGCAATAATATAGGATAAACGATCTTCAGGATATTTTGGATCGAGTGGAATATAATATGCGCCTGACATCCAAATTCCTAGAAGAATCCCAGGTAGTGATAAATTTCTCTCGCAAAATACACCAACCGGATCTCCGGGCTTAATACCCATTGCTTGTAGCTCGGAAGCAATGGACTTTGATTGCTGATAGAGCTCGGAGTAGTTCAAAGACTGATCTTTGAACATGACTGCTAGTTTTTTTGAGTTGTTCAAAGCTGTAAATTCAAATTGCGTGATGTAATTTTGTTCATCTGTATAACGTCCGCATTCATCTAACCATTTTTTTTGTAGCGCGGAAGTGTAGTCAAATTGTTCCCAATTTACTGATGAAAATTGATCCAATTTTTGAACTAAGTTTTCAAATGACGCAGCAAACTGCTTTAGGATAAAATCGTTTACGATCCCGTTTGATTGAAATTGTATAGTACACTTATCTCTGAATTCGTTAATGGTCACCAATATATCACTCAGAGACCCTTCCTGGCTTATATGTTGTACTGATCCAAAATCTTGAAAAATCTTTTTAAAATATGGAGTACTGAGTTTGTGATAAGAAAAAAGGTATTTTATTCCTTTGATTTCTGATTTTCCTTCAAGAATCTTGCTAAGTGGGTAATGCTGATAAATCAGGGATTTTCGCAATTCTGTTTCAAATTTTTTGTAAGTAGTTTGAAGATTTTTCTCTCCAGCCCAATTCATAATAGTAGGTATTATATTAACCAAGGATCCTACAATTTTCCTCAATTTTGTTGATGACCTATTTAAGCAAGGGGTGAATACAATCGTTTCTTCATGGTGTCGAAAGTAACTCAATGTAAGATGATAGCAAAAAAGAAAAACACTGTATGGTGTTGTAGCATTTTCTCGAGCAAAATTGTTAATAGAGTTCCATGACAATTTTGAAAGTTCTATTTCAAAAAATGTACACTTATTCCCTGCATGAGCGGCTGATACTGAAGTAACATCTTCTAAATCACTTATTTTAAATTCATTCCAGTGCTTTGCAGCTTCTTTGTCTTCTAGAGCTCTTCGTTCAAAATCTACAAATTCTTGAAAATTTGATGTGTTCACTGCTTTTCCAAAATAAATATGGAGAAGGTCATGAATTAAAATCTCGATAGAATGAAAATCAACTGAAATATGGTGGAAGACAAACAAAATATACTGATTGTTAAAAACATGAACACGAAAAGGAATTTCACTCTCAAGTGAAAAGGTTATCAACACTTTTTAAAGTGTTGATAACCTTTTCATCTGCATTTTTTGCCTCGTTTATAACTAAAGGAATAAAAGATTGTGGGAGTGTAAAACGCTCTAGTCCTTGTTCATTCTTTTTTATTCCTTGTCGCAAAATGGTGTGGCAATTTGAGAGTTGAATAGCAGCACTTTTGAGTTTTTCTAAATCAATATCAAATTTAATTGAAAGACCACAAGCTAAGTTGTAAATGGATTTATTTTTATCAGCTTGGCACTCGTTCCAAATAGCTTTTTCGGTCGTACTCATCTTAAATTGAGATTGCTGCTTCAAATAATGAATTAAAGCTTCTTTATGTAGTTTTATTTCAGCTAAATTTTCTCTAACTCGATGTTTACTTCCACGAATTTTTAATTTACTTGAATCCTGAAGATCTAAGGCAAACTCTATATCTAGATTTCTATACTTCTTAATCAGTTTGTTCATACTATATCTCCATTTCAAATACATCGTCGCATTTTGCTACGTTTTCTAATTGTTCAACGAGCTCTTGGATGCTAATGGAGGGTGATATATTAATGCTACTCAAATCAACATCTAGCAAATCACTTAGTTCATCAGCTAAAGCGATAAGCATCATTGAGTCTACTCCCTGCTCAGCAAAACTTATTTCCTCACTTAGGTTTTCTAATTCAATCTCACTAACGTGCACGAGTATGTTTTTAATTTTTCCAATCAAATTATCTTCTATTTGAGCTTCAGACTTATAGAACGCTTTAGCTTTCTCAATTTTTTGGAAAGTTAAGTTATCTATTAGGATTACTAAGTTGAATTGAGTATCAAAGACTTCGAAATCAAATGAGATTAAATTATTTATAGACTTTCGTTGTTTCACTTTTACCCAAAAGAATGAGGATTGGCCATAATGTTTTTGAATAAATTTATCGATAGAAACAGGAACATATGCTTCTTCACTTTTCAAATTGCTAAAGTCCTTAATCTGAGTCACTAGCTGTAAACAACCATCCAAAGTTGCAGGATGGATTTGTCCACTCATGTATGGTAAATTATCAACTTGTCCCAAAATTTCTTGGTTTGAAGATTGAAACACTCCAATAACAGTTTGAAACTGATCTCCTAAGACAACGCCACCTTGAATATTGAGATAGAAAGCATCTTTTCCACATATATATTTTGATAATGAAAATTTCTCAGAACTCCCCTCATCTTCACTCAAAGTGTTTGCTATATTTGCACTTGCAACTACTCCTTGAAGAGGAGAATTAAGATTTAAGACATCCAGCTTTTCGTCGAATTTGATTTGACGAAGGCTATCTGAAGGCAGCATCTGTGAGAATGTAATATCTTTTAAAAATTGTCCCGTCTCTAATTCAGTATAAAGTTCTTGGATAATTGCTGCAGCTGGAATAATTGGACGCCCAAAAACAATATGATCTTCAAATTTAACATGGTTTGAAACTGTATTTTTGTCAAAACTAGGTTCGATTTGATAGGGAATAAATTCTGATCTATCGATGGCCTGAAATTTTCTATCTTCCAGGTCAATTCTATTATTGAGCTTTTTAATAAGTAAATGAGCATTAGTCCCACTCATACCAAAACCTGATACAGCAAAAATATTCTTATGATGGTCTATTGTTTTAACTTCTTGTGGGATGATGATGCTGTGCTTGTTCCATTTAAAATGGGGATTAGCTTCTTTAAATTGCGCCTGCGGGAAAATAAGATTTTCGTGCATCATCAATATTGATTTTGCTATTGCTGGAATTCCTGCTGCAACTTCAAGGTGGCCTAAATTACCTTTGATTGAGGAAACAAATATAGGCTCTGATTGGGAGTCTAACTTGTAGCCTTTTGCAATTCCACCTAGCTCGATAGGATCCCCAAGAAAGGTTCCAGTGCCATGTGCTTCAATATGCGCGATCTGCTTCTTATCTACTCCACTCTTTGCAAGAGTTTCTCTCAATAAATGAATTTGCGAATCCATATTCGGGGCTGTTAGTCCATTTGTAGAGCCGTCATGATTTATAGTTGAGGAGACAATATCTGCAAGTGGTTTTACCCCTAATTTTTGTAGAGTTTCCTCACTCGCTAACAGTAAAGCACCTCCCCCTTCACCTCGAACATATCCATCAGCAGTCGAAGAAAAAGGTGCACACACACCTCTTTTAGACAGAGCGTTTAACGAGCTAAATCCAACGAAATCATGAGGAGATAAAAGTAAATTAACAGCAACAACTATTGCATATTCACATTCTTGGTTGCGAATGGCTTGGGTTGCTAGATGCACTGCGACAAGTGTTGAAGAACAAGAAGTGTCTACAAAAAGACTTGGTCCTTTAAAATCAAACGCATGAGCAATACGCCCTACACAGATACTTTTTGTTGTGCCTAATTTGGTGCTCATTTGCACTCTATTTGACCCACCCTATTTGCAGTTTGTTGACCCACCAGCGGAGCGAAGCGACGACCTCTCCCAGACCAACATTTCCTTTCTAACGATTACCGGCAGGGACCTCCAGCTGATTTCTTTTCGTAGCAGCAATTTTGGTCCGGTAGGATTCCCCTCTTAACTGAATTTCCATGCAGGGATTCAACAGCCTGTCGGTCAAAGCTTCTGCAATAACAGGATCTTCAAACAGAGATCTCCATCCTTCCGGTTTAACTTGGGATGTAATGATAAGGACCCCTTTTTGATAACGATCTTCGATCAGATCAAGGAGGATTAATGCTTCATCATGGGTGTAGTTTCTTAAGCCGAAGTCATCGAGTACAATGACATCAGCTTTAGCCAATTGTTTGATAAAACTGAGGTATTTACCCGACGCTCTGTAAGCCTGAAACTCTTCAAACAGGTGATTGAGAGAGAAGAATTTAACACTGGTTCCCTGATTGCAAAGCCTGCGACCAATGGCTATTGCCAGATGGCTTTTTCCGGAACCGGTGGGACCCAGAACAATCAGATTTTCCCGGTTATTGTAAAAGCTGAGAATCGCCAGTTCCTTTAATTTACCCTTGGAAATTCCGCGGTCATAGCTCATATCCCAGTCTTCCATAGTACAGGTTCGCCGAAATCTGGCGCTTCTCAGCATTCTTTTAGCTGTTTTTTGCTGCCGGTCTTCCTGCTCATCCTGAAGAATTTTCAGCAGAAACTCTTCATAGGTATCTCCGTTCTGTCTTGCCTGCAAAATGCGAGATTCAGCACTTTGTGCAAAGCCAAAGCACCTGATATTTTTTGATATTTGCTTAATGGTTTCAATGCTCATCGGGGATCCTTTCTGTCATTTCTCAGGTAGGCACTGCCTGCAAAGCGATGGGGAGCCAGATGGCTTCCTTGGCTCAGGAATTGTCGGTGATAGCTGAGGGCACATTGCCTGAAAAAATCGGTTCGAATCTTCCTGAAGGTCAAACATTGCCCGGCTGCATATTCCATGGATGCCTGTCCGACTCCATCCTTCCCCCATGTCCTGAGGATCCCCTGAGCCTTTCTGAGCCCGGTCAATGGGAGAGGTCCGCTAAAAATCGTCTCCATGAGATCGGACATTGCCGGACCAATCGCTTGTGCCTGAGCTACAGCTTTTTTGATGTCAAACTGACAGGATTGCAGCTTTTCTTCGGGCAGATGCTCCTGTTTTGTCGATCTGCCACCACGGTTCCCGGTTGGGATATGAGTGGTTAACAATTTGATATCAGAAGAATATATTGAAATAAGTCTGTCCGATACTTTAACCCTGACTTGCTGACCAACATATCGAAATGGCACCGAGTAATAAGAATGAGATATCTGTATATGACAGTCGGGATGAACTTTGGCATTGCGCCACTCTACAAGCTCATATCGTTCTCGTGGCTGTGGGAGCAGCATGCTCCGCTCATACTGGAATCTGTCAGCTCTGCTGACACCATAATCCTTCATGATCTTAGAGTTGAATCCGTCCAGAAACCTTCTAAATGAGTGATTCAACTCTTCAAGATCATAGAACCTTGTATCCTTATGCATCTGATAAAAACTGCGCTGAACAGCTCCTATTGTGGCTTCCACAACACCTTTATCCCGCGGCTTCGCCGGCCGGGCCGGAAGAACTGCAAATCCACAGTGATTGCCAAAGTCTACAAATGTCGGGTTCAGGTTAGGGTCATAACGATGAGCCTTGGAAACTGCGGATTTGAGATTATCAGGAACCACATACGGCATAACTCCACCAAAGTACGACCACATTGATTCATGAGCACGAATAAATGAAGGCAGCTTCTGATCGTAAGAAAATTCGCCAAAAGTGTATCCGGAAAAAGCGGAAACACCACAGAAAAACTGAGTTTTTCTCGATTTTCCAGACTTTCGGTCATAGATGAGAATACCATCTGTGTAGTCCACCTGAACTTTTTCGCCCGGCTTATGCGCCTGAGAAATAACGATATTACGTATATCAGACTCTGATACTTTCTTAAAAGCCCGACAAAATGCCCAATATGAAACCCCATCCGGAGCAAATTCGCTATGCAATCTGTCCAGCTGATAACCGGAAGCTCTTTTTGAAACCATTTCTTCCCAGTTTATCTGGGATTTCCAGCCTCCTCTGTCAAAAGGAGTGGCTATAACTGCCTCCTGACCATTTTCTCTCTCCCTAAGATATTTACGGACTGTATTTCTTGACAACCCTAATATCTCAGCAATTTTTCTGATCGGCTTCCCTTGCTGATTCAGTTCGATGACTTGTTCCACTGTCAAAATAGATTTCCTTTTCCCCATTTACCCACCTCTCAAAGGATTGCTCCTGTCAGTTCAATGAAGGTGGGTCAATATAATGCAAATGGGAGGGTCAATATTCCGCAAATGGGTGGGTCAGCATTTCGCAAACGGGTGGGTCAAACCAAGCGCAAACGACCATTTGGTGTAACCATTGATTTTGGAAAGAGCTTGACCATGGCTTTTTGCATAGTCTACTTCTCCTGTACTAACAAAGACCCCAACCTTTTTCCCAGATAATTGCTCAGGCTCTAAACATGATGACCTAATGGCTCCTTCAACTAGGTGCAAACACAAACGATGCTGTGGATCTAGTTGCTTTGCATCTTTCACCGAAATATTGAATTTTTCAGGAGCGAAATTTAAAGGATTGTTTATAAAAGAGCCTTGAAATGAAATATTTTTTTCACTCCCCTCCAACTCTGAAAGTACTTTGGGATCATAAAATGAACGTTTTGATTTAAAGTTAGAATAAAGCGAGGTTTTGGATCTCAATACTTCTTTTAACTTGCCAAAACTATTGATACCCTCAGGTAGTTCAAACTGCATTCCAGCAATCTGAATCTTGAGAGGAAGATTTTTTTTATCTTGAAGGCGGGCTTCTAAAGCTTCTATTTTTTTTAAGCTCATTTCAATGAGCTCTACATGAGTAATTGTCAAATTTAGTGGATCAGAGATTTAAGCAGCAAGTTTTCTTACCCCATCCTCAAACTTAACATTAAGATCAATAACATCCGCCAGTAGTTTGTAACCCCGGAGTTTCCTCCAGCGCTTTTCTGCACTTTTAATCAACTTAAAAACCATGTGCACAGTGGCATTGACAGAGCCACAGCCTTTCGTTCTCTTCGTCCGGAGTCGTACTGTCGCAAATGTGGATTCAATAGGATTAGTGGTCCGGATATGCTGCCAATGAACACCAGGAAAATCATAGAAGCTGAGGAGCCTGTGTTTACCCCTCAGCAGACTTTTGACAGCCTTCGGGTATTTATCTTCAAAAACTGACTGAAATTTTGTAAGCGCTTTTTCCGCATCTTTTTTGTTCTCTGCCATATATATTTCATGAATCATTTTCTTAGCTTCAGGCTGTTTTGTCTTTGGCATCTTGTCCAGAATATTTGCGGTCTTATGAACCCAGCAGGCTTGCTGTTTAGAGGACGGAAAAATTTCCTCCAGCGCTTTCCAGAAACCAAGGGCACCATCCGCAACGGCAAGCTCAGGCCCTCTCTCCAGCCCTCGTTCTCTCAGAGAGAGCAGAACATTCTTCCAGCTCAGCTCGCTTTCACGATAGCCCTGCTCTATCGCTACCAGCTCTTTTTTGCCATCTTCTGCTGCTCCGACAATCACCAGAATGCACATTCTGTCATCTTCCCCGAGGCGCACGTTAAAATGTATCCCATCTGCCCACATGTACACGTAACGTTTCCCGGAAAGAGATCGCTTATCCCACTCCCGGAAATCTCCTTCCCAGACCTTCTTTAATCTTGTCACAGTCGATGCTGAGAAACCCTTAGCATGTTTACCCAGAAGAGCCTGAAGCGCTTCTGGAAAATCTCCGCTTGAAATCCCCTTCAGATAAAGCCATGGGACAAGCTCTTCCAGAGATTTAGTTTTTCTCAGGTACGGTGGCAGAATCTGGCTGGTAAATCTTTTCCGGCAGCCATCCTCATCAACTCTCTTATCGTTTATCTTTGGTGCTTTCACATCAATAGCACCAAGACCGGTCTGGATCTTTCTTTCCGGGTGATAGCCATTTCTGACCACCATCCTGTGCCCTTTCTCATCTGCTACAGATCTGAATCTCTCAATATAGTCGGAGACTTCAGCCTCTATTGCCTGAGCCAGCATCTTTCGGGCACCTTCTCTTAATACCTCTGTCAACGCATCGCTGATAGTTTCTTGTGGAAGTTGAACTGAATTGCAAGTAGCTTCTCTCATAGCGTATTCCTTAAATTCTAAAAAAGCACTTGAGGGTACGCTACTTAATTCTCCTCATCCACTAAATTCGATCATATCTCGCTCTACATCAGTCCATGTTTTTTTCATTACTTTAAACCAAGATTTTTAATTAACTTTTCTCTTTGGCTATGATGTATAGCTACGTTTTCCGTTTGTGGTTTATTTCCCATGCTGTCAGCCACTCTTTGGCTTAATGACCATAGGTCTTTTACCTCCCAAAATAGAGTCGGGCTGATTGAGACGGAAAAGCTCTGTTCTAAATCATAACTAAGTTCAGCTGCAGTAATTGAATCTATACTCAGTCTGGAAAGTTTTGTTTTTCCTTCAGCATCTTGATTCTGATGGCACTTTAACCAAGAAAGAATATGAGTAAGAACTTGTTCTGCATGAGAGAAGTTCTCTTTGATCACTATGTTGTTGTCTTTTTCTAGGATATGAGGAGTTGGATAAACAGGTACATTCTTACATATCTTCAGTTCTGTCAGAATTTGTTCTTCACTTAGCACATCTACAAAGTCAGCATCTTTGGTGCATGCTTCATATTCTTTTTGGACCCATTGATTAGGGACAAGGGAGGCGAAGATAGCCCAAGCAAGAGCTTGTCCAGATTTGCAATAATCTTTTCCTCCGATTTCGCTTAAATAGTCTAGGTTTATATTGAATATTTTAGAGTTGTTTGAGCTTTTGATAATGGCTTCAATACTATGTTTGTCATGTGCCACCATAGAGCCTAAGTAGTAGCAAAGTGTTTCTGTAGGACCTTCGAATATTCTTAAGACACGAGCGTCTCGTAGAAGTTTGGCGAGACCGTTAACTTCATCGTATGCTCTCCCTCCTAATAACTGAACGGTTTGGTCGATAATTTGCCACAGAATTTCAGGAGCAAGAACTTTGGCAGTTGCATAGAAGACAGGGTGTAGCTCACCTTCTTTGTCTTCTTGTTGTATCAGTGATTCAAGAAAAGTAGAAAGAGACTGATACGATTGAAAGATACGGGAAATTTGTTTTTGAACATTGTAGTTACCTAACATCGGACCAGTAATAATTTCACGATCTATCACATAAGATTTAATTAGGTTTAAACAAAATTGTATGCCTCCAAGACACATAGCTCCAATGGAGAGTCGAGTTTTATTCATCAGCGATTTCGCTAAATGATAGCCTTCACCGAGTTCCCCGAGTACTGATGAGTCAGGTACAAATACATCATTTAGGGTAAATTCATTTTGAATCATCCCTCGCATACCCATAGTTGCAGCGGGTCTCCCATGAGTGAGGCCAAAGCTTTTGGCTTCAACGAAAAAGCCACTAATTCCTATGAACCTTCCCTTGATGTCATAAGTTTTAGCAAAAATTGAGATACCTTGAGACCAGGCTGCTGAACCACAATAGATCTTATGTCCGTTTAGTTTCCAACCTCCTTTGACCTGGACTGCTTTGGTTTTAATTCCATTGGGATTTGATCCAGCAGCAATCTCGGTTAATGCAAATGAAAGGAAGCAAGTTTCTTGGGCTAACTTCTTTTCATATCGTTCACGCAAGTCAGGTTGTGAGAATTCTAAAACGCTACGGGCGCCCAGGTTGTTATTTAATACAAGTAGTAGCCCTAAACAAAGATCAAACTCAGAGACCCTCTTAAAGATTTCAAACATTTCTGAGGATGAAAGATTTAGCCCCCCTTTTTGACTTTCAAGCTGCATCGCAAGAAGCCCTTTAGAAGCAAGAGTTTCTAGTAATTCCCATGGCAATTGCTCTCGTTTGTCCGCATGGTATGGGTCATAGGATTGTGGAAGATCTTTGTTAATCCAGGAAAGAAGAGTATCGAAAGAGTCATGCTTTTTCTTTTTCTTTTCAATTAGGCAAGTCCATTCGCCTTCTTGATATGCTTTTCTGCACTCTTGGCGTTTAATTTTTCCGCTTGAAGTTCTTAAAATCTCATAAGGTTTCAAAAAGAAGACTTCTTTTACAGGAATTCCAAACTGATTTTCAAGATTGGATTGTAGCTCATCTTTCATACCGACATGGATTTCCTTAATCGAGGACCTTTCAATTTCTTGTAGTACAATAAGTTCGGTGCCTTGCCTTGTTTCCGTCGCAAATACGCAGCACCCTGAGTTACGAAATAGAGAATTAAATTGTGTACTGAAAAGCTCGATATCTTGAGGGAAAAAGTTTTCTCCTCTTACAATGATAAGGTCTTTCAAGCGACCACATACAAACAGTTGTGAGTCAATGATAAAACCAAGATCTCCAGTTTTAAGAAATCGGTCTTGTAAATTGTTTTGACTTTCTTCAGAGAAGCAGGTTTCGGTTGCTTTTGAATTCTTATAATAGCCTGGGCTCACACTTGAGCCTGCAATCCAAATTTCACCTATTTGCCCCTCCACTTTTTCCGATGAAGTATGAGGGTCCATGATCCTAACTTTTTGTTTTCCAAAAGCTTGACCACAGCTCGTTAGAGGGATTCCTTCTTTATCGATAGTTTCTGCTGCAAAGCCGTTTTCTAGAGACTTCGGGCAAAAATACTTTATCAACGCTTTTTCATTAAGTTTTGTTGCAGTTACAACAAGAGTAGCTTCTGCTAACCCATATGCTGGACAGAAAGTTTTTTCGCTAAATCCTACTTTTGAGAACTTATTGTAGAACTCTTGTATCGTTTGAGAATAAACAGGTTCTGCACCGTTTAGTGCGACTTTCCAACTGCTAAGGTCTAATGTTTTTAATTCGTTTTTTGGGATTTTATCGGAGCAATGTTGATAGCCAAAATTTGGAGAAAATGAAATGGTCCCTGCGTTTTCACTAATAGCTTTTAACCATCGAATTGGTTTTGCTAAAAAAGTTTGTGGTGCCATAAAACATAGAGAAGCCCCTTCAGAAAGGGCTAGCATAATTTGACCAACCAAACCAAGGTCATGAAAATGAGGAAGCCATGTTACAACCGTGTCATCTTCACTACATTGGCTGAACTCTTTCATGAGACTAATGTTGTGATCAATGTTGCCAAAAGTAATCATTGTTCCTTTAGCGTTACTTGTCGACCCTGATGTGAATTGTAGGTAAGCAACTTTATCAGGGGAAATTGAGTTCACTGTATTTTTTTTATTTTCAGGAGCTATACATTCCCAATCAGAAACATTATGTTGCTTGATATTCCAAGCAGCTAAAGACTGCCGACAGATCTTCAATGAAGCAGAGTCTGCCAAGACTGTGTCTGAATTTGCACTCTTTAAAACTGACCGGAAGCGATCAAGTGATCTTTTTTTTAAGCCAGGAAAGTTGCAAGGAGTAGGAACAACTTCAGCAAGCAAACATGCGAAAAAGCAAACAACAAAGTCAATTCCCGGTTGAAATAGCAGGACAACTGTCTGTTCGTTTTTTGGGTTTAATTTTTCAATTTCTGCCGCGTAAGCCTCAATACGATTCCAAAGATCTTGGTAATTCAAATAAGTAGATTGAAACTGGCTATCATAAAATCGCAGGGCAATTTTGGAAGATAAATTTTTGGCGTGCTGACTTATTCTCTCTAGGATAAATGCTTTCATAGATTTCTAAACTTCTCATAATATTTTTTATGGTTGGTCTTCATCAACGAATCCCAAAGATTGAAATAAAGCCCATAGTTGCAGGAAATATATTGATGGTGCATGTCATGATGTGTGACTGTAAGGTTCCATTTTAGCCACCCATCCAAAGTAGATTTTGGGAATACTTCGAATCCTAAATGTCCGATGAACTGTCTTATAAGTCCAACAAATAAGTAGGCTATAAACACTGTCTTATGCATAGGAAGCACACAAACTAAGCTCAGATAAAACAGATAGACTAAAGACTGCTCTAATGGAGCAATAGCAAAAGTACTCCAAGGGGTTGGTGACCTAGAAATGTGGTGAACACTGTGGAAATGCTTATATAGCCACCTTGTGTGTAAAAATCGATGTAGCCAGTAGTAGTAAGTGTCAATAGCAAGCATTGCTATGATGAAACTGGCAATCATGTACAGATAGCCATATTCGTCGATGTTTTGATATATTTTACAATAAGGTGACTGCACCACTGCTAGCATAAACACGCTTAAAGCACTAATCGTCAAAACATTAAGCAGTGAATTGCAAATATCAAAAATATACTTGGCAACTCGAACCGACCGTTTCTGTATTTTCTTTGAGTGAAGAAGGTTTTGGAGGAACTTCCAAAATATAAAATAGAAGAGGCTTGCCCCGACAAGATAGTTAGCAAGAGGTCTTTTGCTTAAAACGAAAATTGTTTGCATAAACTCTTTTAACGAAAATGTTGAGATACGAATTTCGTCATATGCTCTGATGCTGTAGAATACGAAGACTAAAACAAAAAGCCCAGTAAAGCAGGTCGCGGATGTTAGAAATTGTCTGAAATTCACTCTCACCCCACCCTCTTTAAGTTTAAAACTTAGTATTATTCTTTTTAAGAATCAAATGAGACTGAGTTGGCAAGTGGTACTCAAAAGCAGAGTCCTGGTCTAAGGACATCACTGTTCTATACCATTTTTCAACTTCTTCTATATCTATATTTGCAATGTTAGTTGCAGGGACTTCTAATTCTTTAATACCCAATCCTAGAAGGTCTTTTGTCTCCTTTGCGTTTGCTGTGGAATTGCTATTCCATGAAGCCGTGATGCTAACTTCTTTGAAATCTTCAATCATAGTTTCTAAACTAGAACCTATATCCCAGTCCCCACCATTAAATTTTCCAATTACTAAAAGAGCCTGATTCATTGCTTCAAAAATTTCACTATGTTGATTAGCCCAAGCAGAGCTTGTAATAGGTTCTTGCAGAATCAGATATCCGCCATCAGCAAGCATGTTTATTAGGTTCTGAAGAGCTTGCTGTGGATTAGCTAAATGCATGAGCAAACAACGTACATGTATTACGTCGAACTGGCCGGTATACTCGGTTACTGCTTCGGAATTTAGAATATCTAATCGAATGTAGAGAGCTTTTTCCCCCAACTTCTCTTTAGCTGTCTCTAATTGTTTTGTGCTTTGATCGAAAAGAGAGATCGGAAGACATTCATCTCCACATTCTGAAGCAATGAAAGAGGAAACACTCCCATCACCAGCGCCTATATCTGCTATCCTTATCCTCTCCTTAGATTGGACCACCCTCTTAATGGCATCTCTGGTATGAGCGCCAATAAGTCTATCCATAACTTCAAGCCGCCGTGCTCCAATATCCCCAACAGAAAGTAAATAATTGCTTTTTTCGTCATTTGATGCTAAAGTTTGATCGACTAATGAATACCATAAGCTCAAAATGAAGACTCCTGCTAATTTCATATGCTTCATAAATCTTTCCAACTGGTTAATGCTAAATCCATATACAGCATGCCTGAAATCGCCGATAAACGATCGATTCAGAATGCAGATCGCTTAAAATCTATGCTTTGCAACTTTCAAAATTATAAGAAAGCAACATTAGATAATAAAATCGCACATAAGATGGCAGAAAAAAACAAAAAGTCAAGAACATTTATCTAGGAGGGCGCGGCGCATTCGCTAAATTGTAAAAACACACATTAAATCCTGATGAAATATTCACGCAAAGAGAGATTCGTTCACCTGAGTATCCAATGATGCTATCAAACAGATTTTGCGATCGATGTGCAATATAATGCGCTGATAATACAATGACTATGTGCCGCCCGCTACCCTGAGATCATCGTTGTTGCTGTGGAAGAAGACGCACTCATCCTGGGATCAATCTTAAGATGTTTGTACCATTCCGGCAACTGCGCTGGCGAAGCTTAGGCGGAATCCATTAGCCTGTTAGAGACAGGTCTTTTTATGTGGAGGTCGCCATGGTCAGCATAGAGAAATTATCGAAAGATGTTGCCTGCTGGAGAAAATCAAAAAAGTCGAGAGGGGAAAGGATTCCAGCGCATTTACTCAGCAGGGCGCTGGAGCTATCCCGGCTTCATGGGATAGAGGCGATAGCAAAGAGCGGCTCTTTCACCAGAGATCAGTTGCAGAAAGCTATGAATGGGCGGCCCGATCAGCAGAAAGAACAGAAATCAACGGAAGTCCCATTGAAGTACGGAATTCTGGAGGTTTCTGCACCGGAGCCTGATGGAAGCCATGATCTTGAACTTCATTTCCCGAGCGGAGCGAAACTTATTTTTCCTGCAGACGGAAAAACAGCAGCCATGGCAGGAAAATTTCTATCTGTGTATGAGGGAGGAAAGAGATGATCAGCCTTCCCTACAATGCAAAAGTATATATTTTATATGAGAAAATTTCCTTTCATAAGCAGATTGATGGTCTCTGTGCCGTGGTGCGTCAGATGATGGGAAAAGATCCTGTCAGCAGTAGTTTTTTTGTTTTCCGCAACCGGGGGAATCATAGCCTTCGTATTCTGCATTTTGATGGGAGCGGAATATGGTTATGCACAAAACGTTTTACTACTGCCCGGCTGGGCAGAATCTGGCCACAGGGTCCCGGTGAGTACTCCCCTTTGCTTGTCAGAGATCTGCAGGCCATGATCTGGGGAGGGGGGAAGTCTGAGTCAGTCTGGAGAAGGGTCACGTAAACAGAGCTTGCAAAAATACCCGGAAGAGATAAGTTGATCATGCAATTAAGCGCAATGTTCCGGGATGTTGCAGTGGGCGATCCTATACGTATAAGCCTTGACGAATTAAGTCATGTAGTGGAAAGAGTGCAGAGTCAGCACCTCCAGGAACATGACTGGCCGATCGTGGGCGAAGTAATATCCCGCTACTACGATCAGCAAAAAAGGCGCTGGGACAAGAAGCTTGATGCCCTGAGCAAGGCTGGAGACTCCGAAGGTCAGCCGGACCCTGAAGGTCAGCCGGACCCTGAAGGTCAGCCGGACTCCGGAAAGACAGAGCCATTACCCAAAAATCCTGCACCCAGACATCGAAAGGGCCACGGTAAAAAAGCCCTGGATGATTATTCTCAGGCTACTCACTTCGATTACCCGATCGAAAATTTCAGCAATAAGCAGGCCTGTGATGAGTGTTCTGGCGGAAAGTTATACCAGGAGCGTGAAAAACGCATCATCCGAATTGTTGGCAGCCCTAATTTTAATGCCCAGATTCATCATATTCACCAGGCCTTCACCAGGCCCGTTGTCGGCAGTGTGGAAAAACACTGAAAGCAAAGTATCCGGCTGCTTTAGATCAGCATATTGGTGGCTTTGATTACCTGGCCTGCGCTATTCTCATTGTTTTTCACTATCTTGGCGGTGTTCCTTTTCTCCGTTTTGAAAAATTCCAGCATTGGCTGGGGACCCGGATTTCCGATTCCACCTTCTGGGATATTATTGATCAGGTTGATGACCTGTTTCAGGGGGTCTTTCGGAGCTACGAAAAAGAATCCATAATCACAGCCACGTCGTTGCGATTTGATGACACTGGGGCATATATTAACAGTCTGAAAAAGCTGAAAAGCCCGGAACGAAACGGCATCAATGCATCGGTCTTTTATGTGAAATGTCCTGCCGGAAATGCAATTCTGTACTATACAGGTCCGCATCATGCCGGAGAAATAATGGAAAAACTGCTTTCTCTGAGACCAGATAATCTGCCAAAACTTGCCGTCACGACAGATGCGGCCAGTAAGAACTTTACCTATAAAGGCTGTGATGAAAAGACCATAAACAGCGTCTGTAATGCCCATGGATACCGTCGTTTTAAAGAGGACAGGGATAACCATCCTGAAGAATATGATTATGTAAAATCTGTGTATCAGACTGTTTATGAACATGACGATTATTGTAAAAAACACCATCTGTCACCGGATGCGCGTCTGGCATATCATCAGGAATACTCAGCTCCTCCTATGGAAAGACTCCACAACTGGATCACCGAAAAAATTAAGGCCGGAAAGTTTCAGCTGGACTCCGGCCTTTCTGATGCTCTTGGTTTTTTTGCCAACCAATGGCAACGTCTGACTGAATTTTTACGTACTCCGGGAGTTCCGCTGGATACCAATCTGGTCGAACAGATGGTCAAAACTGTTATTCTTTATCGCAATAATTCCCGCTCATATAAGAATATTACTGGGGCTGAGGTCGGTGACCGGATGATGTCTTTAACTCAGACAGTTCATCATGGTGGAGGCAGCCCGATCTCTTATTTACAGTGGTGTCTGGAACACAGAGAGCAACTCATCCTTAAGCCTGAAGACTATACTCCGCTTCAGTATCTGCAAAAATTTCATCCCAGACAGGAAAAGCCCCCCACCGGGTAGCTTTCATTCAAAAAATCAACAATCGGAAACTCCGGGATTTTCATGCAAATTGCTCGGGGCGTCATAGAAATTCTCTCTGGATGCAACCGCCGGAATGGTACGTTTGTAATGCTTGGAAGGAAATCTTTGAAAGGTCCGTTTCCGGCCTCGACGGACATGGCGTTTAACTCGATATTGCTCACCTTCCTTGGCCAAAAACCAAGAACCGATGGAATCAGCGTCAGCGACTTCCTCATTGAGACCCTTTAGAATTTTTTTAACGAAAGGTTCAAGATATAAAGGATTGTTTTCATTGGAAATAAGGGTCCGCATACAAGGCTCCAGACAGCAAAATCGCTGCTTAAAGCCTGGATCGGACGGATGGCTATAAAAGTTGATACCCTGGTACCAAAAAAGCTATCCGCGTGGTACCAATCGCATCGATGTAAAACTGTGATTTATTGTTTAATATTAGAGGGTTAAATGGTCGGGGTGACTGGGTTCGAACCAGCGACCTCACGTCCCCCAGACGTACGCGCTACCAGACTGCGCTACACCCCGAAGACCAGCTTTCCCGAAAGAGAGCCAGTCAGGACAAACACTGGAACCATATACCACAAGAAGAACAGAGCATCAAGAATCTGATGAGATTTTTGCCCATTGCCGGAACAACTCCCGGACCGATACACTACACAACAGAGTCAGAGTCCCGATTTGTATACCCACAGGGCATGACCAGGAACCCAAGCCAATGGTGATTCTGTGTCTTCTCTTCAACATTGTCTGCTGTTGCTGATCATATCTGCAGGATCTGCTCTTCTGGAGAACTACGCCATTGCCAGAGAAAGCAGAAAGAAACACAGTCAGGGAAGATATCCTCCTCAGAGCCACTTTCCGCTAAGAGCGCCTATTAAGGGTCAGGTTCTTTTTTGGGAAAAAGTCTTTTATGAGCACCCCTCTTCAAGAGTTCTCATTCACGATTCCATAGCTCCAGAGAAGATCATCGATGTTATCGATTTTATGGCCTATGCCAGACAACATAATTCATCAAAAATGCCAGAAAAAAAAGTCCGGGACGATCTCATCATGGCTTATCTGAATCGATATCGTATGGCATTAAAAAGATTCAGACTTATGGGTAAAAAAGCACTGAGACATGGGGCCATTGAACAACGAATTTTTAGTATATATAAAAAAAACAGCAGGGATCTCTCTGATTTATTTCGTGGAAAGATACAAATCCGGAGTCAGCAAGGACTGGCAGATGAATTTCTCAAGGCTGCTCAGAGGGCACAGCATTACCTCCCTTTTATGGAAGATACCTTTAAAAGGGAAAAAGTTCCGCCAGAAATCACCAGGCTTGCTTTCGTCGAGTCTATGTTTACTCCATGGGCACGATCCAAAGTCGGAGCTTCAGGCATCTGGCAATTTATGCCGAGAACTGCAAAAAAATACCTCAGAATTAACCGGCTGATTGATGAAAGAAACTCACCATATAAGTCAACAATTGCAGCTGCAAAGCTATTACGCGATAATTACCAAAAGCTTCAGAGCTGGCCGCTGGCTATCACCGCCTATAACCATGGAACTTCCGGCATCCGCCATGCAGTCCGAAAAACGGGAAGCCGGTACATACATAAAATTATCCAGAAGTACAGATCCAGGTCTTTTGGATTTGCCAGTAGAAACTTTTATACAGAATTTATCGCAGCTTTTCGGGTCTACGACCATCTACTGGTTAATGGAGCGATCAAAAATCATCCGAAACAACATCAAAATCTTCGGGCGATCCGCCTTCTAAGGCCAATGACAGCCTCTCAGATCCTGGCTCAAAGCAAAATACCAGAGTCGCAGTTTAAGAAACTCAATCCATGTATCAGAGACGTAGCCTTTTCACGATACAAACATACAAAGCTTCCTGATTCTTTTGAATTATATTTACCAGAATCACTCATTACCGACTTCCGGGTCACAATGAAACTCAGCAGGGATCGCAACTATGTTGCACAGTAATATGAAATTATATTATTTTTATATTCTGTTTATTATGAATCTTTTCACGGTTCCTGTTCTCTCAATTGCTGAATCGATCGCAGATAAGCTAGATCATACATGGGAAAATCAGGAACAAAGTCTCGGTGAAAAAAAACATGTCATAAGTAAAAATCAAACATCAAAAATACAAAATCATACAAGTAAAATTAAACAAAACCATCCCTCACAAAAAAAATTAAATGAGATTAAGAATAATCTCAAAATGATAGAAGCATCCGTCGATAATCTTCTTAATGAAGTTATAAAAAGCTATCAGATTGAACAACTCAGATCTGAAAAACCAAGCTTAACAGATCTGATGGTACATCTTTATAATAACGAGGTTTCAATTCTTAATCATCTTATGATAGAACTCGATCAGCACCTTATTTATGAAGCTGATGATCTCACTGAGCCATGGAAAACTGAAAAAAGTATAAAAATATTTTCAGGGTACCTCACTCCGGGAGTTCACAGAATTGATATTCAGGCAAAAATACAAAATCATCAGAACAAAAACTCTGACCAGCAGAGCCTTTTACAGTCTATTAAAAATAGATTTACAATAGATGTTCCTGAAAAATCAGATAAAAAAACATGGGTCATTGGACTTTATCTTCCGGAAAACGACCAATCTCTGCTAAGGTCTGAAATTACGGAAAAAAACAGATGAAGATCAGGAGGGAACGTTCCTGAGATTTTTTCTTATACAATACCATAAAATATATATTCTTCGGCTATTCATCATAGCATGTACCTGCCTGATGAAATCACAAAACATTATTGCGAAAAGCCCGCAAACTGAAACTCTATACCTTGAAAGATCATTGGAATATTACAAAAAAAGTTTGAAAGGAATTTCCGGACTACATAAATTATATTCACCTGATTCAGACACTATATCTTCTGATGACCTCTTACGCCTTGCAGAGAAAAATTTTTCCGAACACAATTATATGCTTGCTGCTGATTTTTTTTCCGAATACAATCAAAAAATATCTATAATACCATCTGATAAAAAAACAGATATTTTAAGAAAAATCTATATTTCAAATCTGAAAACCAAACGCTTTTCTTCTGCGTCATCATATCTGACACAATATCTGATCAGCTTCAGAAATGATAAAGAAAAAAACTATGACAAAATAATTGAAATACTCAAGTCTGTCACTGAATATAATAATCCTATCACTCAGAATGAGTCTCAGATCAGAGAGCTCTATCATCTGCTTCGTTACTCCGACCTTCCCTCTGAATATCAAAATCATATGCGATATTTGCTCGCTATAATCGCTGGCCGTTCAGGAAAAACGGACATTGCTTTTGATCTTCTCTCCAATATCATTCAATCTTCAGAAGACAAAAAATTAATATCAGAATCTTTATTTTTCCGGGGATGGCTTTACTGGAAAAGCTCTAAACCAGATATTGCATCTGATATTTTTTTAAATATTCTTTCCAAAAACAACGGAAAGCATACACCTCTTAAAGAGCAATGCCATCTGGCCATTGCAAGGATCAGAGTTCAGCAAAAACGATTTTCTGATGCTCTTGAACACTATCAGAAAATAAATAAATCCGGGAAATTATTTCCGGACATTATACCGGAAATAATTTTTGCAGAAGTCCGTGATAAAAACTGGGAAAAAGCATTAGTCTATACCAGAGAGTATCTGCAACAAGATGACCTGAATATTAATCTGAGCAGCAGATTACGTACTCTGATTCCATATTTTCTTATTCAGCTCCATCAGACAGAAAAAGCACATGAGATCATCAGTAAAAATATGTCAGATCTCGAAGAATTAAAAAAAGACCTCCACAGGAAGAATCAGTTCCCTGATTTCGTGACACAATCTTCATATTTGTCAGACCTTATTAAGAAAATATCAGGAATGATCGAACAGCCAGGAATACTAACAGATCTCAAAGAGCTATCGGATCTCATCGAAAAAATTGATAAAAAACAGACTTCTCTGGAGTCTTATTTACAAAGACTTCTCTATCATCAGTCACAAAAAAGTACAGATCCCATGGATCAAAAACTCTATAGCCACTACGAGCAGATTAGCAGACTAAGTGAGCAACTGGAAATTATCGGAAAAAGCATGCTTCGGATGAAATATGAATTAATAAAAGAAAACGATAATAAAAATAAAGATTATGATGATATAATAAAATTTATTTCACTACTTAATACAAAAAAAAATCAGTATATCAGATCATATCATTCATATGAGTATGATCTTCCATTTTTTGATATGGAAAACAGAGTCGAAAACATTCTGAACAAAGTTTCACAGATTCGTTCTTTATTAGCTGCATCAGATTTTTATCAAAAATCTGATGCAGCTAATAAAAATAAATATTATCGTAAAAATATTTCATCGTCATTAAAAAAACTGAGAGAGACATACGAATCATTCAGGATGTTACGAATAAATTTTTCATCGGATTTCTACAAAACACACCCAAAAAGATATCTTTTTAATCAAATCGTAGATTTAATTCAGAAAGATTTCACAGAAGATCCACTTATAAAAAATAAGTATTTATCCTATCAGATATCATATAAACCTCTTTATGATCTTTACAAAAAATGGGACGAAGCGACACTGGAAACTCAAGAATCATTTCAGAAAATAGAAGATACATCAAAAAATTATATCAAACAATTCTTAATCAACTTTAATTCAGTAAGACAACGCATGCAAACAAAAAAAACAGAATACAAAAGATTCAGGGAACTCTATGAAAATGAATTCTCTTTAATTATGAATGAGATTCACTACCAAATAGAATGGAATATCAATCAAAAACTATCTCAATATTCAAAATGGCTTGCTGATGGAAAATGGAATGAAATGTCAGAATATATGGAAATATATAATGATCTTGTCCAGAAACAATTCAATATAAAATACGATCCTGAGTCTGTCAGAAAAGGAATATGGAACTCATGGCCAGAATCATAAAAAGGATCTCTGTAATATTAGCGATCCTCATCTCATACAAAATCTATGGTTATGAAGATGTAAGTCAGGACTCTTCTGCAATTGATGCCTATCATCATTTCAGAAAATTTTTTGAGTTAAGGCAAGAAGAAATTCTCGAAAAAGCACAAAAAAAATATCAGTCTGAATGGAACTCAGCACTAAATCAGAAAAAAAAGAATGTTTTAAAAGCACAAGCTGATCTGATCGAAAAAATGAAAGAGTCTGAGTATTCATACAGAAATCAACTTGAAAAATTTCCTGATGCAGAAAACCGGCCATTTGTTCTGATGAATCTTGCTCAGATATTATATCTTCTTCATGAATATACAGAGATCAAAGATGAATATCTGAAAGAATCTTTACTCGTATTAGAACAAATTGATCAAAATTTTACAGATTTTGATCATTATGCTCAGGCATTATTTCTGATAGCTCAAATATACAGCATTCAGGGAAACAAAGAAAAATCATTAAATTACTGGAAAAAAATTATTTCATTATCAAAAAATTCTGTTTTTCATATATTTGCCTATACAGCGCTTGGAGATGAATTCTTTTACCAAAAAAAAGCTGAGCTTGCTTCTCAGTATTACCACAAAGCGCTTGAAATTGAAAAAAAACACCCTCAATACCATGAAAGAGAATTTTCAATTGCTCTGAAGTATCGGATCGCATGGTCTTCTTACAGATCCGGGCATCTTTCTGATGTCCTCAATATATGTCTTGAACTAATAAAACCAGAAAACGAAAGTCAGAATCATGAAAAAAATGAAAAGATAAGAGAGGACGTTATTCGTCTTGCCGGTGAATCCTTATTTGAACTGAGTGAAACATCCGATATATCGGAGTATCTGATGACGGATCAGTTTGGGAGTATATCTCCTGATATCGGAATCAGAATCATCCAGAGATATCATACTCATCAGGAATATTCAAAAATTATACCTATCTCAGATTTTTTAATAAGAGAATACCCTGGTTCGCTAGCGTTACCATTTCTTCTGAATTATTTAGCAATTTCATTTAATCAGACAGGCCAGATAGAAAAAGCCATACAGATCAGTGAAAAACTTGGCATGTTCTTACCACAAGATAGTCTCTGGCGATCTTCTCATAAAAATCATCCGGAACAAATAAAAATGATGGAAAAAATATCATTTCAGGCCGCCGAACAGGTTGCAAACTGGCATTTTAATACAGGAATATCATCCGGAATAAAAAGACATTTTTTAACTTCAGCCTCATTTTTTGAGATCCTCATAAAATTTAACTCTGACCACAAATCATCTCAATCATGGAAACTAAAACAAGCACATTGTTATTTCAAATCATCAAATTATAGTGAAGCTGATATGCTATATTCAGCAATAATTTTTGAAAACAGCGTTGATCCCGAAAGCCTGAATGAAGCATTCTGGTATTTAATCATAAACAGAGAAATTCTATGGAAGAAAAGTCTACAAAATTCATCTGATTTCTCAGATCAATATGATTCTGTTTCAATAAACCTGAAAAACTTGTCTGATGTCATCGATAAATATTATAGTAGATTTCCGAATAAAGAAACAGCGACAGAAGCACTATTAATTGCTGCAAATGCGTACAGTGAATCCGGAAAATATAATGAATCAATCACATACTGGTCTCGTGTCCTTGGAAAAAAAACATCCATTCAGCATCGATCTGCTGCAATAAGAGGACTTATTTTTTCAAATCTAAAAGGGAAATTATCCGCGGAGACCATCTCAGTCCTTACAAACATACTAAGAATTGAAGACTGGTCATCTCTGGGATATGATTTACGTGGAGAAATTTTAGAGATTCTTTCAAAAACAGTGCTCATCGAATCTAAAAGACTTGCAGAATCAGGTCAGCAGCAGGAGGCTGGAAAACTTCTGTTCTCTGTCAGTCAGGAGATGAAAGAGATCCCTTCAAGAGCTCTTTTACTAAGAGATAGCGCATATTATATGGCCATCATCAGCGAATGGAATAGTGCAGCAGAGATCTCAGAGTATTTTTTTAGTCAGAACATGAATGAATATAAAGATGATATGCTTTATGTTCTGGCAAAATGTTATGAATATCAATTAAAATTCGAAAAAGCTGCAAAAACATATCTGTCTATTCTCAAAAGTTACCCACATCACAAAAAATCAAACCAGATTGCTGAACGAGCTGAGAATCTCGCTGTTGCTGAAGATCTTTATGCAATTGCTTCAGAGGCATCTGAAATCAGATCCGGTTTCCCTGGCAACCGTAAAAATAAAGCTTTGTTTTTACGGTCTGCAGCACTTTATGCTCTTCAAAATCAAGATATTTCAAGAGCTTCTGAACTGTCACATAAATACCTGAGCTTATGTAAAACATCAGAAGAAAAGCTCAGAGCAAATCTTCTGATTGCCACGATTATGATAAAAAATGGCCATGATAAAAACGGAATAAATCTGCTTCAGAAGATCCGTTCTCAGGCCAAACTTCAGTCGGTAAAAATTGGAGAAGAACCTACCGCAGAAATCATTGCTGAAAGCAGCATCACTGAAGGAGATGAGTACAAAAAAACGTTTGATCGTATAATTATATTAAATAATAATGTATTTTCTGAGTCAGGATATGCAAGAAAAAATCAGACTTATAAAATGATTAAAAAATCTTATGAGCATGCCATGCAATCCGGGTATATGAAAAGACTCTCTGAAGCCCGATTTAAACTTGCAGATATTTCAGACCAATATGCATCAGAACTTGCCGCCTCTTTGAATACAGAAAGCCTGACTGCAACACTCAAAGAAGATCTCAGAAAGAATATCTTAAAACTGAAAGCACAATCTGACAGACTCTTCAGCCTGAATATCCTGTCCGCTACTCCGGAACAGGACATCATACCGGATGACATCTGGTACCAAAAATCAATATGGAGAAAAGGAAAAGATATTCCCTCAGGAAAAGAAAACCTGCATGTTCAGATTCCTGAAGCCCTCCATTTTGACCTTCCATATCTCTGGAGACTTTAATGATTCATACAATATTATCATGGATATACAGAGACATTGTCAGAATCATTGCTTTGCTACTGCTTATGACAGAAATGTCATGCACGCCGCATCAGACATCGCCGGAGCTTTCACTGGCAGCAGAGCAAAAACCAAAAAAAGATCAAAAATTTCAAGAGAGTAAAGAACTAAAACCACATGAGTGGGCCCAGCTCTTTCACAAAGCTCCCACAACAAAAGAACGACAAAACCTGGAAGACATCACAAAAGGTCCCGACAACAGTGTCATATCTGAAAACCTTCTGGAAATGGCAAGAAAACATCTCGCCCTCGGCAACTTTGCTGAGGCTGAATCTCTTTACCGCCAGTTCTTACAAAAGGAGTCCCAGCATCCGGATGGACAGCTGGAGATGGCGATGGCACTCATACAGCAGCAAAAACACAACGAATCTTTCCAGATACTCGAAGAAATTCGTCGTCATATAGCGCAAATGCCGTCCATAAGCAAAGCCTATATTTTTAAATATAAGTACACATTGGGGCTCGCTTACCTGATGAACAATAATGAAAAAAAATGCCGTCGGATCATGACAGATCTGATCAACCAGGACAAAACATTTACACCAGGATATGCTGTACTTGGATCTGCCTACTACCTTAATGGAAAAACTGAAGTCGCTGAGTTTATCGTACAACGTGGAATGGAAAGAGGAGCAGAAGACCCTTCGCTCTACAATCTTATGGGTCTGTTTCAGATGAAAAAGAGACTCCTGTCTGAAGCAACCTTTTGGTTTGATAAAGCTCTGAGCCTGAATCAGGAATTTGTGCCTGCTCTCATCAATAAGGCAACTCTTGCTTTCCGTCAACTGCAATATAAAGAAGCCGAGGCCCTGTTAAAACAAAGCATCCAGATTCATCCGGCCATACCAGAAAGTTATATTATTCTCGGAGCTGTTTATATGAAACAGAACAGACCGGAAGATGCTCGTTTATTATTTGAGAAAGTTCTCAGAAGAAATCCACAAAATACATGGGCACGTTACAATATGGGACTCGTGACTCTTTTTGGATTCAAAAAACCATTCCGGGCTCTACAGTATTTTGAAGAAGCCATTCAGACGACTGGTTTTGGAGAAGAAAATATTCGATGGGCTGCGCAAAATTTTATTAATAATATTAAAAATTCTGATTTTATTCGCTAGTAAATCGCTGTATTTCAGATATTTGATAAACGCAGCATAAATATTTTTTCGTCCTGTCAAAGTTGCAGATTTTTTTTACGACATCTTTTTTCTAAAATGAGCAGGAGACCATAAGGTTCACTCCATGTGAGGTCCGGATGCAGAGCCTATTCGACTATACGAAGGGAATGCAGAGTATTTTGCTATTTTCAACAGCTCTGATATTTTCATTAGTATGCACTCCGTTTATCAAAAAATTTGCTATCATATTTAACCTCTATGATGCCCCTCAGGCAAAAGCAGAGCGTTACAAATCGCTTGCGGCAAGTGACGGGTTTCATAAATCACCTGTGCCACGCCTTGGTGGAATTTGTTTTGTCGGCGGTTTCTTTGTCAGCATGTTGCTTTGGTTTTTTCCTTCTGATATTGGAAACATCCTTGTATTTTCTATTATCTTCTTTCTTCTTGGTTTTGTTGATGACCTCCATCCGCTTTCTGCAAGATTCCGCCTTCTATGCCAGGTAAGTTGTGCAGCTATGACTGTTTTTATGGGAGGGCTCTCAATAAAGTTCTTATCCCTGACAACAGAAACAGGCATCCATCTGCATCCTGTCTTCGGTTATATCCTTTCTGTTTTCATTATCGTTGGAGCCATTAATTCCATAAATATGATAGATGGAATGGACGGACTGGCCGGAGGCATTGCCATCATTGGCTCCGTCACACTTAGCTACCTTCACTTTCTGATTTCTGACAATCTTGAAGTCGCTTTTATACTGTCTATCCCTCTTTTGGGAGCCGTTCTTGGATTTCTGAAATACAATACCTATCCGGCAAGTATTTTTATGGGAGATGGGGGAAGTAACTGGCTGGGGTTTATTCTCGGAGTACAGATTCTTCTTGTTCTCGGAGGAGGTATGAATGCCGCTCCTGCTCATGGGATTCATGTTCCTGTAATTTCTGCTGCTTTATGCCTTGGAGTCCCCATCGTTGATACTGCATGGGTTATTTTTAACCGCATTGCAAAAGGAGTGAGTCCTTTTACCCCCGATGCCAGACATTTCCATCATATTCTGCTAAAACACGGTCTGAATACTCAGCAGGCTGTAACTGTTATTTATTTCACCAGTCTTCTTTTTGCAGTTTCCGGGATCATTCCTGTAGCCTTTCCTCATGAACATCTATGGATCATCGCTTATCTGGCTTTTTTTGCTCTTTGTGCTCTGCTCGGAACCACTGCATGGTCAAGCCCTATGATCTCACGTTTATTTTCGAGAGATCATTTCTTTTTTGCTTTCGCTCATTATTCACAAAGAACCCGTGCTATTCTCCGGTTATGGGAAAGCATGAACCGATATATCATCTATGCAATTCTTTGTATTACACCTCTTTTCGCTTCTTCTTCTCCTGAACCTGTCGGATATTCAGCTGTTGCTATGATCGTTTTACTCTTGATTTCTGCCATGTTCAGCTATCGGTCTGCATCCGATTTTTTTCCAAGTTTTGTTCTTGCTCTTTCCTCTTCTGTTCTTCTGACAGCAAATAACCTGAAAGAGCTTTATGTTGTCATCCTCGGTCATAGCTATAACATTCATTTTCTTTACAACTACCTTTTTATCTTTCTGGCTGTCAGCGTCATACTTTTCATTATTTTTTCCTTCAGAAGGCAGTATCTGCTTGTTACAGCAACAGATTTTTTGATGATCACACTACCACTGCTTTTTCTTCTGGTGCCAGATCCGTACCGGGAAGCTTATCGGCTCAACACAATCAGCATCCGCTCTCTGATCCTTTTTATTGCAATCCGTAGTGTCATCCGGCGATATTCAAGGTCTGTTTTCAAAATCAGGCTGGTGACTTTGATCGCTCTGACATATATCAGTCTGAAAGGCCTACTTGGAATGAGATTTCTTTTCTGAAGGTTCATCATGAAATACAGAGCAGATATTGACGGGATCAGGGCAATAGCCGTTCTCGCTGTTGTTATTTACCATGCATTTCCGGATATTTTACCCGGCGGTTTCATCGGCGTTGATGTCTTCTTTGTGATTTCTGGCTATCTGATTTCAGGGATCATCATCTCTGAAATCAAAGAGGATCGCTTTTCCATTCTTAATTTTTATGATCGCAGGATCAGAAGAATCTTCCCTGCTCTCTTCGCTCTGGTTTCCGCTGTGATGCTGATGGGATGGCTCACTCTGATTCCGGTCATTGAATTCCGGGAGCTTTCCCAGAGCGTCAGTTCCGTAGCCCTCTTTCTATCTAATATGTATTTCTGGTATAAGACGGACTATTTTTCTCAGGCAGCTGAGCTCAAACCACTTCTGCACACATGGTCTCTGGCTGTAGAAGAACAGTTTTATATCATCTGGCCACTTTTCCTTGCCTTCCTTTTCAGAAAAACCGGCAAAAAAGGTATCACTGCCGGCATCCTCTCTTTTCTGCTCTTGTCTCTGGCCATATCACTGATCCTGACAAAAGCAGACCCTTCCGCAGCCTTTTATATGGCTCCATCACGGTTCTGGGAATTGGCCGCGGGAGGTATTCTGGCAATAGGGATAAACAAACTTCCTTTTCCAGAAAAAGTCCGGGGGGCCAGTCAGATTCTGGCCTTCAGCGGCATTATTCTGAGCTTTCTGTTTATTGATGATCAGGCCATTTTTCCGGGCTTCGTTGCTATCATTCCGGTTACATGCACAATGCTACTGATCAGGGCAGGAACTGACGGACAGCATTTTATCAGGCGGCTTCTGAGCTCAAAGCCTTTTGTCATGACAGGAAAAATATCCTATTCCCTTTATTTATGGCACTGGCCATTACTTGCATTTGCAAGAATTTATCATCCGGACCATGAAGTGATGGCAAAACCTGCAATACTGCTGTTTACTTTTTTTATTTCTGTCTTAAGCTGGAAATATATCGAAACACCTTTCAGAAAAAGTAAAAAGACGAATTCCTCCGGATATAAAAGCCTGGCATTTGGCGGAGCTCTTATCGCAGTATGGACTCTCTTTGGTCTGACAGGTCACCGCAACTGGGGTTATCCGTCCAGGCTTAGCGGAGATCTGGCAGAACAATCAGATTATATAAAAAATTCTCCTCATTTTGTCTGCAACGGCCTTTACAAAAGCCAGATAGGATCAGGACCTGCAAGCATCGCTCTGTGGGGAGACTCACATGCCGCGGACCTGTGCCCGGTTATGAAGCAGCTGACTGATCTGACGGGAACAGGGAGTATGAACTACATTCAGACATCCTGCCTTCCTCTTATTACTCAGGATGGCAGTTCATACCGAAAAGGTTGCAACACTTCCGGCTCTATGTCAGCTATTTTATCTAACCCACAGATAACAACGGTCATCCTTGCAGGAGAGTGGCCTGCACAGGAGCAGCAGCAGACAGAAACCATCCTTTCCGCAATCCGGCATACAATAACAACACTCACTGCATCAGGAAAACATGTCATTTTTATCGGAGATGTTCCGGTTTATCAGACAGATATTACCGTTTGTCATCTGCGCTCAGAGATGCTCAGACGATTCGGTCTCCAGATCAGATGCGCTTCCGGCAATCTGGATAAAGATCAGCAGATCACAAAGCAAAGCAGAATCCGCTCTCTTGTCCAGTCTCTGAAGACAGAAACAAAGGAGCGGATTGACTATGTCGACCGGATTCCTTATTTCTGTCCTGAGAACCAGTGCCTCAGCTATCATGAAGGAAAACCTCTTTACAGAGATTCCAACCACCTGACCATACCAGGGAGCCTCATAGTTTTTTCTGAAATACAGGCGCTGATGAACGTGAAAGATCAGAGCAGAATGTAATTTTCTGTCAGGATTGCAATAAAACAGCGCAAAAAAAATCCGGACAGCCCTTTATCAAAAAAAGACCTCCGGGAAATCTGATCCTGGATCATCAGATCTGTTGTTTTAGATAGTCTCTGCCAGCTCTGATTCCAGAGCCTCGACTTTACTGATATAAGCGTGCATTGCATCTTCGCGGCTCATCCCCTGCAAAGACTCCCACTTCGTTGCTTTTGCCTTAGCAGCAAGATCCAGAGGATTTAACACAGAACCTCCTGTATAGTCTCCACATGTTCCCTGCTTAAAATGAGCATAAATATCAAGCTGTTGATCCTGAGACAACTGAGCGTCCGGATGATCCTTTTTAAAATTTCTGACTTTTTCAGCAGCTTTATGGAATAGTTCTTCCATTTTATCATGTGCTTTTTGTGCAAGTCCTGAAAAAGACTCTTTGAGTTCGTTAAGTTTTTGTTCTGCGTCCTTCATTTTTTCCTGGAAAGCCTCTTTAGCCTCAGATCCCTCAACGCTTTCTTTCAGACTTTCAGCCTGCTCTCTTAGAAAAGCTTGCGTGGTAGAAATCGCAGCCACTATGTCCAGATTCTGCTTATGAAAGTCCTTAAGCGAGTCCACATTTGATGAGATTTCGTCAAAAGAATTTTCTGCCTTGTGCTTAGTCTTTTCAATCTCTGCTACTATTTCGTCCATCTGAATACAGAACGCATTCAGGTTACTGCTACTGCTAGTACTGCTGCTAGTACTGCTGCTAGTACTTTCACTTACGATATCTGCTGACACCGTCTCTTCTGCCATAGAAAGCGAAGAGCTCAGACCTGTAGACAGCATAAAAACAGATGCGACAAGGGTCTTTTTTTTCATGATTAACATCATAATATTCCTTTGTTTTTTTGAAATCCAGCAGTATTACTGCCATACTGCTGAGAAGCTAGCGTATACCCAGAAATCTGTCAAGCGACATAAAAGAAATGCAATTATAGCAGGATAAAAATGCAAATCATGGATCTTTTTTATGACCTTATGCCCAATAAAACCCATTATTGCTCAAAAAATAAGCAGATGATTTAAATACTTTCTGGCCGCAGATACAAAGATATAGCCATGAAAACACACAAATCAGACAGACAAAGTCCGGGGTCAGAACATTCTGACCTATTTCCAGATATTTTGCATTTCATCAGCATTCCTCACACAAACCCCAAGATCCATCAGCGCTCCGTTTCTGAGAGAATAAATCCAGCCATGAACTGTAAGCTCCTGCCCTCTTTTCCAGGCATCCTGGACAACTGTCGTCCTTCCGGCATTCATCACCTGTTGAATCACGTTTAACTCGCATAAACGATCACAGCGGGCTTTATCATCAGTGATTTTTTCAAGTTCATCACACTTCTCATATACAATATCCTGAATATGACGAAGCCAGTTTGTAATCAGGCCAAGATCCTGATTCTGAAGCGCTGCGTTAACTCCGCCGCATCCGTAATGACCACAAATAATGACATGTTTAACGCGCAGGATTTCAACAGCAAACTGCATGGCCGACAGGCAGTTAAGGTCTGTATGAATGACCAGGTTCGCCACATTTCTGTGAACAAAGAGCTCTCCAGGCTCGAGGCCGACGATCTGATTTCCAGGAACTCTGCTGTCAGAACAACCGATCCATAAATATTCGGGAGTTTGTTCCTTTGATAATCGTTCAAAAAAAGAAGGATCCTCTTCTCTTATTTTTCCTGCCCATTCTGCGTTCTGATCAAAAAGTTTTCTGAGATTTTTCATCGTGTATAACCTCTGAAGCAATGAACGATAAACGTCCGGAAAAATAATTCATGTTTTCCTTCTTCAGCTATTCTTTCCTGAAGAGAGATGAAAAGGGATTGATTGAAAGGACTAAATATAATTAAAAAGCAAAGGAACCCCTTCTATCCGATATAAAAGATTCTGACTGACAAATTCAAGTATTAAAATTAACATCAGGCGAATAGTGTGCCTGTTGAAAATTCAGAGCCCATGAACCAGTATCCTGGTAAATCAGTCGCTAAAAAATATGCCAGATGCCTTTTTACAGCCTTCTCCGGAAAGGTGGTCATCCTGAATCCTGAACAATCCGATAAAACAGCATTACGTAAACAGTTTTTACATCAGAGGAAACAGAATCTATGGCCTGACTCACGTCATCATAACATCTGTCAGAATATCCTCACATGGCTTGCTGAACACAAAACAATCAGACGTATTTTTGGATATTCAGGATTTAATGGTGAAGTAAAGTCTGAACTTCTGCAAAAACAGCTTCCCGGATACTTTCAATTTTTCCTGCCAGTGATTCTCTCTCCCGGAGAAATGGCGTTTTATCTGTGGCAGGGCGAAACACTCATCCAAAACCATTTTGGCATCTATGAACCTGTGACTAAGGGGAAAAATCCAGAGACCCCATCAGATCAGGATCTGATTTTACTTCCGGCATTAGCTGTCGACCATTCAGGCTACAGGCTGGGTTACGGCGGAGGATATTACGACCGCTTTCTGGCCAGAAGGATGACAGCCATCCGAATGGCCGTTATCTGGCAGGAATTTCTTATCGCGTCTTCCCTGCCACGCGACCCATGGGACATCCCTGCTGACTGGATTGTTTCTGATGCAGGAGTGATCCAGACTGTCTCTGTAAGATAGAAAAAAGCCTGTCCTGAAAGACAGACTACTGAGACTACTGCGACTACTGATAGCTGCGAACCAGTGATCTGATTCCATGTTCCAGACTTATCTCCGGCTTCCAGCCCAGTACCTTTTCAGGATAACGGATATCCGCAACAACATCCGAAACCTCATTTTTCCTCTCCATATCAGAAGAACATAAGGGTTTATCCATATCTGTTGCAAAGCGCATAAGTTCCCATAGATCTTTCACCGAAAATGAAGAGCCAGAACCGGCATTGAAAGTCTGAAGGCCAGTGCAACGAAGAGATAAAAAAATCAGATGGCAAAGATCTGAGACATGGAGATAATCTCTTCTCGAAACTGTATTCTGGACAACAATTTTGCTGCATTCCGGATCAAAAAACTGATCCATCATGGTCGGAATCAGAAATGCCGATCTCTGATGTTCTCCATAAATATTAAATGGTCTGATAACCGAAATATTTAAATCAAAATTTTTCGCCCAGAAATGACATAGTTGTTCTGCCAGTACCTTGCTCAGACAATAAGGATTAAATGCCTGGACTGGATGATTTTCATCGACAGGAAGATAGGCAGGGGGTCCATAAACATAAGAGCTCATGAAAACCACATGTGCAGAAGCTTTTCTGGCTTCTTCAAGGATATGCTGAGTTCCAAGAGTATTCGTCCGAAGAAAGTTTTCTGGCCTTTCCCAGCTATCCGGCACATAAGACTCTGCAGCCAGATGAATGATGTGTGTTACATCAGACGGAACAGACAGATCACAGATATCCACATCATGTTTTGCTGCTATAAAAATAACTGATTTTTCTTGCAGCAATCGGATCAGATGCTGTCCGATAAAACCGCTTGCACCTGTCACAAAAATTTTCAAGCAAAAGAGCCCTTAAGCGAGTACGGTCATTGTTTTTCTGTCTTTTCGAGAATTTCTATCGCCTCTGTATAGTCCGCCGGCCTTCCGATATCTTTCCATAGGCCTTCATGTCTCACAACCCGGACAGATCCTGCTCTTTCTGCCAAAAGAGCATGCATCAGATTGTCAAAACCAAAATTAACTTCAGGAGTAATCAGATGGAGTACTTCCCTGGATAACACATAAATTCCCATACTGACCAGATATTCATAGGAAGGTTTTTCTCTGAAGCCTGTCAGCCTGTCATGATCATCAACTTCAAGAATTCCATAATCAATCTTTTCGCTTCTTCTGGATGTCGCAACTGTCAGCAAATGCTGTGTGGGGTCATGTGACTCATAAAGATCTTTAAAATCGATGTCTGTCAGAATATCTCCATTCATTACAAGAAATTTTTCTGGCAAATTTTCGATCAGGCGGAGAGGCCCCATGGTCCCAAGCGGCTTCGTTTCAAAAGAGTAATCAATAGGAATCCCCCACTTAGATCCATCGCCAATAACAGCCCGGATCAGATCAGACTGATGATTTACCGTAATTGTAATATCAAAATGAGACTTTGCCAGCTGGCTGATCATAAGTTCAATAATCGACTGGTCGCCCAACGGCATCAGCGGCTTTGGAATGACTGTTGTGTATGGACGCAGGCGTTTTCCTTTACCGCCTGCCATCAATATGGCTTTTGGTCTAAACATGATAAAATCCTGTTCGGTACGCGGATAAATTCCGGTCATCCCGGAACCATTCAATCGTTCGTACAAGGCCTTCTCTGAGAGAAAAGGCCGGGCTAAAACCTGTCAGCTGCTTCAGAAGACTGCAATCGGCTAATAATCGTTCAACTTCACTGTTCTTTGGTCTGATTCTTGCCGGGTCCTGCCGGATCTCAACATCATGATTCATCAAAGCAGAGATCATCCTTACAAGATCTCCCACAGAAATTTCCCTGCCACTGCCGATGTTAACTTCCCGGCCAACAGCATCATCACAGGAAGCAATCGCCATCATAGCGTTGACAGTATCTGCCACATAATTCAGATCTCTCGTCGGGCTCAGAGAACCAAGCTCAAGAACGTCTGAACCACGGGCAATCTGAGTCACGACTGTCGGGATAATCGCCCGGGTCGACTGACGGGGGCCATAGGTATTAAAAGGACGGACAATCGTAACAGGTAAATCAAATGAATAAAAGAAACTCAGAGCAATGGCATCCGATGAAATTTTTGATGCACTGTAAGGAGACTGAGGCTGTTTCGGATGTTTCTCATCAATAGGTACATACCTTGCCGTTCCATAGACTTCACTGGTAGAAACCTGCATCACTCTCTTTAAACCGTACTCCATCGCTGCCTGACAAATATTATAACAACCTGTAATATTTGTATCAATATAGCTTTGTGGAGCCTGATATGAATAAGGAATCCCTATCAGAGCTGCAAGATTAAAAACAGCATCCTGTCCTTTCAGAAGTTTTTTACAGAACTGAAAATCCCTGACATCACCAAGTTCAACTCTGAGATTTTTATGATCAAGCAGAGGAGAGTTATGCAGCCATCCATACGAGCCCTGAGGGTTGTACAAACACAATGCTGTTACTTCACAGCCTCTTTCAATAAGAGCCTCTGTCAGATGAGAGCCGATAAAACCACAGGCTCCCGTAACCACTATCTTTGACTGATCAATATTCATACCGGATTCCCCAATAGTCTGACTTTTAGTCGTCCCAGCTGAGAGCGCATATTGTATCTGATTGCATTGTATCTGAGCCCCCCGCGATCTTTTAAGCCCAGATCCAGAAACGGATCTTCATCATAGGGATCAGACTGCTCATAAACCTTCAGCCAGTTCATAAACAAACCTGGATTATTGTAAAACTGGAAATGACTTTTCTGTCCGTGACAGGCCAGGCGCAGGTGAAGATCTTCCAGAAACATCTCATGAGGGTCCAGATCCACTTTCAATATCTTCTGGAGGTATTCTGTAAACACGGGAATATTTGTCTGACAGGAATATCTCCTCTGATAACGTTCCGGGTTCTGAATCTCTCTGGGAACCCTGGTCAGATGATCCATCATGATACCCGCTGCCTTCTCAGGACAATCGGGCACCCAGATCAGATCATCTGCAACATCCGAACGGAAACCAAATTCCATATCTTCTGAAACAAAACATCTGACTCCATGCATCAGAGCTTCAACCAGAACTCTTGGTGTCCCCTCTTTTCGCGAGGTCAGGAGCATAAACCTGGATTTCCCGAGGACATCCTGAACCAGACGCTCTTCCAGCGGAAACATGCCAAACGATTCATTCGCAGATGAAATAAAAGAAATATTTTTCAGAGCTCGACATGAAAAATTCTTCAGGGGGGCTTCAAAATAGGATCTGGCTACATCATCACGCTGATACGTCTTTACACCATGCTCCAGCCTTCGGCTATCAGGAACAATAAAGACTGTCCGTAAATTCTCCTGCTGACGATAGATCTCTGACATAATCTCCATAGTCAGCCCAATCCTTTTAATGTCACTTGGACGGCTGATGATCATGATGTCAATATTTCTTTCGTCCGCAGCCCGGATTATACGAGGAGCTGGTAAAAAATTCGCACATGTCAGAGGGATGATTCTTTCCTGAGGAAGATTATGTAAATAAGATTCTCCCGGATCTGACCACATCCAGAAAGATTCCCAGCCTCCGACAGGCCATTCTCTGAGAAAACCACAGTACCCCTGGATATGAACCCCAAAACGATACTGGCCCGAATCATGCAAATGTTTCAGGAACTTTCTGATTTCCGGATATTTCCTGATAATCCCAAAAAGGACTTCATTATGAGTAAATGTGATAATACCAGGGGTATTATGGCTTTTCCTTTTGAGCATGCAGGGCATGCAAACCTCCCATACGCTGTATGAGTTTTCGCACCGCACGTGAAAAAATTGTCATTTCTTCAAAGAGACTGTGCCCGTCTATTCCCTGTCTGTCAGATCTTTCCAGCTCTCTTCGAAAGTGATCATCATCAAAAAACAGATATTCGAGGTTGGAACTGAGAGAATGGTAACCATCGATGTGCATATCCGGATCGATCGAAGGATAGCAGTCCCGAAGGGTTTTTCTTTTTTCTTCCGATGAATAGGAAAGCATCGCAACATACTTAGAAAAGAAAGGGAAATGCCTTGTCTTTCTTGAGTAATAATACGCATAATACATATACCGGAAAGAACAATTCAGGACACCTATGATGGACGTTCTTTGAAACCTGATCAAAAATGGGCTGGATCGTGGAACAAACTTATACACAGGAGGCAGTATTTGCGACACAAAAGCAAAAGGAATGGCCGCCTTCCTTGTAAACTTTCTGACTTCCCTGAAAATTTGCATATGATGCGGGTGCAGATGCTCATCTCCATAAGGTGAGTGTGTCACGACCATCCGGAGAGATTCTTTTTTTATCGCAAGCCTTCTGATGCCTTCTTCTGTTTTTTTTACCAGATCAGTATGAAGGGTCTCAGCATGCAGCAGAGGAGTCCCCAATACAAGGCCACGAATCCCCATGGACTCTGAAGCCCGGGCAAATTCCTGTTCTCGTGGAGAGAGAGAATCCTGACCAGAAAGACAAAGACAGCAGACCGTATAGCCCATATCCTGAAAACAAGACACCCAACCAAGTGCCCAGATCACTTCATCGTCAGGATGAGCCACAATCAACAAGACGGTTTTTTCAGTCACAAGCCTGTGTCTCCGGGCTTTAATCTTCTTTCTGAGCCCACCTTCTTGTTCTTTCAGGTCCCGAAAGGACTCAGACAGAGAGCAGCCCTCTTAAGAGAACTGTGGGACAAAACCATGGAGAGATTCTAGGAAAAGCTTATAGGGGACGCAAGGAGAATGACCAAAACTCACGATGAAAGCCTCATTCCGTCCTGACACAACTTAATTCTGAAGAAGCTGCAGGGCCATTTTGGGAACACTATTCGCCTGTGTCAGAACGGAAACACCAGCCTGCATCAGAATATTGTGTTTAGTCAGAGCAGCAGACTCACTGGCAATATCAACATCTTTAATCCTGGAGCGTGCTGCCGACAAATTTTCAACAGAAATCGAAATATTTTTAACCGTTGATGTCAGCCTGTTTTCGAGAGCTCCAAGCTCACCCCGAATCGAAGCCACTTCGTCAATAGCCTGATCAACAATGCCAAGACTGCGCTGAGAAGAAAACTTATCCCCGATCCCAACTTCCTCAAGGCCAAGTTTATCGGCATTTACATCAAGCTTAAAGGCATTGAAGGAAATCCTATCCACCCCCAGAAGATTAGAACCACCCGTGTTGACCTGAAAGTCGAGAGTTCCACCAGTTCCATCCAGTAGCACAGTCCCGTTAAACTCTGTCGAATTAGCAATCCGGTCCAGCTCTTCTTTCAGAGACTGGTACTCCTCATCCAGATAACGACGTTCTTTTGGCCCAATCGTATCACTAGCCGCCTGAACACCGAGTTCCCTGAGGCGAACCAGAATATTCTGGATTTCGTTCAGACCTCCCTCAGCAACCTGAATCAGTGAGACACCATCACTGGCATTTCGCTGTGCCTGAGACAGACCTCTGACCTTGGCCCTTAATTTCTCAGAAATAGCAAGACCTGCGGCATCATCACCGGCCCTGTTAATCCGATACCCACTGGAAAGACGCTCAAGAGATTTATCAAGCAACTTCCGGGTATTCCTGAGATGCCTTTGAGCTGTCAGAGAGCTAACATTAGTGGCGATTCTCAGACCCATTTAATACTCCTCCCCTTTAGCTCAGGGTCTCATTTTCATCAGGGCCTTGACACAAACTTTCTGATATCCAATGTGTGTGTCTCAATCAGGTTTCCATGAAAAAAGTTTTTACATTCCCTCAAAATACTATCACATAAGCAGAAAATGTGGCAAAAGGTCACTGATCTGACAAAATCGTCACAGGAGGAACGGACTTTTATGAAGCACCCACTCTTATAACCAACTTGAATTAATGACATTCCCAGGACACCTCCCCCTGAAGCAAGCAAAACAGAGCCAGGAAAAAATGACCCGACACCTCCGAAAAGCCACCAGATTTACCAGGATCAATGTTACAGGAAGGTTTCGTATGTCCGCATTCTTCAGATTCAGAATAAAAAAAACCAGAAACAACTTTCTATGGCTACTCCTTCATATAGCCATAGAAAGTTGTATGGCTCTCCACAGTTTTCCTTCCATCTATGCCTCCGGGGTGAACACGGCATCCCCCCCCATGCGCATAGCTTCCGGAACTGTCGCCAGTGATGAAATCCTGTGGTCCATCCTCAGTAAAGCAGGAAAAACCGAAAAGCTGCAGGCTGTTTCAACTTTGTCTGATTCCGGAGACGTTTCCCACCTGACCCCCTGGGTTAAAACAATCCCCGGCAGGGTTGGTGGATCTCCTGAGCATATCCTGTCTGTAAAACCGGACCTGGTCATCATGGCTTCATTTAACCGTCCTGAGCTGATTAAGAACATCCAAAGCTTAGGTATGTCTGTCTGGATCATGCAAGAAGTCCGATCATTTATAACGCTGAAAGACAGAATCCGGCAACTCGGTGAACTGATCCATGAACGCCCAGCTGCAGAAATGGTGATTTCAGAGTTCGAAGCAGAGCTTGCTGTCATCAGAAAGAAATTCCGGGAGCCTCCGGCCAGAGTGATCGGCCTGAATCCTGACCGGACAGTGTGGGGAAGCGAAACCCTCTTCGATGACATACTAAGTGCAGCAGGTGGACAGAATATCCTCCGTTCTCATGGGATCAAAGGCTGGCCCCGTATCAGTTCTGAGTTCCTGGCAGCTCTGAGCCCTGACTGGGTTGTCATGAGCGCAGAGAATGATGCCCGGAAGCAGGCAGCAACAGAAGCCCTGATCCGTTCCTGGCCAGAAACAAGATCATGGCCTGCACTGCAAAAGAATCAGATTATCTTTATTCCTGCAAAAGATCTGCATGCCGTCTCCCCCTGGCTGATCAGCGCAGTCAAAGCAATCAGCAACAGGTTAAACCAATCATGACAAGCTCATTTTCCAGAAATCTCTGTCTGTGCTCTATGTTCTTTGTCTTGCTATGCAGTCCTTTCTGGGGGCCTGCACCCTATGACAGCGCGCATTATCTCAGCTATTTCATGACAGAGACAATCTCCGATGGATTCAATCCCACTACTGGCATGCTCATTCTGACAGAGCTCAGACTTCCCCGCCTTTTTGGAGCCGCTCTCTGCGGAAGCTGCCTGAGTATCGCCGGAATTCTCTGCCAGGGCTTGTTCCGGAACCCTCTGGCAGATCCGGGTATTCTGGGCTGCTCCGGAGGGAGCAGCCTGTGTGTACTCTTGCTCTACAGCCTCGGACTTCAGTGGAAGCCTGAACTATCCGTTCCCCTGGCGGCCTTTACCGGAGCTATCATCAGCACTGTGATCCTGCTCCTGATCTCCGGGAATATCCTGAAATCGCCTGGTTTCGGTCAGCTACTTCTGAGCGGTATGGCACTTGCTTCCCTCTGGGGGGCTCTTAACTCCTTTCTTATCTCTCTGTCGGTCAGCCGGCACGAACTCCTCCAGTCTGTTATGAAATGGCTGCTGGGCGGCCTACAGGCTCTGACATGGAAGCAGCTTGCCTGGAGCACCATGCCATGTATTCTCGGAATTGTATGGGCTCTTTCCCTGTCGCGTAAGCTGGATATCCTGAGTCTGGGCTACGGAGTCGCGGAAAGTCTTGGCATAGCAGCCGCTGGCATCCGTATTCAGAGTATTGCCTGCATGTCTCTTCTGCTTGCTATGGTTGTCAGTCTGGCGGGCCCCCTCCCTTTTGTCGGGCTGATCGTGCCTCATCTGACCAGAATGATCGTCGGGCCAGGACATCGGCAGTTGATGATCTGCGGGCTAGCCAATGGAGCAAGCCTTTTAATTTTTGCTGATTTATGCGCCCGCAGCCTCTTCATGCCAGAAGAGGCCGAACTGGGAGTTCTGACATCCCTGATCGGAGCTCCCTTTTTTTTCTGGATTTTGTGCATGCAGCGAAAGGAGCTTCTATGCTGAATGTACAGAATCTGACTCTTCCAGCCGGAAAGATTCCCCTGCTTCAGAACTTTTCGTTCCACTTTCAGAGCGGAAGGATGACTGTCCTTCTCGGACCAAACGGAGCAGGAAAAACAACCCTGCTCCGCAGCCTCGCAGAATCAAAACACCGGAACATTTTTTTTAATGATGAGGAGACGTGCCGGATGCCAGCTTCCATCCGGTCAGAAAAAATTTCATGGATGCCAGCCGAGCATAATGTCCCATTTGACTTCACTGTTGCGGATCTCATGCAGGCGGGCAGATTCCCCTGGCACAAAGGATTTCCGGGCAGATCTGATGATCAGTTTGTAGAGCAGATCATCGAAACTCTGAAAATTTCTCACCTCAGAAACAAAAGCTATAATCATCTGAGTAGTGGAGAAAAACAAAAAGTGATGGCTGGCAGGGTATTATGCCAGGACACTCCGGTTATGATCCTGGATGAACCGGTCGCTCATATGGATCTGTCCACAGCATTCCAGCTTATGGATATCTTCCGGCAACAGGTCCGAAAGGGGCGCTGCGTCATCATGAGCCTCCACCAGCCAGAGCTGGCACTCCACTATGGTGATGATGCCCTGTTTATAAAAGCCGGACAGCAACCTGAAGGAGGCCCGGTCAAAGAGCTCTGTACAGAAAAGCGGCTGTCTGCCCTTTATGGCATATCTGTAAGACTCATCCGGGATGGAAGGCATACTTATTTCTGCGCCCACCCACCCTCAGAGTCCGGATGAGTCTTACAGATATAAAAAAAGCAGCCTCAAAAGAGGCTGCCTTCAATCATCTCTGATAAAACAATCCCTTTTCAGGGACGATTTCTTACCAGCGATTTCCACCACGATCATGGTTTCGGCTTCCATAGGAGCCGCGGTCGCGGTTATCGTAACCACCACTGCGCTGGTTGCGTTCCATGGCAATTGATACCTTCAGAATACGGCCATCCAGCTCAGCACCATTCATGGAATCCACTGCTGCATTTGCACTCTCTTCAGAAGCAAATTCAACAAAACCAAAACCTCTGGAACGACCAGTTTCGCGATCTGTGATAATCTTAACAGAAGAGATCTCACCAACTTCTCTGAAGAAATCCTGTAAGCCTTCTTCTTTTGTACCCCAGTTCAGACCACCAACAAAAACTTTGTTACTCATAAACATACCTTAAAAAGAAAAAAATCACGGAGGTAATTGTACAGAATTTCCTGGATAGTGCAAGTTTTTTTATCCTGGCAACAGGGCGCCTGGTCCTTTATAAAGCTATCAATCAGATTTCATGACAGATTCTTCCAGAAATCCGGAAAGGTATCCCACAGCAGGAACAAGCCAAAGACAGATCTTTATTCGCCTGGCGTAGGATGGAACTTCCTCACAATCATTCCAGCTGTCGTGACAGCAAGCATAAGCGATTGATTTTCATCAAAAAAATCCCTCAGATTCAGATAACGGCTTCTGGCCTGCCACGCCCAGAAAAGCTGGCGCCTCGGATGTCTGTGTCTGATCAATAACTTCAGAATACTGATTTCAGAGGCAGTCAGCCCAAACTGCTCTGCACTATCCAGCCATTTTCTGGAACTTTCTTTTAAACGCTGGTCAAGCTCCTGATGCTTTCTGCGTGCGTCCATCAGGTCTACTTGTTGCGTTTCGGCTTCGTACAACTCCTGAAAATGAGACCAGTTACTGGCCAGAAGGCTCAGACTCGGAATACGCAACCCAAAATGCCGAAGCAGCAACAGCACCTGATCAACAGGATGATCCTGCATCAGAAGCCTGGCTGACGTTTCATGGGTTTCGATTTCTGCATCATCAAAACTACGCCCCTGCAAAAAAGATTCAACGACACGGTCCCATGTTTCTTTTTCTTCCCGGGACTCTGCCGCAGCCGAAGGAGGCTTTGCCAGAATTTCAAGTTGTGCCTTTCGGTTTCCCACAGAGAAAGGATAAACGACAGCATCATGCGCTTCCAGATCCTGATCAGAATCCAGCTGCCATCTGGTCATATCAAACTGAAAATTCAGACGAATCGATGGATGAGCAGAAGACCCATGGCTATGGTCACTAGAGCGAGCCCGCACAATCTGACGACCTGCCAGTGACTCCAGCGATCGTGAGACATCCTCTTCCTGATAATGAATCAGGGAGGCCAGCTCCATCTCCGTTGTCACAATGTCTTCCAGTCCGGACACTGCACAATTCATAAGATATAAAACAATACTATATTCACACTCTGTCAGACGCGCCAGAGCCAGAACTTTAAAGCCCGACTTCTGAAGAAACTGCTCCATCGCCATCATAAACCTCCGGCTCCACCTGAACAAGAAGCTGACCAGACTCTACCTGCATTCCTGCATCAACTAAAATCTTCTTTACTATTCCCGAATCAGGAGCCCTTACTTCAAATTCCATCTTCATGGACTCCAGTACCATCACAGCATCTTCTGCCTGTATCTTATCTCCGGGCTGGCAAAGGAGCCTGATCACCCGACCCGGAACTGGCGCAACACATTGTTCAGACCCAGAACCCTGCGACTCTGTCTGCTGTCTTCGGGAAGGTGACAGCTCCTGATCATACATGCGCCCATCATATAAAATCCACAGATGTTCCACCGTACAGACTTGCTCATATAAAAATTCAAAAGAGACAGGCCCCCGATCCGTGTTCAGCCGCCCCTCGCCCCATAGTTTCAGCTCATCCTGGGCACGGGCATAATAACGCCTCCTCCTTCCGAGAGTCAGAATCCCCTCAGGGCCTGAAAGACGACTCTGGGCTAAGGACTGAACAGAAGAAGTACCGGGAGAAGCAAAAGCAAGATCCGATATCTCACGAACACTTGGCTGACGATGCAGCATGCCATCGTTTCCCCTTAGTTCATGCCTGTGCTGCTGTATCTCCTGAGCAATACAGCTCAGAAGCTCTTTCGTATCAGCCCGGGTCGCCTCTTCTTCCTGCAAAAACTGAGTCAGGGAATGGCCAACGAAACCATTATCAAAACGCCCGCTTCGAAAGTCCTTATGACGGCACAGCCACTGCAATAAACTAAGGTTCTGCTTCTGACCGGCAAAAAAAGTCCGGGCCAAAGATCGAGTCAGCTGATCCAGAGCTTCTTCTCTGCTATCTCCATGAGCAATAACCCTTGCGACCATAGGGTCAAACTGATCCGGAATCTCATCGACCTCATCCAGACCATTTTCCCAGCGCAGACCATTTTCCTGCCATGGAAGAAAAAGGCTGACAGGCCCGGGAGAGGGGAGAAACTGACAACCCGGATCTTCACCATAAATCCTGGCTTCCACGCTGTGGCCGCGACTGGTTCTGTCGCCCATTTCTGGTGGCAGCCTCTCCCCCTGCGCTATTTTTATCTGCCAGGCAACCAGATCCAGGCCAAAAATCGATTCTGTGACAGGATGCTCCACCTGGAGGCGGGTGTTCATTTCCAGAAACCAGATCTTGGGAAGGCTCTGATCACTCCGATTTTCCAGTAAAAATTCGACTGTCCCGGCAGATGTATAAGCTACAGCAGTTGCCAGTCTCAATCCCGCTTCATGCAACGCCTCTCTGGTCACAGAGTCCAGAAACGGAGCCGGAGCCTCTTCAATAATTTTCTGATGCCGTCTCTGCATGGAGCAGTCCCGGTCACCCAAAACCACAATCGAGCCACTATGATCCCCCAGAATCTGCACCTCCAGATGCCGGGCATGTTCACAGTACTGTTCGACAATCAGGCTTCCATGACCAAAGGCATTAAGCGCTTCCGAAGCTGCCTGCTCCAGTGCAGACAATAAGCCGGACTCCTCACGGACAATCCTCATGCCCTTGCCACCTCCTCCGAAGGCAGCTTTAATCAGAACAGGAAAGCCGATCTCTGCCACAAAAGCCCGGACTTTGTCATAGTCTTCCTGACTACGACAGCAAACATCACTCAGCCCCCTCAGACAGGGGACTTCTGCCTTTTCAGCGATTCTCCGGGCCTCTGCTTTATCGCCCATTTGCCGGATGACATCCGGCTCCGGACCTACCCATATCAGACCGGCTTTCTTAACCTTTTCAGCAAAATCAGCATCTTCCGATAAAAAGCCAAAGCCAGGGTGGACAAAGTGACAGCCGCTTTGCTGCGCAAAGGCAATCATCGCATCTCTGTCCAGAAACAAGGCAGGAGACTCCTTAGGAACCCGTATCCATTCTGCCACTGCCGACCTGAGAAAAGCGGGAGGGAAAGAACGCTCCGTCAGACAAACGGGAACAAGACCCAGCTTTTGGGCAGTTCTTGCAATCCTGCCCGCAATATCCCCTCTGTTCGCGATGAAAATTTTTTCGCCCATAGCACCTGCCACTTCAGGATTCCTCCGGGATGCGCCCCGGGCCAACCACCCATGGAGGGGATTGCTTCTTAAAAAACGCCTGAAACCCCGCCTGAGCTTCAGGACCACTTCTCGCCTCTGCTATCAGACGACAGGCCAGAGCATGACAATCATCAGAACATGCAAAAATCGTATGCTGTAGAAATTTCAATCGTGTCAGAGCTGCTGGACCAGCACTTAACACTCCCCGGATTTCATCCTGGAGCGTCGTTTCCAGACTATTTTTCTCACAGCAGAGCTCAATCAGCCCGGTATCCCGGGCTTCAGAAGCCAGAAACAACCTGCCCGTCATACTCAGACGAAGCAATGAGCCATAACGCATTTTCAGACTCAGATAAGGGTAAATGACCGCAGGAAGAATACCAAGCCTGACTTCGCTCAGGCAAAAACGGCTGTCAATATCTGCGATTGCCAGATCACAGCAGGCAACCAGACCAACTCCTCCACCATACACCGCACCATGCACCACTGCGATAGTCGGAAAAGGTAACTTATGAAGAGCTGCAAACATAGCAGACAGGCCTCTGGCTTCCTCCAGATTCTCCTCCTGTGTCAGCTGAGCGGATGCTTTCATCCACTCCAGATCAGCTCCTCCACAAAAGTGCTTACCTGCCCCTCTTATGACCAAAGCCCGGCAGCTGTCATACCCCTGTAACTGAACAAAACACTCTCTCAGCTGTCGGATCATATCCGCATCAAAAGCATTCGCCATTTCAGGCCGGTTCAGCGTTAACCAGGCAATGCAACTCCCGGATTCTTCTCCCGTCTTCTCAAAGCTCAGACATACCCGTGTGCTCTTATCCATCATGAATCCCCGATCCTGACCGATTTCATCACCTGTTCCGGTACAGGAACTTTCTGCCTGAGAAGGGCCTGTGAAAAAGTTTTGCCCTGAGCATCAGAACGCAGCGTACAACTACCGCCCCCACCGAGTGCCGCTTCCAGAATGAAGTTCAGCCCTTTCAGCCCTTCCAGAGTATAACGAGTGACCTGTCCATAACAGAGTTCCTGAAACCAGTCCTTCACCCTCTGCGCCGTCAGATACTCCTTCAGAAATTCCCAGGCCGCATCACTTCTTGCCAGCACACCTATATTGACGCTATCACCTTTATCACCACTGCGAGCCAGCGCCAGCTCAGAGAGGGCAAAAGTGCCAGACTGGCTCTGACCGGAAAACAGATTTTCAGGAGAGGACAAGACCTCTCTGGCCACCTGTATCTGCTGATCTTCCGAAGGAGCCCATAAAGCACTGACCGTCCCTGGAGCATCTTCTGCCTCTGTCAGCTGATCTCCTTCCAGTAAGGCTATCTGCGGACAAATCAGCTGTTTTGGAATCAGCGCTGGCCAGTAACTAATAACAGACTGAGGAGCCGGAACACCACCCAGCACCGCCACTCCAGGAGGGCCACTGAGTATCAGAGAAGGGATGAGCTTAGCAAAGCCCCGAACCTGATCCGCATCATCAGAGCGAACCGCAAGTTTAAGGACGATCTCATTTCCATCCTCCTTCAGCCCCAGCGAGCGATGGCAGGCGTTCCAGCCAAGATACTCCGTCAGAGTCTCTTTAAACTGACCGGGGCATCGCTCCCAGAAAATCCCGGCAAAGGTTTCCGCTTTTGATCTTGCCTCCGGACCGGAAATCAGAATAAGTCCTGAACTTTTAAAACCATCCCGATAGGCCATCGAAACTTTATAGTGACTGGTCGGAGCATAGCCTCTGATACGACTGACTCTGACACGGTCCTTAGCTGCCTGCTCCAGAAAAATACTCCTGAAGTCTGCCACCACATCGGGGCTCAGATAAGCCGCAGGATTCCCCATTTCATAGAATACCTGCTCACGAACCGTGTCTACAGTCACCAGACCACCCGTGTTCGCATGCTTCGTAATAAAGAAAGTCCCGTCATCATACATTTCGACGATAGGGTATCCAATCTCTTTGAAGTCAGGCACTTTTTTCCAGTCAGAAAAATTTCCTCCGGTAATCTGACTTCCGCACTCGAGCATATGGCCTGCAACAATTCCTGCTGCTAGCTTGTCATAGTCTGTCAGACTCCAACCCCACTCATACATCATAGGAGCCAGAGTAATTCCGGTATCCGTCACGCGCCCCGTAATCAGAATATCCGGCTGCCATCTGCGCAGAGCAGCAAGCACGGGAACCACTCCAAAGTAGACATTGGCAGCTTCAAGGCGATCTCTGACAAGTGAGAAGGGCTGCTGAGTCTCCATATTTGAAAAATCAGCTCCCTGCTCCTCCAGCGTGTCGACGTCTCCCAGAATATCGTCGCCACACACAACGGCAATTCTCGGGGAAAGACCAAGCTCCTCCGCCTGACGACGAACAGCCCTGGCGCAGGCACGGGGATTCATCCCACCTGCATTGGTAATCAGTCTGATTTTCTTTTGCAGAAGATCCGGCAGAACGCCTTTCAGCATGGAGATAAAATCTTTTGCATAACCCGACTCAGGATCTTTTGCCATTTGCTTACGCATGATGGACATCGTGACTTCGGCCAAAAAATCCATCGTAATGTAGTCAAGATCTCCCCCGTCAATCTGACGTTTCAGAGCCCCGGGGTCATCCCCCCAGTAGCCACCAGCATTACCAATACGAAGACTCTTTTGACCAGACATCTTTTATGCCTCCCCGTAAGCCAATCAGAAAAACCTGGATTTAACGGTATGTTTTATATTGCCATTACATCCTGAAAATTCCATTTCTGGTTTCTCTCAGAGGTTTATGCAGACATGAAGCCAGAGCCTGAATCAACGTGGATCTGCTCTCAGAGGGGTAGATGACACCGTCATCCCAGAGACGTGCAGAGGAATAATACGCGTGACCTTCTCTTTCGTATTTATCAAGGACAGGCTGGCGAATACGCTGCTCATCTTCTTCACCAAAAGGAAGACCTTTTCGCTCTGCCTGTTGTCGCTTGACTGTACACAGGACATCTGCTGCCTGAGCTCCGCCCATAACGGAGATGCGCGCCTGGGGCCACATAAATAAATAATCCGGATCGTAAGCCCGCCCACACATTCCATAGTTACCAGCTCCGAAACTTCCTCCGATGATCAGAGTCAGTTTTGGAACCGCTGCATTGGCCACGGCATGAACCAGCTTTGCACCATGCTTTGCAATGCCTCCCTGTTCATACTGTTTTCCGACCATAAATCCCGTAATATTCTGTAAAAATAATAATGGAATTTTTTCCTGGCAACACAGCTCAATAAAATGAGTCCCTTTCAGCGCACTCTCTGAAAATAAAACCCCATTATTTCCCAGAATTCCAACAGGAATCCCCCCGAGATGGGCAAATCCCGTAACCAGCGTGCTTCCATAATTTTTTTTGAATTCGAAGAGCTCGGACCCATCCACCAGCCTGGCAATGACTTCACGGATATCAATTGCCTTTCCCGATACAGCAGGTAAAAGCCCGCCAAGCTCAGAAGGATCATAAAAAGGCCTGACAGGACTTTGCAATTCAACAGACGCAGATTCCCGCTTTCCAAGATGTGAGATTATGTCCCTCAGGATAAACAACGCATCCCTGTCATTCTCTGCCAGATGATCTGCCACTCCGCTTATGGAAGTATGGACATGAGCCCCCCCCAGCTCTTCTGCGCTGACATCTTCACCTGTCGCAGCCCGGACCAGAGGAGGACCCGCCAGAAAAATAGTTCCGGTTTCCCTGACAATCACACTCTGATCCGACATTGCTGGGATATAGGCACCACCCGCAGTGCAAAAACCATGAACCGAAGCAATCTGAGGAATCCCTGCTGCGCTCATCTGAGCCTGATTATAAAAAATCCGACCAAAATCATCCCGGTCAGGAAAAACCTCATCCTGCATCGGAAGAAAGGCTCCCCCTGAATCCACCAGATAAATGCAGGGAAGATGATTTTTCCATGCAATTTCCTGAGCCCTTAGATGTTTACGGACTGTGATGGGATAGTATGTACCACCTTTGACTGTCTGATCATTCGCAACGATCATGCACAGACGGCCCGCAATCTGCCCGACTCCGCTGATGATGCCACCCGCAGGAACACGATCCTCGTAAAGCTGATAACCAGCAAGGGGAGACAGCTCAAGAAATGATGTCCCGGAATCCGTCAGCTCTTCAATTCGCTCCCGTGCAGTCAGCTTGCCCTTCTGGTGCTGTGCTGTAATCAGATCGGTCCCACCACCCTGCCGGATCTCTGCCAGTAGTTCTTCTAATTGTCGGGATAATGTTTCATGATACGCTTGATTTTCCCGGAATTCCGGAGACGATGTCCTTACTCCACTGCTCAGCCTCATCTGACATTCCTTTGCATGTTCCTGGCGAAGCCCGCACAGCTGAAACGATCTCCATCAGAACGTTTCCATGTTCCTCCGGAAGATCAGACACGGAAGGCTTCCATGTCCTGCCATGTTTTCAGGTAAGATCCTTCCTGAGACAGGAGTTGCTGCAAAACCGTTTCCGTAACTTTTACGTCACCAATCGATCTATGGCGTGCCTCGAAACTAAGGCCATAGTGCTCAGCTAGAGTATCCAGGTTTTTCCTTTTCAGATCCGGTAATAATTCTCTGGCCATCTTCAGAGTACAGAAAGCTGGCCAGTCAAACTCAATTCCCATAAGACCAGCATGAAAACGAATAAAACCCATATCAAAGACCGCATTATGGGCGACAAGAAGGCTGCCCTGAATAAAGTCAAAAAATTCCGGTAGTACTTTTCTGATTATAGGCTGACCTTCCAGCATATCCTGTGTAATACCGGTAATCTTTTCAACCTGAGCAGGCAGCTCCCTCTCTGGATTGACCATCGTAGCAAACTCACCACTCAACTTACCAGCTGTTATTTTCCGGGCTCCGATTTCAATGATAAAATCGCGCCGATGATCAAGACCTGTCGTTTCAAGGTCAAAAACGACGATGGATGCATCTGCCAGCTTCAGATTCAGCCGTGGATAAAAGCTGACAATTCTTCGCAGACTTAGCTCCTGATCCTGCCCGGTCGATTCTTCCTCTTTTCCGGGAAACATGACATCCTGAAACATTGAATAATAAAGGAGATAATCACTCATATCCCTAAAAAACCCTCAACAGAACAAAATCCGACACAGTGATAGCCCGCCTGATGACAGACCCGCTATGTTTACCTTATTTTCCAGGGATGAAACAGAACGGATCTATCTGTGGGCTCAGATCAGAAGGCAAAGAGAAGAAAATCAACAGGGTTGAACTGAGATCATGTTTTTTACAGGATCTGAGAATAGCAGGGGAGCATCATCACTCATCGCCCCCCCTCATAGGCTTCCGGACTCGATTTTAGTCCGGAAGAAGGCCGGCTGTGTTTCAGCTATTAAATGAAGTAGACAAGCCGAGCCCAGCATACCAGCGGTTTCTGAATGTAACACTGTCATATTTTTGCTCTGTATTTGATATTTCGAAAAGCCAATCGACACCTTCCCAGGCGTGTACAAGACGAAGCCCCATAGAAGTTGCGCTTTCCTCGACATCCTTAATTTCCTGTTTTTTATTCATATGACCATAGTCTTTTGACAATTTAGCAACTTCATTTCCATAAAAGAGTGTCGCACTAAGCGCATCTAAATCCACACCCACATTGAACATCATGCTGTTCATCTTATCTTTCAGGTCTTTATCCATCATAGCCATAGAGGTAACCCCTGTAAAAAGAGGATCACCTGTACCGTATGATAAATCAGCATGGACCATGTCATGGCTATAACCCGCATGTACAGCAAAAGTCATAGGACGAATGGGCTTAAGATCTCCACTGGTGACATCGCTGTAGTAGGTTTCTTCTGTATGAACAGCCAAACCACCACGGAAACCAGAAACATCAACTTTTACAGCCAAATCAATCGCTGGCACCGGAGTTGTTTTAACCGCTTTATTTCCTGGGTTTGAAGCCTGCGCTAAGGCCGCATGAACGGCAACAGGACCAAACATCGCGCCTGTGTTATAAGAAACCAACGGGCTGTTGCTGCTATAGGAGGCTCCTGCCGGAACATCGACACCAAAAGTAAGTATATCTGCTGCACCCATGATACCAGCATAAGGCAGAGATGCCCGACCGACTGTCAGAGTTCCTTCACCAAGCTTTACATCGATATAATATTGCTTAGCTGTCAGAGGCTCTTTCTCAAGACTCATCTGAAATTT